>JAIOYF010000001.1 GCA_021741245.1 Paracoccaceae bacterium
CGTCGGTTTCGGCCCCGATCACCGCCGTGCCTGCCACCAGATCGATCACCGCGCGCACGGTGGCGTCGACAAAGCTGACCATATCCACGCCATCGCCACCCTCCACCGTATCAGCCCCTCCACCGGGGGTGATCCAGTCATTTCCCGCGCCGCCGTCCAAAATATCGGCCGCACCTTCACCGGACATCTGGTCGTTGCCGCCCCCGCCAAAAAGCAGGTCCACCCCAGCGCCGCCGGTGAAAGTGTTGGCCGCTGTGTCACCGATCCTGAGGTTTGCGCTCGACAAGGTCAGTTGCCCCAGACCGAATAACTGCCCGGCAAAGCTAAAGGTTTCGACATTGCGCACCAGATCAACCCCGCCGAGTGGGGTGACGACCAAGAGCCCATTTGTCGCGTTGAAGAAATGAACCTCGGTTGGACCTGCGCTGTAGACGACCATATCTCCCGGACCACCGGGGTTGCCGAGTTGATCAAGGTTCCCGCCCCCGTCGATCACGTCATTGCCCGGCCCCCCGACCAACGTATCGGCCCCTTCGCCACCGATCAGAGTATCATCGCCCGCTCCACCCTGAAGCAGGTCCGACGATAATGGGCCGAACACGGTGCTGCGCCCGACGATCACGTCGGCAAAGGCCGATCCGATGATCCCCTCGATACCGCCAAAACTATCGCCCGCAGCCCAACCCGTCATTGCAATTGCGCCAGTGCTTTCCATATCTACCGAAATCGGGCCGGGGGCATTTTGATAGGTGGCAATGTCAAGGGCTCCATCCGTGCCATCGTCCGCCAGAGTGTCAGGGCCAGCCCCCATGAGGTAAAGATCGGCCCCATTCTGCCCGTTCATCCCATTGGGACCGCCACCGCCATCCAGAGTGTCATTGCCACCACCGGCAAAGATATTGGTGATGCCCGGCCCGCCGATCAGAAAATCGGAATTGTCAAAGCCGACAAGATCGCTGTCTGGCGCAAGCGTCGTCGAGAAATGATTGAACTGGCTGAGGAAGGCCCGCATGGGCGCATCGCTTCGCGCTTGAAAGCTTTGCACCATCGCTGTGCCCAATACGGCGGCAGCAAAGGGGTCAACATTGATCACAGCTGTGGCCACTTGGCTGCGCATATGGTCCTCGGTTGCGACCTCGGGGATCAACCTTTGTATACGCTGCCGTTCGTCGTCGGTTGTTGCCAGTGCCAAAGCCGTCAGCAGATTGTCCAAATCAATATTCACCCTAATGATGAGTTGATTGACTGTGCCGGCGCTAAGTCGTGGAATGTTCCCAACCCCACCGGTCAGGGGTTGAGGTGTGGTCTGAATGCCTGTTCCAACAAAAATGACCTCGCTTAAAAACAAAGGCAAACCAAAGCCCTCGGTTGAGGATTGCAAGATCAGCCTGTTTGCCGTGCTTTCGCTGTCAACCTGCACCGGATAGATTGGCCCGCCCAGATTGAAACTCTGGAAGCCGAAATAGCCGTCCACGCCCTTGTTGAACATATCCGACACATTGCGCCCGAAAATACCGGTCCATGACATCACAATTCCCCATTGTAAAATTTCAGTTCACACGATCGAACGTCGCCAAATACTGCGCTCTTGGGTGATAGTGCCATGTCGTTCCAGCGATACAAACTAAAACTGTCCAAGACCGTAGGGCGAAACGCTCTGTATGGTATCTCATTTGTGATCGTACGGGTGGTCTTTGGTCGACGCGGTTATATAGAAATCCGTTAGATTTCTTATAAAATATTGAAAGTGTTTGATTTATATGGTGACCGAGTTTCCCGCACACTGTTGGTCAAGATGATCTATGCCAACTATAGAACCAAAGTGTACACTGGTATTGAATACATCGAGGCCAAGTGTTCGGCACTTTCTTTGGGCAAATAGGAAAGCAAATACATGGTTTCCATCACTTTGCGGCGGGGAGCATCGGGCAGTCACCTCTCCCCGTTAATGATGCGCAAGGGGCGCTCATTTGCCTCGGCGACGGCCGCAATCAGGTGCAAAGGGATTTGCCTTTTTGTCTGGCCCCCTTTGCCCGATCCGTGTCGCTGCAATCCCCTCTTTCCAATAAATTAAACGGACATAGCACGGGGAAATCATGCCACGATTCAGGCAAACTTACACATCGTTCTACAAACTGGGGCAGCGCCGTTGTGCCGCCCCGGTTTGGTCAGATCAAACCTTTACATAGTTCCGCCACGGGTGCGCCTCTTTGAAGCCCAGCACTTCGCGGATCTTGCGGTTGGAAAGTGGGCCTTCGTGCGGACCCATCGGCCGGGTGATTGGCGTGTTCGGCGCATATTTCGCCAGAAATTCGGCCGTCGGCAGATTGGCGGTGATAGTGTCATTCACCGCGTTGAAGACCTGATATCCAAGCCCGTCCTTTTGCAGGCACAGATGCACAATCTCACCCAGATCGCGGGCGTCGATATAGGTCCAGGCGTTGCGCTTGCGGCTGAGCGGATCGGCAAGATAGCCGGGGAAGTTGGCATATTCATGCGGTTCGATCACATTGCCGATGCGCAGGGCATAGACATCGGCACCGTAACGCATGGCAAAGGCGCGGCCAGTCTTTTCGTTGACCACTTTTGATAGGCCATAGCTGTCCATCGGATCGCTGTCATAATCCTCTTCCAAGGGGAAGGAATGATAATCCTTGTCACCTTCGGCAAAGCAGACGCCATAGGTGGTTTCGGAACTCGCAAAGATCACCTTGCGCACGCCCAGCTTCATCGCCGCTTCGAGCACGTTATAGGTGCCGACGGTGTTCTGCGCAAAGGTGACATTGTCTGTGTTGATCATCACCCGTGGCACAGCCGCGAAATGCACGATGGCATCCGGGGCCTTTGGTGGCGCGCCTTCGTCATAGCCGTCAAAGCCGAAATGGGTGGTGAAGGCATTGAAAACCTGCCCGCTGTCGGTGATATCAGCGATCAGCGTGTTGACGCCGGGATGATCGAATGGCTTCAGGTCGACGTTCAGGATCTTGTAGCCCTTTGCCAGCAGATGCGGCAGGGCATGGCGGCCGGCTTTGCCGGTGCCACCCGTAAAGATGATGCGTTTGGTCATGTCTTTCTCCGTCCATTTCGATATGTCTTCTTGTCTATGTCTGCACGGTTTGGTCAACCCGTATCGGCTGGCCCAGTCCGGGACTGCCCAGCCTTTGCCAATATGATGAACCTTGTGCGGTGGGGGGCAAAAGCCACCCAAGACCCGAGGAAGGGCGCAAGATCACCAGATCTATTGGCGGAATCCGACACGCAGCCAAGCTTGTGTGTTTGCATGTGAACGCGTGCCGCTATCAACGACGCCGCAATCCCGAACAGCGAAAATGACGGCCAAGACCACATGCCGCGACCTGTGAAATTCCGCAGCTCAGCACGGTTTCCAATTGCATAAGCATCATGTGGGGGGCATCTCTGTTGGTGTTGTCCTTTGAAATCCAACGCCAACCTCGGGAAAATCTGCCATGTCACCGCAAACGCATGTGAAACCGGGCCAAATCGCGATGATTCATACGGTATCCGGGCTGATCCCTGCGTTTGACGCACTCACCAAGACGCACTTGCCCCAATGGCAAGGCTTCAACATGTTGGATGAAAGCCTTCTGCGCGGGACGATCCGCGACGGTGAGCTGTCCCAGGTGACGATGTGGCGACTGGCCCAAATGATCCGTTCGGCGGTTGATGCTGGCGCAAGCGCAGTTGTTGTGACCTGTTCCTCGCTTGGCCCTGCCGTCGATGCAGCCAAGGCGTTTTGCCCCGTGCCGCTTTTTCGCATTGATGAGGGGATGGCCCGTGCCGCAGTGGAAAGGGGCCCAAGAATTGGCGTTCTTGCGACGCTGAGCACGACATTGCACCCCACCAGTGATTTGATCGCGCGCAGTGCCGCACGGGCGAACCGCGATTGCTCGGTCATCGCTCAAGTGGCCGAAGGCGCCTTTCATAAACTCAGCGCGGGTGACACCGCTGGGCATGATGAGATGGTGGCGCAAAGCCTGCGTGATTTGGCCCGGAAAACAGATGTCATTGTCCTTGCGCAGGCCTCCATGGCGCGTGCAGTGGCCTTGGTGCAAGACGCGCTTGCCCCCCTGCCAGTCTTGACCAGCCCCGAAATCGGCATCCAATTCATCGCCACTCAACTGTCTGCCTGACCCACCCCCGGAGAATGACTATGACGCAAACGTATGAAAAAGTTGGTTTTGTCGGTCTTGGCCTGATGGGCCATGGTATGGCCAAGAACCTCGTTGAAAAGGGCTATCCGTTGACCGTGGTTGCCCATCGCAAACGTGAGGCAGTCGATGACTTGGTGGCCCGTGGCGCGGTTGAGGCCGCCTCGCTCGAAGATCTTGGGCGGCGCTGTGATGTTGTCTTGCTGTGTCTGACCGGCTCGCCCGAGGTGGCATCGGTTGTGACGGCGATGAAACCGGGCTTGGCGAAGGGTGCGATGGTGGTGGATTGTTCCACATCCGACCCTACGGTCAGCCTGACCTTGGCGGCAGAACTGGCCGAAATCGGCGTCGATTTTGTCGATGCCCCGCTGTCGCGCACCCCCAAAGAGGCTTGGGCCGGCACGCTTGACTGCATGGTTGGTGCCAGTGACGCCAGTTTTGCAAGGGCACAGCCGATCATCGCCACTTGGGCTGCGAAAATCGTGCACATCGGCGCAGTTGGGGATGGGCACAAGATGAAACTTCTGAACAACTTCATCTCGCTGGGCTATGCCGCCCTTTATTCCGAGGCGCTGGCCCTGTCGCGCAAGGTTGGCATTCCCGTTGCCGAATTTGACAAGGTCATTCGCGGCGGGCGGATGGATTGTGGGTTTTATCAAACCTTCATGGGCTATGCGCTGGAAGGCAACCGAGAGGCGCACAGGTTCACTTTGGGCAACGCATACAAAGACATGCGCTATGTGGAATCGATGGCAAATGCCGCCACTGTGGCAACGCCACTGGCAAGTGCGGTGAAAAGCTCATTCGCAATGGCGATGGCCACAGGCGGCAATGGGCCAGAAGACTACGTGCCGCATTTGTCCGATTTTATCGCCAAGGCGAACGGGCTTTGACGCAATGACTGGGGCCTTGTGTGGCTGCTTTCGCAGCCACGCGTTAACGTCGTGCCCTTGGCCCCTTTGTGAATGTTCATTCATAGGGGGGCCAAAGTGCTATGCGAAAAAGGCTATTCTTGCAGCCACTTCTTGAAGGGCTCCGCATAGTCGGGGTGCCAACGAGACAAGGGCGGGCGGTTTTCGGCAATGTCCCCGGCCGCCCAAAGGATGCGCTTTTCATCCGTGCGCCGCTCAACCTCGTTGTCCGGGCAAAGGATGTAGAAATCGCCCCGCTCAATCGCGGTGAACAGAAAATCCACCGTTTGCTCGGGCGTCCATGCGCCGGGTGGTTTTTCGATGCGCCCATGGGCCGTCAGGGGTGTGTGAACATAGCCCGGGATGAACAGGCGCGCTTCAACCTGACAATCCGCGATGTTGCGTAGATGATGTTGCAGCGCCTCGGTGAACACCTTTACCCCGGCTTTTGAGAGGTTATAGGCCGGATCGCCCGGCGGCGTGGTGATCCCCTGCTTTGACCCGGTGTTGATGATCAAACCAGATGCGCCACCCGCGATCATCCGTGGTGCAAAGATTTGCGCGCCTCGGATCACACCAAACATGTTGACGGCAATGATGCGGTCCCAATTGGCCTCGGCGTCGAAAATACTTGATCCGGGCTGCATCCCGGCATTGTTCATCAGCACATGGACGGCACCGAACGCAGCAAAGGCCGCGTCCGCCAGTTCATGCAAAGCTGCCGTGTCGCCGACATCTGTTTCCTGAACGATAACATCTGCTGCTGCAGCGCCCGAGGCGATAATCTGCTCTTTTGCGCGGGCCAGCCTGTCGGAGCCGATGTCTGCAAGACAAACCCGCATGCCAATACGTGCCAGATACTGCGCGGCGGCAAGGCCGATGCCAGACGCCGCACCGGTGATCACCGCCGCATTGCCCTTTGCCAAAGTCGGGTGCATTGTCGTGTCCTCCTGAGTTCCAAAGCCCAGAAGGCGGGGTGGCGGCGGGCTTGTCAAGCAAGGGAAGGGGCAAGGTCTTACGGGGTTCGTCTGGGAAAACATCTGAAAAGGCGCGCTTGACCCAAGGCCTCAATCTGATGGACCTTCGGATTTCACCCGGTAGAATGAGCGACACCTACGCCACGAATTTCACTGGTGCGGCACATGTCGCGCCCTTTATACCCTGAGGTCCCCATGTCTGACCCCGAAGTTCTGATCGACCATGCCGACGGGATCATGACGATCACGATCAATCGACCCGCGCAGCGCAACGCCATCAACGGGGCAGTGTCATATGGCGTCTGTGCCGCGGTGGATGAGTTGGATCACCGCGACGATCTGCGCGTGGGCATCTTGACCGGGGCAGGCGGGACGTTTTGTTCCGGCATGGATCTCAAGGCGTTCTTGCGGGGCGAGGTGATCCGCGTTGCCCATCGGGGCATGATGGGGATCGCCATGACGCCGCCGCGCAAGCCGCTCATCGCGGCCGTGGAGGGGTATGCGCTGGCCGCCGGGTTCGAGGCCGTGCTGGCCTGCGATCTGGTCGTGGCCGCGCGCGATGCACAGTTTGGCCTGCCAGAGGCAAAGCGGGGGCTGGCCGCAATTGCAGGCGGTCTTTTGCGGCTTCCCCGTTTGATCCCCAAGACAATCGCGATGGAACTGGCGCTGACGGGGGCCATGATCTCGGCCGAACGGCTGGAGCGGTTTGGTCTGATAAACCGGTTGACCGAACCGGGTAGCGCACTGGCAGAGGCGATGGCGCTGGCGCAAGAGATTGTGGCCAATGCCCCACTTTCGGTCGATGTCAGTAAGCGGATCATCAATGGTCAGGCAGATTGGTCACGCGAAGAGATGTTCGCCCGGCAGGCCGAGGTTGCAGGGCATATCCTTGGGTCGGAAGATGCAAAAGAAGGCGCGCGCGCCTTTGCCGAAAAGCGCCCGCCAAAGTGGACTGGCCGGTAATCCGCGCCCGTCACATATTCCCCACCCTGTGTCAGAGGTGAACATTGGGGATGATTGAGGCAGGCCGTCCGTCCGCGAGGTCATTCGCAAAGGACACCCGTTTGCTCTGCAATAGGGCGCTTTAACGGGTTGAATAGCGTTCCTTTCGAAAAGCCCCCCCGATGCGCTTGGCGTGCCGGGGGGGGCGGCGTCGATCAGCCCAGCAGATACGTCTCTGGGATGCCATAGACGGGGGTGGGAATGCCCTCCATCCGTGCCTTCAATTGCAGGGACAGAAACTGTGAATAGTGGCGCGACTGGTGCAGGTTGCCGCCGTGGAACCACAGGCCATCTTGTTTCGTCGGCTTCCACATATTGCGCTGCTCGCCAACCCAAGGGCCGGGATCCTTGGTGGTGTCTGACCCAAGGCCCCAGCATTTGCCAACCTTGTCCGCGACATCGCGGCCAATCAAATCCGCCGCCCAGCCGTTCATCGACCCATAGCCCGTGGCATAGACGATCACATCGGCTGGCAGGACGGTGCCATCCTCCAGCACCACGGCATCTTCGGTGATCTCACGCACATTGCCATGCGCCAGCTTGATCTTGCCGTCGATGATCAACTGGCTTGCCCCAACGTCGATGTAATATCCCGACCCGCGCCGTAGATATTTCATGAACAGGCCCGAGCCATCGTCCCCCCAATCCAGCCAGAACCCCGCCTTTTCCAACCCGGCATAGAATGCCGCATCCTTTTCGCGCATCTGGTCATAAAGCGGGATCTGGAATTCATGCAAAATTCGGTAGGGCAGGCTGGCAAAGATCATATCGGCCTTGTTGGTGGTCATGCCCCCCCGCACCGCCTGTTCGGAATAAAGACCCGCAAGGCCAATATCCATCAACGTGTCGGACCGCACGATATGGGTGGATGACCGCTGCACCATCGTGACATCGACATCGTTTTCCCAAAGGGCCGCACAGATATCATGCGCCGAGTTGTTTGAGCCGATCACTACGGCCCGCTTGCCTTTATAGGCATCTGGCCCGGGGTGCCGGGAGGAATGGTGCTGATCGCCCTTGAACCTCTCCATCCCCGGATATTTGGGCATATTCGCCTTGGCCGACATGCCCGTGGCCAGAACCAGTTGCTTTGGTTTCAGCGTGACCTCGGCCCCGTCACGGTCGACCACCACGGTCCATTCCTGCGTGGCCTCATCAAATGAGGCGTGTTTGCAGGTGGTCATGGTCCAGTAGTTCAACTCCATGATCTTGGTATACATTTCCAGCCAGTCGCCGATCTTGTCCTTGGGCGCGAACACGGGCCAGTTCGGCGGGAACGGCAAATAGGGCAGGTGGTCATACCAGACCGGATCATGCAGGCAGAGCGACTTGTAGCGGTTGCGCCAGCTGTCGCCGGGCCGTTCGTTCTTTTCCACGATGATCGTCGGCACGCCCAATTGCCGCAGCCGTGCGCCAAGGGCGATGCCACCCTGCCCACCACCGATAATCAAGACATAGGGCTGTTTGGTATAGCCCAGCTCGCGCGCCTCGGCCTCTCGGTCTTCCAACCAAGTCGGGCGGTGCTTGTCGGCCCCGTGCTTGGCACCCATGGGGCGATCAAAGCCCAACGGCTCTTCATGGCCCTTCAACTCCACCATCGAGGTCAGCAGCGTCCAGATCTTGCCGCCCTTCAGCCGGATCAGGCCATAGCCCCGCGCCACGGCCGTCTCAAAGCTGATCCATGCCGTTGTGATGCCGCCATCTTCGGATGCAGACTCGCCTTCGGCAATCTGCCAGTTACACGGCTTTGTCGTGGCCAGTTGGTGGCGCAACATATCGGCAACTTCGTCGTGGCCTTCGACAGTCTTGATGTTCCAAGTAAAGGTGACGAGGTCGCGCCAATAGCAATCCTCTTGAAACATGGCGGTGGCGCGATCTATGTCGCCCGCCGTCAGCGCGTCGCCAAAATCAGCCAAAAACGCCGAGACCTGAGCGTCCGTCGTGGAATCGAGCATGGGTGTCCTCCCTCAAGTTCTCCCTTGAGTAGAGTGACCCAATTTTCCGACAAAGCGCAAAGATATTCCGTGCGGGGGAGGTTGCTTCGGCAATAAACCCGGAGGGAAGCCGGTGCCACGCCATCCCCATGCATCATCGCGGAGACAGCAAAGCAAATGGCACCGGTGCTTTCGCGTCCAAAAAGCAGCGCAGGCTTCATTCGTGGCCGGGGCCGTCAGCGATGCAAGGACCAAATCGTTTCAGGTCGGAAGATGCGATGACGGTAAAGCTGACGCTTTAAAAGCCTCGGTCACCGGCGAGCACGCCTTTTGGTCTGGCTTTCGGCCTTGCAGATGACTTTTGAAAACGTCTTGTTTCGATCATGGCTCGGTGTCCAGTAAACCCGGACGGACTCTGGATGTTTGATCGGCGATTGACGAAAACGGGTCTTGGGAAAACGAACCGTCTTGGGTCTGTATCGCGATAAACCGCTGATCTACGGCAGCATGGCCCTTCGGGCTTTGCCGTAGAGTTCGGAACAGCGCTACAATCGACGTGGCGAATGGCTGCATTCCTCGCTCTGTTTTTTTCCGATGGATTGCGGCTAACCCAAGATCAGAGGAGCTTTCAATGCTTATCAAAACGCTTATTTTCGTGCCGGTCTTCTTTGGCCTGACCGGTTGTCTTGAGAACAACACACAGCGCGGTGTCGCTGGGGCGGCAGGCGGTGCGATCATTTCTGGCGCTACGGGCGGGAGCCCGGTTACAGGGGCTGTTATCGGGGGGGCCGCTGGTTACTTCTGCCAAGACCTCAACGTGCCCGGCTGCCGGGACAGGTGAAATGCGGGTCGTCCGGTCTTATGATTTGATCGGGTGACCCATCTGACCGAACACATCCGACCGTGTAATTTGCGGTCCCTGAGCGGTGGAGAGGGGGGTGTTTGAAAAACGCCGCCCTCTTGGTCGCTTTGGCCCCGTTCACCTTTGGCCGGAACAGATGCTCGCGCAATCCGGTCCAGTTGGGGTCAGTCGTCGGATTTTGCCCGTGCTGAGCGATCCTCGCCACCGGCCATGGACAGCCTGCATAGGTCATTCAACAGGCCGATGAAGCGATTGCCGCCAAGAAAGGCGGTATGCGCAAACCACAGCTTCATCGGCTCCATCTCGGTCAACACAATCTTTGACACGCCATCTTCCGTCTCGTGCACGCACCATTCGGGAACGATGCCGTAGCCAAGACCGGCCAGAATAAGGCGCGTGATGCTGGTGCTGCCCGATGCCGTTGTCGACAGCTTTGGCGGCACGCCCCCGAACATGGCCGTCAGGTATTCAATGGACCTGTTGCGCACCATCTGCCCGTTTTCATAGGTGATGAAGGGCCGGTCGATCAGACAATCAAGCGCGCCTGCCCTTGGCACGATTGCGCCCGGCCCTTGTGACCACGCCGTTGGCCAGACCAATGCCAGTCGATAGGTTCCCAAGGCATTTTGGCTGATGGCCGGGTGGCTAAAGCTGCGTTCACTGACTGCCGCGTCCAGATCCCCATCCATCATCATGCGTTCCAGCGTCGTGTCCCGCTCAAAGAACGCCATTTCGATATCTGGTGCCTCGATCCTGAATTGCGTCAGGATGGCCGGAAAGAACTGATGAAACAGCGCTTGCGGAACGCCAACCCGCAAGACGGACCTGACATCGTGCAGCAGCACTGAAATGCGCGAAAGGATGGTCTCCAACTCTTCACCAAGCGAGGCGTAAAGCGCCTTGCCCTGCGGTGTGAGCGCCACGCGGCGAGACCCCTTTTCCGCCTCGATCAGCTGCGCGCCATACATCTGTTCCAGCCTGCGCACATGGTTTGCCGCACTTTGGTACGAAATGCTCAGCTCACGCGATGCCGCAGAAAAAGACCCGGTCCGGGCGACCAGATGAAAGGTTTGCAGCAAGGAAATATCGACCTTTGCCCGGCGATCTGGCGTTGCGGCAGGCTTTGCCCTTGGTGTGGTCATTCCGCCCCCGTTGCAGCCTTTTTCCCCGCGTCCAGCAGATCAAAGAAAGCCGTGCTGCGCAAGGCTGCGGGGCGGGCATGCCCAGCCTGAAAGCGTCAGGCGTGAAAGCGCGACAGAAACGCTTGCAGCCGTTCAGATTTCGGGTTGCGCAAGATATCCTCGGGGGTTCCCTCTTCGGCGATGCGGCCCTGTTCCATGAACAAGACCCGGCTTGCCACATCGGCGGCAAAGCCCATCTCATGCGTTACGATAACCATGGTCATGCCCTTGCCCGCCAGCGCGCGGATCACCCCCAGAACCTCGCCCACCAGCTCGGGGTCAAGCGCGCTTGTCACCTCATCCAAAAGCAGCACATCGGGCTTCATCGCCAAGGCCCGTGCGATGGCAACGCGTTGCTTTTGCCCCCCCGACAGATGCGAGGGGTAGGCCTGCGCCTTGTCCGCCAGCCCCACCTGCGCCAACAGATCGTGGGCGGTGGCCTCGGCTTCGGCGCGATCTTCTTTCAGAACAATGCGCGGCCCTTGGGTGACATTGTCCAGCACCGTCAGATGCGGAAACAGGTTGAAATGCTGAAACACCATCCCCACGCGCTTGCGCAATTCCCCCATGCCGGGTTGCCCATCCTTGCCGCGAAACCGTGGACTGATGGCTTGGCCCTTGAACAGCAAGCTGCCGCTTGTGGGCAGTTCCATCATGTTCATGCAACGGATCAGGGTGGATTTCCCCGAACCAGACGGGCCGATCACACCCAGCACCTCCCCCGGCATCAGATCAAGGTCGATCCCGTTAAGGACCTGCAGCGCGCCAAAGGATTTGGTCAGCCCGCGCAGCGAGATTGTGGCTTGGGTCATGGGACTCCCCTGTCAGTCGCTGCGCCGCATGCGGCGTTCAAAGTGATCGGCCACTTGGGTCAGTGGGAACAGCATCACGAAATACATCACCGCCGCCAGCGAATAGGCCTCGAGCGGGCGATAGGTTTCGGAATTCACGACCGAGGTCATATAGGTCAACTCGGCAATCGAGATTGCGTAGAGCAAGGAGGTGTTCTTTACCTGAATGACCGATTGGTTGATGAAAGCGGGCAGCATCTTTTTCACGGCCTGCGGCAAGATGATGTAGCGCATGGATTGCACGCCCGACATGCCGATGGCCGCCGCCGCCTCGCGTTGGCCCTTGTCGATGGCATTGATGCCGCCCCGGAAAATTTCGGCATAAAAGGAGCCGACATAAAGCGACAGGGTCAGCAGACCTGCGACTGTGTTGGAGATCGAGATGCCCAACAGCATCGGCAGGGCGTAATAGGCCCAAAGGATCTGAACCAAAAGCGGCGTGCAACGGAACAGTTCTTGATAGCTGCGCGCCAGCAACCGCACCGCCCAGAATCGCGACAACCGCGCAAAGCAGGCGGTCAGTCCGATGACCACACCCAAGGCGATGGACCCGATGGTGTAAAGCAGCGTTGTCCAGATGCCGATCAAGAACAGGTCGAAGGATTGCAGGACCGTGTAGAAATCCCAATGATACATTCGGCCTGTCTCCTGCCGTCACGCGGTGATGCGCGGGCCACCTATTGCGACCCGCGCGAGAGGTTTAGCCGTTGATGTCAAAGCCCGAGGGCAGATCGTCAAGCCCAAGGCCAAAGGGCTCCAGTCCCATCAGGATCCACGTCTGGTTGTTGCCCACACGACGGTTGTAATCGGCCCATGCTGACACGAAACCACGCCAGACGTCATCAGAGTTGTGGTTCATCCCGATGACCGAGGGTGACGAGAGGATCGGCGTCGGCACATAGACCGCGCCTACGGCGGCATTCTTTTTCGTCATCACCATACCGTTGAAGACCGTGTTGATGATGGCATCAGCCTTGCCCGTGGCAACGGCAAGAACCGCCTCATCCCGGGTTTTGAAGCGCAGGATATTCGCCTTGGGCAAGTAGGCTTTGGTGATCTGGTCTTGCGACGAGCCAAGGTCGACCGCGATGGTATAAGCGGGATCGTTCAAATCAGCCCAGCTTTTGCCGTCAAGTTCGGGCTTGGGCGAGATGATGACAAAGCTGTTGTAATAGGTTGGAGCGGAAAAATGCACCGCCATTGCCCGCTTGGGCAGGGCCGTCAAGGCAAAGGCGAGATCCACCTTGCCTGATTGCACGTCGAGGATCGAATTGGCCCAGCTGGATTCAACGACCTCAAGCTCCACGCCCAATTCGTTTGCCATATCCTTGCCCATTTCAACGACAAAGCCGCGCCACTCGCCCGAGCGCGGGTCTTTGGAGAAATAGGGGTCCTCGTTCAGGATGCCCGCGATGCGCAGTTTGCCGCGATCACGGATTTCGTCGATGGTGGATTTGTCTTGTGCCTGAGCCATGCCCAAGGTCGCGGCCAGAGCCACAGCCGCGACGGCCAGTCCGGATGTCAGCCGTTTGATAAAAGCCATATCTTCCTCCGAGTTGGGTGCGGCCTGTGCCGCTGTTGCTTTGATTGTTGCCAATTCCACAAAGCGTAATTGGATGGCACCAAAGCAACCACTTTCCCCAAAGCGATCAATACAATAAAGCGCGCCATACCTATAACTTTCATTATACCTTGGCCCGTTGTGCCATTGCTATGCGTGTTGGCGTTCGTAATCATCCAAATTTTGTTGTAGCTTGGCGCCTAACTTTTGCATCGCGCCGTGATCTGCTAGCCGATAGCCTTTGGACAAACGAAAGAGCGGTCAGGGGCCTGAGTTGGTGCAGAATTACGACCATGACGTGATCATCGCTGGGGCTGGGATTGTTGGGGCCGCTATCGCCTATCATCTTGCCATTGCGGGTCTGCGGGTGGCCGTAGTGGATGCGACAGGCCCTGCGGCTGCCGCTTCGGGGGCATCCGATGGTGCGGTATCTGTGGCCTCGAAAAAGCCCGGGCCCATGGCGCGACTGGCAAACGCATCCTTGCTTTACACCCGCGATCTTGCCGCCACCGGGCCGCTTGCTGGGGGCTTTGCTTCGCGGCCTGCCCACATCTTTGGCACAGGCGGCGCTGAAATTGCGGCCATGGATGCGCTGATCGAAAAGCTGGCAGCCTTGGCTGGCCCGGTGCGCGTGGTTGGCGATGGTCCGGCCTCCCGTCTGCCGGGCATGGGCGCGGGGATCGAACGTTTGGTGACCCTTGATGGCGAGGGGCATATGCCGGGCCACAAGGCGGTGCGGGCCTATCTGGCAACACCGGGGATCACCCCGATCTGGCCCGCGCCTGTTCTTGGCTTTGACAGCGATGATCGCAGCGTCACCCTGCGATTGGCCGACCGTAGCTTGCGGGCCGGGCGGTTGGTGCTGGCGCTTGGGGTATCCACTGCGGCGGTTCTGCCCGGCCTGCCGATCTTGCCCCGCTCTGGGCAATTGCTGATCACTGATCGCGGCCCGCCAAATGAGCTTTCGGGGGCATTGACTGCGGCGGCCTATCTGGTTGCGAAAACGGTGGACGCACCGACTGTGCCGTTGTCTCCGGTTGTCCTCGACCCTTTGGCAACCGGACAATACCTGATCGGCTCCAGCCGGGAAAACCACGGCGACCCCGGCACGGTGGATTTCGCCACCCTGCGCAGTATTCTGACGCGTGCAGTCTCGGTCTGGCCCGCCTTGCGCCAGCGGCGTGTGATCCGTGCCTTTGCCGGGGTGCGTGCTGCTGTGTCCGACGGGTTGCCGATTGTTGGGCCGATCGCCGGGGACAATCGCGTGTTTGTAGCGACCGGATTTGAAGGCGATGGCATCTGCCTGTCTGCCCTGATCGGCCGCGAGGTGGCCTTGATGTTGCGCGGACTGGCGCCCGAGGCAGGGGTTGCCGCCGATCTGGCACGGCTATCCCCCTCACGCTTTGCGCCCGCCCTTTTGGCTGCGGGGGCGGCATGACCGGACATGTGGTTTGGCATGGCCGCCGGGTTGCGTTTCGTCGTGGTGAAAGCCTTGCCTCGGCCCTGATGGCTGCCGGGGTGCACAACCTTGGCCAAGCTGCGACCGGGCAGGCAAGGGGCGTGTTCTGTGGTATTGGCCAGTGCCAGAATTGTTTGGTGCGCGTGGGGGATCGGCTGACCGAAGCTTGCCTTTTGATCTGCGAAGATGGTCTGATTGCTGATCCCGATGCTGGGGGTCGCGATGGCTGACGCTGCGGTTCTGATCGTAGGGGCCGGGCTGGCAGGGCTGTCTGCCGCCATCTCGCTTGCCAAGGCAGGAATATCGGTGCGGGTTGTCGACCGTGCCCCCCGCCCCGGTGGGGCGATACACCGCCAACCATTGCCGGGGGTGCGGTCCATCGCATCGCCAGCGCAGATGCGGCGTTGGGCGGGCGTGATGGCGCAAGTTGAACGCCATCGCGCCCGGATTGAGATCCTCTGCGAAACGGGCTTTGGCGGGTTGGATTATCACGGGGTCGCGCTTTTGACCGGAAAAGGGGTGGCGCTTTTCCATCCCCGCGCGCTTGTCCTTGCGACGGGTGCGCGTGAAAGGGTGCAGCCGCGTGCGGGCTGGACGCTGCCGGGTGTGACCACGGCGGGCGCACTTCAATCGGGGATGAAAACCACCGCCGAGGCCCCCAAGGGCCGGATTTTGTTGGCGGGGTCGGGCCCCCTGTTGCTTGCTGTCGGGGCCGAGCTTGCACGATTGGGGTCCCCTCCTGTCGCTGTTGTCGAGGCTGGCCGCCCGTTTTCCCACCCCGTCACCGCAATGCGCTTGCCATGGTCTTATCTGACCGAGGCTGCGCTCTATCTTGCCCGGCTCAGGGCTGCAGGCGTGCCTGTGCTGACTGGGCACCACCTGACGGGGATCACCGCAGAAGGGCAGGAGCTGCTGGCCCAGATCGAGGGGCCAAAGGGCAGTCGTTCGCTGCGTGTCGACCGGATTGGCCTGCATGACGGCATAGCGCCGAATGACCTTGGCGTTCCAGATTGCCCTTCGATCCCTGTGGTGCGGCTTGGCGATTGTCGTGAGGCACTTGGGGCAAGGGCGGCGCTGGCCGATGGCCTTGCAGGCGGAGAACGGCTGGCGGCATTGCTGCTGGGGAGCCCCCCCGCCCTTGCCACGCCCAAGGTCGACCGCGAGAGGGTTGCCCAAGGCGATCTTGCACAAATCTATGCCCATGACGGATTGAAATACCTTGCCACTCAGCCAGCGGAGACGGTGCTGTGCCGCTGCGAAAACCGCAGCCTAGCCGATTTGCGCGCGCTTGGCCCTGACCCCACACCCCGTCAATTGCGACTGGATGGCCGCTTTGCCATGGGGGCTTGTCAGGGGCGGTTCTGTGCCGAATGGGTGGGGCGGTTGGCCGTGCCGGATCATGCGCCGCTGATGCGGATTGGCGCGGATCGCTGGCCCGCGCAGCCCTTTACGATTGCTGACCTTGTCGATGCCCCAGAGGATGTCTAGCGGACCACTGCCGTTTTCGAGAGCCCGTTTGGCGTCGGGTATACCGCCGACACGCTGCGGTTTGATCTGTAAGATTGCATCCCGGATGCGGTCAAGACTACTCTATCTGCTTGGGCGAAGCGTGCCTGTAGGCTCAGTCCGCTTTCATGCGATTTCATAAAGGGGCTTTCGCCCCGTCACCCGCAGGGATGCGCCAATGTCGGAACTGCAAACCAATCACAGCCTTGATGCGACAATCCGAATCTATGGCAAGGTTCAGGCGGCGGACTTTCCGGCGTGGATTGCCCGCCATGCGCGGAAACTTGGCCTGATCGGTGTGACAACATCGCAGGGGTCAGGCTGTGTCACCGTGCACGCGACAGGGGCACAAGATATGCTTGGCGCCCTTGCCCTTGGATGCAGTCTGGGCCCGGCCTCGGTTCTGGTGGAGCGGGTCGATTATTGCCCAAAGGCGGATCCTGACGCGCCTGTTCTCTGATCTGAACTGTGGTCTTTGTCTAATTATTGGGCAAATTTCTGCATGGATGTGGCAACCCGGCAATCTTTCTTGACGGTTGTCGCACAAAATATCAGCGTTGCCTTGCTGGGGTAAGGGGCTTTGATTGGACTGGATTGCTGTCGGATTGAGTGATGATTTGCTGCCAAGTATGGCAATGCCGGGCCGGATTGACGGGCAGGACATTGCGATTTGGCGCGGGGCATCTGGTCAGGTGCACGCGTGGGGGGATCGTTGTCCCCATCGCGGAATGCGGCTGTCGCATGGGTTCGTGCGCGGTGAAACCTTGGCCTGTATCTATCATGGCTGGCAGTATGATGCGGACGGCGGATGTGACCATATCCCGGCGCATCCCAATCTGGTTCCGCCAAAGACGATATGCGCGACCACCTATTCCTGCGCCGAATCCGACGACGTCATCTGGGTGGCCCTGCGCCCTACAGATGAAAAGTGTCCGTCGCTGGCTGGATTGCGTGGCGTGCGATCTTTGACGATTGACGCGGCCGCCGAGCAGGTCGCAAGCCATTTTGGCCAGGCGGTAAACGCCATCTTGCGTTTGGGCACGGCTGACAACATCACGCTGGCCTTGCAACCCATGGATGCGGACCATTGCACCGCGCATGCCCTTTCGGATGCACGTGCAGACCGAACCGATGTCTCGCGCTGGTTGGAACACCAACGCCGCGTGATCGAAGGGCAACCCGCATGACGCCCGAAGTTGCAAATCACTGGTATCCTGTTGGAATGTGCTCGGGCATTCATGGCGCGCAGGCCACCCAGCTTTTGGGGCAATCTATCACGCTTGGCAAAACAGGTGGCCAGTTCTGGGTGCGCGACGCCGGGGGCAAGGCTTTGCCCGTGATCGAGCGGTTTGGCCATCTGTGGACCAGTCCCGGCCAGCCAAACCGCGATTTGTTCACCATCCCCGAGGCAGAGACACCGGGTCGGCGCTTGGTGGATTGTGGGTCGGTGCGGGTGAAATGCTCGCCGTTGCGCGCGGTCGAAAACTTTCTGGATATTGCCCATTTTCCCTTTGTGCACACCGATATCCTTGGGGCCGAACCGCATACCGAAGTGGAGCGCTATGACGTTGATATCCGCGAAGAGGTGGATGAGGTTTGGGCGACCAAGGTGAAATTCTTTCAGCCGCAGGCCGCCAAATCTGCCGAAGGCGGGATCACCACCGAATATATGTATCGTGTGCCCGCCCCCACCTGTGCGGTGCTCTACAAGACCTGCCCACCCCGTCCGGGGGAATGGGATGTGATCACCCTGTTCGTGCAGCCCCTGACAGAAGAGTTGTGCGAGGTCTGGCCTTGGATGGCGCTTTATGACGATGACACACCCATGGCCGATCTGGTCAGTTTTCAACAGATGATCTTCATGCAAGATCGCTCCATTCTTGAAAACCAGATACCCCGCAAACTGCCCTTGGACCCGGGGATGGAAGTGCCAACCCAAGCTGACCTGACCTCTATTGCCTATCGTCGGTGGCTGAAGCGGACGGGCTACACCTATGGCGCGCAGGTTGTTGCGGCATGATCCTTTACGACTATGTCCTTAGCGCAAGCTGCTACAAGGTTCGGCTTATGGCCGCCCTGTTGGGGGTCCGGCTTGAGGTGAAGGCCGTCAATTTTCACCCGGCGCGGGATCATAAATCGGCCGAAATGCTGCGCCTGAACCCCCAAGGCACCTTGCCGGTGCTGGTGGATGGCGATCTGGTGCTGACCCAAAGCGCCAATATGCTGCGCCATCTGGCACGGCAGAATGCCCCGCAGTGGTTGGGCGAGGCTTCGGGCCAGATCGACCCATGGCTGGATTTTGCGGGTGAGTTGAATGCCAGCCTTGGCATGGCGCGTTTGCATGATGTTCTGGGTTTTGACGCTGATATTGTTCAGGTCCGCCGCGATGGCATCCGCCAATTGCGCAAGATGGAAGCACATTTGGCCGAACAGCGGTTTGCTGGTATGGGCTTTTTGGCCGGCGTTGCGCCAACCATCGCCGATATCGCCTGTTTTCCCAACACCGCACTGGCCCCGGATGGTGGGGTTAGTCTTGACCCCTATCCGTCCATCCGGCTGTGGATGCGGGCCATCCGCTCAGTGCCCGGTTTTGTCGAAATGCCGGGCATTCACCGCTTGCACGAACTGGCCCCGGCCCCAGAGAGGTCAAGATGAGCGCGACCTTGTTCAAATCTTGTGAGGCCATCGTCACCTCTGCCTCTGACCCGGTTCTGTGGGGGCAAGATATCTTGATCGAAGGCGGGGCGATCACAGCGATTGGCCCCAATCTTTCGCAGCGTGCGCCAGAGCATTGCACGGTCATCAATGGTGCGGGCCTGTTCATTTATCCCGGTCTGGTCAACACGCATCACCACTTTTTCCAGACCTTTGTGCGCAACCGTGCCGAACTCGACTGGACACGCTTTTCCGTGCTGGAATGGCTTGACCGCATCTACCCAATCTTTTCGCGTCTGAATGAGGATTGCTTTTACCACAGTTCTGTTGTGGCCATGGCCGAGTTGATCAAGCACGGCTGCACCACGGCCTTTGATCACCAATATTGCTTTCCCCGCCACGCCGGAAAGCGGATCATTGATCGCCAGTTCGAGGCGGCCGAACTTTTGGGGATGCGCTTTCATGCAGGCCGGGGGGGCAACACGCTGCCGAAATCCAAGGGCAGCACGATCCCTGATGAGATGCTGGAGACGACAGACGAATTCATTGGCGATTGCGAAAGGGTGATCGACGCCTACCACGATGCGGGCCGTTTTTCGATGCGTCAGGTGGTTGTGGCACCCTGTCAGCCTGTGAATTGCTATCGCGAAACCTTTGTGGAATCCGTGCGTCTTGCCCGCGACAAAGGTGTGTTCTTGCACAGCCATGTGGGCGAAGGCGAAAGCCCGGTGATCGCACAGGTGCATGGCATGCGGACCGTGGATTATTGCGAAGAGATCGGCTTTGCCGGACCCGACACCTTTTACGCCCATGGCTGGGAGTTGAGCCGGGCAGAGCTTGCCAAAATGGCGGCCTCGGGCACGGGGCTGTCGCACTGCCCGGAGCCTGTCTATCTGGTCGGGGCCGAGGTCACCGATATTCCCGCGATGGAGGCTTTGGGCCTTCGCATCGGGTTGGGGGTGGATGGCGCCGCGTCAAACGACAATTCGAACCTGATGCACTGTGTGCATTCGGCCTATATGCTGCAATGCCTTTTGGCCTCAGGGCGGGCCGATCCTGTGCCGACGCCTGCCCGCTTTTTGTCCTATGCCACCGAAGGCGGGGCGTCTTTGCTGGGCCGTTCGGATATAGGGGCGCTGCGGCCCGGCATGGCGGCGGACCTGTTCGCCATCGACACCCGAAAGCTTGACTATATCGGCACACGACACGATCCGATCAGCCTGATCGCCAAGGTCGGGATCGGTTCCGTCGTTGATCTGACCATGATCAATGGCCGTGTTGTCTGGGCCAATGGGGCCTTTCCACATCTGGACGAGGCCGCGCTGTTTTACGCGGCCGAGGACGCACTTCACAAAATCTTGCCAAAAAACACCAACGGGGACCTCTGATGTCACATCTTTTGCAACGCCGCACCTTTCTGAAGACCACGCTTGCTGCAACAACCGCTATGGCTCTGCCTATGCGGGCCATGGCACAGGACGTTTTGAAGATGGGGGTGGTTCTGCCATCGCCTGCCGCTGATGTGGGCTGGTCGCACACGCTTATGGCGGGGATTGAAACGGTAAAGGCGGCTTATGGCGACAAGCTGGAGGTCACCGTTCTGGAAAATATCGCCGAAGGTCCGGACGCGGATCGTATTGCCAACGGGCTGGTTGCCGAAGGCAACAAGGTGCTGCTGTTGGGCTCTTTTGGCTACCAAAACGGAGGCATCCAGATTGCCAAGCGCAACGCCGATGTATCAATCATCCATGCCTCGGGCTATCTGACCGAGCCGAATTTTTCGCCTTTCACCGCCAAATACTGGCAGGGCACCTATCTGATGGGGATGGCGGCAGCTTCGGTCACCAAATCCAAGAAACTGGGCTGTGTCGGGGCCTTTGCCATTCCCGAACTGATCACCTCGATCAACGCCTTTATGCTGGGGGCGCGGTCTGTGGACCCGACGATTGAAATGAGCGTGGTCTGGGTAAACTCGTGGTTTGATCCGGCAGCCGAGCAAGACGCGGCAAAGGCCCAGATTTCGCAGGGTGTCGACGTGATCTTCTCAAATGCGCAAGACACACCCTCTGTCATCGCCGTCGCGGAAGAGGCGGGGGTTTATGCCTTCAACCTGAACTCCTCGATGGTAAAATATGCGCCGACCAAATATCTGGGCGTCGTGGGCACCGACTGGGGCCCGCATTTCAAGCGGCTGGTGGATGGCCATGTGGCAGGCACCTTTGAAGGGCTGAACTTCTGGCTCGGCATGGAAGATGACGTTGTCTATACCGCAGATTGGAACGCCGGCATTCCTGCCGATATGGTGGCCCAGATCACGGCAAAACAGGCGGAAATCAAAGCCAACAGCTTTGTCGTGTTCCAGGGCCCGCTGGTCGATCAATCGGGTGCGGAACGTTATGCCGCCGGTGTCGCGATGACCGTGGACGAGATGCTGGGTATGGATTGGCACGTGGCGGGTGTGACCACGCCCTTGCCGAAATGACAAGCCAAGCGCCCGCCTTGCTGCGCCTTTCTGGCGTGTCAAAGCGCTATGGCGCGGTTCAGGCAAATTCGGGGATCGACCTGGCGGTACTTGCCGGGTCGATCCATGCTGTTCTGGGTGAGAACGGGGCCGGGAAATCCACCCTCATGAAAATGATTTACGGTGTCGAACAGCCCGATGAGGGCCAGATCCTGTGGAATGGCGCGCAGGTGCAGATGACACGCCCCTCTGACGCGCAGGCGCTGGGCATCGGCATGGTGTTTCAGCACTTTTCCTTGTTTGAAACTCTCAGCGTCGTGCAAAACGTGGCCCTGATGGTGCCGGGCAAGCAGGCGGATCTGGCCGCCAAGATAAAGGTGCTGGGTGAACAGTTTGGGCTGACGGTTGATCCCGGTGCCATGGTTCACAGGCTTTCCGTCGGAGAGCGCCAGAGGGTAGAAATCATCCGCTGCCTGCTGCTGGAGCCGAAACTGCTGATCTTGGATGAACCAACATCGGTTTTGCCGCCGCAAAGCGTGCGTCTGCTGTTTGCCACGCTGCGCAGCCTTCAGGAAAAAGGCATGGCGATCTTGTTCATTTCCCACAAGCTCGATGAAATCCGGGAACTGTGTGACGAGGCCACCGTTTTGCGGGGCGGTCGCGTGACAGGCCGGGTTGATCCGCGCCAGCATTCGGCGGCAGATCTGGCAAAGCTGATGATCGGGCATGAGATGCCCAAACTCGACGCCGCCAAGACCCGTGCAGCGGGAGAGGTTTGCCTTTCGATCTCGGGCCTGAGCCACCGGCCCAAGACCCGGTTCGGCACGGCGTTGCAATCTATCAATCTGGATCTTCGGGCCGGTCAGATCGTGGGGATCGCGGGAATTTCCGGCAACGGGCAACAAGAGCTTGCAGCCCTGATATCGGGCGAGGCGCTGAGTGAACGCGCCGAGATGATCACGCTCATGGGGCAAAAGGTGGGTCGGATGGGCCCTGCGCAAAGACGGGCATTGGGGTTTGCCTTTGTGCCGGAAGAACGCCTTGGCCGGGGCGCGGTGCCGGAAATGTCGCTTGCGGACAACAGCCTGCTGACCGCGCATCGTTTGGGCATGTTGCGCGGTGGCTTTATCCGTCGTGCGGCAGAGCGGGCCTTTACCAAGGATTGCATTGCAGAATTCGACGTGCGCACCCCGGGCCCCGAGGCCGAGGCGGGCGCAATGTCGGGCGGCAATCTGCAAAAGTTCATCATCGGGCGCGAAATCATGCTGAACCCAAAGGTGATGTTGGTCTCGCAGCCCACATGGGGGGTGGATGTGGGGGCCGCTGCCGCCATCCGCCGCAGGCTGTTGCAATTGCGCGATCAAGGGGCTGCCTTGCTGGTCATTTCGGAAGAGTTGGAAGAACTGTTTGAAATCTGCGACATCTTGCATGTCTTGCGTGCGGGGCAGCTGTCCGCCCCATTGCAGGCCGCAAACACCACAGCGCAAGACATCGGCGCCCATATGATCGGGGCACAGGCATGAGACTGCGCCTTGTTCGCCGTGACACCGCATCGCGCATGGCCATGATCGCGGCCCCTGTTGCGGCGCTGGTTCTGTCCTGTCTGGCAAGCCTGATCTTGTTCGCACTGTTGGGCAAACCTGCTGGTGCGGCGCTTTATGCGCTTTTGCTGAAGCCGTTTCTGACGTGGTACAGCTTTTCCGAGGTGTTGCTGAAAATGACCCCGCTCTTGCTGATCGCGCAGGGGTTGGCCATCGGGTTTCGCGCCAATGTCTTCAACATCGGCGCCGAGGGGCAGTTCATCATCGGGGCGATCTGCGCCTCGGCTCTGCCCGTGTGGTATCCCGACGGGGCGGTTCCGATGATGCTGCCCGCGATGATTGTCGCCGGGGCCTTGGGCGGCATGGCCTATGCCCTGATTGCGGCCGTCTTGCGGACCCGGTTTGGCGCGTCGGAGATTTTGGTGACACTGATGATGAGCCTGATTGCCGTTCAGATCCTGAACTACCTTTTGCTGGGCCCGTGGAAGGATCCGCGCGGGTTCAATTTCCCACAATCGGTCATGTTTCCGGGCAATGCGCTGCTTCCCATCTTGTTGCCGGGCACGCGCACGACCATTGCCTTTGCCTTTGCCCTCATTGCAAGTGCCTTGGCTTATCTGATGATGCAGCACCATTTTCGCGGCTATCAGTTGCGTACGGCGGGTCTTGCGCCACGGGCGGCTGGCTATGCCGGGTTCAACGCGCCGGGCATGGTCTTGCTTAGTCTGGCGCTTGGCGGTCTGGCCGCGGGGCTTGCTGGCGCAAGCGAGGTGGCGGGTCCACTTGGGCAACTTCAACGCTCGGTCTCAAGCGGATACGGCTATGCGGCCATCATTGTGGCCTATCTGGGCGGTCTGAACCCGATTGGCATTGTGGCGTCCAGCTTTCTGATCTCGGTGATCTATATCGGCGGCGATAGTGCCACAGTCTCCGCAGCATTGCCTGTGGCAGCGGTTGAGGTGTTTCAGGGCTTTCTTCTGGTGTTTTACCTGCTCACCTTTACGTCCATCCGCTATCGGATCGAAGTTGCATCCCCCCAAGGATCAGGTGCCAGATGAGCGCGCTGGAATTCCTTTTGGCCGGAACGCTGGCCGCAGCCTTGCCGCTTTTGCTGGCAGCCTTGGGGGAAATGGTGGTGGAACGCACCGGCGTTCTTAATCTGGGGCTGGAGGGGATGATGGCGCTTGGCGCGGTCATTGCCTTTATCTGTGTGTATCACAGCGGCTCGCATATCCTTGGGTTTGCGGTCGCGGCCCTTGTCAGCGCCGCCTTTGCGATGATCTTTGCCGGACTTGTCCTTGGGGTAAGGGCAAATGAGGTTGCCGCAGGCCTTGCGATCGGTGTCTTGGGTCTTGGGCTTTCGGCGTTGTTTGGCAAGACCTATGAAAGTCAGACCATCAAGGGATTGCCTGACTTTGGCTTGCCGCTGTTGTCCAACATCCCGGTCATCGGCCCGACGCTCCTGACCCAAGATCTGGTGGTTTGGTTGACCATCATCGGCACTGTGGTTTTGTGGTATGTGTTGAACAAGACAAAGCTGGGCCTGATCATCACAGCCGTTGGTGAAAACAGCGTGGCGGCGCGGGCAATCGGTTATCCGGTCGTTGCCATCAGATGCGCCGCCGTTGCCTTTGGCGGGGCGATGTGTGGCCTTGCCGGGGCCTATGCCGCAACCGTCTATACCCCGCTTTGGGCTGATGGCATGATCGCAGGGCGCGGCTGGATCGCGCTGGCCTTGGTTGTGTTTGGCACGTGGCAAACGGGGCGGGTCGCGTTTGGCGCGGTGCTGTTTGGCCTGCTGTCGATTGGCCAACTCAGCGTGCAGGCCATGGGCGTGGCCTTGCCGTCGCAACTGTTGTCCAGCCTGCCCTATCTGGCGACGATCCTGATGCTTGTCGTCATCTCAAGACGCCGCATGTCGTTGGGCTGAGGCGACGGACGTCGGTGCGCACAATCGTAAAGTGGCAAGATCGTGCAGTGTTGCGGATCGCGCCCTGTGCAAAGAAGCCGGGCCAGAACGCTCAGCCAAGGAGTCCCAGCAGCGCCTGTGCCGCCTCTTTAGACGACGCGGGGTTCTGGCCGGTGATCAGATTGCCATCCACCACCACATGTGATGCCCAATCGGCGGCTTTGGAGTAGATGGCCCCGTTTGCCACCAGCATATCCTCGACCAAAAACGGCACCACATCGGTCAATCCCGCTGCGGTCTCTTCGGTATTGGCAAAGCCTGTGACATTGCGGCCAAGGACAAGCGGCATGCCATCCGGGTTTTTGGTATGGCGAAAGATTGCCGGGGCGTGGCACACAGCGGCAATCGGCTTGCCGCCACCTGCGAAAAACTCGATCAGCTTGATGCTTGTCGCATCTTCGGCCAGATCCCACAGCGGGCCGTGGCCACCGGGATAGAACACGGCGTCAAAGGCCCCAAGATCAACCTCAGACAGCTTGACCGTATTCGCCAGCGCGGCACGGGCAGCCGCATCACCCTTTAAGCGCAGCGTATCTTCGGTTTGGGCATCCGCGGCGTCGCTGCTTGGGTCCAACGGCGGTTGCCCACCCATTGGCGAGGCCAGCGTGATCTGCGCGCCAGCGTCGGACAAGACATAATAGGGGGCTGCAAACTCCTCCAGCCAGAACCCGGTTTTCTTGCCTGTGTCGCCCAAAGCGCTGTGCGAGGTCAGAACCATCAGAACGTTCATGTCAGAGTTTCCTTGTTTTCTATCATCTTAGCCGGTCCTACATGGATGACCCGCTTGCCAAAATTTTCGCCGCGCAACATGCCGGCAAAGGCCTGCGGGGCGTTTTCCAGCCCTTCGACCATGTCTTCGCGATACTGTATCTTCCCCTCGGCAAGCCATGCGCCCATGGCTTTGGCAAAGTCGGGATAAAGATGCCCGAAATCCTGAAAGATGATGAACCCGCGCAGGGTTAACCGCTTGCGCAAGACTTGTCCCATCAGCATCGACAGCCGGTCTGGCCCGTCAGGCAGGCCAGTGGCGTTATACTGCGAGACAAGCCCGCAAACAGGCACCCGTGCGCTAGTGTTCAACAGAGGCAGAACCGCATCAAACACCGCGCCACCGACGTTTTCGAAATAGACATCGATGCCCTTGGGAACTTCGGCTTTGAGCTGCGCGGCGAAGTCGACGGATTTATGGTCGATGCAGGCATCAAACCCAAGGGATTTCACGGCATGGGCGCATTTTTCGGCCCCGCCTGCGATGCCCACGACATGGCATCCCATCAACCGCGCAATCTGGCCAACGGTTGCACCCACCGGGCCCGTCGCTGCTGCGACACAGACTGTCTCGCCCGGTTTGGGCACCCCGATCTGGGTCAATCCGGCCCATGCTGTGAACCCCGGCATGCCCAGAATGCCCAATGCCCAAGACGGATGCTCCATCCCCGGATCCAGCAGCGTCACGCCCGTGCCATCTGACAGCGCATAGTCCTGCCACCCACTGTGGGACAGGACCCAGTCGCCCGCTGCGAAACCGCCCACATGCGACGCCACGACCTGTGCGACGGTGCCCCCTTCCATCACATCGCCCAAAGCAACTGGGGCCGCGTAAGAGGGGGCGTCGCTCATCCGGCCCCGCATGTAGGGATCAAGCGAAAGATACTCGACGCGCAATAGCATCTGGCCCGGACCGGGTGCCGGAACGGTCTGCGTCTCTAGCCGCAAGGTTGCCTCGGTGGGTTCACCCTTGGGGCGTTCGGCCAGAATGAGCCTGCGATTTTGGGTGGTTGTCTGGGGCATCATACTCTCCTATTGCAGACGGACTGGCGCGGGCGGCGGCGGACCCTCATGAGGGTCCTTATGCACCGCGCCTTGTTCAAATCATCAAACCCGACGGACTGCCATCCCAGTAACCTTTGTAGATTGCCAGATGTGCCCAAGGCTTCTTGGCCATGCCGTTGGCGGTGTGATCAGGACTATTGGAATGCCAATGGCCCGTGCAGGGCGCGCAAGTCATGTTTGTCACCCTGCCTCAGCCTGCGATCTGCGCCAACTGCCATCCTCGCGAGGGCGGGTAAAGAGGTGGCCCCCGTGCGCCGCATGATCGCGGCGCGGTGGTTTTCAACCGTTCGCCGGCTGATCTTCAGATCCGCTGCGATGTTCTTGCTGGGGTGGACTGCCAGCACAAGGTCCATGACCTGTTGTTGTCGCGGCGTCAGGCCGCCGTCATCCGCCGCTTGGGGCTGTTTGACCTCGGTTGCCCGCAAGGGTGCCAAAAGGATCACCATCAGCCCGCCAGTCGCTCCGGGATAAGGCTCATGCGGCAGAATTCGGCAGGCCCATGTCCGGCCTGCCCTCAGAACCTCGGTCACCTCTTCCAAAGGATTGGCGGGCCTGCGAAAATCAAACCTCATCCCCAGATCTATGTCCCTCAAGTCAAAAACCAGCGCAGCGGCCGGCGTGAACGCGCGCAACCGCATTTCAGGGCAAAGGTGCAAGATCGGCAAGTTTAGGCTGCATAAAAGGCTATACAACTGGCCCGTTTCGGCGATCTGTTGGTCAAGCATGGCGCGCAACCGATTGGCCGGGTCAATACCGCTAGGCGCAGGGGAGACGCTTAGAGGCCGCGCGGCCTCCGCTGGGTGCTTGGGGCAAAAAGAGGTACAAAACTCGGTTGGATCGGCGAATAGCGTCTGCATGTTCGACATGGTTTTGGCCTCTCCTCCCGGGAACCGGCCTTGATGCCACGGGTCCGTTCAGTGATAGGTGTTTGCGGGTGCGGATGCCTTAACTTGGGTCAGTCGGGTGCAGCAAAAGCGGGAATGGTGGCCCTTATCGCTCCACCCTGAGTAGTTTTCGAGTCTGAGTGCCCAATTGTGGAATTGTAATGAAAAAGGGTGCACCGGCTTTCCAGTGCACCCACATGATCAATGGACGCGAATATCATTGGTGACCGAGGTCACACCCGGCGCCGCCCAAGCGGTTGTGGCGGCAAGAGCGCGTTCATCCCAGTAATCAACGGTTCCCGTCAACGTGACCTGACCGTCGCGTGCGGTCACGTCGATATTCTCGGGCGCAAACCAAGACCGATTGAGCGCGACCATGATATCGGACTTGATGTCGCCCGCGTTGACCCGTGGCTTGATGCTGATCTGGTTGGAGACACCCGTTACGCCCCACAAGGTCCGAACCGCATGGGCGGCGGCGTCATGCTGATAATGCCAGTGAACCTGACCTGACAATGTCACCCAACCCTTGCTGACCGCGACTTTCACCGTGTCTTTGGGGACCGATACGTTCCAGTCCATACGGTTCACCGCCGCTGCGGCGATTTCCGCATCGCCGTGTTTGACGCTGAACGGCAGCTTGACCTCGATCTCTTCGGCCACCGCTTTCACATCCTTGACGCGCAGCGCGGCCATTTCGGCCCCATGCTTTTCAGCATAGCTTTCAACCGAACCCATCAAGGTACCGATCCCATCCTTTGTCGTCACGCCGATCTGGGTGGCGTTGACGCTTGGCTCCCATTTCAACTCATCGATCACGGCTTGCTTGAGGTGTATGTCATCGGACATGGCTGTCTCCTTTGGCGTTTGTGGAAAAGACTCGGGACCATCTACCCAAGATTGAGATTGCGGCGACGGGGTCAGGCTACCACCGCCCAAGACCGGGCTGTCAGGGTCGGAAACTACTCAAGGGCAGGTCATGGCACGGACTGCCGTGCGCGCAGGGGACGCCTGCACTTGCATCACGCCCCCCACAGGGCAAGATGCCTTGAAATCAGGATGGGACAGAGGGCTGTTCCAAATCAGTTTGAATTCCAGTGCAGGACGGCAACCGGTTTTGGCCGAACTTGGCCAACAAACTTCGGGATCAAACCAGCAATCGGACCCTGAATTCCGCACCCTTGGGTGTGTCCGCGCAAACCGCACTTCCACCATGTGCCATGGCCACATCCGCAACAATCGACAGGCCCAAGCCACAGCCCCGCGTCTGGTCCAGATCACTGCGGAAAAAGCGATCAAAGACGCGTTCTCGCAGGTCTGGTGGGATGCCCGGTCCGTCGTCCCGAATGCTCAGGACCACGTCGCTTTCTGAAAACGCCAGAACCACAGTCAACTCACCCCCGGCGCGGAGCCCATATTTCGCGGCATTGTCGAACAGATTGCCAAGCAGTTCTTCAATCATGACGGGGTCTGCCCGCACGGATCGTGGCGTTCCCTGCACCTCAAAGGCGACATTGACGGATCGCTTCAACTGCGATTCCGCAAAGGCACGGGTCAGACCAGAGATCAGGGCCACAAGATCGGTATCCTCGGACAAGGCGCGAAGCGTGCGGCCCCGGACCCGTTCAATCGACAAAAGCTGGTTGGTCAATCGCCCGGTCGCACGGGCCGAGGCCGCAACATCCGCAATCCTTTCGCGCAACTGCGCTTCGCTTGGGGCGGTCATGGCCGCCTCGGCTTGGCTTTGGATTGCGGCAATCGGGTTGCGCACCTGATGGGCCGCATCGGAAATAAAGGCGTCGCGCAGCGAAATGGCGCGGGCAAGGCGTTCAAAAAGTGAATTGGTCGCATCCACCAAAGGCCGGAGTTCTGGCGGGACCCAGCGCCGGATCGGGCGCAGATCATCTGGTGTTCGTGCACCAATCGCCTCGCGCAGATCAAAGACAGGTTTCAACCCCAACTGAATGCCGAACCACAAGATCAGCGAGGCCGTCAAAAGGATCGACCCCAGCAGCATCAAGGATTGGGTGACAAGTCTGCGTGACAGCGCCGCGCGTTGTGAGACGTTTTGCCAAACCTCGACGGTGACCCAACCCCCAAATTGGGGTTCACTGATGAATTCACGCAAGACCACAGCGCGCACGGGCCGGCCCACGGAAACACTGTCATAAAAGACAGGTGTGCCACTGATGGATTTGGCCGTGTCGGGCAGTTGCGGGGGGTCGGAATACCCGGTGACGAAACTGCCGCCCGGCCCGGTGACCCGATAGTAGACCGGGTCGCCCAAGGCATTCGTCAACTCATCAAGCAATTCTTCAGTCAGCACATCGCCTTCTGAAAGCACGACATCGCGCGAAATTGTCAGGGCGACCACAAGCAAGGTGTTGTCATACAATTCCTCCGACATGCGCTCGGCCACCAAAAAGCGTGCGAAGGCGACGGCAATGGCGACAAAAAACAGCGGTGCCATCAACAACAGGAACAGCCGTGCGCGCAGCGACAGGCGGGTCATCAAGCCGTCTCGTCCAGCATATAGCCCAAGCCCCTTGCGGTTCGGATCGTGGCCCCGGTTCCGTCGATCTTGCGGCGCAAGCGCGACACCAGAAGTTCTACAGCATTTGCCTCAACCGCAGCACCCGCGCCATAAAGGGCAAGGCCGATGCGGTCCTTGTCCAACAACCGGCCCTTGTGTTCGAGCATCAACTCAAACAGGGCAAGTTCGCGCCGGGGCAGATCCAGATTGCGCCCGCCTGCAAACACGGTCCGCGACTGGCGATCATAGACAAGCCCGGCGAATGTTTCGCGTGCCGGGGCCACCTCTGGTCGCCGTCGGGACAGCGCGCGCAGGCGGGCGAACAGCTCGGCCATCTCAAACGGTTTTACCAGATAGTCGTCCGCCCCTGCATCCAACCCCTCGACCCGGTCCGAGGTTTTTCCCATTGCCGTCAGAATCAGAACTGGCGTCGTATCCCCCCGCGCCCGAAGCTGACGAATGATCTGCAGCCCCGAGAGGCGCGGCAGGTTCACGTCGATGACGGCAACATCACAGCGTTCTTGGCGCAAGAAGGTATCTGCATCTTGACCATCGTCCAAGTGGTCAACGGCATGCCCCTGATCGCGCAGGGCATTCTCGATGCCCCGCGCAAGGCTGATGTTATCTTCGACAAGGACGATGCGCATGAAGGGTCCAGTATTCTGGGAAAGGACAGGGTTTGGACAGGAATACATTCTATGGTGCCCATCAAGCCGCGCTGGGGAGGAAATTTCAAGCGCGGCCTTTGTCTATTTGCTGTCGCACAAAACGACCGGCAAACAAAAGAGATCACGGGAGGATCGCATGACGACACTATCTAACGTAACACGCCGTGGCGCACTTGCGCTTGCGACGGGCGCCTTGGCGCTTGGACTGGCCGGCCCGGCCGCTGCCGAAGTGGATTTCTCGGGCAAGACCATCGAATGGATCATTCCGTTTTCCGCTGGTGGCGGTTCTGACACTTGGGCGCGGTTCAACGCACCATTGATGTCGAAATACCTGCCGGGCAATCCGACCGTTGTCGTGGTCAACGAGCCGGGCGGCGGGTCGACCAAGGGCACCAATCTTTTTGCCGCGCGGGCAAAGCCGGATGGTCTGACCATTCTTGGCACCTCGGGCTCGACGCAGTTCCCGTATCTGCTGGGCGATCCGCGTGTGCGCTATGAATACAAGGACTGGAAGATTGCCATGGCCGCGCCGACGGGTGGCGTGGTCTATACGACGCCGGCGCTGGGCCTGAAGGGTCCGGAAGACATCGGGATGCTCAAGGGCAAGGACCTTGTCTATGCCAGCCAAGGCGCGACCTCGCTTGATCTGGTTCCGCTTCTGGGGTTCAAGCAGATGGGCTTTACCGTCCAGCACGTCTTTGGCTTCAAAGGCCGCGGCGATGGTCGTCTGGCGTTTGAGCGTGGTGAGACGAACATCGACTATCAAACCTCGTCTGCCTATATCAAGAACGTGCAACCGCTGGTCGATGCCGGGACGGCTGTTCCCTTGTTCAGCTGGGGCGTTCTTGACGCCGCAGGCAATGTTGTGCGTGACCCGACCTTCCCGGATCTGCCTTCGTTCCCCGAAGCCTATCAGACCCTGACCGGCAACGCGCCATCTGGCCCGGAATATGACGGCTATGTCGCTTTCTTTACGGCGGGTTTCCCGGCGCAAAAGATGGTGTTCTTGCCAAAGGATACGCCGGATGACATCGTCGATGCCTATCAAGCCGCTTTTGAGGCGATGAAGGCCGACCCGGAGTATCAGGCGAACGCTGAAAGCGTTCTGGGAACCTATGAGCAGGTAACCGGCCCGCTGGCGCAAGCGCTGTTCGACAAAGGCACCACCATCGCGCCGGAACTGCGCACGCAAGTTGCAGAAATGCTGGCTGCTGATTATGGTGTGAAGCTCGGCGAAGAATGATCGCCTGATCTGACCAACGGCAGGCAGCAACAGCTGCCTGCCGTTCTTTTCCAGTCGCTTTTCCTGACCCACGCCGCGTGATCCAGCGGCCAACACGGAGTACGTCCCGTGATCGATACCCTCTTGTCCGCGTTTGGAACTCTGCTGACGTTCCAACACCTATTTTACATGTTGATCGGTGTTTCGGTCGGGCTGGTCATCGGGGTGATCCCGGGGCTTGGCGGGATCGCTGGATTGTCGCTTTTGATCCCATTCCTCTATGGCATGGACGAAATAACCGCACTTGCCATGCTGATCGGCCTTGTCGCCGTGATCCCCACCTCGGATACGTTTTCCTCGGTGTTGATGGGTATTCCCGGATCATCGGCCAGCCAGGCCACGGTGCTTGACGGCTTTCCATTGGCCCGTCAGGGGCAGGCGGCGCGCGCACTTTCGGCGGCATTCATTTCGTCGATGGCAGGGGGTATTTTCGGGGCAATCGTCCTGACCGGGTTTGTGGTGATCGCAAGGCCCCTGATCCTGTCTTTTGGCTCGGCAGAGTTGTTCATGCTGGCGCTGTTTGGCCTGTCTATGGTTGCTGTGCTGGCCGGGCGCAGTCTGGCCAAGGGGCTGGCTGCATGCTGCGTTGGCCTGATCATCGGCTCTATTGGCGGCGCACCTGCCACGGGCGAGTTTCGGATGATCTTTGGGTTTGATTACCTTTATGACGGTATTCCCCTTGTCATCGTTGGCCTTGGCTTTTTTGCCATTCCCGAGATCGCCGATCTGTTGCGTAAGAATGCAGCGATTTCGCAGGGCAATGCGCTGGGATCGGGATGGTTTCAGGGGCTGCGCGACTGGTGGGCGAACGTCTGGCTTTCCACGCGCTGCGCGGGTCTTGGCTGCATCATTGGTGCCATTCCCGGCCTTGGCGGATCGGTTGTGGATTGGATCGCCTATGGCCATGCGGTCCAGACGGTCAAGAAAGATCCCAATTTCGGCAAGGGTGATATTCGGGGCGTGATCGCACCAGAAAGCGCCAATAACGCCATGCAGGGCGGCGCGTTGCTTCCAACCATGCTGTTTGGGATTCCGGGTTCGGGGTCGATGGCCGTGTTCTTGGGCGGCATGGTGCTTTTGGGGATTGAACCCGGTCCGTCGATGGTTGGGCCCGACCTGAACATCACCTATTCGATCATCTGGTCCTTGGCGCTGGCCAATGTGATGGGGGCTGGCATCTGTCTAGCCTTGGCCATCCCGATTTCAAAGCTGACGCAGATCCCCTTTCAGCGTCTTGCCCCGTTCATGATCGTGCTGATCTGCTTTGCCGCCTTTCAGGCAACGCGGTCGCTGGCAGATCTGGTCGCCCTTTTGGGCTTGGGCGTTCTGGGTGTTTTGATGAAGCGGTTCGGCTGGCCGCGTCCGGCCCTGCTGATCGGCTATGTTCTGGCCCCACAGGCCGAGACGTATTTCTATCAAGCCATGCAGTTTTACGACTGGGGCTTTGTCACCCGCCCCGGTGTGATCATCATCGCCGTGATGACCTTGGCCTCGGTCTATTTCGGGCTGCGCAATCGGGTGGATGATACGGGCCAAGCCGTTCCTACGGCAGAAGATGTGGCGAACTTGCCCAATGCGGCCGCGCGGCTTCCGCAAATTTTGTTTGCGGGGCTTGTGGCAGTGATCCTTGGGGTGGCATTGGAAGATTCCTTGCACCACAGCCTGCTTGGGCAGGTGTTTCCGCTGTCGGTTGCCATCATCGGTCTGGTGATGACAGTGATCTTGATCCCACAGTTGATCCGTGGGGAACCGGGACATGCCGCCCATTTCGATGCTGAACTCTCCAGCGACTATGCCGGGCAAGAGGGGATCGGAAACCTCTGGGGGGGTCTTGCGTGGATTGCGGGCTTGGTCGGCCTGACCGCACTGATCGGCTTTTATGCGGCGCTGTTGGTGTTCTTTCCTGTCTTTTTGGTCCGTCGGGCCCAAGCCGGGTTGGTGGCGACCGTGATCATGACGGCAGGGGCTGCCGGGGTTATTCTTTTGCTGGCTTGGGCACTTTCCCTGAACTTCCCCTCGGGCTATCTGCAAGACGCGGTAGACCTTCCGTGGCCCTTCCGCTGAGGAGATGAAGATGGACCTGCTTGTGCTTTCCGGTGACGGCATCGGCCCCGAAATCGTGGCGGCCACGGAAACGGTTCTGGGCGCAGTCAACACGCGTTTTGACCTTGGCCTGCGTCTGACGCGGGCCGAGATCGGGTTTACAGCACTTGAAAGCGTTGGCACCACCATTCCGGCCTCTGTGATCGAGGCGGCAAAGGCGGCGGATGGTGTCATCCTTGGCCCCGTGTCCCACAACGCCTACCCGCCGGTGGCCAAAGGTGGGCTGAACCCCTCGGGCGTGCTGCGGCGGGAGTTGGAGCTTTTTGCCAATATTCGCCCGGCCCGGTCGCGTGACGGTGCGCCGCGCCCAGTGGTGCCCGCCATTGATCTGGTGGTGGTGCGTGAGAACCTTGAAGGGTTTTATGCCGATCGCAACATGGCCTCTGGCTCTGGCGAATTTCTGGTTGAACCCGATGTGGCCATCGCCATGCGCAAGATTACGGTCAAGGGTAGTGCGCGCATTGCCGAAGCGGCCTTTGCCATTGCCGCCGCGCGCCCCCGCGCCAAAGTGACAACGATCCACAAGGCCAATGTGCTGCGCCTGTCGGACGGGTTGTTTCTGTCCGAGGTGCGCAAGGTGGCGGCGCGCTATCCTCAAGTTCAACATGAGGAAGTGCTGGTCGATTCCGCCGCCGCCCTGCTGGTGCGCGATCCGGGGCGGTTCGATGTGATCCTTGCAACCAATATGTTTGGCGACATCTTGTCTGATCTTGCGGCCGAGGTTGCTGGCGGTCTTGGTCTTGGGGCCTCCCTCAACCTTGGCCCGGACCATGCGGTTGCACAGGCGCAACATGGATCGGCCCCTGATATCGCGGGCCAAGACCGGGCAAATCCCGCCTCGTTGATCGGGTCGGCGGCCATGCTCTTGCGCCATCTTGGGGCATCAGAGGCGGCGCAAGCGATTGAAGAGGCGATTGATGCCGCCCTTGCCAACCCCCAAACCCGCACCCGTGATCTGGGTGGGGCGCTGGGAACTGCTGCCTTTGCCACTTGGCTGGCCAACTTTATCACGGAGCATTGAGATGCCGCAAACCGCCATTCCTTTTCACTTCATGCGTGGTGGCACCTCACGCGGGCCGTATTTCCGCCGCGAGGATTTGCCTGCGGATCTGGACACGCTGGCGCGTGTTCTGGTGGCTGCGCTTGGATCTGGCCAAAAGCTGAACATCGACGGGATCGGTGGGGGCGCTGCTGTCACGACCAAGGTGGCGATGTTGTCGCTTTCTGACACGCCGGGATGCGACGTTGACTATTTCTTTGCCCAAGTCAGCGTCGAAGATGGCTTGGTCGATTTCAAACCCACCTGTGGCAACATCTTGTCGGGCGTCGGCCCGGCCGCTGTTGAGATGGGTCTGATTACGCCGCAAGGGGACGTGACCCGCATCCGCATACACTCGGTCAACACCGGGGCCAAGGTCGAGGCCATCCTTCAGACGCCGGGCGGTCAGGTCGAGTATGAGGGCAGCGCCGCGCTTGACGGTGTGCCGGGCACTGCGGCCCCAATCTTCTTGAACTTCATGGATGTGGTGGGGTCAGTGACCGGGTCGCTGCTGGCCACGGGTTCAGTGCGCGATGTCATCGATGGGATCGAGGTCACCTGCATGGATGTGGCCATGCCGATCTGCATTGCGCGGGCCAGTGACTTTGGCCTGACAGGTTATGAAACGGCCGCCGAACTGGATGACAACCGCGCCTTTTATGCCCGGATGGAACCCATCAGGCTGGAGGCCGGGCGTCGCATGGGCCTTGGCGATGTGTCAAAATCCGTGACGCCCAAGTTTGCCCTGCTGGCCCCGCCTCGCAATGGTGGAACGATCACCGCGCGCTATTTCATGCCATGGAATTGCCACCCCACGATGGCGGTCACGGGCGCGCAATGCCTTGCGTCTTGTGTGCTGACGCCGGGATCGATTGCCGAGGGGCTGTTTACCCCGCCCGAGGGTCAGCCCGCCTTGGTTCTGATCGAACATCCAAGCGGCGCGATCGATGTGACTGTGGATTATGAAACCGGGGCCGAGGGGTTCAAGTTGAACTCCGCAGGTCTTTTGCGCACTGCCCGGCTTTTGGCGCGGGGTGAGGTGATGGTGCCCGCTTCGGTTTGGGATGGGAAATGAAGGTTCACCTTCTGGATGATTGGGCCGATACGCTGCGCGGTTTGCCCAGTTTTGCGCGGCTGTCCGGGCACGACGTTTCCGTCTGGACAGACGCCGCAGAGGGGGATGCACTGACCGCCCGACTACATGAGGCCGAGGTGATTTGCCTGTTCCGTGAACGGACCCGCATCACGGCCACGCTGCTGGATGCCCTGCCTAATCTGCGCATGATTTCTGGCCGTGGGGTCTGGCCGCATGTCGATGTGGCGGCCTGCACTGCGCGTGGGATCGTCTTTTGTTCGAACAAACCTGCCGAGGCCCCGAACCACGCGGCGGCAGAACTGACATGGGCCTTGGTTCTGGCGGCCATGCGGGATCTGCCGGGGCAGATGGCCCGCGCCAAGGCTGGTCTTTGGCAATCTGGTGTCGGGCGGACGCTGGCCGGGCGGACCATCGGGCTTTATGGCTATGGCCGGATCGGAAAGCTGGTGGCCGCCTATGCCCGCGCCTTTGGGATGCGGGTGATCTGGTGGGGATCAGACGAGGGCCGCGCCCGTGCCGTCGCGGCAGGCGAAGAGGTGGCGCAAAGCCGTGAGGCCTTTTTCGCGACTCCTGATATCATCAGCCTGCACATGCGCCTGACACCTTCGACCACAGGGATTGTCACGCCTGCGGATCTGGCGCTGATGGGCGCGCGTTCAGTCCTCGTCAACACCTCGCGCGCGGGGCTGATCGCGCCCGGTGCCTTGCTGCAGGCGTTGAATGCTGGGCGACCGGGGCAGGCGGCCTTGGATGTGTTTGATGTCGAACCTGTCACCGATCCGGGCGACCCGCTGGTGTCACATCCGCAAGTGATCGCCACCCCCCATATCGGCTTTGTCACCGAGGATGAGTTTGATCTGCAATTCGCCGATATCTATGATCAGGTGAACGCCCTTGTGGCAGGTAAGCCCATCCACGTGGTCAACCCCGAGGTTTGGTCACGCCCATAAGTCGTGCGGCCATGGGCGCGCCAAGGATCACCAGAACGATCCGCGTCAGGTGGTGCAAGATCACAAAGCCAAGGTCCGCCCCCGCCACCAGTGCAAGCACAGTCATTTCGGCCTGCCCACCGGGTGCAAAGGCCAAGAATGCCTCAACGGGGCTTGCGATGCCCATCAGCGTAACCGCCTCGGTAAAGGCAGCGGTCAGGGCAGCAAGGATCAGCACAAAGGCCAGACCCGACAACACGAAAGACCGCAATTCGCGCAAGGTGACACCGACATATTGCACACCGATGCCAATACCGATCAGCAGCTGCGCCGTCTGGATCGCCTCGGCCGGGGGGCGCACATGGACGAGGCCCGTTAGGGACAGCGCCGCCGTCACGATCATCGGCCCAAGGATGCTGGCACCGAACAGGCCAATCCGCTCTCCCCCCTTCCAGCCGATCAGGGCGGCGGCAGCCATCAGCGCAAGCTCGTTCAAGGGCACGTCGCGCAGGGGCGCGCCGATGGCCCCGGTCAGGGTCGCGCCGTAAAGCCCGGTCATGATCAGGGGCACCACGATCACAATCGCAAAGACCCGCGTGGCATGGATTAGTGACAATGCCCGCACATCGGCCCCGGCCTCTTGTCCGAATGCCACCATATCTTGCAACCCGCCGGGCATGGCCGCGTACCACGAGGTGACAGGATCAAACCCAAGCCGCCGAAAGAACGGCACGCCAACCAGACCGATCAGAACAACATAGACGGGAACCAGCGCCACGCTGCCTGCCATCTGTGGCAAGCGGCCAATGACTTCGGGTGTGATGGACGCGCCGACGGCAACACCCAAAATGGTGCGGGCAGCCACCGAAACCTGCCCCATCCCCTTGATCGGTGCACCAGCAAGCGCCGCGATCAAACAGGCCGTCATTGGCCCGAACAGAAACGGCAAAGGCAGGTGGGCTGCATAGAAGACCGCTGCACCCGCCAGTGCGAGGGCCAGCGTGGCCAATCGTTTTGCAAGATGGGAGGGCATGGGTTCGTCCTTGTCACGTCCTGTATCCAACTGTATACACCCGTACACAAGAGTAGCAACCCGAGTCGTTGAATGACCGATGACATTGAGGCACCACAGGGCCAAACCGCCTATCGCCGTTTGCTGGAAGAAATCCGCAGCGGGGCTTTGTCTCCGGGTGCGCGGTTGCGCGAAACCGATCTGGCCGAACGCCTTGGCATCAGCCGGACCCCGGTGCGCGAGGCGATCCGTCAGCTGGAGGCGGATGGTCTGGTCACCCATATGCCACGTCAGGGGGCCACGATCCGTGCGCTGGACTATGGTGAGGTGATCGAACTTTATGAGATGCGGGCCGTGCTGGAAGGCACCGCCGCACGGCTGGCCGCCCGCGCGGCCTCGGCCATCGAACTCGAAGAACTTGCTGCGCTGAACGACGAACTGGCCGCCGCCCCCCCCGGCCCGCAGGCGCGTGAGTTGAACCGCCAGTTCCACCGCACCTTGCTGGATGCTGCGCGCAATCGGTTCTTGGTGAAATCCATGAGCGTTTTGCAGAAGACATTGCTGATACTTGGCCCCTCGACCCTTGCCGAAGCTGAACGTGCGGCAGATGCGGTTGAAGAACATGCCGCCATTTTGCGCGGACTTGAGGCCCGTGATGGGCCAGCGGCGGAAATGGTGATGCGTGGCCACATAGAAGCCGCCCTGAAATCGCGCATCAAAAGCATGCGTGGACGTGAAATCCCGATGGAGGAAGAGGTATGAAGACCTGGCCCGAGGTTTTTGACGTTGCCATAGTCGGTGGCGGAAACGCAGCACTCTGTGCCGCGATCACAGCAGCCGAGGCAGGGGCCAAGGTGGTGATCCTTGAATCCGCCCCCAAGACCTATCGCGGCGGCAACTCGCGCCATACCCGCAATTTTCGCTGCATGCACGGCGGGCCGATGTCGGTGTTGACCGACAGTTATGGCGAAGATGAGTATTTCGAAGATCTGATGCTAGTGACCAAGGGCAAGACGGACGAAGTCCTGGCCCGCATGGCCATCCGGCAATCCGAAGAATGTTTGCCTTGGATGGAACGGCGCGGCGTGCGCTTTCAGCCATCGCTTTCGGGCACCTTGTCGCTCAGCCGGACCAATGCGTTCTTTCTGGGCGGGGGCAAGGCCCTTGTGAACGCCTATTACAACACGGCGGCCGATCTGGGCGTGAGCGTGGCCTATGACGCCGAGGTGACCCATGTGCATCGTGATGGCAACCGCATCACCCATCTGGAAGTCAAGATTGCGGGCGCGCCCAAAACGATCAAGGCACGTGCCTTTGTGCTTGCCTCGGGCGGGTTTCAGGCCGATCTGGACTGGCTGGCGCGGGCTTGGGGGCCAGCGGCCAAGAACTTCTTGATCCGGGGCACGCCCTATAACCGGGGCGTCGTTTTGCGCGATATGCTGGATCAGGGCGCAGACAGCGTTGGCGACCCGACGCAATGCCATGCCGTGGCCATTGATGGTCGCGCCCCCAAATATGACGGGGGCATTGTGACACGGCTGGATTGCGTGCCGTTTTCCGTCGTGGTCAACCGCGAGGGGGATCGGTTCTATGACGAGGGCGAGGATGTCTGGCCAAAGCGTTATGCCATCTGGGGCCGTCTGGTGGCCGCACAGCCCGATCAGGTTGCCTATGCGCTGATCGATTCCAAATCCATTGATCTGTTCATGCCTTCGGTCTTTCCGGCCATCAAGGCCGACACGATCGAGGATCTGGGTCGCCAGATGGGGCTTGATCCGGCGCATCTGCGCCGCACGGTTGACGGGTTCAACGCCGCCTGCCAGCCGGGCACCTTTCACCCGACACAGTTGGACGGACTTCGGACGCATGGCCTGAACGTGCCAAAGACCAACTGGGCACGGCCCTTGGATACGGCACCGTTTTATGGCTACCAGCTGCGCCCCGGCGTGACCTTTACCTATCTGGGGCTAAAGGTCGACACGCGGGCACAGGTGCATAGCCCTGATGGCCCGCTGACAAACCTATGGGCGGCCGGAGAGATCATGGCAGGCTCTATCCTTGGACAAGGCTATCTTGCGGGCTTTGGCATGACCATTGGAACCGTTTTTGGACGCATCGCAGGCGCGGAGGCCGCATCCCATGTCGCTTGACACTTCCCCCCCCGATCTGCGCCAAGAGGCGCGTCGTCAGATCGAAATCTGCAATGCTTGCCGCTATTGCGAAGGCTATTGCGCCGTGTTCCCGGCGATGACCCATCAAAAGGCCTTTGCTGATGGCGATATCACCCAATTGGCGAACCTGTGCCACAATTGCCGGGGCTGTTACTATGCCTGCCAATATACCGAACCGCATGAATTTGCGTTGAACCTGCCCGCCGCCTTGGCCGAGGTTCGGGTGGAAAGCTGGGAGCGGCTGATCCGGCCGCATGGCTTTTCCCGCCTGTTCCAGACCAACGGAACGGCGATTGCGGGATTGTTGGTCGTCACGCTGGCATGGTTCTTCTGGGCCCTGTTCGCCTTTCGCCCCGAGTCGGGTGTCGGGTTCTACGCCCATCTGTCGCATATTGTGATGGTTGCGATTTTCGTGCCCGTCTTCTTGGCACCTCTTGCCCTGATCGCATGGTCGGTGCGCGACTATTGGCGCGAGGTTGGGGGCGGGAGCGTGCGACTTGCGCATATCTGGTCCGCACTCGGCGCTGCAGGGCGGATGAAGAACCTGTCAGGCGGGCATGGTGAGGGCTGCAATTTTGAAAATGGCGACCGCTTTACCGATTGGCGGCGCGTCTTTCATCAGTTGATGATGTATGGCTTCTTGCTGTGCTTTGCCTCCACTTCTGTCGCCACCTTGATGCACTATGTCCTTGATTGGAAAGCACCCTATTCACTGTTGTCACTGCCCAAGCTGCTGGGGGTGCCCGGTGGCTTGATGATGGTGGTCGGGGCCTTTGGTCTTGCCCGGCTAAAGATGAAGGCTGATCCCGAGCTTGGTGCGCGGCGGGTCTGGAAGGGTGAGATGGCGTTCATCTTGTTGTTGGGCGCCGTGGCCGCCACGGGTCTTGGCCTTTATGCGGTAAAGGGCAGCGGACTGGTGCCAACGGTGCTGGCCATTCACCTTGCCACGGTGATGACGCTGTTCTTGCTGATGCCGTATTCCAAGATGGTGCACGGCTTTTTCCGCCTTGCCGCATTGGTTGCGGATGCGGCCAAGCAAGACAAGGCTTAGGTTCAAGCCCCACCTTTGGGGCGGATGGCGGTCACCGATACCGCTCCAACATCGGGCGCAGGGCAACCCGCGCCTTCAGTTTGGCGGCCATCAGATAGATGCCGCCAATCTTGCGGTGCAAAAACAGCGTGGCCGGGGGTGGCACATGGGTCAGATCGCGTTCCGATCCCATGGCAAGCCCCATGTCACGCAGCGTCTCGATCAGGGCGGCATTGGCAAAATCAAAGGGTTCGGATTGGCGCAGGGGGGCCATGGCGGTGTCGAACATCGCCATGATCAGGTCCTGATGCCGGGCAGAGGTGCTGGCGTCAAAATACCCGATCCGCAGCATGGCCTCCCTGATGGTGGCGGCGTCGCCCCCCAGTGCTGCGTTCAAGAGCTGTCGGAAATCTTGCGCAAGCGCAGGATCGATGGCCATGACTGCCCCGAAATCCAGCAAGACGATGCGACCAGAGGCGGGATCAAAGCGATAATTCGCAAGGTTCGGGTCGGTCTGCATCAGATGGAAGGTAAACAACTCGCGCAAGACAAGGTCGATCATCTGGGTGGCGACATGGTCGCGCAAGGCCTGCGGCGCATCGGTCAGGGCATCCAGCGGTTGGCTTTCGATATAGGACATCGCCAAAACCTGCGGCGTGCTAGTATCTTGATGCAACTCTGGCAGCCGAAACACATCCGAGCCGGATAAAAGGGTGTGAAACGCGCTCAGATGGCGGGCTTCGGCCAGATAATCGGCCTCCATGTGCAACTGGCGCTTCGCCTCATTCAGGATCGGGACCAGATCCATGTCGCGCGGGACAATCCCCGGCAGGCGCAATAGGGCTGCCACGTTGTCGATATCGCTGTCGATGCTGGCACGCACGCCCGGATATTGCACCTTGATCGCCAGATCCCGGCCATCGGGCATGCGGGCGCGGTGGACCTGCCCGATGGATGCGGCGGCAAAGGGGCGCAGGTCAAACCGCGCAAACCGCCCATACCACCCCGCGCCCCATTCGGCATTCAACACCCCTTGCAGCTGTTTGGGCGGCATGTGCGGGGCCTCGGCGCGCAAGGTGGCCATGATGGCCGTCATTTCGGGCGGCAGAACTAGGCCGGTGTCCATCGACAGCATCTGCCCCAACTTCATCGCGGCGCCGCGCATTTGCCCAAGGTCGCGTGTGACGCGGCTTGCAATGGCGGGGGTCAGCAGCATGCCGGGCAGGCGTGGCCGTTCGCCGTTTGCCATCTGGCGCACACCGCTTGCGACCATGTCACCCACGATGCCCGTGGCCAGACCGCCCATGCGAAACATCCGGCCAAGCCTGCCGCCGGGCACTGGATAGGCCCCGTCCTTACGATCCGTGCGCGACATGCGTGTTTCCTTTTGCCAAGCGTATAGCGCTAGATGGTGCGCGTGCCGCCCATTGCCAGTGGTGCCGTCTGCGCGTCGTTGGCGCAGACCAAACTGGCATAGCTCAGGACTGCACCGCGCCAAACAGCGCCACCAAGTCGCGCTTTAGCCTGCGTAGAACCTCGGCCATGGTCAGATCGTCGGACGAGATAAACTCGACAAGCCGGGTGTTTTCTACATTGAACAAGGCTCGCCCCAGATCGACGGGGTCAATGCCCGCGCTGACTTTGCCCTTTTGGATCAGCGTCTTTACCTCTGCGATCAAGACGCGGGCGATCCGATCATCCAGATCGCGGTAAAGTTTCTCGAAGCGGGGATCAGAATCACTGACCGATGCGGCGATGACCTGCCGCCAGACGGCCTTGTCCAAATGGGTCAGCGTATGGTCGCAGATGATATCAGCAAAGTTCAGCACAAGGTCAACCAAGGAGGTGCATTTGCCCGACAACCGTTGCGACATGGTTTCCAGCAGCTTACGGTCGCTTTTGGCCACCGAGGCCAAGAGCACACCAGACTTGGTGCCATAGTAGTTATAGACCGTGACACCAGAGACACCTGCAATTTCGGCAATAGCCTCTATCGTGATGTTTTCAAGGCCAGATTCGGAAAAAACCGGCTATGCTGCGGGTCCGGGCTCCGGTTTCGCAGCGGCAGGCAGTGAGGTCGGGGATTGCCATTTGGGCGCTGTTCTTTGGCGTCTGGATGATGGCAAGCCGTCTGGGATGGGTGAACGCGCTGTTGGTGCCGCCGCCCGAGCAGGTGTTCCACGCCATCTTTACTCTGTTTGCTGAACAGGACTTTGCCTCGGATGTCCTCATTTCGGTGATGCGGGTGTTGGTGGCCTTTGCCTTGGCCTGCGTGGTGGCTGTGCCCTTGGGCCTTGCCATGGGGGCGTTCCCGGCCATTGACGCTGTTCTGTCCCCCTCTGTGTCGGCGTGGCGCTATCTGCCCGCGCCGAGTTGATCGAGACGGGCCTGACCCTTGGCGCAAGCCAAAGAGTGACGGTGTTTCACATCATCCTGCCCGCTGTTCTGCCCAATATCGTCACGGCAATGCGTCAGATGTTGGCGATTGTCTGGACCTATCTGGTGATCGCGGAAATCGTTGCGTCGACCACCGGCATCGGGGCGATGATGATGCGGGCGCGACGGTTTTTGCACACTGATGAAATCATGGCCGGGATCATCGTGATTGGTGCATTGGGGATGCTGACTTCTCGGTCCTGCATCGCCGTCTGTTCCCCTATTTTCAGGAGTCGCGCTGATGGCTGATCGTCTGCTGCATCTTGATGGCGTCTCGAAAACCTTTGGCTTGGCGGGCGGCAAGACCGGGGCATGGTGTTTCAGGCCTATACTTCGTTCGACTGGCTGTCGGTGGGCAAGAACGTCGAATTTGGCATGCGGATCAACGGTATCCCGGCGCGTGAGCGTAAGGAACGGGCGGCGCATTTCATCAACCTTGTGGGTCTTGGCAAGTTTATCGATACCTATCCCTCGCGCCTGTAGGGGGGCATGCGGCAAAGGGTGGCCATTGCCCGCACGCTGGCCAATGCGCCAGAGGTCTTGTTGATGGATGAACCCTTTGGCGCGCTGGACGCCGAGACCCGCTGGCAGATGCAAGAGTTCATGGTCAACGTGGCCGAGGCATCGGGAACGACCATCATCATGGTCACCCATGATATCGAAGAGGCGACCTTTCTGGCCGACAAGATCGTGTTCCTGTCCAGTCATCCGGGCCGTTTGCGCGAAGAAATCGTGCCGCAGTTCAAACCCGGCGCGCGGATCAGGAACAAGGAAGACATGTTGGAATTGCCCGGCTACGGCGAGATGGAACGCAAGATCATGCGCATGATGCGCGAAGAGGGCGAACGGGTATGAGCTTTGACTTTCAGGGCCGCCATGTCGTGATCACCGGGTCCAGCCGGGGCATAGGCCGAGGCATCGCCGAGGGCTTTGCCGCCGCCGGGGCGATCTTGCATCTGATCGCCAATGATGGGGCCGTGCATGCGGTGGCAAAGACGCTGGGGGCCACATCCGCCGTGGCCGATATCGTGGATAAGGCGCAGGTGGTGGCAGCTTTGACACCGCTTGGCCGGATTGACGTGCTGATCAACAACGCGGGGCTGGAGTTGATGACGCCGATCAACGATCCGTCGGATGCGACCTCGGACGCCTATCGCCGGATCATCGATATCAATGTGAATGGCACGGCTTTGGTCACTGCGGCAAGTCTGGACCGGATGCAGGACGGGGGTGCTGTCATCAACACTGCCTCGATCTGGGGGCGGTTGGCAGAGGCCCGCTTTGGGGCCTATGTCGCCTCCAAACACGCCATCATCGGGCTGACCAAGACATAGGCCCGCGAACTTGGCCCGCGCATCTTGGTCAATGCCGTGGCGCCGGGGCCGACGGATACCCCGCTTTTGGGCTTTGATCAGATGACCGAGGATCAAAAGGCGCTTGAGACGACGAACCCCTTGCGCCGTATCGGCAGGCCCGAAGAAGTGGCCGCGGCGGTTGTGTTTCTGGCCGGGCCGGGGGCCACGCTGTTTACCGGGCAATGCCTTGGCGCGAATGGCGGGGCGGCGATGTATTGATGGAAAGCCACATGAACACAGTGTTTTACGCAGATTTACCATGGCCCGAGGTGGAGGCCCGCATCGCCGCAGGGGCCCCAGTGTTCTTGCCGCTTGGCGCGACTGAACAGCATGGCCGTCACATGGCGCTGAATGTCGACGTTGTGTTGCCCACAGCAATTGCGGCGCGAGCGGCGGCAAAGGTTGGCGGCTTGGTCCTGCCAACGGTGGCATATGGTAACCGTTCCCAACCCAAAACGGGCGGAGGGCCGCAGTTTCCGGGGACGCTGAACCTATCGGCACATACCTTTTCGCTGATCGTGCGCGATGTGATCTGTGAGCTTTATCGTCAGAACGTGCGCAAGATCGTGACCGTTAATGGCCACTATGAAAACATCGCCCCCACGATCGAAGGGATCGAACTTGCGCTGGATGCCATTGGACGCGACCGGGCAGGTAATCTGATCATTCTGCGCATCGACCATTGGGATCTGGTGCGCCCTGAGACCCTGACCCGGATTTTCCCCGACGGGTCTCCGGGGATTGAGTTGGAGCATGCCTCGGTCATCGAGACCTCGATGATGATGGCGCTGCGCCCCGACCTTGTCGATCTGTCCAAGGCAAGCCACGATGGCCCTGCCCAGTTCCTGCCCTATGATCGCTATCCCAAACCCTGCGATGAGGTGCCCGCTTCGGGTGTGTTGTCGCTGACCGAAGGGTCATCTGCCGAAAAGGGCGAATGGCTTTTGGCCGATTGTGAGGCGGGCATCGTCGAGATCATTGCGCGCGAATTTGGCTAGGGCGCGCCTACACTGCGCCAATGGGCAGGCGCACCGTCGCGCATAGTCCGCCACCGTCGCGATTGCCCAAGGTTACAGTTCCGCCATGCGCGTGGATGATGGTGCGGGCGATGGCAAGGCCAAGACCAACACCGCCCGTATCGCGGTTTCGCGAGGCTTCCAGCCGGACAAAGGGTTCAAACACCGCTTCCAATTGATCTGCGGGCAGGCCCGGCCCTTTGTCGGCGACGGTGATGATGGCAAAGCCCTGTTCTTGGGTCAGGCCGACCTCTGCCACATCACCATATCTCAGGGCATTGTCGATCAAGTTGCGCAGCGCTCGGTTCAGGGCATTGGGCCTGATCGTGGCAGGCAGGGGCGGGGATGGCGCAAGCGTCGCCCGGTTGCCACCCACATCGGCCACCAGATCCCCCAGCATCATCGCCAGATCGGTCACGGCAGCGGGTTCTGTCTTGGCCACGCCACGGGCAAACTCCAGCGTTGCCTCGACCATGGCCTGCATTTCTTCGACCAAGGCTTTCAACCGGATGCTGTCATCGGTTTTGTCCAGCATCTCGATCCGCAGGCGCATCGCGGTGAGGGGGGAGCGCAGATCATGGCTCAGGGCTGCAAGCATATGGGTGCGCTCCGCCACAAAGCGGGTCAGGCGGTCTTGCATGTGGTTGAAGGCTTGGGTGGTGTCGCGCACCTCTGACGGGCCGGAAAGGGGCAGGGGGTTTGCGTCCAGCCCCCGGCCCAGCCGGTCAGCCCCAAGGGCAAGCGCGCGCATCGGGCCAACGACCCGCCGCGCGGTCCACCAAGCGACCAAGGCCACAGCCACCACCATCAACAGCAGGGGCAGCAGTGCCTTGGGGGGCAATTGCAAGCCGGGGCGCACAAACATCGTGCGCACATTCAGCCATTCGCCCCCGGCCAGCCGGATCGAAAGCTGCAATTCCACCGGTTCGGCGTGCTCGGCCATCATGGCGTCATGCATATGGCGCATCGCCGGCGGCACCCTTTCTGCCGGGCCAAAGATTGGGGCCGCACGTACATGGATATTGGCCATTACCTGCCGCTTTGGTTGGCCAAGGATCGCCCGGATCTGATGCAAAAACAGGGCCGCATCTGCGGTATCATTTGCAGCAATCGCGACCGGCCCCACCTCGAACCGCACACTTGGCGAATCCGCAGAGCGAAGGATCTGCGCCCAAAGTTCGGTTGGGGCCTCATCAAGCAGCAAGGCCACATTAGCCGCGCGGCCTGCCGTTTCCAGCCCAAGGGCGGCCCGCACGGCACGGTTGCGTTCATCGGTCAACAGGATCAGACCAAGGCCCTGCGTGATGGCAAGGGCCAGCAGCAGCATGGCCAGCAATTGCCCCCCCAAGGACTGAGGGAAGAACTTGCCCGGAAAGCTGCGTGGCGGCTGTGTCATGGCACCTCTCTTACATCGGCGGCAAGACTGTAGCCCCCGCCCCAAACCGTGGCGATCAGCGCGGGCTTTGCTGGATCAACCTCGATCTTGCGGCGCAATCGGCTGATCTGATTGTCGATGGTGCGGTCAAACACCTGTGCGGCACGGCCCGAGGTCAGGTCCAGCAATTGATCGCGGCTTAGCACAAAGCGGGGGCGTTCCAGAAAAACCGTCAAAAGCCGGAATTCGGCCGTGGTCAGGGCAACTTCGGTGCCGTCGCTGTCGGTCAAGCTGCGCCGATCCGTATCCATCACCCAGCGATCAAAGGCGAGCCTGTGCCCGGCAAGGGTGCCGCCCGTCACCTCGGCCCGTTCGGAGCGGCGCAAGATGGCCTTGATGCGGGCGAGCAGTTCGCGTGGGTTGAAGGGCTTTGGCAGGTAGTCATCCGCCCCGACTTCAAGCCCGACAATACGGTCGGTTTCGTCCCCAAGCGCGGTAAGCATCAAGATCGGCATATTGCCCTGTGCGCGCAGCCTGCGACAGACGGAAAGCCCGTCTTCGCCCGGCATCATCACATCCAGCACAATCAGATCGAACTGCCCCAACTTTAGTGCGGCATCCATCGCGATGGCATTCGCCGCCGTGGTGGTGCGCATCCCGTTTTTTTCCAGATATTTCGCCAAGGCATCGCGAATATCACGGTGATCGTCGACAATCAGGATATGGGGGGGAAGGCTCATCATCATCTCTCCTGCTCGTTGACCCTAAGGGATCGTGCGGCCCTTGTGTGCACAGGATTGTCGCAATCCGTCGCAGGACCGGCCCTTGCGACAGTTTGATACAAAAGACCCCTCTGCCTGACAAACATGTGGGACATATGCACCCCAGATTGGCCCTATCGCAGATCCAATCAGGAGAGAACCTATGAAACGTTCAACCAAATTCGTCCTTGCCGCTGTTGCTGCCCTTGCTGTTGCAGGTGTGGCCGTTCCCGTGGTCGCCCAACAGGGGCAGATGAAGCGCGGTGGCATGATGGGCGAGGGCATGATGCAGGGGCAGGGGCAGGGTCAGATGGAAGGCCATGGCCATGGTGGCGGCCAAGGCAAGATGGGCGGCGGTATGGGCGGCGGTATGGGCATGATGGGCGCGGGTCAGAGCTATGCCATGACAGCCTTTGATACCGACAAGGATGGCACGCTGAGCCCCGAGGAAATGACGGCAGGGATCAAGGCCGAGCTTGCGACCTATGACACGGATGCCAATGGCACCCTGTCGCTGGACGAGTTCGCCGCAATGCACGCCGACCACACCCGGCCGATGACGGTGCGCGCCTTTCAGATGCATGATGCCGATGACGATGCCCAAGTGACCGAGGCGGAAATGGTTGCCTTGGCCGATCAGATGCAAGCGCATGCGGGCCAACACGGTGGCGAAGGGTCGGGCCATCAACATGGGATGATGGGCAACAACTAAGCGGGTCCTGCCCCCGGCGTCTGGCCAGTTCAATCGTTTGACACCGCCAGATGTCGGGGGGCACTAGTGCAAGATAACAAAAGACACAGGTGATCGGTTAGGATGATCGCTTGGCGTCTTTGGGATGGCGCAGCGTTTGATCCTGCGGCGCGCGCACCCAAATGACGGATGGAATGCAAGAGGAGTGACACGATGAGTTACACATTCAACCGCCTGCTGACCGGGGTCAGCTTTGCCGAGGCAGATGCCCGCACCCGCAAGGCCCTTGGTGACAAGGGCTTTGGCGTTCTGACCGAGATCGACGTTGCTGCGACGATGAAGAAAAAACTTGACCAAGAGATGCCGCCCTACCTGATCCTTGGGGCCTGCAATCCCAAAATGGCGTTTGAGGCCATCGGGATCGAGCCGCGCGTGGGCGCGATGTTGCCGTGCAATGTGATCGTGCGGGCGGTTGAGGGGGGCGTAGAGATCAGCGCGATTGATCCCGTCGCCTCTATGCAGGCGATCGAAAACCCGGCCCTGCATGCGGTGGCCGGACAGGTGCGCGATCTGCTCGCAGAGGCGGTCGCGGCGATCTGACCGCGGCGGGTTTGGTCCCCGGATAAAGCCGTCGGCCACCCCGCCTCTTTGCGCAATTGCCGTTCGCTATGTTGGTCGGGCCATCTTTCCTGCCTAAATGGCCAGTCACGCGATAAATATGGCAAATAGGCGAATAAACCCATTTCAATCGACCCTGCCGATATGCTTAATCGGCAGGGTCACGACGTTTTCACCCGTCAAGGTTGGGAGGCCTTTGATCGCGGTGATAGACACCGTTGTATTCTCAGACCTCCCCCTTAAGGACTGAAACGACATGGCGATCCATCATCTCAAATCAGGTAAATCCGATGCTGCCCGCGCCGATGACGACGCCAAGGTGCGCGCCACGGTTGAGACCATTTTGAAAGATATCGAGGCCCGTGGCGATGCCGCTGTGCGCGACCTTTCGCAGAAATTCGATGGCTATGCCGCCCCCAGCTTTCGCCTGACCGCGTCGGAAATCGAAGCTGCCATGCAAAAGGTCAAGACAAGGGATATGGAGGACATCACCTTCGCCCAGACGCAAATTCGCCGCTTTGCCCAAGCGCAGCGTGCCAGCATGACGGATATCGAGGTGGAGACCCTGCCCGGCGTGATCCTAGGGCACAAGAATATCCCCGTGCAATCGGTCGGCTGCTACGTTCCCGGCGGCAAGTTCCCCATGGTGGCCAGCGCCCATATGTCGGTGCTGACCGCATCCGTGGCGGGGGTGCCGCGTATCGTCGCCTCGGCCCCCCCGGTCAAGGGCGAGCCGCATCCCGCCATCGTCGCCGCCATGCAGATGGGTGGCGCGCATGAAATCCTGTGTCTGGGCGGCATTCAGGCGGTGGGGGCGATGGCCATCGGCACGGAAACCATCGAACCTGTGCATATGCTTGTCGGCCCCGGCAATGCCTTTGTCGCCGAGGCCAAGCGGCAGCTTTATGGCCGTGTGGGCATTGATCTGTTTGCTGGCCCGACCGAGACGATGATCATCGCAGATGACACAGTGGATGCCGAGCTTTGCGCGACGGACCTTTTGGGTCAGGCCGAGCATGGCTATAACTCACCCGCCTGCCTGATTACCAACTCACGTCGTCTGGCCGACGAAACGATGGCCGAGATTGCGCGGTTGCTGACCATCTTGCCGACGGCGGATACGGCATCGGTCAGCTGGCGGGATTATGGCGATGTCATCTTGTGCGACAGCTATGATGAGATGCTGCAGGTCGCCAATGATATGGCCTATGAACATGTGCAGGTGATGACGGACCGTGACGATTGGTTCTTGGAAAAGATGCACAGCTATGGCGCGCTGTTCCTTGGTGCGCGCACCAACGTGGCCAATGGCGACAAGGTGATCGGCACCAACCACACGCTGCCCACCAAAAAGGCCGGGCGCTATACAGGTGGTCTTTGGGTCGGCAAGTTCCTGAAAACCCACAGCTATCAGCGCGTGGTCACCGATGAGGCCGCCGCGATGGTTGGGGAATATGGCTCGCGGTTGTGCATGCTGGAGGGCTTTGTTGGCCATGCCGAACAATGCAATATCCGCGTGCGTCGCTTTGGCGGGCGCAATGTGCCCTATGGGGAGGCCGCGGAATGACGCTTCCGCTTACGCCGTCTTTCCGCCTTGATGGGCGCAGGGCCCTTGTCACGGGGGCCTCTTCGGGCATCGGCCTTGGTGCAGCGGCGGCTTTGGCCGCTGCGGGGGCCGAGGTTATGCTGGTTGCCCGTCGCGCAGCGGAGTTGGAAGCGACGCAAGATGCCATCCGCGCCGCCGGGGGCAAGGCCACGGCGCTTGCCCTCGACATCACGGATCTTGCCGCGACGGCCCGCGCGGTTGCGGATCATGGGCCCTTTGATGTGCTGGTGAATTCAGCAGGGCTTGCCCGCCACGCCCCCGCCCTCCACACCACGCCCGAGGATTATGACGCCGCCATGTCGCTGAACCTGCGCGCCGCCTATTTCCTGACGCGAGAGGTTGCGCGCGGCCTGATTGATGCGGGAAAGCCCGGCAGCCTGATCAATATCAGCAGCCAGATGGGGCATGTCGGCGGGCCAGACCGCGCCGTTTATTGCGCCAACAAACATGCGCTGGAAGGGATGACAAAGGCGATGGCGCTGGAATGGGCGGCGCAGGGGATCCGTGTCAACACGATCTGCCCCACCTTTATCCGAACCCCCTTGGGCGAGCAGACCCTTGCGATCCCGGAACGCCGTGCATGGATCTTGTCCAAGATTAAGCTTGGCCGGGTCGGCGAGATTGAAGACATCATGGGGCCGGTGGTGTTTCTGGCATCGGATGCGGCAGCGATGATCACAGGCACGCATCTGATCGTGGATGGGGGCTGGACAGCCGAGTAGGCCGCCCGTCAAGGCACGGCTTTTGGGGCTGATGCTCCAGCCACAGGCGGGCGCCCCGCGCGGCCCGGCCAAAGATGTATATCGGAAAATCCTATTCTCGATATGACGAACTATCATTTTGTGGAATGATCGCGCCGATCTATCAAGGGCCCCGACAGCTGCGCCCAAGCGCAAGGAGAGATGGCAAAATGTTGGATCGCCCGATGGTGGATACAAGGGCCCTGCGGAACGCTTTTGGCGTCTTGCCGACGGGCGTGGCCGTGGTCAGCCTGCACGATGAGGCAGGGCGCCCGACGGGAGTGACGGTTGGGTCGTTTTCATCCCTCAGCTTGACACCCGCGCTTTGCCTGTTCTCTTTGGGAAAAAATCAGGGCAGCGCGCGTCTGTTCACGAAGGGTGTTCCCTTTGTTGTCAATGTGCTGTCGCATCAACTTGCCGATCTTGCCTGGCAATTTGCCAAACCGGCCGAGGATAAATGCGCGGGGGTCGCTTTGGCCGCAACCGCTGTGGATGTACCGCGCCTGCGGGATGCAATTGCGCATTTTGCCTGCCATGCCCATGCCATCCATGACGGTGGCGATCATATCATCGTGGTCGGCGAGATCGTGGATTTTGATCATGGCGAAGGCGAGGCCTTGGTCTTCTATCGCGGTGGCATGCACAAGACGGCCCCGGTATGAGCCGCCTTCCCATCCTTGACGAAGCCGCGCTGACGCCCAAGCAAAGGCAGGTCTTCGATGCCATTGCCAATGGTCCGCGTGGCACGGTTGTTGGCCCGCTGCGAGTCTGGTTGCAAAGCCCCGGTCTGGCTGAACGGGCGCAGGCCCTTGGTCAATATGCGCGCTATGACTCGGTCTTGCCGATGCATCTGTCAGAACTCGCGATCCTTGTCACAGCGCGGATTTGGTCATCGGGGTTTGAGTGGTCACATCACGCCCCAATCGCCCTTGCATCCGGGGTTCCTGCAGATGCGGTGACGGCCATTGGCTTGGGGCGGCGCTTCCAGTTTGACGATGCGCAGATGCAGGCCGTCTTTGACTTTGCCGTGGACCTGCACCGCGACCGCCGGGTGGGTGACGCCGCCTATGCGGCAGCGCTAAGCGCGCTTGGGCAAGAGGCCTGTGTCGATCTGGTGGGGATCTGTGGCTATTACACCCTGATTTCGATGACCATCAACACCTTTGATGTGCCCGATGGGGATGGCCCCCGGTTGCCCACACTGGATGGCCCGGTGTCGGATTACTTTCGCACCTAATCGACGGTTGTTGCGGTCAATCGCATGATCTCGTTCAGGTGCTGGTTGTGGGCACCGTCACTATTCGCCGGGTCTGGATACAGCATCAGGCTTGCCAAATGCCGCGCTTGCAGATGCGCGCGAAGGGAAGCGGGCACGCGTGCGGCCGAATACCCTGCTAGATCACCTTCGGCATGGGCGGCAAGCGCAAGGGCATCTTCGGCGGCCTTGGTGACTCCCATGCCAACATGGGGTCGGGCCACGCAGGCGGCATCGCCTGATAGCACGACGCGGCCGTCATGCATGATGGGCGAATGGTGGTCGTAGATCGGGGTAAAGAACGCGCGTTCAGAGTGGGCGAGAATATCCACAAAGGGCGCCGGAAGCTGCGCGATGGCAGCCCTGCGCAAATCCTCCAACACTTCAGCACGCACCAATGGTGGCGGGATGGAAACCGGATGATGGTTGCCGTCCGCATCTGTCAGCATTCCATGCAGCGTCTCTGCCAGAACCGGTTTGTACCAGACAAAGTTATAGCGCCGATGGCCGGGCCGCAGATCATTTCCCAACCCAGCAATCGGGTAGCCTATGATTTGCGTGCCAGAGGGGGCAAAGAACGCAAAGTTCGGAAAGATGCCCTCGTGAATTGCGGGGGGCAGGTTGCTTTCGTGTGCAAGTGCGCGCCACACCACATAGCCCGAATATTCTGGCACCACCTCAGGCAGCATCTGGGCGCGAATGGCAGATCGAAAGCCATCCGCCCCGACAAGAAGATCGGCACGCAGGGTGCTGCCATCCGCAAAATGCGCCTGCACCCCGGTTCCGTCCTGGCTGTATCCTGTGACGTGCCGACCAAGGTGATAGTGCCCCTGCGGGATCAGGCGGCGCAGGATCTGATGGATGCGATCCCATGAGGTGACGACCTGTGGAAAGGGCAGAACAGACACGACCCCGCCGGATTTGTCATAGGCGACACGGTCTTGCACCTGAACACCAAGGTCGGCCAGATCAGCGCCAACCGCCTGAAACGCAGCGATCAGATTGTCATGCGTCACGATCCCCGCACCACGCCCGGCGAGTTCCATGTCTGATCGTTCATAGACATCCACCGTCCAGCCAGCACGCAGCAAGGCCGCCGCAGCAAAAAGCCCACCTATGGAGCCGCCACTGATGATTGCATGACGTGCCATTAAAATCCCCGCGCTATTTATCAACCTATAAATAGCAAAAGAGTCTTGGGATCAAGCCGGGATACGGGCCATTTCTGCGGTGTACCAATCCCCGATCTCGCTGGCGGTCATCCATGCAACCCCCTCATGGCCGCCGATGTAATCCAGCAGCTCCTCCAGATACCTGATCCGGTGCGGGACGCCCGTTATATAGGGGTGGATAGAGATCGCCATGACCCGCGCATTCTGTGCGCCCTCGGCATAGAGACGATCAAACTGATCGGTGCCACGGCGCAAGAATTCGTCGGATCTGTGGCCCTGCAGCGCATAGACCGTAATGTCATTCGTCTCGACCGAATAGGGAACGGTGGTGATGGTGCCATGCGGCGTGGCAATGGCCTGTGGCAGGTCATCCACAACCCAGTCGGCCAAATATTCCACACCAGCCTCACGCAAAAGATCCAGCGTCTCGGACGTTTCGGTCAGGCCGGGGCTTTCCCATGACCGTGGCCGTGTGCCACTAAAGGCCTCGATGCTGTCCATCGCGGCATGGATCGCGCCGCGCTGATCCTCCAGCTTGTGCATCGGGCCCTGAACAAAGCCATGGCCCATGAATTCCCAACCCGCCTCTAGCCCCGCGCCTGCGACGCGCGGATAGCTATTGCAGACGTTGCCGTTGATGGCCAAAGTCGTCGGAATCCCGCGTGAGGTCAGGGCCTGATGCTGGCGCCAGAACCCGCTGCGCATGCCGTATTCATGCCAGGACCAGTTCGGCACATCGGGCAGCAACGGCACCCCCATTGGCGGGGGCAACACGGTGCGCGGCATTGGGCGTTCGATGCCCCATTCCTCGACATTCAGGATCACCCAAACCGCCAAACGGGCATTGTTTGGCAAGATCAAACGGGGTCGATCAACGATGGCCTGATAAGGCAAGCGGTCTGTAAGGCGCATCAGAACTCCAGAAATTCCTTGGCGGCGATGGTGAAGGCGCCGGGTTGGTTTAGGTTGGCGATATGTGCGCAATCGGCGATCACGCGATAGGTCGCGCCCGGTGTTGCTGCGGCCATGGCTTCCATGGCCTGAGCCGGGGCACCCATATCGTCGGCCCCTGCGATATAGAGGACGGGGTTGGTCATTTCCCCCAGACGACGAAGGTAGTCGAGCCCTTGCAGCGCGCGGCCGCATCCGGCGTAGCCCGCCACAGAGGTTGCCGTGAAATCCTGAGCGAGGGCCTCGACGATTTGCGGGTTCGCAGCTGCAAAATCAGGCGTCAGCCAACGCTCTTGCGTGCCGGGCCAGATGGCCGACATGCCGTTGGCGGAAACGGCCGCGATGCGATCATCCCAGCTTTTGGCAAAGGCGGGGGGTGCATCCGCACGGGCACAGGCGCAGATGATCTTGCGAAAACGGTCCGCATGGTTCAGGCCAAGCCCAAGGCCGGTCATCCCGCCCAGTGACAAACCCATGTAATCCGCCTGTGCGACGTCAAAATGGTCCAGCACAGTGATGGCGTCACCCGTCAGATCGGCAAAGGTATAATCGCCATCCGGGGTGCCGGACTGCCCATGGCCGCGCGTGTCATAGCCGATGACGCGGTAGTGTTGTTCCAGCACCGCCCGCTGTGGGGCCCACATATCCAGCCCAGCCCCGAGTGAGTTGGAAAGCAAGATCGTAGGTCCGTCGGACTTTCCAGTCACCAGCACCGACAAGGTGCTGTTGCCAGAAGCGATTGTGACCCGCTTTGTCATTGGGCCACCATCGGTGTCTTGATCGCCTCATTGATCGCGGGCCGACATTTCTCGGCCAGCAAGACCATAGACCGACGCGACAGGTCCACATCGGCCCAGTCTTTGCCTGCATAGAGAAGGGTGCCGAAATCACCGACCTCATCGCGCAGGGCAAGGATTTCATCCGTGACCTTGTTCGGTGTGCCCCAGGTGATGCACTCGTCCATCACCATCTCAAGCGTGACCTCATCATCGGACATGTTCTGGTCCGCCTTGAACAGATTGGCCCGCCCGTGCTTTTTCATCTTGGTCAAAAGCTGGCTGTAGTAATAGCGGTAGGGGCTGTTCGTGGCATGCACGTAGTCGCGCGCGGTATTCAAGTCATCTGCCACAAAGACTGACCGGGCCACGCGCCAATTTGCGGGATCAGCGACACGCCCGCCCTTTTCACAGCCTTCGACATATTTGGGCCAGTGCGTCTTGACCCATTTCTTGAGCAAGAAGTTGGCCGAGATCGGATCCCAACCCCGCGCTGCCGCTTCGGTCACGCCCTTGGAAAAGGGGGCGACAGCGGTGACCACGATGGGCGGATGTGGCCTTTGCAGGGGCTTTGCCATGATGCCCTGACCGATAGAGGTCATCATCTGGGTTTCCGTCGTGATGTTCCAGAACTGACCCTTGATGTTATAGGGTGCCTCGGATTCCCAGATTTTCAACACATGGTTGATGCCTTCAAGGAACATTGCCGGGCGGTCTGCATTCAGGCTGCCAAAAGCCTCGGCATCGGTGGCCAACCCGCCGGGCGAGATGCCAAAGATGAACCGCCCGTCAAGCATGTGATCCAGCATCGCCACCTGACCCGCCACAGCGGCGGGGTGGGTATTGGGCAGGTTGACGGTGCCTGTGCCAAGCTTGATCTGTTTGGTCGCCGCCGCAATCCACGCAATAAAGCTGATGCAATGCGTGATGTTTTCGGCGGCATCCGTCGTGTGTTCGCCAACGTATGCCTCTGTGAAACCAAGTTCATCAGCCAGCAGGAACGCTGCACGATCCTCATGCAGGCACTGACGCCAGTCCTTGCCCACCGGGTGGATCGGCATTGTGAAAAACCCTAGGTCCATTTGATCCTCCAAGATGTCTTTCACACCTAGTTAGCGCAGGCATAGCATTGGGGAAAATTATGAAAGCCGCTTCACGCTATCATAATTTCAGATAACCGCTTTTGGCAGGAACGTGGCAATCGTTGGGAAAAACAGCACGATAAACGCCGCGACCAAAATCAGCATGAAGTAGGGGAATGACCCGATGAAGATCTTTTTGAGCGTGGCCGTCGAATCTGGCACCGATCCCCGGACGGTATAGACCAGCAGGCCAAAGGGGGGTGACAGCAGGCCCGCCTCGATCACCAAGATCCCGAAAATCGCAAAGGCAATGGGATCATAGCCCAAACCCATGGCCAAGGGCGCAAAGATCGGAACGGTCAACAGAATGATCGAGACGCTGTCGATCAGCATGCCCAGCACCAGCCAGATTGCCGTCATAAGCATCATCACCATAAAGGGCGAAAGGTTGCTGTCGGTGAACATGCCCTGAATGTAGTTTACGCCACCGCCAAGGGCCAAAAGGCGCGAATACATTTGCGCCGCGATCAGCAAGAACATGATGGGGGCCGTCGTGCGCCCCGCCTGATACATGCTTTCCAGAATGTCGCCCGTGCGCATCCCCTTGAACACGCCAATGACCAAGGCTGCCAGCACGCCAAAGGCTGCGGCTTCGGTCGGGGTGAACCAGCCAAACCAGATCCCACCGATGACGATGGTGATCAGGGCAAGGATGCCCAAGCCGCCCACAAGCTCGGCGCGGTTCTCTTCCGGCGTCGGATCGACAAGTGGTTTGTCATAGGCTGGCGCAATCTCGGGGTTCATGATCGCCGCAATGATCACATAGGCCGAAAACAAGAGCGCCAACATAAGGCCCGGCAAGATCCCGGCGATAAACAGGGCCCCGACGCTCATTTCCGTCAGGATCGCCCAGACGATCAGCAAGACCGATGGCGGGATCAACATCCCCAGACAGGCAGAGCCTGCAACCGCCCCCAAGGCGAAGGTCTGCTTGTAGCCCAGTTTCATCATCTCTGGGTAAGCAATGCGGCTGAAAGCAGCGGCAGAGGCGATGGAGACACCCGTCACCGCCGCAAAAACCGTATTCCCGGCGATGGTGGCAATGGCAAGCCGCCCCGGCAAACGGCGCAAAGTGCGGTCACAAATGCGGTAAAGATCACCTGCGGCCCCACTTCGCCAGATGAAATCGCCCATCAAGACAAACAGGGGGATCACCGCGAACACATCCTTGCGGATCGCCTCATAGGCTGTGTTTGACATGATCGACAAAGCGGCCTCGGTGTTGCCGCGGAACATGATGTAGACACCAACACCGGAACACAAAGACAGGGCCACACCGATGTGAATCCCCAAAAGGATCATCACGATCAGCACAGCCAACATGATCAGAACGATATCACCACCCATTGCGAGCGCCCCTATTCTTCAAGCCGGGCGAGCGCCCCGGGCGCTTCGCTTTCGTGTAAAAGTTGGCCGGTCCAATCCAGCCAGATCATGTGGGCATAGGCAAAGGCGCCAAACGCCGACATGGCAGCAATCGCGCCACGCACGGGCCAGGTTGGCACGCGCAGTGACCCTTCGCCTTCGTATTCGCCGATGCGGTAGGCATCCATGAACGAAGGCCATGTGCCCCAGATGAGGGCCACGAACAAAATAAATCCCAAGAGGGAGGCAAGCGTCCGCAGCAGTCGCCGCATGGTCAGGGGCACCGCATCCGAAAGGATGGTCGTGCGCAACATCGAGCTTGAGTAGATCGCCAAGGGAATTTGCAAGAAGGTGATCGTGACCACAGAGTTTTGCAAAAGTTCCTTCGTCCCCGGGATCGGGCTTGAAAAAACGATGCGTCCGACAACATCACCAAAAATCAGGAATGCCAGCGCAAGTGTCCAGAATGCCGAAAAAATATGCAGTAGGCGTGCGCCCCTGATCTGCGTTTTCATGGCGTCCCTCCCCGACGTGTTCCACTTATGCGGCCAAACGCTAACCGATGCGGGTCGGGCGTCAATAGCTTATTTAGCGATTGATAATTTAATCGAGGTTCTGCGCACAGAGTTTCTTGACCGCTGCGCAGCGATGTGCAGAGAATACAGAGTTAGCGAACGATAAATAAGCGGGCCCAAGCTCGCAAATTTGGCAAAAGCGGTGACGACCGCATTATCTGGGAGGATAAAGTATGACACGAAACTTGACCGGCGGGCTTGCTGGCGTGGCGCTCTTGGCGCTTGCTGCACCCGTGGCCGCCGAAACGTTCACATTGCGGATCGGCTCTGGCCACCCAAGTGGCCCATCGGTCTATGTGACTGATACTGAAAAATTCTTTGTGCCTGAAGTGACGCGCCGCGTCGCCGAAGAAACCGAGCATGAGATTGTCTTTGTCGAAGGATACGGCGGATCGATCGCCGGTGTGGCAGAAACGCTTGAGGCAGTTCAGAACGGCATCTTGGATATTGGCGCCTATTGCATGTGCTTTGAGCCTGCAAAGCTGTTCTTGCACAACTTCCCCTACTACGCGCCATTCGGGCCGGAAGATTCGTCGCAAGCCATGGTTGCCGTCCGTGCTGTCTATGATCAGGTGCCGTGGCTGACCGAGCAGTTCAAATCGGAATATGGCCAAGAACTGCTTGGCCTGCATGGCTGGGATAACTACCACGTTGGCACAACCGAGCCATGGGAAAAGGTTTCCGACCTCAAGGGCGTGAAGATCGCCGGTGCCGGTCCGAACCTGCCGTGGCTTGAATTTGCAGGTGCGATCCCCGTGCAGTCAACCTTGCCTGACGGGTACCTGTCGCTGCAAACGGGCGTGTATAACGGATGGCTGATGTTCCCATCGGCCTATCTTGGCTACAAATTCTATGAGCCTTCGCCAAACTACACGCTGGTTGGCTTTGGCGCGATGCCCGTGAATGCCCTGACTGTGAACGCGCGCACGATGGCCAGCCTGCCCGAAGACGTGCAAAAGATCATGCGCGAAGTTGGTCGTGCCTATGAGGAACGTTCGGGGGAATCTTTGAACGCAGCCCAGAAGCGCGGTCTTGATGGTCTGGCGGCAAATGGCGCGACCATTCGCACCTTGGCCCCTGAAGTGCGGGCTGAATGGGCGAATTCGCTGATCGGCTTCCCACAGCAGCAGGCAACAGATGCCAATGGTCGTAGCATGCCCGGAACCGAAGTGATGAATGCCTATATCGCTGCGGTGACGGCGGCTGGCTACAGCTGGCCGATCGCTTACTCTGTAAAGTGATGCCACTTTCTTAACGACAATAGCGCGGCGCAGATGCGTCGCGCTTTTTCATTTTGTCATCACATGAAAGGGACCTAAGCCATGGCCGGACCAGACAAGGTTATCATCAGTTGTGCGGTAACAGGCGCTATTCATACGCCGTCTATGACGCCCTATCTGCCCATCACGCCAGACGAAATTGCCGAGAGCGCCATTGCGGCGGCCGAGGCGGGCGCTGCCATCTTGCACCTGCACGCGCGCGATCCCGAAACCGGGAAGCCTGACCAGTCGCCCGAGGCTTTTGCCGGGTTCTTGTCGCGCATCAAACAGGCGACAAATGCGGTTGTGAACATCACCACCGGCGGCTCGCCCTATATGACCGTGGCCGAAAGGGCCAAGCCCGCCGCCCAGTGGCAACCGGAAGTGGCCTCGCTAAACATGGGGTCAATGAACTTTGGCTTCTTTCCGCTTTTGGCCAAATACAAGGATTTCAAGTTTGCTTGGGAACGCGAACATCTGGAAGGGTCCCGCGATCTGGTGTTCCGCAACTCGTTCAAGGATATCGAGTATGTGCTGGAAACGTGCTACGGCAACGGCACCCGGTTCGAGTTTGAATGCTACGACATCTCGCACCTCTATAACCTTGCGCATTTTGCCGAGCGCGGGTTGGTGAAGCCGCCGTTCTTTGTGCAGTCGGTGTTTGGCCTCTTGGGCGGAATCGGGACGCATCCCGAGGATGTGATGCACATGAAGCGCACTGCGGATCGTTTGTTCGGCAAGGATTTCCGCTGGTCGGTTCTGGGGGCCGGGGCAAACCAGTTCCGCATCGCGACGCAGGCCGTGGCGATGGGGGCCAATATCCGCGTGGGGCTGGAGGACAGCATCTGGATCGCGCGCGGCAAACTGGCCGAGAGCAATGCGCAACAGGTGACCCGCGCCCGCGCGATCATCGAAGGGCTGGGGCTGGAAGTTGCCACCCCGGATGAGGCGCGCGAGATGCTGTCGCTTAAGGGGGGTGATCGCGTTAACTTCTGACCTGCGGGAAAGTTGGGGCGCGTTTTGGCCACTTGTCAGCCAAGGCTCGCCCCACTTATTTGCCGGATCGCGTTCAGGATCAGATAGATCCCCAGAATGATTAAAAGCACATGCACCACCAGATAGAACGGCCCTTTGGGCAGACGGCTGTTGATGTATTTGCCGAACATGATCCCCAGCGGCATGATCGGCAACAGCATCAGCGAAACCCAAAGACTGTCGATTGTCACGATCCCCATGGCCAGCACGATGGGGATTTTTGTCCAGTTGATGATGGCAAAAAACCACACCAGAACCGCCACATAGACCTGTGGTGCCAGCCGGAACGGTAACATGAAAAGCTGAATTGGGGCCTCTCCCATCAGGAAAAAGCTGGTAAAACCCGAGGCCCCGTTCAGTCCGATGATGCGCGGCCAGTTGCGGACAGTGGGATCGGGCACGGGGATCACTTTTTGACCGTTGCGTGCCCTTTGGACAAAGAACTTGATCCCGATCAGCATCGACATCAAGCCAAGGAAAATGGCCAGATAGGTCGTCTCGACCAACCGATAGACCACTGCCGCCAAAAACACGCCAGCAATGCCCGATAGGGACATGGGCCAGACAAAGGCAAAGGGCACGGATTTGCGATAGGTCCATGCTACGATCAGGTCCATCACCACATAGGTGGGCAGCAAAACCGAGATTGCCGTGGGGATATCAGACACCGACGCCACAAGCGGCATGGCGAGGGAGCCGATCATCCCGCCAAAACCCGCCTTGGCCAGCGCCACGAAAAAGACCGCAAAAGCGGCCACGCCAAGGAACACCAGTGAATAATCCGCCATTGCGATCAGGCCTTGCTCTGGACGCAAAGAGTTGGCGTCTTTGTCATCGATTTTGGGTTCAACAAAAGGGCAAAGGGGGCGGCCCCCTTTGCCCGTCATTCACTTTGGGCAGGCTGCCTTAGCCCGCGGCTGCATCCAGCGCGGTCAAAACCCGCTCTGGCGTCATTGGCATCTGCCACAGGCTGGCACCCAGCGGGGCCAGTGCATCATTGACCGCATTCAAAATGGCCGCTGGTGCGCCGCCCGTGCCTGCCTCACCCGCGCCCTTGGCCCCGAGGACCGAGGTTTTGGTCGGCGTCTCGATATGGGCCACGGTGATGTCAGGCATCTCGGCGGCCATGGGCACCATATAATCGGCCATGGTGGCGTTCAGCATCTGCCCTTCGGGGGAATAGTGACACTCCTCATAAAGTGCGCCACCGATGCCTTGCACCACGCCGCCCCGGATCTGCTCATCCACCAACATCGGGTTGATGACGCGGCCACAATCCTCTACCGCCCAGAAATGCAGGACTTTGACAAAGCCGGTCTCGATATCCACCTCGACCTGCGCCGCCATCGCGCCATTGGTAAAGACAAAGGGGAAATCGGTGACGCGGTAATGTCGGGTGGCAATCAACTCGGGCTTGAGGTCCGAAGGCAGTTCATTGCCCCGGTAATAGACCGTGCGCGCCAGATCGGCCAAGGTCATGCGCTTTGTGCCGTCGGGGTCGGTGACATTGCCGTTCTGGATGTCCAGCTTGTCCGGCGTGGTCTGCAACATCACCGCAGCCACCTCCAACACCTGATCCTTCAGGGCCTGAGCGGCCTGCAGCATCGCCTCGCCGCCGATCCCCGCCCCGCGTGAGGCCCATGTCCCGCCGCCGTATGGGGTGGTCGCGGTATCGCCCGTCGTCACCTTGACCCGGTTCAGATCAACCCCGAACACCCCCGCCGCAATTTGTGCCAGAATGGCATTCGTGCCCTGCCCCTGTTCGGTGATGGATGACGACACATGCAGCGCGCCCCCGGCATCCAAACGCACGGTCGCGCCATCCTGACTGGCGATGGGTGCGCCGCCAATACCATAGAACATCGGGCTTGGGTTTGTCACCTCGACCATCGAGACAAAGCCGATGCCGCGATAGACGCCGCGCTTGCGCGCCTCTGCCTGATCGGCGCGCAGGGTGTCGTAATCCATGATCTGGGTCAGTTTGCGCAGGGCGGCTTGGTGGCTCAGATCATCCAGCTTCATGCCAGAGGCCGAGGCCCGCGGATAGCTGTCATCGGCCATCAGGTTGCGAAGCCGCAGATCAACCGGGTCCATCCCGATCAGGCGCGCGGCATCTTCCAAAAGGCCATCGCAAATGGCCATGGCAATCGGGTGCCCGACGGCGCGGTACTGGCACATCAGGGTCTTGTTCTGAAACACCACCCGCCCACGTGCACGGTAGTTTTCCAGCACATAGGGCGCACCGGTCAGGTTCAGCACCTGATTGCATTCAATGGCCGAGGTGCGCGGATACATCGAAAAGGGACCAATCCCGGTCAGATCGTCGAAATCAATGCCAACGATGGTGCCTGCCTCGGTCACGCCCATGCGGGCGCGCACGACATGGTCACGGGCGTGGATGTCGGTCACGAAACTTTCAAATCGGTCAGCGATGAACTTAACCGGTCTGCGCAGCAGTTTTGCGGCAGCGGCAGTGGCAATCTCATCGCCATAGGTGTGGATCTTGATCCCGAAAGAGCCACCCACATCGTTGGAAATCACGCGGATGTTTTCTTCGGGCAGGCCAAGGTGTTTGGAAAAGATCACCTGCATCATATGCGGGGCCTGACCGGAGTAATAGACGGTCAAATACTCCTCCGACGGATCGAAATCACACACCGTGCCGCGCGATTCCAGTGTGACCCCGGTGTGGCGGCCAAAGCGGAACTCGCGCTCAACAATCTTGACGCCGGGGGTGGCAAAGGCGGCGTCAATGTTGCCAGCATTGACCACACGTTCCCATGCAAGGTTTGATCCGAATTCGGGGTGGATCAGCGGGGCATCGGCCGAAAGGGCTGTTTCGGCGTCAAGGGTGGCAGGCAGGGGATCGTAATCCACCATGACGTGCTCACAAGCATCTTCGGCCAGCGCACGTGAGGTGGCGATGACCATGACAACGGGTTCCCCCTGCCAACGGGCGACATCCAAGGCCAAGGGGTGCTGCGGGGCGGAACGCAGGCCCGCCAGGTGGGTCAGGACACCGACATAGGGGGTAACGTGCTGGGCCAGATCGGCTCCGGTATAGATTGCCACAACACCGGGGCAGGATTTCGCAGCCGTGGTGTCAATCGCAGTGATCCTTGCATGGGCATGGGGCGAGCGGACAAAGGAAGCATGCACCATACGGGGCAGGCTTACGTCATCGACATAACGCCCGCGCCCCTGCAACAGGCGGGCCGCATCCGCGCGGGGCGCGCTTTGGCCGATATAGCGATTGGGCTTGTCAAAGATATGGGTTGGGCCGGTCATGTGCGGGCCTCCTTGATCGTATCGCAAATCGCCTCGACCACCGCTTGATAGCCTGTGCAGCGGCAGTAATTGCCCGAGATATGGGCGCGGATCGCGTCGCGATCATCCGTGCCGCCCGCGTTGACATAGGCCAGCGCCGAAGCCAGCATGCCGGGTGTGCAAAAACCGCATTGCAGGGCGTTGCGCTTTGTAAAGGCCGCTTGCAGTGCGGTGGACAGGCCCTGATCCGACAGCCCCTCAACCGTCGTTACGGTGCAACCGTTGGCTTGGGCCGCCAGCATCAGACAGCCGCGCACGGCCACCCCGTCAACCGTCAGCGTGCAGGCGCCGCAAACGCCATGCTCACAGCCGACATGGCTTCCGGTCAGGCCAAGGTCATTGCGCAGAAAGTCGACAAGATTCAGGCGGGACGGGACAGAGGCAGTGATGCGCTCTCCGTTGACGGTCAGATCAATCGCGACGGTTCGGGTCATTGCGTCATTCCTTGCAGGGCGCGGGTCAGGGCAACGGCGGCCAATCGTTGGCGGGTGGCAGCACTGGCTTTGACATCACCTGTAAACGCAATGGCTGACAGATGGTGAAGGGCGGATTGGACGTCTGGGTTCGTGTTCAAGGCCTGTTCCAAGGCAGGCAGGCGCAGCGGACGGTCCGCCACACCAAAGAATGCCACGCGGTGCCCCTGCGCCGTGCGGGCAACAACTGCGCCCGCCAAGGCATAGTCGCCATGCCGCTGGGTCAATTCGTGAAACCCAAAGCGATGGTCTGAAAGCGCTACCGGATAGTGGATTGCCACAATCAACTCATCTGGCGCGCGCGCCGTTTCATAATATCCCAGATAGAATTCGTCGGCGTCGATCACGCGTGTGCCGTCCGGCCCTGCAAGTTCGATCTTGGCACCAAGGGCCAGCGCAAGGGCGGGCATTTCGGCAGCGGGGTCCCCCAAGGCAATGGTGCCGCCAAGGGTTCCGCGATTGCGGATCGCATCATGTGCGATATGCGGAAGCGCCATGCCAAACAGGGGCAGGGCGGCCATGACCTCGGCGCTGGCGGCCAATTCGGCATAGCGGGTCATTGCGCCAATGCGAATGGAACTTCCATCGCGACTGATTCCCCGCAACTCTGCAAGATCGGCAAGATCAATCAATGCGCTGGGGCTTGCGACGCGGAAATTCATCATCGGCATCAGGCTTTGCCCCCCCGCCAATGGCATCGCGTCGCCGTCTGAGCTGGCCAGCAGTGCAATCGCGGCGTCCAGCGTTGCTGGTCGCAAATAGTCGAAGTCCGGTGCCTTCATCGTGCCCCCCATGACCGAAAACAATGCCCGGCCTTTACGTCGTTCCGCTTCTAAGTTATCGACTAATAAATAAGGATCAAGCAAGGATGCAAGGCCATGGTTCAGATCAAGCAAAAAACTACGATCATCGCGCGGCAATCGGGGGTCGGGCAGACACATTCGCGCAGCCACGTTCGCGTTCGTGATGTCTACAACATCATCGACGAGCCGCTGGAGCGGGAGGGCAGCAATCTTGGGCTATCGCCGACCGAAACCATGATGTCGGCTCTGATTGGTTGCACCAATGTGATTTCAAAGAAAATCGCCAAGAAAATGGGCGTCGCTTTTGGCGAGATGAAGATCGATATGTCCTATAGCTTCAACCGGCTTGGAACGATGCTGCAAGAAGAGGTAAACGTGCCCTTCAATGATGTCGTGATGGACATCAGTGTGGAAACGGACGCGACGCCTGAGCAGATGGCGGAAATCAAGTCTGAGCTTGAAAAGTACTGCCCGGTGGCAAAGGTATTCCGCGCCGCAGGGATGACGATTACCGAAAACTGGTCAACGCGCCCGCTGTCGTCACACAGCCATTGAGCGCCCCATAGAAAGGACCTTCAAGATGTCAAACAAACTGATGCCCGACACGCAGGCCCCCGCCCTTTCCTTGCCACTGGTCGGTGGCGGCACGTGGAGTCTGGCCGACCAGACCCCCAAGAACTTTACCATGGTGATCTTCTATCGTGGGCTGCATTGCCCTGTGTGCAAGATGTACCTGACAAAGCTGAACGGGTTGATCGACATGGCTGCGGCTGCGGGGGTTAACGTAGTTGCGGCCTCAATGGACCCAGAGGATCGCGCAACCAAGACCAAGGCCGACTGGGGGCTGGACAATGTGCAGATCGCCTATGGCGTAACCGCACAAGACGTTCACAATTGGGGCCTTTACCTCTCGACCTCGATCAAAGAGGCCGAGAATGCCCAGTTCGCAGAACCGGGTCTGTTCTGGGTGCGTCCAGATGGGCGCCTTTATCTGATCGACATTTCCAACATGCCTTGGGCGCGCCCGGATGTGGAATTCCTGCTGTCCAAGGTGCAATTCGCGATGGACAACAGCTATCCCGCACGCGGCACCACGGCGGCCTGACCCTTTCGCGACCGGCCCCTATGTGGGCTGGTCGCGATGCAGCTTGATGTGCAGCCCGGCCATGAAGGCGGCCACGGCATCAGCGATCACGCGGTGTTTTTGCGTCTCTAGTGTGCTTTCATAAATCAGATCGCGTACGCCGTAATAAAAGATCCCGCCGTGCATCACCCAAGCAAACTCAATCTCGCAATCCTTTGCGGGCTGGTCTGGCAGACCCATTTCGGCGCGGGCTTCCTTCAGAATTGGTTCCAAGATCCGTTGGCGCACAAGCTGCATGTAGCGGCGGTTGATATCCACGCCTTTCAGGCCTGAAAACAGATAGATACGCATCCACTGACGGTTAAAGATCACATCAGTGTAGACGTTGTAAAATTCATTCAGCCGATCAATCAGCGGGCGGCTGCGGTCGCGCAACAGATCTTCCCATTCGGGTCGCCAGCGATTGACATAGACCGCATCGTAAACCTCGGAAATCAGGTCTTCCTTGGAGGGGAAATAGCGATACAGAAGCGGTTGCGTGACCCCCAGTTTGCGGGCCAGACCACGGGTCGAACTTTCAAAACCTTCATCGGCGAAGAAATCAATCGCCTTGGTTATGAAATCCTCGCGCCGTTCGCCCGACGACAGTCGCTTTCGTTTGGGTTTGTCGTCGGAGTCAATCATACCATTATCCCATCAGGCGTCTTGCCAAGTGTCTTCGATCTTTAGCCTGTGCCCTACAGCCAGCCCTTGCATCAGGGTCGTTTCTATAAAGCAGCCTTTCTTGGCGGCGGCAATCAGGCGATGCTGGTCCTCTTGTGACGCGGTGCTGTCCAGATCAATATCAAGATCAAACCCGACGGGCGAGGTCTCATAGGGCTCGTTTCCAAGTTGCTCGCCCTTCCAATGTAGCCGCGCTTTCACTTCGACCGTGCCGATATTGACCTTCAGCCGTTTTGAAAAGGCGCGGATCTGGGTCATAAGGCAGCCGGTCAGGGCAGCCGTGAACAAGGCAAGGGGAGGGGGCGCGGTTCCATCACCGCCATGGAACGGCCCCTCATCCGTGGCCAGATCGAAGCTTTCCTTCATGGTCGGCCATTCGACGTGGATGTCATTTCGCATCTTGCCCGACGAGATGCCGGTCCCCTCAAAGATCACCTCAAAGGTCTTTCGGTCTTGGCCGGTCATGTTTCTCTCCCCGTTTGATTATCGGTTGATAACATAATTTATCCCCCAGCACGCAAGCCCATTGACAGCCCCCCGGAATTAATTTGTCATTCGATAAATAAGGCCACCAAAGGGGGAAGACCCGTGACCAAGCTGACACGGCAAGATATCTATGAAACTGCAAAGGAATTGTCGAACTGGGGCCGTTGGGGCGACGATGACCAGATCGGGACGCTGAACAACGTGTCGCCTGCCGATATCGTTGCGGCTGCAGGGTTGATCAAAAAGGGCAAGACCTTTGCCTTGGGTCTGAACCTGAAGGAAAAGATCCAGTCGGGCCTGTTTGGGGGCCGTTGGAACATGATCCACCAGATGATGGCGACTGGCACCGATGCCGTGACGGGTGAGCAAGATGGCGATGGTAAGGCTTATCTGCGCTATGCCGACGATGCCATCAACCTGCCCTGTCAGGGCAGCACGCAGTGGGACGCGCTGTGCCACATCTTCCTCGATGACAAGATGTATAACGGCTATCCCGCCACGGACGTCACGGTGAATGGTGCCAAGCGTTTGGGCATTGAACATGTCCGCGATAAAATGGTGGGGCGCGGTGTTCTGCTGGATATTGCCCGCTGGAAAGGCGTGGACAGTCTGGACGATGGCTATCCCATAACCAATGCCGATTTGGATGGCTGCGCCGCCGCCCAAGGCGTGCAGATCCGCAAGGGCGATTTCGTGATCGTGCGCACCGGGCATCAGGAACGTTGCCTAAAGGCTGGCGATTGGACCGGCTATGCCGGGGGCGATGCACCGGGTCTGGCGTTTGAAACCGCTCGTTGGATCAAGGGGCACGACATCGCCGCCATCTGCGCCGATACATGGGGCTGTGAGGTTCGCCCGAATGAAACATCCGAGGCGAACCAGCCGTGGCACTGGGTTGTGATCCCCGCCATCGGCATTTCGATGGGCGAGATCTTCTACGTCAAGGAACTGGCCGAGGACTGCGCAGAGGATCGGGTCTATGAATTCTTCTTCACCGCGCCGCCGCTGCATATTCCTGGCGCCGCCGGTTCGCCTATTAACCCGCAGGCGATCAAATGATCCTCTGGGGGCGGGCCAGCTCGGCCAATGTGCAAAAGGTGCTGTGGGCAATGGCCGAACTCGGCCTGCCCTTTGAGCATCGGATTGTCGGTGGAAAATATGGCGGGCTGGACGGGCCGGATTTTGCCCGTCTAACGCCGGTGCGTCGGGTGCCGGTTTTGCAAGATGGCGATCTTTCCCTGTGGGAAAGCCACGCCATTTTGCGCCATCTTGCCCGGCGGGAAGGGAAACTTGGCAGGGCTGACGGGGTGGTTGATATGTGGATGGAGTTCGGCTCCACCACCTTGCAGCCGCCATTCATTGCGGTGTTCTGGCAGCAGGTGCGCATGCTGCCCGCGGACCGGGATGAAAGGGTCATGGCGACCAACCTTGGCGCGCTGAAATCTGCGCTGGCGATGTTGGAGGCAGGTTTGGCTGATGGCCGTGCCTATATCGGGGGGGCAGAATTCTCGGTGGCTGATATTGCTTTGGGCAGCCTGTTCTATCGGATCCTTGATCTTTTCCCCGATATCCTTTCTTCCACGCCCCATGTTGCGGATTGGCAGGCACGGATTGCTGCGCGGCCCGGCTACCAGACATACATCGCCACATCCTATGATGAGCTGAAAGTGACATCGTGATCCCAGCCCGCTATGCACCCATTGCCTTTGGCTTTTTTCTGTCGCTGATCATGTCGGGGCTGATTTCTGGCGTCTCGACCATCTCGGCCCTTGGCGCGGGGGCTGTTTTGTCCAGCATTTGGTTGAAGGCGTGGCTGTCCAGTTGGCTGGTGGCCTTTCCTTCGGTCCTGATTGTGGCACCCATTGCAAGGCGGATCGTCGGGCGGCTGGTCAAGCCGCCCGCCTGACATTCAGAGCCGTGATTGATACGAGGCAGGGGTCCAGCGATAGCTGCTGCCCTGCCGCTCCACATAGCCGACCGAAGGGAAGGGCATATGGTGACCGCTGACCAACAGGCCATCGGTCGCCACCATGTCCAGAACCCGTTTGCGGGTGGCAATCGCCATGGCCTTGTCATCGTCAAAGCCGACGATGCTTTCGGGATATTGCAGCGAATAGACATAGTGGTTTGTCACATCGCCCCAGATCAAAAGCGACTGGTTGTCGCTTTCCACCCGATACATCATATGGCCCAATGAGTGGCCAAAGGCGGCTTCGGCGCTCAGGCCGGGCACAACGCTGTCGCCATCTTCCAGAAACGTCATCTTCTCGGCCAGTGGCGGGATGAGTTTCAGAAACATCTCGCGGTTCTGGGCACGTTGGGCCGGGATTTCAGACCCGTCTGACCACGCATCGAATTCGCGTCTGCCAATCACATATCGTGCATTGGGATAGGCGGGCACGCCATCCTCCATCACGCCCGCGATGTGATCCGGGTGGCAATGGGTAAAGGCAAGAACGTCGATATCTTCGGGCGCATAGCCGGCAACCGCCAGCCTGCGCCGCAATTGGCCCGCATGGTTGTCGCGCCCCATGGCGCCAAACCCGGTGTCAAACAGAACAAGCTGGCCGCCGATACTGACCACAGTGGGGGTATAGGTGTTTTCAAACCCATGGCTGGGCAGGTTGTTGGTCTTTGCAATGGCCGCAATCTCTTCCGGGGTCTTGTCCATGGCAAAGGGCGGGTTGACCGCGTCGCGAATATGCGCGCCATCAAGGATGGTCGTCACCTCCGCCGATCCAAGGGTAAAACGGTTGATGGTCGGGCGATAGGCGCCTTTAAGAGTGGTGGTCATGGCATCGGCACTTCTGTTGTGAATTTCGGGATGGAATAGCCGCGCTGGACGGCAGGGCGCTGGGCGATGCGCACATACCAGTCCCGCACATTGGGGTAATCGTTCAGGTCAATTTCCTGCCATTCAAACCGCGACACCCAAGGCCAGCAGGCCATGTCGGTAATGGAATACATCCCCCGCCCGTCGCCCGCGATATAATCGCGCCCCGCAAGCCGTTCGTTCAATACACGATAAAGGCGGCGGGCCTCGGTCGAATAGCGTTCCTCGCCATAGGCAGACTTGCCCTTGTTGTATTTGACGAAGTGATGGACCTGCCCCAACATCGGCCCAAGGCCCCCCATCTGCCACATCAGCCATTCGACCATGCGCCAGTATTCGGCCCCCTCGCACTGAAACTTTTTATACTTATCAGCAAGGTAAAGCATGATTGCCCCGGTCTCCATCATCTGGATGCCCGTCTCATGGTCAACAATGGCGGGGATACGATTGTTGGGGGCGATTTTCAGGAAATCGGGCGCAAACTGTTCGTCTTTCGAGATGTCGATTGCGTGAACGGTGTAAGGCACGCCCAGTTCCTCAAGAAGAATGGATACCTTTCGGCCGTTTGGTGTGGTCCACGTATAGAGGTCAATCATGGTGATGTCCTTTATGGGTTATTCGTCGGATGTCATGGCATGCAGCGTGGCGTTCAGATGCGCCCGCATTGCAGTTTTGGCGGCGGTGCGATTGCGGGCGGCGATGGCCGCAACGATCGCGTCATGTTCGTCAAAGGAATGATAGTCCGGTGGCGGGCCTGCAATCCCCGGGGACAATTGCCGCCACACCACGACCTGCCGGACCGCATTCATGATCTTGTGCAATTCGTGCAACAACACATTGCCCGCGCTTTCGGCAATCAGATCATGGAGCGCGTGATCCAGCGCCTCATATTCGTCCCATGTCGACACAAGCCGAATGTCACTGGCGAGGCTTTGCAATCTGCTGATGTGCAAGGGTGTGGCGTGCAGGGCCGCAAGCTTTGCCAACTCCGGCTCCAGCGCCAATCGGGCCATCATCGCATCATGCGGACCCGTGCGTGCCGTCAGTGCCGAGAGTCCGGCGTATGAGGTTGAGGGCGGTGTGGCCACAAAGGTGCCCCGGCCGACCTGCCGAATGATGCGCCCTTCGACCTCAAGCAGCGCAAGCGCCTTGCGCAGGGCAGGGCGCGTGACATGCAAGGTCTCGGCTAGTCTGCGCTCGGGCGGCAGCCTACTGCCGGTTTCATGCCGATCCAGCCAGTGACGCAGGTCCTCCAGCCAGATTGGTTGACCATTTTGCACCGCATTGGCCGATATTATCTGATTATCAGATGCAGCATATTCGAAACTATCATGCAACTTGAAGCTCGACATAGGCCATTCTCGATTTCTACAGTTGGTCAATGTTTGGTGTCACGATTCGCCAAATTGGTCAACCAATGAAAAAAGAAAAGACGGGGAGCTTACAGATGCACGACGCGAAGGCTTGGGCGGGTGTCACAACAGCGGCCAATATGGAGCTGCCCGATACCATGCGTGCCTGGGTTCTGGGTGATCCGGACCAACTGACCATGGTCGAAAAGCCGTTGCCGGTTCCGGGGCGGGCCGAGGCTTTGGTGCGCATTGACGCAGTCGCCATCTGCGCGACCGATCTGGAGGTGATTTCCTATGGCACCCCGGCGATGGTGGAGGGCGGAAAGCCGTTCAACAAGAATTGGACGCCGGGCCACGAATACATGGGCACCATCGCGGCCTTGGGGCCCGGAGTGGATGAGTTTGCCATTGGCGACCGCGTCACGGTGGAAATCCACGCAGGCTGTGGCCAGTGCAAACGCTGCCGGATGGGTATGTATACCTCGTGCCACAACTATGGCCTGAACTATGGCGAGCGGAACAAGGGCCATCGCGCCAACGGGTTCACCACCAACGGTGGCTTTGCCGAATACGCAGTGAACAACATCAACACGATGATCAAGGTCCCTGATCATATGAGCGATGAAGAGGCCACGCTGGTTGTGACCGCGGGCACCTCGATGTATGGGCTGACGGAACTTGGCGGTTTGGTTGCAGGCGAAAGCGTTGTTGTGATCGGGCCGGGGCCGATTGGTCTGTTGGCTGTGGCCGTGGCCAAGGCCTTGGGTGCCTCGCCGGTGATATTGGTTGGCACGCGCGAAAATCGCAACGAAATCGGCCGCCAACTTGGCGCGGATTACATTATTGACGGGCGTAGCGAAGATGTGGTGGCGCGCGTCAAGGAACTGACCGGCAAAGGTGCCGATTATGTCGTTGATTGCGCGGGCAGTGAAACCACGGTCAATGATGCCGTACACATGACCAATCGCGGCGGGCGCGTCTGCCTTGCGGCCTTTCCCAAAAAGCCTGTGACGTTTGATCTGGGCTATCTGGCGGTGAACAATATCTATCTTTACGGCATCCGGGGCGAAGGCCGCTCTGCCACGCACCGCGCCATGGCGTTCATGGCGGAAAAGCGGTTCGATGCCTCGGTCATCCACACGCATACCTTTCCGCTCGACCTGCTGCCCGAGGCGCTGCGCTATGCGCGCGAGCGGGTGGATGACGCGATCAAGGTGGTCGTGTCGATGCGCGGACGTGGCTCGGCGACCGGGGCAAAATCATGAAGGCACGGCGCGGGATTTATGCCGCGGCGGTATCGCCGTTTGATGCCGCAGGCCGCCTTAACACGGCCGCGCTGATCAGCTATTGCCAGCATCTGCTGACCGAAGGTGGCTGTGACGGCGTGGCGCCCACGGGAACCACGGGCGAGGGCACATCCATTTCCATGGCTGACCGCCTTGCCCTGCCTGCGGCCTTTGCGCAGGCGGGAATTGCCACGGATCGGGTGATTTTTGGCACTGGGGCGCCAGCGGCAGGCGATTGTCTTGCGCTGACACAAGCGGCCTGTGAGGCGGGCTTTACCAATGTCTTGGTGCTGCCGCCCTATTACTACAAATCGCCCTCCGATGCCGGGGTCTTTGCCTATTACGCCCATCTGATCAACGGCATCGGGCGCGATGATCTGCGCGTGTATCTGTATCACTTCCCGCAAATGTCGGCTGTGCCGCTTTCGGTAGATCTGGTGCTTCGCCTGAAGACGGAGTTTGGACCGATCATTGCGGGTCTGAAAGACAGCAGTGGCGATTTCGCGCAATCGGCGGCGTTCATGGATGCGACCGGCGGCGTGGAGCATGATTTCGACGTCTTCCCCTCGTCCGAAGCGATGCTGTGGGATGGCCTGGCCAAGGGCAGCGCGGGGATCATCTCGGGGTCCACCAACGCCTTTGGCGCGCTTGCCCAAGCGGCCCTTCAGGCCCCCGAAGGCGATGCCCGTGATGCGGCCATGGCGCGGGTCAAGGCGGCAAGGTCTGCTGCAGGCAAATATCCCCTGATGGCTGCGATGAAACAGGCCGAGGCTTGGCGCAGCAATGATGACGCATGGACCCGAATGGCACCCCCTCTTGTGCCGCTGACCGATGCCCAAAAGACCGCCCTGCGCGCTGACCTTGATGCCTTTCGCGCCTGAACAATTGGAGTAAGACCGATGAAAGATCAAAAAGACCACGGACCGCACCACATTGAAACCAACCCCGATCCTGCGGCCTTTGCCCATTGGCCCGCTGGCGTTTACGAGGAAATGTTGGCCAGCCACGACAATGGCTGTGTGGGAACTGTGCTTGTCTCGGAAACGGATCGGGTGCGCGTCTGGCATTTGCATATTCCTGTCGGCAAACGCTGCGGCTTTCACCGCCATGTGAACCCCTATTTCTGGTCTGCCCTGAACCCGGGCAAGGCGCGGGGCTATTTCTCATCCGGCCTGATCCGCGACACGACCCATTATGTTGGGGAAACCAAGCACTTTTACTACGGGCCGGGGGATTACATGCTCCATTCGGTCGAAAACATCGGTGATACCGATCTGGCTTTTGCCACGGTCGAATTTCTTGATGGCACAAACCCCGCGCTGGCACTTCCGGACGGTGTCAGGCTCGTCGCACCATCGGCGACGTGACCGGGGGCAGTCAAAACAACTGAAACGAAGGAACTTATAAGGCCGCATGGCCACACATCTGGGAGGAGATAGAATGAAAACTCTTGCGTATAGCATCGCCGCTGCAACGGCATTCGCGACGGCGGCTCATGCCGAAGATATCACCCTGCGGATCGGCTCTGGCCACCCGCCGGGCGTGGTTTATGCGGGTCTGATGATCGATTATTTTGAGGTTGAGCTGAAAAAGCGCGTCGAAGAGCGCACTGAACATACCGTCAATTTTGTTGAAGGATACTCGGGTTCCATCGTCAAGGTCACCGAAGTTCTGGAAGGTGTGCAGGACGGCGTTCTTGATATTGGCGGCTTTTGCTTCTGCTTTGAACCGTCAAACCTGCCGCTGCATGCGTTTCAGGTGATGCTGCCCTTTGGCACCATGGACCCTGTCGAAAGCCTTGAGATTGCCAAGGACGTCTACAAAGAAGTCCCTTACCTGACCGATGTGTTCCCCAACGAGTTGAATCAGGTTCTCCTCGCCCGGATCGCCGATGGTGGCTATAACCTTGGCACAAAATTCCCATGGAAGACGCTTGAAGACCTGAAGGGCCAAAAGATCGGTGGCGCTGGCATCAACCTGAACTGGTTGGAAAATGCGGGCGTTGTTCCGGTGTCTTCGTCGCTTGCCACGTCTTACACGGAAATGTCGACCGGGGTTTATGATGGCTTTATCATGTTCCCATCGGCTTGGGTGAACCTCAAGCTTTATGAACCCGGCCCGTATTATGCGTTGATCGGCTTTGGCTCCATGACGTGGCATGGCATGACCATCAACAAAGACACCTATGACTCGCTGCCCGACGACTTCCGCGAGATTTTGCTGGAGGTTGCAGCCGACTTCGAGGCGCAGACCGGCATCGTCAACAAGCGCGAATATGACCGACTGGTCAACGAGCTGCGCGGGCTGATCACGGTGACCGAGCTTGATCCCGAAGTTCGTCAGGCTTGGGCCGAGTCGCTGCAGGGCTGGGTCAAGAAAACGGCCGACGATCTGGAATCAAAGGGTCTGCCTGCCAAGCAGGTGATGAACCTTGTTCTCGATCGGGCAGAGGCCCGTGGCTACACTTGGCCCGTCCGCTACGCGATCGACTGATCTGCCGACATTCGCGGCCTGAAACGGGATGCGCAAGACCTGCGCATCCCAACCTTTGCATGAATTTAGGGATTGGGATCCATGGCGCTGATCCGCTTCACCGACTGGCTGACCAAGACACTGATGATCATCGGTGCCATATGGGCGTTTTGTCTTTGCTTTGTGACTTTGGCCGACATCGTGCTGCGGGCCATGAGCATTCCACTGTCTGGGACCAAGGAAATCGTGGCCAATTCGGTCGTGATCATTGTGTTCATGCAGGTCGGTTTTGCTGTGCGCAGCGGATCGATGTTGCGGGCAGATTTCTTGGTGATTTTGCTGCCCAAATGGATGCAAAAGGCGCTGACCGTTTTTGCCCTGATCTTGGGGGCATGCTTTTTCCTGTATCTTCTGAATGCGGCAGTCACACCGGCCATGCGGTCCTTTACACGGGGCGAGTTCGACGGTGCTGGGGCGCTTCAGGTGCCAGTTTGGCCCGCGCGCTGGGCGATTGCGATTGGAGCTGGCCTTGCTGGCCTAAACTACATCCTTCTGACGCTGGTCGAGATATTCGGGCTGCGTGTGGAACGGATGGATCTTTAAGCAGGAACATCCCGTATGTTTGATATATCAACCGCGGCGATCATCGTCGTTCTGCTTTTGACGCTTGTGATGATGGGCGTGCATGTGGCCGTTTCGCTGGGCGTGACAAGCCTTGTTGGCCTGTTTCTGACAACGGGGAAGCTGCGCATTGTTGAGGCGACCCTTGCCTCGACATCGGCCGAAGCGTTGCGCGATTTCACCTTTGCCGTGATCCCCTTGTTCATGTTGATGGGGGAATTCATGGGCCGATCCGGTGCCGTGACCGACATCTACATCGCGATCAATCGCAGCCTGAAAAGTGTTCCTGCCCGCCTTGGCATCGCGACCGTGCTGGGAAATACCGTGTTTTCCTTTGTGACGGGGGTTTCCATCGCATCGGCGGCCGCCTTCGCGCGGATCGGTTACCCAGAGATGAAGGCGCATGGCTATAACAAGGGCTTTGCGCTGGGGTCTATCGCCGGGTCCAGTGTTTTGGGAATGCTTATCCCGCCTTCGGTCTTGATGATCGTTTGGGGTATTTTGACAGAACAATCCATCGGGCGGCTTTTCCTTGCAGGTGTTTTGCCGGGGATGCTGCTGGCGCTGATGTTTATCGTCTATGTCCTGTTCGCGGCATGGTTTCGCCCCGACCTGGTGGGACAGGGCAAGGTTGTGGATACATCCGTCTTGGCCGAGGCCGAGTTTGACAGCAGCAAGGTTGACGTAAAGCCGGGCCAGTTTGCGATTTCCATAGTTGGCGTGCTGGGCATCATCTGCTCGGTTCTGGGTGGCATCTGGCTTGGCATTTTCACCCCGACCGAAGGGGCAGGGGCGGGGGCCGCATTGGCCTTGGTCTTGGCCTTTGTCAAAGGCATGACCCCGCGTGGCTTTATCGACGCCATCTATTCGGTGGGAAAAACCGCAGCCCCGATCCTGATCTTGCTTTTGTGCGCGGCGCTTTATTCGCGGACATTGGCCATGTCGGGCGTGACGACCGAGATCCGGGAGTTCTTTGTGGGGTCAGGCTTTAACGCATGGACGGTGTTTTTCCTCATCGTGCTGATCTGGTTCATTCTTGGGATGATCATTGACAGCATTTCCATCATGTTGCTGACCGTGCCGATTGTTGAACCTGTGGCGATGGCCTTTGGCTTTGACCAGCTTACCTTTGCGATCGTCGGTATCATCGCGATTGAGGCGGGCCTGCTGACGCCGCCCTTCGGATTGCTGGTCTATACGGTCAAGGCGGCGATCCGCGACGACAGCGTGGGTGTTCAGCATATCTTTTGGTCTTCCATTCCCTATTGGTTGATCATGCTGCTGTTGGCGGCGATGCTGATGGCCTTCCCCGTGGTGACGAACTTCTTACCCAACCTGATGATGTAGCCCAAGAAGGATACTCCGATGCCCGCCTATTGGCTTGCCCGATCCAAGATCAATGATCCCGTCGCCTATAAACGCTATACCGATCAGGTCCCTGCCATCATCGCCAAGCACGGCGGCAAGGTTCTTGCGCGCGGTGGCAGGTTTGAGGTCATGGAAGGCCCCGAATACTTCCAGCGCTTTGTCGTGATCGAGTTCCCGACATTTGAGGCTGGCGTGAATTGCTTTCGCTCGCCCGAATATGACGAAGCCGCCCGCCATCGCCGTGAGAATGGCGCAGGCGAAGTTCAGACGATAATGCTGGACGCTGGCGAATTCACGAAGTGAAGGAAAGACAATGAAAACGACTCGCGTTGTGATGCGGGCCCAAGGCGGGCCCGAGGTGATGGAGCTTGAGACGATTGATCTACCCGCCCCTGCGGCGGGCGAGGTCCAGATCGCGCAAACCGCCATTGGCCTGAACTATATGGATGTTTATCAACGATCCGGCTCCTACAAGCTGCCGCTGCCAAGCCCCTTGGGTCTGGAAGCCGCAGGCGAGGTGATCGCTGTGGGTGACGGCGTGACAGAGTTCGTCGTGGGCGATCACGTCGTTTATGGCGGGGTCTTGGGTGCCTATTCCAGCCATCGCAATGCCCCCGCCGCACGCTGCATCAAAATCCCGGACGGGATCAGCGACGAGGTGGCTGCCGCTGTCTTGATGAAGGGGATAACGGTCGAATATCTGCTGAACCGCTGCTTCCCCGTCAAGGCTGGTCAGGACGTGTTGTTTTGGGCCGCATCGGGTGGTGTTGGTCAGTTGGCCGGTCAATGGGGCGCGCATATGGGCGCGCGCATGATCGGCGTGACCGGCGGGGCAGAAAACTGTGCCGCCGCCCTGACCATGGGCTATGCCGAGGCGATTGACCGCAAGACCGAAGACGTCGCGGCCCGCGTGCGGGAGTTGACCGGCGGAAAAGGCGTGCCTGTGGTCTATGACAGCGTTGGCGCTGCCAGCTTTGATGCCTCCATCGGCAGTCTGGCGACCTATGGGATGTTTGTGTCCTTCGGGGCGACGACAGGCCCTGCGCCCGACGTGTCGCCCTATTTGTTGCAAGTGAAGGGGTCGTTGTATTTTACCCGCCCGACGCTTGCGAATTACGTGGCCTCGCGGGAGGACCTTGTTCACTCGGCCGGTGAGACATTCCGGCTGATCAAGGAAGGCGTGTTGACGGTCAACATCAACCAACGCTTTGCCCTCTCAGACATCGTGGCGTCACATGTGGCGCTGGAAAGCGGTGAAACCACAGGATCAACGATCCTTACACCATGAGCACCCCGTCGCGCTTTGCCGTTCCAAAGATCACCACATCGCATGTGGTGGTATGGGCCTTTGCTGTTGCATTGGCCTTCGTGATGCTGACCACCGGCAAGGACGATGTTTTGATCCGGGTGGGCGCGATCTCTGGCATTTCCGTGGCCTTGTTTGCCACGCGTTTGTTGCCAGAGATCGTGACCGCCCTTGGCACATTTCTGGCATTCATCGCCATAGCGGCGGCCCCAAATGAGGTGATCTTTTCCGGTTTTGGCACCAGTGGGTTTTGGCTGCTGTTTGCCGGATTGGTGATTGGCACGGCCATCACCGTGACAGGGTTGGGAATGCAAATCGCCTTGCGGATTTTCCAGCGCACCGGGGATTCTTATGTAAAGGCTTCGGTCTTGCTGGCGCTGAGCGGTCTGGGGTTGGGCCTTTTGGTGCCCTCGACGATCCCTCGCGTGATTGTGCTGATGCCGATTGCCTTGTCTTTGGCGCAAACCATGGGTTACGCCATGGGTTCGCGGGGCCATGTCGGGCTGACGGTTACGGCGGCGACGGCGACGCTTTTGCCGACCTATGCCTTTCTGACCGCAAATTTGCCCACGATCATCCAGTTCGGCGCGATTGAAACGCTCTATGGTATCCGCCCGTCCTATGCGCAGTATTTCATCGAACAGGTGCCGATCAACGTGGTGCGGTTTGTGGCTCTGCTTGCGCTTATGGTGCCCTTTGCGCCCGCCCGTGCCGAGGCCGCCTCGGCGCTGGAGGCCCCCAAACCCTTTACCCCCATTCAGCAGCGGTTGTTGATGCTTTTGGCCGTGGCCATCTTGTTTTGGGCCACGGACACTTGGCATGGCATCTCACCCGCTTGGGTGGCGCTGACCTTGGCCGCCGTGCTGCTGGTGCCTGCCTTTGGCATGCTGGACGGCACGGCGATGAAAACCAAGATCGACATGTCGCCTGCATTCTTTCTTGCCGCCGTCTTTGCGATCAGCGCCGTGGCGCAGTCGACCGGGCTTGGCACACTCGTGGCGGAGCGTCTGATCCCGCTGCTGGGACTGGCCGAGGGGGGGGATTTTCGCAACCTCTATGCCGTCACGGCGTTGTCAACTTTGCTGTCGCATCTGACCACCGCCCCGGCCGCGCCTGCCGTCCTTGCCCCTTTGGTGGGGGCGTTTGCGTCGGAAACCGGCTGGCCGGTTGAGACGGTGGCGATGGTGCAGGTGATTGGCATCGCGACACCGATCTTGCCCTATCAAGCGCCGCCTTTGATCGTGGCCATGGCGCTGGCGCAAATCCCGGTCTCGGCATTGTTGCGCGTCTGCGCGGCCTTGGCTGTGGTTGTGGCGGTGGTGGGATTGCCCATCACCTATCTGTGGTGGACTTGGCTGGGGATGTTCTGATGATGCAAACGGTGGAATTCAGCCTGAACGGCAAAGCGGTAACGGTGCAGGGCCCACCCGCCATGCCACTGCTATTTGCGTTGCGCGGCGCATTGGCCCACAAGGGCACGAGACTGGGCTGCGGCGAAGGCCATTGCGGGGCCTGCACCGTTACGCTGGATGGTGTGCCGGTGACGTCCTGCAACACCCCCCTGTCTGCCGTCGAGGGCCGCGCTGTCGGCACTGTCGAGGGTATTGTGGCCGCTGATCACCCGCTTGTTGCGGTTTTGATCCGGCATCAGGCGGGGCAATGTGGCTATTGTCTGCCGGGTATCCTTACAAAGGCCGCAACCTTGATTGATCAGGGGCGCGGGGTTGATGAAATCTGCGCCGCGCTGGACGAAAACCTGTGCCGCTGTGGGGCGCATGCCCGCATTCTGGCCGCGATTGCCGAGGTGGCATCATGAACATTCCCCCGCCGCTTGCCGCCTTTCCGCTGGTCAGCCAGTGGATCACATTCTCTGCGGATGGCGTCGGCATCTTGTCGGGCCGGGTAGAGCTTGGCCAGGGCATCACGACCGCGCTGATCCAGATGGCCGCTGATGAGCTGGATGTGCCGGTGGAGGCCATCACTACGATTCAGGGGCACACCGGCCTGTCACCTGCCGAAGGGCCGACCGTTGGCAGCCTGTCCATCACCTTTGGCGGGCAATCTGTCCGGCTTGCGGCTTCGGCGGCCCGGATGTTGATGCTGCAACACGCAGCTGGGCTATTGCAGGCGCAGGTCGGCGATCTTTCCGTTCGGGAAGGGCTGATCCTGAAAGATGGGGTCGAGACGGGGCTGAGCTATGCCAGGCTGTGCTCAGATGTCGATCTGGCCGTTCCCGCCAAAGACTACGCCGCGCCAAAACCGGCCGATCAAAGGCGGGTTTCGGGCACATCCGTTCCGCGCGTTGATCTGGAGGCCCGTCTTTTGGGCGGCTATCTGCTGCATGACATGGACCTGCCCGGCATGTGGCACGGGCGGGTGATCCAACCGCCATCGCTTTCGGCCACGGTCCTGTCGCTGCCATCATTGCCGCCAGATGTGCAACTGGTGCAAGAGGGCCAGTTCCTCGCCATCGTTGCCCGCGAAGAATACACAGCGCTTTCAGCGGTGAAAAAGGTCGCGGCACAGATCGAATGGACGATCCCACCCATAGGATCTGTGCATCCCATTGATGCGTTGGAGGGCGAGATCGCGGAAAGCGAAACCCTTTATGACAGCCCCGATTTGGCGGCTGGTGTCACGGAAATCAGCGTCTCTGTCACCAAGGGCGTCATTGCCCATGCCTCGATTGGCCCCTCTGTCGCAGTTGCGCGTTGGGAAGGGGAGGCGCTTACCGTCTGGGCGCATAGCCAGAACGTCTTTGCGCTGCGCACCTCGCTGGCCGAGGTGCTGGGCCATCCAGCTGCCAAGATTACGGTGATCTTTGTGCCCGGTGCCGGTTGCTATGGCCATAACAGCTCCGATGACGTGGCGCTGGACGCGGCCCTGATGGCGCGGGCAACGGGACGGCCGGTGCGGGCGCTGTGGCAACGCGAGGATGAATTCCTGCATGCGCCGTTTAACCCTGCAATGTGCACGCGCATGACGGCCCGCCTAAACGCTCAAGGGCGGATCGTTTCCTATGATGCCCGTGTGGTCAGCCCACCCCATTCCACCCGCCCCGCCGGTGCAGAAGAGCCGAACCTGCGGGCGCAGCAGTTCTTGCCCAATGCCATGCCCATGGGGCCGGGCAATGATGCGCCACAGCCCCAAGGTGGGGCGGATCGCAACGCGGTACCGGGCTATATCATTCCGGCGGTGCGGGTTGTGCGGGATCGGCCTGCCATCGTGCCCTATCGTCACAGTGCGATGCGCGGTCTTGGGGCCCTCGCCAATGTGGTCGCGTTGGAGCAGTTGATGGAATGTTGCGCCGAAGCGGCTGGGCAAGACAGCGTGGCCTACCGTCTGTGGCACCTTGAGGATCCACGCGCCCGCGCGGTGATTGAGGCGGCCGTTGCCATGGCAGGCGAAAAGGATCGCGCCGAGGGCGTGGGCTATGGGCTTGGCTATGCGCGCTACAAGAACATGGCCGGTTACATGGCTTGCGTGGCCCGCGTCCTTGTGGGGGATGAGGTGCGGGTGACCGACGTCTGGTCCGCCGCCGATGTGGGGGAGGCGGTCAGCCCCGATGGCACGATCAACCAGCTTGAAGGCGGGATTGTCCAAGCGATCAGTTGGGCCTTGAAAGAGGAAGTCAGCTTTGCCGGCGGCCAGAACCTGACGAAAAGCTGGGAAGATTACCCGATCTTGCGTTTTTCCGAAGTGCCGCGCCTGCACACCCGTCTGATCGGACCACAAGACGCAGCGCCGCTGGGCGCGGGCGAGGTGTCGTCTGGCCCGGCAGGTGCCGCCGTGGTCAATGCCGTGCGCAATGCTTTGGGCGCCAACCCTGACCGCCTGCCGCTGACACGGCAAGCATTGGTGACGCTGCTGAGTTGAGGGCTGGGTTGCGGTGCGATCAAAACGTGGCTTGGCTAAATGACACCAAGCCACTGCCACCAAACCCAAGTGACGGGCACGCCAATCAGCGTGACGATCAGGGTGGTCCACAGGCAAACCCGCGTCAGCAATCCGACCGGAATCTGCGCCAGCGCAATCGCGATCAACAGCGGGGGCGACTGGAATGGCAGAGCCGTTGTGGAATAGCCGATGTTGTGGATCATCGCGATGGTTGAAAGCGACCAACCCGTTGCCTCGGCCATGGATTGGGCCAGCGGTGCCAAGACGACCCCCGCTGCGGGTGATGTGGTCAGATGCGAGATGGCTGCCGAGAAACTGGTCAGGGCATAGAGGTCCCGCAAGCCATTGTCCTGTCCCAGATCCAGCATCGGCACGAAAATATCGGCCAAGCGCGCGCCAAGCCCGCTTTGTGTAACCACGGCACTGATGCAAAAGACGGCTGCGATGAAGAAGGCCATCGAGAAATCAATATCGGTTTTCATCGCTGTCGCGGGCAGAACCCCAAAGCCCGGCCACAGCAAAATCATCCCCGCACTCAGCGCCACCCAAGCGGGTGGAATGTGGTGCCAGACATCCGTCGCCCAAAACCCGATCGCCACAATCAACAAGATCAGCAACCGTCGTTGCGCGCCTGTCAGGGGCGTTTTGGCAACCGCCCCCATTTGCTGCGCCTGTGCGCCGCGTCCAAGGGGCAGAACCAGCGCAAGGATCACCACAAAGCGCAACAGGTTCACGGGTACTTGCTGAACAAAAAAGGCCCCGAAGGTGACCTGCACCCCGTAAAGCGCCTCCATCGCGCCAAGTTCCACAATCGTTGGCAGATTGGCGGGAAGAAAGGCAAAGGTAGGCAACAGCGTCATGCTGGCTGCCGTGATGGCCAGACCGGCATGCGCGCGGGTGCCCGGCGCATATCCCATCGTGCGGGCCAGCGCGAGGGTGATGGGTATCATCACAATGACCCGCGGGATGGCCGAGGGGACTAGCAGGCCCAAGCCCACGCCCGCCAAGGACAAGAACCACACAGCCCGGGCATATGACGGGCCTGTGCGATCAAAGATCCGCTGTGCCACCTGATCGCCCAAGCCGGTGATACCGATTGAGGCCCCGATCACCAATCCCCCGATCAACAGCCAAAACCCGCTGGTCTCAAAGCCGGAAAACACAAGGTCGGGTGTGGCAAGGCCAAGCGCCATAAAGCACAAGAAGATGGCGATGGAGGTTACAACTTCGGGCAAGACCCGCGTTGCAAAAAGCGCAAGCCCCGCCAGTGACAGGGCCAAGACACGTGCCATGGGTTCGCTGGTCAGGGCAATCGTGCCCAATGCCCCCGCAACCGCAAGGGTCGCAAGGGCATGGGATGGGGTGATCGCACGGGTCATGCGCCTTGCCGGTTCACGCCTTTCCGTCGATGTGCCGATAGACCTCAAACACGGCGGCGGTGTCGTAATTCTGCGGTACAAGCGTCCAACCCTGATCATAAAGCGCCGAGACCGCGTCAAACATCGGCGTGGTGATGTTATGAGCGCGAATATCGGCCCCGATGATCGACAGATCCTTTTCGAACATCGCCATGTGCGCGGTTGGAGGGGTATATGCGCCCGAGATCATCAACGGCATTCGCAGTTCCAGCATACGGGAATTTGCAGCGCCTTTGGACAGCAGGTGATAGACGATATCACGATCCAGCCCCAAGGCATCTGCGTAGTGCAACGTCTCTGCCGCCGCACAGTTGTGCAGCGCTACGGCATGGTTGGCCACGTATTTCAGCTTGCTGCCCGCGCCAAATTCGCCGGCCTCAATCACCGTATGGCACAAATGCGCCATAAAGGGCTTTGCCTTTTCAATAGCCTTGGCAGGACCAGAGGCCATGATGACAAGATCGCCCTTGGCGGCCTGTACGCCGGTGCCGCTGACCGGGGTATCCAGCAAGATCGCGCCACTGGCCTGCACGGCGGTTTGCGCCGCCAGCTTGTCGGCCATGGCGAAAGTGCCGGTTTCCATCACCACCTGACCCGGTTTCAGGATCAGGCTGAGGGATGTGGTGACCGCCGCCAACACCTTGGGTGAGGCGACGGAGATGATGACAAGATCGCAGTCGGCCAGCCAAGGGCCCAGCCCGTCATGGGCCACCCCCCCGATCGCCGTCAGGCGGTCGCGGGCAGCAGGGTCCGGATCGAACCCCGCCACCTCAACCCCCGCTTTGCGCAGGTTCCCGGAATAAGCCGTGCCCATGATCCCAAGGCCAATGATACCGACTGACATCTGTTGCGTCCTTTACTTGAGGCCGAAGAGTTTCATGGCCGTCAGACCGCCCACCTTGGCCTTGTCCTCGTCCGACAGGGCAGAGCTGACGATATGCTCGACCGGATCATAGTCGGCCATGTCGAACGGATAGTCCGAGCCCATGATGACCTTGTCCGCGCCATAGACCTTGACCAGATATTCAAGCTGATGGTCGGTAAAGACCACGCTGTCGATCCAGACTTTCTTGAGGTAGTTGGTCGGCGGCTCTGGCAGGTTGGCATGGCTGTCCTGACGCGCACCCCATGCGTGGTCGATCCGGCCCGAATAGGCGGGCAGATAACCGCCGCCATGCACGGCAAAGATCTTCAGGTTCGGCATGTCGCGCAGAAGGCCGTTGAAGATGATGTAGTGCAGGGCCGTCGTCGTCTCCAGCGGGTTGCCGATGACGTTGGAGAAGTAGTATTCGCTGAACCGCTCACCCCCGGTAAAGCCATTGGGGTGGATCATCACGACCGCGCCAAGTTCTTCTGCCTTTTTCCAGAACGGGCGGAAACGGTCGGCGCTGATTTCCTCACCGTCCATGTTGGTCAACAGCATCACGCCCTTCAGGCCCAGACCCATCGCACGCTCAAGTTCGGTGGCGGATTCCTCGGGGTCTTGCAGCGGCACGGTGCCAAGGCCGGCAAAGCGGTCCGGGCGGCGGCCAACCCATTCGGCCATGCCATCATTGACCATGCGGCTGGCAACGGCGGCGTGCTCAATCGGCGACTGGTAATAGCACTGTGGCGGTGGGGGGGCGACGATCTGCATGTTGATGCCTTGGGCATCCAAAACCTTCATGCGGTCCTCGATATCCTGCATGGCAACCGGGCCACGGTCTTTTTCCTGCTGGCCGTTGACCATGTTGGTCTCGTTGTTGGAATGCTTGACCATCGCTATGCGCTGCGGATCAAAATGCGGCGCCATATACTTCGCAGCCGCAGGGATCACCACATGGGCATGGCTGTCGACGGTCGTTGTCGACAGGCGGCCGGGTGTTGCCGGGGTCGGGCGGGCTGCTGTCGGTCCGTAGCGGTTGACGGCTGTGCCGCGGTCGCGGGTGTCGATGGTGGAGTGGGTCATGGAAAGGTCCTGTTGAACATCATGAGAAAGGGAAGGGGGCCGCCGCCACCATGCAAGTGACGGCGGCCAAGTGGTTATTTGTTTGCGGCCAACCATGCAGCGGCATCAGCCTCTACCGCAGCGCGGTCAAAGTCATTGGCGGCGGCAATGTAAGTGTCATTGAGGAACGTCGAAACATCGACCTCTTTCTCGATCGCACCAGACGACAGCAGGCGTGGCTGCAGAGCCGTCCAGACACCGGTTTGCAGGTCGCCCAAACGCTCGGTGGTGGAGACGTTCATGCCGATCGACATATCAAGGAAAAGCTGGCCAGCGGCCTCATTCTCCCACTCTTCCGGAACGCCCTTGCGCAGCATTTGCGCGACGGCTTCGGGGTTCACCGATGCCACATACATGCCCTTGGACCAGGCACGCAGGAAGCCTTCCATTGCAGGGCGCTTTTCTTCCAGCGTTTCTGCATTGGCGGCAAAGGTGTTCGCGGGGCTGGCCAGCAGTTCTTCCGGTGTGATCAGGCGCACGTTGATGCCGTTGGCATTCAGCGCGATCCAGTCAGGTGCAGCACCCGAGATGGCCGAGACATTGCCATCACGGATTGCGGCCGCCAATGTCGGGCCGCTTTCGCCCAGAACCACCGTCTGCACGTCGTCAATCGACTTGCCGACAACGTCCAGCGCCGCCTGAAGGAAGGCGCGGTCGCGATCAGACACCAGACCGACAGTCGTGCCGACCAGATCATCCACGGAATCGTATTTCGAGCTGTCGAGCACGCCAATCGCTTCGGGCGCGTTCTGCATCACCTCATAGACGGTGTTGATCTTCGCCCCGGCGTTGATGGCATTGACCGTTTCGACCGGGTCAAGCATCGACAGATCGGCCTGACCATTTTGGATGAAGGCCACATAGGGGATCGAGGTGTCGGAGGGCAGCAGATTGACGGTGATCCCTTCGTCCGCAAAGTATCCGAGCGCTTCTCCAACCACGAGTGGGAAGAAGTTTGTGGATCTTGGCAGCGGGTTGATCATGTTCACGGTGGTGTCTTGCGCGAACCCAAGCGTGGGCAGCGCGGCAAGCGCGATGGCCGAGCAGAGCAGCGTTGTTTTAAGCATCTTCATCTTCGGTTCCTCCCTGGAATGTCGATTGTGCGCGTCACTTGCCGATCTGGCTTTGCCAGCTCCTTGCCCGCGCGCGGGACGCTGCCGCGCGACGGCTTTCTCGACGCCAAAAGACAATCCGGTCGTCGAGGAATTCCATTGTGTAAAACAGCAGTAGACCGATCACCGTCATGCTCAGCAGCGTGGCGATGGACGCGGCCATATTCAGCTGGAAAGAAAAGCGGCTCATCAAGACGCCGACCCCATCGGTGGCTTGCGCGAACTCGGCCACAACCGCCCCGATCAGCGCCGTGGTCAACCCGATCTTCAACCCGGCAAACATCAGCGGCAGCGCGGCAGGCACCCGCATCTTCGTAAAGATCTGAGTATTGTTGGCCCCCAGCGATTTGAACAATTCTTCCCGGTCTTCATCAATCTGCACCAGACCCGTAAGCGTGTTCACGAAAATCGGGAAAAAGCACAGGATCGCGGCCAGCGCCATTTTGGAGCCCATTCCATAACCAAACCACGCGATAACGACGGGGGTCAGGGCGATGCCGGGCGTCACGTTCAGCACGACGGCATAGGGGATCACATAGCGCTTGAAGACGTCGGACAGCGATGAGCAGACAGCAAGACTGACGGCGATGGCAGCGCCGATGCAAAAGCCGACCACAGCCTCGGTAAGCGTGATGAAGAAGTGCTTATAGATTGTCCCCTTGGTCACATAAAGTTCGACAATCGCCCCGCCAATCGCACTGGGGCGCGGGATCATGATCGAGGTGATCATCCCCGTCGCAACGGCGGCTTCCCATAGGCACAGCAACACGATCAACAAGACAAGATGCGGCACAAAACGCACCATGGCATCCAAGAAACGATACCCCCGTGAAGGGCGTGAGTCAGGCATGGGTCAGCTCCTCATCGCGCGGCGGCGCTTTGCGCTGACCCGTTCCCGGCCAGCCTCATACTTCCAAAAGGCGATGTATTGATCGACAAGTTCCATCCCACGAAAGATCAAGAAGCCAAGGATGGTCAGGGTAAAGATACAGGCAAAGGACGATGCCATGTTCAGGTTGCGGGTATAGACAAGGATCAACGAGCCAATGCCTTGATCACGCTGGATGAACTCTGCCACAAGGGCCCCTGACAAGGCTGCGGTCAGCGCAAGTCGTTCGCCCGCCATGATGATCGGAACGGCATCGGGCAGAACCAGCTTGCGCAAGATTTGCCACTTGCTGGCGCCCAGCGAGCGAAACAGCTCAAGCTTCTCGGCATTCACGTTCATCACCCCCGACAAGGTGTTGATAAACGGGGCAAAGAAGCACACCAGCATGATGATCGCGATTTTCGACGTGGCCCCAAACCCAAGTGCCGCAATCAGCAAGGGGGCGACTGCGATGCGCGGCGTGGCCTCCAATACGATCACATAGGGTTTTAGGAACCGGCGGACCAAACCGTTCAGGCCCACCAGACTGCCAAGGACGATCCCAAGGATTGACCCGCCAACGAAGCCCATGAACACCAGACTCATGGTCACGCCAAGGTGTTCCCAGACATTGCCGTTCTTGAAGTAGATCAGCCAAAAAGAGTTCAGGATATTGCTGGGGCGTGGATAGAACAGCGGATCAAGCCACCCCGCCCGCGATGCCAACTCCCACGCGATGATCAGGGTCAGAAAGATCCCTGCATGCGTCATCAGACGCCGATTGCGCAGGCTTCGGCTAGGCCCTGCACTGGCTTTGGTTGGTCCCGATTGTGCCGCTTCGGCCATTACACCGCCCCCAAGGTCACGCGCACATCCTCGACCAGCCGGTTGAATTCCGGGGAGGTCTGGATGGACAGCGGGCGTGGACGCTCAAGATCGACATCCACGATCTTGGCCACACGGCCGGGGCGCGAAGTCATGACGAACACCTGATCGGCCAGAAAGATCGCCTCGCTGATGTTGTGGGTGACAAAGATGGTTGTCGCGCCCACCTCGGCGACGATCCGCATCAATTCGGTGTTCAGGCGCTCACGCGTGAATTCATCCAGCGCACCGAAGGGTTCGTCCAACAGCAAGATATCCGCGCCTGTTTGCAGCAAACGCGCCAGCGCCACGCGCTGTTGCATGCCACCCGACAGTTGTGCCGGAAAGGAAAATGCGAAATCCCCCAGCCCGACCAGTTTCAAAAGGTCAAGCGCGCGGTTCTTGTCGGCCTTGGTCGGGGTGCCCGCAATCTCGGTCGGCAAAAGCACGTTTTCGAGGGATGTGCGCCATTCCAGCAGCGTGGCCTTTTGGAACATCATGCTGATGTCGCGCCGTGGGCCTGTCACTGGCGTATCATGAACGGAAATCTGACCGGACGTCGGGGTGATCAAGCCCGAGATCAGGCGCAACAACGTAGACTTGCCACAGCCCGAGGGGCCAACCAAGGACACGAAAGAGCCACGCTTGATCTCGAATGTCGTGTTATCCAATGCGATGACCGTGCCATCGGCAAAGGTTTTGCCAACGGCAATACCACTTACCACAACCTCGCCCGAGGCGGCATGGTTTGGCATTCTTTCAACGTTCATTAGATACCCCTGTCTGGTCAGTCGTGGTCAGGTCGCGTTCGCATTGAGGTTGGGGCCCTGACATATCAGGCCCCCCCAATCCCCTAACGAACGATCTGTTGTTTCTTCAGGCCACGCATGACCTGAACATGTGATTTGCGGATATGCTGGACCGAAAGCCGCGCAGCAGCGCGACCGTCGCGGGCCTGAAGCGCGTCAATAATTTGGTTGTGCTCGGCCAGCGCTGCTGCCATCGCCTCAGCCTCTCTTTGCCGGGAGGACAACGAGACGATGCAGAGGCGTTCGTAGTTGTCCATCAAGGTGCGCATCGACGTCGATTGGCGCACATTCCCCGACATGGCGCCCAAACGCGTGTGGAAGTCGCGGTTATAGCGCACATAGGTTTTTAGGTCTGACACGTCAGTCGTGCGAAATTCATCCAGCGATGCAAGGTCGGCGTCGGACCCTTCGGCCGCAATCTTGCGGACGGCGGCGGCTTCCAAAATCTCGCGCATTTCCAGAATGTCGCGCGCGTCATTTATCGAAATCGGCACGACCCTGTGCCCTTGGCGGGGGGCGATTTCCACCAACCCCTCCCACTCAAGCTTTTGCAGTGCATCCCGGATGGGCGACTTTGACACGCCATACTTTTGCGCCAAGGCACTTTCACGCACCTCTTCACCCGGCTGCAAGCCGCACGACATGATGTCGCCGCGCAGCTGCTCAAAGATTTGATGACGCATCAACTTGGCTGACATCTGGCTCCCCCTGATATCTCAGGAACCCTAGAATCATGCCTTGCTGCTCGTCAATTTATCGCTTGTAATAGTCACTATCGGGAATCGTGATAGCGCTGGTTACAGCCGGACTGCCTCTCCCGTTTCGGCCGAGCGAACGATGGCATCAAGGACTTCGATGTTATGAAGCAACTCGAAATCGCTGTAGGGATAGGGGGCCTCGCCCCGGATCGCCGCGCCAAAGGCCTCAAGGTTTGCCGTGACACTGTCGGTCCAGTCAAACACTTCGGTCTCGGTGTCGTCGATGTTGCGATAGCGCTGCATCGTCGCTTTTCCGCCGGGGGTGTCTGGGTGGGTCGCATTGCGGATTTCAACCCACATGTCGCTGCCAAAGACATGGGTGCGGATGAAGTGGGGCGTGTGCAAGATCGCTTGAAGGGTCGCGGTCATGCCGGCCTTGAATTGCAACTGCACGGTCACGACATCGCCGGTTTCCCAGCCAAGGCTGCGGCTGGCGGTAAAGGCATGCAATGAGGCGACCGGTCCATAAAAGGCGATCAATAGGTCAGTTAGGTGAATGCCCATCTGTGTCATGCCAGCGGCGGGCGCAAAGGCCTTGGTCGTGCGCCAACTGTCAGATGTCAGGCCAATCAGCTTGTCATGGCTAAAGGCCATTTCTGTGTGCATCACCGTGCCAAGCGCCCCCGCATCCAGCATTTTGCGCAACGCAAGGATGGCCGGTTCAAACCGCCGTTCGTGCCCGATGCCCAGCACAAGCCCCGCCGCCCGGCACGACTCCACGCTTTTGCGGGCATTGGCCGCCGACAAGGACAAGGGCTTTTCACAAAACACATGTTTGCCTGCGGCGACGGCAAGCGCGATCTGCATGTCATGCAGATCATTGGGCGAGGTCAGGATCACGGCCTGAACACTTGGGTCTGCCAAGGCTGCCTCATAGCTTTCCAAAACCGAAAGGCCCTGCGTGCGGATCGCGTCATGCTGGGCCGCTGCGGGTTCGACCACGCCGCGCAGATCAAATTCCGTATGCCCCTTTAGCCTGCGCGCGATATGTTGACCCCACCAGCCATAGCCAACCAATGCAACCCCGATCATGCTTTTGCTCCTTTGCTGCCTTGGCCATAGACGCCCACCAATGAATTGTCGAAAGCCTCCCAGCCACCGGCGGCGGCAACCTCGGCTTTGGCCAGAACGGCGCTGATTACCCCATTGGGGCTGCCTGAGACTTCGGCAAGGTCAGTCATCAGCTTCATATCCTTGATCGCATTGGTCAGGGTAAAGCTGACGCTGCCGGGATCGCCCTTGACCAACATATCATGGATTGGGGGGATGCGCTTTTTCGCGGCCCCAATCGCGCCCGAGCTGTCGCCAAGGATATCAAGTGCAAGCGATGGATCGACGCCCTTTGACAAGGCAAGGCCCAAAGCTTCGCCCAAGGCGCTCCAATAAACCATCAAGGGCAGGTTGACCGCCAGCTTCATCGCGGCCCCCGCACCAACCGGGCCAAGATGTTCAAGCCGTCGCGTCATTTTTGACAAGAGCGGCTTGGCGCTGTCAAAGGCCGCTTGGCTGGCACCAACCAGTCCCATCAACTGCCCCGACCGGGCCGGAACCACATTGCCGCTGACTGGGCATTCGACAAAGAGCCCACCGCGCGCGACCACTGCTTTTTCCAAGGCCTCAACCGTCTGGGGGGATGTTGTGCACAGCTCGACAATGATCTTGCCCGTCAAATCTGCCTCCAGCAGACCACCGGGGCCGTGGTAGGCGGCCTGAAGGGCGGCGTCATTGGCCAGAATCGACAAGATGATATCGCTGCCCTCGGCCACGGCGCGGGGGGTTGCAGCGATTGTGCTATTAGGGATGCCTTGGGCCTTTTCGGGCGAGCGGTTCCACAAGACCAGCGTTTCGCCAACCTCTGACAGGTGCTCGGCGATGGGCCGCCCCATGTTGCCGATTCCCACGATTCCAGTGGCCATTCCGTGCTCTCCCTTGCGATGATCGCAGCATGGTTTCACAAAATCAAAGGGCGCGGGATTATTATTTCAGATGCGACGGTTCGGGATTTGCAATAGCCACCTCATCTTCCCAATCGGCCAGAGTCGCCCCGATATGATGGACCAGACATTCGGCCAAAAGGCGTGCTGCACTTGGTTGCGCGGCCTCGGCTTTTTGCACCAGAACATAGTCCAGACTGATCGGCGGATCCTTGATCGGGTTCAGCCGACGCACCGTGCCGGATTTGTCGGGATAGCAGATCGCCGAGGGCAGGATCGCCACCCAATCCGTCGCACCCACCATTTCCAGCGTGGCCAGCATCCCATCCATTTCCAGTGTTTCGGCCACATGGATGCCATGCGTGTTGAGCAAGGTGTCGAAATGCTTGCGCCGGACATTCAGGCGCGACGGCACAATCAGGCGTTTGCCATTCAGCGCAGAAAAGGGCGCACTGCAAAGATGGTCATGACCAATGTCGTGTCCGGCACTCGACACCAACATCTCGCGGTCGCGGCCGACAAAGGTGCCAGTCAGGCCATGGGGAAGCTCGGTCGAGGGAACGAGGGCGAAATCGAGTTCCCCATCCAGCACCCTGCGCATCAGCGAAAAGCTATATTCCTCTAGCAAAGACAATTCGACATCGGGAAATTCTGATTTGAACTGGTTCAGTGCAGGGATCAGAATCGACCGGGTCAGCGACGGGATCATCCCAAAGCGGACAAGGCCCGCCACCTTTCCCCGCATTTCGCGCACGGTCTTTTCGGTGCCCATCAGCAATTTCAGGATCGTCTGACCCTCGCGGTAGACGATTTCACCGGCGGGTGTCAGGGAAAACTTCTTGCGCTCGCGCAGCAAAAGCGGCGTGCCCAGCATCTCTTCCAGTTCCTTGACCTGCGTCGACATCCCCGACTGGGTGGAGTTTTCACGGTCTGCCGCACGGCTAAAGGATTGCTCTTCATAAACGGCGATAAACGCCTGAAGCGCGCGGATCTTGATGCTGGGATAGGGCATGGCCACCATTCAGAAAGGGAAATAACTTGTGGCACTTGGCATCAGGAAAACAGATTTGTCCAGCCGATTGCCGCAAGACCTTCGGTTAGATTTGTTTGCCGCCATAGGCCGGAAAACCAACCGTGCGCAGCTTTCCCTGTTGACGCAAAGCTTCGGCGTGATCAGCAATCTGCGACAGGGTGGCAAACCACGCGCCTGAGGTCAGCGCCCCCTCTAACCACCGCTCCACCACCTGCCACCGCGCCCGCCGTCCGGTCAGGAACGGATGCCAGACCGCGTGCCAAAGACCTGCTTCCTGACGTGCGGCCTCAAATTCCTCAAAGAATGGGGCCAGCCCCTCAGTCGGGCCGCGCACGGGCATCATATAGCCAATCTCGGCATAATGGGCAAAGGGCGGCCAATCGTCGATGCCCCAATGTGGCGGCAGTTCGATCAACGTGCGCCCCCCCAAATCCAGCGCATAGGGATCATCATCGGCCATCATGGAGCTATCATACGCAAAGCCCCGGCCGGCCAGCAGGCCGGGCAATTCATTGGTCAGCTGATAGACGGGCGCGCGATAGCCACGCGGGCGATAGCCGGAAAAGGCCACCAATGCCTCGATCGAGCGGTCAAGATCCTCCGCCTGTTCCGAAAGGCTGCGTGCGGCCGGGTTTTCGTGAATCCAGCCGTGACAACCGATTTCATGCCCGCCGTTCAAGATCGCCTCAACCGCCTGCGGATAGGTTTTCACGCACCATCCGGGAATGAAAAACGTCTGGCGCATACCAAGGCGACGATAGGTCTCCAAGATCCGCGGAATGCCGACGGTCGGGCCATATTGACCCATGCTGATCGCATAGGGTCGCTTCCACCCCTCTGGGTCGGCGATATGGATCAGGCTGTCGGCATCCATGTCAAAGGTGATTGCTGCCGCCATTGGTGCCCTGTTCGGCCAGTCCATCCTCATGCCTCCATAATATGGACGCGCGTGGCATCCCATGTGAGCCAAAAACTCTGCCCCGGTTCAGGCAGCAAGGCACCAAGCTCCGCATCGGTCACTTGGGCCTTGAACTCGGTGCTATCGGCGGCTTCAAAATAGCAAATGATCCCGGTTCCGGCGAATTCCTCGGACAAAAAGGCCGCCTCGATGGCTGGTCCATGGGGCGGCTTTTCGCGCAAGACGCTGATGCGATCTGCCGCCACCACAATCTGCGCCGGCCCATCCGGGGCAGGCACGGGGACGGGACCTTGGGCCGTGGACATTACCCCCGCTGCGACAGGTCCGGACAGGATATTATTGCGCCCCACGAATTCAGCCACAAAGCGGGTCTTGGGCGCGCGGAAAATCTCACGCGGGTTGCCGATCTGGGCGATTTCGCCCTGACCCATGATCACCACGCGGTCGGCCATGGCAAAGGCCTCGGATTGCGAATGGGTGACGTAGACAAAGGTGATCCCCAACTCGCGCTGCAATTTGGTCAACACGCCTTGCATGCGGATCACCAGATGCGCGTCCAGCGCCGACAAAGGCTCATCCAACAAGAGCATCTCTGGTTCTGTGACCAAGGATCGCGCCAGTGCAACGCGCTGCCGTTGTCCGCCAGACAACTGGTCGATGCGCCGATCCTCAAACCCGGCAAGACCCATCCGGTCCAGCCATTTCAAGGCACGCGCGCGGCGGTCGCTTGCGCCCACATTCCGCATCCGAAGGCCAAATTCGACATTCTCGACCACGCTAAGGAACGGAAACAGCGCCAGCGATTGCCAGACCAGTGGCGTATCGCGTTGATGTGCCGGCACGTCATTCATCACGCGGCCGCCAATGGTGATGGTGCCCGCGCTTGGCACCTCCAGTCCCGCCAGCATCCGCAAGGTGGTGGTCTTGCCACAGCCCGAGGGGCCCATCAGGGCAACAAACTCGCCCCGGTGAATATCAAGCGACAGGGACTTCACCGCCACGGCGCGGCCATAGCACTTTTGCACCTGATCGAAGCGGACAAGGGGGTGATCAGTCATGGCTTCTCCGGCGGAAGATCAGGAATTGAGCGGCGATGACGAGGCTCATCGAGGTAAGGAAGACGACGGTGCCGATGGCATTGATCTGCGGATCGACATTGCCTTGCAAGATTTCAAGGATCATCACGGGAACCGTGCGGTTCAGGCCCGAGACAAACCACGCCACGATGAATTCGTCAAAACTGACAGCCGCCGTCAGGCACAGCGCCGACAAGATCGCCGGGGCGCAAAACGGCAAGATCACATGGCGCATCGCAGCCCAGGGCCCCGCGCCAAGGTTCCATGCGGCGACCTCAAGCGTGGGGTCCATCTGTGACAGGCGCAGGCGGCAGATGGCCATGGCAAAGGGGGTGGCCAGCACCGTATGGGCGATGATGATACCCAGCAAAGTGCCCGAAATCCCCAAGTTCGACAGCCACGCCAGCATCGCAAGACCAAGGATCACCAACGGCATGGTGGGGGGCAGCAGGGCAAGCGCGAGGTATGCCTGCTTGAACCGAAAGCCATACCGGAAATCGGTATAGGCGGTGGCAAAGCCGATAAAGGTGGACAACACAGCGGTGCATCCCGCCACCATCAGCGAATTGGCGATGGCCTGCCACAACTCGGGCCGGGAAAAGGCGCGGGCATACCATTCGGTGGTGAAATGCCCCAAGGGCAGCGTGGGAAAGCGGTCAGAGTTAAAGGAAAAGACCACGCTTGCGGCAATGGGTGCAAAGACAAAGCAAAACAGTGCCGCCAGATAGGCCCGACCCAAGATATCCCCCGCCTTCATCCGCGCCCCCGGTAAGCTGCCCGCAAGGCGGCAGCGGTGGTCGCAAACAGCGTCAGGATCATCATCATCGAGACAACGGCAGCGCGCGGCCATTGCTGGCCCGATTTGGTGGTGTCGATGATCAGGATCGACAGGGTCGGTGGCTTTGATCCACCAAGGTAGAAAGGGTTGACGAAATCCCCGAATGTCAGGATGAAAGCAAAGATTGCCCCGACGAAAATGCCTGTTCGTGCCGCGGGCAAGATCACGCGGAACAAGGTGCGCCGTGGCGAGGCGCCAAGGTTCCACGCGGCCTCGATCAGATTGCGGTCAATCGCACTCAGGCTCCATGTCTGAAAGATCACGACCAAGGGCAGCACCAATGTCAGGTATCCCACCATGGCCCCAAAGCCAGAGTTCAGCATGGCAAACGGCCCAAGCCCCAAACCGCCCAGCACGGCATTGATTGGCCCCCCTTCAGCCAAAATCACCTGCCACGCATAGGCGCGCACCAGAAATGAGGTGAAAAAGGGCACGATCAGGCAAAAAAGCGCAAAGCGCCGCGCGCTTTCAGATGAACGAAAGGCGAGTGTGTAGGCCGCAGGAAACGCGATCAGCGAGGCAAGGATCCCGGCCAGCGTCGCGCGAAAAAGGGTCAGCCAATAGGCGTCCCAGAACACCCCGCGCCCCAGAACCTTTTCCCAGTTCGTCAGAACGAAATCGGGTTCCATCCGGTAATTCTTGACCAGCCAAAAGGTCATGGCGGCCAGAAAAAGCACCGGCACAACAAAAAAAGCGCCCTGCCATACGATAAGCGGCAAGCGCCAGAACAGGCGGTAAAGGCGACTTCCTTCGGTCATCTTGGTCTTTCTGGTGGGGGCATCCGAACACGCAGCCCTGATGCCCGACCCGGCCTTAGGCCGATTTGTATTCTGACCAGAAGTCGTTCCAATCTTCCAGCGTCTGCTGCTTGGGCGTGTCGCGATAGAAGATGCGCCCCTCTTTGAACATCTTGATCGGGTCGTTCTCGGCCCCCTCAATCAACCCAGACCGCTTTGCCTCATCCGGGTTGGAGGCCTGAATGGCCTTCCAGCCTGATTTGGTGGGCGACAGGCCCGGATAGGCCGCCATCTCGATCGATTTGACCTGTCCTGCGGGGCTGAGCATGTAATTGATGAACTTGTTCACGATCTCGGTCTTGGACGTGCCCTTGCCGATGGAATAGCTTTCCGTCCACTGGATACCCCCCTCTTCGGGGATAACCGAGTCAACTTTGGCCCCATCCTTGCGCAAGACCCCCGTGATCCAGTCGCCGATCCCGACCATGGCCAGCATCTCGCCGTTCTTGAGGTTCGAGAAGGTTCCACCGTAATCGAAATAGCCACCGACCTGTGGCTTCAGGCTAAGCGTCCTTTTCTGCACGGCGGCCCAAGCGGCCTCGTCAATATCAAAGGGCGTGGGGGATTTGTTGCCGTTGAGCAAGGACATCTGCCCAAGGCTTGGCAGGTGCCAGTCAAAATGCCCAACCTTGCCCGTAAGCTTTGGGTTCCAAAAGGCATTATAGCTCATCGCTTCGGCTTTGGTCAGCACATCGGTGTTGTAAGACACACCCAAAAGACCATAGCGCACCATGACGGACCACAGGGTGTCATCTACCCAGTGTCCGGGGAATTTCTGGAATTCAGGGTAGAAATCGTCGAACGGATAAAGCGAGGCATCCATCGGCTCGATATATCCGGCGGCGTTAAGCTGCTGCACGAATTCCGCATCTGACAAGATCAGGTCATAGGTGCCGGGCGGGGATTGCGAGATCAGCGCCAGCATATTGTCGCCGCCAGCATAGTATTTGGGCACGAATTTCACGTTATTGGCCGCTTCAAACTCGCCCACGATATCTGGCTCGGCATGGCCATACCACGCCAGCATATTGATCTCGACCGGATCAGCAGCCCAAGCGCGGTTGATCATTGGGGTTGAAAGTGTCACGGCAGCAGCGCTTTTCAAAAGCGTGCGGCGGCTTAGAATAAAGCGGCTTTGTGTCATCGATGTATTTCCCCGTTATGGCGGTCATTGGATCGATTCGCCCTGACCTTGACACAAGAATAGGGGGGGCCGCGCCCATTTCGGAAATTTGGTATCTCTATGGGTTCATAAGCCCTGCTTATGCGGGCGACCCTTGCGCGGCCAAGGTGATCTGCTGCATCAACCATTGTGCAAGACCGTGTCCCGCCTTTGACAGACGGGCGTGTTTGTAAAACAAACCGATCATAAGCGGTGCAAGTGGCGGAAAGCCTTCGTCGGGCCGGCCCACGCGCATGCCTTCGGTCAGGGTGGCAGGTGTCAGCGCACTTGCACCCAAGCCCGCCACGATCGCCGCCTGAATGCCCGCCACATCGCTGGCGACCATCACTGTCTTCCAGCTTTTGCGCGCGCCCCGCAGGGCAAGGCGCATCCGTTCGGCATATTCGCAAGGGTCCGGGTGCCGCACCAAGGGCAATTCGCTGCGTGGGGGCCAGACAAAGGTCTCAGCGACCGCCCAAAGTGGGGTGATACTGGCCATATTGACCAAGAATGGCGCATCCTTTGTGGGCACGATCCCCACCATCAAATCTATCCTGTCCGCCGCCAATTCGGTCCGCAGATTGCTGGACAACTGGCTTTCCACTTCAATCCGCACTTCCGGGTGGCTTGCCGCAAAGCGGGTGATCGCGCCCAAAAGGTAGCTGTTGGAAAAATCGGTGGGCAAACCAACCCTGATCCAGCCGGAAAGCGAGTCATTGGTGAAATAGGCCACGATATCATCATTCAGCCGCAGCATTTGCCGTGCATAGGGGCCAAGGGACATGCCTGCATCCGTCAGACGCACTTGGCGTCCGTCTGCGTTGATCAACTTGGTGCGCAACAGGTCTTCCAGCCGTTTGATCTGCAGGCTGATCGCAGGCTGGGTGCGCCCCAACGCCTCAGCGGCTCGGGTGAAACTGCCAAGATCAACGACCGTGACAAAGGTGCGCAGCAGATCCGTCGGAACATTGGTCAGCATGGTTTGGCATTTCCGGAATTTATGCGGGCATAGAGATTATCAATTTTATCTATCCTCAATTGATTCATACAGAGGGAGCAAGAGGAGTCTTTCATGGACCGCAGCGCATTCCACCGATTGTTCAAAACGCCGGGGCCGGTCGTGACGCCCGTGATCCATGTGCAGGATCGAGACCAGACCCTGCGCAATGTGGCCCATGTGGTGCAGTTGGGCGCGCCGGGGGTGTTTTTGATCAACCATGACTTCCCGGTTGCCGAGTTTTTGCCGATTTTGCGGGCGGTGCGCACGGCCTGCCCGGATTTGTGGATCGGGGTGAATTTTCTGGCGCAACCGGGCCGGGTGGCGTTTCCCATTCTGGGCCAACTGGCCACCGAGAATTGTGAGATCGACGCCTATTGGGCCGATGATGCCTGCATGGATGAGCGCTTGACGACCCAGACCGAGGCCGAGGCGATTGCCGCCATTCGTTCCGCCAGTGGCTGGCGCGGGCTTTACTTCGGCGGGGTCGCGTTCAAGAAACAACGCCCCGTCGATCCGGCGCTGCACGAACATTCCGCCCGCATCGCGCGCCCGTTCATGGATGTGGTGACAACCTCTGGTGTGGCAACGGGGCAAGCCACTGATCTAAGCAAGATCAAGGATTTCCGCCGTGGTTTGGGCGGAACGCCCTTGGCGATCGCCTCGGGGATCACGCCCGAGAATGCCGCAGATTATGCCGCGGATGTAGACTGTTTTCTGGTGGCGACTGGCATCAATAAAGCCAGCGATTTTTACAACATCGACCCCGCGCGCCTTGCTGATCTTTTGGCCCTGTGCCGTGATTTTGGAGCACCCGAACATGACTGACCTCAAAGGCCCGCGCGATGATCGCTGGTATCTGTCGCTGATGTCCCCCAATACAAAGGGCCCGCAATTTGCATGGCTGGACCCCACCTCGATCTACATCAACGCGGTGGCCTATGGTGATTTGCTGGATGATCTGATCGAAGATCTGGCGGGGGTCAGCTTTGACGTGGTGGGTGGCTGTGATGCCATGGGTTTTGTTCTTGGGGCGGGGATCGCCGCTCGCAAAGGCTGTGGGTTCTTGCCGGTGCGCAAGGCAGGCAAGCTGTGCGTGGATACCGACCGCGTCAGCTTTACCAACTATTCGGGCCGCACGCAGGATATGGAAATGCGTCTTCCCGCCTTTGCCCCCGGAACCCGCGTGTTGCTGGCAGATCAATGGATTCAGACCGGCGGCACGATGGAGGCGGCGATTGAACTGGTGGAGCGTCAGAAGGGTGTCGTGGCCGGTCTTGCAACCATCGCCATGGAAACCTGTGCCGCAACCGATGCCTTTGCCGCGCGTTTTCCCATTGCGGCGGCCGTCGTGCCGGGCAGCCGTTGGCAGCGCGAATGCGATGGACAAACGCTTTCAAGTTTTGAAACCTATCAGGCGTCAAGAACCTTTCCGACAGCGGGGCGCACCGCTGCGCCCTAGTCTTTCGGGCGAAAGGCCGATTGTTGGATTGGGGATGCCGGACCGTGCCGAAACTCGCGCTGATCAATCCAAATTCCAACGCCGAGACAACCGCGATGATGGTGTCCATCGCGCAGGAGGCAGGCATGGGCGCAATCGTCTCGGGCTTTACCGCAACGCGCGCGCCCAGATTGATCGACGACCCGTTGGCCCTTGCGGCCAGTGCCGCAGAAGTTGTTGAAATGGGGCGGGCTCTGCACGGGTTTGATGCGGTGATCGTCGCGGCATTCGGCGATCCGGGGGCCGAGGAACTGGCGCAATCAATTGCCGTGCCTGTCGTCGGAATTGGCGCAGCCGCCGCGCGTAGGGCATCTCGGCAGGGCTTGGCCTTTGCCGTGGCAACGACCACGGCTGATCTGGCGGCATCCATCGATGGATTGATGCGCCTGCACGCAGGCAATGCGCCTTATATCGGCACCTTCGTGACGCCGGGGCATGATGCGGCGACGCTTATGTCACGGGTGGAAGATTTGGATCATGCGTTGCTGGCCCAGATCGAACGTGCTGTTGGTGCGGGGGCAAAACGGGTGATTATTGGCGGTGGCCCCTTGGGTGGTGCGGCAGAGCGGCTTAGTCTGCGCACAACCGTTCCGCTGATCCACCCGATCAAAGAGGCGGTCCGCGCGTGTTTGACCCTTATTGAACCGATTGGCGAAGGCAACAAATGACCAAAGACTGGATCGAAAACCTGATACTTGCCCGCAGAACAGGCACCCGCTTTGCGCCAACGGAAAAGAGCCCCCAGACCGTCGCCCAAGCCTATGAGATTCAGGCAGGTGTTGTGGGCCAAATGGGAGCGGTCGGGGCCTTTAAAACGGCGCGCAAACCGGGGGAAGCGATGATCTATGCCCCCATATTTGCGGAAAATCTGGTGCAAAGTGGCGCTGAGGTTCCGGTTTTGGACATGATGGGGATCGAATTGGAGGTGGGGCTTTACATCCATAGCGATTTGCCCCCCGATCATGCCGGTCTTTCGACAAGCGCGCTTGCAGCCTTTGTCACACCCGTTGTGGTGATTGAGCTTGTCGACACCCGCGTCACGGGCCCATTGGCGCAAGACGCTATGGTCAAACTGGCCGACAATCAGGTCAACGCGGGATTGGTCGTTGGGGATCATGCTTCGGGGTGGGCGGGTGCGGATTTCGGTGCTGTACAGGCAAAATTCACCGCAGGGTCCGAAGTGATTTTGGATGGTGCAGCCTCGGTTCCCGGCGGGTCCGCTTTGGAGACTTTTGCAGCCCTTGCGCAGCACCTTGGTCAGCATTGTGGCGGGCTGAAACAGGGCCAGATCGTGATCACGGGATCGCTGCACCCTTTGGTCTTTGTGGCCAAGGGCACAGAGGTGCAGGGGCAGGTCGCCGGGATCGGCACCGTGCGCGTCAAGCTGATCTAGGGCCGGGCGGGCAATCGTCGCCACCTGACAGCCTGTCACCGCTAGACGGTCTTGCCCGGTTTCGTCAAAGGCATTGCGCAAGCCCGTCAGGGGCGCGATCCCCCTTTGGGCGCGTTTTCCGATTGCAGCAAGACATCCGCGACCGTGCGCCCGGTGTGCATAAGGTGGTTCCGCCAGATCTTCCGGGCAGCGTCGCCGTCGCGGGAACGCAAGGCCGCCATCAATTCCTCATGCTCCCCCACCGCTTGCCCCCAGCGATTTGGGTTCATTATGGCCATGAAACGCCCCCGACGGGCCCGCGCCATCAGTTTTGCATGCGCATCGGCCAGAATGGGGTTGCCGCACAGGGTGAGAATGGCATCGTGAATGGCGGAATTGGTGTCGAAGTAATCCTCGGTATTGCCGATCCGATAATACACAAGCATTTGGGCATGCAGGTCCTCAAGCATCTCCAGATCAGGGCGCGTGATCGTGACCGCCAGCCGTTCCGCGGCAAGCCCCTCTAGCGAGGCGATGACGTCAAACAGATCAAGGGCCTGTTGTGGCCCATAATCTGCAACCTGCGCACCCCGGTTTCGGGAAATCTCGATCAGCTTGTCAGAGTGCAGGATCTTCAGCGCCTCACGGATTGGCGTGCGCGAGACATCCAGTTCCGCCGACAACTTACGCTCCACGATCCGTGCGCCGGGCAGAAGATGCCCTTTCACGATACGGTCGCGGAGAACCCCTGCCACCCATTCGGCGACGGCCGTCACATCCTGTTCAGGCATCGCCTGTTTTCGGGCATCGACCATTTTGGTCCTTCAATGCGTTGGGGGTTGTAGATGGAATGCCATCGCGCCCTTTTATAGGGAAGAAGCCATGGTAGAGTCCATGGGGCCACGGATCGCCGGCCCGTCGCGCGATGTTTTCTGTGCTTTTTGTCAAATGCAAAGGTTTATCCATGTCACGAATGGTCATCATCGGCGCGGCGCAACTTGGACCGATCGCACGGGCGGAAACGCGTTCAGAAGTCATCTCGCGCATGGTGCGCCTTTTGCGTCAGGCGGCAGAGTTGGGGGTTGATCTGCTGGTCTATCCAGAACTGGCGCTGACCACCTTTTTTCCGCGGTGGTATATGGAGGACGAGGCGGAACTTGACCTGTTCTTTGAGGCCGCCTTGCCCAATCCAGCCGTTCAACCGCTGTTCGATGCGGCGCGCGCGCTTGGGATCGGGCTTTGTTTTGGATATGCCGAACGGGTAGATGATGGGGGGAACATTCGGCGCTACAATACATCGATCATTGTGGGGAAAGATGGGACTATTTTGCACAAGTATCGCAAGGTTCACTTGCCCGGACATGCGGAGCATGAGCCATGGCGGCCCTTCCAGCACCTTGAAAAGCGGTACTTTTCCCCCGGAATGGAGGGGTTTTCCGTTGCAAGCGGCTTTGGTGGCATGCTGAGCCAGGCCATCTGCAATGACCGACGTTGGCCCGAGACTTATCGGGAGGCGGCGCTGCAAGGGGCCGAGGTGATGCTGATTGGTTACAACACCCCCCGGCACTATCCCTTGGCCCCCGAGCACGATCATTTGCAAGATTTTCACAACCATCTTTGCCTGCAAGCCGGGGCCTATCAGAACGGCATGTGGGTCGTGGCCGTGGCAAAGGCGGGTTGTGAAGAAGGTTGCGATCTGATCGGTGAAAGCTGCATCATCGCCCCGACGGGTGAGATTGTGGCGCAGACAAAAACGCTTGCCGATGAAGTCATTTGCTATCCGTGCGACCTTGATCGCTGCGGAGAAATCCGCAAAAACATCTTCAACTTCAAACTGCATCGTCGGCCAGAGATCTATACCCATCTTACGATTCGGTAACCTTCGGCCCTTTGCAGACCCTTTGGCGCAACTGCACAGAGGTCATTCATGTTTGTCCTAAATATTCGGCACAGATAGATCAAATGCATCCAGAAATGGCATGCCATTTGAGGGGGTGAGATTTTTTTATCCCTTCGGACCTTCGGAGTTGAGTTTTTATCCCCCCAATCCGCCCCTGAGACATGGGCGTGACCATGCGCTGGGTAGATCATGATGGGGAAACAATGCGACTTTTTGGACTTGGAAGAACATCTTTCATCGCAGCCACCGCGATCTTGATCGGGGGCATGGCCGCCGCGCAGGGAACATTGCGCGTGGGCATGACGGCAGCGGATATCCCACTGACCACGGGGCAAACCGATCAGGGCGGCGAAGGCATGCGTTTCATGGGCTATACGGTCTATGACTCCTTGATCGAATGGGATCTGACCAGCGCCGATAAACCTTCGGTGCTTGTTCCGGGGCTTGCAACGGAATGGTCGGTCGATCCGGCCGATACCACCAAATGGACCTTCAAGATCCGTGAGGGCGTTACCTTTCACGACGGCAGTCCCCTGACCGCCGAGGTGGTTGTCTGGAACCTTGACAAACTGCTTGTCGAGACGTCCGAGCAATATGATCCGCGCCAAGCGGCACAGGGAAAATCGCGCATTCCAGCCGTGGCCAGCTACACCGCCATTGACGATTATACCCTTGAGATCGTGACGAAAACGCCAGATGCCACACTGCCCTATCAGCTGGCATGGATCCTGATGTCGTCCAAGGCGAACTTTGAGGCTTTGGGCAAAGACTGGGAAAAGGTCGCGATGGCGCCCTCGGGCACCGGGCCGTGGAAACTGACCAGCTTTGTGCCGCGCGAACGCGCTGTGATGGTGCCCAACGAAAGCTATTGGGATGCAGGCCGCATTCCGAAACTGGATGAGATGGTGCTGATCCCGCTGCCAGAGCCAAATGCGCGCTCAGCCGCGCTGCTGTCGGGTCAAGTGGATTGGATCGAGGCCCCGGCCCCCGACACCATTCCCGCGTTGACGGGCAACGGTTTTGCCATCAGCTCCAACGCTTATCCGCACAACTGGACATGGCATCTGTCGCGCGCCGAAGGCTCGCCTTGGAATGACATTCGCATCCGCAAGGCGGCGAACCTGGCCATTGATCGTGACTCGATGGGCGCGCTTTTGGGCGGGTTGATGGTTCCGGCCAAGGGCTTCTTGCCGCCCTCGTCGCAGTGGTTCGGCACCCCGACATTCGAGGTCAAATATGACCCCGAGGCTGCTAAGGCCCTGTTGGCCGAGGCTGGCTTCAGCCTTGAAAACCCGGTCAAGGTAAAGGCGCTGATTTCGCCCTCGGGGTCGGGCCAGATGTTGCCTTTGCCGATGAATGAATTCGTACAGCAAAGCCTCGCCGAAGTGGGGATCGAGGTTGAATTCGTGGTGGTGGAATGGAACCAGATGATCAACCTGTGGCGCGCAGGGGCCACTGATCCTGCGTCAGAAGGCGCGCATTCGATCAACTTCACCTACTTTATCCAAGACCCCTTTACTGGTCTGATCCGCCACCTGTCTTGCGATCTGATTGCACCAAACGGCACCAACTGGGGGCACTATTGCGACCCCGATATGGAAGCCTTGCTTGCAAAGATCCGATCCAGCTTTGATCCCGCAGAACAAGATGCGGTGATGCGCGAAACGCATGAGAAATACGTCAATGACGCCCTGTTCTTGATGGTGACCCATGACGTCGCGCCGCGCGCCCTGAGCCCCAAAGTCAAAGGTTTTGTTCAGGCCCAGAACTGGTATCAGAACTTCTCCTCCATCACGATGGACTAAGGGGGCCCCGATCCCCCCTTCGCTTGGCGCCCTACATCGGGGCGCCAATCATTGACTCCGCCACCCAGTGGCCCATCGGAAAAGATCCATGCTCAGCTACTTGATCCGCCGAATTCTGTATGTCTTGCCGGTTGCCTTTGGTGTCAGCGTCATTTGCTTTATGTTGGTGCAGATTGCCCCCGGTGATCCGCTGACAGCCATCATGCCCGTCGATGCCACCGCCGAAGAACAGGCGGCCATGCGCGCGGCCTATGGTTTGGACAAACCACTGCCCGTTCAATACGCAATCTGGATTGGCAATATCGTTCAGGGCGACATGGGCAAATCGATTGCAACAGGCCGCCCCGTGGCGGGCGAGGTTCTGGTGGCCGTCAACAATTCGCTGTTGCTGGCCTTCAGCGCCTCGGTCATCGCATTTCCGATTGGCTTGTTCCTTGGGTTTCTGGCCGGCTATTTCCGCGATACCCTGTGTGACAAGGCGGTTACAGCCATTGCGATTGCCGGCGTTTCGGTGCCCAACTATTGGCTTGGCATCGTGTTGGTCATCATTTTTTCGGTGACACTTGGCTGGTTGCCCTCAATGGGGGCAGGTCCCGGTGGGTCGCAAGATTGGCATTGGGATTGGCTGCATATGCGCCACCTGATCCTGCCCGCCGTCACCTTGGCGGTTGTGCCGATCGGGATCGTGGCACGCACTGTGCGGGCGCTCGTGGGCGACATCTTCTCGATGGATTTCGTGCAGGCGCTTTACGCCAAGGGGATGACCCGTTTTGACGTTTTGCGCCATGTGATGCGCAATGCGGCGGCGACAGCCCTGTCGGTCATGGGCCTGCAACTGGGCTATCTTTTGGGCGGTTCGATCCTGATCGAGACAGTGTTCAACTGGCCCGGATCAGGCTTTTTGCTGTCAAATGCGATCTTCCAACGTGACTTGCCCCTGCTGCAAGGCACCATTCTGGTGCTGGCGTTGTTCTTTGTTTTCGCCAATCTGATCGTGGATGTGCTGCAAGCGGCCATTGATCCACGGATCAAAAGGACCTGATCGCCATGGCCGCAACCGACCTTGGCAAATTCTCCGCTACCCCCGTCACCCCAGGCTATTGGTCGGGTGTCTTTGCGCGGTTGTCGCGTGATCCGATCGCGATGCTATGCCTGCTGATCTTGTTGGCACTGATCCTGTCGGCCATGTTTGCCCCCTATATCGGTCTGGCAGATCCCTACAAGGGGTCGATGATCAAGCGCCTCGCCGCCATTGGCACACCGGGATATCCGCTGGGATCGGATGAGCAGGGGCGCGATATGTTGGCCCGTCTGATCTATGGCGGGCGGCTGACGCTGTTCATCGGGCTGGTGCCGGTGGTGCTGGCCTTCTTCATTGGCACGGCCTTGGGCATTCTTGCGGGTTATCTGGGGGGCTGGGTCAACACGATCATCATGCGGACGGTGGATGTGTTTTTCGCCTTTCCCTCGGTTCTGCTGGCCATCGCGATTTCGGGGGCTTTGGGCGCGGGGATCGTCAACAGCCTTGTCTCGCTGACCATCGTGTTCATTCCCCCCATCACGCGGGTGGCTGAAAGCGTCACCTCGGGGGTTCGGGCGCTTGATTACATTGATGCGGCCCGCGCCAGTGGCGGCAAAACCGTGACCATCATCCGGGTGCATGTGGTGGGCAATGTGCTGGGGCCGATCTTTGTCTATGCCACCTCGCTGACCAGTGTGTGCATGATCCTGGCGGCGGGCCTGTCGTTTCTTGGCATCGGCGTCAGCCCACCAGAGCCGGAATGGGGCCTGATGCTCAATACCTTGCGCTCGGCCATTTACGTCAATCCTTGGGTGGCGGCGCTGCCGGGGTTGATGGTGTTTATCACCTCGCTTTGCCTGAATCTGCTCAGCGATGGATTGCGGAGTGCGATGAATGTCAAAGCCTGAAGTCCCGCTGATTGCGGCGCAAAACCTGCGCAAGTATTTCCCGGTGCGTGGCGGCCCCTTTGGTTTGGGAAAGCAGTTTGTTCATGCGGTTGACGGCGTGTCATTCGAGGTGGCGGCAGGTGAGACGCTGGGCATCGTGGGCGAAAGTGGCTGTGGAAAATCCACCCTTGCCCGACTGTTGGTTGGCCTGATCGCTGTGGATGAGGGCAAGATCAACTTTGAGGGCGACGAATTGGGCCGTGATATCAGCCATCAAGCCCTGCAAAGGGGCGTGCAGATGGTCTTTCAAGACAGCTATGCCTCGCTTAACCCGCGCCTGACCATCGCGGAGTCAATTGCCTTTGGCCCAAAGGTCCAATGGCTGGATGATCCGCAGGGCCGCGCCCTGCGCCTGATGGAAAAGGTCGGGCTGGAACCGTCCCGCTTTGCCGCGCGATACCCGCATGAATTGTCGGGCGGGCAGCGGCAGCGTGTGAACATCGCACGTGCCCTTGCCATGTCGCCGCGTGTGGTCGTGCTGGATGAGGCGGTGTCGGCCCTTGATAAATCGGTCGAGGCGCAGGTCTTGAACCTGCTGTCCGACCTGCGCGATGAATTCGGGCTGACCTATATCTTCATCAGCCATGACCTGAACGTGGTGCGCTATATCTCGGACCGGGTGCTGGTGATGTATCTGGGCGAGGTGGTTGAGGTGGGTCCGGTGGACGCGATCTATGCCCGGCAGGCCCATCCCTATACAGCGTCGCTCTTTGCCTCCATGCCGTCGATGGACCCGGACCGCCGCACAAAAGAGCCGCCCCTTGCAGGCGATCCGCCCAACCCGATCAACCCGCCCTCGGGCTGCAGGTTTCACACCCGCTGCCGCTTTGCCGAGAGCATCTGCCAAAGCAAAACACCGGCGCTAAAGCCTCTGCTGGGCCAGTCTGATCACATGGCGGCGTGCCATATCCATGAGGTGGCTTCGGGCCACAGCCTTGCACGCGCCGGGGTGCCCGCATGAGCCCGCCGCTGGTCGAGATTGAAAACCTGAGTGTCCGCTTCAAAGGCGCCAAGACCATTCATGCCATAAATGAGGTCAGCCTGACGCTGGCCCAAGGCGAGATGCTGGTTTTGTTGGGCGAAAGCGGGTCGGGCAAAAGTGTGACGCTAAAGGCCCTGCTGCGCCTGATGCCCAAATCGGCCGAGATTGGCGGGGCAATCCGCGTCAATGGCACCGATGTGTTGTCTTTGACGGGCCGCGCCTTGCAAGAGTATCGGGGCGGCGAGGCCTCGATGGTGTTTCAGGAACCGGGGCTGGCACTGGACCCGGTCTATACCGTGGGTCAGCAAATTGCCGAGGCCGTGATGCGCCACAAGGGGGTGGACCGGGCAAGCGCCATGGCGACGGCATTGGACATGCTGCAAAAGGTCAAGATCCCGTCACCCGAGCGGCGGCTAAAGAACTATCCGCATGAATTGTCTGGCGGGATGCGGCAACGGGTGATGATTGCGCTGGCACTGGCCTGTCGGCCCAAGCTGCTGCTGGCGGATGAACCGACAACCGCACTGGATGCCACCGTGCAAATCCAGATCCTGCTGTTGCTGCGCGAGTTGCAGCGCGAATTTGGCATGGGGGTCATCTTTGTGACCCATGACATCGGCGTGGCCGTCGAAATCTCGGACCGGATTGCGGTGATGTATGCGGGCGCAATTGTTGAAGAGGGCACGACGGCGGAAATCATCAAGGATCCTCGCCATCCCTACACCCAAGGGCTTTTGGCCGCGAACCTGCACGACGTGCCGCGCGGCACTCGGCTTGAGGCGATCTCGGGTGCGCCCCCGGCGCTGGAGGCAAAGCCCGAGAGTTGTTCCTTTGCGCCTCGCTGCCGCCATGCCATGCCCGCTTGCCGTGCAGGCCTGCCACCCATGGTGGCCTTTGGACAGGGGCGGCGGGTGGCGTGTCTGCTGGCCAAAAACACGGAAATGACAGGAGCCTGACGATGGTGCCGGACCAAGACCGCTTTCACGCCTTTATGCCCTATCCGCACGTTCCGGTGCCCGGTTCGGCGACAGGTCCGCTTGCCGGGCTGACCTTTGCGGTCAAGGATATCTTTGACGTGGCAGGCTATCGCACGGGCTGTGGCTGCCCGTTGAAACTGGCGGCCAGCGACGTGAAGAACAGCCATGCCACAGCCGTTCAACAGCTTTTGGATGCGGGCGGCCTTTTTGTGGGCAAGACCCATACGGATGAGTTGGCGTGGTCGATGTATGGGATGAACGCCCATTTTGGCACACCGATCAACCCGGCTGCCCCCAGCCGCATTCCCGGCGGATCATCCTCTGGCTCTGCCGTGGCGGTGGCCTCAGGGCAGGCGGATTTCAGCATTGGCACCGATACGGGGGGCTCGGTGCGCGCGCCTGCCTCGTTCTGCGGGATATGGGGGCTGCGGCCCACACATGGCCGCATCTCCCTGACGGGCTGCATGGAACTCGCCGCCAGTTTCGACACATGCGGGGTTTTCGCGCGCGATGCGGCCACCCTTGCGCGGGTGACAAATGTCTTGGCGGGGCCGGATGATGATGTGCTGCAAAGCCCCGAATTCATGTGGCCCGTTGACATGGCCGATCAACTGGGCGCGGCGCAGCGGCAGGCGCTTGACGCAGCCTTTGCTGCTGTGCCGCGTCGTGATGTTCAGGTCTATGGTTCAATCGGGATCGCGGGGCTTTATTCCGCGTTTCTGAAATGCGTTGGGGCCGATATTGCCCGATCAACCATCCCGTTCATCTTTGGCTCTCGCATGCCCTTGGCGCGGGGGATTGACGGGCGGGCCGCACAGGCGCGTGACTTGACCGAAGCCGAGGTTGTGGTGGCAAATGAGGTGCGGGGCCGCTTCACCACCCATATCACGCAGGTTTTGGGCAAGAACGGTGTGCTTTTGGCACCTGTGGTCCACGACATCCCCTTTGAACTCGATGCCCCGGTTGAGGTGTTTGATCAGTACCGACATCTCTCGCAGCCGCTGTTGTGCATTGCCGGGATGGCAGGCCTGCCGCAAGTGACAATGCCCGCGGGTTTGATTGAGGGCGCGCCCTATGGTGTGTCACTGATCGGGCCAAAAGGGTCTGACCTTGCGCTGATCGCACTTGCCGCGCGGCTTGGTGGCGCAAAATGAGCGACGGGCCAGATCCGATTGAGGCTCGCCTGACCGCGATGGGGCTGTGCTTGCCCAAGTCTTCGCCGTCCCGTGCGAATTTCCTGCCCTATCGGCGCAGTGGGAACCTGTTGTTTCTGGCGGGGCAGATCTGCGAATGGGAAGGTGTGCCACAGGCCTTTGGCCCGGTCACGGCGCAGACCGACCTTATGGTCGCAAAAACGGCCGCGCAGATGTGCGCCTTGAACCTTTTGTTCAATATACGGGCAGCGCTTGGCCGTTTGGACAGGGTGGCAACCGTCTTGCGCCTTGGCGGGTTTGTCAGTGCCGAGCCGGGTTTTGCCAGCGGCCCCATGGTCGTTGATGGTGCATCAGAGCTGTTTATTGCGCTTTATGGCGAGAGGGGCCGGCATGCCCGCACGGCTGTCTGCGTCTCCAGCCTGCCTGCAAATGCGATGGTCGAGGTGGACGCGATCCTTGAAATCACCCCTGACTGACAGGGCGGCAGACGTGCCCTATCTGCCGCGTGTAAACTCTGCCCCGCCCCGTTTTTGCCGCACGGCAAGGGCCACTGCGGCATAGGTTGCAAAGCCGACGGGATCGCGCAGCGCCATGCCTGCAAGCACGCCAAGGCCCAAGGCGGGCTTGCCCTCACGCGCCAGCAGTCCGGGGTAAAGACGCGCCAGTTCTGCCACCCCGGCATCCTGACGACGGCGCACACGGGTCAGGGCGGAAAAACCCTCTATCATCGGCCAGTCATAGGGCTGCGGCACCTGAACACGCTCTTCCGGGGTGAATTGCAGCCGCACAAAGGTGTCGTCCGAGATGATTGCCGGAAAGTCGCCCCAACGGGCGCGGCCCGCGGCGTTGACGGCAAACAGGCCATAGCCGGGCGCCACAATGCGGTTAAAGGGCAGCCCTTGCCAAAAGCGGGCATAGGCGCGGGTCACGGCACTTTTTGCCACAGGAATCCGTGGCGTGCCTGAGGCGTAGCGCGGGGTCTGGACCCTCAGCGCATCCGCAAGCCCCCCCATCAGACCGGGCGAGACGGTGACATCTGCATCCAGATAAACCCGGATGGCATTGCGCGCGGCACTGTCGCCCGCGTTCAGGGCCCCCGGTTTGGACCCTTGGGCCACCTCAATGACCTGCAACTGCCAGCCATTGGCTTGGGCCGCCGGGGCCGTCCCCTGCGCAACCGCTGCCGTGCGGTCAAGGCAACCATTGGCAACCACGATCACCTCGGCCCCGGCGCAGGGTGAGGCAAACACGGCGGCAAGGCAGCGTTCAATATACGCCTCTTCGTTTGAGGCCGGGATAATAACGCTCAGCATGCCAGACAGCCTTTGGCCAGTACCTGCCACCGTGGATTGTCATCCGTCAGGTGCCGCAGCGCGCCCCAACTGCCCCACCGTGACGGGGCCGCCACATCGACAAAGGCGTTGAACGGGGCCGGGGTCAACTTGGCCCAACTGGCCATCAGATCATTGTAAAGTTTTGCCATCTCGGGTGCATAGTTCAGTGCGGTGAAGAAATCGGTCAGCGTCTGATCTTCGACCAAGGCGGCATAGCCCACAACATGGGTTCCGCCTTCGTACATCATCAGGGTCAGGTTGTGTTGGCGGGCGATGTCCGCCTGATAGGGCAAGATGCGTCCTGTCACATCGTCAAGGCTATCGCTTGGGTCCCCCGAAAGTGACCCGTTTGCCAATTCTTCAGCGGCCAACGTAAAGGCAAGGTCATAGCGATGCTTCGCCAGATAGGTGCTGGCCTCGGTGCCCGTCAGACCCTTTGCCTGCGCTTGGGCCTTTGCCTGTGCCTCTGATTGGCGGATCCAGTCGCGCACCATCGGGGCTTTTTCTTCACTGCCCAAAAGCGCGCTGAAATAGCCGGTAATGGCATAGGCATCAAAATGTTTGGCCGGGGAGGGTTTTCCCTCGGCCAGCACATCCGGCGCGTTCAGGATCTGATCCTCCAGCCCGATCCAGCCAGTTTGGGTCGCCAAGATGCGGATCAGGCGGCTGTCGGCCTGATCGCCAAAGGTCTGCGCCCAGATATCGGCCATTTGGCTGGCGCGCAGGGCATAGTATTGCACCCACGTCGACTCGCGCCCCCAGCGGGCTTTGCCTTGCTCTTCGGCCCATGAGGCCTGTGAAAAACCCCAGTTCCAGACCTCATTCGAAAACTCGACATGGGCCACAAGACCGGGGGCAAGGGTGTCACGCGTGGTCTCGGCATAAAACGTAATCAACGAGTCCTCGGCCAAATGGGGGATGTTGATCCAGGGATTGGCGTTCAACTCATTGGCCAATTCGATCACGATCTCTATCGGCGCGCCAAGGCGGGTCCATGTGTAATCCGATGGCTTTGGCCGATCCCCTAGCCGGGCGAGGGTGGAGTTGTTGGTGCGCATCCAATCCATGAAACGGATCGTCTTGACCCCCCGGATACGGGCCAGCCAATCGGGATTGAAAATTTGACCCTGCGCCAAAAGCGCTGCGCGATCCTCGCGGACAAGAGTGAAATTGCGCAACGGATCTGCGGCATCTGTTTGCGTGATCGTCAGTGCAACAGTGCCATCGCCGGGGGTATAGTCAAACAGGGCCTGAGTGTCCGACATGACAACATTCTGGGCACGGCCGCCAATTTCAAGCTTTCCTTTGCCCTCGAACGTCAACAGATAGCGCCCGGCGACGCCCCCTGCATCTGCGGGAAGATCCGTCAGTATCAGCAAAGACAGACTTGCAAGTTCGGGCGGAATGGACTTTGGCCAACCGCTTTCATCCAAAACCCCAGCAGCGGCAAGCTGGGCGTGGTCCCAACCGCCGAATTGATTGGGCAAGTTCCCCGTCCATTCGCGGGCGGTTTTCATCACATCCAAAAAGGGCTGCTGCACGGTCCAATCTGCAATCCCGTTCAGGCCGATGGCAAGGTTTGGGTTGGTGATCGGGGCAAAGCTTGGCGCGCTCGCCGTTGGGGCCACGCTTTCTTTTTGGGTCAATGGCTGGACGGAGACGCCCCCATCCGGCGCGGGCGACGGGGCGAGCAAAGGATCATCGCTTGGCGGGACTGTGCCGTGGGTTTCCAGCGCCACCTCATTCGTCTGCGCGGGCGCGGTCGGGGCGACCAATGGGGGGGGCGAGGGTGTGTAGGTGCTGACAGCCTGCCACGCCAGCCGCTGCAAAACGCGGGCGAGGTCATCTGGCACAACCGCCTCGCGGCTTTTCCAGCGCCGCGTCAGTTGGGCGGGCAGCCCCTCGGGTGACTTGCCCGTGATCGCGGCCAGATGAACAAGGGCCATGTAATAGGTGCCCTTGGCGGAAAGGTGGATGTCATCGGAAAAAAAGGTGTCCATCGACGTGACGCCCGGCACTTTCCCTTCGGCGACGGACTCGGACAGCAAAGCCATTGCCTGCCCGCCGGGGATCAGGCTGACCTGTGTGTCGGACAGTCTGGCCCCGTCACGCACCACGCTTTCCCATTGCGAAAGGTCAGCTGTCAGGCGGTCGCGCCATGGCAGGCCTGCACCGTCATCACCCTCGATCACCGTCCCCGGTCCAGAGGTTCTGCTGTGCCATGTTTCATAGACAAAGACGCGGACATCGGGGTTCGCCCCGCGCGCAAGCGCCGCATAGGCCGCAATCTGGCCCGCCGTGTCATTCCATTGGATCTGCGTGGCCAGCGGAATGGCCTCGGTCAGGATCAGAACGTCCGTCTGACCCTTTGCAAGCTCAACCTTACCATCAACGCCTTGCGCACCTTGCGAATTTTCAAAGTTGAACTTCAGCGGGGCGCCGTTGATGATTTGTGCCGAAACGGTCGCGGGTTCGCGCATCTGGCGCATCCCGCCTTCGACAAGATCGGGCAGGTCGGTGCCGATCAGGCTATGCCCGACAAAAAGAATATCCGTCAGCAAAGCAAAGATAGTCACGCAACCCCCTTAATCTTTACACATAAGCCTTGTCTTGAAGAATTGCCCCGGTCTGGGACGCCGTTTCAGATGGTTTGGACTACCCCCGTCGCAGCATAGCCCGTCACGACGGTCCAGACTATCCTTTGCAGTGCTGTGGCCGTTTGCGGATCAATGGGTGTGATCGCGGTGCCATCTGCAAGGCGCAGGGCAATGGGCAAGCCAACCGGGCTGCGATGATAGATCACCGCATAATGGGTCAGGGCCATCAGATAAGCGCCAAGGTCATTGAGGTGGATGGGATCGGTTTGCCCCGCCGCATCCGTTGCAAAAAGGTCTTCGCGGCGGGACAGGCCGGGAACCTCGCCCGACTCGATCGCGCGCACGGCTGCCGCCATGACCTGACCACCGGGGATCACGTGGATCGTGCCCACACCCGGTTGGGCCTGTGCTTGTCGCAAAAGGGTCCCTTCCCAATAACGCAACCGGTCCGCGTCAATCCGCGCGAGGAACCCCTCTGGATCCGTCAGCGGATGCCAGGTTTCATAGAGATAGATGCGGGCGTCAGGGCGGGCCTTGCGGATCCGTTGGGCCCAAAGCGCAAGGTGGCGGGGGCTGTCGAAATACCGGATCGCATCCCTGATCTCGACCATCTCGGTCAAGACAACAATCGGATAATCCCCGCTGTCGATGGCCTGAAGGGCGGGGCGAAACCGGGAATGCGCGTTTTCCTCTGCAAACCCCGGAACCTCAGCCGTCCAATGCCCCTTGAGCGACGCCCCCCAGCCCAACTGGCTGGCATAGTCGTGGCCTGCCAACTGGGCCAAGATGGCAGGCATATCGCGCCCGACAAGGCTATGGCCCAAATGATAGACCGATCGCACACCATCAGGTGCCGTAAGGGGCGTGGCATATTGGGCGGCAAATGCGGTATCAGAGAGGGCAGGCGGCGACTTTCGCCAAAACATCAGCGCCGCCCCAATGGCGACCAAAGCCAACCCAGAACCGATCAGCACAGACGTTTTCCCCTTGCGCATAGACCGTTTATTCCCTTTTGCCCGCAGGAATATCTGGTAGTTCTTGGGATGAATTGCCAGAGGAGCCTTCGTTTTTTGCTGACCGTCCTTCTTACACGCACCCATCGCAAAGGCTCGCCCCTGTCTGGCACAGGGCGCATTGGTCAAAAGGCACGCGCGGCACGGTATTACCGTGTCGACGTTACCTATAACCTTTTTGGCGAGTATTCTGTGATGCGCGAATGGGGGGCATCGGGACGACCGGGGCAGCATCTTTTGGTGTGGTTTTCTAATCTGCGCGAAGCTTGTATTGCAGCAGAGCACTGGCGCAAACATGCATCGCGTCGGGGATATTCAATGGAAGGACAGATCGAATGACGCATCTTTGGGTGCGGGCCGAGCAGCGCCCGAACGAGGAACGTGTTGGCCTGACACCCGAAGGGGCCGCAGCGCTGATCCGTGCCGGTATCCGCGTGACGGTTGAACACTCTTCGGTCAGGGCGATTGGTATTTCAGGCTATGAACAGGCGGGCTGTGACATCGTGGCCGAAAACCTGTGGCCCGAGGCCCCTGCCGATGCCATTGTCTTTGGCCTCAAGGAACTGCCCGAAGACGGAACACCGTTGCGCCATCGCCACATCATGTTTGGTCATGCGTTCAAGGGCCAACCCGCCGGGCAGATCTTGCTGCAAAGGTTCAAGGCGGGGGGCGGCACGCTCTATGATCTGGAGTATCTGGTGGATGCGACAGGGCGCCGTGTGGCGGCATTTGGGTATTGGGCCGGATTTGCGGGCGCGGCACTCAGCCTGAAGGCCTGGGCCGCGCAGAGGTCCGGCGGATTGATCGGCAGGGTGCACAAATATCCCGGCCGCGCGGCATTGCTTGACGATCTGGCGCGCGATCTTGGCAGGTTTGAGCCCCCGCGCGCCCTCGTCATCGGGGCCTTGGGCCGCGTGGGAACCGGCGCGTCGGATTTGTGTCAGGCGCTTGGGGTTGCTGTGACGAAATGGGACATCGCTGAAACGGCAAGCGGCGGGCCGTTCCCCGAGATCTTGCAGCATGAAATCTTTCTCAACTGCATTCTGGCCCGGCCCGGATGCCCGGTGTTTGTGCCCGCCTCGGCCAAGACCGATCCGCGCAAACTGACGGTCATTGGGGATATTGCCTGTGATCCAACCTCGGATTTCTCGCCGATCAAGGTCTATGATCGCGCAACCGATTGGGAGGCCCCGGCCCTGCGCGTTGCCAATGAACCGCCGCTGGATGTCATGGCCATCGACAACCTGCCTTCGCTTTTGCCAGTTGAAAGCAGCGAGGATTATGCTGCACAGCTTTTGCCAAGCCTGACGGCGCTGGGCGATCTGGACGGCGGTGTTTGGGGCCGTGCCAAAGCCGAGTTTGACCGGCACATCGCCAAAATTTGAACGCAACGGGATGAAAAGCGCGACGATATGAACAGCGCGACCGCAATTTTCTTACAAGAAAATTGGCAAAAATCCTTCGGGATTTTTGGGCCGCAGGATCCGGAAGAGGGAGTGGGACAAGATGACGATACATTGGTGCGGCACGGGCCTTTCGGCAGCCCCGGGATTGCGGCGGTTGATCGAGGGTGGCCACAAGGTGGTGGTCTGGAATCGCACGGTTGAAAAAGCGCGCGATGTGGTGGGGGATCTGACGCAAGATATCCGCCCTTATGCGCTGGACACGCTCAGTGCGGCGCTGCAACCGGGCGATCTGGCAGTGTCGATGTTGCCTGCCGATCAGCATGTTCCAATTGCGATGGCCTGTCTGGATGCGGGGGCACATTTCGTATCCTCCAGCTATATCGCGCCAGAGATGAAGGCACTGGATCAGGCGTTTCGCGACAAGGGCTTGGTCAGTCTGAACGAAATCGGCCTTGATCCGGGCATTGACCATCTGATGGCGCATGATCTGGTGGCACGATACCGGGCAAGCCCTGCCTATGACGCCCAGAATGTGCTGAGCTTCACCTCGTATTGCGGTGGGGTGCCAAAGATCCCGAATGCCTTTCGCTACAAGTTCAGCTGGGCCCCGGCGGGGGTGCTGAAGGCCCTGCGCTCGCAATCCCGGTCCTTGCGCAATTTCAGCGAGTTGCGCGTGGCCCGGCCTTGGGAGGCGATCACGTCCTATGACGCCCCCTTGCCGCAGCCTGAGAGTTTTGAGGTTTACCCCAATCGTGACAGCTATCCGTTCATCGCCGATTACAGGTTTGATCCGGCATGGAAAGTGCGTGATTTTGTGCGTGGCACGATCCGTCTGAATGGGTGGGCCGAGGCATGGAAAGATGTGTTTGCCACCGTCGAATCCCTTGAGGGTGCCCCCGCGGCCGAGGTGGACGCACGCTTGACCGAGATGGCGAATGGCTTTCTGAAGGACAATTCCTATGCGGAAGGAGAGCCGGACCGTGTGGTTTTGTTCGTGAGCCTCAAGGCAGAAAAAGACGGCAAGCCCGTCTATCACGAAACTTGGGCGATGGATGCCTGGGGTGATGTGCGTGGCACGGCCATGGCGCGGCTGGTGTCGATCCCTGTATCCTTGGGGGTTGAGGCTGTTCTTGCCCGCGCGGTGCCCGTGGGTGTTCACCCCGCGCCGCATGATCAAGGTTTGATCGCCGAATGGCTGCAAGAGGTGACACGGCTGGCGCAATATCTGCAACGGATCGATCATCTGGCCTGAACCTGTGGCAGGTTTGGTCGTCGTGGTGCCATTGGCGGGGTGACAGGTCCGGCAGATTGTGGCTATGTTATGTCGCAGAAGCACCGGGAATCCGGGCGGGCAGGGCGGGCATCTGATGGCACGACGAATTGCAGGCGCGCAGAGCGGGGGATGGCGGTCGCGCCTTGCCGTTTGGCGTGCGTCGCGCGGTCCGGTTGCTGCGGGTTTTACCTCAGCACCGGAGCCGCGCTCTATCGGGCTGTTTGCCAGAGGGCGGCAATTGGTGGCAGGCAATTACCTGTTTGCCGGCCATGTGGTTGCGGCCCCGGACCAGGGTCTGTGGGAGATTACCCCCCCGGATCTGGATTTTGCGGCGGAAATGCAGGGGTTTGCGTGGCTGGATGATCTGGCGGCATTGGGGGACGGGGCTGCGCGCGAAAAGGCGCAGGTCTGGATGCAGGGCTGGATCAAAAGGTATGGCGGCGGAAAAGGCTATGGCTGGACCCCTGATCTGACAGGGCGCCGTGTGATCCGGATGATCCATCATGCCTTGTTCTTGCTCAATAGCGCGGACACGCAAGAGACGGAGCGTTTTTATGCAACGCTGACCGTGCAGACCCGCTACCTTGCGCGGCATTGGCCACAAGCAGCCCCCGGCTTGCCACGATTTGAGGCCCTGACTGGGTTGGTTTACGCAGGGCTGTCGCTGCTGGGCATGGACGCGCTGGTTGGCCCGGCGGTGGAGGCGCTGGCGACAGAGGCCGCGCGGGAAATTGACGAAAAGGGGGGGATTACGGCCCGAAACCCCGAAGAGTTGCTTGAGGTCTTTACCTTGCTGAACTGGGCGGCGCGGGCGCTGAGTGAGTCTGGGCATCAGGTTCCGGCGGCCCATGTCCTGGCGATTGAACGGATTGCGCCAACCCTGCGGTCCTTGCGGCACGCGGATGGCGGGTTGGCGCGGTTCCATGGCGGCGGCAAGGGGCTTGAGGGGCGTCTTGACCACGCCTTGGCCAATGCTGGGGTCAAACCAAGCCTGCCACGCGGAATGTCGATGGGTTTCATGCGCCTGACGGGTGGGCGCACCACCATCATCATGGACACAGCTTCGCCCCCCGGGGGGGCGGCCGGGCGATCAGCCCATGCCTCGACCTTGGCTTTTGAGGCCACGTCCGGTCGGCGACCGTTGATTGTGAATTGCGGATCTGGGGCCCCTTTTGGAACCGAGTGGCGGCTTGCCGGGCGGGCAACACCGTCACATTCGGTCCTTGCGATCGAGGGGACGTCGTCTTCGCGGTTTGGCGCGGGGGATGGCGATGTTCTGAGCGACCGGGCCAACGTCATCACGGTGCGCCAGATGGAGACAGAGAATGGCGATGGGGTGCACGCTGCCCATGATGGCTGGGCGCAGACCCACGGCCTGACCCATGCACGCGATCTTGCCCTGTCATCGGATGGGCGCAAGATCATGGGGGCAGATACGCTGATCGCGCTGAGCCAGCAGGGCAGGGCGCGCTTTGAGGCCGTGTTGCGGGCGACCCAGTTGCAAGGCGTGCCCTTTGCCATTCGCTTTCACCTGCATCCCGACGCCGATGCGGCGCTTGATATGGGGGGCAACGCGGTTTCAATTGCCTTAAAAAGTGGCGAAATCTGGGTCTTTCGCCATGATGGGCGCGCCAGGCTGACCTTGGAGCAGTCTGTCTATCTGGAAAAAGGCCGGTTAAAGCCGCGATCGACCAAGCAGATCGTACTTTACGCCCATGCCGCCGAGATTGAGACGCGTATCGGCTGGACCTTGGCGAAGGCACAGGATACTCCGCTGGCCATACGCGATCTGGATCGGGAGGACCTTCCGGTCCCCCTCTGACGCAAGGGCACCCGAATGACAAACCTCGTCCCTATCGGCCGCGCGCTGATTTCTGTCTCTGATAAATCTGGCCTTCTGGACCTTGCCCGCGCGCTTCATGCGCAGGGGGTGGAGTTGATCTCGACCGGCGGCACGTCGGGCATGTTGCGGACGGCAGGTTTGCCGGTGCGCGATGTGTCGGATGTAACGGGCTTCCCCGAGATGATGGATGGCCGTGTCAAAACGCTGCATCCGGCCGTGCATGGCGGGCTTTTGGCGCTGCGCGATGATGATGAGCATCTGGTTGCGATGGCCGCGCATGGGATCGAACCTATCGATCTTTTGATTGTGAACCTCTATCCGTTTGAAGAAACCGTGGCAAAAGGCGCGGACCATGCCACCTGTATCGAGAATATCGATATCGGCGGCCCTGCCATGATCCGGGCGGCGTCAAAGAACCACAAGTTTGTGACGGTGATCACGGATCCGTCAGATTACGCGGGTCTGTTGGATCAGATGAAAGCCCATCATGGGGCCACGACACTTGCTTTCCGCCAGAAGCTGGCGCTCAGGGCTTATGCCAAGACCGCCGCCTATGACACGGCAGTCAGCACATGGATGGCAGGTGAGTTTGGCGAAAAAGCCACGCGCAACCGATCCTTTGCCGGAAAACTGGCGCAAACCCTGCGCTATGGCGAAAACCCGCATCAATCGGCGGCGTTTTACGTGGATGGATCGCGCCGCGAGGGGGTTTCAACCGCGCGTCAGTGGCAGGGCAAGGAACTGTCGTATAACAATATCAACGACACCGATGCCGCCTTTGAACTGGTGGCCGAGTTCGCGCCGGGTGATGGCCCGGCCTGCGCCATCATCAAGCACGCCAACCCCTGTGGCGTGGGGCGGGCGGGCAGCCTGAAGGACTCTTATCTTAGGGCCTATCACTGCGACCAGACGTCTGCCTTTGGTGGGATCGTGGCGCTGAACATGGCCCTTGATGCCGAGACGGCGGAAGAGATTGTCAAGATCTTCACCGAGGTCGTCATCGCGCCGGGGGCAAGTGACGAGGCAAAGGCAATCTTTGCCGCCAAAAAGAACCTGCGCCTTTTGACGACGGGCGGCTTGCCTGACCCAAAGGCGGGCGGCATGGCCTTCAAGCAGGTCGCGGGCGGCTTTTTGATGCAAGACCGCGACAACGGCTCGATCACGCTGGCCGATCTGAAGGTTGTCACCAAACGCGCGCCGTCGGATGCTGAACTGGCTGACCTGATGTTTGCGTGGAAGGTGGCCAAGCACGTCAAATCCAACGCGATCGTTTACGTCAAGGACGGGGCCACCGTCGGCGTGGGCGCAGGCCAGATGAGCCGGGTTGACAGCACCCGCATCGCCGCGCGCAAAAGTCAGGACATGGCCGAGGCTTTGGGTCTGCCCCAGCCGCTGACGCATGGCGCGGTTGTTGCCTCTGATGCGTTCTTTCCCTTTCCTGACGGTCTGCTGACAGCGGCCGAAGCGGGGGCGACGGCCGTGATCCAGCCCGGCGGCAGCATGAATGACGACAAGGTCATTGCGGCGGCGGATGAGGCCGGGTTGGCAATGGTCTTTACGGGCATGCGCCACTTCCGCCACTAAGGGAAATGAGCATGAGGATATGATTTTGCGCGCGGGGCACTGGCGCAAAATTGCGCGGATTTTGGTGGCGGGGTTTCTTTCTTTGGCTGCCTCGCCTACTTCTTTTGGACGCTTTGTCGACAGGGACGCTATTTCGTGAAATTGGCCGGGATTATTGCTGCAGCGACATTCGCCATCGATCAGGTGACGAAACTTGCGGTCGTGCAATGGCTGGACCTGGTCAGTCGCGGGGTGATTGAAGTTGTGCCGCCGTTCCTGGTGTTTCGCATGGCGTGGAACCAAGGGATCAACTTTGGCCTCTTTGCCCATGATGCGGATATTGTTCGTTGGGTTTTGGTGGTGGTGTCTTTGGTTATCTCCGCATGGGTCTGGGTTTGGGTGCGCAAGGAAAACCCGCGCCGATGGGCACAGATTTCAGCAGGGTTGCTGATTGGCGGTGCCTTGGGCAATGTGATTGACCGGGTGGTTTATGGTGCTGTGGCAGATTTTCTGAACATGTCGTGTTGCGGGATCGACAATCCCTATGCCTTTAATGTGGCAGATATTGCGATTTTTGCCGGTGCCATCGGGCTTGTGATCTTTACAGGCAAGGGCGACAGCGCGGTAAAGTCGGGCAAATCAACGGTAAAGACCCCGTGACGCGGCCAGAGGTTTGCGTTAAGAGGGGCATAATGGTTTTGTGGAGGCGGGCATGCGGACAGCACGGGTGATCCTCGCGGTATCGGTCGCGGCGATTTTGGCCGGCTGTGGCGGTGGCGACAAGAGTCCTCAACTGATGAACATTCGGTCCGCCACACAAGGCCCGGATGAGTTTGGGATCCTGCCACCAAAAGCGCTTGAACTGCCCAAGGACATGGCTGCTTTGCCAGAGCCGACGCCGGGTGGCGCCAACCTGACCGACCCCACGCCCAAGGAAGATGCGATCTTGGCCCTTGGTGGCCGTCCGGGCGGCGGGGCAGGCGGGGACGCGGGCCTGATCAACCATATCTCGCGCTATGGGGTGAACGGCAGCATCCGCAACACCTTGGCCGCGGAAGATCTGGAATGGCGGCGCGACAACAATGGCCGCATTCTGGAGCGGTTGTTCAACGTCAATGTCTATTACAAAGCCTATAGCGCGCAGTCCTTGGATCAGCAGGCAGAGCTGTTCCGCTGGCGTCAGCGCGGTGTGCGCACGCCCTCTGCCCCACCACCAAAGGATGGCGAACAGTAACGTTCGCGTGGAGAGGGCTTGCAGCCTGCGCCTGACACCGTAGGTTCCACTACACAAAGTGGTAAAGGGAGATTGCGATGATCCGTCGCGCCATTGCGCTTGGCTTTTTCGGTTTGACCACCGCAGGGGCCATTGCCGCGCCCGTACGTGCCGATGATGTGACCACCTTTACCTTGGGCAATGGGATGGAGGTCGTGGTGATCGAAGATCACCGCGCCCCGGTTGTGACCCAGATGGTCTGGTACAAGGTTGGCGCTGCCGATGAAGACCCGGGTGACAGTGGCATCGCGCATTTTCTTGAGCATCTCATGTTCAAGGGCACTGAGACGCTTGCACCGGGCGAGTTTTCCGCCACGGTCGAGGCGCAGGGCGGAAACGACAACGCCTTTACCAGTTGGGACTATACCTCGTACTTCCAACGTGTGGCTGCCGACCGTCTGGACCTGATGATGCAGATGGAGGCCGACCGGATGCGCAACCTGCGCTTGCCGGAAGAAGACGTCTTGACCGAGCGCAATGTCATCATTGAAGAGCGTAAAAGCCGCACCGACAGCAACCCAAGTGCCCTTTTGTCGGAACAGATGCGGGCGGCACAATACCTGAACCATCCCTATGGCGTTCCGATTATTGGTTGGAAGCACGAGATTGCCGAACTCAGCCGTCAGGATGCCTTGGATTTCTATGGGCTTTATTACGCGCCAAACAATGCGATCTTGATTGTTGCGGGCGACGTTGCGCCAGACGCGGTCAAGGAAATGGCTGAAAAATACTACGGCCCCTTGCAACCCTCGGCTGGCATTCCGGCGCGGATCAGACCGACAGAGCCACCGCAACTGGCGGAACGGCGGATGGTCTATCGCGACGACCGCGTGTCTGAACCCTATGTCATTCGCAGCTATCTGGCGCCCGAACGCAATCCGGGGGATCAATCCAAGGCGGCGGCACTGATCATTCTGGCAGAGTTGCTGGGCGGATCGTCCACAACATCGCTGTTCGCGCAGTCCATGCAGTTCGGTGATGCGCCAAAGGCCGTTTATACCTCGGCCTCTTACAACGGCACTTCGGTTGATGTGGGCTCTTTCTCGCTGGTTGCAGTTCCGATGCCCGGCGTGACTTTGGATCAGGTCGAGGCTGGACTTGATAAGGTGATCGCCGATTTTCTGGTTTCTGGCCCTGACCCGGATGATTTCGCACGGATAAAAACCCAAATTCGGGCGAATGAGATTTATGCGCGTGACGATGTTGACGGGCTGGCGCGCCGCTATGGCGAGGCTTTGGCGACGGGGCTGAGGATCCAAGACGTGCAAGACTGGCCCGCCGTGCTGGATGCGGTCACCCCCGAACAGGTTACACAAGCGGCGGTCGAGGTGTTGAGCCGCAACAACGCGGTAACGGGCTGGCTGATGCCAGAGGAGGTCGGACAATGAAGCATGTTGCCCTGAAGATGCTGCAAGCGGCCGCCATGCTTTTGGCCCTTGGCCTGCCGGCACAGGCCGCGATTGACATTCAGACGGTCACCTCGCCCGGTGGGATAAAGGCATGGCTGGTTCAAGACAGCGGCATTCCCTTCACCGCGCTGGAGATCCGCTTTCGCGGCGGCACCTCGCTTGATGCGCCAGAAAAGCGGGGCGCCATCAATCTGATGACGGCCCTGATCGAAGAAGGCACGGGCGATCTGGACAGTCAGGGCTTTTCCAAAGCGCGCGATTCCCTTGCGGCCAGCTATCGGTTTCGGTCGGATGAGGATATGATCTCAGTCTCGGCGCAGTTTCTGACCGAGAACCGCGATGCCGCCGTCGATCTGCTGCGCCGGGCCTTGGTAGAACCGAATTTCGACCAAGATGCGGTTGATCGTGTGCGTGGGCAGGTGCTTGCCAATATCCGGTCTGACGCAAAGGATCCCGGAACTTTGGCCGGTCGCAAGTTGCGCGCCATGGCGTTTGATACGCACCCTTATGGGACCTCGGGCGATGGAACTGTGGACAGCGTAACTGCGCTGACACGCGATGACATGTTGGAAGCCCATCGTGCGGCGCTTGCCCTTGACCGGGTTTATGTTGCGGCCGCGGGGGATATTTCGGCCGAGGAACTTGGGTTGCTGGTCGATAAACTGCTAGGCGGTTTGCCCGCAACCGGGGCCGCAATGACCCCGCGCGCCCCGATGAATCTGACGGGCGGTGTCACTGTGGTGCCGTTTCCCGGCCCGCAGTCCACCGTTCTTTTCGCACATGAAGGGATCACGCGGGATGATCCCGATTTCTTTGCCGCCTCGATCCTGAACGAAATCTTGGGGGGTGGCCGGTTCAGTGCCCGTCTGATGACCGAAGTGCGCGAAAAGCGCGGGCTGACCTATGGGATCGGCAGCTATCTGGTCGGCTATGATCAGGCCGAGATGGTGATGGGGCAATTCTCATCCGCGAACGCGACGGTCGGGCAGGCGCTTGACGTGATCCGCAATGAATGGCGGCGGATTGCGACCGACGGCGTGACCGAGGATGAGATGGCCAAGACCAAGACCTATCTGACCGGCAGCTATCCGCTGCGGTTCGATGGCAATGGCCCCATTGCGAGCATTCTTGTGGGAATGCAGATGATTGGCCTCTCGGCAGATTATCCCAAAACCCGCAATGACAAGGTGAATGCTGTGACCATGGCGGATTTGAAGCGCGTTGCCGCAAGGCTTTTCCGGGCTGACGATCTGCGCTTTGTCATCGTGGGTGAGCCAGAGGACGTGACCGCGACGGAGTGACCGAATCTATGGCCCTTGGGCCGATGTGATGCTAGGATTAGGGGTATGAACGCCCCTAACCCCAACATATCCACAGATCGGCCCGCGATCCGGCAATTGGACGAATCCGCAATCAACCGCATCGCTGCGGGTGAGGTGGTGGAGCGGCCGGCCTCGGCGGTCAAGGAACTGGTGGAAAACGCCCTCGATGCCGGGGCGACGCGGATTGTGGTGGATTTCGCGGATGGCGGTAAAACCCTGATCCGGGTCACGGATGATGGTTTTGGCATGACGGGCGAGGATCTGCCGCTGGCGGTGTCACGTCATGCGACGTCAAAGATCGACGGATCAGACCTGCTTAACATCCATTCCTTTGGCTTTCGCGGCGAGGCGCTTGCCAGCCTTGGCGCGGTCGGTCGGCTGACGATCACCAGCCGTGTTGCGGGGATGGAGGCGGCACAGATTGCCGTTACGGGCGGGCGCATGGCCCCGGTGCGGCCTGCGGCCCTGTCGCGTGGAACTGTGGTGGAACTGCGCGATCTGTTCTTTGCGACGCCTGCGCGGCTGAAATTTCTGCGCAGTGACCGGGCCGAAACACAGGCGATTGCCGAGGTGATCCGCCGTTTGGCCATGGCCGAACCCCATGTCGGCTTTGCCCTGAACGAGGTGTCAGCCGGGGCCGCGCGCATGCTGTTTCGTGCTGATCCGCAATCGGGCGATCTGTTCGATGCATTGCACGGGCGCTTGACCGCGATGCTTGGGGCGGAGTTTACCCAAAACGCCTTGGCCGTGGATGTGGAGCGGGACGGGTTGCGGCTGGTGGGCTATGCGGCGCTGCCAACCTATTCGCGCGGGTCCTCGGCGCAGCAATATGTTTTCGTGAATGGTCGACCGGTGCTGGACCGGATGCTGCTGGGGGCGCTTCGGGTCGCTTATTTCGACTTTCTCAGCCGTGATCGTCATCCGGCGGCGGTGCTGAACCTGATCTGCGACCCGGAACGGGTGGATGTGAACGTGCATCCGGCGAAGTCCGAGGTGCGGTTTCGGGAACCTGAGGCTGCGCGAAGCCTCATCATCACGGGGCTGCGATCTGCGCTATCGGGGGCGGGGCATAGGGCCTCCAGCACCGTGGCGACCGAAACCCTTGCCGCCATGCGCCCCGCGTCGCAGGATTGGGCCTATACGACGCCGTCACAAGCCAGTTTGAGCGCCGCCTATCAGGCACAGGCCCCCATGCCCGGCTTTGCCGAAGCCCCCGCTGTGCGGATGGCCCCGATGGCCGAGGCATCGCAGGTGGAGGACCATCACCCCCTTGGGGCGGCGCGCGCGCAGGTGCATGAGAATTACATCATCGCCCAAACCACCACAGGCATGGTGATCGTCGATCAACATGCCGCGCATGAGCGTCTGGTCTATGAGCGGTTAAAGCGCCAGATGGCCGAAACGGGGATCAAGGCACAGGCCCTGTTGATCCCCGAAATTGTGGAGCTTTCGCCCACAGATGCCGCCCGTTTGCTGGAGGTTGCCCCGGATCTGGCCCAGATCGGTCTGACCATAGAACCCTTTGGCGGCAGCGCCATCGCGGTGCGCGAGACGCCTGCGATTCTGGGGCAAGTCAATGCCGCCGCCCTGTTGCGCGATGTGCTGGATGAACTGGCCGATGCCGGTGACAGCACCCTGATCCGCGCCAAGATCGATGCCGTTCTGAGCCGAATGGCCTGCCACGGTTCTGTCCGCTCGGGTCGGCAGATGCGGCCCGAAGAGATGAACGCGCTGTTGCGCGAAATGGAGGCAACGCCCCATTCGGGCCAATGCAACCATGGCAGGCCTACCTATGTGGAGTTGCAGTTGCACGATATTGAACGGCTGTTCGGGCGCAGATGATTACCCTTTTCGGCCAGACCTATGCGTGGAACGCGCCCGAAGTGCTGCTGATCGGGGCGGCCGTCGGGCTGTTGGTGGCGCTGCTGGTCCTGATCTTGCGGGCGGCGGGGCGGTCGGCGACCATGGCCGAACCGTTGATGCGGGAAATCGGCTGGCTGGGTCAGCGGGTGCAGCAACTGGGCGACGGGCAAGAGCGTTTGGCCGGTGGTCTGCATCACGTGTCAGAGACGCAAGCCGTCAGCCAGACTGCGATGATCAAGGTGATGGAACAGCGTCTGGCCGAGGTGCAGCGCCAGATGACCGAAAGCCTGCATGGCACCTCAACCCGCACGGCACGCAGTCTGGGCGAGTTACAGACCCGGTTAGAGACCATCGACAAGGCGCAGGCCAATATCGAAAAGCTGTCGGGAAATGTGCTGAGCCTGCAAGACATCTTGTCGAACAAGCAAACGCGCGGCGCCTTTGGCGAGATTCAGTTGCACGATATCGTGCAAAAGGCATTGCCAAAAGACGCCTACACGATGCAGGCCACGCTCTCCAACGGCAAGCGGGCCGATTGTCTGATCCATCTGCCTAATCCGCCGGGACCTATAGTGATCGACGCCAAATTCCCGCTGGAGGCCTATGAGGCGATCCGCAGGGCCGATACACCCCGCGCATTGCAAGAGGCGGCGGCGCTGATGCGGGGGGCCGTGCGTGCCCATATCCGGGCGATTTCGGTCAAGTATATTGTCGAGGGGGAAACCGCCGACGGGGCGCTGATGTTCCTGCCCTCCGAAGCGGTTTATGCCGAATTGCACGCGAACTTTCCCGATGTGGTGCGCGAAGGGTTTTCGGCCAAGGTCTGGATCGTCTCCCCCACCACCTGCATGGCGACACTGAACACGATGCGGGCGGTGCTGAAAGATGCCCGCATGCGCGAACAGGCGGGGGCCATCCGCAAGGAATTGGCGCTGCTTTATGCGGATGTGGATCGTCTGGGGCAAAGGGTCGAAAATCTTGACCGGCATTTTGGGCAGGCGGCAAAGGATATCGAGGAAATCAAGGTAAGCTCAGACAAGGCAGGAAAGCGTGCCCGGCGGCTGGACAACTTTGATTTTGAAGAACTCGCCCCAAATGACCCGACACCGGTGATCGGTCCGCAAGCGGCCGAATGACAGCCGCCATCGGATCGCCATCCATCAGATCCTGAAGATCGACTGCACCATGCGTGGCAGCAAGGCATTGAAGCGCAGTTTGCCTTGGGTTGCGGTAAGGCAGATGCAAACAGCACCGGTTTCGGCCACTGGCGTGTGCTGCATCGTATCATCGGCAATCTCCAGATCGCCGGGGCCGAACCGATCCGACGCATCACTGAACGCGCCTTGCAAGACCAAGGTCATTTCAAGGCCGTTGTGTCCATGATTGGGCAAGGTCGCGCCACCCGGTATCGCCAGCAGACGAACCGACGCCCCATCTTCGGATGTGTTCAAAATGGCCTGTTTGACGCCCATGCCAACGCTGCGCCATTTGACCTTGTCCAGACCGCCGCCCACGTAGTCCACCAAAGGCGCAGGTAGAATGCCTTCGGCGGTACGGGCCACTTGGGTGTCAACCATCGGCAAGTCATCAATTTTGGCAAGGCAGGCTTCAAGGCTGCCAGCACTCATTTCTTCGAACTGCTCTTCTATCACCGCGCCGCCAAGGGCCTCAAACGCCTCAAGCCGGGCGCGGCATTCATCGCATAGCGAAACATGGGCCGCGATGACCAGGTTGAAGGCCTCGGGCAAGTCGCCCGATGAATAGGCCATCAACAAAGGGTCCGAAAGATGGTGTCTTATCTTCATCCTTGACTCGCCTTCACATCCATCTGATGGCGCAACCGTTCCAGCGCCAGCCTTATCCTTGACTTGATCGTCCCCAGTGGAAGACCTGTTTCAGCCGCGATTTCGCTGTGTGTCAGGTCGCCATAATAGGCTCGTTCGATCAACTCGCGTTGTTTTTGTGGCAGTTGGGACAAAGCCGCGCCCAACCGTTCGGTATCTTGCTGCGCCTCAAAGGCATCGGCCTGATCGGGTTCAGGCTCTGGCCCCCAAGTCAATTCTTCCGGTTCCGGACGGCGTGCCTTGCGCAAAGCATCGATCCGGCGGTTGCGGGCGATGGTAAAGACCCACGTCGCCACCGACGCCCGTGCAGGATCGAACATCCCCGCCTTTTGCCATAGCGTTGCCATCACATCTTGCGCACATTCCTCGGCCAATGCCTCAGACGCGCCCGACTTCATCAAAAAGGCTTTTACCCGAGGAGCAAAATGCCTGAACAATGCGGCAAAAGCCGCTTTGTCATGATGGTCGCGCACCCTGAAAACAAGGGCCGCCCAGTCAATCTGTTCTCCATCCGCTGCCAAGCGAGACTTTCCTTTGCGGTGCAAAACCGTTCTATGCCCTACAGCATAGAGCGGCCCCGCAAGAGGTGCACCCGCTTTTTCTGGTCGCCCGATATCAAACATCATGATGCTCTTACGCATCAATTGTGCGGCTGGATCACTTAATTGCCAATTTGGGGCGCATTCTGAAAGTGTCAAGTTTCACCTGTCAGAAAAAATGTACATGGTGATCCAAATTCCGATGGCTATCGTAGAAACAACTATACAGTCAGAAAGGACCTTTGATGCCGTTCGAAACACATGGCGCCGCGCCCCGCAGAATTGCTGTTATCGGGGGTGGAATCTCTGGGATGGCGGCAGCGCATCTTTTGGCGGGCGACAATGGAGTTGTTCTTTTTGAGGCCGAGGGTCGCCTTGGCGGGCATGCGCGCACCATCATGGCGGGCAAGCGCGGTGATCAACCGGTCGACACCGGGTTCATCGTTTTCAACCGAGTGAACTATCCGCATCTGGTCAAGCTGTTTGAGACGCTGGAGGTGCCTGTCGCGAAAAGTGACATGAGCTTTTGTGCAAGTATTGACGGGGGCCGGATCGAATACGGTCTGGAATCCCTCGACACGCTGTTTGCGCAGCGCAAGAACCTGTTGAACCCCAAGTTTCTGGGCATGATCACCGATATCTTGCGGTTCAACAAACACGCGGTCGATGTGGCAAAGCCCGGCATGGTGATCCGTGACCTGTTGGCTGCCTTGGGCACGGGCGACTACTTCCGCGATTTTTACATCACGCCGTTTTCAGGGGCGATCTGGTCCACGCCCACCAAGGGGATCTTGGACTTTCCGGCCGATGCGATGATCGCGTTCTTTAAAAATCACGCGTTGTTGTCAGCAAGTGGCCAGCACCAGTGGTATACAGTGCAGGGCGGATCGGTCGAATATGTTCGCCGGATGCAAGCGGCCCTTTTGCGGGCTGGGGTTGATCTGCGTCTTGGCTGCCCGATTGCTGGTGTTCAGCGCAAAGAAGGTGGCGTTTTGGTCCGGGCCGAGGGGGGGGAGTGGGAACAGTTCGACGACGTGATTTTCGCGACCCATTCGGACGATGCGCTGGCCTTGCTTGCCGATGCCACTGCCGCAGAACGGGCGGCTTTGGGCGCCGTGCGCTACCAACCCAATGAGGCAACCTTGCACTGCGATGAAACCATGATGCCCCTGAGCCGCAAGACATGGTCAAGCTGGGCCTATGTGGAACCCAAGGGCGGGCCGGGAGAGCGTATTGACCTGACCTATTGGATGAACCGCTTGCAGCCCATTCCCAAGGATGACCCGCATTTTGTAACGCTCAACGCTGCCCGCCCGATCCGTGAGGACAAGATCTACGATCAGGTCACGTTCCGTCATCCGGTCTATGACGATGCTGCGCTGCAGGCACAGTCAACGGTTCGTGCGATGAATGGCACCCGCAATACGTGGTTCTGTGGCGCGTGGATGAAGAACGGCTTCCACGAAGATGGCTTTGCCAGCGCGGTAGATGTGGTGCAAGGCATGCGTGACCGCGCGGCCACATCGGTTGCAGCATGACATCGGTTGAACTGATCCGAGGTGAGACGTTTCATGGCCGAAAAGGCGCCGTGCAAAATGTGTTTCGCTATAGCGTAGACTACGTCTTGCTGGAGCCGGATCACGCCATCGGCCCGCGCCTTTTTTCCCGCAATCGCGGCAATCTGACGGCCATCCATGATAGCGATCATGGCGGCATTCCCGGAAAGGGGCGTGGGACGGCCTGGGTGCGCGAGATTCTAGACCAGCATGGCCTGCCGCGCCCCAGCCGGATCGAGTTGTTGGCCCAGCCCCGCGTGATGGGGCATGTGTTCAACCCGGTGTCCTTTTGGCTCTGTTTCGACGATCAGGGAAAATTGCGGGTGGCAGTGGCCGAGGTGACCAATACCTATGGTGACCGCCATTCCTATCTGGCCTTCAAGGATGACCACAGCCCCATCGACCGCCAAGATACCTTGGACGCACAGAAGATCTTCTATGTGTCACCCTTTCAACCGGTCGAGGGCGGCTATCGGTTCCGATTTGATATTGGGCCGACGCGGATCGGGATCTGGATTGATTACAGCACCAAGGATGGCGGGCTTTACACCAATCTGATCGGCCCGCGCGTTCCTTTGACCAATCGCGCGATCCTTGCCGCCTGCTTGCGCCGCCCGTTTGGGTCGCGGCGGGTGCTGGCGCTGATTCATTGGCAAGCGTTGAAACTGGCGCTCAAGGGCGTGAAATTCCGGTCCCGCCCCACCCCACCCACCGAGGACGTGACGCGATGACGGTCGCGGCAACGGGGGCATCAGGGGTAAGCCTTTGGCCTTGGTCGGTCTTTGCGGCGCTGATCGCGGCGGCGGGTTTGCCGATCTATATTCACGCTCCGAAATTCTATGTCGATACCTATGGCGTCAGCCTTGCGGCCCTTGGGGCGGCGCTGGCGATTTTGCGCCTGATTGATGTGGTGCAAGACCCCTTCCTTGGCTGGCTGGCCGAGGCTGCCCGAAAGTGGCGTGGGGTGATGGTGCTGGGCGCGGCTGCCCTGATGGCGCTTTCCATGCTTGGGCTCTTTGCCGTGGTGCCCCCCATTGCGCCCCTTGCATGGTTTGCACTGACCTTGGCGGGTTTGTTCAGTGGATTTTCCCTGCTTACGATCCTGTTTTATGCGCAAGGCGTCGAAAAGGCCGGGTCACTTGGCGCAGGCGGGCACCTTCGGCTGGCGGGCTGGCGCGAGACGGGGTCGCTGCTGGGCGTGTCCATCGCGGCGGTAGCCCCGGTTGTGCTGGCACCGTTCACGCAAAACCCGTTTACAGCATTCGCATGGGGCTTTGTCGGGCTTGCCTTGATCGCGGCCCTTTCGATGAAGGGGCAATGGGGAGGCGGGCATGCCGTGCCAAAACCCCAAGACAAGGGTCATGGTGGCATGGCCGCCGCGTTTGCTGTGTTTCGTCCCGCTTTGGCGGACCCATTGGCGCGACGGCTCTTGTTGATAGCCTTGCTGAACGCAGCACCAGTGGCCGTGACATCAACATTGTTCTTGTTCTTTGTGGAAAGCCGCCTTGCCGCCCCCGGTGCTGAGGGGCCCTTGCTGTTGCTGTTTTTTCTGTCGGCCGCTGGCTCTGCCCCGGTCTGGAGCCGCCTTGCAGATCGCATGGGGGCAAAGCGGGCGCTGATGGCCGGGATGATCATGGCCATTGCCGCGTTTTTGTGGGCGGTGACCCTGCGCGAAGGGGATGTCGTTGCCTTTGCGTTGATCTGTGCAGCGTCTGGCGCGGCCCTTGGCGCTGATTTGACCCTGTTGCCCGCGATCTTTGCGCGCAGGTTGTCGCAGATCGGGCAGGGCGGTGAGGGTGCTGCCTTTGGCCTGTGGTCTTTCGTCTCAAAGCTTTCCTTGGCCCTTGCTGCGGCAACCTTGTTGCCTGCTTTGGATTGGGCCGGTTTTGCGCCGGGCGCGGGAAATTCCCCCGGCCCGCTTTTCACCCTGTCCTTGCTTTATGCCGCACTGCCCTGTGCACTGAAGCTTTTGGCCATTTCTTTGTTGGCCGCGACCGCCATTCCGGAGGCATGACGAATGAACGAAGCGCTTTTCCTTTTTCTTGGTGTGGCAACCATCTTGGTCGCGCTTGCCATGAAATCCCGGTTCGTCGGCTTTCGAACCCAACGCCCCGGTGACTTTGCAGAACAGGGGCCGCAGTTTGACATGCGTCAGCATTTGAACGGCCCAATTTTGTGCGAGGGCGTGATCTATGGCCCGACGGGCCGCGTCACCAGCCGGTTTGTTGCCGATATGGTGGGGGAATGGGATGGCAATGTCGGCACCCTGCGCGAGCGGTTCCGCTATGACAGCGGCGCGGTTCAGGATCGGTGCTGGACGCTCAGCCTCGGCAACGACGGGCGGATAAAGGCGGAAGCGCCCGATCTTGTCGGGACAGGGCAAGGCATTGTTGAAGGCCCGACAGTCCAAATGCGCTATAAGATAAAGCTGGATGAGTCGGCGGGCGGCCATGTGCTGACCGTTACGGATTGGATGTATCTTATGGAAAACGGCACCATTATGAACCGCAGCCAGTTCACCAAGTTCGGAATAACCGTGGCGGAACTGGTGGCGACGATGCGCAAGGTGCCCGCGCAAACGGAGGTGATGGCATGAGGGAATGGAAGGGCAAGCGCTATTGGCTGGTCGGTGCGTCTGAGGGGTTGGGCTTGGCCCTTGCCCAAATGCTGTCGCGGGCCGGGGCCGAGGTGATCTTGTCGGCGCGCAGCGCAGATCGGTTGGCCGAGGCCGTGGCAGCGATGCCGGGCAAGGCCTCGGCGTTGCCCTGTGACGTGTCCGATTCAGCCTCGGTCAAGGCGGCTGCGGCAAGCTTGGGCGATATTGATGGGGTGGTCTATCTGGCGGGCGTCTATTGGCCGACAAAGGCGCAAGAGTGGAATGCCGAACAGGTTGAGGCGATGTGTGACATCAACTTTACTGGATGCGCGCGCGCGATTGGGGCTGTCTTGCCGGGCATGGTGGAGCGTGGGCACGGCCATGTCGTGATCACGGGCTCACTGTCAGGATTTCGCGGTTTGCCCGGCGCCATTGGCTACTCCGCATCCAAGGCCGGCACGATGGCTTTGGCGGAATCGATGTATTGCGATCTGCGGGGCAGTGGGATTGATGTGCAGGTGGCAAATCCAGGATTTATTCGCACCCGGTTGACCCAAAAGAACGATTTCTCAATGCCCTTCCTGATGGAACCCGAAGCGGCCGCGCGGGAAATGTTTGAGCATATGAATTCCGACAGCTTCAAGCGCAGCTTTCCCATGATGTTTTCATGGTTGTTCCGTCTGTCGCAATTCTTGCCAGACTGGGCCTATTACCGGATCTTTGCGCCCAAATAGGGCGTCAGGCGCGGCGCAGCTTTGCCATGAAGAACCCGTCCATGCCGCCCGCCTCGGCCCAGTAATCCGGCCTCAGGCGCAGCCCACCCAAAGCGTTGACCCAAGCCGGATCAATCCATGGCTCCGTGGGTTTGTCGACGACAAGACCGGGGTTGCGGGCCAGCACATTGGCAAGTTGCTCTTCCCCCTCGGCGGGCAAGAGCGAACAGGTGACAAAAACCAATCGTCCCCCCGGTTTCAGCCACATCAGCGCACGGTCAAGCAAAGCAGATTGCAAAGCGGCAAGCGCCTCGACCTCGCTTCCGTCTTTGACAAAGGGCAGGTCAGGATGTCGACGAATGGTGCCCGAAGCCGAGCAGGGCGCATCAAGCAAGATCGCGTCGAAAAGCCCCTCCGGCTGCCAATGCAGCGCGTCTGCGGCCACGACTGTGGCCTTTAGCCCCGTGCGCGCCAGATTTTCGCGCACCCGTGCAAGGCGCGGCTCTGAAATATCCACCGCCGTCACATCGGCGCCCGTATCCGCGATCTGCATGGTCTTGCCGCCGGGGGCGGCGCAGAGGTCCAACACGGCCTCACCCGCCATCGGGGCCAGCAGTTGCACGGCCATGCTGGCGGCCGCATCTTGCACCCACCACGCCCCAGCCGCATAGCCCGGCAGCGCCGTGATCTGCCCCCCTTGCGCAAGGCGGATGGAGCCATTGGGCAGCAAGCTGCCTTCGGGCAGGTCAGAGGCCGATGCACTCGCCTTGCGTGTCAGGTCAACGGGCGGGGTCTTCACATGAACCGCCTCAATCGCGGCCACCACATCGCGGCCCCACGCATGGACCAAAGGTTGACGCAACCAACGTGGCAGCATGGGCACTGGCAAATCGGCCAAGGAGACCGGATCGGGCAGGGCGCGCAGCACGGCATTCACCAATCCGGCCAAATGTTGGGTTCTGCGGTTTGCCCGCACCAAACCCACGGCCTCATTCACCACACCATAGGCCGCAGCCCCTTGGGCACGCTCCAGCACCGCCAGCCGCAGAACATTCAACACGGGCAGGGGCGGGGCTTTGCGCATCAAGGGTTTGAGGATGCGGTCAATCTGATCAAGGTGGCGCAAGACATCCGCCGCCAGCCGTTCTGCACGCGCGCGGTCTGGGCCTGACAGGCCTTCGGACGGTGGAATTTGCGCCAGCATCGCGCCTTCGTCCAGAACCGCGAGCAAAAGCTCGACCGCCGCGCTGCGTGCGGTTTCTTTTTCTGCTGCGGTTTTCATTGTCGTTGCCCCTGATCCTTGCCCTTTGTCCCGTGGGCCGTATATCAAAAGGGTCAAACAGGAAAGCCGCCATGACCGATCAGATGCCGCACAAAGACCTTCCCCCCGCTGCGCAGCGTGCCTTGGCCGAGGCGGAAGAGCGGCGCAAGGCGGCCCAAGACCCGAACTTGCCGCGAGAATTGGGCGGGCGAAAGGGGCTGGAGCCTGTGCGCTATGGCGATTGGGAAAAAAAGGGCCTCGCAATCGATTTTTGAGGGCGGGGGCTTGTGCCCCTAACGCAGGCGGAATGAGGCACTGTCGCCTTTGCCGCGATCCTCGGTAAAGCGCACTTCACGATTTTCCCGGACCTCGACCAACTGGCAATTGTATTCGATGGGATAACCGCTCCAATCCATGTCACGGCAGAAATAGCCATCTTTCCACGACCAGGTGCCGGAAATATCCCAGCCAAGGGCGCGGCCTTTGATCTTGCCATCGGGGTTGACGTTAAGCGTCAGGTTATAAAGCCCGATCCTCAGGGCCTTGCCATTGATGATGGACAAGAACGTATCCTTGTCACGCACAGGTTCAAACTCGTTTGCCTGTGCCAATGTGGGCAAAAGCGCGAAAGCCAAAGCAAAGAAAACACGGCGCATGAATGACCTCTTGGCGAAACCAACACTCTGATACGCACAACCCGTGCGATTGGTTCACCTGAGTCGTCAAGAGGTCTGTCGGGCTACAGCCCCAGAACATCCATCATATCGTATTCACCGGGCTTTTGCCCCTGCCCCCATAGGGCGGCCCTGAGGGCCCCTCGGGCAAACAAGGTCCGATCCGTTGCTATGTGGCGCAGGACGATTCGTTCGCCATCGGCGGCAAAGATCACATCGTGTTCACCCACGATATCGCCACCGCGGATGGCGGAAAAGCCGATGCTGCCCGGTTCCCGTGCGCCCGTGATCCCGTCACGACCCGAAACCTTTGCGGCCTCAAAATCGACTCCCCGACCCGCCGCCGCGGCGTGGCCGAGCATCAGGGCGGTGCCCGAGGGCGCGTCAACCTTCATGCGGTGATGCGCCTCGACCACCTCGATATCCCAATCGGCATCAAGGGCCTGCGCCACCTTTTGCGTCAGACGCACCAGCAGATTGACGCCAAGGCTCATGTTGCCCGCCCGCACGATCACGGCATGCCGGGATGCGGCGGTGATTTTGGCCAGATGGGCGGCCTCTAGTCCCGTGGTGCCGATGACATGAACGGCGCGGGCCTGTGCGGCCAAGGCGGCGAATTCAACCGTGGCCGCAGGGGCGGTGAAATCAAGCACCGCCTGCGCCGCGACAAAAACCGAAAGCGGATCGTCTGTCACGTGGATCCCGATTGCTGTCCCGCCAAGGCATTCGCCAATATCGCGGCCAACCCATGCGTGGCCTGCGCGTTCAACACAACCCGCCAGCCGCATCTTGTCAGAGGCGAGGACCGAACGGATCAGCGTCTGGCCCATACGGCCCGATGCGCCTGTTACCACCACTCCCGGCAAATTCTGCATGTGATCCTCCAAATCCTTTGGCATCCTTTAGCGCGCATTCGTCATGGGCAAAAGCCTGCCGTTGCGGGCCGCGCGAAAAGGGCTTACATGCCCCCTTATGTCGAACAAACGTTTCTCCTCGGGCGGTGGCCCATCGCAACGGCAACTTCGCGTGGGCGAAGTGATCCGCCGAACCTTGTCTGACCTGCTGTATCGGGGCGAGATCCACGATCCGGACCTGAACCGCATGTCGATCACCGTGGGTGAGGTGTCTTGCAGCGCTGATCTTAAGGTGGCCACGGTTTATATCATGCCGCTTATGGGCTCTGTTCCGGTGGAAGAGGCGATCGCCGCCCTTGCGCGCAACAAGTCGGAAATCCGCTATCGGTTGACCGGGGAGCTGGCGCTGAAACATTCGCCCGAACTGCGGTTCCGTGCGGATGAGACATTTGACCGCTTGGATGAAACCCGCCGCCTGTTTTCCGATCCGATTGTTCAGCGCGACCTTGCCGCCCGAAGCGATGACGCCGAGGAAGAGTAAGATGCGCTGGCTTTTGGCGGCGCTATTGGTTGTCCTACCCCTCGTTGCAAAGGCTCAAACGTGTTGGGACACCACTTTCGAGGGGGCCGATTTCAGCCTGTGTCGCGTCGCAAATACCGAAGATCTGAGGCTGTTTCATCTGGGGCCGGATGGCAATTTTGGCAGCTTTGACGCGGTCAATGACCAGCTTGCGGCTGAGGGGGCCAAACTTGGCTTTGCAATGAACGCGGGCATGTATCACCCGGATCGTCGCCCCGTTGGCCTGTATGTTGAGGAGGGGCGTGCGCAAACGCGTCTTGTCACACGGGCAGGACCGGGAAATTTCGGTCTTTTGCCCAATGGCGTCTTTTGTTTTGGCGACAGGTTTTCCATCGTGGAAAGCAGGCGGTTTGCGAAGGCCAACCCGAAATGCCGCTATGCCACCCAATCGGGACCGATGCTGGTGATCGACAACCGTCTGCACCCGAGGTTTTTGCCAGACAGCGACAGCGAGAATATTCGCAACGGTGTGGGGGTCAGCGCGGATGGCAGGGTCGCGATGTTCGTGATGTCGAACACGCCCGTGAACTTTCACAGGTTCGCCCGGTTTTTCCGTGATGCGCTTGGCCTTCCAAACGCGCTCTATTTCGATGGCCGCATTTCACGGCTTTATGCGCCGACGCTGGGTCGGCATGACATTGGATTTCCCATGGGTCCCATTGTCGGGACCGTGGTTGCGAAAGGCTAAAGCATGGCACGCACGAAAAAAGGGCGGCCGGTCTCTGGCTGGGTCATCGTTGACAAACCCGCAGGCATTGGATCGACCACTGTGGTCAACAAGGTCAAATGGGCCTTTCAGGCGCAAAAGGCGGGTCACGCGGGCACGCTTGATCCTGATGCGACGGGCGTTTTGGCTGTGGCCTTGGGCGAGGCCACAAAAACAGTGCCCTATGTCACGGATGCGCTGAAATGCTATGCTTTTCGCGTAACCTTTGGGGCATCGACGACCACTGATGATGCCGCAGGAACCGTCATCGAAAGCCGCAGCGAACGCCCGACGGATGAGCAGATCGCCATGGCACTGCAGGCCTTTCGCGGGCAGATCCAGCAAGTGCCGCCGCAATTTTCGGCCGTGAAGGTTGATGGCGAACGCGCCTATGATCTGGCGCGTGAGGGCGAAGTGATGGACCTTGCGCCCCGTGCCCTGTGGGTGGAGCGGCTGGAGATGATCGCAAGACCGGATCTGGATCACGTGGATCTGGAAATGGTCTGTGGCAAAGGCGGCTATGTCCGTTCGATCGCCCGCGATCTGGGGCAGGCTTTGGGATGTCTGGGCCATGTGGCATGGTTGCGCCGCGAATGGTCGGGGCCTTTTTCGACTGAGGATGCGGTCACGATGGAAGAGATCGAGGCCCTCGCGCGGACAGAAGAAATTGATCGGTTTCTGGGGCCACTGGACCTGGGGCTGCAAGACTTGCCACATGTCATGGCCACTGCGGAGGGTGCGGCACGGATGCGCAACGGAAATCCGGGGATGGTTCTGACCTCGGGCATCGATTGGGGCACGACGGTCTGGGCAAGTTTCGACGGCAAGCCTGTGGCTGTTGGGCAGTATCAGGCGGGTGAGTTGCACCCCACGCGCGTGTTCAACCTGTAGCGTCGCCCTTCGCGCAAGGGGAGCCACCTTGGCGGGCATCGAGCCCGCACGCGGCGGCGTTGCCACGGACCCTTGCCCTTGGTCTGGATGTGCATTTGGATGGGGCAGGGGCGCGGTTTTGGTGGGGGCGGTCGATATGGTTACGCGACAGTTTCAAAAGGGGGATGCAGCGTCAGAGGCGGTTTACTCGCCCTGCGAGCACTACCGCTATGTGTTGACCCGCGTCTGGGACCCAAGCGGGCGACGCGCGCTTTTCGTCATGCTCAACCCCTCCACCGCGACGGAATATCAAAACGACCCCACCGTGGAGCGCTGTGAACGGCGTGCCCGCACCCTTGGTTTTGGTGCGTTTCGCGTGACCAATATCTTTGCCTATCGCGCGACCGATCCAAAGGTGATGCGCGCGCAAAGGGATCCGGTGGGGCCGCAAAATGACCAAGCCATCTTGGACAGCGTTCTTGAATGGTCGCCTGATGCCATCGTCTGCGCATGGGGCGCACATGGGCTGTACCTTGATCGCGGGCAGGCGGTGGCAACCCTGTTGCGCCAAACCGGGCGGCCGCTGATGCACCTTGGCCTGACGGCGGCGGGGCAACCCAAGCACCCGCTTTACATCGCTTATGACAGACAGCCCGAGGCGTGGCTTTGATGTCTTGCCATGCGTGAAAAGGCGGGGAATGGTGACCTGTAAAAGAGGTGCGCCATGACCATGCCGACCATTCCGGGATTTACCCGCCGCCGTATAGGCCTTTCCACCATAACCTTGTCGGTGCAAGAGGCCGGATCAGGCCCGGCCTTGGTTCTGCTGCACGGTTATCCGCAAAATGGTATGTGTTGGGCGCCAGTGGCAGCGGCGTTTGCCAAGACCCATAGGGTCATCATCTCGGATTTGCGTGGCTATGGTGCCTCGGATGCCCCGGCGGATGATGCCGCGCATCTGACCTATTCCAAGCGCCAGATGGCGGCGGATATCGTGGCCCTGCTGGACAGCCTGTCATTGGAAACCGCCATGGTTCTGGGGCATGATCGCGGTGCGCGGGTCAGCTATCGGCTTGCGCTGGATCATCCGTCGCGGGTCAGCCGCCTTGGGATCATCGAGATCGCACCCACGGGGGACTACTGGGCGAATTGGGGGGCTGAACTTGCGATGGCGGCCTATCACTGGACCTTTCTTGCCCAGCCCGCCCCCTTGCCAGAGCGGATGATCGGGGCGGACCCGGTGGCCTATATCGACCACACTTTGCAAAGCTGGACCCTGTCGAAATCGCTGGCGCCATTCCCGCCAGATAGTCTGCACAGCTATCGTGCGCAGGCGATGGAGCCAGAACGCCTCCATGCGATGTGTGCCGATTACAGGGCAGGGGCCACGACCGATCGTTTCGATGATGAGGCAGACCGCGCCGCTGGCAACAAGATAACAGTGCCTCTGCGGTTTCTTTATGGCCATCACGGCTTTCCCGCCCGCACGGGTGATCCCGAAGGCATCTGGCGCAACTGGGCAACGGATGTCACCGCAAGTGCCTGCGAAAGTGGTCACTTTGTGATGGAAGAAAACCCTGAAGCCGTGATCGGGGCCTTTGGCCCGTTCTTTGCCTGAGGTCGGCCCCTTGGTCCGTGATCATACTTAGCTCGCGCGCAAGGTGATCGTGGAAAGGCTTAGTCCCGCCGCATCGCGAATGATCGCAACGGCGATCCCGTCAAGTATCAGGGTCACATCCTGCGTATCACCAACCAGCGCCGAGGTCAGCACGGGCGAGGAGTGAAGACCCGCGTCATAATACACGACCAGATCGTCTTCGGCGGGGTCATAGTCACTGATCTGGGCCACAGGCCCGCCCTGCGCGATATCAAAAAGGTGAAAGCTGTCAGCCCCTGAACCGCCCATGGCGTAGTCACCCTGACCCAGCATCAAGACATCGTCGCCGGCCCCGCCATTCAGAAAGTCCATCTCGTCATCTGGTCCATCGGCGGACTGGCCCCAGATCGTGTCATTGCCATCGCCCCCGTCAAGCGTGTCTTGTCCAGTGCCGCCCTCCAACCCATCATCGCCTGCGCCACCTGCCAGCCAATCTGCGCCCTCACCCCCATCGAGGCTGTCTTGACCTTCGCCGCCTTGCAGGGTGTCGGCGCCTTCGCCCCCCAACAAGAGATCGTCGCCCGACTGGCCGGCCAGCGAGTCATTCCCAGCGTCGCCCGAAAGCGTATCGTTGCCATCGCCCGCAATCAGGCTGTCGTCGCCGTCTTCGCCAGAAAGAGTATCGTCCCCGGCCCCGCCATCCAGATGATCTTGGCCAGCACCGCCCAGCATGGCATCATTGCCGCCGCGCCCGGTCAAAAGATCATCGCCGTCGCCACCAAAAAGCGTGTCGGCTGCGTCCTCTCCATTCAGGATATCATCCGTGGCCCCGCCGGAAAGGATGACAGAGCTATCCTCGGCGTCTGCGATATCGTCAGACACAGGCATGCCCGCAACGACCTCGCCTGATTGTGTGTTTGAGATCGGAGCGATGGCCTCAGCGCTGAGCGGAAGGGGAATATCCTCCTCCTCATCGTCGACCGCCCAATCCAACATGGTTTCCCCGTTGGCACTCATCCCGCCGGTCGATTCGCCGTGCTCGGCTTCTTCGGGGTCGGCCTCTTCTTCATCAGATGTGGTTTTTGTGAACGCATCCACCACAAGGCCCGCGCCCAATGCGCCAAAAATCGCAAGCATTGCCAGCATCACCCACACCCTTTCGTTCCGCGCACCCCAGCGCGCCGTTAACTATGTTTTCGGACAAACACATGATTGCAAAAGAAAACATGCAGTGACCCTAGCATGATTCTCATCGCATCTCTATGAATCTGGTGGGGTTGCAGCGGGGTTTCTGTCGCCATACTTAACGGCTGATTGTTTTTGTCCCGTGGCGGCCAGCACAGCTTGTTTCCCCCACGGCACATCGCGGACCGCAAATCAGGCTTCCATTTTGACAGGGTTTCTTCTATAGACCCCCATCTCTTGATGTTGTCAGGGGATATATTGGTCTTGCTGGACGACATCCCGGCCTGCACCGCAACCCTTCTGCACAGGAGACATCCGATGTCGATCACCGTTGAAGAAAAAGCCCGTCTGATCAAGGAATACGCAACCAAAGAAGGCGACACCGGTTCGCCCGAAGTTCAGGTTGCGATCCTGTCGTCGCGCATCGCTACCCTGACCGAGCACTTCAAGAGCCACAAGAAAGACAACCACTCGCGTCGTGGTCTTTTGATGATGGTGGCCCAGCGCCGCAAGTTGCTGGACTATCTGAAGGGCAAGGAAGAAGCACGTTATACCGCGCTGATCGCACGCCTCGGCCTGCGCCGCTAATCCCGCGGATTTGTTTTCACGCAAACGCCCGTGCCGAAAGGTACGGGCGTTTTGCGTTCTGGACGTTATGAGCCGACCTTACGCGGGTTCCTTCCCCTGCAGAATCCACGCTTCGGCCGCCTTCTCCCAATTCGGGTTGGTGTCTGCTGAAAAGTAACGCTCTTTTGTGTAGATCCCGGTCAACTTTGCGATCCGTTCAAACTGCATCTGAATGATGGCGCTTTTGACAATCACGGCCGACCGCTTGAGCCCGGACTTGTTGCCCGCGCGCTGCGCCGATTCCAATATCGCGGCCGCCTCTTTGGGCAGCACGGCCATTTCCCGCAAATCGACCATGATAAGTCCATTCGGGTTGGGTTGTGACATTGCGGTACGCATTTCGTTCAGCCATTCCTTCATCTCTTCCAAGCCAATGCGACCAGTAAAACTGATCCTGACATAGCCCTGAGTTTGCGAAATTTCATACATTCTTTCATTCCCACACATCGGCTTTTCAGCCGAACCAACATTCTCTTATCAAAAGATCAAGAACGACCGGATGCAGCGCCGATTTAGGCCATGTGGCGTTCTTAGGGTGCAGAGGTGCAGCGTAAGCTTCGCAAACACCGCGCTTTCCAAACGACCCGTTTTGCTGTAGACGCGCGCCATCTGTGACGTGAGGCCCGCCCCCGGCCACATGCAAAGGATAGGGGGCGGCGGCAATGGGGCCGCCATGCAAAACGGAAGACACGGGATACGCCTGTGGGTGCTTCCAAGAGGAAACGATAGATGTTCAACGTGACGACGAAAACAATCCAGTGGGGCAATGAAACGCTCAAGCTGGAATCGGGCAAGGTTGCCCGCCAAGCTGATGGCACCGTGATTGCCACCTTGGGTGAAACCAGCGTTATGGCCAACGTGACCTTTGCGAAAGCCGCAAAGCCGGGCCAGGACTTTTTCCCACTGACCGTCCACTACCAAGAGAAATACTATGCCGCCGGTAAAATCCCGGGCGGTTTCTTCAAGCGCGAAGCCCGCCCGAGCGAGAAAGAGACGCTGACCTCGCGTCTGATCGACCGCCCCTGCCGCCCGCTGTTTGTCGAAGGCTTCAAGAACGAAGTGCTGCTGATGTGCACCGTGCTCAGCCACGATCTGGTGAATGAACCCGATATCGTGGCCATGATCGCCGCCTCGGCCGCGCTGACGATTTCCGGCGTGCCATTCATGGGCCCGATTGGGGCTGCCCGCGTTGGTTTCAGCAACGGTGCCTATGTACTGAACCCCGATGTCGAAGACATGCAGAATCTGCGCAACAACCCCGATCAGCGCCTTGATCTGGTCGTCGCCGGCACCAAAGACGCCGTGATGATGGTTGAGTCCGAGGCCTATGAGCTGTCGGAAGCCGAGATGCTGGGTGCGGTCAAGTTTGGCCATGAGGCGATGCAACCCGTGATCGACATGATCATGGACTTTGCCGAAGACTGCGCCAAAGAGCCGTTTGATTTCAGCCCACCAGACTATTCGGCGCTGTATGCAAAGGTGAAAACCGCAGGCGAGGCGCAGATGCGCGCCGCTTTCGCGATCCGCGACAAGCAAGAGCGCACCACCGCGATCTCGGCAGCCGTATCGGCCATCAAGGGCGCGATGTCGGAAGAAGATCTGGCCGATGTGAACCTTGGCTCTGCGATCAAAAAGCTGGAATCGTCGATCCTGCGCGGCGACGTTGTGAAAAACGGCACCCGTATTGATGGCCGCGACACCAAAACGGTGCGCGCAATCACTTGTGAGACCGGCATCCTGCCGCGGACCCACGGTTCGGCCCTGTTCACCCGTGGCGAGACCCAAGGTCTGGTCGTGACCACCCTTGGCACCGGCGAAGATGAGCAGATCATCGACGCCCTGCACGGCAATTCACGCTCCAACTTCTTGCTGCACTATAACTTCCCTCCCTATTCGGTGGGTGAAGTGGGTCGTGTCGGCTCCCCCGGCCGTCGTGAGATTGGCCATGGCAAGCTGGCATGGCGCGCGCTTCAGGCGGTTTTGCCTGCGGCAACCGACTTCCCCTATACCATCCGTGTGGTGTCCGAGATCACTGAATCCAACGGCTCGTCGTCGATGGCTTCGGTCTGCGGCGGTTCGCTGTCGATGATGGATGCGGGCGTTCCGCTGAAGGCGCCTGTTGCTGGCGTGGCCATGGGTCTGATCCTTGAAGACGACGGCTCCTACGCCGTTCTGACCGATATCTTGGGTGATGAAGATCACTTGGGCGATATGGACTTCAAGGTTGCCGGCACTGCCAACGGCATCACCAGCTTGCAGATGGACATCAAGATTGCCGGCATCACGCCCGCGATCATGGAGCAGGCGCTTGCGCAGGCAAAAGATGGCCGGATGCACATTCTGGGCGAAATGGCAAAATCGCTGACCTCGGCGCAGGCGTTCAGCCAGTACGCGCCCAAGATCGAGACGATGCAGATTCCAACCGACAAGATCCGTGAAGTGATCGGCTCGGGCGGCAAGGTCATCCGCGAAATCGTGGAAACCTCTGGTGCCAAGGTCGACATCAACGACGACGGCCAGATCAAGATCGCCTCGAACGATGCCGCAGCGATCAAGCGCGCCTATGACATGATCTATTCGATCGTGGCAGAGCCGGAAGAGGGCCGCGTCTACACCGGTAAGGTTGTCAAACTCGTCGATTTCGGCGCTTTCGTGAACTTCTTTGGTAAGCGTGATGGTTTGGTTCACGTTTCCCAGATCGCCAACAAGCGTCTGAACCACCCGAATGAAATCCTGAAAGAAGGCCAAGAAGTGAAGGTCAAACTTCTGGGCTTTGACGATCGTGGCAAGGTGCGCCTTGGCATGAAGATGGTTGATCAGGAAACCGGCGAAGAAGTTGTCGAAAAGAAAGAAGAATCCACCGAAGGGTGATCTTCTGTGCAGTAGAAAAAGGGGCCCCAGAGCAATCTGGGGCCCTTTTCTTTTGCGCTGGGGATGGCCAAAATTCGCTTCAGCTTGCGCAGACTCACATTCAACCAAGGGCAGCGCTGCTACACCTGTCATAAAACTTCTCGACGATGGCAGGGTTAACGAAGCTTTGTCTTTTCTCGCGTCAAAACTGCCGTAATTTTGTGGGACGTGCCAGAAAGGTTTTTTCACATGCCAATTGACCGCCGCAGTTTTCTGACCACTGCAACAGCAACGCTTTTGTCCGGGGCCATCGCGGCCCCAGCGATTGCCCAGACCAAACCCAACCGAAAGACTTATGTCGTCCCGCCGGAGCATCAGCCCATAACGCTGCGCCTGCGCGACAAATTCGAAGAGGGTCAGATCCTTGTCGATCCAAACACCTTTTCGCTTTACTGGACCCTTCCCAAGCGACAAGCCCTGCGCTTCGTCGTTGGTGTCGGCAAGGGTGATCTTTATACGCCCGGCACATTCCATATCGGTGCAAAGAAGGAATGGCCAAGCTGGACCCCGACCAAGGAAATGATCGCCCGTAGCCCCGGCCACTACGCGCAATACGCCAATGGCATGCCGGGTGGGCCAAGCAATCCTTTGGGGGCGCGGGCGCTTTATCTGTTTACCGAAGAGCGCGGTGATACCTTCTTGCGCATCCACGGCACGCCCGATCCTTGGACGATTGGCTCGGCTGTTTCAAACGGCTGTGTGCGTTTGGTCAATGTGCAGATCGAACAGCTTTACGCCTTGGTTCCGATGGGAACCAAGGTCGTGCTTTATCCAAAGCGGTCGCAAAAGGCCTAAACCGGGGTAGGGCGGGCGGCGAACCATTGGTTCAGCCGCCATGCCCCCCATGCCAGTGGAATGGCCGCGAACCCGCCGATGACATAGGCAAGGGGTTCGTCTGCAAAACTCTCAAACAGCTGTGTATAGGCGTGGATGCCCGCAAAGGTCAGCGCTGCATTGAACAGCACACGCCGCCCCGTTTGCGCGGACCATGCGCCAATCCCGATCAACGCCAGCGCCCAGAGGATCGAATAGACCGACTCTGAGATCACCAAGGTGCTTGAGCGGAACGCGAGCTCTGCGGCCTCGAACTGCTCATAAGTCATTTCAGTTGTCCACGCATTGCGGCCCGGCCCCCAGACGGACTGGCCAACCACATCCCCGAACAGTGATCCGACCAGTGCCGACAGGTTTGCCACAACAAAGGCAAGAATGGCGAGGGTTCTGCCATGCGCGGCGGATCGTTCCGGCAAACGTTTTGCCCACCACAACATGCCCGCCACCAATGCGCCCATTTGCAAAATGGTCAGCGTCGGTTCCGGTGACCAAAACACATAGGCCGCCCCAAAATATCCTGTGCCCGTGTCAAGCATCTGCGCAAAGGGGATGATGGACAACGCCGTGAAAAATCGCACGTTGATCAGCCAGCCAGCCCCCGCAATCGCTATCGCCGCATAGAGGAAGAACACTGTCCGAAGCGGCCCTCCAATGGCCAAATCCTCGGCCAGCACACCGAGGCCTGAAAGGTGCAGCGCAAGGCCCATCAAAAGGATTGCACCTTGCACAAACCTTGTGGTCAACCCTCCCCAGATCATCGCGCGCCCGGCAATCGCGACCACGAGCGCCCCGCCCAGCGTCATGATCCAGCCTGCGTGATCGGGATATTTATCCACCAGTTCCAAACCGGCCCCGCCGATCAACATGCCCGCACCGATCAGGGCGGCGGCATTGCCGAACATGCGAACGGTATCCGGGGTTTTGGCCAAGATCACCAGGCCGGCAACCAGCAAGAGCGTTCCCGTGACCGCGACGGCCACCGCATTGGCCAACCAAAAGATCATGCCACCCGTGGCCGCCAAAACGCCTGTGCAAAGGACGGTATTGATCGCCAGCGAAACCATCGTTTCCCTGGCGCGGTCTTCGACGATCCGGGCCTGCTGGGGTGTCAGGACCCCATCGGCAACAAGTTGAGTGGTATTGACCAAGCTATGCATGGCATCCTCCTGTGAACATTGTTCAAATTAATACGCAGATTTGAACGTCGTTCAAAACATTTATTGGCGGAGTGTATCATGACGTCACGTCACAGATCCAAGGCTTGGTGTCTGGCCTGTCGCCCTTGGTCTGAGTGATTTGCAATTCCCACCTGTTTGCAACCGCGGCGGAAAACGGCGATGGCCCGTCCAGACCTTTGCAAAAGGCTAACCCGTTCAAAACGGCTTACAGACTTTGGCGGTAACTCTCTCGTTGAAAGCAGGGGCGCGCAAAACATGCGCATCGGGCACAAAGTTTCTACGCAGACGACAGTTTGCCCCAAGACCACGAACGTCTGATCGCTGACGCGTATAAAGTTCGACAAAATTGTGGCAAAATCCTTTCTCGTACACTCGCCGTGATTTGACGATAAAGCCGTTTCTTGCAAGTCAAGGTTGTTAACGGCCTGCCTGCACCTTTCGCAACGTGCGATTCCGCCCAAAAACGAGTGCCAAAGGGTAAAAAAGTCCCGCATGGGACGGACTTAGCAAGAAGCGGTGACCGTCGTCCGCACTCAGATCACGCCGTTCAGAAATCTAACTTTTGGCCGAATGTATCCAACTTTCGGACATTCTGAACCAATACGAAGGGCTGTAGTCAAGGGGGTGTCTTGCCCTGCTTGCGTTACTGTCGGACGCCAAGTCACTGGACCCAAATCTGAAGGAGACTTCAGGTCCCAAGGACGAAACCACCCGCACAGAGTACAGAGTTGGGTGATAGATGGCGACGGCAACAGAACTTGTGATTGCAAACATTGACTCGGGCGTTGATGCCACTGATTTGGCCCAGACCATCTTCGGGGCGGGCATTCAGGTCATCAGCGCGACCTACTCTGGCGATCCGAATTCTGCTGGCATCTATTCCGGGGCCGATACGACGATTTCGGGCATCACCGGGTCAGATGGGGGGGTGATCCTGTCCACGGGCAATGTGGCAGACTTCACCAACAGCAGCGGCACCACCGATACCAATACGACAGACGGAACAGGCACGGGAACCGCCGGCATTGATGATGACCCGTTGTTGAATGACGTCTCGGGCTATCAGACCTTTGATGGTGCAATCCTCGAAGCCGAGTTCATTCCCGAAGGCGACATGCTTACGATGCAATTCGTCTTCTCGTCCGAGGAATATCTCGAATACGTCAACCTTGGCGTCAACGATGCTTTCGGGGTTTGGGTAAACGGCGTTTTTGCGCCCGTATCCGTCAGTCTTCAGCGCGTGACAATTGATACGGTCAACGGGTCGACAAATCAGAACCTTTACATCGACAACCCTGCCTCTCTTGACACCTTTAACACCGAAATGGATGGCTTTACCGTTGTCCTTTCTGTCAAGGCACCGGTCGTCGCGGGGGCGGTCAACACCATTCGCATTGGAATCGCGGACGGTGGTGATGACGTCTATGACTCTAACGTCATGATCATGGCCAACAGTGTGCAAACCTATGCACTTGCCATCGAAGACCAGATTCAGATTACGGCTGGTACGACCCGCACGTTTGATATTCTGGCCAATGACCGCGATCTGTCGGATCAGGGCCTGACCATCACCCAGATCAACGGCGTGGATATCACCGTCGGAGGAACCGTCACACTTCCCACCGGGCAAGATGTGACGCTGAACGCAGACGGGACCATTACGGTTACATCGCTGACCGAAGGGTCGGATGTGTTCACCTACGAGGTAACGGATATCTCGGGAAACACGGATATCGGTCTGGTCACCCTGACAACGACGACCGCCCCCGCGCTAGATGGCATTGTCGAAGGCACGGCAGGGGATGATGTCATCGACGCGACCTATATGGGCGATCCGGACGGCGACCTGATGGATGCAGGTGACGCGCTTGGCGTTGCGGGCACAACGGGGGATGGCGATTACATCATTGCTGGCGCGGGCAATGACAGCATCGTGGGCGGAAGCGGGAATGACGTCATCTATGCTGGTGCGGATGACGATACCGTATTTGGCGGGGCGGGAGATGACTTTGTCGGCCTTGGTGCAGGCAATGACAGTTTTGGAACCTATTACGCGGATTCCGCAGGCAACGACACAGTCTATGGCAATGCGGGCAACGACGTCATCATCACCGGGGCGGCGGATGACGTCATCTATGGTGGTGAGGGAAGTGATACCCTGTCAGGGGGCATTGGTTCCGACACCCTCTATGGCGGGGCCGGTCAGGACAATTTCAATATCACCGAAGACCACGAGTATGACAGCATCGTGGGCGGTCAGGACCACGACATCATCTGGTTCGGAAACTACCTTGTCGATAGCGGCGTCAATGTCACCTTTACGGGGGATCTGAGCGGCACCTATGCCTATGATCTGGCCCCCGCGACTGGCGACTTTATCGAAGTGGAAGGCATCACAGCGACGGATTTCAACGATACGATCGATGCATCCGTCACGACCGAGGCAGTGCATATTCGGGGCGAACTTGGAGACGACCAGATATTTGGCGGCATGGCCGCCGATACGCTGGATGGGGGTGCTGGCGACGATCTGATCATGGGAGGCGCAGGCGATGACACGCTGATCGGGGGCGAGGGCGCAGATACCCTTGACGGCGGCGAAGGCAACGACACCATCGTTGATAGTGGCGGCACAAGTGACATCTATGGCGGGCTTGGGGATGACACCATCCTGTCGGGTGCCGCTAATGATTACATCGCGGGTGACGAAGGCGATGACAGCCTCTTCGGTGGCGATGGTGCAGATTACATGGATGGCGGCACAGGGGCCGATACGATCTATGGCGGCACAGGTGACGACACGATCTATGGCGGATCAGAGACGATCGAGCCGCTAGACCCCAGCCTTGCCGCCTTTACGCAAATCACGGCTGACTATCAGACCATCCTTGGCACGATGGGCAATCCCGATTTTTCGGTCACCTCAACGTCAGGCGATGGCAGCCTGACCTTTGCCGACTATGGGCCGATCACCAACGGGTTCTCCATTGGCGAGGCGGATGGCGAAGAGGTTCACACCCACAGCTTTGACACCGAGGTTTCGGGCGCGCAGATCATCCTGAACGGGACCAATATCGGGGAAACCCTGACCATCACCCTTGATGGCATGATCTTTGATCTGAATGACGCCATCGCCTTTGGTTGGGCCACTTTTGATGATCCGACCGGCACCTATGTCATCGAACCCAGTGGTCGGATCAGCGGCACGTCAAATGACGCCATGGTGTTGGAGGCCACAACCGCCACGTTGACGATCAACATGGCCTTCATGACCTTGCAGATCGAAAACAACGGCGGTGTCGGCGGGTCTGTTTATAGCCTTTCCGTCAATACGAACCCTTCTTTGGTTTCCATCCCCGATCAGGCGGATTTCATCGATGCAGGCGACGGGGCGGACTTTATCGATGCCGCCCAAGGGGACGACACCGTTCTGGGGGGCGATGGCGACGATACAATCTATGGGCAAGAGGGGGACGATAGCCTGACCGGCGATGCCGGCTTTGATCTCATCTATGCGGGCGATGGCAACGATACGATTGATGGCGGGTTGGACAACGACGTTGTCTTTGGCGGCGACGGCAATGATTTCATTACCGATCTGGGGGGCCACGAATATATCGATGCCGGATACGGTGATGACACTGTTGACGGTGGAACGGGCGATGACGTCCTTCATGGCTCAGAAGGCTTTGATCTTTTGTATGCGGGCGAGGGTGATGACCTCGTCATGGGTGGGTTTGATGCCGATACCCTCTTTGGGGGCTCTGGCAATGACCTGCTTATGGGGCATGGCAATATCGTCAATCTGATTCAAAACGGAAGTTTTGAAGACACGACCGGCATGACCCCGACCTCTTGGGGGTTTATCGGATCGGATGGAACGGCACCGGGGGGCTGGTTTGCCGGACCCGGTGGCGTCATCGATATTCACAACAGTGGCGTGGGGGGGCCGACGGACGGCACCAATTGGCTGGACACCGAAGGGGTGCCGGGCGTCACGACAATCAGCCAAACGATTGCGGGTGTAATCGAAGGCGTTCCCTATCGATTGGAATTCGATGCCATTGATGGCCCAACAGATGACAACGGTCTGAACGTCTTTTGGAATGGCGACCTGATCGGCACAGTCGACCCCGAGACATTCTTTCCGACCGGATATGTCTTTGATGTCATCGGTGGATCAGGTGACGGCAGCAACACACTTACGTTTGAGGTGACGGGCCCCGTCGATGGGACGGGCGTTCAGATCGACAATGTTGCGTTCTGGGGGGCGTCGTCCCTTGTGGAAGACGATGTTGCCGACAGCATCGCGGGTGGAGATGATGCCGACACCATCTATGGCGGTGGCAACGATACCGTTGACGGAGGCGAAGGCGGTGTTGATGCCGACGTTCTGATCGTGCGGGACGTTGATGCAATCGTCTACGGCGGCGGCAATGACGAAGCGGGCACGATCACATTCCTTGACGGCTCGCTTCTCAGCTTTACCAATATAGAGACGATCTTTGCCGATGGTGCCTTGATCACACCCCCCATTCGTCCTGTCGATGGCACGGTAGGGGCCGATGTGATCGGCGCGGGATACATCGATGCGCAGGGTGATGCGATCGACGGCATAGACGGCCCCAACGACTCGGTGCTGGGCGAGGGGGGCGACGACTGGATCGACGCAGGCGCGGGCAATGACACGGTCTTTGGTGGCGATGGCAGCGATACGCTTCTGGGCGGCACCGGCGCAAACATCCTTGATGGTGGAACGGGGGACGATGTCTTTGTCACCGGGGCGGGGGCCGATACCCTTATCGGGGGCGGCGGACAGGACAATATCGACGCCTCGGCCTCGGCTGCTGGCGTCACAATCGACCTAATGTCCGGGGCGATGTCGGGGGGCGATGTTGCCAACGATGTGATCGGCTATGGAATCGACGGTGTCATCGGGTCGAGTTTTGACGACACGCTCCTTGGCTTTGACGATTTCGACCCAAGCTACACAAACCAGCTTTTTGGCGGGGATGGCGCAGACTTTATCGACGGTCGGGGCGGCGATGACCTGCTGGACGGCGGCAGCGGCAGCGACACCGTTTATGGCAGCGGGGGCAATGATCTTATCGACGGCGGCCTTGGGGCGGATGCGCTTTACGGCGGCGATGATGCGGACACCATCACTGGCGGTGGTGGGGATACGGTCGAGGGCGGCGAAGGTGGTGATGATAACGACACCCTGATCGTCAACGGTGTTGACCGTATCCAATGGAATGGCCCGAGCAGCGAAAGCGGCACAGCCCATTTCACCGACGGGTCCACACTCGTCTTCTCTGAAATCGAAAATGTAGTGGCCGATGGCGTGGTGGTGCTTGCCCCAGATGGGATCGTCGAGGGGACATCTTCGGCCGATCTTATCGACGCCTTTTATACCGGCGACCCCCAAGGCGATGCCATTGACGCAGGTGATGCGCTGTTTCCTTTGGCAGGGCCGGATGACGATGTCGTTCTGGCTGGCGATGGGGATGACACTGTCTATTCCGGGGCGGGCAATGACTCGGTCGATGCCGGTCTTGGCGCGGACACTGTCGACGGTGGTGACGGTAACGATACCATCGACGGCGGTCAAGGAACGGACCTGCTTTACGGTGGCGATGGCGCTGACAGTCTATTGAGCGGGACGGAAGCGGACACGCTGTTCGGTGGCGCGGGCAATGATAGCCTTGATGGCGGAATGGGGAACGACCTCATTCATGGTGGCGCGGATGATGACCTTATCATCGGCGGCGGCGGCTCGGACGAGATGTATGGGGAGGAAGGCAACGATACACTTGCCGGCTCCGATGGCGCTGATTCCATCTACGGCGGGGTCGGGAACGACAGCATCACCGGGATCGGCGGCAACGATCTTGTGGAAGGCTATCTTGGGGACGACACCATTTATGCCGGATCAGGATCTGACACCCTAGATGGGGCCGAAGGCAACGATCTGCTGTTTGGTGGGCTGGATGATGACTTCCTATTGGGCGGTGACGATCAGGACACGCTTCAAGGTGATGAGGGCAACGACACGCTTTGGGCAGGCGAAGGTGACGACCGCCTGATCGGCAGCGCTGGTGATGACTCCATGTCGGGCGAAGGCGGCGATGACGTCTTTGTTCTGTATGATGGCAGTGGCCTTGACACGATCATAGGGGGCGAGTCCTCCGAAACGCTGGGCGACACGCTGGATGCCTCGGCGATGAACGCGGGCGCGGTGCTGGACCTGTCAGCAGGTGATCCGGGCAATCCCGAGCAAGGAACCCTGACCCAGATTGGCGCGCCGGGCCATGTCGCCAGTTTTGTCGAGATTGAGAACATCCTTCTTGGCAGCGGAAATGACAGTGTCATCGGCTCTTCGGGGGCCGACGTTGTTTCAACCGGTGCTGGTGCGGATACCTTTGATGGCGGTGCCGGGGACGATGTGTTCGACATCGGACTGGGCGACGGCATGGCCGACCTTATCCGATTGGCAGATGGGGATGGCGCGGACACCGTGCAGGGCTTTGAGGGCCCGATTGATAATGGCGACGGCACCTTTATCAGTCAGGATATGCTTGATGTTTCGGGCCTGGTGGATGGCTCTGGAAACCCGGTTGATACTGCCGATGTGGTGGTTTCTGATGATGGGCTTGGCAATGCTGTCCTGACCTTCCCCAATTTTGAGAGCGTGACCCTGATCGGGGTTGCGGCTGCAAGCCTTGCATCCCCGGCGGCACTGGCCGCGATTGGCATTCCGCTTTCACTTGCTGATGGCATCGTGGATGGCACCTCGTCCAACGACATTATGGGGGTGGGTTACACCGACTTGCAGGGTGACCAGATTGATGGCGCGGACGGCCTTGCTGATACGATCTATGGCTATGGTGGTGATGACTCTATCACCGCAGGCGATGGCGCCGATCTGATCGACGCTGGCGCTGGTGATGACACCGCCTATGGCGGCTTGGACGCCGACACCATCAACGGCATGTCTGGCAACGACCAGCTCTATGGCGACGAAGGTGCTGACAATCTGTTTGGCTGGGAGGACGACGATACCCTCTATGGCGGCGCCGGGACTGATATTGTCGACGGTGATGCGGGCAACGATGTTTTGTATGGCGGCGACGGCTCCGACACCGTGGTTGGTGACGAAGGCGCGGATATCCTCGACGGTGGCGATGGCGCAGATGAGCTTTATGGCGGCACCGAAGACGACACGCTGACCGGCGGCGCTGGCGCTGACCTTATGTTTGGCGGCGACGACGCGGATCTTTTCTTTGGTGGTATCGGCGACGTCATCTATGGGGGCAATGGCGGCAACGACAACGACACCCTTAATCTGTCATCCTATGGCCGGGCTGGCGTCAATGTCATCTACGGCGGTGGAACGGACGAAAACGGAACGGTTGAGTTTCTGGATACAGGTGGCGCTGTTATCGGCTCATTGACGTTCACGGATATCGAACGTGTGATCCCCTGCTTTACCCCCGGCTGTCAGATTTTGACGATCTTTGGCGAGGTCGCGGTCGAAAATCTCGCCCTTGGCGATCTGGTGATGACACGCGATCATGGCTATCAGCCAGTGCGCTGGATCGGACGACGCGATCTGGGCGAGGATGACTTGTGCCTGAACCCGGCCTTTAATCCTGTGCGTATTCCCAAGGGGGCGTTCGGACATGACATGCCCGAACGCGACCTTCTGGTGTCACCGCAGCATCGGATACTGATGCACGGACCAAAGGCCGAAATCCTTTTCGGCGAGCACGAGGTCTTGATTGCGGCCACGTATCTGGTTGGGATGGAGGGGATCAGCCGCACTTTCCCGCGGTCGGTGACCTATATCCACATCATGTTCGATGAACATGAGATCATTCGCTCTGATGGTGCGTGGAGCGAAAGCTTTCAACCGGGGCCGCAGACAATTGGTTCGATGCAAACCGCGCAATGGGCAGAGCTTGTGGCGTTGTTCCCGCAATTGGTCGAAAGCTTGGAAAATTACAGCGCCGCCCGACGCAGCCTGAAGTCACACGAGGCAAGGGCCTTCTTGGGGGCGTGAGGAAACCCGATTTTGCAGTGAGATCAGATTTTCGGGCGCGGTCTGAGCAACCCTTTTTGCGCGGGTGACGTCGTTGACGGTGCGGGCGGCAAAAGGTTGCGGATATCGGCAAAGGGAAAGCGCGGATCAAACCGAAACGCCTCGGCGCGGGCGGTTGTGGGCTGGTTGCATTCTGCCGCCCGGAAAGAAGCCTGCCTGTTTGCAGCCTCCACGAATCGGGCGGGGTCCTGACTTTGGTGGCACAAGATGGCCTGCTCTTTCGCGGGCCAATGGGGTGTTACATCCACCCAGATCGTCGGCTGAAATCCGGTGCCTGCAAGGGTATCCATCACCAAAAGCGGCGCCTTGAAGCTGACAGCCTGTGACACCGCCACTGAAAGGGTCCGGTGGTCGGCGTGGTAGCAATTGGGCGCGTGAGTCACGACAAGGTCGGGCCGTTCGTCCGCGATCAGCCTGCCCAAAGCTGCAATCAGCGCCGCATCGGCGAACAGGGCCCCATCGGGAAAGTCCAGAAAGACGGGCGTCGTGCGCAGCGCCGTTGCGCCCGCGATCGCCTCGGCCCGGCGGATGCGCGCCAGATCAGCGGGCGGAAGATCCCCACCCGCTGCGCCATCGGTGGCAATGGCAAGGGCCAGATCAGCCCCCATGGCGCGCCATGCCATCAGGGTTCCAAAACAAAAGATCTCCAGATCGTCCGGATGGGCCCCGATGGTCAGGATCTTCATCGCCTATCGCTCCATCGACAGAAATTCCAAGACCATCGCGGCCGTCCATGTGAACCGGCCACCGCCCAAGGGTTCGCCCGTTTGGGGGTCATAGTATTCGGCAAATCCGCTCTCACGGATCAGATCAAGGCTTGAGGCGGTAATCGCGTTGGCGGCATCCACCTGCCCGGCGCGGGCCAGCCCATCGGCCACCATATAGTTCACCACCAGCCACACTGGACCGCGCCAATAGCGCTTTGCGTCAAAGCGGGGATCTGAGGGAAGATGGCTCGCCACCCGAAACCGGGTTGCGTGGTTGTCAATCGTCTGGGCAATTCTGGCAGCACGTTCACGGGGAATGGCTGCGAAAGCGGCAAGAAGGCCGCCAATCGACTGGCTTTGCACAAGGGTGCCAGTCACGCGATCCTTGCACAGATATTGGCCATGCTGTTCGGACCACAGGCTTTCAAGCGCCGCCAATCCCTTTTTGGCAAAGTTACGGTTTTCGGCGGCAATTTCTGCCGCGCCCAGATGTTCGGCCAGATCGGCCAGATCGGCACAGGCCCGCAGCAAGATGCCGTTGAAACCGGGATCAACAACCCGAAACGGCGAGGCGTCGTGCAGTCTGGATGTTTCCCAGTTCAGGCTTCGAAAATGCTCGACCAGCCACAAATAGCGATCATATTGCTCTTTTGTCGGGCGATGGGCCGGGTTTGCGTGCTGCGTGTCGCGGCGGGTGTAGGGGCTGACGCCCTCGGTCGGCACCCGATCAAAGGCCGCGTCCCAGTCAATGGAATTGTCGCGTCCGGATTCCCATGGGTGGATAATCGCAACCAGACCTTCGCCCGCCGGATCACGGGTTGCAAAGAACCAGCGATGCCATGCGGCGACCTTTGGCAACAGCGCACGAACCCGAGTTTCCGCCGCCCCGCGATCCTTGGCCAAATCGAACAAGCGGCGCAGCGCAAATCCCGCAACAGCGGGTTGGGTGATCCCCGATGTGGGCACAGGCCGCCCGGTGGCCCAGACATCCGGGCCGGGAAAATACCCATCGTCGGGCTTGTGAAACACGATATGCGGCACCATCCCGCAGGGCCATTGATGGGCCATCAGCGTCTCAATCTCGGTCCAGGCGCGGGCCTCGTCGAAATGTCTTTGGCCAAGGGCGGTCAGGCACGAGTCCCAGTTCCACTGAAACGGGTAAAGCCCCTTTGTGGGCACGGTATAGGTGCCACGATCATTCTCGCGCAGAATTTCGATGGCATTGTCAGAAAGCGCATTCATTGCAGGGCCTGCTGTGTTGACGGATCGAACCAACGGATACGATCTGGGGTTGGACGGACAGTCAAGATATCACCGGGGCGGGGGGTGGCATTGCTTTCCAAAATGACCCGAAACGGCTGACCTTCAACTGTTGTAGTGACCAAGGTATGGGGGCCCAGCGGCTCCACCACCCGAACTTCGGCGCGAAGGCCGTGATCGGCAAGTGAAGTGTCTTCGGGCCTGATCGCAAACTCGGCGGCCTGCGATTTTGGCCCTTCAAAGGTGGTGCCAGCCACGCGCCATTTGCCATCGCCAAGGGCCGTTGCGGGCAAGAAATTCATCGGTGGATTGCCGATAAAACTTCCCACAAAACGCGCACTGGGGTTTCGGTAAACCTCGACCGGATTGGCCGCCTGCACGATCCGCCCACCGTTCATGACGGAAATCCGGTCGGCAAGGCTCATCGCCTCAACCTGATCATGGGTGACATAGATGGTGGTGGTTTTTGACTGCGCCAGAACGCCTTTCAACTCGGCCCGCATCTCAAGCCGCAACAGGGCGTCAAGGTTCGACAGTGGTTCATCCATCAAGATCACGTCGGGTTCCATGGCCAAGGCGCGCGCGACCGCGACACGTTGGCGTTGCCCGCCCGACAACTGGCCCGAGTAGCGCTTCAGCAATTGCTCGATATGCATCATTTCCGCCGTGCGGCTCACGCGCCGCTCGACCTCGGCTTGCGGCATCTTTTTCATGCGCAGGCCAAAGGCGATATTCTCGAACACGGTCAGATGGGGAAACACGGCATAGTTCTGGAACACCATCGCAATGCCGCGCTCGCGGGGGGGAAGCTGATCCACCCTGCGCCCGCCAATCCAGACCTCGCCCGTCGAAGGGCTTTCCAACCCCGCAATGATGCGCAAAAGCGTTGTCTTGCCACAGCCCGACGCGCCCAAAAGGACCATAAATTCCTGATCCGCGATTGTCAGATCAACGGAGTGGAGGGCGGTGAAGGCCCCAAAGGATTTTGCAACGTTCTTGATTTCGATGATGGCCATATCTGATCCCTAACGGTTCGCAATGCCCCACATCGCAAACAGATATTTGCGAACGGCGAAGATGAAGATAAGGGCCGGCACGACAAGTGCCGCACCCCCCGCGAATTTGAGTGGCAGCGGCGAGACATCCAGTGACTGCAACAGAAAGGCCGTCAGCGTGCGGTTTTCGATGGTCAGCACGGCGGCGGCAAAAACCTCGTTCCAACTGATGACAAAGGCAAAGACGGCGCTTGCCGCGATCCCAGGTGCCGCCAGCGGCAAGATCACCTTTGTGAACGCCTGTATCCGGGTGCAGCCAAGGGTCCAGGCCGCCTCCTCCAATTCCAGCGGAATGCCGGAAAACAGTGAAAAGGTGATCAACACGGCAAAGGGCAGGGCAAGGGTCGTGTGTACCAGCGCAAGCCCAAGGATCGTATCGTCAAGGCCCGTGCGGATGAACATGACCGCAAGCGGAAGCGCCAGCAGCGGCAGCGGAAAGGCGCGGGTCATCACCACAAGAAACCGAAAGACCTCTTTGCCCGGAAAATCAAAGCGCGACAGCGCATAACCTGCCGGGGCCCCAATTCCGATGGACAAGACCATCGTCACCGCAGCCACCCGGATCGAATTCCACAGCGCATCGATCACACCAGAAAAGCCAAGGAAGAACTTGATCCCAGCCAGATCAAACGAGGGGAAGAACGATTTCGGAAATCCCGTCACCTCGCTGGGTGATGACAGGGCGTTTGTCATCAACAGATATATCGGCAGCAGCACCCAGATGATCAACAAGGCGACGCCTGCAAAAAAGACGCGATTGCCGGCATGGCGCAATTTCGGATCCATCATAGCCGCGCCCCCTTTGGCACATGCAACAGCCGCAAGATCAAGATGGTGAAGGCAACCGAGACGCCCAAGATCACCATCGCGTAGGCCGCGGCGATCCCGCGTTCTTGCATCGCAAATTGCCAATTATAGGTCTCTGACATCAGGACGGGGAACTGTGTGCCCCCAAGCGCCGCCACAACGGCAAACACCTCGAACGCAAGGATGACGCGCAAGATCAATGCGGTTTGCAGGCTGGGTTTCAGCATCGGAAGGGTCACGCGGACAAAGCGCTGCCACTTGCTGGCGCCAAAGACCTCGGCCGCCTCGCCATATTCCTTGGGGATCAGGCCCATCCCGGCCACAAGGATCACCATCATGATCGCCGTGGCCCGCCAGATCTCGGCCAGAACGATGGCGATAAAGATGATCCAGACATTCTGATATCCCAACAGCAAGATCGGCTTTTCGACGAGGCCCAGACCGACCAGAAGACTGTTCAGGAACCCCGATTGTTCAAAGATCGAAAGCCAGATCAGACCTGCCGCCAGATCGGAAATCCCAAGCGGGATGGCAAAAATGTACAAAACCGCCGAACGACCACGTTGCAGTTTGCTGACCACCGTTGCCATGGACAGCGCCATGGCAAGTTGAATGGGCACCACAACCGCCGCAAGCAGCATCGTGTTCCAAAATGCGGTGCCAAATTTCCAGTGCCCAAGCATGCGCCGATAGTTTTCGATGCCATAGCTGCCGTCGCGACTGATGCTGTCGATGGCGACCAGAACAAAGGGATAGAGGAAAAACACGCACAGAAAGGCCGTGGCAGGAAGCAAGAGCAAATAGGGCAGCATGCGTGGCATGGCCGGTCCTTCTTGATCTGTGAAAAAGGGGGGCGCGGTCGGGCCGCGCCCCAAGTCTTCAGTTCACCGGGCAGGGCCCGTCAGAGGCCACATCGGGTGCCCAGCACGGGGCATTCGCCTCAACCATCAGGGTGCGCAGGGCCTCGGCTTGCTCGTCCAAAACGGTGCGCACATCTTGCCCGCCCAGAATGATCCGCTCAAAGGTATCGACGTAGATCTGATTGAACTGCCCGCCCTTGTCGCCCAACCCCATCGGCAAAAGTGCGGGCAGGGCATCGGGCGCGCCCGACATCATCGCAATCGCCGCACCGGATGCCTTGACCGAAGCCGGCATATCGGCGGGAAGATCGGTTGCGATCACCGGGAAGAAGTTGGTTGCGCGCAAGGTGGCGATTTGGGTTTCAGGCTTGAGCATATAGGCCACAAGCGCCTTTGCCTGTTCCATGTCTGGCGCAGTGCGGGGAACGGCAATGCCTGCAACAACGGGCATGAAGGCGCGCCCCTTTGGACCCGCTGGCGCCGGGAAGGCCACAAAATCATCTGGGCGTTGGTTGATCGCATCACCCAAGCGGGCAACGTGATCAAAGGCAACCCAGACCTCATCCGTCACCAACTGCTCTTGCATGAAGCTGTAGTTGGTCGAGGCCGGGTTAGTGTATTGCCACAACTCCTTGAACTTGCCCCACGCCACTTCCGCCTCGGCAGAGCGGAACTCTGTCACGGTGGAATGGGTATAGGATGGCAAAAGGAAGCCTTGGAAGAAGCGGTGTTTCAACCCTTTGGGGCCAGCTGGGAATCCGAATTTTGGCCCGCCTGTGGCCTCTGCCATGGTCTTTGACCATTCGATCAGCTGATCATAGGTCAGCGCATTCAGGTCCGCCCCGGCAGGCAGAAATTCCAGCGCCTTTTTGTTGGCAACCATCACGTAAGTGGCCTGCATCCATGGGATATACTTCACCTCGGATGTGCCAAGCTTGCCAAGTTCCATCATGGCAGGGCTGACCGCCGACGTATCGATGCCGGACAGATCGACAAGATCATCCCCCATCGACGACAGGCTGCCATGCAGCGCGCCAAGGGCCGCGATGGTGCCGGAGTTTGCCTGAAGCTCTGCCTCGATCCGGGTCAGCCACGGGCCATCGTCGGATGGCTGATAGTCGACCCCGCCGGGAAATCCGGCCAAGACCTGCTCGCGCATCTTTTGGCTTTCTTCTACGGGCTTTGCCTGCGTCGACCAAAACAGGGGTTCGGCAAACGCGGGAAGCGCAAGAGCCATGGCCGTCGCCAAAACGGCTGTTCCCTTCAAGTACCCTTTCAAACTGGACATTTTATCCTCCCTTTCGATGGTTGTGCCCTTTTGGGCCTTACTTTATTTCCGCATCACGAGGCTGCGGGGCCGTGCGACCCCCGAAGAACAAGCTTCGGGGTGATCAGGTGGGTTTCAATCATCCGCTCACCGGGGGCCGCGATCTGGCGGGCCAACATCCCTGCCGAAATCCGCGCGCCTTCCTTGGTGTCGGAATCAAAGGTGGTCAGCGCTGGGCGGGCGTGGGCGGCAGAGGTGATGTTGTCAAAACCAATCACGCTCAGATCGTCGGGAACGGACAGGCCAAGGTCCCGCGCAACTTCCAGCACGCTCAGGGCCAGACCGTCGAAAAGCGCAAGCACGGCCGTGGGACGGTTGGGTTTGGTCAACATGTCCCGGATCGCCGCATGGCGGGCGTCGCTGTCATAGCGGGGCGAGGTTGCGATGTCCAAGCTGACGCTTGGATCGCGCGTTTGCTGAATGGCGGACTGCAACCCTTCGGTGCGGTGCAAGCGAAACGTCATCGGCTCGGCGATGGTGACCAAGGCAAAGCGGCGATGGCCAAAGGAATAAAGCAGGTTGAACGCTTCGGCAAAGGCGGTGGTTCCGTCTGTATCGATCCAGGTATAGGGTCGCGATCCATCCGCAATTCGGCCATGCGTGACAAAGGGAAACCCCGCATCCAACAGGTAGTCCACCCTTGGATCGACTTCCGAAGTTCGGCCAAGGATCAGCCCATCGGCACGGCGGGCCGTTACGATGTTGCGAATGACGGACAGTTCGGATTGGCCTGACGGAACCATGCTAAGAAACAGGTCGATCCCGTTTTCAGCCAGACCCAAGCCTAGACCCGCTACGAATTCACCCAGATAGCTGTCTTCACGGCCATAGCCCGGGTCAGTTAGCACCAGCCCCACAAACCCCGACGACCGCCCCCCGACAAGGGATTGCGCCGCGCGGTTTGGGACATAGCCAACCTCTTGCGCCATTTTCACGACGCGATCCCGGGTATCCTCGGAGATGCGCGGATTGCCGGCAAGGGCCCGCGAAACTGTGGCCGCAGAAATGCCCAGCTTCTTGGCGACATCCTTTATGGTCTTTGGCGTGGTTGTCATGCCGACCCTCCCAAGCCTTGCATGCCCAAAAGGATAACACCGTTTTCCACAAAAGCGCAAACGTTTGCACAAGGGTAGTTTTGACGTTTAATCAATGAATTGCGATTTGAAGGGCCGGATTTTGCAATTTTCGGCGCGCCGACAATCAAGCGGGGCCACTGAAAAATGCCCCGTGATTCGGCGTCAAACCGACGGTGGACAAGGGCCTGTCAGCGTTGCCCGCCGCTTTCGCGCAGCAGCAATTCAGGCTTCACCGTGATCACGGTAGCGCCCTGCGCCGGCCCATCCAGAACGCGCAGTATCAGGGCCGCAGCCTGTGCCCCAATCTCATGCGGAAAGGGGTTTATCGTGGTCAGGGAGGGGACCGAGATTGCACCGATTTCGTAGTCTCCGAAGCCCGCGATGGCGATGCGTGCGGGCACAGACACCCCGCGCCGCTGACATTCTGTCAGTGCGCCAAAGGCCGACAGGTCAGACACGCAGATGACCGCTTCGGTATCGGGCATTGTCTCCAGCAACCGGGCCATGGCATCGGCCCCCTCCCGCATGGAGATGGGCGGCCGCCCCGCAGCAATCAACCGTGTCGCATCCAGACCTTGCGCTTTCATGGCAGCAACAAACCCCGTGCGCCTGTCTGTTCCGCGCGTGTCGCCATCCGCATCGCCGCCGATAAAGGCGATCTTTCTTTTGCCCTGACCGACGAAGTGAGCAACCATGTCCTTGACCGCGTCGGCGTTTGAAAATCCGACCACATGGCCAATCGGATCTTTTGGCAGATCCCAGGTTTCGATCACGGGAATGCCTGCATTTTGCAGCAAGCGCCGCGCGCGGTCGGTGTGCCGGCCCCCCGTGACGACAATCGCCTCGGGCCTGCGGCGCAAGAGTTGCTCGATCAGGCGTTCTTCTTCGTGAATGTCGTAATCCGTATAGCCCAGCAGAATTTGTAGGCCGCGTTCCTTTAACCCTTCGGACAGGCCGCGCACCGTGTCGGCAAAGTTTGCATTGTTGATCGAGGGAATGGTGACAGCAACAAAATCGGATCGTTGCGATCGCAGGTTTGAGGCGGTGCTGTCAAAGACGTAACCGATGTCTTCGGCTGCTTTGATAATTGCGTTTCGTGTGGCCGCGCTGACCGAAGCATCGCGTTTGAAAGCCCGGCTCACGGTCATGGGCGAAACCCCCGCGACGCGGGCGATATCGGCCATTGTGGGGGGCTTGCGGCTTTGCATGCGTGGTTCCTGCGGTCCTGTCAGCGATACCCAAACCCCGGCATTTATGTGCCGGGCCTTTCAGGATGGTTAAAGATCAAAGACATGTGGCGTCGTGACATGATGGTGGATGCGTCCGGTAAAGAAGCGGGCCATCACAGCCTCCGTCGCGGCGCGGCCTTGCAACCGGATCGGATTTTCCAAAAAAGCCTCGACCGTTTCCATGTCTTTCCAGTCAATCGCAAGGATCAACGGGAATTCCGGCGCGCCGTCGTCCCGACTGTCACCAAAGGTGACGCGGATCGAAAGTGCACCGGGGAATTGCTTCCAGACCGGCAGTATCTCGTCCAGCACGGCGGCGCGAAAGGCCTCGGTCTGGCCTTGGGCAACACTGCCTTCGAACAGGGCGTAACGTGTGATCATTTGTGAACCTCTTTTCCCGGACCTTTGAAATATTCCATAAGCGCAGCTTGATCTTCGCCCCCCAGACCTGCTGCCGTCAGCAGGCGATGCACCTCGGCACAGGCGGCGGTCAGTGGCATTGAGACGTGACCAAGGCGCGCCAAATCCTGTGCGCCGTTCAGGTCCTTGACCATGTTGTCAATTCGCCCTGTCTTGCGGTAATCGCGGGTGGCAAAGCGCGGCATGTATTCTTGCAATATCGCACTGTCAGCGCGCCCGCCCGCAAGGGCCATGGGAATGCGCAACGCATCCACACCTGCCGCCTGCGCAAGCGCGGTGGCCTCAGCCACGGCCAGAAAGTTCAGCCCGCACAGGACCTGATTGATCAGCTTGGTTGTCTGACCCGCCCCCGCGGGCCCCATATGCGTTTGGTTGGTGGCAACGTGGCGCAAGATCTCTTGTGCCCTGGCCACATCCTCGGCGGTGCCGCCTTGCATCAAGGTCAGTTCGCCCGTTGCCGCCTTGGGTATGCCGCCAGACAGCGGGCTATCTACCCAGCGCAAACCTTTGTCGGCAGCATCGGTGGCCATGACCTTTGTCGCCTCGGGGTCAATGGAGGACATGTCAATAATCAAGGTGCCGGGCGCTGCGCCCTCTGCAACACCCTGTGGACCAAAGACCGCTGCGCGCACGATATGTGGCGCATTCAGGCTAAGGATTGCCGCAGACACAGATGCCGCAGCATCGGCCGCGCTGGCGCATCCAACGGCTCCTTGCGCCACCAAGACCGCAACTTTGGACCGATCCGGGTCAAAGACATAAAGCTTGCTTTCCGTCGCCAGTAGGCGGGCCCCGATGGCCCCGCCCATGGCCCCTGCACCGATGAGGGCGACTGCTTTGGTCATCTGGCGTTTCCTTTCAAAAGGATTTTGATCTGCCCAAGCGGCACTTCCAAACCGTCCTTGCACTGTCGAAACTGGCGTGCCGCCGTGATGGCCGAGCTGGCCAAGGGAGGAACAAGCCTGCACCCAACTTCCACGCTGATGCGCCGCTGGGCAGACGGGCCAAAGATCTGGCCGCAGGTTTTGCGGGTGTTGACGGCGATGCGGTCTTGCCAAGGCCCGCGCGCCCTGTCCAACATGCAAGCACACCTCCGCAAAAGCCGGCGCGTCATAGGGATGCCGTGATCCCGCCATCCACGTAAAGGATGTGGCCGTTTACAAAACTGGACGCGTCTGACGACAGGAAGATGCAGGCCCCGACCAGTTCCTCCACCTTGCCCCATCGACCGGCAGGCGTGCGCTTTTCCAGCCATGCCGAAAACGTTGCATCCTGAACCAGTGCTGCGTTCAGCGGGGTGTCGAAGTAGCCCGGCGCAATGGCGTTGCAGTTCAGGCCATGCTTTGCCCAATCTGTTGCCATGCCTTTGGTCAGGTTCCCGACAGCACCCTTTGTGGCCGTGTAGGGTGCGATAGAGGGGCGGGCGAGGGCAGTTTGAACGCTGGCAATATTGATGATCTTTCCGCGTCCCCGCCCAATCATATGCCGCGCAACCGCTTGCCCCACATGAAAGACACTGGCGATATTGGTTTGCAAAAGGCGTTCAAACGCCTCGGCAGGGAAATCTTCCAAAGGTGCGCGATGCTGCATGCCTGCATTGTTCACCAAAATGTCGATCGCCCCATGTGCCTGTTCAAACCCATCCACCGCTTTGCGCACGGCCTCATGGTCCGTGGCATCAAAGGCAAGTGTCATCGCGCCGGGAATCCGGGCAGCGGCATCTGCCAGTCTTGCAGGGTCGCGTCCGTTCAAGACAACCTCTGCCCCCGCCGAAACAAGCCCCTTTGCCAAGGCAAGGCCGATCCCCTGCGAGGATCCGGTGATCAGGGCGCGGCGCCCGGACAGATCAAAAAGCTGGTGTCCCACCATAGTTTCCTTCCAGAATTCACTCGACAAGGTTGGTTTCCTTTGTTTATGTTATCGATAACATGCCCTGTCAAGGGTGAACCCGTCCGCACGTATCTGCCCGCTTTTTTGGTGGGCCAAACCCTCCATGTCCGGGGCTGTCATGAAAGCTATCGTTATCCATGCCGCGCATGATCTGCGCATCGAAGACCGACCCGAAGAGCGTCCGGGCCCCGGTCAGGTCCGCCTTCGGCTGGCCACGGGCGGGGTCTGCGGGTCTGACCTTCACTATTACAACCACGGTGGTTTCGGGGCCATTCGCCTGAAGGAACCCATGATCCTTGGGCATGAGGTTTCGGCCTTTGTCGATGCGCTGGGCGATGGGGTGACGGGCCTGTCGCGCGGACAATTGGTTGCGGTCTCTCCCAGCCGTCCCTGTGGTGACTGCCGCTATTGCGCCGAGGGGTTGATGAACCAATGCCTCAACATGCGTTTTTACGGCTCGGCAATGCCGTTTCCGCATATCCAAGGCGCATTTCGTGAGGTTCTGGTGGCCGACGCCAGCCAATGCGTCGATGCAACAGGCCTTTCCCCGGGTGAGGCGGCGATGGCCGAACCCCTTGCCGTGACGCTGCATGCCACGGTGCGGGCTGGGCAGATGCTGGGCAAGCGGGTGTTGGTCACAGGATGCGGCCCAATCGGTATCTTGTCGATCCTTTCAGCCCGGCGCGCCGGCGCGGCAGAGATTGTTGCAACGGATCTGTCAGACTTTACGCTTGCCTTGGCGCGCAAAGTTGGGGCGGATCGGACAATCAACATGGCCTCAGATCCACATGGTCTGGCGCCCTTTACCCAAGACAAGGGGCATTTCGATGTCTTGTATGAGTGCACAGGTGCGGTTCAGGCGCTGACGGCAGGCATCGCGGCCATGCGCCCGCGTGGCGTGATCTTGCAGCTTGGGTTGGGGGGTGACATGTCGCTGCCGATGATGGCGATCACGGCCAAAGAGCTTGATCTGCGCGGGTCCTTCCGGTTCCATTCGGAATTCGCGGTCGGGGTCAGCCTGATGCAACAAGGGCTGATCGACGTAAAGCCCCTGATCACGCATAGCTTGGCCTTGGATCAGGCTGAGCAGGCCTTTCGCCTTGCCTCTGACAGAACACAGGCGATGAAGGCCCAGATCGTGTTTGCGACGTCCTAAGCCTGCGCTGACGATCTTGGCCCTGCCATAGAAAACCGGCCTTGGCACAGACGAAGGCTCGACACTGACGAGGGGCACGATAATTATGCGGTCAGCAAAAGGGGCGCATCATGTCGTTTTTTGAAATCGTTGACCCAAGGTTTGGCCAGTTCGTTCTGGGCAATGCCCCGGTCAAGCGGATCGCGACCGGCTTTGACTGGGTCGAGGGGCCGGTCTGGTTCGGCGATGCAGGCGCGCTGTTGTTTTCCGATATCCCCAACAACCGCATCCTGCGCTGGACAGTCGAAGGGATCAGCACCTACCGCAGCCCCTCAAACTATGCCAACGGCCATACACGCGACCGACAAGGGCGGCTGATCAGCTGCGAACACGGGCTGCGCCGCGTCACACGCACCGAATGGGATGGCAGCATCACCGTGATTGCGGATGGGTATGCGGGCAAGCGGCTGAATTCGCCCAATGATGTCATCGTTGGCGCGGATGGGGCGATCTGGTTCACCGACCCCCACTATGGCATCAAGACCGATTACGAAGGCTACCGGGCCGAACAAGAGGTGCCGTGCAACGTCTACCGCGTTGACCCCTCGGGCCAGATCGAGGCTGTGATCACCGACATGGCCTGCCCCAACGGGTTGGCGTTCAGCCCGGATGAAACAACGCTTTACGTGGCCGACACGGGGCGCATGCATGAACCCGATCCCCAGCATATCATGGCGTTCGACATGTCCTCTGGCCGGCCAAGAAATGGCAGGATTTTCCACACCATCGCGCCGGGGTGCGCCGATGGCATTCGCGTGGATAGTGTGGGCAATCTGTGGTCCTCGGCTGCGGATGGGGTGCATTGCATCTCGCCGCAGGGGGGGCTGATGGGCAAGATCCTTGTGCCCGAACTTGTTTCTAACCTGTGCTTTGGCGGACGTGCCAAGCATCAACTGTTTATCACGGCAACGACCAGCGTCTATTCCGTGATCTTGAACCGCAAAGGGGTGCAATGGCCATGAGCCACGCAGAAATCGGCCTGATCGGCCTTGGCACAATGGGGGCGGCTTTGGCCCTGAACATTGCGGAAAAGGGCTTTCCGATTGCGGTCTGGAATCGCACGACCTCTGTCACAGACTCTTTTTTTGACGCGGCAGGTGCACTGGCACCCAAGATCATTCCAACGCGCAGCCTGACCGAATTTGTGTCCGCACTCAAATCCCCCCGCGCCATCATCTTGATGGTTCCGGCGGGGCAGGCGGTGGATGATCAGATCGCGGCACTGCAACCCCTTCTGAACAGCGATGACCTGATCATCGACGCGGGCAATGCGAATTTCCATGACACCAATCGCCGGTCGTCTGCCGCTCTTGGTCTGCGCTTTTTGGGGATGGGCGTATCTGGCGGAGAGGAGGGGGCCCGCCATGGCCCGTCGATCATGGGGGGCGGCGCGCGCGCGGATTGGGACCGCATCAGCCATATTCTGACAGCGATTGCCGCGAAGGCCGACGATGGCATGCCCTGCGCCACATGGATGGGCGAGGCGGGTGCGGGCCACTTTGTAAAGGCGGTTCACAACGGGATTGAATACGCCGACATGCAGATGATCGCCGAGGTATACGGCGTGATGCGGGATGGGCTTGGCATGGATGCGCCCGCTGTTGCCACTACCTTTGCGACTTGGAACGCAGGGCCGCTGAAGTCTTATCTGATCGAAATCTCGGCTGGGGTTGCCGCCGCCATAGATCCGATCACGGGGGCGGCGATGCTGGACGTGATCCTTGATGCCGCAGGTCAAAAAGGCACCGGGCGCTGGACCGCGATTGAGGCCCAGCACCTTGCGGCCCCGGTTCCGGTGATCGAGGCGGCCGTGATGGCGCGCAATGTCTCGGCGCGCTTGGGCGAACGGGCAAAGGGCGAGGATCGCTTTGGCCCGGCACCAATGCGTTTGTCGGGGGAGATCACGGTTGATGACCTTGAACAGGCGATGATCGCGGGAAAAATCCTGTGCTATGCCCAAGGCTTTGCAATGATCTCTGCCGCCTCCGAGGCGTTCAAATGGGCGCTGCCCTTGCCCGAGATTGCAAAGGTCTGGCGCGCGGGCTGCATCATCCGGTCCTCCATGCTGGACGCAATGGCGCGTGCCTTGGGCGAAGATGCGGGCCGCAACCTGATCCTTGCGCCAGAGTTTTCGGATCGGTTGGAAGAAACCTTGCCCGCGCTGCGCCGTGTTGTGGCCGCAGGGGCGCTGAATGGCCTTGCCTGCCCTGCGCTTGGGGCGGGTCTGTCATGGTTTGATCTGATGCGCACCCGGCGCGGAACGGCGAACATGATCCAAGGCCAGCGCGATTTTTTCGGGGCACATGGCTTTGATCGGCTGGACGGTGCGGATCACCACCACGGGCCATGGGGCAGTCACGCCTAGCCTGTTTCCCCCGGCACCAGTCGGGTGGGCACCACCGTGACATCCTGCCCCGCCTCGCCCCGCAGGCGGGCCACAAGTGCCTCTGCCGCGACCTTGCCAATCGTTGTGGTCGGAACGATGGTTGTTGTCAGGCGGCGGGGCAAAACCGACGCAGCCTCCATCCCGCCCCAACCGACGATGCCAAGATCTTCGGGCACGCGGATTCCGCGCGATTGGCAATAGGCCAATCCGCCAATCGCCATCTCGTCATTGTGGAAATAGACCACATCCAGATCGGGCCTGCGGGCCAAAAGCGTCTCCAGACCGTAGTAGCCGGGATAAAAGCCGGGGCTGTCGTGCAAAACCTCACGATCCACCAAGGGAGTACCGCTGCGCATCAGGGCATCGGCAAAGCCCTGCAACCGCGCCTGCCCCATCACGTCCGAGCGCGACAGGGCCCCAACATAACCGGCGCGGCGTCGCCCTTTGCGGATCAGGAATTGCCCGATCTCACTGCCACAATCATAGTGGGAAAAGCCAACCGACATATCAATGGGGCTTGTCGTCAGGTCCCAAATCTCGACCACGGGCATTCCAGCCTGACGCAGCAAATCAACCGTGCCGGGTGTATGCGTGCGGCCCGACAAGATGACACCAGCCGGTCGCCAACTGACCACTTGGCGCACCCATGCCTCTTCCTCCTCCGGATCATGGTTGTTCGATCCGATCATCACCTGATAACCAAGCCTGCTGAGTGCGCGATCCACACCATCCAGCACATGGCCAAACAACCCCGACGTCAGACGCGGCACGCACATGCCTACAAGGGTCGAGGCCTGATCTGATGAAAAAGCGGCGGCGATGCGATTCGGAACATAGCCCATCTTGACGGCGGCTTGGGTGACGCGAAGGCGGGTGTCATCCGAAAACCCCGAAACCCCGCGCAGCACGCGGCTGACCGTCATCTTGGAAACACCCGTCACGCGGGCGATATCTTCCAGATTTGCCTTGCCTTTTCGTTCGGTCATTTTCCTCGGTCTCGTCCACGCATCTCAGCCTGATATCCGTCTGTAACATGGAAATTGTTATCGATAACTTTTTTCTTGACAAGCGGGCAGTCGAAAGCCCACCCTTTCTTTACGTTACCGGTAAACCAACAACAATAGGGCACCGGGAAGGGGAGGGGATCCGAATGCAAGCGCCGTCTGACGGCCTTTTCTTTGACCGTGTCGTCAAATCCTTTGGCGGGACGCAGGCGCTTAAAGGTGTGTCATTGAAGGTGGCCCGAGGTGAGATTGTTGCCCTGCTGGGGGAAAATGGCGCTGGCAAATCGACCCTGATCAAGGTTCTGGGCGGAATACACCGTCCGGATGAGGGGGCGGTATCCATTGATGGCACCCCCTATGCGCATGAGGCGGGGCGGTCCGGTGGCCAGAAGGTCGCCTTCATCCATCAAGACCTTGGCCTGATCGAATGGATGAGCGTGGCCGAAAATATCGCGCTTGCCTTGGGCTATGTCCGCAAGGGGCGTCGCATCGATTGGGCCGCCACCGAGGCGATGGCCAATCGGGCGCTGTCCTTGGTGGATGCGGATTTTTCGTCCACCTGCCGCATCGCAAGCCTAAGCCGCACGCAAAAATCCTTGGTGGCCATCGCGCGCGCCCTTGCGGCGGATTGCGATTATCTGGTGCTGGATGAACCCACCGCCAGCCTGCCTGCGGATGAGGTGGAGCGGCTTTTCAACGCCCTGCGCCCGCTCAAGGCCAAGGGGGTTGGCATGATCTACGTCAGCCATCGCCTAGATGAAATTTTTCGGATCGCGGACCGCGTCGCCGTTCTGCGCGACGGGCAGATGGTCGGCATGCGGCCGATCGAGCATACGACGCCCGAGGAGTTGGTTGGCCTGATCGTTGGCCGCAAAGCCCGCGAGATCAACCGCCCCCCGGCACAGGACGGCGATGCCATTTTGATCGTTGACGGGCTTGCCACACCCGTTGTGGGGCCCGTCTCGTTTCGGATCAAGCGCGGGGAAATGCTGGGGTTGGCTGGTCTGCGCGGGGCGGGGCATGAGGATATCGGCCGCGCGCTTTTTGGGGTCGTTGCGCATGCTGGGCGCGTGCAGCTTGAGGGGGCGTTGCCGGATCTGACCAACGCCCAAACGGCAATGGCTGCGGGCATCGGTCTTGTTGCGCGTGACCGGGTTGGGGAAAGCGTGGCACCGGGCCTGAGCATCCGCGAGAATGCCTTTCTGAACCCCTCTGCCATGGGGCGCAGGCTGCTTTCGTTCATGCGGCCATCGCAAGAGGAAAGCATGGTTGCCGCGATTGGCCGCCGCGTTGGTCTGTCACCCAATGACCCCACGCTTGCGATCGAGGCGCTTTCGGGTGGCAATCAGCAAAAGGTCGTTGTTGGCCGCTGGCTGGATTCAAACCGACGATTGCTGATCACCGAAGACCCCACTGCAGGCGTCGATGTGGGCGCCAAGGCCGAAATTTATCACCTGCTCTATCAGGCATTGGCCTCGGGCATGGGCGTTTTGGTCGTGTCGACGGATTTCGAGGAAATCGCCAATATCTGCCATCGCGCCATTGTCTTTAGCCGTGGTCAGCCGGTGGCTGAACTGTCGGGTGTCGAACTTTCAACTGAATCCCTGATCCAGGCCGCCTCGGCCGGAGAAGCTGCCTGAGGGGCCCATGCCATCAATTGAATCCAATGCGGTTGAGCCAACAAAAGATGAGTTGCGGGGCCTGACCGCAGTGCAAAAAATGCTGCGGCTTGCGCCAACCTATGGGCTGGTGATCTTGATGTTCGGGCTGATCGTCCTGTTCTCGATTCTGTTGCCCAATACCTTTCCAACGATGCTGAACCTGCGTGCCATCTTGTCTGACAAGGCGATCATTGCCCTGCTGTCGCTGGCCGCAATGATCCCGATGGTGGCAGGGCGGATTGATCTGACGGTTGGATATGGAATCGTGCTTTGGCACATCCTCGCGATATCCTTGCAAACCATGTATGGCCTGCCGTGGCCTTTGGCGGTGGTGATCGTCTTGCTGCTGGGGGTGCTGACGGGTGTCTTGAACGGCATTTTGGTCGAGGTTGCCCGCATCGACAGTTTCATTGCGACGCTGGGCACAGGCACGATCCTTTACGCGCTGGCCTTGTGGCACACCGGCGGGCGGCAGATGGTCGGGCAATTGCCTGATGCCTTTTACGCGATCAACGGCACCTTTGTCTTTGGTCTGCCCATCACGGCGTTTTACGTCCTGGCCATCACGGTCACGCTTTGGGTCGTCTTGGAATACACGCCGATTGGCCGCTATCTGTATGCCATTGGCGCCAACCAGCGTGCGGCCGAATTGAACGGCATTCCCACGCGCAAATTCGTGGTCGGGGCCTTTGTCACCTCGGGCGTGATGACAGCCCTTGCCGGGGTGCTGCTCGCCTCCAAACTGCGGATCGGACAGGCCAGCGTGGGGTTGGAGTTTTTGTTGCCCGCGCTTGTGGGGGCCTTTCTCGGCTCCACCACGATCAAGCCCGGTCGGGTGAATGTCTGGGGCACGATTGTCGGGGTCATGATCCTTGCGGTCGGCATCTCGGGCATCCAGCAATTTGGCGGCAGTTTCTGGGTAGAACCGATGTTCAACGGCGCGACCTTGCTGATCGCCATCGGCATCGCAGGGTATGCGCAACGAAAAAAGGGGGCCAAAAAGGCCTGAAAGATTTTGATCCTACGACAGCATAAACGGGAGGAACCAACCATGCTGAGAAGAACTTTTACAATTTCGCTCTTTGCCCTTGCCGCCGCCTTGCCAACCGTCGGACCCGCGTTTGCGGATGCAATCTCGGACGCTATGGCCGACGTTCAGAAATACGCGGGTAAAAAGACGGTCTGGGACGGCCCCACAACCGGACCCGCCGCGGCCGAAGGCAAAAGCATTGTCGTCCTTGCCGCCGACATGAAGAATGGCGGGGTTCTGGGCGTAACCAATGGCGTCACTGAGGCCGTTGGCGTGATCGGGTGGAGCGTGAATGTCCTTGATGGCGCAGGCTCGGTTCAGGCGCGGGCGGCGGCCTTTGGTCAGGCACTTGCGCTGCAACCCGATGGGATCATCATCAACGGCTTTGACGCGGTTGAACAGCAAGCGGCGCTGGATCAGGCAAAGGCGGCGGGGATTCCGATGGTGTCATGGCACGCGGGCCCGGTGATCGGCCCCGATCCGGCGACGGGTCTGTTTGCCAATGTCTCGACTGACGCGATGGAGGTTTCGGCGGCGGCGGCGAAATGGGCCTTTGCCGATGCGGGTGGCAAGCCGGGTGTGGTGATTTTCACCGACTCCACCTATGCCATCGCCATCGCCAAGGCCGATAAGATCAAGGAAACGATCGAGGCCTTGGGCGGCACCGTTCTGGAATATGTCGACACACCGATTGCCGATACCTCAAATCGGATGCCAACCCTGACCACGGCACTTTTGCAAAAATATGGCGCAAGCTGGACGCATGCCTTGGCGATCAATGACATCTATTTCGATTTCATGGGCCCAAGCCTTGCGGCAGCCGGGATTGCCGGTGATGGCGCGCCAAAGGCCGTGGCTGCCGGCGACGGATCGGAAAGCGCCTATCAGCGCATCCGCTCGGGCCAGTATCAGGCGGTGACGGTGGCGGAACCGCTGAACCTGCAAGGCTGGCAATTGGTGGATGAGTTGAACCGCGCCATCAACGGCGCGGAATGGTCGGGCTATACTTCGCCCTTGCACGTTGTCACCCAAGAGAATGTCAGCTTTGACGGGGGCGAAAAGAACATCTTTGATCCCAGCAATGGCTATCGCGACGCCTATTCCAAGATCTGGGGCAAGATGTAAGCCCCCTCCTCCCAAAGGGCTTTTGGCCGGTGGCGGGGAAACCCGCCCCGGCCTTTTTCGTTTGAAGATGTGCCGCGACCCGTCAGGACATCGCTGATCTGCACCATGCCAAAACGGCGTCATGGTCGGCGGGCAGCGCGGATTCCATCCCGCCCGCAAAGTCGATAAAGCGCGGCAGGTTCAGGGCAGAAACGGCAGTCAATACGGGAATGTCCAATTCCAGCGCCCTGCCGATCAGGGGGCGAAAACCGCGCCCCTCGCATTCTTGCTTGCCGAATTTGTTGATGAACAGAAGCTTTGGAAAGGGCCGCTGCAGCGCCGCCTCCACATGCCCGACGGCCTCTTCCAAACCGGCAGCGTCCAGCCGGCATCCCTTGGAGCCCACACCCAGAAATTGGCTGATCCGCACGGTTTGTTCGGTGCCCAGAACCAAAAGATCCATATGGCAGGGGCGCATGGGGTCTACCTCGGTGTTGAATTGCACAACACCCGCCAGCCCCACGCCTTCGCGGGCCAAGGTGGCCGCCACTCCGGCCAAAAGGCCATCGCTGTGCCCTCTTTCCGTTGCGGATACATAACCCAGTGCGGCGCCCGCCATTGTCTTGCCCTTGAATGACCCACCCAAGCCATACAAGATGCGCCCATGCGTGGAAAGAACCCTTCCGACACGGCCAAACTGCTGCGCCCCGCAATCATCCTTGCGGGCGGGCAATCCTTGCGGATGGGCGGCGGGCAAAAGGCGCTGATGCCCTTGGGCGATATGCGGGTCATTGATCATGTGCTGGCAAGGTTGCGCCCGCAATGCAGCCCTATTGCCCTTTCCGCCAATGGTGATCCCGCCCCGTGGCAGGGGGTGGGGCTTGACCTGCGCCCCGACAGCCTGCCCGATTATCCGGGGCCTTTGGCCGGCATTTTGGAAGGGATGGAATGGGCGGCTGCCCTTGGGGCCAATCATGTGGTGAGCGTTGCAGCCGATACCCCGTTTTTCCCACGCGACCTTTATGATCGGTTGTTCGGCGGGGGCGATGGGTCGCAGATCCGTCTGGCCGCTGCCCTTGGAGCCGAGGGGCGTGAAAAGATCCAGCCGACCTTTGGGCTTTGGTCGGTTCGCCTGCGGTCACAGCTTAGGCAGGCTTTACTGAAGGGCGAGCGTAAGGTGGGCCTTTGGGCGATGGAAAACGGGGCTACCACGGTCAGCTTTGCATCCGCAACGCCGCCGCCCTTTTTCAACGTCAACCATCCCGAAGATTTGGCGCAGGCTGAAGCATATCTGGACAAATCCCCAGTTCCGCAGCCGCCGATCCTTTAGGCCGCTGTGATCGCCGCATCGGGTCCCCGACGGACAAGGTAGGCAGTTGCCCCTTCAACTGCGGTGGCCGAGATCAGATCATGGCCTGCTTCAGCACAAAAATGCGGAACGTCGATCACCGCAACAGGATCGGTTGCCAACAGGCAAACCGTCTGACCCGGTGCAAGCTGCAATAGGGCCTTGCGCAGCCGAAGGACAGGAAGCGGGCAGATCAGCCCGCGTGCATCAATTTCGAGATCGGTTGTCATCCCGATGTGCTATGCGCGGGCGGGATCGCTGTCCAGAGCGGGGAGTGACTTTGGGCCCAAAAAGCATTCCCAATGGCCTGACGGATTGGCCCGAAATCATCGCTGGCTATGACCTATTTCCCTTTCGCAAGATTTGCGATCTACATTGGCGTGCACAATATGCGCCGGACCGGATAAAGGCTGAATGTCCCACCCAGAACTCGTCACTCGCAAGCAGTCAAATGGTCTGGGGATCGTGTTCATGGCTACGGCGATCGCGTTTTTTGCGGGTGCCGATACTGTGGCCAAGTTTCTGACCCAATCCTATCATCCCATTCAGGTGATGGGCATGCGCCAAGCGGGCTTGCTTGTCGGCGTCACGCTGTGGCTGATGTTGCGCGGCACAACCAACCTGCGCACCGCAAAGCCGGGCCTGCAAATTCTGCGCGGGGTTTGTGCCACGATGTCGGGCGCGCTTTATGTTTATGCCCTGCGCTATATCCCCTTGGCCGATGCGGCGACAGTTTCGTTTGCGGCGCCGTTTTTCGTGACCATCCTCGGGTTTCTCCTCTTGGGGGAAAAGGTCGGCCCTCGCCGTTGGTTTGCCATTCTGGCCGGGTTCGCGGGCACGTTGGTGGTGATCCGTCCGGGATTTGAAAGCTTTCATCCGGCGTATTTTCTGGTGCTTGTGTCGGCGTTCCTGTTTGCAACACGCCAGATCATTTCTCGCAATCTTGGCTCTACCGAGTCGACGATTGTGACAATCGCGTTCACGGCCTTGGTTAGCGCCAGTTTGCTTGGGGTGCTCCAGCCGTTCTTTTGGAAATCCATCGCGACGGAACATATTTTGCTCTTTGCCCTCTATGGCATATTGGCGGGGCTGGGCGAGTTCATGGTGATCAAGGCGCTGGAAATCGCGCTCGCCGTTGTCGTGGCACCCTTGCAATACACCATGATCTTGTGGACCACGTTCTTTGGGTTCGCGATCTTTGGCGATATGCCCGATGGATATACGTTGCTGGGCGGTGCCATAATCATTGTGGCAGGCGCGTTCACCTTCTGGCGTGAGCATCAGGCAAGAAAAGCGCGTCTTGACTGATGCGCGTCTTGCTCAGGCGTAGATCCCTTTTCTGACCGTGGTTCCGGCCATCATCGCTTTCGCCCGTGCGGCGCGGATCTCCTCATACATAGCGACGCTTTGCGGGGTAAAAAGCGCAGCGGGCGGGGCATAGTGGATAAAGTTGCCCACCCGATCCGCCCCACGCACAACCATGGCATAATCCTTGTCCGCCACGTTTTGGCTGACCCTTGGGGTGATATAACGCACTACCGCCGCGATCCGGCGATCATCGGACACATTCGGCCCCGATCCATGGATCGTCAGCCCATGATGCAGTGACATCTGCCCCGGTTGCAGCACGATCGGTGTCTTGTCGCCGGGCTTGACATCAACCTGCACCTCCTGGCCACGCGACAACAGGTTCTTGTCGTTGAACGTATCTTTATGCGGCAGGATTGCCGATTTGTGGCTGGCGCGCACGAAATCCATGCAGCCACTTTCTTGTGTGGCCGGTGACAGGGCGATCCAAGCTGTCACCATTTCCGAGGTCGTTCCCATGCCCCAATAGGTCAGGTCCTGATGCATGGAGACATACTGATCACTGTGGGCATTCTTGATAAAGAACTCGGCGCTGTAGATCAGAATATCGGGGCCCAAAATCCCCTCGATCACATCAAGGATCGCGGGTTGCGTGGCCAGTTCATAGACGAAGGGCATGACACATTGGGCGTTCACCCGCTTGAACGTGGCCAAGGGCAGGTCCAGCCCATTGTCCAGCCAGTCACGCTCCACTGCCTCAATCTGCGCGCGGTACGCTTGTGCCTTGTCAGGGGAAAGCACATTGATCGGAAACAAGAAGCCGTCGTCCCAATATTGCGCCGTGCTCGCCTTTGAAAGGCGACCGTCGGTCAGTGGGGTAGCCGTTTGCATCACATCCTCCAGTCCGATCATGGGGGCCACACCCCGGCGCTTTGGTCAAAATTCCAAGACCATTGGTGCTGCCCGGTGGCACAGGCCATTTTTCGATGGTATACCAAACCAAGAACAATAAAAGTCCCCAGATAGATACCAACAAAAGGAAGATCGCGCATGACCGAGACCCTGGCCATTGGCGCCTATACCGATGACGACACCGCCGCTTTGCGGGATGGTTTTCAGGCCCATGGCATCGCGGGACCTGATGGCATCGCGGCTGTGGATGGCGGCCTTCGCGCCACGGTTCGCGCTGTGGCCTTCAAGGGGCACAAATCCTTTGGGGCTGCGGAAATGGATCTTTTGCCCAAGCTTGGCCTGATCGCGAATTACGGCGTGGGATATGATGCAATCGATGTTGCCGCCGCCTCGGCGCGGGGGATCAAGGTCACCAATACCCCGGACGTTTTGAATGACGATGTGGCTGATCTTGCGGTGGCGATGCTGCTGATGCAAGGGCGCGAAACCATTCAGGCCAATGACTGGGCGCGCTCCGGCCAATGGGCGCAAAAGGGCGAATATCGGCTGAACCGCAAGATGAGCGGGGGAAAGGTCGGCATCGTGGGCCTTGGCCGCATCGGGCGTGAGATTGCAAATCGTCTGGTCGGGTTCAAAATGGACATCCACTACCATTCCCGGCAAGAAAAACAGACCCCCGGCTGGACCTGGCATGCCGATCCGGTGTCGCTGGCGCAATCGGTGGACTTTTTGTTTGTGGCGCTTGTGGGGGGGCCTGCGACCGAAGGCTATGTCTCGCGCGCGGTGATCGATGCGCTTGGGCCACGGGGCGTGATCGTGAATATCTCACGCGGGTCGACGATTGATGAGGCCGCCCTTCTGGATGCGCTGGAAAGCGGGCGCATCGCCGGGGCAGGCTTGGATGTGTTCCGCAATGAACCCAAGATTGACCCGCGCTTTTACGCACTGCCCAATGTGGTGATCCAGCCGCATCAGGGGTCCGGCACGGTGGAAACCCGCATCGAAATGGCGGCCCTGCAACGCCGCAATGTGGCGGCCTACCTTGCGGGCAAGGCTCTGGAAACCCCGGTGAACTAAGCCGCCGGGGGCAAGTCCTCGTCGACGTAAAAGCGGACATTGTCCGAAAACCCATCATCCGCGCGCAGGCCAAGGGCCAGTGCGCGGGCCGGGTGCAGATCAAAGCGCCAGCCCTTGACGATCTTTTCAACCTCGGGCTGGCTTTCCCAACGGATCAGTTTGGCGGGCGCTGGCCCGCAAACCTCGGTCATGGCGTCGATCATTTGCCCAATCGACAGCATTTGCCCCGGCATGATCATGCACCGATCCGGGCCAAGGGCGTTGGTCTCAACCTCGGCCCCCAGAATCAGGTTTTCCACACAACGTTTGGGCGACAAGTAATAGTGCAGGAAGTCGCGCCCCACGGGGCAGATCGCCTCTTGCCCGTTCAAAGGCTCGCGGATGATCGACGACATGAAGGACGAGGCCGCGCCATTTGCCTTACCCGGCCGGACCGAGATTGTCGGCAGTCGGAACCCGCGGCCATCGACAAAGCCTTTGCGCGAAAAGTCGGTCAGCAGCAGTTCCCCCGCCGCCTTTTGCATCCCATAAGAGGTTTGCGGGTTCAGATAGGTCAGGTCGGTGATCGGGTCGGGCACATCCCCGCCGTAAACCGCCATCGAGGATGAATAGACCACCACGGGGCAAGTGCCTGTTGCCCGCGCGGCCTCATAGACGTTCAGCACCCCTTGCAGGTTCACACGGATGCCGGTGTCAAATTCGCGCTCGGCATGGCCCGAGACAATGGCCGCCAGCAGAAAGATCACATCGGTGTCCGGGGTGATGACGCTGGAAAGCTGCGATGGATCGCTCATGTCACAGGTGACACAAGCCACGTCCGCGCCCGCAATCGGGGTGGGGGCAGTTACATCGGCAAGGGTGATGCGCGTGATGTCACGCCCCCGCAGGTGACCCCGCGCCACAAGGGCGCGACCCAGCTTTTGCCCGATCACACCACCGCCGCCAATAATAGCGATATTCATGCCGCCCCCCCCCCTTTTGCCGTTACAGCAGACCGCGACCTGCCAGATTACGCATCAGTGCACTGGTGCCAAAGCGCCATGGCGGGCATTCGGTCGACAGCCGCACCGTATTGCTGAGCACGCCCAACTGATCCTCCCAGATATCCACCCGGTCGCCCATGTGATGGGTGAACCCCTGACCCGCCGCGCCGCGATCCTTTACCGGGGCGAACATGGTGCCAAGGAACAAAAAGAACCCGTCGGGGTATTGGTGATGCGCGCCAATGGTTTGCCCCACGATCGACGCTGGGTCGCGGCTGATCTGCGTCATGGAGGAGCGGCCATCAAGGGTAAAGCCATCCTCGCCCGTCACCTTCATCGACAGTTCGGCCTGCCGCACGGTGTCCAGCGTATAGTCGCCGTCAAACACCCGCAAGAACGGCCCGATGGCGCATGAGGCGTTGTTATCCTTGGCCTTGCCCAAGAGCAGGGCCGAACGTCCTTCGACATCGCGCAGGTTCACGTCATTGCCCAATGTCGCGCCCACGATCTGGCCCCGGCTGTTGATGGCCAGAACAATCTCGGGCTCCGGGTTGTTCCATGTGGAAATCGGGTGCAGACCCACGCGCGCGCCCCAGCCAACAGCGGCCATGGGCTGCGATTTGGTGAACACCTCGGCATCCGGGCCGATCCCGACCTCAAGGTATTGCGACCACATCCCTTCGGCCAAAAGCACCGATTTGACCTGCATCGCGGCGGGCGATCCGGGCACGATGCCCGACAGGCTGTCACCGATCACCGCGCGCACGCGGGCGCGGATTTCCTCGGCCCTGTCAGCGTCCCCTGCGGCCTTTTCCTCGATCACCCGTTCCACCATTGACGCGGCAAAGGTCACGCCGCTGGCCTTGACTGCTTGCAGATCGCAGGGCGCAAGCAGGCGGAAATCATCCTCGCCCGCATTAGGGGTAGAACCTGCCACCAGATCGTTCAGGCTGCCGATATCTTCGCCCTTGGCGGATTGCAGATAGGCCACCAGATCGTCACGTTCCAAAAGGTCACGCATGGTCGGGGTTTTCGCATTGGTGATGTCTATCACCCTGTCGTCCCGCAAGATAACCAGTGCCGGGCCAAGTGCCGGGCGCCAGACGCGGCCAACAAGCAGGGCCTTTGGATACGGGTTGTCATGAGGCAGCATCTGCTTCTCCATTCATAGGGGCCGGGTCAGATGGTCTTGGCGGTGCTGATCTGACGGGATACGGTAAAGCGCTTGTCCAGATCGGGCGCAAGCTCCATCCCCAATCCGGGGCCGGGTGGCACGGTAATCATGCCGTTTTCCACGCTTGGCAGGGCCGTCACCAGATCGCGATACCACGTGCGATAGAACGCCCGCACGCTTTCTTGGATCACCGCATTGGGGGCCGCCAGTGACAGGTGGGTCGAGGCCGCCAGAACCACAGGGCCCGTGCAATCATGTGGTGCGATGGGCAGCTTTTCCGCCTCGGCCATGGCCGCCACCTTGCGCGCGGTGGTCAGGCCGCCGCACCAGCTCAGGTCCAGCATGATCACCCCTGCCGCACCCGTTGCAATCAGATCGCGAAACGCCCCAACACCCCCCAAGGTTTCCGAGGCACAGACCGGTGCATGTGATACGGCGGCATAGCGGCGCAAAAGGTCCAGACTATCCATGCGGATCGGATCTTCGTGCCAATAAGTGTTGTAGGGGGCTAGGGCGCGGGCAATTTTCATCGCGGGCAAAAGCTGCCACATCGAATGAAATTCCACCATGATGTCGATCTTGTCACCCACGGCCGCGCGGATCTTGTCAAAGGGCACAAGGGCAGCGGTCAGATCGGCGGCCGAGATATCGCGGCCCTTGGTCTTTTCGGCGGCCATGTCAAAGGGCCAGATCTTCATCGCCGTGATGCCATCCTCCAGCAGTGACAGGGCCAACTCGTCGGCACGGTGCAAAAAGCCGTTCAGATCATCATAATTGCCGCCGTTGCCCAGCCCGTAGTTTCCCGTCTGCTGGCCAGTGTCCTCCTTGACGTAATCAATCCCCGCGCAGGTGTTATAGGTGCGGATTGCAGGCCTTGTGAAACCGCCCAAAAGCTGCGCGATGGGTTGGCCCGTCGCTTTGCCCAGAATGTCCCACAGCGCGATGTCAAAGGCCGAATTGCCCCGCGTCTCTGCCCCCGAGGACCGCCAGCCAAGATAGCCTTCGGCGCGCGCGGCAAGGTATTCGATGCGGCGCGGATCCTCACCGATCATCAGGGGGGCAAGGGTTTCGTGGATATGCGCCTCAACCGTGCGGGCCCCGTAAAAGGTCTCGCCAAGGCCGGTGATCCCCTCATCCGTGTGGACAAGCACCCACAAGATATTGGCGCGCTCTGCGATGCGGATCGTTTCAAGGGCGGTGATCTTCATGATTTATCCAGCGGGTTAAGGGATGTCACAGGCCAAGGGCTTGCAAAAGGTAAAGGCTGCCCATTCCGGCAATGATCGCCCCCAGAACGGAAAACCGCATGCCGATGGCAAAGGCGGCCATGGCGGCAATCAGGCGGGCGGGGTCAAACTGGCCATCGGTCGCAGCGGGCCACAGGACCAATGGGGTGATCATGGCGGGAAAGATCGCGACCCCGACATATTTCAAATGGACCAAGGCCCAATCCGGCAGGGTGCGCCCACCCAAAAGCCCCAGAAAGGAAAAGCGGATCAGATAGGTCCCGATTCCCAAGCCGATGGTCAGCAGCCAAAAGGCGCTCTCATCAATCATGCTAGCCCTCGCTTGGCCGTGCGGCGGCGCATATAAAGTTCAGTCTGCGCGCCTGCCACCATCGCCAAAAGGGCGGCGACGATCAGGCCAAGGCTCCATGGCAGGCTGTGAAACAGCAAGATCCCGATGACAGATGTCACCGCCGCCACGACATGCGGCAAGCTGCGCATCGCGGGGGCCACGAGGGCGATAAAGCAGACGGGCACCGCGAAATCCATCGACAGGGATGCCGGAATGGCCTGCCCCAGCAAGGCCCCAGCCAAGGTGCCACCATACCAGAACGGGCAGATCAAAAGCATCGCCCCAAAGTAATAGGCCATCCGCTCGGCAGGGCCCAAGGGCGGGGGCAGTTCATAACGCTTCACGGCCACGGCAAAGGCCTGATCCACCATGAAATAGGCCACAAGTGCCCGCATCCCCAACCGCGCATGTCCCAGATGCGGCACCAGTGCCGCCGAATAGATTGCCATGCGCAGATTGACGACCAGTGCCGTGAACAGGGCGACAAAGACAGGCGCACCCTCGCTCAGCAAGGTCAGGGCGGTGAATTGCGATGCCCCGGCGATCACCAGCACAGACATTCCCATCGTCTGAAGCACATCCAGCCCCGCATCACGGGCGACAACGCCAAACATCATCGAATAGGGGATCACAATGACAATGAACGGCGCACAATCGATAAAACCTTCCCAGAAAGCCGAGCGCGTTTTCATATGGACCACATCAACCGACTGTATGAGGCGGCGGTCTTGTTCAAGGCAAGGGTCATTTGACCCGCCGCCACAACACAGGCCGTGTCGCCTTGCCCCAAGATAACTGTCCAAAACCACTCGCTTCTTGGCAATTTGGCACGTGCTCCGCTCAGATAACTCTTGCATTTGGTATACCAAATCGGAAATCTGGGGCAACAAGTATGTCGTGTAAAGTGGCAATCGCTTCGTGTTATGGGGCGAGGGTCACGCACAAAAGGGGCAGGGGCTATGGCAGAAACGCGCGCGAGAAAGAAATTCAGATCGCAAGAGTGGTTCGACAACCCAAACAATCCGGGCATGACGGCGCTGTATATCGAGCGCTACTTGAACCAGGAGTATACGCGCGGTGAATTGCAGGGCGAACGCCCCATCATCGGCATCGCGCAAACTGGCAGTGACCTTGCGCCCTGCAACAAGATCCACGTTTTTCTCATGGACCGGATCAAGGCAGGCATCCGTGATGCGGGCGGCATTCCGATGGAATTTCCTGTGCATCCCATTCAGGAAACCGGCAAGCGCCCGACAGCCGCGCTGGACCGCAACCTTGCCTATCTGAGCCTTGTCGAGGTGCTGCACGGCTATCCCATCGATGGGGTCGTGCTGACCACGGGCTGTGACAAGACCACGCCTGCCATGCTGATGGGGGCCGCCACGGTGGATATCCCCGCCATCGCCCTAAACGGCGGGCCGATGCTGGATGGCTGGTGGAAGGGCAAGCGGGCCGGGTCGGGCACCATCGTCTGGGAAAGCCGCCGCCTGTTGTCCGAGGGTCAGATCGACCTTGAGGAATTCATGTCCCGCGTCTGCGCCAGCGCCCCCAGCCTTGGCCATTGCAACACGATGGGCACCGCCAGCACGATGAACGCCATGGCCGAGGCGCTGGGCATGAGCCTGACCGGAAACTCGGCCATTCCTGCGCCCTTCCGTGAGCGGATGGCCATGGCCTATGAAACCGGGCGGCGCATCGTGGGCATGGTGCATGAGGACCTCAAGCCCTCGGACATCCTGACGCGCGAGGCGTTCGAGAACGCGATTGTGGTCAACGCCGCCATTGGCGGATCGACCAACGCCCCGCCGCATCTGCAGGCCATCGCCCGCCATGCCGGGGTGGAGTTGAACGTCAAGGATTGGCAAACGGTCGGCTTTGATGTGCCGCTTTTGGTCAATATGCAGCCCGCAGGCGAGTTCTTGGGCGAAAGCTTTTACCGCGCGGGCGGCGTGCCTGCCGTTATGGGCGAGTTGATGAAGGCGGGACGCGTCCATCAGGGTGTGATGACCGCCACAGGCAAGACCATGGGCGACAATCTGGCCGGGTGGCAATCGCAAGATCACGTGGTGATCCGCCCCTATGACGACCCGCTGCGCACCAATGCAGGTTTTCTTGTGCTGTCGGGCAATCTGTTTGACTCGGCGCTGATGAAAACCAGCGTGATCTCGGCTGATTTCCGGGAAAGATTCCTGAACGAGCCGGGCAACGAAGGGGTGTTCGAGGCCCGTGCCGTGGTCTTTGAAGGCCCCGAGGATTATCACGAGCGGATCAACGACGCCTCGCTTGGGATTGATGAACGCACGGTCCTGTTCATTCGTGGCGTCGGCTGTGTTGGCTACCCCGGATCGGCCGAAGTGGTGAACATGCAGCCGCCAGATGCCATTTTGCGCGCAGGGATCAACCATTTGCCAACCGTCGGGGATGGGCGGCAATCGGGCACTTCGGAAAGCCCGTCGATCCTGAATGCCAGCCCCGAAAGCGTGGTCGGCGGTGGATTGGCGTTCTTGCAAACGGGTGACAGGGTGCGGCTGGATCTGAATGCCTCGACCATGGATGCCTTGGTGGACCCTGCCGAATGGGCCGCACGCAAGGCGGCTTGGGTGCCACCGGAGTTGCATCACCAAACCCCTTGGCAAGAGATTTATCGCAAGAACGTGGGTCAACTCTCCGATGGTGGCTGTCTTGAACTGGCCACCGCCTATCACAAGGTCGGTCGCGATATCCCCCGCGACAACCACTGACAATCCAGCCTTTTTGAAACAGCGCGGTGCCAACCTGGCCCGCGCTGTTTTTATGTCTACAAGAACAGGGTGACGACCGGCGGCCAGATCAAAAGGACCGAAAGCGCCAACAGCTGGATGGCGATAAAGGGCAGAAAGCCGCGGAAGATATCGGTCAGGGAAATATGCGCCGGGGCCACCGATTTAAGGTAAAAGGCGGCAGGGCCAAAGGGTGGCGACAAAAAGCTGACTTGCATGTTCATACAAAACACCACGCCAAACCAGATCGCCACATGCTTTGGCTCGATCGTGCCAAAATACCCCAACTCTTCGACGGGCAGTTTGGTCACGATGGGCAGGAACACCGGCATGACCAACAGCACGATCCCGACCCAATCCATGAACATCCCCATCACAAGGAAGATCAACATCATCACAAGGATGATCCCCATGGTCGGCAATTCGGCCCCAAGGATCAGGTTGGCCACATAGGTTGGCCCCCCCGACAGCGTGTAGGCCGCCGCAAGGGCCGCCGCGCCGATGGTCACCCAGATGATCGTGCCCGTGGATTTCAGCGTGCGGATCAGACTGTCCCAGACAATCTCGAACGTCATTTCGCGCCGGATCAGGCCGATCACGAACACGGCGATCACGCCCATCCCGGCGGCCTCGGTGATCCCGGTGATCCCACCATAGATGGATCCCAGAACCACGCCGATCACCACCGTAGGGGCAATCAGTCCACGGCCCATTTCCCAGCCCTTGGCCGTGCGTTCGCGCCCGACGACAAAGTAGATGATCACAAGCGCAAGCCCAAAGGCCCCGGCAATCCATGGCAGATCCGACACCATGCCCAACAAGATCGGGTCCACGCCGTCGATCACACGGTTTGCCCCGGTTACGGTAAAGAACAGGGCCCGCACAAAGATCACAGCACTTGCCCACAAGGTAAAGCGCGCCAGAAAGCCAAGGAACATCAGGCCCTTTTCGCTGCCCGCCGGATCATCTGGGTCAGGTTCGGGCAGGGGGGCTTGGGATGGGTCAAGCTGGGTCCGTATGATGATATAGATCACGAAAAAGCTGGCCAGCATGAAGCCGGGCAGGAAAGACGCCGTGAACAAGGCCTTGATCGAGGTTTCGGTGATCAGACCATACATGATCAGAACAATGGAGGGTGGGATCATCGTGCCCAGCGATCCGCTGGCGCAGATCGTGCCGATGGCAAGGTTCTGGTTATATCCAAGCCGCAGCATCTGGGGCAGGGCGATCAGCCCCAAAAGCACAACCTCGCCGCCAATGATGCCCGACATGGCGGCCATGATCACGGCCATAAGCGAGGTCACAATGGCAATCCCGCCCCGCGTCCGGCTTAGCCAGACGTTAAGTGATGAATACATGTCCCGTGCGATGCCGGATCGTTCCAGCAAGGACGCCATAAAGATGAATAATGGCACCGATATCAGCACATAGTTGGTCATCTGACGGTAAACCGCCTGCCCAAGCACCGACATCGGCCCGCGCCCGAAATCGCGAAACAACAGTTCCGGCCCGAATTTCATCACCAAAGTCGCCACTGCCAGAATGGCCGAGGCAAAGCCCAGCGGCATGCCAATGGCCAACAAGACGAACATGCCCAGCAAAAGGAGCAGGGACAGCGTCCCGATGTCAGAGACTTTCATCCATGACAGGCTTGCCAAAATGTCCATTCTATTTCCCCTCCAGGGTACGGCGGATATTCTCGATCTCGGTCTGGTCGATATCATCCATGGGGGAATGCGACTCTGGTTCGGTGTTCCAATCGAGGATCAGGTTCGAGACCGCCTGAAGCGCGACCAGAAAGATGGTTGCAAGGATGGCAGGTTTCATCGTGGCGGGCAGCGGCGGGTCCCATGCGGTGCCGAATGTCTCCCACCGCAGCATCTTGTCCCAGGCCTCATTGAACCCGCCCCAGATCAGGGCAAAAGCAAAGGCGCAGATCAGGGCAACCGAGATGACATCCGCCGTTTTCTTTGCCCAGCGTGGCATTAGATCGTAGATCACATAGATCCGGATGTGACTGCGTTGCTGCATCGCATAAAGCCCAGCCAGCAAAAAAATGAACCCGGCCAGCCATAGCGAAAATTCATTGGCCCAAAGTGTAGGCTTTTCAAATACATACCGCAGGATGACTTCGTAGAACATGATCAGAACGACAAAGACGATTCCGATCATCGCCAACCTGCCGCAGATGAGCGAGAGAATGTCGAAGAACCCTCTTGGTTCAGGTTCGATCTGACCGACCGTATCAGACAAATAGACTGAAGCGGAAAGCAGCGCCGCAGACAGCGCCCAAAGGGCAAGGCGGGCCGAAAGGTTGTCTTCGGGTCGCAGCATCTGGTTCATGCCAATGTCAGAGCCAAGGAAAGCGCTGGCAAAGATCAACCATCCGCAACTGACGACGGCCATGGCGATGGAAAAGAGCATGATCTTGTGAACCGGGCCGCGCAGAGGGCCTAGCCAGACGCTTTGCTTTTGCATGACCACATTCCTTTTCCGGGATCAGACTTATGCGATGTCAGGGGACAAACCGCAGGAACGGCGGGCCGATCAGGGCCCGCCGCAAGATCATGCGCGACGGCGCGTGATCAGTTCGACATGCCTTGCGACTTCAGATACGCGGTGTGCGAGGCAACAAGCGCCTTTGCTTCATCCGTGGTCGCAAATTCGGGCCATGTTGAAACAGCCGCTGCGCGGAAGGCAGCGCGCGCCTCTGGGCTCAGGTTGTGCAGCGTCACGCCCTGTGCGGTCAGTTCGGCAGCGGCCTTGTTGTTTTCGAACTCGGCCGTCAAAGCTTGCTGAAGTGCCAGCTTTTGCATCGCGGTATCCATGATGCGGCGCTGATATTCCGGCATGCCATCCCACACGGCCTTGTTGCACGCAAGGTGGTCAGACGGCATCGAGTGGAAGCCCGGATAGGTTGCGTGTTTGACGATATCGTACAGGCCCATGCCCTTGTTATTGGCAAGGATGGAGGCGTCTGCGCCTTCGATGATGCCCGATTCAAGCGCGGTGAACACTTCGGTAAAGTCCATCACGATAGGTTTTGCGCCCAGCTTTTCAAAGATCTTGGTTTCCATGCCGGGGGGCGAGCGGAATTTCCAATCCTTGAAATCTTCGATGGTGTCGAGCGGCTTGGTCGAGGCAAGCGCCTCTTGGCCGACAACCCACCAGCCAACCAGCTGCATGCCATATTCGTTATACAGCTTTTGGGCCTCGTCATAACCGCCGCCCTTATACAGCCAGCCAAGCTGCTGATAGGGGGTGTCATAGCCGCCCATGATGTCGCCGACGAACTGGAAGGCCGGGTTTTTGCCGGTCTGATAGGCGCCGCCTGTCATGTCGCAATCCAGAATTCCGTTGGCTGCAGCATCAAAGGTTTCCACCGAGGCCACGACTGACGACGAATAGAACATCTCAATCTTGATTTCGCCGTTTGACATGGTTTGCACGTCATCAGCGAATTGCGCGGCATTCTTTCCCGAAATCGTCTCGGGGCCGTAGTGTGTCTGAATCCGCAGAGTCGTTTCGGCCATGGCTGGGATTGCCATCACCGCAGTGACCGCCACCGATGTGAGAAGCGATGTCAACTTCATTGTTTTTCCTCCCTTTTTCAGCCCTTGAGGGCCGTTAAAATGGTTCTGGCAACACAGCAGCGCATCGCTTGGTATACCATTCCCACAGATACGCTAGCGACTGTCCTCTCGACAATCAACGCCTTTTGGTATACCAAATCCTGAAATATGCTGATGGCTTCGGTTGCAGGACCAGAAACAGCTATCGGACACGTCGGGTTATGCGGCAGCGCAAGCGGAGTTTGGGAATGTCGGAACAGAACTTGGCGGGCGAGATTGCCACACAACTCCGCCGAGACATTCTGCGTGGAAAGCTGCCCCCCGATTCACCGGTGAAAGAGCGGGACAATGCGGCAGAGCTGGGCGTCAGCCGCACCCCCATGCGGGAGGCGATCCGAATTCTGGCGCAAGAAGGTCTGTTAATCCTGCGGCCTTCGCGCAGCCCAATCGTGGCGCGGCCGACCCTGAAAGAACTGTCGGATCAGATCGCTGTCATGCTGGTGTTGGAAAAACTCTCCGCTGAACTGGCTTGCGTGAATGCCACCGATGCTGATTTTGCCGAGTTGCGGGCGATCAATCAGCGGATCAGCGAGGTCTATGATCAGGCGGACCCACTTGATCTGTTCGAAATCGACATGGCCTTTCACATGGCCATTGCAAAGGCATCGCAGAACCAATCGCTGCAAGAAACACATGGCGCTTTCCTTGCGCGACTTTGGCGGGCCCGCTTTTTGGCCGCGAGCCAGCGCCGCAACCGGGCCAGGGTGGTTGGACATCACACCGATATTCTAGATGCGCTGGAGGCGCGGGATGTGACGCGTGTCCGCACCGCGATTGATCAGCATTTGGGGCAACTTGTCGACGATATCCGGCCCATCATTGCCGAAGAAAACCGGCAGATCAGCCTGCAAAAATCGGCATTGGGCCGCGCGGCGGAGTGAATGGCAGGTTATCCCACAGCTGCCCGGATCAGTCGCCTAAACACATCACATCAAACCTTTGAAGGGATCAATCATGTCCTTGGCCCTATTTGACCTGACCGGTCGCACGGCACTTGTCACCGGTTCATCGCGTGGATTGGGCCGGGCCTTTGCCGAAGGGCTTGCCGGTGCCGGGGCCCGCGTTATCCTGAACGGCGTCGATCCTGACCGGCTTGCTCAGGCTGCGGAAGAGATGCGCGCGTCGGGATTCGACGTGCTGACCAGCGCCTTTGACGTCGCCGATGAGGCGCAGGTCATTGCAGCCTTTGACGCGTTGGATGGGCAGGGGGTCGAGGTTGATATTCTTGTCAACAACGCGGGCATCCAGTTTCGCAAACCCATGCTGGAACTGGAAACCAAAGACTGGCAGCGCGTGATTGACATCAATCTGACGGCGGCTTTCGTGGTTGGCCGTGAGGCGGCCCGCCGGATGGCCAAGCGGGGGCGGGGCAAGATCATCAACATCGGCTCGCTGACCTCGGAACTCGCCCGGGCCACGGTCGCGCCCTATACGGTGGCAAAGGGCGGCATCAAGATGCTCACCAAGGCGATGGCGGCAGAATGGGGCGAGCTTGGCATTCAGGCCAACGCGATTGGGCCGGGTTATATGGTGACCGACATGAATGCGCCCCTCTTGGCCAATCCGCAGTTTGACGCTTGGGTCAAAGGGCGCACCCCGATGCGACGCTGGGGCTTGCCCGAGGAATTGGCCGGAACGGCCATCTATCTGGCCTCCGACGCCTCAAACTATGTGTCGGGCCAGATCATCTATGCCGATGGTGGCATGATTTCAGTTCTGTAAACGGATCAAAACGCAATGAAGATCGTCTTTTTCGGTAAGAATGCCGCCAATTTTCACCCCGGTTTTCAAGAGTTATTGGAAAGTCCGGCAGAGATCGCCCTTGTCTCTGATGCCTTGGATCAACCGGGCGAGGCGGAACTGCTGGCGCAGGCTGATGTGGTGATCGGCGTCAGATATGATGCGGGCATGCCCGCCTTGTCGGCGCGTCTGTTCCAGCTTCCTGCGGCGGGGTATGACGGGGTCGATTTTGAACGACTTTCGTCGACCTGCACCGTGTGCAACGCCTTTGGGCATGAGGTGGCAATCACCGAATATGTGATGGCAAGCCTGCTTGCCCGCCATGTGCCCCTTGCAGATGCCGATGCGCGGCTTCGCCAAGGGGATTGGCACTATGGGTCGGGCGGGGCAAACGGCCTGCGCACGGAACTGGGCAATCAAAGCATCGGCATCATAGGACATGGCCATATTGGCCGCACCGTCGCCGCGCGCGCCTTGGCCTTTGGGATGGCTGTGCATGTCGCCAACCGCTCACCTCTGGAAAACCCTGACTACGCAGGTGTGTATGGGCTGGAGGCTTTGCCGGAAATGCTGGCGCGGGTTGATATCGTGCTCAATACCCTGCCGCTTTCCCCAGACACCAAAGGTCTGATCGGCAAGGACGCCTTTGCCGCGATGCAGCCCCACGCGACCTTCATCAATGTTGGCCGGGGGGCGGTGGTAGATGAGGCGGCGCTTTTTGACGCGCTGTCATCCCAACGCATCGGCAGCGCAATTATTGACACTTGGTATGTCTATCCTTCGGCTGACACACCAAACCCGATGCCGGGAAACTTTCCATTTGAAACCTTGTCGAACGTGACGCTGACCCCGCATATGTCAGGCTGGACCGAAGGGACGGTGCGCAGGCGAACCCAGACCTGTGCCGACAACGTAAACCGTCTGGCCGCAGGAAAACCGCTGCTCAACGTTGTCGGGCAGGGGCTAAATCCACAATAGCGGCAAGGCGTTCTCAGGGCAGATCTTATGCGTCGCCCCGATGCAGATCTGACCCTGCAAGGTCATCAAGGATCGGACAGTCGGGGCGGTGATCCCCGGCGCAGCAGTGCACAAGATGGGACAGGGTCGCGCGCATCGACCGCAGTTGCGCGATCTTGTCGTCAATGGCCACAAGGTGTTGTTCGGCAAGGGCTTTTACCTGCCCACTTTCCCGGTGGTCATTCTGATACAGCGCCAGAAGCGTGCGGCAATCCTCGATGGTAAATCCAAGGGCACGCGCGCGCCCGATAAAGGCCAGCTTGTGAAGATCGCGCTCCCGAAAGGCACGGTAACCGTTTTCCGACCTTTGGGGGGAGATCAACCCGATATCTTCGTAGTAGCGAATGGTCTTTGCCGGAAGTCCCGACTGCTGTGCAACCTCTCCGATATTCATGACCGTCTTCCTAGTTTGTCAAAGCCGATGGGGCCGATGCGGGTGTTTCCTCCAAGGCCGGGGCGATCCATCGGAGGCGCAGCGCATTGCTCAGCACAAACACCGACGAGACAGCCATGGCCCCTGCGGCCAGAACGGGCGACAAAAGCACCCCAAAGCTGGGATAAAGCACCCCTGCCGCCACCGGGATCAGGGCCACATTATAGCCAAAGGCCCAGACAAGGTTTTGCTTGATATTGGTCATGGTGCGGCGCGACACCTCAAAGGCATTCACCACCCCTCGCAAATCGCCGGACATCAAGACGACATCGGCACTTTCAATGGCCACATCTGTGCCGGTGCCAATGGCTATTCCCACATCTGCATGGGCCAAGGCCGGGGCGTCATTGATGCCATCGCCGACAAATGCCACCTTTTTGCCTTGGCGCAAGGCATCAAGGGCCGCAACCTTGCCCTCGGGCAAAACACCCGCGATCACGTGGTCAATGCCGATCTCGCGGGCAATTGCCTCTGCCGTTTCGCGTTTGTCGCCGGTGATCATCGCGACCTTCAGCCCCAATTGGTGCAAGGCCAAGATGGCCGCACGACTGGCGGGTTTTACGGGATCAGCCACGCCAATCACCGCCGCAATCTGCCCGTCAATCGCCGCGAAAAGCGCTGTTCGCCCCTTGCGCGCCAAGTCGGTTTCTGGACCAGAAAGCAGTTTGATATCAACGCCCTCTCGCGCCATCAGCCGATCTGCCCCGACAAGGACATCAACCCCGTCGACCTTGGCCCGGACCCCGTATCCGGTGACAGAGGCAAAGGCGGAAACGTCGCCCAGGGTCAGCCCCTCTGCCTTGGCCCGGCGCACAATGGCCTCGGCAATCGGATGCTCAGACCTCTCTTCGACCGCAGCCACCAGTGCCAGGACCATTGCCCGTTCAAACCCGTCTGCCAACACCAGATCGGTCAACTCAGGCCGCCCCTCGGTCACGGTTCCGGTCTTGTCGAGTGCCACAACCCCTATGTCCCCAAGCTGTTGCAACGCGTCGCCCTTGCGGAACAAGACCCCCATTTCCGCCGCCCGCCCGATACCCACCATGATCGAGGTCGGCGTGGCCAGTCCCATGGCGCAGGGGCACGCGATGATCAGCACCGACACCCCCGCCACCAAGGCATAGGTCAATGCCGGATCGGGCCCAAAGATCAGCCAGACCAAAACCGTCAGCGCCGACAGTCCCATCACCGCAGGGACAAACCACAGCGTGATGCGATCCACCAATCCCTGAATCGGCAGCTTTGCCCCTTGGGCCGTTTCAACCATGCGGATGATCTGCGAAAGCGTGGTATCGCCGCCAACGCGCGTTGCCCGAAACGTCAGGCTGCCCGACCCATTGACCGTTCCGCTGGTCACAAGATCACCATTTGTCTTGGCGACCGGAATGGGCTCGCCTGAAATCATGCTTTCATCGACATGGCTTTCGCCTTCCGTCACCTCACCATCCACGGCAATCCGGTCACCGGGCCGGGCAAGGATCATGTCACCGACCCGAAGGGCCGAAATCGCAATCTCGACGATTTCGCCGTTGCGCCGGATATGGGCGATGCTGGGTTGCAGACGCATCAGCTCTTGGATCGCCGCCCCTGTTCGGCCCTTGGCCCGCGCCTCCAGCCAGCGACCGATCAGAATCAAGACGATGATCACGGCTGCGGCCTCAAAATAGACGGCGCGCACGGCCGCGGGCATCAGTTGGGGCAGAAAGGTCGCGACAATCGAATAAAGATATGCAGCCCCCGTGCCGACGGCGACAAGGCTGTTCATGTCCGGCGCGCCCTTCAGCAACGCGGGGAACCCCTTCAGATAGAACGACCGCCCCGGCCCGATCAGGACAAGTGTCGTCAGCAAGAACTGGATCACCCAACTGTTTTGGTGGCCGATGGTACTGGCAATCGCCAAATGGATGGCAGGGCTGATATGGCCCCCCATCTCCATCACGAACACAGGCAGGGCCAATGCCGCGGCAAAGAGGACTTGTCGGGAAAGAAGGCGGGCCTCTTCCTCCTTGCGGGCCGTCCGGTCAACCGAGGCCCCGGCATCCACAATCGATGCAGGATATCCAGCCTCGTCCGATGCGCGCAAAAGTGCCGTCAGGCCCGTCGCCCCATCAAGAAAAGTAACGGTGGCGGTTTCGGCGGCAAGGTTGACATTGACCTCCAGCACACCGGGGACCGCCGCCAAAGCCTTGTCCACACGGCCCACGCAAGAGGCACAAGACATGGATTCAATGCTCAAGGTGACGGTGCTGTGACGTGCGGGATAGCCAAGGGCCGCAAGCGCCTTGACCGCAGCCTCAAGATTTTCTGGCGTTTTTGACACAAACTGTGCAGTTTCGGCCGCCAGATTGACCGAAACGTCGCTGATCCCTTTGATCGCCTTCAGGCCCCGGTCAACACGACCGACACAGGATGCACAGGTCATCCCTTCGATAGACAAGGTCGTTGGGGAATGTTGGGTCATGGCTATCTCCGGCATCTGCTTTCTTATAACAAATGGAGGTTCCAGTAACGGGAAGGTCAAGGGATGCGACAGGTTTATTCGCCCTTTCCCAAGAAAACGCATCTGCCCTTGGTTGGGCTCTTGACCTTCCCGTTACTGGAAGCTCCAGATAAGGTCAGCAACAGAACGATAGGCACCCCAATGGACCTTAAAATTCCGGATATGAGCTGCGGTCACTGCACGGCGGCCATTCAAAAGGCTGTCATGGCCTCTGACCCCTCGGCAAGACTGGCTTTCGATCTGTCTTCCAGATCGGTAAACATCGAGACATCACTCTCCTTGGAAAGCGTGCAAGGCGTTCTGGAGAGGGAAGGTTATGCCTCGGAACACCTGACCCGCTGATAGCATGTAGCAACCTGCCAGGGTGACCACAAAAAAAGGATGCTCGTTTGGTTCCTTGGCCCTGGCGTCAGGCCTTCGGTTTGCCACGTGGCTGCGGGTTCTGGACAACGTTTCCAACACCTAGGGACTTAGCGGCACGGATTGCAAAAGAGCGCGGATGTCTTCGCGGGTTTTTGCGCTGCGCTCAACATCAGCTGCTGCTGCGCGCAAGGGGGGAAGAGCCGCATCGCCCCCCACGCCACTGACCAATGATGCCAGTTCGAGCCAAAGCTTGTCATCATCCGGCCCCTCGGTCGCCCAAGTTCCTTGCCATCGTTCAAGGCGCGCCGCCTCGGCGTCTTGTCCGGCGTTTCGCAAGATTTCGGCAGAGGTCTCATATTGCCCAAGGGTCTTATAGGCGCTTGCCAAAAGGTCTGGGGCAACCTCGTCAAGGGTTGCCGACATGGCGCGCAACGCTGCCCGGCCATCGCCATTGGCCAGATTGACTTCGGCCATCAACTCCACTGGGCTGGGGCGATCTGCCAGCAAGGCAGTTGCCGCATTCGGAAGCCCCAGTTCCAAAAGTCGGCGCGCTAGTGTGACCCGCACCTCATCGGTGAACGTGTCACGGACCTCTTCCCTTAATCCCACCGCAAATTGCAAAACGTCACTGTCCTGCCCCATCTTGGCAAGGGTTTCCCATACATCCGCACTCAAAACCTTATCGTCTTGTGCTTCGCCAAAGGCATTCTCAAACGCACCCGTTAAGGCATAGGCGTGGGTCAACGCTTTCTTGAAGGCATCCTCTTGGTCCCCGGTCCGTTGATCGAAAGCAAAGGCCTCAATGGCCAACACATCTGCCTGATCAACGGGTAGGCCCTGTTGAAATCGTGCATCGACACGTTTGAACAAGGCCTCCAGCGTGGCCTCACCCTCCGAAAGTTCGTCCAGATGGGTTTCGGCGTCAGCGGGCCTGTGTTCCGTCAGGGCAACTTCAGCCTCAAGCAAATGGATGACCGGGTCATCGGTTGCGACCGCCCGCTCCAAGGCATTCTGGACCACCTCTGCGTTGGAGCGATCCCCCTCCCGCAGAAGGCGGGCCACGATTCTGGGGGCCAGAATTGACTTTATGTGGCGTGGAAGTTCCATCGCGCTCCGCGCAACGGCGGCCCCGTTCAACCCATCGAGGGGCTCAGTTTCCGGCGTGGTCAGCAGTGCCCAAAGTGCCGCGTTCGACTGACAACTTTGCATTCCGGCAAAGGGATTCTCGGGGCTGGGGCCATCATCGACCAGATAGGAGATTGCCACAAGAAAAGGGTCGATTTGATAGGTGCTCGAAATCGCGGACAAAAGATTGCGGGCCTCGGCCCCGAAGCCAAAGTAAAGATGGACGCGGGCCGCTTCGGTGATCCTGTCGGCCTGTGGTTCGTCAAACTCGGCAAGCAAGAGACCCTTTGCCATGGTTAGCTCTGTGGCTGCCTGATCAGACTGCGCCCAGCTTTTAAGATCCAACACCTCTTCCGCCGGGCAATTTGCCCCTGTAGCCGTCATTCCTTCGGTCCTGTCGCGGTCATCGATCGACAGGCCCGGCAGGCTTGCAAGGGCCACCCGCGCCTGATCGGGGTCTTGTGCATTTTCCAGTTGGCTGGGCTTGGCCTCCGGAACCCGCATCTCGATCACGCCCTCGGTCGCACCCATGCCGATCTGATCCGTCAGCAAGGCCCGGAAGGACCCAAGATCAACTTCGGCCTCAAGGGTTTGCGGCGCGGAGGCATTGGCTGCTGGTTCCTCGCCTTCGGGCGCTGCCTCACGCGGCAAATGACCCGCGATCCAATCATACCTTGCACCAGAGTTTGTGGCATCACCGCCTTCGGGACGGGTCTTTGGCCGGGTGGGCGCGGCCTCGACCAAGGCGGTCAGGGCCGTGTCCCCGTTGAGCGGATTTTCGAACGAGCTTTCTGCCGGGGCGACGCCCTCGCGGATATCAATGACGAGGCTTCTTGGCCCATATTCAAAGGGGATGGCATGGCATTTACAGCCGATCCCCAATTGCAAAAGCCCCGATTGGGGATCAACCCAGATCGACCGCAGACGATCCGTCGTGATCAACCTGTAAACGTCAGACAGATCGAACTTTGAGGTTCCGTCGCCAATTTCAATCTCATACCCCTCTTCCGTGCGCCCGAGGCGCCAAACCTCCGGCTTGGGCAGGTTCAAGACGAGTCGCGTGAAATCGCCGTGTTCCCCAGTTTTCAAGGTGACAACCTGAGCCGCGGACGGGCTTGCCATCAGGGCGATCAGAACGGCGAGACGCTTCATGCGGCCTCCTGCTTCAGGCCGCGCAGCGCCTCTTCAAGTTCGCCAAAGGATGGCCTGACGCTATGGGGTGTGTTTTGGCGGCCAACTTCGATGCAGATATTGGCTGGGTGGTTGTGCAGATTGGCGATCAGCACCTCGCGGATCAATTGGTAGAAATGAACATCCTCTTCCACAACGGCTTTGACCCGGCTGGCAAAGGGCCCAACGATTCCATAGGCAAGGAACACCCCAAGGAAAGTTCCGACCAAGGCCCCGCCAATCATTTTTCCAAGGATTTCGGGGGGCTGATCGATTGAGCCCATGGTCTTGATCACGCCCAGCACGGCAGCCACAATTCCAAGGGCGGGAAGGGCATCGGCCATGGATTGCATCGCATGGCTGGAATGAAGCGCATGATGCTGATTCGTCTCCATCCGCTTGTCGAGCACCTCTTCGACCTGATGCGGGTCGTCATAGTTCATCGAGGCCGCCCGAAACGTGTCGCAGATCAGATCGACCGCCTCATGATCCGCCTGAATCTTGGGATAGCGGCCAAATATGCTTGAACTGCCTGGATTTTCCACATGCTCTTCAAGGCCGACAGGGTTGCTCCGCGACAGGCGGATCAATTCGAACAGCAAACACAGCAAATCGCGGTAATCGGCAGGCTTCCATTTGGCGCCCTTGAACACCTTACCGATGTCTTTGACCGTGTGTTTTACCACCGAAATATCATTTGAAATCAGAAAGGCGCCAACAGCAGCCCCGCCAATCATCATCATCTCAAACGGAAGTGACTTGAGGATGATAGAGAGTTTTCCACCCGCAAGCAGATAGCCCCCAAAGACCATAGAGAAGATCACGCCTATGCCGATCAAGCCAAACATCTGGACCCCGTAATGCCGTTGCAGACCCCAAGTCTGTCACGATGTCGTAAACAAACCCTGACCCTATTCCTTGGGGGCAAGCGCATTTCGGCCCGCAATCAACACGCTGATCGCATAGGCGGTTTCCGGTTTCATGCCCGAGACGACAGCCGCGGCCGCATCCGGGCGCATCCGCCCGAGGAAACCGGCCGCGAATTCCGGGGCCATCGTCTCAAAAAGCGCAGCTGCCTCGGTGGGTTTCATCGCTTCATAGACGGCGGTCAGACGTTCAAGGTCCTTTTCTGCGGCGCCGTCTGCAATAGACAAGGTCGCGCGTAATTTGGCCTCTGCCGTATCAAGTTCGGCCAAACGGGCCGTGATCGCCTCCTCCGCAAGGGCCAGGGCGGCCTTGCGATCGTTCAAGGCGGCCTCACGCACGGCAAGGGCTGCGGCCCGTTCGCGCAACGCCTCGGCCAGCGCAACAGGCGGCTCGGGGCATTGCAGCGGCGGCTGGGCCTCGGCGTGGTCGCCACCAGCCTGAAGCGCCATCGCGGCCCCAACGCCATGGCCCAAGCGCAAGGCCCCGGATGACGCCAGAATAAGGGCCAAGATGGCCAAGGACCCTCGCCCGCTCAAGATGCCACGCAAGGTCATTCGGCGGCCCTCAGCGGGGACCGTTCCGGGCGACGTCGCACAAAACGAAGGCGCCGATCTTCGGCATCCGCCTCGGTTTGACCTTCTGTTTCTGGCGGAAGGTCATGGAGTGAGGCCAGCATCAGTTCCAGTCGCGCGGATGCAGCTTCGGCCCGGCGCACCTGATCTTCAAGGCTTGAGGATGAGGAGTTCGCAGTGCTGCGCGCCTTTTCCAGTGCCTTTGTCATGTCATCAACCTGCGCCGACAAAACGGCAATCGCGCCGCCCATCCCGGTTTCCAGCGTTGTGAAACGCTTGAGACGTCTGGCCAGAATAAAACAGTAAAGCGCTGTCGCAAAGGCGCCCGCTGCAAGAAGGAAGTCAGCGATAAGGTTCATTTTTGGCCCTTTTCAATTCAAGACAAATTCAGAAATCAACAAATCACGCACCCGGCCTTCGCCCGTGACGATCTGGATACGGCGCAGCATCTGGGCCTTTAACCTGACCAAGGCTGCGGGGTCCTCAAGCTGCGAAACCTCAACCGCCCGCAGATAGCCATTCAGCACATCCACGATCCGGGGCAGCAGAATGCTCACCTCCGGGCCATGGGGGTTCTGAACCTCCAGCTGGGATGCGAATCGCAAGTGGCGCGCACTGGATTGCGCACCGAGGCTGATCACAATTGGATCAACCGCCACGAACGACACATCGGGAAGCGCCGAGGGCGCATGCGCATCCGCATGTTCGGGGGCATGTCCCAAAATCATCCCTGAATAGGTCGCAAAGAAACCACCACCCCCAAGGGCGATGGCGCCGACCACACCAAGCAGCAAAGGAAGTTTGCTTTTCTTCTTCGGGGCCTCGTCCATGGAAAGGTCTGTCTGTGTCATCATGTGCTCGCAGTTCTTCGGCTGGAACGAAAATAGATCAAAGGTCACTAACCGATTGTTAAGGCGCGTCCTTCATTGATCGTTTCATGCGGGCAGAAGCCCGATTGACGGAGGCATGGCGTGAATAATCTGATTTCCCTGTGGTTGGGGCTTTCTGCGGCCAAACGCGTTGTTCTTGTTCTTGCAACTGTTGGGATGTTTCTGTCCGTTCTTGCCCTCGCCCGGATGGGACAGACCCAAACGCAGGGCCTTCTTTACGCAGGACTCGATTCGCGGTCTGCGGGGGACGTGATCTCGGCGCTGGATCAGGCGGGTGTCAGCTATGAGGTGCGGGGCGATTCCGTCTATGTGCCTGTGGCCATGCGCGATGCCCTGCGGATGCAGCTTGCGGCACAGGGCCTGCCAGCCAGTGGCGGGGCAGGGTATGAGCTTTTGGATGGGCTGTCCGGTTTTGGCACCACATCGCAGATGTTCGATGCCGCCTATTGGCGTGCAAAAGAAGGCGAACTTGCCCGGACGGTTCTTGCCTTGCCACAGATCAAGGCTGCGCGGGTCCACCTTTCTCAGGGGGCTGGATCGGCCTTTACACGCGGCCAGCACCTTACGGCGAGTGTGACCGTCACGACATATTCCGGCAGCCTGTCGCCCGATCAGGCCAAGGCGCTTCGCCATCTTGTGGCCAGTGCGACGGGCAATATGAACCCTGACGACGTCTCGGTCATTGATTCCGTGGCAGGACTGATTCCGGGTGATGGCGACCAAAACATGGGGTCCTCGGGCGATGCGCGGGCCGTGGATATAAAGCGCAATGTTGAGCGGCTTTTGGAAGCAAGGGTTGGTCAGGGCAAGGCGGTGGTCGAGGTGACCGTGGATCTGGTGCGCGACCGCGAGGCCATTACGGAAAAGCGCATTGATCCGCAAACGCGTGCGGCCATTTCCTCTGAAACCGAGCAGCGGTCAGAAACGTCAAGTTCACAAGACCCGAATGTGACGGTTGCCTCGAACCTGCCAAGTGGCGCTGCCGGGGCCGGGTCGGGGGGGCAGAGCCAAAGCTCGCAAAGCCGTGAGCGTGTGAATTTTGAGGTGTCGGAAACCCAGCGGGAGGTTTTGCGCGAACCGGGCGCGATCCGCCGACTGACGGTTGCTGTCTTGGTCGATGGCCAGCGTGTTGCGGCGGCCGACGGGACAGTCACTTGGCAACCACGCGACGAAGCTGAACTCACCGACCTGCGAGAGCTTGTTTCCTCTGCCGCCGGGCTGGACGACTCACGGGGGGATGTTTTGACCCTTAAGTCCATGGAATTTCTGGCCCTTTCGGGTGAGGGAACCTTGGCGGAGGCCAGCATGTTCTCAAGCCTTGGTCCGATTGATACAATGTCGGCCATTCAGCTTGCTGTGCTTGCGCTGGTCAGTCTTTTGCTTGGTCTTTTTGTCGTGCGTCCGCTCTTGATGCAAAAGCGCGGAGTCGACGCGATGGGGCTGCAAGGTTCCGGTGCCGCCGCATTGCCAGCCCCCTCTGACGCGCCAATGAGTTTGGGGCTGAATGGCGAGATTGATGATGGGTTTGACCTTCCCTCCATGCCGGTCGTGAATTTCGACGACTCGGCCATGTTCGGGGGGCCGCCTTCGGATCCGGTCTCGCGATTGCGCAAACTCATTGATGAGCGGCAAACCGAGTCGATCGAAATTTTGCGAAACTGGATGGAAAAGGAAGAGGAGCGCAGCTGATGTCCTTGCTCAAGCTGGAAGTCTTCGAGCATCCCCACCCCGTGATCGCGGGCCAGACTATCGTCATGCAAGTGTCCGAAATCGAAGATACGCGGCTACAGGCCTATGAAGGCGGCTATACTGCCGGCTGGGAAGATGCCGCAGCGGCAGCGGCACTGGACCAAGAGCGCATCACCTCTGAACTGGCCAATAACCTGCAAAGGCTGGCTTTCAGCTTTCAAGAGGCGCGATCCCATGTTCTGAAATCGGTTCAGCCCGTGATCACCCATCTGGCAACCCAGCTTTTGCCACAGCTTGCGCAAGAGGTCTTGGCGCCGGTTGTGCTGGATACGGTGATGCCCCTGATCGACGAATTGGCGGATACCCCGATCAAGGTCGTCCTGAACCCGTCCGCGCGGGACGCGGTGGAACGGCTTCTGGCGCAGGCGGCTGGGCTGCCCTTGCTGATTGAGGAAGAGCCAACGTTGGGAGAGGGCCAAGTCTATCTTCGCCTTGGCGATACCGAACACCGGATTGATCTGGACCAGGCTGTGCGGGACATCACCACGGCAGTGCATGATTTCTTTGACTATTCAGAAAAGGACACCCGTGATGGACAGGTCTAACGAGGAAAACCCCTTTGCGCAGGTGCCGATAGAAATCACGATTTCGGTCGGCAGGGCGCGGCCTTTGGTCCGCGATCTGCTGCAACTGCGCCAAGACGCGATATTGCCGCTTGATCGCAGGGTCGAAGACCCGGTGGAACTTTATATCGGCGACCGGCTGATTGCGCGGGGCGAATTGCAGGAACTTGAGGGCGATCAGGCCGGGCAATTGGCGGTCCGACTGACCGAAGTCGCCAATTTGCGCAGCGGCCTTTAGGGGGCGGATGTGCGGCTTATCCCCCTAGCAGCGCTGATCCTTTGCCTTGCCGCCGGGCCGCTTTTTGCACAAGAGCTGACCCTCTCTTTTGGCGACGGACCCTCAGTTGCAGCGCGGTCGATCCAGCTGATCTTGTTGCTTTCGGTCCTTAGTCTGGCACCGGGTCTTGTTGTGATGGTGACCTGTTTTCCCTTTGTGGTCACAGTCTTGTCGATCTTGCGGCAGGCTATCGGTCTGCAACAGGCCCCGCCGAACATGCTGATCGTCAGCCTTGCCTTGTTCTTGACGTGGTATGTCATGGACCCCGTCTTTACCGAGGCCTGGCTAAAAGGGATCGGCCCGCTCAGCCGGGAAGAGATTGATCTGAACAGCGCGATTGTTCAGACCCTTGCGCCTTTTCGCGCCTTCATGGCCGCCCGCCTTGATGCCGATACTTTCGCGCATCTCGCCCAACTTCGCCCTGATCCGATGCCCGCCAATCTGCCAGACGCGCCGCTTTCGGTCTTGGTGCCCTCGTTCATGCTGTCGGAAATCAAACTGGCGTTTCAGATCGGCTTTCTGGTCTTTTTGCCGTTTTTGATCATCGACCTCGTGGTTGCCGCAGTCCTGATGTCGATGGGAATGATGATGGTGCCCCCGGCCATCGTCTCTTTGCCCTTTAAGCTCGCGTTTTTTGTTGTCGCTGACGGGTGGAGCCTGATCGCCTCTGCCCTTGTGCGTTCGTATCTTTGAGGGGACAAACAAGGACTTGGCCAAGCACGTTTGCCGACCGTCTTGGTCGTGTCAGTGAGACGACGCGCCATCCCGCAGGGCCGACAAAATGGCCTTGGCGCTGTCGCTATCCCATTCGGCATCGCCGATAAGGCGGGCGATTTCCTGCCCCTCAGGATTGACGATCAGCGTCACGGGAAGACCGATCACATGGGCCGCGCGGGCAAAATCCGACGACGGGTCACGCAAGATCGGCAAGGTTTGAATTTCAGCCGTCTTGTAGAATTTCTCAATCCCAGTCAGGGCGTTGCGGCCTGTTGCCACGGGCAGAACGGCGATGTCTGGCATGGCTTGCTGCAGGCGATCAAGCGACGGCATCTCATGCCGACAGGGGGCACACCACGTGGCCCAAAAATTCAAGACAACCCATTTTCCACGATAGGTCGACAGAGCGTGCTCCGCATCATTGGCATCCAGCAAAATTGCATCAGGCAGCGTGACAGCCTCTGAATGAAAGCCAAGTTTCTTCATGTCGCCATCACGCAGCGCGGCCGCGTCATCATTCGCGAGGCTCGGATTTGCACCAAGGACCAAGGCCGTATAAAGAACGACAAGAATTTTCCGCAGCATATCACCTCCGAAGGCCGCATCCATGACCGCATCCCCAAAGTCCAATACCGCCAACCAAATGTGGGGCGGGCGTTTCGCCGAAGGGCCGGATGCCATCATGACGGCGATCAACGCCTCCATCGGCTTCGACCGGCGGCTCTACGCACAGGATATTGCAGGCTCGCGGGCCCATGCGGCGATGCTGGCCGCGACAGGCATCCTTAGCAGTAGCGATGCCGAGGCGATCGGGGAAGGCCTCCTCACCGTCTTGTCAGAAATCGAGGCCGGAAATTTCAATTTCCGCATCGATCTTGAAGATATCCACATGAATGTGGAGGCGCGGTTGCGTGATCTGATCGGCCCGACCGCAGGTCGGTTGCACACCGCCCGTTCGCGGAACGATCAGGTGGCCGTCGATTTCCGGCTCTGGGTGCGCGACCAGTGTGATGCTGCAATCAACGGTCTGACCGCCCTGATGCAGGCCTTTGTGGGTCAGGCCGAGGCCGGGGCCGATTGGGTCATGCCCGGCTTTACCCATTTGCAGACCGCCCAACCCGTGACTTGGGGCCACCACATGATGGCCTATGTCGAGATGTTTGCCCGTGATCGGGCGCGGTTTGAAGATGCCCGCCGCCGCATGAACGAATGCCCGCTTGGGGCGGCGGCACTGGCGGGCACGTCATTCCCCATCGACCGCCATGCCACGGCGAAGGCCCTTGGGTTTGACCGCCCGACGGCAAACAGCCTTGATTCGGTCAGCGACCGCGATTTCGCCTTGGAGTTTCTGTCAGCCTCCAGCATCTGTGCCATGCATCTCAGCCGCTTTGCCGAGGAATTGGTGATCTGGTCCTCGGCGCAATTCCGCTTTGTCCGCCTGTCAGACAAATGGACGACCGGGTCTTCGATCATGCCGCAAAAGAAAAACCCTGATGCGGCGGAGCTGTTGCGCGCAAAGATCGGGCGGATTCTGGGGGCGACGGTGGCGCTGTTTACCGTGATGAAGGGCCTGCCGCTGACCTATTCCAAGGATATGCAAGAAGACAAGGAACAGGTCTTTGATGCCGCCGATACGCTTATGCTTGGCTTGGCGGCGATGACGGGGATGGTGTCAGACATGACCGCCAATCGTGATAGCCTTGCGGCCTCGGCCTCATCAGGGTTTTCGACAGCCACAGATCTGGCGGATTGGCTGGTGCGGGAACTGGGCTTGCCGTTCCGCGAGGCCCATCACGTCACCGGAACCCTTGTGGCCATGGCCGAGGCCAGTGCGCGCGATCTGCCCGACCTGACACTGGACGAGATGAAATCGGTTCATGACGGCATTCGTCCCGATGTTTTCGACGTGCTTGGTGTGGAAAACTCCATACGGTCACGGGTGTCATATGGGGGCACTGCGCCGGAACAAGTGCGCGCACAGGTGGCGCGATGGAAAAATTTGCTTGGCTTGGACTGATCTTCGTCTCTACGCTGTTGGGGCTGTCTGTCTGTGTCATGACCTCAGGTGCAGGGGTCAAGCCTAGGGTTTGTGGTCTTGGGCGTGCAGAGGTTTCTATGCGCCCCAGTCCAGCGTAGGAGTTTTGATGCGCTGCATTTTCGTCTTGCTGATCTTGCCGCTTTTTGGGTGCGCCGATCCGCGCTTGACTGCGGGGATCAGCATCGGTGCGGGCGGCGTGAGCGTGACGCCGTCGGTATCAGGTCGTCTCGGCGGTGTCGGCGTTTCTATCAGTCCATGAGGGATTTATGCGATATATACTGATCTTGGGGGTGCTTATGCTTGGTGCCTGTGGTGCGGATGGGCCGCCAGAGCGGCCAACGAAAACCGGCATCGCATTGTCGGGTGAGGTGCAAATGGGCGTTCGATCAAACTGACGCCCTGTTCGCCCCTGAAAGTCGCGCTAGCTTCGATTCTGGATAAGGAAAAGGGTCAAGATGTCGGTTCTTCGCATGGTCTATCTGATGCTTGCCCTTTGGGGGGCAATTCATCCGATGTATTGGTTCGTGTCCTATATGCGTGAAACAGGCACGGGCCTGTCTGGCCTGATTGATGCGTGGTATGTGAATGCATCGACCACAGGGCTGACGTGGGATCTGACGATTGCCGCGATTGCGCTGACGATCTGGATTTTGGCGGAAACGGTCACGCGCAAGAATTGGCTGGCCCTGATCGCCATTCCGGCCACATTTTGCATAGGCGTCAGCTGCGGCCTGCCACTTTATCTGTTCTTGCGCACGCGGCCTGTCACCTGATCACAGCGGTTTGCGGCTTTTGGCCAGCAAATGACCGAAGCGATTTGAATTTGTCGCGGGCTTTGGCTAGAGGCAGGGGCGCAGATCAATCAAGGTGAATGGGCCATGGACCACTTTCTTTATCGCGACGGTCAGTTGCATGCCGAAGATGTGGCGGTCCGTGATATCGCGGCGACCATCGGCACCCCGTTTTATTGCTATTCTGCGGCCACGTTGACCCGCCACTATCACCTTTTCACCGAAGCACTGTCGCCGCTGCCCCATATGGTGTGCTTTGCGATCAAATCCCTGTCCAATCTGGCGGTTTTGAAACTGTTGGGGGATCTGGGGGCGGGCATGGATGTTGTTTCGGGTGGCGAATACCGCCGTGCCCTTGCGGCGGGTATTCCGGGGGATCGGATCGTGTTTTCCGGCGTTGGCAAAACGCGCGAAGAGATGCGCCTTGCCCTGACCGGGGGTATCCGGCAGTTCAATGTGGAATCGGAACCCGAGATGCGGGCCCTGTCCGAAGTTGCCACTTCCCTTGGCCTGCGCGCCCCCATCACGATCAGGGTCAATCCTGATGTGGATGCAAAGACCCATGAAAAGATTGCCACGGGCAAAAGTGAGAACAAGTTCGGCATTCCTATTGCGCGTGCATCCGAGGTTTACGCCGAAGCCGCCCGCCTGCCCGGGTTGGAGGTGATCGGCATCGATGTGCACATCGGCAGCCAGTTGACCGACCTTGCGCCCTTTGAGCAAGCCTATCTGAAGGTGGCCGACCTTACCCGCCGGTTGCGCAGCGAGGGGCACACGATCAGCCGCCTTGATCTGGGCGGTGGTCTGGGCATTCCCTATGCCCGATCAAATGAGGCACCGCCCCTGCCCATGGATTACGGCGCGCTGATCAAGCGGACCGTGGGCGATCTGGGGGTTGAGGTTGAAATTGAACCGGGCCGCCTGATTTCTGGCAATGCGGGCATCCTTGTGTCCTCGGTCATCTATGTAAAGAACGGCGAAGGCCGCGACTTTCTGATCGTTGATGCGGCCATGAACGATCTGGTCCGTCCGTCGATGTATGGCGCGCATCACGATATCATCGCGGTCGAAGAACCCGCGCCGGGTGTCGATGCAAGGGTTTTTGATGTTGTCGGTCCGGTCTGCGAAACCGGTGACACCTTTGCCAAGGCCCGCCCGGTTGCCCCGCTGGGCGAAGGGGACTTGATCGCCTTTCGCTCGGCTGGCGCTTATGGCGCGGTCATGGCCTCGGAATACAACAGCCGACCCCTTGTTCCGGAAGTTTTGGTCAAAGGGGATCACTTCGCTGTCATCCGGGCACGTCCGACCTTTGACGAAATGCTTTCCCGCGATACCATTCCAGAATGGTTGTGACTCGTCGTCCAGCCTTACGAAAGGTTGGCATGGCGGACATCGAACCGAAAGACGCGCTGCAACGCATTTCCCGCTCTGTGTATCTGACACACGCAGGGCTTTGGGCGGAGCGTGTTTGTCAGTCCTTATGGCCGCTATGGACCGTGTTGATCGCGATTCTGGCGGCTTTGATCTTTGGCCTGCAAGACCTTGTTGCGGTCGAGGTGGTCTGGGGCGTTGGGGCGGTCGGTCTGATCTTGATGGTCGCGGCGTCGATTTGGGGCTGGCGGCGGTTCCGTGCGCCCACAAAGACCGAGGCGATGGTGCGTCTGGATTCGCGCCTGCCGGGGCGGCCGATTGCCGCCTTGATGGACAGTCAGGCGATCGGCGAAGATGACCCGGCCTCTCTCGCGGTATGGCAAGCGCATAAGGTGCGGATGGCCGCCCGTGCCGCCAAGGCCAAGGCCGTGGAACCCGATCTGCGCCTGTCTGCCCGTGATCCCTTTGCGCTGCGCTATGTCGCGCTGACCTCCTTTGTGATGGCGCTGCTGTTTGGGTCGATCTGGCGGGTCACATCGGTTAGCGCGCTTGCCCCCGGTGGGGCCAATGCGCTTGCGGCTGGCCCAACGTGGGAAGGCTGGGCGCAACCGCCGGCCTATACGGGCAAACCGACCATCTATCTTAATGACATTGATCTGGCAGAGCTTTCCTTGCCCATCGGCAGCCGTCTTCAGTTTCGCCTTTATGGCGAAGTTGGCGCCCTGACCTTGACCGAGACCGTTTCGGGCGACGCGGCTGTGGCAGCCGAAGATGGCAGCCAATCGGTGGCCCGCGATTTTGTGCTCAATTCTTCCGGCACCGTGGCGATTGAGGGCCCGGGCGGGCGCAGTTGGGCCCTGAACGCTTTGCCGGATGCGGCCCCCGCCATCACCGTTGAGGGGGAAATCGGGCGCGAGGCGGATGGGCGCTTTAAGCAATCTTTCGCGGCCAAGGATGACTATGGGGTTATTGCGGGGCAGGTTTCCATTGCCTTGGACCTGTCGTCGACCGATCGCCGCTATGGCCTCGCCCTTGAACCCGAGCCGCGCGATCCGGTGATCCTTGATCTGCCTTTGCCCCTGACCGGCAATCGCGCCGAATTTACCGAGACGCTGATTGATGATCTGTCGGAGCATGTCTTTGCGAACCTGCCCGTCACGATGGTTTTTTCGGCCACGGATGCGGCTGGGCAAGAGGGCATCGCGGCTCCAGTGTCCGTCACCCTGCCGGCAAAGCGCTTCTTTGATCCCTTGGCCGCCGCCCTGATCGAAATGCGCCGCGATCTTTTGTGGGCGCGCGCAAATGCGCCTCGGGCCGTGCAGGTTTTGAAGGCCGTGACCAACAAGCCCGAGAATTTCATCCGGAATGAGCGGGCCTATCTGCGCCTGCGCGTCGTGATGCGGCAATTGGATGCTGAAAAGGCCAGTCTGACCCCAGAGCGCCGGGATGAGATGGCGGCGGAACTGTGGCAGATCGCACTGTTGGTCGAAGAGGGCGATCTGGCCTCGGCGATGCAGCGCCTTCAGCGCGCGCAAGATCAATTGGATGAGGCGATCCGCAACGGGGCCAGCCCCGAGGAAATTGACCGCCTGATGCAAGAACTGCGCGAGGCCCTGAACAATTACATGCGCGAATTGGCCGAGGAATCGCAGCGCAACCCCGACAGTCAGCTTTCCCAGAATATGGAAGGCATGCAGATGTCTGGCGACCAGCTTCAGCAGATGCTGGACGAGTTGCAAAAGCTGATGGAAGAGGGCCGCACCGCCGAGGCGCAAGAGCTGATGGAAATGCTGCGTCAGCTTATGGAAAACATGCAAGTAACCCAAGGGCAGGGCCAAGGCCAAGGTCAAGGTCAGGGCAATCAGGCGATGCGCGACCTGAATGAGACCTTGCGAGATCAGCAGGGCCTGTCAGACGATGCCTTCCGCGATCTTCAAGATGGACAAGAGGGCAATGACCCCGGCCAGCAGCCGGGCCAACAACCGGGTCAGCAGCCCGGACAGCAGGAAGGCGAGGGGCAGGGACAGGGCCAAGGTCAAGGACAGGGCCAGGACGGGCGCAGCCTTGCCGAACGTCAGCAGGATTTGCGTGACCGTCTGGGGCAGCTTGGTCGCGGCAACTTGCCCGGTGAGGGGTCAGAACGCGGCGACTCGGGTCGGCAGGAATTGGACCGTGCGGGCCGCGCCATGCGCGAGGCAGAAGATGCGCTGCGCGAGGGGGATCTTCCCGGCGCGCTGGATCGTCAGGCCGAGGCGATGGAGGCCCTGCGCCAAGGCATGCGTGATTTTGGCGAAGCCTTGGCCGAAGAACAGCGCCAGCAAGGTGAAGGTCAGCAAGGCGAAGATTTTGGCCGCGCCGACCCCAATAGCCAACGCGATCCTCTGGGCCGTGAGCCGGGAGATTCTGCGCGCATAGGCTCGGATCGCAACATGCTGCAAGGCGAGGATGTGTACCGCCGCGCGCAGGATCTGCTTGATGAAATCCGCCGTCGCACCGGCGACCAGTCCCGCCCAAATTCAGAACTGGACTACCTCAAGCGGTTGCTTGACCTATTCTAGATCCGGTCAGTGGGGATAAAAAAAGGGGGCTGATCGCCCCCTTTGTGCCTCTGTCAGCGCAGCCGCCGTTCATCCTTCGCATCAAAGGCAAGCAGGCTTTTGTCATCAAAGCCGATCCCAACCTTGTCGCCAAGGCGAACCCTTGGGTCATCGCGCGACTCGATGATCAGTTTTTCCCCGGTCGGGGCGGACACATGGATAAAGCTGACGCCACCCAAGGCTTCGGTCACCTCAACGGTATGAGTGTCCCCTTCCACCAAGGAAAGATGCTGCGGGCGAAGACCAAGGGTGACCTTCTGCCCCGCGTCGGGCAAACGGCACGTCGGGGTCACAGACCCGCCAAGGCCGCCGCTTGCCACTGTGCCGCCAGCCTCGATGGTGCCGTCCACAAAATTCATCGCGGGGCTGCCGATGAAACCGGCCACGAACTTGTTGTCAGGATCATGGTAAAGATCAAGCGGCGCGCCCACCTGTTCAACCCGTCCCTTGCGCAGCACCACAATCTTGTCGGCCAGCGTCATCGCCTCCACCTGATCATGGGTCACATAGATCATTGTGGCCCCGATTTCGCGGTGCAGGCGGGCGATTTCCACCCGCATTTCCACCCGCAACTCTGCGTCAAGGTTTGAAAGCGGCTCGTCAAACAAGAACACCTCGGGCCCGCGCACGATGGCCCGTCCAATGGCAACCCGCTGGCGTTGACCGCCTGACAGGGCCTTTGGCTTGCGCGCCAGATACTCCTCCAGTTTCAAAATCCGCGCCGCTTCGGCCACCTTGCGGTCGATTTCGGCCTTTGGATGCCCGGTCATTTTCAGACCAAACCCCATGTTTTCGGCGACCGTCATGTGTGGGTAAAGGGCATAGGTCTGAAACACCATCGCCACCCCGCGCTCAGAGGGATCGGCCTTTGTCACATCGCGCTTGCCGATATGGATGGCCCCTGCACTGGTTTCCTCCAGCCCGGCCACCATCCGCAACAGCGTCGATTTCCCACAGCCCGAGGGGCCGACGAACACGCAAAATTCGCCATCCTCGATCTGCAGATCAACCCCATGGATCACCTGAACGTCGCCATAGCTTTTGACGACCCGGTTTAGCGTAACACCTGTCATAGTTCCTCCCCTATGCCCGGTTGGGGCATCAATTCTGTTCTGGAAAGCGCCAGTTCTCTGCCTCGGCCGCGATGCGGGCAGCACAGTCCTTAATTGTCGCGGCGTGCCCCTCAAGGGCCTGCAAATTGGTTCGGCTTGTCGTCGAGGTCACAGAAAGCGCGCCGAGCACCTTTCCGCTGCGGCTCAGGATCGGCACGGCGCAGCAAATGATCCCCGGCTCATGTTCTTCGCGGTCAAAGGCATGACCCCGGGCGCTAATGGCCGCCAGTTCCGCCATCAGCTTTTCTGGGCTATCAAGCGTTTGTTGGGTAAAGCGGTGAAAGGACTGGCGCGCCACTGCGGCGGACACAGCCTCCGCAGGCATGAAGGCCAGCATGGCCTTGCCAACCCCCGTGCAATAGGCCGGCCCGACTTTCCCGGCTTGGCTGAACATGTCAACCGGGCGGGTGGCGTTGCGTTTGTCGACATAAAGCACCTGCCCCTGATCCATCTGGGCAAGGTGGATCGTCTCGCCTGTCTGGGATGCCAGTTCGTCAAGATAGGGGCGCGCCAAGGGTGCGAGCGACGATTGCGCCCATGCGGCATGGGCAAGCCGCACCAATCTTACACCCAAGGAATAGGTTTGGCGGTCGGCGTCATAGGCCAGCATCCCCTGATGGGTCAGCGTTTGCAAGAATCGGTAGAGCGTCGCCTTGGGGTAGATTGCGTTCTCCAGAACTTCGGAAAATCGCACAGGACGGCCATAGCTGGCCACTAAGTCCAGCACATCTAACGCTTTTCCAACGGTTCCGTCCGCGTGCCCTTCGGTGCCCATAAACTGATGCCCTCGCTCCCTGTTGACAGCATAGACGAATACGGACATAGTTTTCAATATTCAAGACTAAGTTTCACATAATGGAACCCAAGGGAGGAAACCATGGTCCGTTTTGCAAAGGGCACTACTGCCCTGATGGTGGCATTGCTGCTGTCGACCGCTGCCAATGCGCAACAGCGCGTTGTAAAGTATAATGCTGATTACGATCCAATTCCGCTGGCCGCGATGGAGGCGTTGATCGCTGATTTTGAGGCGGCGAACCCGGATATCGATGTTCAGTTGAACAATTTCGATCATGAAGGCTACAAGACCGCGATCCGCAACTTCCTGACCGCCGACGCGCCGGATCTGGCGAACTGGTACGCCGGAAACCGGATGGCCCCGTTTGTTGCTGCGGGTCAGTTCATGGATGTCTCGGATGTCTGGGAAGCAAATGGCTTGGGCGATTCGCTGGCCTCGGCCAAGGCGTCGATGACCATCGACGGCAAACAGTGGGGCGTGCCCTATACCTATTACCAGTGGGGCATCTACTTCAACCGCGACGCGTATAAGGCCGCCGGTGTCGAAGAGCCAAAGAACTGGGACGAGTTCGTGTCGAACTGCGAGAAATTCTCGGCAGCTGGCATCGACTGTCTGACCACCGGCACCAAGGCCCTGTGGCCCGGGGCAGGTATCTTCGACTACATGTCGCTGCGCACCAATGGCTATGAGTGGCATATGGATCTGACCGCGGGCAAGATCGCGTGGACAGATCAAAAGGTCAAAGACGTCTTCGCACAATGGGCGCGCATCCAGCCATACATCACCAAGAACCACGCTGCCATCGACTGGCAAGATGCGGCGGCGCTGCTGGTGCAGGGCAAGGCTGCGAACTATGTCATGGGGAACTTTGCGGTTGGCACCTTCAAAGAAGGCGGCATGACCAACGATACCCTCGGCTTCATGGTCTTCCCGGAAATCACCCCGGGTCTGGCACGTGCCGAAGAGGCCCCGACCGACACCATCCACATCCCCGCAGGGGCCAAGAACGTCGAAGATGCGAAGAAATTCCTTGCCTTCGTCGCCTCGGCCGATGCGCAGACCAAGTGGAACAACGCGCAGGGTCAGCTTCCCGTCAACAAGAACTCGACCGTGAATTCCGAAGATCCGTATCTGGTTGCGGGCTTTGAAATGCTGTCGACGGCGACGGGCGGCATTGCGCAGTTCTTCGACCGTGATGCGCCAGCCGAAATGGCCAAGGCGGGCATGGAGGGTTTCCAGGAGTTCATGGTGAAACCCGAGAATCTTGACGCGATCCTTGAGCGTCTCGAAAAGGCACGTCAGCGCATCTACAAGTGATCTGACGCAGGGCGCAGGGCGGTCACCTCCCACCGCTCTGCCCATCTAGGGCCCCGGGGACCTTCCCTGGGGCTGCTTTTCCCTCGAATGGATGAGGCCACCGATGTCCGCCAACTGGAAAGCAAACCAGCGCCGGCTAGCCCCTTGGCTTTTCCTTGCGCCGGGACTGATCATGTTCCTGATCTATGTGATCATCCCGATTTTTCAGAGCATGTGGCTGTCCTTTTACGATTGGGATGGTTTGGGCGCGAAGACCTGGCTCGGTCTGGAAAATTACCGGGAACTGGTTGACGACGACGCCTTTTACACCTCGCTCAAGAACAATGTGATCTGGCTCTTGCTTTACATGATCTCGGTTCCAGCAGGCCTGCTGATTGCAATCTTTCTGAACCAGACAATCGGGGGGATGCGGCTTTACAAGTCTTTGTTCTTTTTCCCCTTTGTGATTTCACAGGTCGTGGTTGGCCTGATGTTTTCATGGTTCTACGCACCGAATTTTGGTCTGTTCTACAACCTGATCGAATGGGCGACGGGGACCGGCATCGCCATTCTGGCCGAGGATAAATACGTCACCTATGGCATCATCGCAGCCGGGCTTTGGCCGCAGATCGCCTATGTGATGATCCTGTATCTGACCGGCCTGAACAACGTGGCCCCCGATCAGGTAGAGGCCGCGCGTCTGGACGGGGCCCGTGGCTGGAAGATGCTGTGGTATGTGATCTTGCCGCAATTGCGCCCCGCCACCTTTATCGCTGTCGTGGTGACCGTGATCGGTGCGCTGCGCAGCTTTGACCTTGTCTCGATCATGACGGATGGCGGCCCCTATGGTTCGTCCCGAGTGCTATCGTTTTACATGTATGAGCAGGCCCTGTCGGAATACGGCTACCGCATGGGCTATGGCGCGGCGATTGCCGTGGTGCTGTTTGCCATCATGATGGTGTTCATCTCGGGCTTCATCTGGAAGATGTGGCGCGACGAGACGGAGCGATAAGATGTTTCCCAGACCCATTGCACAAGCGTCACCTGCAGGCCGGCTGTTTTACAAGATCGCGGTGCCCGTCGCCCTGTTCTTGTGGCTTTTGCCACTTTTGGGCGTGGCCATCACCTCGGTCCGACCTGCATCTGATCTGGCGCAGGGCAATTACTTCGGGATCCCGTCATCCCTTGCCTTTGAAAACTATGCTCTCGTGTTCCAGAACACGCCGATGCTCAAATACATGATGAACTCGTTTTACGTGACGATCCCCACGGTGATCGGGGCCCTTGCGCTGTCGTGCATGACGGGATTTGCCCTTGCCGTGTATCGGTTCCCGTCAAACCTGATCGTGTTTTTCATGTTCGTTGCGGGCAATTTCGTGCCGTTCCAAATTCTGATGGTGCCGGTGCGTGACCTGACGCTCAGCCTTGGCATGTACAACACATGGTATGGCCTTGCGCTGTTTCACATCGCGTTTCAATCCGGGTTTTGCACCCTGTTCATGCGCAATTTCATCCGGTCCTTGCCGTTTGAATTGATCGAGGCTGCACGGGTGGAGGGGGTCGCCGAATGGCGCATCTTCTGGTTCATCGTGATCCCGCTGATGCGGCCCGCCATTGCGGCCCTGTCGGTTCTGGTCTTCACCTTTATCTGGAACGATTTTTTCTGGGCGACCGTGCTGACCAACAGCCCAGACACGCAACCCGTCACGGCTGGCCTGTCCTCGCTGAATGGACAGTGGATTGCCCAGTGGCATCTTGTCTCTGCCGGGTCTATTCTGGCAGCCCTTCCGCCCGTCGCGATGTTTTTCCTGATGCAAAAGCATTTCATTGCGGGCCTCACCCTTGGAGCAGTCAAGTAAATGGAATGGCGGATTGATGCGGGGTCACAGACCCTTGCCTTCACCTCGGTGGGGGGTATCCCGCAGGTCATCTGGTGGGGGCCACGCTTGGCCGCAGGCGAGGACCTTGGTCAACTGGCCGCCAGCACCCGGCAAGATCTGACGGGCGGGATGATTGACCAGCTTCCCGGACTGTCGCTCTGCCCCGAATCCGGGCGCGCGTTTCAGGGCCAGCCGGGCCTGATCTGTGCTGAGGCTGATGGCACCCCGCTGCATCCGGCCTTTGAATTTGGCCGCGCCATTCAGGACGATCGTAGCCTGACCTTTGTCAGCCATGCGGGCGGCCTGACGCTGATCCACAGCATCACGGCGCAGCCGACAGGTGTGTTTACCCTCCGCACCCAGCTTAAATCCAATCGCCCGATCCGGGTGCAGTGGCTTGCTGCACCCGCGCTTCCGGCACCGCAATATGCCACCGATATGATTGACGTGTCGGGCAAGTGGATTGGTGAGTTTCAACTTAACACCGTGCCATGGACCCCCGGCATCCGCCTGCGTGAGGCGCGGACGGGGCGCTCTGGCCACGAACACCCGCCCTATGTCATCTTGCCCGAAACGGGGGGCAGCAACACGGCAGGCGCGGCCTTTGCGCTGCATTATGCGTGGTCAGGGGGGCATCGTATGGTGGCCGAAGAATTGCCCGATGGCCGCCGCCATGTGCAATTCGGCGCGCCCTTGGGGGCCGAGACGGAACCCGGCAAACAGTTTGAAACCGCCGATCTGATTGCCGTTTGGTCAGATTGTGGATTGAACGGTATCGCGACGGCGTTTCAGGCCGATATCCGCGACCGTGTGGTGCAATGGCCCGATGCGAACCGCCCGCGCCCGGTACATTACAATTGCTGGGAGGCGATCTATTTCAACCATAACCTCGCCGATCTGACCGCCATCGCAGACCGCGCCGCTGCCATAGGGGCGGAACGCTTTGTGCTGGATGACGGTTGGTTCGGGCGGCGGGATGATGACACCACCAGCCTTGGTGATTGGGTGATCGACCGCAACAAATGGCCCGATGGGTTGCACCCGCTGATCGCGCGTATCCACAACCTTGGCATGACATTCGGGTTGTGGTTCGAACCCGAGATGGTGAACCCCGACTCTGACCTGTTCCGGGCGCACCCCGATTGGATGCTTGGCCCGCAAGATCAGGTCACAGGGCGCCATCAGATGGTCCTTAACATGGCCTTGCCTGCGGTGCGTGACAATCTCTTTGCGGCTATCAGTGCGATTCTGACCGAATACCCGATTGACTACATCAAATGGGATCACAACCGTCTGTTGCCCGTGGTGGATGCCGAACAAACCCGCGGGGCCTACGATCTGTTCGATCGGTTGCGCGCCGCCCATCCAAGCGTCGAGATTGAAAGCTGTGCCAGTGGTGGTGGGCGCATTGATGCGGGAATTCTTGCCCGCACCCACCGTGTCTGGCTGTCTGACAGCAACGACGCGCTGGAACGTCTGCGGATGCAACATGATGCGGCCCTGTTCTTGCCATCGTGCATCACGGGCAGCCATGTTGGCCCGCGCAACTCCCACACCTCGGGGCGGATCTTGCCTATGGCGTTCCGCGCGTGGGTCGCGGCGCAGCGACATATGGGGTTCGAGATGGACCTGCGCGAACTTGATGCAGATGAGGTTGCGACGCTGACCCTTGTCACGGCATGGTACAAATCCAACCGGGATTGGATGATGGCTGGCACCTTGCACCGCTTGGACAGCGCGGATCCCGCCATCACGGCCGAGGTGCAGATTGCAAGCGACGGCGGGCGTTTTGTGGTCTTTGCCGGTCAATCCCAGGCAAGCGCCCAGATCCTGCCGCGCCCCTTGCGTCTGACCGGACTGGACCCGGATGCCGCGTATCGCGTCACCCTTTTGAACCCACAAGACCGCCCCCCCCAATCACGTGGGCCAAATGCCCTCAAGAACGGGGCATTGGAGTTGACGGGGAGAGTCTTGATGGGGCAAGGCATCCTTCTGCCCGTGGCATGGCCAGCAACCATGTGGGTTGTTCAAGGAGAGCGCCTGTGACACCCCCGTTCCCTCCCCCCGATTGGATTGCGGTTGACTGGGGCACCAGCAACTTGCGGGCATGGGCCATGGGCGCAGATGGGGTGCTGGCGGCGGCCACCTCTGCAGAGGGTATGGGCGGTTTGACCCGCGATGGGTTTGAACCTGCCTTGCTGCGTTTGATTTCGGCATGGCTTGTGCCCGGCCGTGTTATTCCCGTGGTGGCCTGTGGCATGGTGGGCAGCCGCCAAGGTTGGTTTGAGGCACCCTATCGCACCGTCCCCTGCGCGCCGCTGGATCGTTCGGCGCTGGTGCGGGTTCCGGTGGCAAGCGATCAGATCGCATTGCACATCGCCCCCGGATTGAAGCAAACCCAGCCCGCCGATGTGATGCGCGGCGAAGAAACCCAGATCGCCGGGGCGCTGGCCCTCATGCCGGGGTTTGACGGGGTTTTCTGCTTGCCCGGCACCCATTCAAAATGGGTCCATATCAGTGCCGGAGAGGTGGTCAGTTTCCAAACCTTCATGACCGGGGAAATGTTTGCGCTGCTGTCCGAACACTCGGTTCTCAGGCATGGGATGCAAGGGGCAGGCTGGGATGATGCGGCCTTTGAGGCCGGAGTGTCAGAAACCCTGTCGCGCCCTGAACGGATCGGGGCCAAGTTGTTTTCCCTGCGCGCCGAAGGCTTGATTGCCAACCTGCAACCTGCACAGGCCCGGGCGCGCCTGTCCGGCCTGTTGATCGGCACGGAACTTGCGGCGGCAAAGCCCTATTGGTTGGGCCAATCGGTCGCCCTGATCGGGGCCGAGGCCCTGTCGCGTAGCTATGCCAAAGCGTTGGCGTTGCAAGGTGTCGATGCCACAGTTTTGCCGGGTACAGAATGCACCTTGGCCGGGCTTGCGACACTTGCCCTTAAGTTAGAGGCTATTCGATGATTTCAGACCGCGCCATGATTGCCATTTTGCGGGGTATCACGCCCAAGGACGCCTTGGGTGTTTGTGACGTCTTGATTGCCGCAGGCATCACCCGGATCGAGGTTCCTCTGAACTCGCCAGATCCTCTGATCTCAATCGAGGCGATGGCGAAGGCTTTTGGCGATCACGCCCAGATCGGCGCGGGCACGGTGCTGAACGTTCAGGGCGTGGCGGATGTGGCGGCGGCCGGGGGCACCCTGATCGTATCGCCAAATTGCGACACCTCGGTCATCGCTGCAACCAAAGCGCATGGCCTGTCGTCTTGGCCCGGCGTCATGACCCCGACCGAATGCTTTGCCGCCCTGCAGGCCGGGGCGGATGGGCTAAAGATCTTTCCGGCCAGCCTGATCGGCCCCGAGGGGCTAAAGGCCATTCGCGCCGTGTTGCCCGCTGAAACGCAGGTCTATGCCGTGGGCGGGGCAGGGGCGTCGAACTTTGCCGAGTGGCGTCGCGGGGGCGCAAATGGTTTTGGGATCGGAACCGCCCTGTACACGCCGGGCCTGTCGCCGGACGAAGTCGCCCAACGTGCTGCCAAAATCGTCGCGGCCTATGACGAGGCTTTTGCATGATCTTTGATGATCGTCGCTGCGCCCTTGGTGAAGGTCCGCTTTGGCATCCGTTGCGCAAGCAGCTTTTCTGGTTCGATATCCTTGGCAAACGCCTTTTGACCCGCAATAGCGACGGCCCGCAAGAATGGCATTTCGCCGAAATGGTCAGTGCGGCGGGCTGGGTCAGCCATGATGAACTGCTGATCGCGTCGGAAACGCAGCTGTTCCGCTTTGATCTGGAAACCGGGGCCCACCTCCAACTTGCCAGCATCGAAGGGGACAATCCGCTGACCCGGTCCAACGATGGCCGCGCAGATCCGCAGGGGGGCTTCTGGATCGGCACAATGGCCAAGGACCCCGATTCCCATCCCCGTGCCGGGTCGATCTGGCGCTATTATCTGGGCGAACTGCGCCGTCTTTACACCGGCTTGTCGATCACCAACGCGATCTGTTTTACGCCCGATGGCAGAACCGCCCAATTTGCCGATACCGCGACCGGAAAGGTCATGCGCGTGTCATTGGACGCCGAAGGCTGGCCACGCGGCGAGCCGAGTGTTTTCCTTGATCTCTCTGCCCAAGGTTTGAATCCCGACGGGGCTGTGATCGCCGCAAATGGGATGATGTTCATGGCCCAATGGGGGGCGTCACGGGTTGCCGCCTATGCGCCGGATGGGCGCTATCTGCATGCGGTTGAGTTTGATGCCCCCCATACCTCATGCCCGGCCTTTGGCGACCAGACACTCTATTGCACCACCGCCCTGCAAGGCATGGATGCCCCCGCCCGCGCGGCCCATCCCCAAGCGGGCATGACATTCGCAGCCCCCGGCGTGGCCACGGGGCAAAAGGAACATCAGGTGATCGCGTGAAACGAACCCTTGGCGTCTGTTATTACCCCGAACATTGGCCCGAAGAGCAGTGGCAGGAAGATGCCGCCCGCATGGCCGCGCTTGGCCTGACATGGGTCAGGATCGGTGAGTTCGCATGGATCAAGATGGAGCCAGAACCCGGCCGCTATGACTGGTCATGGCTGGACCGGGCGGTGGAAACCTTGGGCCGGCACGGCTTGCAGGTTGTGCTGGGCACACCCACCGCCACGCCCCCGCGCTGGATGCTGGACAGACATCCCGACATGTTGGCCGTTGATGCGCAGGGCCGGACCCGGGACTTTGGCTCGCGCCGCCACTATGATTTCTCGCATCTCGGCTACCGTGTGGAATGCGCGCGGATCGTGCAGGCCATGGCCGAACGTTATGGCAAGAACCCCCATGTTGCGGCGTGGCAAACGGATAACGAATATGCCTGCCATGATACGGTTTTGTCCTATTCCCCTGCGGCCCTGTCTGCCTTTCGCGAATGGTGCGCGCAACGCTATCAGTCACCCGATGCCCTGAACCGGGCTTGGGGCAATGTCTTTTGGTCGATGGAGTATGACAGCTTTGACCAGATCGGCCTGCCCAACCTGACCGTGACCGAGGCGAACCCGGCCCATGTCATGGCTTTTCGCCGCTTTGCCAGTGATGAGGTTGTCCGCTTCAACCGCCTTCAGACCGAAATCATTCGCAAATACAGCCCCGCGCCGATTGCCCATAACTACATGGGGGCGGTGACGGATTTTGACCATTTCGATACCGGGGCAGACCTCGATATCGCGTCATGGGACAGCTACCCCCTTGGGTTCTTGTCCGACCGTATCCCGGCCACGGAGGCGCATAAGCTGCGCTTCTTGCGCCAAGGTGACCCAGATTTTCAGGCCTTTCATCACGATCTGTATCGCGCCGTCGGGCGGGGTCGGTGGTGGATCATGGAACAGCAACCCGGCCCGGTGAACTGGGCGCCTTATAACCCTGATCCTTTGCCCGGCATGGCGCGTCTTTGGGCGTGGGAGGCCTTTGCCCATGGGGCCGAGGCCGTGTGCTATTTCCGCTGGCGGCAGGCCCCCTTTGCCCAAGAACAGATGCATGCGGGCCTCTTGCGCCCCGACAGCGCCCCGGCCCCGGCGTTTGAGGAGGCCGCCCTTGTTGCGCGTGAGTTGGCGGCCATGCCCGATCAAAGCACCGCGCGGGCGGACGTGGGCCTTGTGTTTGACTATGCCAGCGCATGGGCATGGCAGACCCAACCGCAAGGGCGCGGGTTTGACCACCTATGGCTGGCGTTTCACATGTACAAGGGCCTGCGCCGCCTTGGTTTGAATGTTGATATTCTGCCGCCCGACACGGCAGATTTATCAGACTATCCCTTGGTTCTTGCCCCCGGTGTCGCGACCCTGTCCGAGGGTTTCCTGCGGGCACTTGCCGCCCATAAGGGCCAGTCCATCATCGGGCCGCGCAGCAATTCAAAGACGGTCGAATTTTCCACTCCGGTTCCCTTGCCCCCCAACCTGCCGGGCATGTCGGCCACGGTTGCGCGGGTGGAAAGTCTACCACCGCAAATGCCGGTGCCCCTGCGCGACGGCGGGGCCTTCTTGCACTGGCGGGAAAAGGTTGAAACGACCGCATCGGTGGTCGAGGCAACGACGGATGGCTTCCCCGCCCTGATCGCCAGCGGCGGCCTGCATTACCTGACCGGCTGGCCGGATGAGGTGGCGCTTGACCGCATTCTTGCAGCCGCCTGCACCCGTGCCGGGCTTGGCATTGAGCGCCTCCCCGAGGGGCTAAGACGCCGGGACAGTGCAACCCACAGGTTCTTGTTCAATTACAACGCAGAGCAAGTTTCGTGGAACGGCACCGAAATCCCGGCGGCAGGCGTTGTCTGGCATAAACTCTAGGGTCTTGCGATCCGGCATTCTGGCGGCGTTCCGTCTGCGCCTGTCAGAAATGCAAATCCGCAAGGCCCCAAAGTCAACACCGACCCAACAAGATCTGCGGATTGCTGCGGGGCGTCAGGGGCGATCTGCCCCTCAACCGTAAGGTTGACAGGCGTCGATGACAGGTTGAACACACAGGCAAGACCCTCGGCCCGTGTAAAGCCAAGGATCGGTTCGGGCAGGTCAAGGAATTGCGTACGCCCGGTCACCAAGGCTGGATTGGCGCGACGCCATGCGATCATCTCGCGATAGAATTCCAGCACAGACCCCGCGCGCCCGGTCTGCCCCGCCACGTTCTGCGCCAATTGGGCGGCCTTGACCGGCAACCAAGGCGTGCCAACGGTAAATCCGCCCTGCGGCCCTGCATCCCAGACCATCGGTGTGCGGCAGCCATCCCGGCCCTTGTAATCGGGCCAGAATCGGATCCCCGGCGGATCGGTCAGTTCCTCAAATTCGATGTCGGTTTCCGTCTGGCCCAGCTCTTCCCCCTGATACAGGCAGATCGACCCTTCGAATGACAGCAACATGGCGGCGGCCAGTTTCGCCACGGCCTTATGCGGGCCGATCTCTGCCCAGCGGGTCGCATGCCGGATTACATCATGGTTGGAAAAGGCCCACATTGGCCAGCCATCCGGGGCACCGTTGAAGAACCCCTCAATCTTGCTGCGAAAATGCGTGGCCGTGAACTCTGGCCCCAGCATGTCAAAGCTATAGGCCATATGGAGCCGACCGGGCCGGGTATAATCCGCCATGATCTGCACATTGCGATGCGGTGCGTCGCCCACCTCGCCCACCATGGTGCGGCCTTCGTAATGGTCGAGCAAGTCCCGCATCCGTTCCAGCCAGCCAAGGTTTTCCGGGCGGGATTTGGAATACTCATGATCTTGCAGTTCATAGGGATTCACCGGGGGCCTGTTGTCCCTCTGCGCCAAAGGACCGTTCGCGCGCAGGGCAGCATCGTGGAAATAATAGTTGACCGTGTCCAGACGAAACCCATCCACCCCGCGATCAAGCCAGAACTTCAGAACCGACAAGGCCCAATCTTGCACCTGAGGCGAGTGGAAATTCAGGTCCGGCTGGCTGGGCAGGAAGTTGTGAAGGTAATACTGCCGCCGCCGAGAATCCCATTCCCATGCCGATCCGCCAAAGACCGACAGCCAGTTGTTGGGCGGGCTGCCATCGGGCAGGGCATCGGCCCAAACATACCAGTCAGATTTCTCGCCATCGCGTGACGTGCGGCTTTGGGCAAAGAACGGGTGTTGATCGCTTGAATGCGAAATCACCTGATCAATGATGACCTTCAGCCCCAGATCATGGGCTGTGTCGAGCAAGGCATCAAAATCGCTCAGCGTGCCGAACAACGGGTCGATGTCGGTGTAATCCGAAACATCATAGCCCATATCGGCCATCGGGCTTTTGAAAATGGGCGACAGCCAAACCGCCTCTATCCCAAGCTCGGCCAAATAGGGAAGCCTGCGGGTGATGCCAGCAAGATCGCCGATCCCGTCCCCATCCGAATCTTGAAAAGATCGCGGATAGACTTGATAGGTTACCGATCCACGCCACCATTCTGACATCACGTCCCCCAAATGCCCTTGTCGTCATTCAACCCGTTTTGACAAAGGGCTACAAGCTGACATTGAGACAGGTTGTCTGGGTGCGGCATGCCACAGTATACAAGGGCCCATGCGCGACACACTTTCCCAGATCTATCAGGCCCGCGTCGATGCGGGCAGCTTGCAGGCCGATCCGGCGCAAGGCGCGGTTCTGCCTGCGTTGGAAAGCCTGCGCACATGGCTGGAGGCAAACCCGACCCGCAAGGCGGGCCTTTTTGCCGGGCTTTTTGCCCGTCCGGCGATGCCGCCCAAGGGTCTGTATCTGTGGGGCGGGGTTGGGCGTGGGAAATCCATGTTGATGGACCTGTTCTATGAGGCCACCGATATCCCAAGCAAACGCCGGGTGCACTTTCATGCCTTCATGCAAGACATCCACCGCGCCATCCATGTGGCCCGCAAAACCGGTGTCGATGATCCGATCCTGCCCGTGGCCGAGGATGTCATCAAAGACACCCGTCTTTTGTGTTTTGACGAGATGCAGATCACCGACATCACGGATGCGATGATTGTGGGGCGGTTGTTTGAACGGTTCTTTGCCGCAGGCATCGTGATCGTGACCACGTCAAACCGCCCACCCGAAGACCTGTATAACGAGGGGTTGAACCGCGCCCTGTTCCTTCCCTTTATCGCCATGCTGCGCGACCGGTTGGAGGTGACGGAACTTCTGAGCCCGAATGATTATCGTCAGCATCGCCTTGCCGGGGCAAAGGTCTACTTCTTGCCATCCGCCGGGGTGAAGAACCTGCTTTCGGGGATTTGGAATGATCTGACGGGGGGGGCCGCCGGGCGTGTGCTCAGCCTGCCGGTCAATGGCCGTCAGGTTGAGGTGCCGTGCTTTGCCAATGGCGTCGGGCGGGCCAGTTTTTGGGACCTGTGTGCCAAGCCCTTGGGGCCGGGCGATTTTCTGGCCATTGCGGCCGCCTTGCGGGTTTTGATCCTTGAAGACATCCCGCAACTCTCGGCCTCAAACTACAACGAGGCGAAACGTTTCGTGATCCTGATCGACGCGCTTTATGAGGGGAAGGTACGCCTGATCTGTTCCGCCGCAGATGAGCCGGAACGCCTCTATCTGGAGGGCAGCGGATCATTTGAGTTTGAACGCACGGCAAGCCGCCTGCGCGAGATGCAAAGCGCCGATTGGGGCAAAGGCGATTAGAGCCGATCGCGATCCAAGACAGGCAAGCCATTGGGACTGTGGCAATACGCTTTAGCCCCAGACCTGCCATAGCAGGCGAAGGGCCATGCCGGTTGAGGTGACGACAAGCAAGGGTTTGATCAGCCGCGCCCCATTCTTCATGGCCAGCCGCGCGCCAAGCGTCGCCCCGGCAATCTGTGCCAGCGCCATGGCAAATCCGATCACCCACCACGTGGCACCAGAGGCCACAAACACCAAGAGGGAACCAAAGTTTGAGGCAAAGTTGAGCATCTTGGTATGCGCCGTTGCCTTCAAAACCCCATAGCCCGCCAGCATTACAAAACCGAGCATGTAGAAACTGCCCGTGCCCGGCCCGAAAAACCCGTCATAGGCCCCGATCAAAGGCACGGCGGTAAAGGTGAAAACCCCCGGCTTCATGCGCTCCACACGATCTTGGTCGGTCAATCCGGGTTTGAACGCAAAGAAAAGCGCAACGGCCACCAAGACGATGGGCATGGTCACGCGCAGAACCTCGGCCGGGATCAGATGGGCCACAAGCGCGCCCGACACCCCCGCCAAGGCGCTGACGCTCGCCATCCCCACTTGCGCGCGCGGATTGACCTTTCCCGCGCGGGCATAGGCGATCATCGCGGTGGCCGACCCAAAGGTGCCTTGCAGCTTGTTGGTCGCAAGCGCCTCGACCGGGGACGCCCCGGCCAAAAGCAAAACGGGCACGGTGATCAGCCCACCCCCACCAGCAATCGCATCGACAAATCCGGCCAGAAAGCCAGCAATGATCAGCAGGGCGGCAAGGTCCCCGGCGACTTCAAACATTTTATGTGATCCAGTGAAAGGCTACGGCGCGTCTTTCTGGCCAGCCGGAGTTTGGAAGTAAAGCCACTAAAGTGCAAACCTGCGATGGACGCGCCCCACGCGGCGGCCATCCTCAAGCGCCCAGTCCGGATCTTGGCCAAACTCCACGAAACCGATCCGCGCATAGAACGCCTTTCCCGCGATATTGTCGGCGCGAATTGTGGCGTGAATCGTGGTCAGGCCATGGGTTTTGGCAATGTCCTTTGTCAGATCAAACAGCCGCTGCCCGGTGCCTTTGGCCTGACCGTCCGGCGCGACAAAGGTGCCGATATGCGCATCCCCATTCCACCAGCCAATGGCCTGCCAGCCGATCAGATCCGTGCCCATCTCGGCCACGACACAGGTGATCGTGTCTGGGCCATCAATATAATCCTCGCGAACCTGTTCGGCCGATTTGGGATGTTGATGTGCCGTGGTGCCGCCAATGGCGATGATCCGATTGAGCAATTCTGTCATGGCAGGCGCGTCTGTCGCAACGGCCGCACGGATCAACATGGCGCAAAATCCGCGCGGCAATACCCTTGCAGGTATAGCAAGGCCGTCAGATCGCCATGGTTGACGCGAATGTTGCACTGGGCCTGAACGCTTGGCTTTGCATGCAGGGCAACCCCGGTTCCCGCAAGGCCCAACATGCCCAGATCATTTGCCCCATCCCCGACGGCAATCGCCTGCTCTGGACCAATCCCCAAACGGGCAGAGATTTCCTCCAGCGCCTGAACCTTTGCCGCTTTGCCAAGAATGGGCTCCGCGACGGCACCCGTCAGTTTGCCCTCCGCGATCAGCAGCGTATTGGCGCGGTTTTCGTCAAAGCCCAGAACCTCGGCGATCCGGGCGGTAAAGGCGGTAAACCCACCCGAAACAAGGGCGGCATGGCCGCCATTTGCCTTCATCGTGGCAAGCAGCACTTTTCCCCCCGGCATCAGGGTGATCCTGTCGCGGATAACCTGCGCAATCACACTTTCCGGCAGATCCCTCAGCAGGCCCACACGCTCCCGCAGCGCCTCTTCAAAGTCCAGCTCACCATTCATTGCACGTGCGGTGATCCCTGCAACATGCGCGCCGACACCGGCCTCGGCTGCCAGCTCGTCGATGCATTCTTGCTGGATCATGGTGCTGTCCATATCCGCGATCAACAATCGCTTCTTGCGCCCTGTCGCGGTTTGAACCGCCAGATCGACGCGCAAGCTTTGCAAACCCTCCCAAACATCCCAAAGGTTTGCCGGAATCGCCTCCAGCGGAAACTCTGCGGCAATCCCGGGATCAAGCCAGATGGCATCGCCACCACCCCAAGCATTGCGCAAGGATTCCACGGTGGCCCGATCCAGATTTGGGGTTTCCGGATTGGTCAGCAGAGTCGCAATGAACATGGGGAAGTTTCCGATAGTGGAGGTGGATGTCGGTTCTCACGACTTATGCGCCGCATTATCGCGATTTTCCGGCTTGTGCCAGTCCGCAGTGAGGCGTAAGTCCATCAGTGGGACACCCTTCCCCAACGAAGGGCATTTATCTGTGAGGATACCATGGCTGACCTACACGCCCCGGCAACGCGCCCGGCTAATCCGCGTTTTTCATCTGGCCCCTGTGCCAAGATCCCCGGCTATTCCCTTGACATGCTTGACGATGCGCCCCTTGGCCGCTCGCACCGCGCCGCGGTTGGCAAGGCCAAGTTGAAACAGGCCATCGACCTGACCCGCGAAATCCTCGGCGTGCCTGCCGATTACCGTATCGGCATCGTGCCCGGCTCGGATACCGGCGCGGTTGAGCTTGCGATGTGGTCGCTGCTGGGCGCCCGTCCGGTTGAGATGCTGGCATGGGAGTCCTTTGGCGAAGGCTGGGTCACGGATGTGGTCAAACAGCTTAAACTGGACGCCGAAGTCAAGAAGGCCCCCTATGGCCAGATCGTTGACTTTGCGACCGTGGATTTCAACAAGGATGTGGTCTTTACCTGGAACGGCACCACCAGCGGTGTGCGCCTGCCCAATGCCGATGCGATTCCCGCCGACCGTCAGGGTCTGACCATTTGTGACGCCACCTCTGCCGCCTTTGCGATGGAGATGGATTGGGCCAAGCTTGATGTCGTGACCTTCTCTTGGCAAAAAGTGCTGGGCGGCGAAGGTGCGCATGGCATGCTGATCCTGTCGCCCCGCGCCGTTGAGCGTCTGGAGACATATACCCCCGCTTGGCCGCTGCCCAAGATTTTCCGCCTGACCTCCAAGGGCAAGCTGATCGAAGGCATCTTTGTGGGCGAGACGATCAACACGCCGTCCATGCTGGCCGTCGAAGATTACCTTGTGTCGCTGACATGGGCGAAATCGGTGGGTGGTTTGACGGGTTTGGTCAACCGCGCCTCGGCCAATGCGAAAGTGGTCTGGGATTTCTGCGCGCAGAACCCTTGGCTGAAAAATCTGGCCCAAACGCCCGAGATTGCCTCCACCACCAGCGTCTGCCTGAAGTTTGACGACCCGCGGATTGTGGATGGCGAGGCCTTTGCCAAGGCCGTGGCAAAGCGGTTGGAAAAGGCGGGTGTCGCCTATGACATCGGCGCCTATCGCGACGCGCCTGCGGGCCTGCGCATCTGGTGCGGATCAACGGTGGAAACCGCTGATGTGGCCGCCCTGATGCCATGGATCGCCCACGCGTTCGAGGCCGAAATCGCGGCGCAAGCGCAAGCCGCCTGACCCTCTCATTCCTTCGCGCCCGCGTTGATCAACTGTCTGCACAGTTGTCATACGCGGGTCATACGCAAAACAGACAGGATATTTCCCATGGCACCCCGCGTTCTCGTATCGGACGAACTCTCTGAAACCGCCGTTCAAATCTTCCGCGACCGTGGAGTCGAGGTGGATTACATGCCGAAACTCGGCAAAGACAAAGAGGCCTTGGCCGCCGTCATCGACCAATATGATGGCCTTGCCATCCGCTCGGCCACCAAGGCCACGGAAAAGCTGCTGGCTGCGGCCACCCGGCTAAAGGTGATCGGCCGCGCCGGGATCGGCGTTGACAACGTCGACATTCCGGCCGCGTCGAAAAAGGGCATCATCGTGATGAACACGCCCTTCGGCAACTCCATCACCACAGCCGAACATGCCATCGCCATGATGTTCGCCGTCGCGCGGCAAATCCCCGAGGCCAACGCCTCTACCCATGCGGGCAAGTGGGAAAAGTCGAAATTCATGGGCGTGGAGTTGTTCAACAAGACCCTTGGCGTGATTGGTGCGGGCAATATCGGTGGCATCGTCTGCGACCGCGCCGTTGGCCTGCATATGAAGGTCGTGGCCTATGACCCCTTCTTGTCGGAAGAGCGGGCCAAAACCCTTGGCGTAACCAAGGTCGAGCTGGACGAACTGCTTGCCCGCGCTGATTTCATTACCTTGCATGTGCCGCTGACCGACAAGACGCGTAACATCCTGTCGGCAGAAAACATCGCCAAGGCCAAAAAGGGCGTGCGGATCATCAACTGCGCCCGTGGCGGCCTGATTGATGAGGCGGCCTTGGCCGAGGCACTGAAATCCGGCCAGGTGGCCGGGGCGGCCCTTGATGTGTTCGAGGTGGAACCCGCCACCGAAAACCCGCTGTTCAACATGCCAAACGTGGTCTGCACCCCGCACCTTGGGGCCTCTACCACCGAAGCACAGGAAAACGTGGCACTGCAAGTCGCAGAGCAAATGTCAGACTATCTGCTGACAGGTGCCGTACAAAACGCGCTGAACATGCCTTCCGTCACCGCCGAAGAGGCTGCCGTGATGGGTCCATGGATCAAACTTGCCAGCCATCTTGGGGCCTTTATCGGCCAGATGACGGATGAGCCGATCAAGGCCATCAACATCCTTTATGACGGCACCGTTGCTGAAATGAACCTTGCCGCGCTGAACTGTGCGGCAATTGCGGGGGTGATGAAGGCGTCGAACCCGGACGTGAACCTTGTCTCGGCTCCGATTGTTGCCAAAGAGCGCGGCATTCAGGTTTCGACCACACGTCAAGATAAGTCAGGCGCCTTTGATGCCTATATCAAGGTCACCATGGTCACCGACACCCGCGAACGGTCTATCGCAGGCACCTGTTTCTCGGATGGAAAACCACGTTTCATCCAGATCAAGGGCATTAATATCGACGCCGAGATTGGCGAACATATGCTTTATACCACCAACGAAGATGTGCCGGGCATCATCGGTCTGCTTGGCATGACCATGGGCAAGAATGGCGTGAATATCGCCAACTTCACCCTTGGTCGCTCCGCCTTGGGGCAAGAGGCGATTGCGCTTTTGTATCTGGATCAGGCGATTGACCCAAAAGTGGTCGATACGCTTGAATCGACGGGCATGTTCCAACAGGTCAAACCGCTGCAATTCGACGTGGCCTGACACGGCATTGCGGCCCTGCAGCATCTTTCAGAAGTGCTGCAGTTGAAATACGTTTAAGGTCCGGGGGCACACCCCCGGGCTTTGCTTTTACAAGGGGGGCGGATCCATGCGTACCTACGCCATCGGCGATATTCACGGCCATCTGAACCTGCTGCATCATGTCCATGAACTGATTGCCATTGATATGGCCGGGCACGGGCCGGGCACGATTGTTCATGTCGGTGATCTTGTGGACCGGGGCCCCAACTCGGCGGGCGTTGTGGAATATCTGCGCGCAGGGATCGCGCGGGGCGAAGACTGGATCGTGCTGAAGGGCAATCACGACAGGATGTTTTCGCTGTTCCTGACTGATCCTCATGCCCAAGACGAAGGTCTGCGCGCCGATTTGTCATGGCTTCACCCAAAGCTTGGGGGATCGACGACTCTTGGCTCTTATGGTGTGGCGCATGCGGGTGACCGCTCCATAACAGAGGTCCATGCCGAGGCTTCCGCCGCTGTTCCTGCGTCGCATCGCGAGTTTTTGGCATCCTGTCCGACATGGCTGCGCCGTGAGGGCACAATCTTTGTTCATGCTGGTATCCGCCCGAATGTTGCGATGGACGCGCAAAAAGAAACGGATCTGGTCTGGATCAGGACCGGGTTTCTGGACCACACAGCCCCGCACGAGGCGTTGATTGTTCATGGCCACACCGCCATCGCCACGCCGACCCATTATGGCAACCGCGTCAATATCGACAGTTCTGCTGCCTATGGCGGACCATTGTCAGCCATCGTGGTTGATGAGGGAGGTGTGTTTCACCTGACCTCCAAGGGCCGGGTGTTGTTGCAGCCCTAGTGACGGGCCGCGAAAACGGCACTGATCAGGATCATCAGCAGCGTCATCAGGCCAAGCCAGCGCCGATCCTTGCGGAACGCGTGATCGGTCAGAAAGACCCGTGGCGCGCTAAGCGAGGTCGCAAGGCCGGGTATCGCCTCGCCGCTGCGATAGCGCAAAAGAGCAAACAGTCGAAAAAGGGCACGAAAGGCAACAAAGGCCCAGATCGCAAAGACAAACCCCTGCGCCACCAAGATTGCCGTCATTGCACCGACCCTTTTCCGCGTTTTCCGCTACAACCTGCATCAGGCCGTCGCCTGCGACAACTGTTTATGAGGGTTTTCGGACCCAACGTTATTTGCCAACGCCACTTTATCAAGGATAGGGTGCAGGCAAATCACAGGATCGACCATGACCGACATTTTCATCCTTTCCTCCGCCCGCACCGCTATTGGCACCTTTGGGGGTAGTCTTGCGACCATGCCGCCGATTGATATCGCCACGCAGGCGATCAAATCTGCCCTTTCACGTGCCGGAGTCGAAGGGGGGCAGATCGGCCATGTCGTCATGGGGCATGTCATCAACACCGAGCCGCGGGACATGTATTTGTCACGCGTCGCGGCGATGCAGGCGGGCATCCCGGAAACCACACCAGCGATGAACGTCAATCGCCTTTGCGGCTCGGGCGTGCAGGCCATCGTTTCTGCGATGCAGGCGCTTTTGCTGGGGGACGCCGAAATTGCGGTGGCCGGTGGCGCGGAATGCATGAGCCGGTCGCCCTATATCTTGCCTGCGGCCCGGTGGGGGCAGAAGATGGGGGATACCAAAGCTATCGACATGATGACCGGTGCTTTGACCTGCCCTTTTGGCACGGGCCATATGGGTGTGACCGCCGAGAATGTTGCGGCTGAACATGGGATCAGCCGGGCCGCGCAAGACGCATTTGCCTTGGAAAGCCAAAGACGCGCGGCCAAGGCGATTGCCGAAGGCCGGTTTGCAGAGCAGATCGTTGGCATCGAAATGCTGACCCGCAAGGGCACGGTCACCTTTGCCATTGATGAGCATCCCAAACCCACCTCGCTGGACGGGCTGTCAAACCTGAAGACGGTTTTTCAAAAGGATGGAACAGTCACTGCTGGCAATGCCAGTGGCATCAATGATGGGGCGGCGGCGATTGTCTTGTCGCGCGGGGTGCCTGCGGGGGCAAAACCGCGCGCCCGCATCATGGGCTATGCCCATGCCGGGGTGGACCCAAAGATCATGGGGATCGGCCCTGTGCCTGCGGTGCGTGCGCTGTGCCGCAAACAGGGAATGAAGCCCACAGATTTCGATGTGGTGGAATCCAACGAGGCATTTGCCGCCCAAGCCATCGCGGTAAGCCGCGAATTGGGGTTGGACCCTGCCCGCGTCAATCCCAATGGTGGGGCGATTGCACTGGGCCATCCTGTCGGTGCCACGGGGGCGATCATCACCGCCAAGGCCATCGCCGAACTGGAGCGGAGCGGGGGCAAAACGGCCTTGATCACCATGTGCATCGGTGGCGGCCAAGGCATCGCTCTTGCGATTGAGCGGGTCTGACTGCCGGGTCTTTAGCGGATACGCACCTTTGTCCGCGCTGAGCGTCCGTCCGCATCAATTACCGACAAGGTGACAAAGCCTGAGCCGGGGAGGCGCAACATGGTTTGCCGTGCGCGGTCTTGCACGATCAGGGGCAGGCCGTCGGCAAGCCATGTAAAGGGTCCGCGCCCACCCTGAACCTTGACCATCACACCTTCAGGCAACAGTTCAACCTCGGCCCCATCGGGGGGGAAAGACACATGCGGCGCATTCGCTGCCGCCTCAAACGCTGCGGCACGTGAGCGAAACCGCTGTAATGGCTGCGGGAGTTGCGCATTTGAAACCAGAAGTGTCGAAGGCGGCGCGCTTGGTTGTGGATCAAGCTTGGGTTTGATCCGTGAGAATGCCTGAAACAAGACAGGCGCCGCCAAATCGGCCCCAAAGGCCCCCGGAATGGGCGAGCCATCTGGCCGCCCCAACCAGACCCCAATCACGTGCCGCCCGTCAAAGCCGATGGCCCATGCATCGCGATTGCCATAGCTGGTGCCAGTCTTATAGGCCAAGCGATTGCCGGGGGCGCCGGGCGGCGGAGGAAGCCCCGCCAAAATGTCGCCAACCTGCCAAGCAGAGGTATCGCTCAGGATGCGCTGCCCCTCGGCCCGCGTGCCCTCAACCCGGTGCGTCAGGGGCAGGGCTACACCCCCCCGTGCGATGGCTGCGTAAAGCTGGACCATATCCTCCAATCTCACACCGATCCCGCCCAGCCCGATGGCCAGACCCGGCTGCCCGCCCGGGATCACCCCATGAATGCCCGCCTTTTCCATCGCGGCCAAAAGTTTTGCCGGGCCCAAAGCGTCAAGCAGTTGCACAACGGGCAGGTTCAGTGACAATTGCAGTGCGTTGCGGATGCGGATCGTGCCCCTGTAAGTCCGGTCAAAGTTTTGCGGCGCGTAGCCTGCAAATGACATCGGCTTGTCGTCGATCAGCGTTTCGGGATGTGCCAGACCCTGATCAAAGGCCAGCCCATAGATCAGCGGTTTCAAGGTGGATCCGGGGCTGCGCAGGGCTTGGGTCATGTCGACGAAACCCGCGCGGTCATCGGCTGCAAAGGACGCAGAGCCAACACTTGCCAAAACCTCACCCGAGGTGTGGTCGGCAACCAGCATTGCGACCTGAACCTGCGCGCCTTGGCCTTGGATCACATCACGGGCTAAAGCCTCAAGCGACTTTTGCACACGGTTATCCAAGGTCAGGACATGGTGCAAAAGCGTGGGGTCCTCGGCAAGGGCGCGGTCTGCCAAATGCGGGGCAAAGGCCGGAAAGGGCCTGCGGGCGTGGGGCACGGCCTCGGTCAGGGCACCTTCGGCCTGCTGCGGATCAAGGATGCCATCGCGCACCGCCCGGTCCAAAACGCGGGTGCGGGCGGCGACTGCGCGACCGTGCGAACGATCTGGGCGCCGTGATTCGGGGGCCTGCGGGATGGCGACCAGAAGTGCTGCCTCCGCTGGTGTCAGACGTTTGGGTTCCTTGCCAAAATAGGCGAATGAAGCGGCCCGCACCCCTTCGAGATTGCCACCAAAGGGTGCAAGATGCAGGTAGAGTGTCAGGATCTCTTGCTTGGAAAGCCTGCGTTCCAAGGCAAGGGCCAGCCGCATCTGGCGCAACTTGCCCTCCATCTTGCCGGTGCCGCTGTCTTCCAGCAAACGTGCGACCTGCATGGTCAGCGTTGATCCGCCCGAAACGATCTGCCCATTGCGAACCGCCTGCAAGACCGCGCGCGCGATGGATTTTGGGTCGATCCCGTGATGGTCATAGAACCGCTTGTCTTCATAGGCGACCAGCATCTTGATGTAGTCGTCATCCACATCATCCGCGCGGATCGCCATGCGCCAACGGCCATCCGCCACCGTATAGGCGCGCAGCAAAATCCCCTCACGGTCCACCACCTCGGCCGACGTGGACAGCGCAAGGACGGGCATCGACGTGGCATCAATCCACCGATCAAACCCATCGCGCCCAAGGGCTGCAAGCCAAAGGCCCGCCGCCAAGGCAAAGGCATGCCGCGCGCGCATCACGATCACTCGGCAATCGTGATGCTGCCCGTCTCACCACGGGCGCGGAAATCGGGGCGATACATATCCTCGACCGACGGCGCCGGGTGATGGAATGTGCCGGGTGAGATGGCCCGCACGATATAGGCCAGCCGGAAGGGCTGGTTATCGCTGCGGTCAATCGCCGTCAGGAACCGCTCTTGCCGAAACTCGCTGGTTTCCACCGATTGCTCCAGATCCAGCCACTCCAGATTGGCCAAGGACCCGCCCGTCACCAGATTTGGATTGTCGATCTCAAAGCCAGCGGGCAGGGGGTCATTGACGATCAGCCGCGCCTCTCCCTTGCCAAAGGGTGTCACTTCCAGAACCGTGACCAGCCGATCCCCGGTGCGCAGCCCATCCAGTGATGCCGCCTGCCCCTCCAGCGTGTAGTAGCTGCGGGTAATGGCATAGCCATTGCCCCCCGCAGGTTCCGGCTCTGATGGCACGCCATAGGTGGTCAGCGTCAACTGGGTGTCAGCCTGACCCAAATTTGACACCGTGACGGGATCAGATTGGGACTCGAGCACTTTGACCAGCGGGCCACTGGCGGGCTGCCCGTTGATCGTGATCCCATCGGCAGTTGGTCGGTCGATTAGGGCATTTGTCGCCATCAGCGCCCATGTCGCCTCTTGCGTGGAGAGCGTGCCCGAGTCTGTTGCCAGTCGCGAAATCAGGGCCTCGCGATCCAGCACTTGGCTGCCGGATTCCACGGCCAGTGTCAGCAGGGCCGCAGCATCGCGGTAATTGGTGCCGAAATCGGCCCGATACAGCTGCGCGGTTTCCTTTTGCATCAAGGCATCCATCCGGGCGGCGGCGCGTCGGAACATGGCATCGGCACGGGTTTGGTCGCCATAGCTGGCCAGAGCCGCGCCCAATTGGGCTTGCGCTAGAACCGAGCGGAAATCGTCGCCCTTTACATCCGCGAAATATCGCAAGTCGCCAATGGCGGCGGCCCCTTCACGTGCCAGAACCATCAGCGCATAGGCAAGCGCATCGCCCCCACCGTTCGAGGCGCGGTCAAAATCGGGCGCATAGTTCACCTGATTGCGCAGGTTGTCCAACGCCTGCCGGAAGGCAAGGTCGGGAACAGCATAGCCACGCGCCCGCGCCCGGCTGAGGAAATCGGTTACATAGGCATCCAACCACATATCGCCGCTGCTGGGCCGCCACAGGCCAAAGGCCCCTTCGGCGGATTGGTTCGACAAGATCTCTGTCACGGCCTGATCGATCCGCAGGGCGATATTGTCAGCGCCTTTCAGGTCCATCACCCGCGCCACTTCGTCAAAATACAAAAGCGGCATCGCTTTGGAGGTGATCTGTTCCGTGCAGCCATAAGGATAGCGATCAAGTGCGGCCAAAAGACCCGGCGCGTTCAGGCGGGCGATGGGGCCGATGGCCAGAATCGTCTTGGCGCTGCCGGGGAGGAGCCCCGCAAAGGCGTTTTGGTCAAAGGTCAGGGTTTGCCCTGCCGCCAAGGTCAGGCGAGAGATGCGGGCAAGGGCAGGATCATTGGCCTGCACGGGAATCGTCAGGGTTTTGGTCAGCAGTTTGCCATCCGGAGTGGTCAGAGCCACATCGATGCTGTGTAACCCGATCTTGTCGGCCTGCAACGGCACGGCAAAGACTGTTTTGGCCTGATCCGCCAGATCAAAGCCTGATGGCACAGCCCCAACTGTGACACCCTTGCCCACCACATCAAGGCCCATCCGGCCCGATGGCCCGGTGGCATGCACAATCTCCAACAGCAGGCGTGTTTCATCGCCCGGTGCCATAAAGCGCGGCAGGCTTGCCGTGACCACAACCGGATCACGCACCAAGACATCCGCATCATCCTGCCCGACCGAGGATTTGGACCATGCGACGGCCATGATCTTGACCGACCCGTTGAAGGACGGCAGGTCAAAGCTGGTGCGGGCATAGCCATCGGCACCCACCTGCAATGGCCCGCTGAAATAGGCGACCAGTTCCTCTGTGGGTGGGGGGGATTGCAGGCGGGCCTGCGCGCCGGCGTCCCCGCCCGAGCGGACAGTGCCTTCGGCCCCATTCAAACCGTCGATCAGGCGACCATAAATGTCGCGGATGCCCACGCCCAGTTTGCGCTGACCAAAATAATACCCGGCCGGATCAGGCGGGGTGAAAGCAGTCAGGTTCAAGATCCCCTGATCGACGGCGGCGATCGTGACCCAAGCAGCCTCTCCCGCCGCCAGACCATTTACCTTGACCGCGACGGGCAGGGGGCCGCGTGGGGGAACTTCGGCTGCGACCTCGATCTCAGTGGACAAAAGCCGCTTGCCCGGATCAATCGCCGCGTGGGCCAGACCCAGCGCACGGGACGGATTGCGCCCCGAGGCCACATCCACCGGGCGCAAGACAGTTGCCGTCACATAGACGCCCGCGCCCCAATCATCCGTCACCTCCAGCGGGATCAGCGTCTCGCCCTGTCCCACATCGACCGCCTTCATCGCGATCAGGCGGTTGGACAAAACGGTGACCAAGGCTGTGCCAGCGGCGCGCGGCACAATGCGCAGCATCGCCGTTTCGCCGGGCTTATAGGCGGGTTTGTCCAGCGAAAGCTCCAACGTGTCCGGCGTTGCGGACACATCGGCTGGCGCATACCACCCAGCATAGAACCGTGTCGAGGTTGCCGCATAGCTGCTGTCGGCGCGTTCAACCCGCAACTCATATTCACCCCATTGCACCGGGGGCGCAATCTCGACGGGCTGCAGGCCAAGCTGTACCTCGCCCTCGGCGATGACGCTGCGCGACACGACGGGTTCCCAGTTCCAGTTGCCGTAGTTCTGATACCACTGATACCGCGTTTCCAAACGGGTTAGGGTCCATTTCACGGGCATGGCGGCGGGTTTGGCGTCTTCGCCCAGACCCAGCAGGGCAAAACGGGCCTCGGTGCCTTCGGCCACCACGTCGTCGAACAGAGGCTTTACCCCGATCATGGGGGTTGAGGGCGTCAGCAGCTTTGTGATCGCACGCTCTACGGGGCGGCCCGATCCTTCGGCTACGCGCACGGTAAAGCGGGCCTCCAGCGGTTGCTGCGGATCATCCGCGCCGGGCAGGGCCGGGAACACAGAGGCCATCCCCGCCTCATCCGTGCGATCCCCGCCAAAGCTTTCCAGCCGTGCGCCAAAGGGTTCATCTTGCAGGCCAAAGACATAGCTGGGATAACCCGCCACCTCTTTTGCCGCGCGCAGCAGAACCTCGCCCTCGATCGCCAGATCGGCACCCGGCGCGCCAAACAGATACTTGGCGGCCACGGTCAGTTCCGGCACATCGCCAAGGCGCAGCGGTTGCTCCGCCAGCGTCAGGTCAAAGTCGATGCGTTCGGGCAAGAAATCCTCGACCAAAAAGGTCTTGCTGGTCAGGGGGGCGGCTTCCAGATCGGCCAGAACCTCCATCCGCCAGACACCGCGCGAGGCGCTGCCTGCGATGGGCATCGAAAAGACATGCCCACCCGCGCCGCCGTCTTCCACAAGGGCGCGGGAGTATTCGACGCCGTCGGGACGCTTTAGAATGGCCGTCAGGGGCAGGCCAAGCACAGCTTCGGCCTTGCTGTCACGGGCAAGGGCCGTGGCATAGACGGTTTCGCCCGCGCGATAGGCCCCACGATCCGTGGTCAGGAACACGTCGATGGGCGGCGCGGCCTCTCGCCCCTCAACCCCGCGATCGGACAGGTCAAATTCAGGATCGGTCAAGGACAGAAAGGCCACATCGTCCGCGCCATCGCGCACCACGATCAGGGCAGGGGCCTGCCCGCCCACCCCCCGTGACAGGCCCGCGTCAAAGCGGGCGTAGCCCATGGCATCGGTCGTCGCAGTGCCCAGCACCTCATTCGCGGTAGAGACAAGGTCAACCGTCACGCCCGCTTTGGCCGCCGCTGTTCCAAGCGCGCGGACAAACACGTGCAACCCATCCACGCCCGACATGGTGGTCAGACCCAGATCCGACACGATGAACCATTGCCATGCGGCGGCCACCTCGTAGGGGTCCTCGCCCGGCACATTTGCCTTCAGCGCATAGATCCCGGCGGATTGGCCGTGCAACGCCTCGGCCATCGGCAGGCGAGTGGTGACATCCTTGTTGACGTCGAGCCCCACGGTGGCCGAGCCCGACCACACATTTGTGCCCACTTCGCCGTTAAAGTCGTTCTCTTGCCATTCATTCATCGGTTGGCTGAAATAGCCATTCTGAAAGGCGCGCAGCAGGTTACGATCCGTGACCCGGTACAGCGTCAGCTCCAGCTTGTCGGTATTGACCGTTTCAACCGGAAGGGCAGCACCCTCACCCTTTGGCAGCACATAGGCCCGCCCGGGAAAGCGCACGGCGGCAGTGCGGTCGCGGACATAGGCCGTAATCGGCACAGATTTCGCCATGGCTTGTCCGTCAGCCGAAGGAAGGCCCTCACGAAAGGTCACGGTATAGCGCGATCCGTGGGCAAGACCCTCGACACACAGGTTGCGATATCCGTCCGACGTCACCGTCAGTCCCGGTTCGGGGAGTTGGACAAAGGTTTCATAGTCCACTCCCGATTTCACAAGATTTTCCGAGAATGTCGCGCAGAGCCTTGGTCGAACGCTGTCCGCCTGAACGGCATTTTCGACGATGCGGAAACCGTATTTCCCAATCGCCACATCCAACAGAGTGGCCGTGTCATCGCGCGACTGAAGCTGTTGGGCAAGGCGCAGCGCCTGCACCATATCCCGCCCCCGCCCAATCTTTTCCAAAGCATTCGCCATGGTCAGAAGAATCGAGTGCCGCAGGGCAGGATTTTGGGTGCGCAGATAGGCATTCGTGCTGGCCTGAACGGCACGCAGCCGATAGGGGCGCGCGTTTGATCCGGCGGTTTCAGATGCATCCAGCAAGAGCCGCGCATATTCGGCCCAGTCAGCGCCTGTATCTGACAGGTTGACAGCTGCGCCTACGAATCTTGCTGCCTGTTCCAGATTGCGCAGTCGTTCCGCCTCGGCGGCGGCTTGCAGATGTTCTTCGGCGGTAAAGCCATTGGTCAGATGTGTGCGACCAAGGCTTTGCGCCTGCCCGAGCGTTGACGCAAGATCACGTGTGCCCAAAAACGTCAGATCTCCCCGCAATCTGCGCGCCAGATCGTCGGCACCGGGGGTGCTTTGCAAAACCTGTCCCGAAAGTGCGCCTTGATAGCTGGCCCCTTCACCGGGATTTGCCTTTGGAAAACACGATCCGTTGCGGGTGTTAAAGGTGAATGCTGTGCACCGGTTGTTGGTCAGGCAGGCTTTCTCACAAGCCTCAAGCGTCGTGTCAAAGACAGAGGCAATGTCACCCCCCGGCAGGTCCATGTTTTGCGACATGATCAACCGCTTGGCCGGGATCAAAGGCCCGTCTTGTGCGGCAATGGGCGTGGCCATCAAAAGCGAAACGCAAAAGGCTGAAAATAAAGCGCGCATGGAAATATCCTCCAACTTCGACACGATATGGTCGCATGGGACCGCCGGGTCATGCAAGCACCGACCGGGTATGGAATACCTTTGCCGTGTTAAGCCCACGTTCATTCTGTTGCTCATATGTTCCAGACCAAAGGCCCCGCCAGAAGGCAAAGCGGGTGGATATCGCAGAATGGATCTGACCGAGAAACTGGCGAAAGAACGACGCTCGCGCCTCGCGGCGGAACGATTGCTGGAACAAAAACAGCGGGAGCTTTTCGCTGCCAACGAAAAGCTGGCGATGCATGCCCGCGCTTTGTCAGATGAAATCGTCGAACATCGCTCCGTCGCCCGTGAGGCGAAGTCCGAGGCTGAGGCGCTCAAGGGACAGAATGCCCGGTTTGTGACGGAACTTGAACGGGCACACACGCTTGCCGTGATGGCCGAGCGGCGGCTATGGGATTCGATCAATACCATACATGATGGATTTGCCGTCTTTGACAGCAACCAAAAACTCGCCGCGGCGAACCGGGCCTATCTTTCGGTGTTCGATGGCCACGGGGTTGCCCTTGGCATTTCCTATGCTGAAATTCTGCGCCTTTGCGCCGAACGCGGCCTGATCGTCATTGGCGATGAGGATGCCGAAGACTGGGTCGCCCGGATGCTTGCCCGTTGGGACGGTGACGCAATCGACCCCGTCGTCGTGCAGTTTTCCAACGGCAATTACGTTCGCCTTGTCGATCGTCGGGCACGTGACGGTGACATGGTGACCTTGGCGCTCAACATCACCGATCAGATGCGGATCTGGTCCGCGATTGAGGCTATTCCCGATGGTTTTGTACTTTTTGACAGGGAGGACAGGCTTTTGACCTGCAACCAACGTTACCGCGAAATCTATCCTGAAAGCGCCCCAGCCATGGTTCCGGGGGCGACGTTTGAATCCATCCTCAAATACGGGCTGGAGCGCAGCCAATATGCCGAAGCCATTGGGCGAGAGGCGGACTGGCTGTCAGAGCGGATGCGCCAGCATCGCAATCCGCAAGGCATGCTGGAACAACGGCTGGGCAATGGCCGTTGGCTGCGCATTTTGGAACAGCCCACGCCCGATGGGGGCCGGGTCGGTCTGCGGGTCGACATAACCGAGTTGAAAGAACAACAAGAGGCGCTGGTGTCCGCCCGGACCGAGGCAGAGGCCGCCAACCGCGCCAAATCCGCCTTTCTGGCCAATATGTCCCATGAAATCCGCACGCCGATGAACGGCGTCGTGGGCATGGCGGAACTGCTGTGTGATACGGCCCTGAACGAGGAACAGCGTCTTTTTGCGGAAACCATCCGCTCTTCGGGTGAGGCGCTTTTGGTCATCATCAATGATATTCTCGACTATTCAAAGATTGAAGCCGAACGCCTGACCCTGCACCCTGAACCCTTTGATCTGGAACGCACAATCCACGAGGTGACGATGCTGCTCCAGCCCCGCGCGCGGGCTAAGGGTATTGATCTGATGATTGATTACGACATGTTCCTTCCCACCCGTTTTATCGGGGATCCGGGGCGGATCAGGCAGGTGCTGACAAATCTGATCGGAAATGCGGTCAAGTTTACCGAAGTTGGCCATGTCTTGACGCGTATCGTCGGGCTTGAGGCGGAAGATGGCCGCCAACAGCTTCATATCACCGTCGAAGATACCGGCATCGGCATTTCACCGGAGAACCTCGATCATATTTTTGGTGAATTCAATCAGGTTGAAAGCCAACAGAACCGAAAGTTCGAAGGCACTGGCCTTGGGCTTGCCATCACGCGCCGACTGATCGAACGGATGGAGGGGGCCGTCTGGGTTGATAGTGACTTGGGCAAAGGGTCGTGTTTCGGGTTTCGCGTCATGCTGCCGGTCGCAGAAGATGAGCCGCTTGCCCGCTTGCCAATCACCATCAAACGGGCGCTTGTCGTGGATGATCAATTCATCAACCGCACGATCCTTGAACGCCAACTCACCCCCCATGGGATTGAGGTTACCCTGTGCCGCTCCGGTTCCGATGCACTTGCGGTTTTGGGGCGCGATACCCGGTTCGATGTCGTGCTGACCGACCATGACATGCCCGAGATGGACGGGCTTTCCCTCGCCCGGCAAATCAGGGCCGCAGGGTTGAAACTTCCCATTGTCATGCTGTCTTCAAACCCTTCGATTGCGAGGGAACAGGGCAAAGACGCGGATCTGTCGGGCATTTTGCAAAAGCCCATTCTGCGGTCCGAATTATATCGTCATCTGCAGGCCCTGTCGGCCCCGGCCCCGGTGGTGGCAAAGATCGCCCCGCCTGCTGCGCTTGCCCGTCGTTTGATGCGGGTGCTGGCCGCCGAAGACAACCGCACAAATCAGTTGGTCTTTCGCAAAATGGTCAAGGATGTTGAGATTGAGTTGGAGTTTGCGGGCAATGGGCGTGAGGCGGTCGAGCTGTTCCAAAGCTGGAAGCCGGATATGATCTTCATGGATATTTCGATGCCCGAGATGGACGGGCGCGAGGCAACGATGGCCATTCGTGCGATGGAGGATGGCCGCAGCCGTGTTCCCATCATTGCGCTGACGGCCCATGCCATGGATGGGGACAGCGCCGAAATCATGGCCTCGGGTATGGACCGTTACATGACCAAACCTTTGCGCAAATCGGCCATCACTTCTGCAATGGCCGACTTTTGCCCAAGCGATGCAAAGCCGATTTCAGCACAGACCGATTAGAGCGGATCGCGTTCCATCTGAGTCAGATTGAACGCGATCCAAGGCGGGCAAACCGTTGGGAACGCGGCGTATCGCCTTTGATCAGTTGAACCTCAGCAAAGGCGATACGCTCTAGGCCGCTTTTTGATCGGGTTCGGCGCGGGTAAACACCATGCGATCCCCGTCGCCCAGATCAGGGCGATGGGCATAGCCGCCAAGATCAAAGCCGCGCAAATCGGCAGGGTCCGTCAGTGCATTTTCGCAAACGTAACGCGCCATCGCCCCCCGGGCCTTTTTGGCCCAGAAGCTTACGATTTTTGCACTGCCATCACGCTCTTCCAAGAACACGGGCGTGATCACGCGAAGTTTCAGGGCCTTGCGCTGGGCCACGGTGAAATACTCGATTGAGGCGCAGTTGATCAGCGTGTCGCTGCCCTGTTCGGTGCCCAAGACATTCAAGGCCTTGGCCACCTTATCCCCCCAAAAGGCATAAAGATCCGCCCCCTTTGGGTTCGCAAGCCTGCTGCCCATCTCCAACCGATACGCCTGTATCGCATCAAAGGGCCGCAACAGACCGTAAAGGCCCGACAGCACCCGCAGATGGCCGCTTGCCCATGCAATGCCTTGTGGCGAAAGGGTTTTGGCATCCAATCCCTGATAGGTATCGCCTGCAAAGCAATAGATCGCGGGAAAGACGGTGCCGGGGGCGGGAGCCTTGGAAAACGCGGCAAAGCGGTCTTTGTTCAATCGGGCAAGCGCCTCAGATATCCCCATCAGCTTTTGCAGATCCTGCGATGACAGGGCTTTTGCAATCCTCGCCAGCTTCAACGCCTCTGCGCCAAAGACAGGTTCGGTCATGTCATGCCCGTCAGGCACGGCACGAGGGGTTTCATCCAGTTTCTTGGCAGGGGAAATCACGCAGAGCATCGGGCCTCACTTTCAGTCCCTGAACATATGGCGGAACGCCTCTGTGTCCAGTCTTCAGGCACTGCGCAGAATGTCCAGAAAGGCGGGGCCAAAGCGTTCGATCTTGGCCGCCCCCAATTCGCCCACCCGGTCGAGATCCGACAGGGTCGAGGGGCGCGCCTCGGCAATCTTTCGCAACACACTGGGCGACAGGCTCATCGGCTTGCCTGTGCCATCTTCGCCGCGTTGCAGCGAAAGCTGCGCCTCGGCCAAGCGATCATAGAGCACGCCCGCATCCCGCCCAACCAGCCGCATCCGGGCCGGATGCAGCCCCTCAACCGCGCCATTGATCACCGCCAGAAAGGCCGCCCCATAGCTTTTGAGCTTGACCGCGCCAACCCCGGTGACACCCGCCATCTGGTCCAGATTGGCAGGCTTGCGTTCGGCCATCTCAATCAACGTGCGGTCGGGAAAGATCACATAGGCGGGCACGCCTGCCGCTTCGGCAAGGGCACGGCGTTTGGCTTTCAGCGCAGACAACAAGGGCGCGTCGTCTTCGCTGACCATTGTCTTGACGGCTGTCCGCGGCATGGCCGAGGCGATGGTGTCGCGGCGCAGGGTGATGTTTGCCTCTCCGCGCAAAATGGGCCGCGCGGCATCCGTCATCCGCAAGGCGCCATAGCGGTCTGCATCGGGGCGGATCAGATCACGGCCCATCATTTGGCGAAACACCGCGCCCCAAGCGGGCTTTGACAACTCGCGGCCAACGGCAAAGGTCGGCAGGCTGTCATGCCCTTTTTCGCGGACCTTGGCGGTGGCATTGCCGGTCAGGATATCAATCAGATGCCCGGCCCCAAACCACTCACCCGTGCGCAAAATGGCCGAAAGAGCCTTGCGCACAGCTTCGGTTGCGTCAAACAACTCCACCGGGCGGTCGCACAGATCGCAGTTGCCGCAATTTTCCGAGGCCTCGCCGAAATATCCCAAAAGCACACGGCGGCGACACCCCATCGCCTCGGCCAAGCCCAAAAGCGCGTTCAATCGCCCATGATCTGCTGCTTTGCGGTCCGGCGGGGCGGCCCCCTCATCAATCTGAGAGCGACGCAGGCGGATGTCATCAGGGCCATAAAGCGTCAGCGTTTCTGCCGCCGCCCCATCACGGCCCGCACGGCCAATTTCCTGATAGTAACCTTCGATCGACTTGGGCAGATCGGCATGGGCGACCCAGCGGATATCGGGTTTGTCGATGCCCATACCAAAGGCAATCGTCGCCACCACGATCAGACCGTCTTCTTGTTGAAACCGGATTTCGACGCGACGCCGCTCTTCCGCCTCCATCCCGCCGTGGTAATGGCAGGCCGAATGGCGCGCCTCCCGCAGGGCTTGGGCAAGGGTCTCGGTCTTGGCACGACTGCCGCAATAAACGATTCCAGATTGACCCTTGCGGGCCGCGGCAAACTGCAAGATCTGCTCGCGCGGCTTGTCCTTGACGGCAAAGGCAAGGTGGATGTTTGGGCGATCAAAGCCGCGCAAGAACGTCTCGGGTGCGACGCCATCAAACAGACGGGTGACGATTTCGGCGCGGGTTTCCTCATCTGCGGTGGCGGTAAAAGCGGCCAGCGGCACGTCAAGCGCCCGGCGCAATTCACCGATCCGCAGGTAGTCGGGGCGGAAGTCGTGGCCCCACTGGCTGACACAATGCGCCTCATCCACCGCGATCATAGTCACCTTGGCACGGCGCAAAAGCGACATCGCCCCGCCCGAGGCCAGCCGTTCGGGGGCCATATACAAAAGCTTTAGCCGCCCCGCATCGATCGCGGCAAAAACCTCTTCGGTTTCTTCATCCGTATTGCCCGAGGTCAGCGCCCCCGCCTCTACTCCCGCCTCACGCAAGGATCGCACCTGATCGCGCATCAGGGCGATGAGGGGGGAGATCACAACCGTCACCCCGTGGCGGCACAGGGCGGGAAGCTGAAAGCACAGGCTTTTGCCGCCCCCCGTGGGCATGATGGCAAGGGTGTTCTTCCCATCAAGCACCGCTTGGACAATCTCTTCCTGACCGGGCCGAAACTCGGCAAAGCCAAAAACCTGTTGAAGCAGTTGATGGGGGTCTTGCATGGCGTTTGGGTCAGAATGTCCGATTGGCTCGGACCGTCTCAATAAAAGGCGGCGGCGTTGTTGATCAGAACGATCCGCAGCGCATAAATCGCCAAAAGCGCAATCAGCGGCGCCAGATCGAGGCCCCCCATATTCGGCAGCAATTGGCGCAGTCGCGAATAGATGGGGTCCAGCAGACGGTTCAGGCCATACCAGATCTGGGCCACAAGCGGTTGGCGCAGGTTGAGCACCTGAAAGTTGATCAGCCAAGACATGATGATATCCGCAAGGATGATCCATTGCGCGATGTTGATAATCATCAGCAAGATTTGCAGAAGCGAGGTCATCCGAGGGGCCTCCGGCCGGCTATGAACACAAGGGATTGTGGTAGTGGTATCCTGCGGCCCCCACAAGGGCAACCGCCTTCCGCAGCGTTTGCCTTGACGTCTTTGTCATGGCAGGGCAGGTGAGGGGCAAATCCGGAGGCCGCAGATGTATCCCTATGCCCGAATGTTCAAGGAATTATGGAAATTTCGCAAGGCGCCGACCCTTGGCTTGTTTGATCCACATGTCAGCACGCATATGTGCCTGCCGTGGGATATCGACCCGTGGATGGAGTTGAACAACGGCCGAACCCTGACGCTTTATGATCTGGGGCGCATTCCAATGGCGCGGCGCATGGGGTTGGACCGGATCATGAAGGCAAATGGCTGGGGCCTTGCCGTGGCTGGAAACACCACACGCTATCGAAAGCGGGTCAAGATGTTTGATCGGCTGCAGATGCACAGCCGGGTCTTGGGCTGGGATCAACGCTTTATCTATATGGAGCAGTCCATGTGGAAGGATGGTGACTGCACTTCTCATATCTTGATCCGTTCGGCGCTGATCGGGGCAGGGCGGGCGGGAATCGTTGACCCAAGCGCGCTTGCCAAGGCCTGCGGTCTGCCTGAAATCAGCCCCGCCTTGCCCGATTGGGTGGCAGCGTGGATCGCGGCGGATGCGCAGCGCCCTTGGCCACCAAAGGTCTAACGCATGCCTTGCACGCCGCGCCCTTTTGGGGCTTGATCGCCCCCAAGGCTGATCAAAGGCCGTAGCAAGGGAATGCAGGGCATGGACGCGGCCAAGAAAAGAATATGGGGCTGGTACTTTTTTGATTGGGCCAGCCAACCCTATAACACCCTGCTTTTGACATTTATTTTCGGGCCTTACGTGGTTTCTGTCGTTGGCAATGGGTCTGCGGCGCAAACAATCTGGGGATATGGGGTCGGGGCGGCAGGTCTGGTGATTGCAGTGCTGTCGCCATTGCTGGGGGCCATTGCCGACAAATCCGGTGGCCGCATGGCCTTTATCTGGTTGTTCTCGGCGCTTTATGTGCTGGGTTCGTGGATGCTTTGGTATTCCGCGCCTGACAGTTTCAATGTGTGGGCGGTGATGATCTGGTTCAGTGTCGGCCTGATCGGGATGGAGTTTGCCACAACCTTTACCAACGCCATGCTGCCCGACCTGGCCCCGCGTGAAGAGTTGGGCAAAGTCTCGGGCTCTGGTTGGGCATTTGGTTATATCGGCGGGCTTTCGTCCCTGATCATCATGCTGTTGCTCTTGGCCGAGGGGCCGAGTGGCAAGACGATGCTGGGCATCCCGCCAATCCTTGGCCTTGACCCGGCCCCGCGAGAGGGAACCCGTGCCGTCGGCCCGCTGACGGCGATCTGGTACGCGGTTTTCATGATCCCCTTTTTCCTGTGGGTGCGAGAGCCGCGCCGGACAGACAGGGTTGGCATCGGTGCCGCAATCGCCTCGGCTTGGCCCGAATTAAAGGGGACATTGTCGCGCCTGCCGTCCAACAAAAGCCTTTTTGCCTTCCTTGGCTCCTCCATGTTTTACCGCGATGCGCTAAACGGCATGTATGCCTTTGGTGGCATTTATTCGGCAGGCGTTCTGGGGTGGTCGGTCACGCAAGTCGGGATTTTTGGCATCCTCGCCGCCTTTACGGGCGCGGTATTTGCGTGGCTGGGCGGCAAGGCTGACAGCCGGTTTGGGCCAAAGCCTGTGATCATTCTGAATGTGATCGTGTTGACGGCCGTCGCGGCCTTCGTGTCGATGGTCAGCCGGACGTCGGTCTTGGGGATGCCCGTTGCACCGGACAGCGCGCTGCCCGATATCGCCTTTTATGTGCTTGGTGCATTGATCGGCGCGGGGGGCGGGTCGTTGCAATCGGCAAGCCGGACCATGATGGTGCGCCAAGCCCCTGCCGAAAAAATGACAGAGGCCTTTGGACTTTATGCGCTGTCGGGCAAGGCCACGTCGTTCATCGCCCCACTGTCCATCGGGGTTGCGACTGATTTGACGGGCAGCCAACAACTTGGCGTGACCCCGCTCATCGGTCTTTTTCTTATCGGTCTTTTGCTGTTAATCTGGGTGAAACCAGATGGTGAAAGTGATTTAAGATGATCAAGGCATTTCTTCTGGCGACGCTTTTGCTTGCCCCGGTGGGGGCGCATGCCGAACAACTAGCCAATAAGCTTTTTGGTGCCAAAACGGCTGGCAGCCAGCAAGATCCGATGCCGATCGGCTCGTATGCCAAGGGCTGTGGGGCGGGCATGGTGCAACTTCCCGAAACCGGGCCAAGCTGGCAAGCGATGCGCCTGTCACGCGGGCGCAATTGGGGGCAGCCTGAATTGGTCGAGTTCCTGATGGACCTGAGCCGGACCGCACAAGACATCGGCTGGAATGGTCTTTACATCGGCGATATGAGCCAGCCGCGCGGTGGCCCAATGACCAGCGGCCATGCCAGCCATCAGATCGGCCTTGATGCCGATGTCTGGCAGCTTCCCCCCAAAAGCTTGACGCTCAGCCGTTCCGAACGGGAAAAGATCTCATCCATCCCCGTCCGCTCTGCCGACCAACGTTCGGTCACCAAGAATTGGACAAGCCGCCATCTGGCACTGATGAAAGCCGCCGCTTCGGACCCGCGTGTTGACCGGATTTTTGTGGCTGCTGCGGTAAAGATCGAGATGTGCAAGACCGCCACCCGCAAAGACCGGGACTGGCTGCAAAAGATCCGCCCGATCGAGGGGCACGATACCCATTTCCACGTGCGCCTGAAGTGCCCCAAAGGCGCGCGCTTGTGCCAGACCCAGAAGCCGACCGTGGCAGAGTTGTCAAAGGGTGGGGATGGCTGTGATGCGACGTTGCAATGGTGGGTGACTGACTATCTTAATCCGCCCAAACCCACCAAAAAGCCAAAAGACCCACCCCCCAGAAAGCGCCACCCGCGCGAATACACGATGGCGGACCTTCCCAACCAATGCAAAGACGTCCTCGCCTCGCGCTGATCGCGGCGGCACTCCTGTCACTCTCGCTGGAGGGAAGCGCAAGCGCCCCTCCACCAGAAGGCTTCATGGGGGCCTTCCCCCTTGCCATGTCAGACCGCCTTTTCGGGGGGCTTTCCGGGATTGAAATCTCGGGCGATGGTCTTGGTTTCGTGGCTTTGTCGGATGGCGGCGCCTTCTTGGTCGGCAGGGTCACGCGAGATGCCGCCGGGGCGATTGCCTCGGTATCCATGACCCGCCCGGTCCTGCTCAAATCCAGAACGGATGCGCCCCTGCTGCCCGAACGCAACGACAGCGAAGGTCTGGCAATCGGGGCGGATGGCACGACCTTTATCTCGTTTGAGGGCGCGGCGCGGGTGTTGCGCTACGACCGTATCGATGGGTTTGCCCAGAACTTGCCCAGCCCGCGCGAATTTTCCGCCTTTCCGCAAAATGCGGCGCTGGAGGCGCTTGCCATTGACAGCAACGGCGACCTCTACACCTTTCCCGAAGAGTTGAAGGGCAGCAAAAAGATCCGGCTTCTGACAGGCCAGCCGGGCAATCCGAATGGCAAGAACTTTCCGGTTTGGCGGTTTTCAAAGGGAAAGTGGAGCCAACCCTTCAACCTGCCACGCAATGGAAGCTATCTGCCTGTGGGGGCAGATTTTGGCCCCGATGGCCGCCTTTACGTGCTGGAACGCCAGTTCCGGGGTATTGCAGGCTTTGGCAGTCGCGTCCGATCCTTTGTCGTTGGGGCCAAGCGATTGAGTGATGAGAAGACTATACTGCAAACCCCGATTGGCCTGCATGACAACCTCGAAGGCATTGCCGTCTGGCGCGACGCAAGCGGCGATATCCGTCTGACCATGGTTTCGGACGATAATTTCCTTGCGATCCAGCGCACCGAGATTGTCGAATATCGCGTGGTCGACTGAGGCCAGACCGCTTGACAGGGCAAGGCTGCAGGCTTAGGCCAGCGCGTCCACACTGGGCCCCGGAGCGATCCGGGCAAGTCTCCGCGACCTTGCATAAAAAACGGAACACAAAATGCAAAAACTCCTCCCTGGCATTCTTGCCATGGCCGCCGTTGTGGTGGCCTCCAATATCCTCGTGCAGCATTTGTTTGGCCAATGGCTGACATGGGGGGCCTTTACCTATCCCTTTGCCTTTCTGGTCACTGACCTGACCAACCGCATCTATGGTGCCGCTGCCGCCCGAAAGGTCATTCTGGTGGGCTTTGTCACAGGTGCCCTGTGTTCATTTATCGGTACCCAGATCATGGGCGAGTTTGGCCCACTGGTGACATGGCGCATCGCCATCGGCTCTGGCATCGCCTTTTTGTCGGCGCAGCTCTTGGATGTGGCCGTGTTCAACCGGCTGCGTCAGGGCAGTTGGTGGCGCGCGCCGCTGATTTCCACGCTGATCGGCGCAAGTGTGGACACCACGCTGTTCTTTACCATCGCCTTCTCGGGCGCGCTTTCGTTTCTGGAGGCGGGCAATGACGTCGCATGGGCGAATGAGGCGTTGCCGCTGTTGGGCCATGGGCCGATGGCCCCACTTTGGGTGTCACTGGCGGTCGCCGATTGGGGCGTTAAACTTCTGCTCGCTTTAGTGGCACTGGTGCCATTCAGACTGATTGTTGGAAAACTTGTAGCAAAGGTTGCGTAAAAACTTTTGACAAACACAAAATCTGTGTCAACTTACAGGTATCGGCAACATTTTGAAAGGAGGTGACCCAGTGTCTAGAGTGATGTTGGAGAGCGGTGTCGGGACAGTCGTGAGGTGTGTTTTCTAGGGGCAGCCCTCTAGCGAAATAACCTTAGATTGGGCTTTTGATACCTAACTGGCCCATCTCCTTGATCTCGGAAAGGGTCGCCGCACACCGGCGATCCTTTCTCTGTTTTGGGGGCCTGCATCCCCGTTCTGCCTCTTTTCCGCCGTCGGCCTTTCGCCTAACGTAGCCCTCATGTTGCGGATCAACGACACCCTTACATTGGCGGACTGGGAAATGTCCGAGTCCTTCACCCGCTCGCAAGGGCCGGGGGGCCAAAACGTCAACAAGGTTGAGACGGCCGTCGAACTGCGGTTTGAGGCCGAACGCTCCCCCCATCTGTCTGACTCTGTGAAAAACCGGCTGAAACGGTTGGCCGGGCGGCGCTGGACCTTGGATGGTGCCATTGTGATCCGGGCCGAGGAAACGCGTAGTCAGGCGCGCAACCGGGAATTGGCCCGCGAACGGTTGATTGAGTTGATCCAGCAGGCATTGATTGCGCCCAAGCGGCGGGTCGCAACGAAACCCACTTACGGCAGCCAACTGCGGCGGCTCAAGGCAAAGACCGTGCGCGGTGAAGTCAAATCCGCCCGTGGCAAACCAGAAGTTGAAGAATGACACAAAGTTTTGCCGAACGCCGCGCGCGGTTGATGGGGCCGAATGTTCCGACCTTTTACGAAACGCCAGTTCATCTTGTCAGGGGCGAGGGGGCGTGGCTTTGGGATGCATCGGGCAAGCGCTATCTTGATTGCTATAACAACGTGGCGCATGTCGGTCATTGCCACCCTCATGTGGTGCAGGCCATCGCCACACAGGCGGCCACCCTCAACACCCATACCCGCTATTACCATGACCTTGTGCTGGACTATATCGAGCGTCTGACCGCCACGCTGAACCACGGGATTTCGCAGGCCATCATGGTTTGCACCGGGTCCGAGGCAAATGATCTCGCCTTGCGCATGGCGCAGGCGGTGACGGGAAAGACCGGGATCATCGCCACCGACAACACCTATCACGGCAATACCGCCGCCGTCAGCCAATTGTCCACCCGCCGCCCGCCCATCGGGGGGCGCGCGCCAAACGTGCGGCTTGTGCCCGCGCCGGATGTTCTGCGTCCCTTGGGGGGAAGCCTTGCCGCACAGCCGCAAGCCTTTGCCGACAATGTGGCCGCCGCCATTGCAGAGTTGGAGGCGGCTGGTTTTGGATTCTCTGGCATCATGCTGTGCCCGGTTTTTGCCAATGAAGGGCTTTTGCCGCCCGAAAAGGGCTTTCTGGACCCGACCGTGGCCGTGGTGCGTCGTGACGGTGGCCTGATTTTGTGTGATGAGGTGCAGCCCGGTTTTGGACGGGTTGGCAGCCATTTCTGGGGCCATGATGCACTTGGCTTTGCCCCTGATGTGGTGACGATTGGCAAGCCCATGGCCAACGGCCACCCCGTTGCGGCCTGCCTTGCGCGGCCCGATGTCATGGCCGCGTTTCGTGAGGCGTTTGGTTATTTCAACACCTTTGGTGGCAATCCGGTTTCTGCCGCCGCATGCCTTGCCACGCTGGACGTGATTGAGGGGGAGGGGCTTCAGTCCCGCGCCGCCGAAACCTCGGCCTATCTGATGGACCGCTTGCGCGCCTTGCGCCATCCGCTGATCGCTGATGTGCGGACCGCTGGCATGTTCTTTGGGGTGGAGTTTGTCCAAGGCGATCTGCCCGCCACGGCCTTTGTGGCCGAGCTGGTCGAGGATATGGTCGCGCGCGGGTTCATCCTGAACCGCATCGGGCGTGGGGCCAACACCTTGAAGATGCGCCCGCCGATGGTTTTTGGCATTGCCGAGGCCGATCTTTTGGCCGACGCGCTCCAAGCGGCCTTGTCCACGAGATGAGCGCGGATGCCATCGCCGCAGCGGCCTTGTGGGGCGGCACCGTCACGCGCCCCCTGACCCTGCGCGAGAATGAGGTGTTTGAGGTCGCGATCCCACAGGGCCGCGCCGCCCTGCGCCTTCATCGTATGGGCTATCAAACGGCTGTGGCTATTCGTTCGGAACTGTGGTGGTGCGGGGAACTTGGGCGGGCAGGGCTGCCCGTTCCGACGCCTTTGGCGCTGCCGGATGGCAGCCTTTTGGCGCGCCTGCCCTCGGGCCGTCACGCCTCTGTCGTCTCATGGGTGGCCGGTGAGGCTTTGGGGGCGGCCGGTATTTCGCTGCCGGGACCGATTGGGGAACAGCTTGCGCGGCACCACGCCTTGGGGCGGTTGGTCGCAGAAATCCACCGTGCGACGGATGCAATGACCCTGCCCAAGGATTTTGATCGTCCGGCGTGGGATCACGCGGGCTTGGTGGGCGAGCAACCGTTCTGGGGGCGGTTCTGGGAACATCCTGCCCTGACCAAGGACGAGGCGGAGCGCCTGCTTGCCGCGCGGGAATGGTTGGCACAGAGGTTGTCGGCAACGGCTTCACCCCAAGGGCTTATCCACGCCGATGTGCTGCGCGAGAATGTTTTTGTGAACGATGGCGGCCTGTCGATCATAGATTTTGATGACAGCGGATTTGGCTATCGCTGGTATGATCTTGGCACGGTCTTGTCGCAAAACCTGTATGAACCCGGCTACCGCGACATTCGCGCCGCATTGATTGGCGGCTATTCCAGCGTCTTGCCCCTGAACGCGGATGAGGTTGACAGCTTTACACTGGCCCGCACATTGGCGTCCGTTGGCTGGACCGCGCCGCGCCTTCCGAAAGACAGCCCGGTTCACCGCAGCCACATTGAGCGCGCCTTGATGATGGCCGCGCGCTGCATGGCATAGGTTGGCCTTTGTGATCGCGGGATCACAAACGGCAAATTTCAGATCTTAGACGACCACATCCACAGCTGATTGTGCGCCCACGCCAAACACGCGCTTATAACGCGCGATTTCATCAGCTGGCCCCATCGCCTTGTTCGGATTGTCCGACAACTTGACGGTCGGGTGCCCGTCTGCCGACACGGCTTTGCACACAAGGCTGAACGGGGCGAGACCATCATTCGGGGCAAGGCCATTGAAATCATTGGTCAAAAGCGTGCCCCAGCCAAAGGATGCCTTGACCCTTCCCTGAAACTGCCGATGCAGTTTTTCGATCTGCTCCACATCCAGCCCGTCCGAGAAAATCACGAGCTTGGTCCGTGGGTCTTCGCCGTGCTTTTGCCACCAGCGTATGGCCACCTCTGCGCCCGCTGCTGGATCGCCACTGTCAACGCGGATTCCGGTCCATTTTGCCAACCAATCGGGGGCGCGGGCCAGAAAACCTTCGGTGCCATAGGTATCGGGCAGGATAATGCGCAGATTGCCGTCATGCTCTTCATGCCAATCGGCCAAGACCTGATAGGGTGCTTGCGCCAATTCTTCATCGTCACGCGCCAACGCGGAATACACCATGGGCAATTCATGCGCGTTGGTGCCAATCGCCTCAACCTCGCGGCGCATGGCGATCAGGCAGTTTGAGGTGCCGATGAACTTGTCACCCAGCCCTTCCCGCATTGCCTGCACCGCCCAATCTTGCCAAAGGAACGAGTGGCGACGCCTTGTCCCAAAATCCGCGATCCGCAGGCCCTCAATGGCGCGCAGACGCTCAAGCTTTTCCCACAGTTTGGTCATGGCACGGGCGTAAAGCACCTGAATTTCGAACCGACCCATGGTCTTCAGCACGGCCCGAGAGCGCAGTTCCATCAAAACGGAAAGCGCGGGAATCTCCCACAGCATCACCTCGGGCCACTTACCCTCAAACGTCAGCTCATACTGCCCGTCGCGCTTTTCAAGGTGGTAGGGCGGAAGTCGCAGGCCTTCGAACCATTCCATGAAATCAGGGCGAAACATTTGTCGTTTGCCGTAAAAGGTATTTCCCCGCAGCCACGTGCTTTCCCCCCGGCTAAGGGACAGGCTGCGAATATGGTCCAGTTGCTCGCGCAACTCGGCCTCATCGACCAGTTCGGCCAAGCGGACCGATTTGCTTCGGTTGATCAGGCTGAAGGTCACCATCGTGTCGGGCTTGTTTCGAAAAATCGACTGACACATCAAAAGCTTGTAAAAATCAGTGTCGATCAGGGACCGAACGATCGGGTCGATCTTCCACTTATGATTGTAAACGCGGGTGGCAATATCGACCATGGCAGTCTCCTCTGGCCCCTTCGTGCCAGATTTGTACTATGAAGGGCAAGGGCACGTGATTTGCCAACCTTTACGCGGCCAAGACAACACCCGCCGCTTGTAAGTCATGACGTGACTGCACAAGGGAGCCGTTCAGATCAATGGCGCGGCAGGCCCCTTGCAACAGCGTGACCGCAAAGCCCAGATTGGCCGCATCTATCGCCGAATAGGCCACACAGAAATCTTCAGCCAAACCAACCACCGTCAGCGCCGTGATCCCGCGGTCGCGCAAGTAGCCTTCCAGCCCAGTCGCGGTTGTCTTGTCATTTTCAAAGAACGCCGAATAGCTGTCGATCTGCGGGCGAAAGCCCTTGCGGATGATCATCTGTGCGGGATCGGTCCGCAAATCGGGGTGAAAGGCTGCCCCTTGGCTTCCTTGGACGCAATGTGTGGGCCAAAGAACCTGCGGTCCATAGGGCATCTCGATAAGGCTATAGGGGGCGGCCCCGGAGTGGTTGGCGGCAAAGGAGGAATGATCCGCAGGGTGCCAGTCTTGGGTCAGGACCACGCAGCCAAACTCGGCCATCAGGGCATTGATCCGCCCGATCACCTCATCACCACCGGGAACCGCCAATGCGCCGCCGGGGCAAAAATCATTCTGCATGTCGATGACGATCAGAGCTTCGGTTTCCGGGCGCATGACGACTTCCTTTTGTCGGGCAGAATCAGAGGTAAAGTCCCCGCCTTGGCCACGTCAACGCAAATCCCGCATATCAGGCTGATTCTCCACAGGCCGGGCCAACTTGGGCCAAGAAACGGTGCAGTTGGGCCCACAAGGGGACGCAAACAGCGGTTCACCAAAGGGTATGCGGCCAAAGATCCGCGTGAAGGGGGTGGAACCGCTCAAGAAAAGATGGATTGGTAAAGCATGTTTTGTCGATCTTGCCCCGCGTCGCGCAATCCCCTATCCCGCGCTTATGATCACCATTGCCGCCCTTTACCACTTTACCCGTTTTGCAGATCCGGCCGCTTTGCAGGCCCCTCTGCGGTTGCTGTGCGCACAACAGGGGGTCAAAGGGTCCTTGCTCTTGGCCGGAGAGGGGATCAACGGCACGATTGCGGGCAGCAAAGACGGGATCGCCGCCGTTCTGGGCCATATCCGGTCTTTGCCCGGCTGTGCGGATCTGGAGTGGAAAGAAAGCTTCGCCCAAACCATGCCGTTTGGCCGCATGAAGGTGCGCCTCAAGCGCGAGATTGTGACGATGGGTCTGCCCGATATTGATCCAAAGGCGCGGGTTGGTCATTACGTTCCGCCCGCGGACTGGAACGATCTGATTTCGCAGCCCGATGTTGCGGTGATTGACACCCGAAACGATTATGAGGTCGCCATCGGCACCTTTGAGGGGGCGGTTGATCCCGGCACCCGCAGCTTTGGGGAGTTCCCGGCGTGGTGGGAGGCGAACAAGGATCGGTTCCACAACAAGCGCATCGCGATGTTTTGCACGGGCGGAATTCGCTGTGAAAAGTCGACGAACTTCTTGCTGTCGCAGGGGGTGCAGGATGTGTTTCACCTGCGCGGCGGAATTCTGAAATATCTGGAAGAGGTGCCCGCCGAGCAAAGCCTTTGGCAGGGCGAATGCTTTGTGTTTGATGCCCGTGTTTCGGTCGGCCATGGCCTGCAGCCGGGCCAGAACGAAAGCTGCGGCGCGTGCCGCAGGCCTGTCACGCCAGAGGATCGGTCACACCCGTCCTATGAAAAGGGTGTGTCCTGCCCGGCCTGTGCGCAAGAATACGACGCTCAGGACCGCGCGCGCTTTCGCGAACGGCAAAAGCAGATGGACCTTGCCGCCGCCCGTGGGGCTGTTCACCTCGGGGGTTAACCCCCACCGATCAAAGCACCTGCCGCAAAGACAAGCGCGCCGCCCAAGACCACCTGCAAGGCGGCCCGGATGAACGGCGTTTCCATGAATTTGTTCTGAATCCAAGCAATGGCCCACAGCTCGATAAAGACCACGATCATGGCAATGGTCGTTGCCGTCCAGAAGTCAGGGATCAGATAGGGCAGGGCATGGCCCATCCCGCCAAGGGTCGTCATCACCCCCGAGGCAAGGCCCCGCTTCCATGGGCTGCCACGGCCGGACAGAACGCCGTCGTCATGGGCCGCTTCGGTAAAGCCCATCGAGATACCAGCCCCGACCGAGGCGGCGGTCCCGACCAGAAAGGTCGTCCAAGTGTCTTGCGTGGCAAAGGCGGTGGCGAAAATCGGCGCAAGGGTGGACACAGAGCCATCCATCAAGCCTGCTAGCCCCGGTTGCACCCATGTCAGGATGAACTGCCGCTTTGCGGCGCGGGCCTCTTCTTCTTCGGATTCGGAATCGACATGTTCGGAAACCAGATCGGTCGCCCGTGTCTTGTGCCCAGCCTCTGCCGCCGCCAGATCACCCAGCAGTTTACGGGTCCCGGCATCCGTGGTGGATTGTGCCGCGCGCAGATAGAACGCTTCGGCTTGCCGTTCCATCGCCTCGGCCTCGGCGCGGATTGTCTCCAGCGGCAGGTTCTTTACCAACCAGACAGGGCGGCGGGCATAGAACCCGGCGACATGCTCGCGACGGATCAAGGGGATCACCTCGCCAAACCTTGTGCGATGCAATTCGATCAGGCGTTTGCGATGGCCGTCTTCTTCCAGTGCCATTCCGTCAAACACGGCGGATGACGCAGCATAGTCTGCCCGCAACTGTTCGGCATAGCTGCGGTAGATCTGGGCGTCATCCTCTTCGGATGAGATGGCAAGGGCGAGGATTTCTTGTTCTGACAGGTCCGAAAACCGCCGACGATTGGTTAGGGAAGAAAGCATAGGACACCTATTTGGAATCATTCTAAACTAGCCAGCAACGGAAGAATGGCAAGAGGGCAGATCAAGAAACCATGAAAGTGAACTGATCGGTTCAAATACTGCTTGAAAAAGTAAACCAATCGGTTCAAATTAATCTGAACCAACCAGTTCACCTTTTGGGAGTATGCCATGCGTGCCGCCACCCTCACTCTTGCCCTTATGTTGACCGCCATGCCCGCGCTTGCGGGCGGAATGGGGTTTGACCTGCCCAACCTGACTTGGCCGCAGCAAGACACTGCAACCACGTCCACCAAAGGCTGTGAGCTGGAAGTTCAGACGCCCAAGGCCGACCCGCCCGCCTGCAAATAGGCGCTTTGCGCTGTCCGCTTGCCGCTGGCCCCAAACCTGCCATATGCTTGCCCGATGGAGGGACCATGGCAGCTGTGGCAGAGCAAACGGTTCGCAAGGGCCGCAAGTATGATCAGGTTCTTGACGGCGCGCGCATGATCTTTTTGCGGGACGGCTTTGATGGCGCATCGGTCGATGACATCGCACGCGCCGCTGGCGTCAGCAAAGCCACGCTTTATAGCTATTTCCCGGACAAGCGCCTTTTGTTCATGGAGGTCGCAAAGGCCGAGTGTCGGCGGCAGGCCGATGAGGCCGAGGCCTTGATCGACGACAAGGCCCCCGCGGCGGATGTGCTGCGCCTTGCCGCGACCCGGATCGTTGATTTCATGCTGTCAGATTTCGGCCAGCGGGTGTTTCGCATCTGTGTGGCCGAAAGTGACCGCTTTCCCGGCTTGGGGCATGAGTTCTATCATTCCGGCCCGCTTTTGATCCGTGACAGGCTTGCCGAGTTTTTGCGCAAGGCAATCGCACGGGGCGAGTTGCAGATTGATGACGTCAATCTGGCCGCCGAACAGTTTCAGCAATTGTGCAAGGTCGATCTGCATGATCGCATGATCTTTGGCATGGCAGGGTGTTGCACGCCGACGGATCGCAAACGGGTGATCGACGCCGCCGTGCAGATGTTCATGGCCCGTTACCGGACCCCGGACCAGACCTAGCCGTTCTCGCGCAAGATCGTGCCAGCAAGATAGAGCGAGCCACAGATCAAGACCCGCGCAGCCGGGTTGCGTTGCACCACAGCGGCAAGGGCCTCTGCGACGCTGGGCGCGGTCTGTGCGACAATGCCCACGTCAAGGGCGGCATCGCGCGTCTCTTCTGCCGGAAGGGTGCTTTTTTCGCCCGGAATCGATACGGCATAAAGGTCGGCCGCGTGCCCAGCCAAGGGGCGCATATAGCCCCGCACATCCTTGGTATTCAGCATCCCGCAAATCAGATGGGTTTCCCGCTGCGGCAGGCGCGCTAGGGTGGCCGCCAGTGCCTCGCCGCCCGCCGGGTTATGGCCGCCATCCAGCCACAACTCCACATGCGGGGCCATATCGATCAGGGGGCCATGGCGAAGCCGCTGCATCCGGGCGGGCCAATAGGCTTGGGTCACGGCGGCCTCAAAGGCAGCCTCGCCCATTCCCATCAGCCGCAGGGCTGCCAGCGCCGCGCCAGCATTGTGCACCTGATGCGGACCGGGCAGGTTGGGCAAGGGCAGATCCAAAAGCCCGTTCTCATCCTGAAACACAAGGCGACCGCGTTCTTCCCAGACAGTCCAGTGCTGACCAAAGGCCAGAACCGGTGCCCCCATGCGGGCAGCCTTGGCCTCGATCACCGCAAGCCCCTCTGGCGTCTGCGGGCCGACAATCACGGGAACGCCCCGCTTTATGATCCCGGCCTTTTCGCCTGCAATTTCGGGCAAAGTCTCGCCAAGGTATTGCTGATGGTCCACACTGACCGGCGTGATGATGGTCAGAAGGGGTCTCTCCACAACATTCGTGGCATCCAAACGCCCCCCAAGGCCAACTTCAAGCAAGGTGAAATCGGCTTGCGTTCTGGCAAAGGCCAAAAAGGCGGCGCAGGTTGTGATCTCAAAGAACGTGATCTCATCTGGCCCGTTTGCCGTGACACATTCGTCCAAAAGCGCGCTTAGGGCGGGTTCGCTGATCAATGTCCCGGCAAGGCGAATACGCTCATGAAAGCGCGCCAGATGCGGCGAGGTATAGGCGTGAACGGCTTTCCCCTCGGCCTCCAGCCCGGCCCGGATCATGGCCTGAGTGCTGCCCTTGCCATTGGTGCCCGCAATATGAACCACAGGCGGCAGGCGCTGTTCGGGATGGCCAAGGGCTTCCAGCAAACGATGCACGCGCGCCAAGGTCAGATCAATGATCTTGGGGTGCAAGGTCATCATGCGTTCCAGCACGGCATCCGACGTCAAGGCCACGGTTAGACCCTTTCCTGAAGAGTTTTGGGGCGGATCATGCCTTTGGCGCTTGGGCCTTCGGTGCATCGGCTGTTGGAGCAGCGGCTGCTGCCGTCGGCTCTGTCGGAGCGGGCAAATCACCTTTTACCGCAGGGGGCATACCGGTCAGCATGCGAACAATGGTGATCAACTCATCCCGCAGAGATTTGCGATGCGTCACCCGGTCAAGCATGCCGTGATCCAGCAGATATTCGGCCCGTTGGAACCCTTCGGGCAATTTCTCGCGGATCGTTTGTTCGATCACACGCGGCCCGGCAAAGCAGATCAGCGCATTAGGTTCTGAAAGCTGCACGTCACCCAACATGGCATAAGAGGCGGTCACACCGCCAGTCGTGGGATGCGTCAACACAACGATATAGGGAAGGCGGGCTTCCTTTAGCATCTGAACGGCAACGGTGGTCCGGGGCATCTGCATCAGGGACAGAATCCCCTCTTGCATCCGCGCGCCGCCGGCGGCTGAAAACAAGATCATCGGGCGCTTCAGTTTCACTGCGCGCTCTGCGGCACTGATGATGGCATTGCCAACATACATGCCCATGGAGCCGGCCATAAAGCTGAAATCTTGCGCCACGGCGACGATGGGGGTACGGCCCATCTCACCCTCGGCGACCAGCATCGCCTCTTTTTCGCCCGTTACCTTTTGCGCGCCTTTCAGACGTTCGGGGTATTTCTTCTGATCCTTGAACTGCAACGGATCAGCCACAGGCTCTGGCACCTTGATTTCTGTAAAGATGCCGCCGTCAAACAGGGCCTTGAAGCGATCACGCGGGCTGATCGCCATATGATGATCACAGGTCGTGCAGACGTTCAGATTGTCAGAAAGCTCACGGTGGAACAGCATCGTTCCGCATTCCGGGCACTTCGTCCAAAGGTTCTCGGGCACTTCCCGGCGTGAGAAGAGCGAATTGATCTTGGGGCGGACGTAGTTCGAAATCCAGTTCATGCGGGCAGGCCTTTCGGGTTCCGGCAGTTGACTTCAGATAGTCGGGCCAAAGACGAATTGCAATCCACGCGACCTCAGACTTCAAACGCACTGGCGGGCAGTCGCAAGATAAGGTTGGGATCGGGGCAAATGCTCTGCCAGACATCCCACAGGCTGTTATGCCCGACCCCAAAGAAATTGCCGTCCTTTTGCTCAAGCATATCCGTCATGATCTGAAAGTGGATATGCGGGGCCCAGCTGCCGTTTTCGTGCCAATCGCCCAGATGAGCAATCAACTGTCCCGGTGTGACAGCATCACCTTGTTGCAACAGGCCGGGCAAACTGCCGCCCAAGTGACCGTAAAGCGTAAAGAACGCAACGCCACCCGCATCATGTTCAAGGATCAGGGTGTTTCCATAATCCAACGGGTCTGCGTTATAGGTGACATGCTTTACGCGCCCGGCCAGTGGGGCAAAGACCTGCGTTCCTGCCGGGGCAAAAACGTCGATGCCAAGGTGCCGCGTCCGCCGCTCGGGGCTGGCTGCATCGGCAAACTGGGCTGTAAGGTAAACGTGGCGATCCTCGCCATAGGTTCCGATCCCATAGGGCACCCCCTTTGCCGCAAACCATCCATCAAACGCGGGGTCCGAAAATGCGGGCATGTCTGGATGCTCGCCATTGGTCAAAAGGGTCAGTGTGGGGCTTTTGGCGACGTCTGGTTGGAAAAGGGGGGCAGGGGTGGCCGAGGCCAGATGCGCCAGAATTCTTGCAGCGTTGGGGATGGCAACCCCACTTTGCCCCGCCCGCAAGACCGCCTTCAACAGCCCTTGATCAACGCGGCCCAACCGTTCGGCCACCGGTGCGGGGCTGGCGGCCAAAAGTGCGGGCAGGTCTTCGGGGTGGGCGCCGCTGACACGTAGGGCAGCGTAAAGATCGGGTTGATCGGCAAGCGGTGTCATGGTGGCCCCAGTTCAGGAAAGATAAAGCGTATAGGCCCAGACAAGGCCGAACAAGACCGGCTGATGGATCAGGTAAATGGCAAGACTATGCCGCCCCGGCCAGCACAGCGCGCGCATCACCGCACCGGGTTGCCACAGCCGTAGCCAGTCCCACAGCCGCGCCCGCCCCATAAGCCGCGCCACGACGATCCCCAGGAACACGGGGCAAAGCCACGGCAACAACGGCTCATAATCCATCATCGGGGGGGTATCAGTCGACAGCCCAAGCCAGAGCATCCAAGGGGTGTCAAACACCTCGGAGCGCAAATGATGCGGGGCCAGATATGCGCCCAAGGCAAGGGCGAGCGTGACAAGACTGGGCAGGCGCAGAACCAACAGCCCGATCAAGGACCCCGCAGCAATGGCGTGCAAGATACCCCAGCGGATGAATTGCGCGCCCATTGCGAAATAGGTCCCGGCGGTGACAAGGGCGGCCGCGGCACAGATCATAGCAAACCTTCGCCAGAACGCAGCCCAGCGGATTCCATTCGTTGCGGCCTGACCGTGGGCCAGCCACAGGGATACACCGGCGAGAAACAAGAAACTGCTGGCGATCCCCCGGGCGAAATAGGGCCAAAAGCCCATGAAGACCGTTCCCTCTGGCAGATGGCCAAACATCATCAGGTCAAAGGTGAAGTGAAAAATCGCCATACAGACCAGCGCCAGACTGCGGGTCAGGTCCAATGCCGCAATGCGAACAGGGGCTGTCTGGGTTTGTACGGATTGGTGGGTGATTTCTATGCGCGTCGGCATGCGACCCCTGTCAGGCAAAACTCAATGCGCCGACCATACGCGGCACAGGGGCGATTGAAAGCCCCCACGGATCGGCCGCCCAGGCGGGGTGTGATGCAAATGGGGCAGCCTTCTTTTGTATTCCCGGCTTGCCCCCGCGTGTTTGGCCCTTTATCCCAATGCAAACATGTTTTCCGGGAGGATGCCCAATGACAAATCAACGTTTCGACAAATCGAAACTTCCCAGCCGCCATGTGACCGAAGGGCCTGCCCGCGCGCCACATCGCAGCTATTTTTACGCCATGGGCATCACCGAGGAAGAAATCCACCAGCCTTGGGTCGGTGTCGCGACCTGCTGGAACGAAGCCGCGCCGTGCAACATCGCGCTGAACCGCCAGGCACAGATCGTCAAGCATGGCGTGAAAAAGGGCGGCGGCACCCCGCGTGAGTTCACGACCATCACTGTGACCGACGGGATCGCCATGGGGCATGAGGGCATGCGCTCCTCCCTCGCCAGCCGTGACGCAATCGCCGATACGGTGGAACTGACGATGCGCGGGCATTGCTATGACGCGCTCGTGGGTCTTGCGGGATGTGATAAATCGCTGCCGGGCATGATGATGGCCATGGTGCGTCTGAACGTGCCGTCCGTGTTCATCTACGGCGGGTCGATCCTGCCGGGCCGTTACAAAGGCGAAGATATCACCGTTCAAGACATGTTCGAGGCCGTTGGTCAGCATCAATCGGGCAATATGTCGGATGCGGAACTTGCCATCATGGAACGCGTGGCTTGCCCATCCTCGGGCGCCTGCGGTGCGCAGTATACCGCCAACACAATGGCCTGTGTGTCCGAGGCAATTGGTCTTGCGCTGATGAATTCGTCGGGCGCCCCCGCGCCATACGAATCCCGCGACCAATATGGCGAGGCCTCGGGCGTGGCCGTGATGAACCTGATCGAGAAAAACATCCGTGCCCGCGATATCGTCACGCTGAAATCCTTGCAAAACGCGGCGCGCGTTGTGGCGTGCACCGGTGGCAGCACAAATGCGGCGCTTCACTTGCCTGCAATTGCGCACGAGGCGGGCATTGATTTCGACCTCTTTGACGTGGCCGATATCATGCGTGACACCCCCTATTTCGTCGACTTGCGCCCCGGCGGCAAATATGTCGCCAAGGACCTCTATGAGGTGGGCGGCGTTCCGGTTGTGATGAAGGAACTGGCCAAGATCGGCCTGATGCACCTTGATTGCATCACGGCCTCGGGCCGCAGCATGGGCGAAGAGTTGGAACTGATCACGGGCGAGGCTGATGGCCGCGTGATCTATCCGGCGGCGACTCCGCTGACGGCAACGGGCGGTGTTGTCGGCCTGCGCGGCAACTTGGCCCCCGATGGTGCCATCGTGAAGGTTGCGGGGATAGCGACGCAGCACCAGCGCTTTGTCGGCCCAGCCCGCGTTTTTGAATGCGAGGAAGAGGCTTTTGCCGCCGTTCAGGCCCGCACCTACAAAGAGGGTGAGGTCATCGTGATCCGCAACGAAGGTCCCGCTGGTGGGCCGGGCATGCGTGAGATGCTGTCGACCACCGCCGCACTTTCCGGTCAGGGTATGGGAAAGAAAGTGGCACTGATCACGGATGGCCGCTTCTCCGGTGCGACGCGCGGTTTCTGTGTGGGCCACGTCGGCCCAGAGGCCGCACACGGCGGCCCGATTGCGCTGATCCAGACCGGCGATATCATCACCATCGACGCCATCAACGGCGAATTGTCAGTGAACTTGACCGATGAAGAACTGGCCAGCCGCAAGGCACAGTGGAAAGGGCCACGTCCGACAGAGTATACATCCGGTGCGATTTACAAGTTTGCCAAGCTTGTCGGCAGCGCCCGGTATGGTGCGGTTTCGCATCCGGGTGCCAAGGGCGAGCGTCATGTCTACATGGACCAGTAAGCTGGTTTCTGCGATCTTGCTGACAGGCCTTGCGGCCTGTCAGCCGGTGGCTGGGCTGCCGAAATTATCCGGTTTGAATTTGCTGGTCTCATCCAAGACCTCGGTCGACGTTCTGGATGGCGCTGTTACGATTACTGGCCCCAAAGGCTATTGTCCCGATCCTGATACTGTACATAGCGCAGATGACAGTGCTGTCGTCCTGCTTGGGCGGTGTTTTTCTGATAGCAAGGTGGCCCCCGCCCTTTTGTCGGTGACCGTCGGGCAATCCGGAACCGCGCAAGATGCCATCGCGACAGAGCTTGCAGAATTCTTTGCATCGTCAGCCGGCCGCGCGACTCTAAGCCCACGCGGACGGGCAAAAGACATCAAAATTCTATCGGCACTTTCATCAAAAGGGATTTTTTTGATTCAGGTGCGGGATCGCACTGATCTGCCCTATTGGCGTGCCATGACGGGAATGGCCGGACGAATGGTGTCTGTAAGGGCCAATGGGCCGGATCTTTCACCCGAGGATGGCCGCAAACTTGTTGAGGCAACCGTGGGCGCACTCAAACGCGCGAACGGAAAGTCATAGGCCTATTGGGCACTGTCATGGCTGCATAAGGGTGGCGTTTTTAGCCTTTTGCGGCAATAAAGAATCGTTTCCACGCGTTCAACAATACGCATGGATGTGCTGGTATTGTTTGTGGAACCAAGATGGCAGGACGTTTGGACGACTTTATTGACCGGTTGCTTCAGCGCAGGGCGCAGCGCAAATGGGGCGCGCTTGCCGACAATGCGCAGGCTCTTGATCTGGAAACATTGCGGGGTGTCAGGGGCCGTGCACGAAGCCTTCGCCGGCAACTTGACCGGGTGATCCACGAGGCGGAGCACCGCCTTGCCCTTCCTGTGATCGGTTCCAATGCGATGCGAAAGCCATTGGGCACAGACTGGTCTTGGCGGCCGATGCTGTGGAAAGGCCCGATCCCAACCCCCGGCTTTTCCAGTGTTCCGGGGCGGTCCCTTGTCTGTGACGGGGCGACGGTTTTTCACGATTGCAGGCGCAGTGAACTGACGGTGCGCCAGATCAGGAACACGCGCGAATCTGACCTTGCGCCTTTTGGCTTTCGGATGGACGTGTTCCGCTTTGATGGCTCGTTCTTGTCCCTCGTCCTCGATCTTCCGTCTGAGGCGGCGCAAGGATTGAAGTTGCGCCACTTGATCCGGCTGGACGTGATTGTCGAGATGGAAAAGCCATTGGAAATTTTTGCCCGTCTGAACATCAAGCACGGGCCAAACGTGGAACAGATCGTCCGCGAATTGCCACTTGGGGATGAGGAAGTGATGGTCGAGTTCGACCTTGCCTATACAAAGGTCAATGAAAAACGGGTGGAGCGTTTGTGGGTGGACCTTATCTTTGAAGGGCCCGAGATGAATCAGATCATCTTGCGTGATGTGACGCTTAGCCGTCGCCCGCGCGCTGAACTCTAGGGGATGGTGCGAGTATGATCGAAACACGGCTGACGAAAACACGGATCCGTGGTGGCCTTTGGGAAGGGGTTTTCAGCGGGGCGCAGGAAAAGCCCGCGATAGAGGTGACTTTGCTGGAAAAGCCGATCGCGGGAGTGATCGTTGAGGCCGTGCCAGAGCGGAGCGGCGAATGGGCTGTGCGCGTGCCCATCCCTGCTGATGCCCTGAGCGAAGGCGTTCAGACCTTTTTGATCCGCGAGATGGGCGGGACAGAGACCTTGGCGCATTTCACGATCATCACAGGTGTCGCGATGGAAGACGACATGCGCGCCGAGGTTGATTTGCTGCGGCAGGAATTGGACATGCTGAAGCGGGCCTTTCGCAGGCACTGCCTTGAAACCATGGTCTAGACTGCCAAAACTTTTTTCGTCGCCGCGTCATCATGCCTTTGGCTTGAAACCCGCCTGCATCCGTGAAACGGTCGCGCTGATCCTGTTTGCGGACGTCAAATGCTGCCCATCCTTCTGAAAACACTTCCCTTCTTTGCTCTGATCGGAGTCGGTTACTTGGCCGGGCGTGCCCGGTTTTTTGGCGCCGAGGCCACGGCAGCCCTGACAAAGTTTGTCTTTTACTTCGCTCTTTCGGCGATGCTGTTTCGCTTTGCCGCGAACCTGTCACTGGGTGAGGTTTTCAGTTGGAATTTCGTCTTTGCCTATCTTTGGGGCTGTCTTGTGGTCTATGCCATTGCCACCGGCGTGGCCTTTTGGCGCGGTGTCAGCATCGAAGAGGCAGCGATCGAGGCGCAATGCGCCGTGATCGGCAACGTTGGCTTTCTGGGCGTGCCGATGCTTGTGCTTTTGCTGGGCGAGGCGGCTGCGGGGCCGGTGCTTTTGGTGCTGGCGATTGATCTGATCGTGTTTTCATCGGCCATTACCCTGATCATCACCGCCGCCCGCGAGGGACGGATGAGCCTTGGGATTTTTCGCATTCTCGCCATGGGATTGCTGAAGAACCCGATGATTGTCGCAATCGTGCTGGGGCTGGCTTGGGGGGCAACGGGATGGGCGGTTCCTGCACCTGCGAATGAGTTTTTGGCCCTTCTGGGGGCTGCGGCGACGCCGGGGGCGCTGTTCGCCATCGGGGCCTCTTTGGCGGGCCGAAATCCGGAGCGGATCGAGGTGGCGGCATGGCTTGCCTTTGCAAAACTGATCTTGCATCCGGCCGCTGTGGCCTTTGGCGCCCTTGTGGTTTTCCCCGTTGAACCCTATGCCGCTGGGGTGATGATTGCAGCCGCCTCGCTGCCGGTTGCGGGCAATGTCTACATTCTTGCGGCGCATTACGGTGTGGCGCCACAACGGGTTTCAACGGCGATCTTGGTGTCGACGGCCACTTCGGTGCTGACCGTGACGGCAATGATCGCCATGGTGACAGGAGGATAGTATGAAAACGATATCCGAAAACCGCGCCTTTGGGGGCGTGCAGGGGGTTTACAGCCATAATTCGGCAGCCACGGGAACCGAAATGACCTTTGGTCTGTTCCTGCCCGAGGCGTCCGAGGAAGGGGCGGTGCCCTTGGTTTGGTATCTGTCGGGCCTGACCTGCACCCATGAGAATGCGATGGTCAAAGCGGGTGCACAACGCTGGGCCGCCGAGGCGGGCATCGCGGTCGTCTTCCCAGATACGTCACCACGCGGGACGGGCGTTGCCAATGATGATGCCTTTGATCTGGGGCAGGGGGCTGGCTTTTACGTGAATGCCACCCAAAAGCCCTGGGCCCCGCATTTCCGCATGTGGGACTATGTGACCGAAGAATTGCCGCGCGTCTTGTTCGGTGCCTTTCCCCTTGCCGAAGAGGCGCAGGCCATCATGGGCCATTCCATGGGCGGGCATGGTGCCTTGACCATTGGTATGAGCTTTCCGGGCCGTTTCAAATCCGTCTCTGCCTTTGCGCCGATTTGCAATCCAACCGCAAGCGATTGGGGACGCAAACAATTTGCCGCCTATCTGGGCACGGATGAGGCGGCATGGGCCCCGCATGACGCGACGTTGCTGATGAAGAAGCGAGGATTTGACGGGCCGATCCTGATTGATCAAGGAACCCAAGATCAGTTCCTTGATCTGCTCAAGCCCGAAGCCTTGGCCGAGGCCATGGCCACCACCCGCCAAGGCGGCGCCTTCCGCATGCAAAAGGGCTATGACCACAGCTATTTCTTCGTCAGCAGCTTTATGGAAGAGCACATGGCCTTTCACGCCAAAGCGATCTACGGCTAGGCCATGGGCAGCAGGGTGTTCATCGACGCCGATGCCTGCCCCGTCAAGGCCGAGGCAGAGCGCGTCGTGACGCGCCATGCGGTGCGCATGGTTCTGGTCTCAAACGGGGGCATCCGCCCCTCTGCCAACCCCTTGGTGGACAGCGTCTTTGTCTCGGATGGGCCGGATGAGGCCGACAAATGGATCGCGGCCGAATGTGGGCCGGGGGATGTTGTCGTGACCGGGGACATCCCCTTGGCCGCGAAATGCGTCGAGGCAGGCGCCTTGGTGATCAAACACAATGGCGAGGAATTGACGCGCGCCAATATCGGCATGGCGCTGGCCACCCGCGATCTGATGCAAGATCTTCGCAGTGCAGATCCCTTCAGGCAGGGCGGCGGACGGCCGTTTTCCAAAGCGGACCGCTCGCGCTTTCTTGACGTGCTGGACCGGGTTTTGCGCCGGGCCATACAATCTGTGGCGAAGGGATAAACCCGCCATCTTTGCGTCGGGGCTGGAACAGACCGCGCGCGGGCAAGGGCCTCTTTTGGGGCCATGACGTCGCACATCACTGCCCCGCCCAATCTTGCCCTGAACGGAATTCTTCTGGCCCTTGGTGGGTCGGTCACGCTGTCGATCAATGATGTGGCGATCAAGTTCCTGTCTGGCGCCTATCCTCTTCATCAGGTGATCTTGATCCGCGCCACGATCGGGATCTTGTTTCTGGTGCTGCTGATCCGCATTTCTGGAACCGGGTTCGCCCAGTTGCGCACGACCCGACCGCTTGACCACCTGATCCGTGTGTCGATTGTCATGGTGTCCAACGTCACATATTTTCTGGGACTGGCGGCGCTGCCCTTGGCAGATGCGGTTGCGGTTGCCTTTGTAAGCCCACTTTTCGTCACGCTTTTGTCTGTCATCACGCTGAGGGAAACGGTAGGGCCGCGCCGTTGGGCGGCCGTGATCGCGGGGATGATCGGGGTGGTGATCATGCTGCGCCCCGGCTCTGGCGTGATCCAACCTGCGGCGATTCTGGTGCTGATTTCAGCGTTTTGCTACGCCTCCAGCCATATGATGACCCGGCGCATGCGGCTGACGGAAAGCGCCATAACCCTGTCTTTCTTTGTGCAGATCGGCTTTGTTCTGGTCAGTTGCACCATGGGGCTGATCGCGGGTGACGGCAAATTTTCCGGCAGCACGAATGCCTCTCTTACGTTTTTGCTGCGTCCGTGGACTTGGCCCCCGATGCACGATTGGCCCGCCTTTCTGGCGACGGGACTTGCTGTTTCCATCGGTGGTCTGATGATCAGCCAGGCCTATCGCACCTGCGAGGCTGGCTTGATCGCGCCCTTTGAATATGCGGGCATGCCCATGGCCATTTTGTGGGGCGTGGTCATTTTTGGGACCTGGCCTGATGCGACGGCCTGGATTGGGATTGCACTTATTTGCGGCGCGGGGCTTTATACGCTCTGGCGGGAAACCATCCGCAGGCAGGAGAGCAAATTTGACACCCGAAGCGGTCGTATTTGATATTGGGAACGTGCTGATCGGCTGGGATCCTGAGGGGTTCTATGATGGCCGTCTGGGGGAGGACCGTCGCAAGGCGCTGTTTGCCGAAGCCGGGTTGGAAGAGATGAACCTGCGCGTCGATGCAGGCGCACCCTTTCGAGCAACGGTCGAGGCGCAGGCCGCCATGCACCCTGACTGGGCCGAACAGATCCTGTGGTGGTATGATCATTGGATCGAAATGGCGAGTCCAAGGATCGAAGGGTCAATTGCGCTGCTGCGGGCCTTGCGCGCCAAGGGAATTCCGGTTTTTGCGCTGTCAAATTTCGGCGATGACAGTTTTGCCTATGCGCAAACCCAATATGATTTTCTGGCGGAATTTGACCGCTATTACGTCTCGGGGCGGATCGGCGCGATCAAGCCTGATCCGGCCATCTATGCAGCCGTTGAACACGATTCAGGCCTTGCGCCACAGGCTTTGATCTTTGCGGATGATCGGCCCCTGAATATCGACGCCGCCCTTTCGCGCGGATGGAAGGCGCATCTTTTCACCGATTGGACCGGTTGGGCCCAGCGTTTGGTGGACGAAGGCCTGCTGACACAAAAGGAGGCCGGGCTATAGGTATCGAGGTCATCAGCCAAGAGGCAGAGGCATTGCTGTCATGGCAAGGACTGTGCGCGGCGCTAGAAGCGGGTCATCGTCTGCCACGCGCAGAGATCAAGGATATGCTGCTTTATCGCGGGCGCGATACGATCCTGAACCGGGCGGCATGGATCGACGGTCTGGCGCAACTGGTCAAGATCGCCACGATTTTTCCGGGCAATGCAGATCTGGGCAGGCCATCGGTAAACGGGGCCGTCACCTTGTTTGACGACAAGACAGGGGTTTTGACCAATCTTGTGGATTTCCATCTGGTGACAAAGTGGAAGACCGCCGGGGATAGCCTGCTGTCAGCAAAACGGCTGGCGCGCCCGGCGTCCAGAAACATCCTCTTGGTGGGGGCGGGCACGGTGGCGCGGTCGATGATCTCGGCCTATGGCAGTGCCTTTCCCGAGGCCCGCTTTACCGTCTGGAGCAGGAACCCCGCATCGGCGCACGCGCTGGCCGATCCCTTGGACATTGCCGTGGCGGGGGATTTGGAACGGGCGGTGGCAGAGGCCGATATCATCTGCACCGCCACGATGGCCCGTGAACCCCTGATCAAAGGGGCTTGGCTGCAACAGGGCCAGCACCTTGATCTGATCGGCGCCTATACCCCGGCGATGCGAGAAGTGGATGATGAGGCGATGGCGCGGGCACGGGTCTTTGTCGACTCGCGGGCAACAACGATCCACCACATCGGCGAGTTGATCGAGCCGATCAAATCTGGCGCGATCAGTGAAGGGGACGTGATCGCCGATTTCTACGATGATCCCGCCGCTTATGCCCGCAGGTCAGAAACGGAAATCACGATCGCCAAGAACGGAGGCGGCGCGCATTTGGACCTGATGACGGCAGATTACATCGCCCGCGCATGGGCCGCGCGTTAGGTTGTCAAAGACCACTTCTCCCCATCTGACTGGGCGGGAACATGATGTCATTTTTGAAAACTTGGTCGGAGCGAGAGGAACATAAACCGTTATTATGTAAGCTCCTGATTTCTGGCAAACATCTGTAAAAGCTTGCAAATATCAGTCAGAACTGTAACACATGACTGTAACACGCGACCCTTACACATGGTGCAGCTATGGCTCTTCCCAGTCACCTTTTCCGGCGCGGTGCAGCCTATTCCGCGAGGATGAGAGTGCCACTGGATTTAGTCGAAATCATGGGCAAGAAAGAACTGGTGAGGTCGCTTGGAACGTCCGATCTGGCCGAGGCCAAGAGTCGCCTGTATCCGGTCACAGCAAGCTGGCAACGTGAGTTCGATGATCTTCGCGCCCGTCGCGTCCTAACCAAAGATGATCAGGCTCATGCGGTGTGGGATCACTACAGAGATGCAACAGAGCGCGATGAGGCGGCGCGTGGGCAGGTGCCATCAGGCGATGAAGTTGCATCTCTTCGGCGAGATGTAGTTGATGCTGTGCGGCGGGGTGAGGTTGATACGTCAGACCCCGAAGCGGTCATGATCGCTTCGCTTGACTTCATGGTTGCACGGGACGCCCCGAAGATCGCTGCTGATCATCGTGCGGCAAAGCTTGCGGAACTGCGCCTGCATCTAACCAAGGGTGAAACCGCCCTGATCGCCGATGAGGTTGATGAGTATCTGCGCACTAACCGCCTCTTGGTTAAACGTGGTTCGCCGGACTGGATCAGTCTCGCCCGATCGATGATGCGGGCAGAGATAGAGGCGCTACAGCGCGGCCAAGAGCGTGATCGTGGAGACTACACCGGCCATCCGGCAGACCCTATCGTAAAGCCTGCAACCGGACAGCGCCGCGCAACCCCAGAGGCCGCAACGCCCGGTGAAAGCGTTGCCGATGCTCTTGCGGCCTTCAAGGCTGAGAACCCGAACAATGTTTCGAAGAGCCGCATAGAGGAAGCTTGTCGTGATGTGGGCATCTTCATTGATATGAACGGGATCGGCGCAGCCTTTCCCGTCGCCAAGATCAGCAAGACGCATGTCCGGGACTGGAAGGTGCTTCTGATGAAGTATCCGCTGCGCGCTACAGAGGTTGTTGAATTTCGGGAACTGAACATAAACGCCGCTGTCTCACTGAACGAAAAGCATAACCGTCCTACCTTGTCAGACAGGACGGTGAACCGCTACCTTTCCAGTCTTTCCGCGTTCCTCTCATGGGCAAACCAGAACGGCTACATCATAAGTAACCCTTGTTCCGGCATGTCATTGCGCAAGGAAAAGCGTTCAAAGACCCTGACCTTTTCCACCGATCAGATGAACACTCTTTTCAAGTCACCGCTGTTTTCCGGTGCGCAAAGCGCATCTGAATGGCGGCTGATATCACGTCCCGGCGAAGTGAAGATACGTGACGCGCGCTTTTGGGTTCCTCTAGTGATGCTCTACAGCGGTGCGCGTCCCGGCGAGATTGCTCAGCTTGCCATCAGTGACGTCCGGCAAGAGCATGGTCACTGGATCATGCATATCACCGATGAAGGGGAAGCGACCGAAGAAGGTAAGTCTGTGAAAACTGAAGGATCAATGCGGATTGTGCCGATTCATCCGGAACTGATCAGGCTTGGTTTTCTGAAACACCATGCAGACCGGGTGCAGGCGAAGGATGGATCGCAGCTTTTTCCTGATGCCACTCGAAACGAGCGCGGTCAGATGATGGCTGACTTTTCGCGCGAGTTCGGAAAGTATCTCACCCGGATTGGCTTAAAGAACGGCAGGGGCTTATCCCTCTACAGTTTTCGCCATGGTGCGATCGACGCCTTTCGTCGCGCTGGGTATCTGGACGACCAATTCAGATTCCTGATCGGACACGGCAAGGGAACCATGACCGGGCGCTATGGCACCTTGCCACAAGGTATGCTGGATCACCGCGTCGAACTGGTGAACGCCATCGCTTATCCCGGCCTCACGATCGATCATCTTGCATCAAGTGTTATAATATAACAAATCTCTTGCCCTAGCTATCACACTGTGTCATTTTAGCATCAGTAACGAGTATCCCTGTTTCTGGTGCCGTAGTGAGTTCTCTGTTTTCCCGGTTCAAGACTGCTTTGGGCGGCAAGGGTGAGGCGAAAGCCTTTGCCCTTTCCGACCCGGAAGCCTTCGCACTGTTCGGGGGTGCGCCATCTATCACAGGGCAGCATGTCGGACCCCTGAGCGCCATGCAGGTTCCCGCCGTTATGTGCGCGGTGTCCCTGATCAGCGAAACCGTTGGAACGCTTCCCGCCAAGCTGTTCGATCGGCAGACCCGCCAAGCCCTTACTGATCATCCGGCTTATCGCCTGATGCACGGTGAGGCGAACGAATGGACAAGCGCCGAAGCCTTGCGCACCGCTCTTACCGCCGATGCCCTGTTGCATGACAAGGGCGGCTTCGCGGTGGTTGTGCGCAATGGTGCCGGTGAGCCGCTGGAACTGCACCGCGTTCCGCCGCCCGCTGTCACGATCTACACAGAACCAGATGGTGAACCGTTCTATACAGTCCAGACCGATCGGGGGCATGTGCGCTATGGGTTCCGCGACGTGCTGCACGTGCAAGCCTTTGGGGGCCGTGCGCCGATCACCTTGGCAAAGAACGCCATCGCACTTGCCGCCGCGTTTGAGTCCCATATCGGCAAGGTCTTTGCCAACGGTGCACAACCCGGCGGGATCATCACTTCCCCCAAACGCCTTGATGAGACGGCAAAGCAGAACCTTAAGGCCGCTTGGACCGATACCCATTCCGGACCGAAGGCGGGTGGTGTCGCGCTGCTGGATGAGGGCATGCTGTATCAGCAAGTCGTGATGACCCTGAGCGATGCACAGTTTGCAGAGAACCGCCTTGAGCAAATCCGCGAGATTGCTCGCGCTTTCCGTGTCCCACCCACCATGCTGTTCGAACTGTCGCGCGGCACGTGGTCAAACACCGAAGAAATGGCGCGGCAGTTCCTGCAAGTGACCTTGCAGCCATGGCTTCGGTCTTGGGAATGGTCCTATTCCCGCTGCCTGCTGACCCCCGAAGAGCGCCGCGAAGTTTACGTGGAATTCGTGATCGATGATCTGCTTTCCACAAGCCATGCCGCCCGTGCCGCTGCCTATGGGCAGTATCGCAGCATGGGTGCGATGACCGCCAACGAAGTTCGGGCAGGTCTGAACCTCACCCCGATGACCGGCGGTGATGTTCTGCAAAACCCCTACACCACGACCGGTGAAGTGCCCGAAACAGCACCGGAACCCAAGGATTCCCCAAATGAATGACCTGATCACGTGCCGCGCCTTTCTTGGCGACGGTGAACATGACTTCTGTCTGACCGATGCCATGATCATCGAACTTGAGCGCCTGACCGGGCAGGGCATCGGTGCATTGAACATGGCTCTGATGCAGCTGCAATTCAAAGCCGATCATCTGCCCCAGATCATCCGGCTTGGTCTGATTGGTGCCGGAATGAACCCAGAGACGGCGCACCGCTTGATTGAAACCTATGCGCGCAACCGTCCCTTGGGTGAGGTCTTCCCGCTGGCCTTGGATATCCTTGATGCGAGGTGGAACGGGAAGGGTGCTGTAGAGACGCCCGAAGATATCGCGCGCAATGCCGCCGAAGACTATGCCCGCTTCATTGCTGAGGTAGAGGCATGACCGATCGGATTGAAATCAAGGCACAGCTTTCTGTCACCGAACAGGGCGAGATCACCGGCCTTGCTTGGCCGTTCTCTGGACCTGATCGCGTTGGCGATGTGATCGAAAAAGGTGCCTTCACCGATGCACCTGCTTCCCTGCCGATGCTGTTTGCCCATGATCAGGGGCAAGTGATTGGCGTCTGGGATGAGATCGCCGAAAGCACTGATGGCTTGACCGTAAAGGGCAAGCTCTTGGTGGATTACGTAGAGCGCGCCCGCGAGGTCCGCGCCATGATCCGCGCCGGTGCCGTGTCCGGCCTGTCGATCGGCTTTGTAACCAAGCAAGCCAAACGCAATGCCAAGGGGCGCACGATCAGCGCCCTTGATCTGCATGAAATCTCTGTTGTCGCGGTCCCGGCACATCCGGGCGCACAGATCACCTCAATTAAATCCGTTGTAACGAGTGAGAACCCTATGGAAAACGAGAACCAAACCCCGGCCAATGCGCCGCAAATCGATACCAAAACCTTCGATGCCATCCGCGACCGGCTGGATAAGTTGGAAGCCAAACAGAACCGCCCCGGAATGGTGATGACCGGCGCGAAATCCCCGGTGATGGGTGCTGATGAGGTCAAAGCCTTCACGCACTTCCTGCGCACCGGTGACGCATCCGAAGTCAAATCCCTTGCCTATGGTTCGCCTTCGACTGGTGGCATCCTTGCCCCTGAAACCGTATCGGCAACCATTCTTGAAAAAGTCGCGGAATTCTCGCCTGTGCGCACCCTTGCCCAAGTGATCGGCATGAATGGTCCGCTGTTGCAACTGCCCCGGCTGGTCAACGAAGTGAACCCGGCACCCGTTGCTGAAGGTGCAGCCAAGCCCGAAAGCGAACCGACTTTCGAACAGATCGATCTGAAACCGTTTGAAATCGGTGTTGTGGTTCCCGTCACGAAAATCTTGTTGGAAGATGCACAGATCGACCTGTCGTCCTATCTGGCAAACCACGTTGCGCGCCGGTTCGGGCAGCGTGAAGCTGCATGGTTCGTGAATGGCAACGGCACCACGCAAGCCGAAGGCATCCTGACGTCTGCCGAAGTTGCTGAGACCGAAGTCGCGGTCATCACCGGTGATGTGCTGATCGATCACTTCTATTCTGTGAAGACTGCTTACAGCGTCAACGGCGCATGGCTGATGAACCGCTCCACCATGGCGATTGTGCGCAAGCTGAAGGACACTGACGGTGCCTATCTGTGGCAGGGTGGGATTGCTGCTGGTCAACCGGCAACCCTGCTTGGCCGTCCGGTCTATGAGGCGGTTGACATGCCGAACCCGACCGCAGGTAATTCCCCGATCATCTTCGGTGACTTCGCTTCGGGCTATGCCGTTGCCGATCGTGTCGGCTTTGAAATCCTGCGCGATGACTACACCGGCGCTGCAACCGGCATCGTCAAACTGATTGCACGCCGCCGTGTTGGTGGTCGTGTGATCATGGGTGAAGCGCTGTCGAAGCTGTCGCTGGCAGCCTGATGCCATGCAAACCACGCTGAACATCCTGCCGAAAACATTCATCGCCGCCACCAGTGTGGCGGTAACGGCCCTTCGTTTGCAAAACATATCGCCGCACTATCATGTGTTCCTGCAAATGACCCTGACCAATAATCAACCCGAGAATCTTGAGGGTGCGTTACTGTTTAGTGCAGGTGCCACGCTCACTAGTGATTTGTCCCTGCATAACCTTTTCCCGGCGATCGTCGGGGAAGGCGGTGCCGGTTTCCTCTGGCTTTGGGCAGACGAAGGCGGGATCGTCAGCGTTTCGCATGCCTAATGCCATGCTTGCCCCCAAGGATATCAGGCTTGTGCACGGTTTTTATACCGTGCGCTTGCGCCCGTCCTTGCGGGCAGCAATGCAGCTTGAGCGCCTGCATGATGGCTTTGCCCCGCTGTTCGATCGGCTATCCGCGTTCAATCTCGCCACGGTGCAACAGATCATCCTTGCCACGGCAACGGACCCAGACCAAGCCGAACGCTTCCTTGCAAGCTTCGCCACAACGCCCTTGCAACGCCTTGCCGAGATCACCCAAGCACCATTGGCAGACCTGATCACCGGCTTCCTGCCAAGGTCACCCAAGGGCGACACAGCACAAGGCAGGGCGGTGCCATGGTCAGACGCCTATGCCCAACTTTATCGCTTCGGCACCGGCTGGTTGCAATGGACCCCGGAACAGACCTGGGCTGCAACACCCGCCGAAATCCTTGAAGCCGTTGAGGGCCATATCGGCAAGCTGAAGGCCATGAATGGCAGGACCGAAGATAACGGTGATTTAGTCCAGGGTGATGAAATCTACACCGCCGATCGGCTGCACCAAATCGCCGAACAGGGCTTCGATCCTGAGTTCGATCGGGCAGGGCTGCATGCCCTGAAAGGCAAGCTCTGATGCCCCGCCCGCCGCATTTATGCCAGTGCGGCAAGCTTGTGCCGCGTGGTGCCCTGTGCGCTTGCCAGATCGCAAGCCATCGCGCCCGCAATGCACGGCATGACGCCAAGCGCCCAACGGCACGGCGACGCGGTTACACCGCCGAATGGGAAACAGAGCGCAAAGCCTTCCTGATCCGTCATCCGCACTGCACCCTGTGCAATGCACCCGCAACGGTGGTTGATCACATCATTCCGCACAGGGGTAACAAGGTGCTGTTCTGGGATCGTGCTAACTGGCAACCGCTGTGCAAGCCTTGCCACGATCGGCACAAGCAACGGCAAGAGCGCCATGTTCGATGATCATTCGCATGGCCGAAGCCCTGAGCAAGACCTATGGCAGAGCGTATTGCTCGCTATTGTCGAAGATGCCCTTTTCGGTAGCTTGCGCCGCGTGACCCCGCGCCAAGGGGCAGAAGAACGGAACGCTATAGCACGCACTACCGACTGCCAAACCGCCCGCGACTACCTTACCCGGCCAAGCCGCGACCTTGCGACGGTCTGCGCCCTTGGTGGTCTGGATATGTGGGCCGTGATCGAACACATGACGCGCCAGATCGCCGCCGCACCCTCACCGGAAGAACTGGCCCGTTCCACCAACCGCCGAGCCACCAAGCCGAAGCAACCAAAGCCAGTGAAGCCAGCCAAGACCGGCCCGAAGCAAATCCCCTTCGAAGGGGAGTGCTTGACCATCGCAGAATGGGCTGAGCGCACAGGCTTGCCGCAAACCACAATCAAGACCCGGCTTGCAGCGGGATGGCCGATCGATCGCATCTTGACCGAACCCAGAGGCTTGAAGGTGAAGCGCCCGCGCAAGGATCAGCTCAGACCCGCAAAGGCTGGCACACCCGCAAGAACCCTCACCCATGCAGGCGAGACCCTTACCATCCGGCAATGGTCAGAGCGCATAGGGCTGTCAAAGGGTGCAATTGAGAGGCGCCTGCGCTTTGGCTGGCATATCGATCAGGTTCTGTCATCGCAGAACATGCGCGGGAAGAGCTTTGCAGGGCAAAACTTAAGCGGCAATCAACCTTGAGCTTTCGCTGTCCAGCCTGTCGCGGATCGTTCTGACAATCTGCTTGTTCGCGCCCCTGATCTGAATTCGCGACTTGATGGCCGCGTAACCGATACGGGACAAAAGTGGGACGAAAGCAGAATTTACGAATGAGGAGGTGACACAGTTTATGCCCGTGAAATCAACTGTCACTTGCGTCTCAGCACGCAGCGCGGATGTGATCGCTTCGATCACTAATTCACCCTGCACGTTCGTGTCGCATCCGGAGATTAGGTTTCCTACCATCAGTCCCATATTGCTTCGCTCCCGTTTCCATCATCATCATCTTCGATCGCCGCCGTAGGGATACGGATATTGATCAACGTTCCATTATAGCCATGGTTCCCTAAGACGAAGTTACCTGAACGCAGTCCTTTTTCCAAATCACAAAGAGCAATCCCGCCGCCGGACACAACGTTGATGGTGCCGTGCAGGTTTGTCACCACGTTCTGACGAAGTAGATACAAGCCAGCGCCTCGGTTCGTCGGCTTGCTCTTGGTCGAAAAGCCGTCTTCGAAAGCTTGAATGATACACTCTGCCGGAGAAAGCTCCGGTAGAACTTCCCTGACGTTTGCAGGTATGCCACGACCAAAGTCGGAGATTGCGATATCGACAAATTCTTGCTTCGGATACCACTGAGCAAAGATACTTCCAATCTCAAGTCCTGCATGATCTTGAATGTTATTGAAAATTTCCTTGATGCACATTTCGACTTCGGCAAGTTCGGTCAGGGATCGGTTGCTGCATTGTGACAGCCAAGGTAAAAATGTGCGGCTTGCCCAGAAGTGACAGTCTTGGTGCTTAACTTCCTTGAGCGTGCTGCTTGTCTTGCGGGGTGTTGAACCAGCGAACTGATACTCACCGAACTTGTCTTGGAAGAACCCTATTGAGTCCAGATAACGCATGGCTCTGCTGTCTGGTCGCTTAAAGTGACTGTAATAAACCTTACACCCAGCACCGTGCAGGTGCTTTGTAACATTGTGAACGAAGACAACGCCCGTTGCCCTGACTGCCGTCACTTGAGAAAAATCAAAGTTGATTCGCTCAGGTTTTGGTTCTGCTGACAGACACTCAAATTCTGATAATTTCCTTAATATATCAATAACTTGAAGCTTATGAGGTAAAACTATGTCCATTGTCGCTCTTTTCTGCGGCGCTTACCATTTATCGGCATGACCTTAGATAACGAAATGCAAAGGAACAACAGGACACGCCCACAACTTCAGACTGACCTTTATTGCGGGGAGGGTGGTTCACGTCTTGGAACGCGCCGTAGGGACCGGCGGGGGGAGGGTCACGCAAGAGACCCGCAATATAACTTTTCCTCATGACTCGGATGTGATATAATTGCAACATTGATGTGTTGCGAGTATCGAGTATGTCTGTTTCCAGTATCCTAGATCACCTGAATCTTCCCGATCAGGACGGCTTTCTACTGCAAGACCTTGCCGCTGCGGCTTGGGCTTACACTGAGAACGTCATCGGTGCACCCATTCCAGAGCCAACGCCGCTGCCATTGGTGCAGGCCGTTTCGATGCTGATCGGGCATTGGTATGAGTGCCGCGAGGCCACCATGATCGAAGGTGCAGCCCGTCAGGTGCCATATGGCTTCGATGAGCTTGTGCAATCTTACCGCCGGTGGGTGGTTTGAATGTCAGACCTGATGCGACAATCTGCCAAACTGTCGGCACGCCTGAACGCCATCCCGCAAGAGGTGGTAAAGCACTTGCGCCCTGCCTTGATCGCTTCAGCCGAAAACACCGCCGGTGTAATGCGTTCCCTTGTCCCGGTGGATGAGGGTGACCTGAAGGCGTCGATTGAAGTCACACCGCCGGGTGCCACCACGCCTGCTTATGCCGCTGGTGGTGGCCGTCGAATGGCAGGGGAGAACCAAGCCCTTGTGACTGCCGGAAACCCTGATGTTCGGCATGGACACTTGCAAGAGTTCGGCACTGTCGATCATCCTGCACAACCATTCCTGCGCCCTGCTGAGCGCCTGACCCGTGATCAGAACCGCCGCCGCATTGGCCGTGCTGTGGGTCAGGCTATAAGAAAGGCGGGTGTGTGATGTTCGAACCATCGCTTGCCCTTCAAACCGCTATCCGTGCCGCGCTGATCGCTGCGCCTGCTGTGACTGCCCTTGTCCCTGCCGATCGCATCCGCGCGGGTGCTTCGCGCCCTGACTTGTTCCCCACCATCATTCTTGCACCCGGCCAAACGCTCTTCCTTGGCCGTGCCAGTGGCGGACAACTGTGTGCACGGGTGGTTCTGGACCTGCATATCTGGGCGCTTGAAGACGGCGCTGATACGGCCCGCGCGATCGGGGGGGCCGCGCAGCAATCCCTGATCGATGCGCCCGAAGCCGAAGGCTTTGGCATCGATGAATGGGGCAAGCCGCAAACTCAATGGATGCGAGACCCCAAGCCCGAGCTGATTGCGTGTCACGGCGTCATCCAACTTTCAGGCGTTCTGCGGTGGAGGGTGTGACCATGCGTGCCGGATTGCTACGCCATGAAATTGAGCTTGAGCGCGAAGTCGAAACCGTCGCTGACTCTGGTGCGGTGGTAAAGGCATGGCAGCACTACGCCGATCGCCGTGCAGAGCTTCGCCAAAGCACCGCCGATGAGTTCCTGAATGGCACTGTTGAGGGTGCCAGTCAGAAAGCGGTGTTTGTTATCCGTTGGACCGAGGGTGTCAAAGTCGGTGATCGGCTTTTGCATGCTGGTAAGGCATGGCAGATCGTTGGGCTTGTGGAGATCGGCGTTCAACGCGGGCTTGAGCTTATGGTGATAGGCTCATGAGCAAGCACCTTCGCGGTGTGAAGCCGCCGATCAGACTTGATCAGGAACCCCTGACCAAAGCACCCAAGGCACCGGCCTATTTTTCTTCCTATGCTGTCGGGGAGTGGAAGCGGGTTCTGCCGGTTCTAGTGCAGCGTCGGGTAATCTGTGTCGCTGATCTGGCACAAGTCGAGACTTACTGCTGCATGGCAGGGCTGGTGCGCCAGATCGAAACAGAGCGTTGTGCCGCCGGTGGTGTGATCGATGTTCGAATGTTTGGGGTGCAAAATCGTGCTGCACAAACAGCGCGCCAGCTTGCGGCGTCCCTTGGCCTTGATCCGGTGTCCCGTGCGCGGCTTGGCAGCGCTGCACCTGATGCTGATGACGATGACAACCCGCTTGCGGTGTAATCATGGCAGGCACGTTCCCGGCTTGGATTTATGACGGTTCGCCGATCGATGACCCGTTAGGCCATGGTGACCGCGCGGTGCAGTTCTTGCGCCGCTTGAAACACCCTGCAAGCACAGCGCCGGGAAACCTGTTTCAACTGACCTCATGGCAAGAGCGCATTGTCAGGCGCATCTATGGACCCCGGCACCCGGATGGCCGCCGGATCGTCAAGGAAGTCTTCCTTATGATTCCGCGTGGCAACAGAAAGACCAGTTTGGCGGCTGCACTTGCCTTGCTGCACCTGTTCGGCCCTGAGCGCATGCCTGCTGGTCAGATCATTTTTGCCGCGTCCGATCGTGAACAAGCCGGAATTGGATTCAGGGAAGCTGCTGAGATCGTGCGCCAAGACCGCCGACTTGAACGTGTCACCCGGATTTATGATGCGCACAATTCTGCAAAGATGATCCGAAGCACGATTGACGGTTCAACCCTCAAGGCGGTTCCGGCGGATGGCAAAGGCCAGCACGGGACAACACCAACATTTATCTTGGCCGATGAAATCCACGTTTGGCGGGGTAGAGAGCTATGGGAAGCGCTACGAACCGGCATGGCAAAACGTCCCGGCGGTTTGGTGGTTATCGCTACAACCGCCGGAAGGGGTAGGGAAGGGCTTGCCGCTGAACGCTATGACTATGCCCGCAAGCTTGCCTTGGGCGACATTGTGAATGAGGAATACTTGCCGATCTTGTTTGAGCCGCAAGAGGGTGATGACTGGCAAGACGAAGCAATGTGGCATCGGGCGAACCCTGGCCTGAGCCATGGCTTCCCCGACATTGACGGCTTGCGCACCCTTGCCCGTGAGGCGGTTGATAGTCCTTCTGAAATGTATGCCTTCCGGCAATTTCATCTTAACGAATGGATGGGGAACAGCCATGACCCTCTGTTCAATTTTGAGACCTATGACGCCCGCCGGTTCGATGACGATGAGGCAGACCTAGCAGAATTGCCGTGCTGGATCGGTGTAGACCTTTCCCGATCGGGTGACCTGACTGCCGTTGTCGTGGCGTTTTTGTGGCCGGATGGTCAAATCACTTTGCGCCCGAAGCTCTTTGTGCCGGGTGAGGATTTGAAGGCGCGTTCTGATCGGGATGGTGTGCCGTATCAGGCTTGGGCAGATCAGGGGCTTATCAAGCTTTGCCCCGGCCCGATTATCGATGAAGAAGCCGTTGAGGCGGAAATCAGGGAAATCTGTGCCGCCTATGACGTGCAAGAGATCGCTTTTGATCCGCATCTTGCCGCCCGCCTGATGCAGCGCCTGTATGATGACGGCTTGCAGGTGGTGGAGTTTCGGCAGACCCCGCTGAACATGGGTGCCGCCGGTGCTGATCTTGAGCGTGTCGTGAATGGCAGACTTGTTCGGCATGACGGCAACCCGATCTTGAGGCATCACCTTTCTTCGGTGGTCGCGGTGCGCACCGATAGCGGCCTGACCCGGATGGTGAAGGGCCGAAAGAATGATCGCATAGACGGTGCTATTGCCGCTGCGATGGCTGTTAGCCGTGCCTGTGCCGGTCAATCGAACCTGAGTGCCTACAACGACCCCGCCTCTTCTCTGTTCTGTTTCTGATTTGTGAGTGAAAACGATGAATGATGTTTCCCTTCCCGGCCTGATTGTTCCGATCGAAGCCCGTATCGATAAGTTAGAAAAGGGCTTGAAGCGCGCCGCGCAGGTGCAGGCCCGATCGGCTGCGACAATGGAACAGCGCGCCAAACAATCAGCAACCCGCATGGCGCAGAGCTATGAACAGGCCGGTTCTGGAATTGCGACTGCTATGGCGCGATTTGCTGCACCCCTTGCTGGTGTCTTGGTGGCTGACACGCTGATCAATATCGGGCGGGCCGCGCGCCAGACCGTCGGTGCCATGGCACGTGTCGGTGATGAGGCGAAACGGGCAGGTGTCGGGGTGCAGGCGTTCCAAGAATGGAGTTTCGTCGCTGATCAGAACCGGATCAGTGTTGATGCCCTGATTGACGGTATGAAGGAACTGAACCTTCGTGCCGATGAGTTCATCGTCACCGGTGCAGGCAGTGGTGCCGAAGCCTTTGTGCGCCTTGGGTTCTCTGCAACTGATCTTGAAGCCAAGTTGAAAGACCCATCCGAACTTTTGCTTGAAATCATGGGGCGGCTAGAGGAACTGGACCGGGCCGCGCAAATCCGTGTTGCCGATGAAATCTTCGGGGGCACTGGCGGTGAGCGCTTCGTTGAGCTTATCAGCCAAGGTGAAGCAGGGCTTCGCCAGACGATTGCACGTGCCCATGAAGTTGGCGCGGTGATGGATTCGGCAATTATCGAAAAGGCGAGTGAACTTGATCGAAAGTTCAACGAGCTTGGCTCCCGCCTGCAAGCCTTGTGGCGCGGGCAGATCGTGGAAGTTGGCGAGTTCTTCGGGCTGATAGAACGCGAGCGCGCGAAGTTGGAGTTCGTGCCGCAACAGGTTGGCCGTGTTGTCGGTAACGATTTGGCACGGCAACTTGAGGCACAAGGCGCTGCTGGTCAGGAAGCACTTGGCGTCGTGCGATCGATGGAAGCCGAATATAGGAATCTTGGCCGCGAAGCACAGGCCCTTGCCATGCAGCTTGCAGACGCCAGCAATATGCTTCGCGGGTTGGGGCAGGTGGCACAGGCCGATGCCTTGCAAAGCTTGGCGCAACGCATGGCCAAAGCTGCCGGTGAGTTTGACGCTGGTGTAATCAGCGGTGAACAGTTCGCCGAAACCTTGGGCGATGTGACAACTGAAGCCGATACTACGATCAGCGCAATGGATGATCTGGACAAGGCTAGCCTGTCAGGTGTCATCGGACAGGTGCAGGGGTTGTTGTCATGGATTCAGGCACTGCCCGCCGCCGTTGCGGCTGCACGTTCTGAGATCAGCACGCTTGAGGCACCGGGCATGACGTCCGGCACACCCTTGAGTGGCTCAGCCGATGGCCTTATGCCGCCGACTGCACCAACCGTAACCACGTCACCGCGACCACGCCCTGCACCTGCCATGCTTGGCGAGCCTGTTCGCGCCTCTAGTGGCGGTGGTGGTGGTGGTGGTGGTCGCGATGAGTGGGGCAGTGCTGTTGAATCCATCCAAGCTGAGACGCAAGCCCTTCAAGCCGAAGCCGCTGCGCTGATCGCAGTTGCCACATCTGGTGAACGCTATTCAGGTGCAATCGAGTTCGCGCGCCAGAAAGCTGAGCTGCTTGTCGCTGCCCAACGCGCCGGGGTGCAAATCACGCCAGAATTGACCGCGAAGATTGATGCTTTGGCGCGCGCGAATGTAACGGCGGGCGCATCTGCGGAAGCCGCTGCAAAAAAATTGCAGTCAATCGAAGACTTCGGCAAACAAAGCGCAGATACAATGGCGGATCTGTTCACCGGCATTGTGACCGGATCAATGACGGCAGAAGACGCTTTGAAACAACTGATTGCACAACTGATCAAAATGGCTGCGCAAAAGTTCTTCCTGAAATTGTTCGGCGGATCAATCGGATTCGCATCCGGTGGATATACTGGTGACGGGGGCACCTTCCAACCCGCTGGCATTGTGCATAAAGGCGAGTTCGTCTTGAGCAAGAAAGCAACTTCGAGGCTTGGCGTTGACAATTTGAACGCTTTGCACGCAAGCGCATTGCGCGGATACTCAGGCGGTGGTGCCGTTGGTGATGTTCCGAGAATGCATTTTAGCGCGAGTGAATCAGGTAAAGCGCAAAGTATCGCGCAGACTGTAACAGTCAGTGCGCCGGTGACAGTTTCCGGAAGCGCAGGAACGCCAGATCAAAATGACGATCTTGCGCGCAAAATTGCGTCGCAGATGGAAAATCAAATGAAACTGGTCTTTGGCAATGAACTGCGCAAGCAAATGCGACCCGGTGCGATGCTGAACCGGGGATAAAAGCCTTGGAATGCGAACGGGCTTAAAATAGGGCCATAGGATCGCCTCTGAGGGTTTGCGCATTGGTGTTAATATCCGGACCCGTTAGAAGCGCTGTAAGTGGCCTGCCAGATCGGCGTGTATGTGCAACACATGCAAAAGGTGCGGCAAAGGTGCATCTCACCTCTGGGCATGCGAGGGGCGCGCAAGCGCCCTGAGCGCCCGGTGGTGTGTTTGGTCAGGCGCGGGCCGGTGCTTCTGAGCCGGAAGGGTTCAGCGGAGTTTCTGTGCTTTTGCGCGTAATCTTTCTTCTTCTTACTTTCTTACTTCTTCTTTACTTTCTTACTCAATCTTTCTTAATACGTGCAAAAGCACAGAAATTTGTGGGCAAAAGCACAGAGCTTTTCATACCCTTCCGGCTCAGAATAACCCTTCCGGGCGGGCAAAAGCACAGAAGTCTTCAAGCCTCTTTCGTCAAGACACCGGTGGTCTCGATTCCATCCGGCTGGGCGGGTGGGCAAAAGCACAGAAACGCCACTAACCAGAAGTTTGCAAAAATGCAACACATGGTGCTTGAAAGACACGTATATGTGTGCCATATATGATGCGCAAGCCAATTAGGAGAGCCCAATGTCCACTAATATCCGCCTCGCACCCCAACGCATCGAACAGCTTCGCATCCTTGCCGAGTCCGAAGGTAAAACCATTCCGGAAGTCATTTCGGGGTTTATCGCTGGTGCCGTTTCCGAGGGCCGTCTTAATCCTGATCTTCCCGGCGTAGCAATTCGGATCGATGATGACGTTCTCACGATGGAAGCGGGTAAGTTCAAGGCATCGATGCCCGCCAATTCAGCGCAGGCATTTTCTGCCGGCCTTCGTGCTACTCTGATAGCGTCAAGCGAATCCGACAAGCGCCGCGTTTCCAATTTGCTCACGGATATGTTGAGCGCATTTGGCGGAACTGAAATCATTCGCGCTGGAAATCATATCTCTCTTGCCAGTCCGATCGCAGCTAAAGACCTCATTGTGCCGAAGTCTGTTGTGGTTGATCTTGCAGACCAGATCGACCGTGCCGCCAAGGCATCGTGAAAAAGGAAGAAAGCGCGGGGTGGTGGAACACGCCGCGCCTTTAGGTAGTCTGTCAATGCGAAGTCAGTATATGCGAAATTCAAATCCAATCCAAGAGTCAGATGCTGATCCTTCTGAAATTGATCCGGCCGAGTTAGACCGAATTCTAAGCGGCCTTGATGAAGACTTGCCCCACTATATTCCATGTCAGCGCGTTCCTGTTTCGATAGACGACGAGACCGCCGAAGTGAACCTTCAGGCTTTCGAAGCCATTGACGACGACGAACCCGAAGCCGTTAAAATCTATGACGAACCCCACGTGACGGCTTGGGACCGCGCCCGCGAAAAAGAACGTATCGCCGAAGAGCGCCTGTCCAGAACTGAAGAGGGAACAACGGCGCATGCAATCGCAAAACGCCAATATGACGAAGCCGTGAAGATTCGTAGGATCGAAGATGAACGGGACAGTGATCCGGAATGGCGCAAGCGACGGGCTGCCGATGTCTGGCGGACTGGTGAGGGCAGGGAAGAATACAACGCTGATAGACGCAAGGTCCGCGAACAGCCGAACATGGACCTTTCGGGGATGACGGATGTAGCAAAGCGTGAGCACAAGTTGTCCCAGAAAAGGAAGCGTGCTGCTGAGGCGTATGCGCTTAAGAAGGCGGCGAAACTTGACAGTGAGGCGCAATAGATCGCCGAGATGAAAAAGAGTCCCGACTACGGGCGGTTCTAGGTCTGCCGGTGCTTAGTGGCGCGGTGCGCAGAGAAGTGATCAAGCACTTAAGTATATAAAAATAAACGAAAATAGATGAGATTGTGCTTGCCTCTGAGATTCCAGCGGCACTAGAATCCGATGATCTAAACCCATAGACAAGCACCATGCAAGAACAGACAGTCTACCTTCCCGACACAGCCTTCGTCGTCATTGTCGATTAGCTTTTGCACCCTGCGCCATCGCTGGACCCGCGCGGGCAGATCGTTGAGATTCTGATTAATGCAGGATTAGCGCCCGAAGTCTGCCTTCGTGACCGGTAAGACGAAGCGGCATAATGCTAGTCAATTGATCACGAGATCGTGATCGGAGTCGGCGCTGGCCAATCTCTGAAACGCTATAAAGCCCTCAGTAACGATTGTTTTGGTTCGCCTGTGTGTGGGGCGTGGAGGCCGCTGGGCCTGTGTATGAAGAGTAACCATAAGGAAATTGGTATGACACCTAACACGACTATTAAGATTACGAGGGCAATCGCTCTTGTTCGTGCCGACTTTTGCAACCCTGTCGTTCTGCCGGAAAAGGGGCGGAAAGAGTTCAACGGCTTCCTACATAGACAGTTCGGCTGTCCTGAGGATGAAGCGTGGAAGACACCTGCTGTTGTGGAGTATCTGGAGAACGATCCAGACTTCGACTTTGTTGAATACTTCATCACGCCCGCCGGACCCATGATGGCTGCGCACATTAACGAGTATCCGAACCCTGTTATTGTGGTCATGAACGGTGAGGCGACACGGAAGATGTCAGAAGTTGAGTGCGTCCCGGCCTGAGACGACCATCATCAGGAATCATCGTAAGGGCGGGGGAAACCTCGCCCGTCACCGGATCTGATCACACCCAAATCGACCGATAGCGCCATGTGCAACACACATACGGATGTAACACACGACACGAAAATTTTTCGACTAAGTTCTTAATTTTACGGGATATTTTTTATTGGTCGGAGCGAGAGGATTCGAACCTCCGACCCCCTGCTCCCGAAGCAGGTGCGCTACCAGACTGCGCTACGCTCCGACCGTGCCGTTTGGATTAATCCCTTCGCCCGCGATTGGCAAGAGGGGGGCGCTATTGGCCGTGCCGTTCATCGCGCCGCAACAGCAGGCTGATGCGCGGCATAAGCCCGGTTTCGGCACGTGATTTATTGGACAAGACAGGGCTGTTCTTGGACACTTCTGCCGTACCTTCGCGCAGCACGATATAAATGCCTGAACAGATGATGATTGTTGTGCCTGCGACCGTCCAGCTGTCGACGGATTCGTTGAAGAACAGGGTTCCATACACGGCGGCCCAAATGATCTGCGAATATTGCATCGGCGCGACAATGACGGCCGGCGCTGTGCGATAGGCGCGGATGATCAGCAGCGCCGCGATAAAGCCAAGCCCTGCGATCACGCCCATCAGGCCCAGATGCTCGATTGGCATGGGCACGTAGACAAATGGCATCATCGCACCTGTCGCAAACACGCTGGCAAGCATGGGGTAAAGCATCAAGACAACGGCCCGCTCTTCGCTGCCGATCTTGCGCACGATCAATGAGTTGATGGCCCCCGTCACGGCCGCGCCCAAAGCGGCCAGATGGCCCAAAGACAGATCGGCAGACCCCGGACGCAGCACGATCAAGACGCCGACCATGCCAATAAAAACCGCAATACCCCGACGGATGCCAACCTTTTCCCCCAACATCGGAATGGCAAGGATCGTGATCAGCAAAGGCATCGCGAACAAGATTGCATAGGTTTGGGCAAGGGGCAGAACGGAAAACGCATAGAATCCGGCAGCCCCGGTCGTCACGGCCGTGACCGATCTCAAAAGCGACCACCACGGGTGTCGGGGGATCAGATTGCCATCGGAACGGTCACTCATCAGCATCAGCGAAACGAGTGGAAATCCCAGCAAACCCGAGAAGAAGATGATCTGAAACGAGGTGTAGTCAGAGCCAAGAAATTTGATGACAACATCATGCGTGGCGTAAATGCCAAAGGCAGCAAGCGCAAAGACTGCCCCGCGCAGGTTAGAAGGATGAACAGCCATATCTTGAAATCCACCCATGGAGGAACGCGCCCCGTATCGCGCTAAAGCCTTGGCTGTGCAAGGGCGGTTGGTGCTTGACTCGACTTAGTTGGCGCGATCTTGCTTTGCCCGCTTTGACATAACAGGCATGGCGCGGGAAGTGCGGTCTTGTGAAAGCCATTGGTCCAAGGCCGGCGCGATGTCTACGGGGTGGACCGGGCCGGGCGTCAATCATCTGCGCAAGATGCGACGCCTGAATCATGCGTGGAAGGCTGCCCCGCCATGTTCAATTCATGGCGGGGGCAGGGAATGTTTACAGGCTGGCGTCCAGTGCGGCAACGATGGCGTCGCCCATCTGGCTGGTCGAAACCGGTGAGCCGCCCTCTGGCCCCATCAGGTCTGCTGTCCGCAGGCCATCCGCCAGAACCTTTTCGACCGCCTTTTCAACGCGTGTCGCCTCATCCAGCATGCTGAACGAATAGCGCAGCGCCATGGCGAACGACAGGACGCAAGCAATCGGGTTGGCCTTGCCTTGACCCGCGATATCGGGGGCAGAACCGTGGACGGGCTCATACAATGCCTTTGGCCGACCATTGGCCATGGGGAGGCCAAGGCTGGCCGACGGCAACATGCCCAACGAACCGGTCAGCATCGCGGCCATATCCGACAACAGATCCCCAAACAGGTTATCGGTGACGATCACGTCAAACTGCTTGGGCCAGCGGCACAGCTGCATGGCGCCTGCGTCGGCGTACATATGGCTGAGTTCGACATCGGGGTATTCCTTGTCGTGAATCTCTTGTACGACATCACGCCACAAGATGCCCGACTCCATCACATTGGCCTTCTCCATCGAGCAGACCTTGTTGCTGCGCTTGCGGGCCAGTTCAAATGCCGAGCGGGCCACGCGAGCAATCTCGGATTCGGTGTAACGCTGGGTGTTGATGCCGACGCGCTCGTTGCCCTCGACGAAAATCCCACGAGGTTCGCCGAAGTAGACGCCGCTCGTCAGTTCGCGGACGATAACGATATCAAGGCCCGCAACCACGTCTTTTTTCAAAGACGAGAAATCGGCCAGCGCGTCAAAGCATTGTGCGGGGCGCAGGTTGGAAAACAGGTCCATTTCCTTGCGCAGGCGCAGCAGGCCGCGCTCTGGCTTTACGCTGAAATCCAGCTTGTCGTATTTCGGTCCGCCAACAGCACCAAGCAAGACGGCGTCAACCTCTTGGGCCCTTGCCATTGTGGCGTCCGTCAGCGGGGTGCCATGCGCATCATAAGCGCAGCCCCCCACGAGGTCTTCGGACACGTCAAAGGTGATGCCGCGCTTGGTATCAAACCAGCCAATGATCTTTTTGACTTCGGCCATGACTTCAGGACCGATGCCGTCGCCGGCGAGGATAAGCAGGGAAGGATTGGCCATGTTCGGCTCCGTGGTTGAAGGGTTGCGCGAGGCCTAGCCAATGGGGGGGCAAGGGTCAAGCCGCCCATCCGGTTTCAGGGGGTGGAAACTGCTGATGTGGGTGTCAAACACACAGCGAATGGGTCTGGCGTCGCCTTTTTCCGAAGAGCCCGGCACCTGGGGGACTAAGGGCGGATATCGATCCAGATGGGCCAGTGCCGAGACGCCTCATTTGGGGCGGCAAGACCAGAGCCAATAACCGTTAGGGATGTCGATGGCAGAATATAGGCAACGCGCAGGGGGCCAATGGGTCCGCCGTAATCCACGGTATCCTTTTGTCCCAGTGCATCTTGCAACAGCGGGCTTGCCAAAAGGGCCCGGATCGCGTCGGGCCGTCCATCCCCCTTGATCGGATCGGCATTGGCCTGCCCGATCAGAACATAAGGTGCCAATGGTGGAGGAAGTTGGAGTTTGGCAGACAAAAGGGCCAACCAAAAGGCGGTTTCATCGTAATTGCGGCGACCATTGCGGTCGTCTGGCCCATCAAAAGCGGGTGTGGTTGCGTGCCATGTCAGCAGCCGTAGGGTTTGGCCATCTTGCAAGGTAACAGCGGTGTCATGATGCCCGGTGGTGGACAGGGGCAATGTGGCGGGCATATTCGACGGCCGCAGATTGCCGGGCAAATCCTGCCAAAGGTAAGTGTTGAAATCGCGGCTCTGACCCTCGTCAATGGGCAGGGTCGACAGCAAGGCCATGCCGCCTTGGCCGGGAAAGGTGCCAAACCCGATGGCATCGCGCGCTTCATCCCGCCGTCCATTGCCATCCAGATCAAAGCCGCTGGGCAGGCCCGTATTTGGCCGCAAAGGGCGCAGATGGGCAAACGGCTTGGCCAGTTGCGCGTTCAGGGCGGCCAGCGCAAGGCCCTCGGCATCAAAATCAATCCCGGCAAGCACAAGCAAATCCGCGTTCAGCGAGTCGATGGTTTTGGCGATCGTTGCAACCTGCGGGTCGGACTGCCGCAGTATGTCACGCAATAAAAGTCCCGGACCTTTTCGAGTCAACTCTACGTTCCAAAAGGCGATGCGCAAGCCTTCGGCACGGGCCGTTTGGCCAGACAGCACAACAAGGCATAGCGTCAAAAACTTGAAAAGCGTCGCCCTCAAGCGGCGGCCAAGCGGCCCTCTTCGGTGTTCCGGGCGCGGCGAATGTCGCGGATCATCTCGGCTATCCGCCCCAGAGCGATCCCGCGCATGAACAGGCTTGCAGGAAGAAAAGACCATAGTGCCATTGCCCAGATAAGCGTTTGTGGCGAGGTGATGTTGATCGGGTTCAACCCGCTGAACCCAAGGCTTACCACAAACGGGATCACAAAGGGCAACAAGAAGCCCAAGGCGATGTTGATACGGCCATCGCGTTCCAGACGTTCGATCACATCGCCACCTGCGGAGGGATCAAAGGTCGGCAGGTTGATCCAGACGTTAAAGGCGCGCCCATGCAAGGGCCAAGCCCCCATTTTGAGCATGATCACAAAGACGCTCAGGCAGATCAGCGATGTAAGATAGGCCACGCCCGCCGCATCCCGCAGCGCAGCAACTTGGTCTTGTGAGGCCCCGACGGCCAACATCAGGGTCGCCAATCGAACCGGCGAGTAGGGAAAATCCATCGACATGCCAATCAACTGCCCGATGGCATGGACGAATTCTGAAAGGCTGGTGGGGTCTGTCCGGCCGCGTTCGATCAACGAAAGGCTGAAAAGTGTTGCAAACAGCATCACAAAGCGCAGCCGGTTGAATGGGGGCGCATCGCGGAACTCGATCAGGCTGGGGTATTCGGCATTGTATTCGACAAAGACGAGCAGGCCAGCAAACAGCGATGCAAGCGCCACCATTTGTCGCGTATCACCCGAGATATCGGACAAAAGCACGGAAGGTGTGGCAACAACCACCGCAACGAGCAACGCTCGAACTATAGCCCCGGTAAGCCGTGACGCCACTGCGTTTCTACCTTCAAATCGGTCAGGCCCGGTACTTTGCCGCGCCTTTGTGCCGTTATTTTTCCACCATTTATGGCGGACTGCCTCAATCTCGCCCAATTTGTGCCTGCTTTCGTCTGTTGCCGCAATCCCTTGGTATGGTTTGATTTATCATTATGGCGCTTTCAGGGAGCATGTGTCGCCCGATTGCATCAAGATTGCGCCAAGAAAAAGGCCGCCCACAGGGGCGGCCCAAGATGTTGTGGTTGAAGGGAATTCAGGCCCAAGGGCGGCTCAGCGCGGCCTTTGCCTCATATCCATCAATAGATGCCGCTTTTTCCAGCGTCAGGCCAATATCGTCCAGGCCGTTCATCAAGCAGTGCTTGCGGTGGCTATCGACGTCAAAGGCAAAGCTCTGCCCCTCTGACGTGGTCACGGTCTGGTTTTCCAGATCAACGGTGATGCGGGCATTGGCCCCTTTCCGCGCGTCCGCCATCAGGGCGTCTACGACGTCTTGCGGCATGACGATTGGCAAGATGCCGTTCTTGAAGCAGTTGTTATAGAAGATATCGGCAAAGCTGGTCGAGATCACGCAGCGGATGCCGAAATCCAACAGCGCCCAAGGTGCGTGTTCACGGCTTGACCCGCAGCCAAAGTTATCACCTGCGACCAGAATCTCGGCGGTCCGATAGGCCGGTTGGTTCAGCACGAAATCTTCGATTTCAGTGCCATCCAAGGTGTAACGCATCTCGTCAAACAGGTTTACCCCAAGACCCGAACGCTTGATGGTTTTCAAAAACTGCTTTGGAATGATCATATCTGTGTCGATATTGACCAGCGGCATGGGGGCCGCGATGCCGGTGAGGGTGGTGAACTTATCCATGGTATCCTGGCTTTCTGTGGCTGCGACGTGTCGAGTACAGTGCAGCAGTGTCTGAAATGGTCCCGTGCAGATCGGGGGGTGTGGCAGAATGTTTGAAGGTGTCGACATGGCTGGCCTTTTGGCCTGCGTATCGAGACGTTGGTCGCCAGCGATTGGCGACCCTAACTTGGCTGGCTGGCTGACCGTTCTTGACTATGGCCTTTGTGCCGTCCTTGCAGGTGCAGTTCTGCGGCAGGCGGCGCAGGAGGGGCGCGAACGACGCTTTTGGCTGTTGTTGTGTGGCCTGATGCTGTTTTTTGCCGTCAACAAGCAGTTGGACTTGCAGTCGGCGCTGACGGCCGCCGGGCGATGCGTGGCGCAGGCGCAGGGGTGGTATGAAGACCGGCGCGGTTTCCAGCGGCATTTCATCGAAGCTTTGCTTGCCGCTACGGCCCTGTGTTTTGCCCTTGGCCTTTACCTGATGCGCAAAAACCTGCGCCGCAACGGTCTGGCCATTCTGGGCCTGACCATTGTTGCCGGTTTCGTTGCGACACGGGCGGTTGGGTTTCATCACTTTGATGCCTTGATCAACAAACGGTTCTTTGATGTTAGGGTCAACTTCATCTTTGAGAATACAGGCCTGATCCTGATCGCCGTGAACAGCCTGACCTTGATGGCCACGACCCGAGGGTCAGCGGCACGCTCTGGCCACTGACCCCCGCAGCATTCGTCACATCATCTCGCGCACATCGGTCAGGTGGCCGGTAAGGGCCGCAGCCGCTGCCATCGCGGGAGAGAGCAGGTGGGTGCGCCCCCCTCGGCCCTGACGGCCCTCGAAGTTGCGGTTTGAGGTTGCGGCACAGCGTTCGCCCGGCGCCAGTTGGTCGGGGTTCATCGCCAAGCACATCGAGCAGCCTGCCAGACGCCATTCAAAGCCTGCGTCGATGAAGATCTGGGCCAGACCCTCTTCCTCCGCCTGTGCGCGCACAAGGCCCGAACCGGGTACGACCATAGCGCGCAGGCCGTCCTTTTTCTTCTTGCCCTTCAGGATGGCTGCGGCGGCGCGCAGATCCTCAATTCGGCCATTGGTGCACGATCCGATGAAGACGGTGTCGATCTTGATGTCCGACAGCTTCATCCCCGGTGTCAGGCCCATATAGTCGAGCGAGCGTTGAACAGCCTCGACCTTGCCGCCGGTGAAATCGGATGGGCTGGGCACCATGCCGGTGATGGGCAGCACGTCTTCGGGCGATGTGCCCCAAGTGACGACGGGGGCAATATCTTCGCCCTTCAGGGTGATGGCCTTGTCCCAATGGGCATCGTCATCCGAGAAGAGGGTTTTCCAATAGCTGACGGCAGCCTCCCACGCGGCCCCCTTGGGGGCATGTGGCCGGCCCATGCAATAGGCAAAGGTCTTTTCATCCGGCGCGATCAGGCCCGCACGGGCGCCGCCCTCGATGGCCATGTTGCACACAGTCATGCGGCCTTCCATCGACAGTTCGCGGATGGCTTGGCCACAGTATTCGATGACATAGCCGGTGCCGCCTGCGGTGCCTGTGGCGCCGATGACGGAAAGGGTGATGTCTTTGGCCGTAACGCCGGGGCGCAGAGAGCCGGTGATCTCAACCTTGAAGTTCTTGGCTTTGCGCTGAATCAGCGTTTGTGTGGCAAGAACGTGTTCGACCTCTGACGTGCCGATGCCATGCGCAAGCGATCCGAACGCGCCATGGGTTGCCGTGTGGCTGTCCCCACAAACCACGGTCATGCCCGGCAGTGTCCAGCCCTGTTCGGGGCCGACGATGTGGACGATTCCTTGGCGCACATCTGATACAGGGTAATAGTGGATGCCGAAATCGCGGGCGTTTTGGTCAAGGGCGGCCACCTGAATGCGGCTGTCTTCGGTCATCGTGGCCGCATTTGCACGGTCCAGCGTCGTGGGCACGTTGTGGTCCGGCACGGCAATGGTTTTTTCGGGCGCACGGACCTTGCGGTTGGTCATGCGCAGCCCTTCAAACGCTTGCGGGCTTGTCACCTCATGCACGAGGTGGCGGTCGATATACAGCAAGCAAGTGCCGTCCTCGGCCTGATGGACGACGTGGTCATCCCAGATTTTGTCATAAAGGGTACGAGCGGTCATGGCGCAACTTTCCGTATTGGGCGATGGGAATGGGAAGGGCGGGTGCGCAAGGCTGCGCAACGGACGTTAGCGAAGTCGCGCGAGGACAGACCGATTTTCACGGGTAAAGCGCCAAGGCATGCGCGCGTGGTCGGCCATGTCAAAAAAGCGGATCATGGGGAGGGTTCATAGCCTCGAATCCCCTGTCAGGCAAGCTGTGTGATAAGGGGATCGGGGGATATGATGCGCAATCTGGTTCGGGCGGTGGCGATGGGGATGATGATGGCACAAACGGCAGGGGCAGACACGTTCAAGGGTTATGAAATGCCACCCTACCGGGTCGAGGCCCAAGACGGCGCGCGCGAAGTCCGGGTGTATGGCCCGCATGTTGTGGCAGAAGTTATGGTCGCAGGCGACCGTGCCACGGCCATCAGCAGGGGCTTTTCGGCTCTGGCGGGCTATATCTTTGGCGGGAATGATCAAGGCGCCAAGGTCGCGATGACCGTTCCCGTGGCACAAGAGCTGCAAGGCGCGAACTGGCATGTGCGGTTCATGATGCCATCGGAATATACGGTGGATAGCCTGCCAAAGCCCAATGACAGCCGGATCCGCTTTGTGCAAATGCCCGGTGATCGTCAGGTGGTGGAACGGTTTTCGGGCATGCCCGGCAATGCCGATATGGGCGGGCGGGCTGATGCTTTGCGGGCATGGGCTGCCGCGCGGGGCCTGACTGTCGTGGGCGCGCCAAAGTACTACTTCTACGACGCCCCCATGACACTGCCATGGAAGCGGCGCAATGAAGTTGCCCTGACGGTGAAATAGCCACCGCCCGCAGATCCGCCAGCCGGGGACACCGCCCTTGGTAATTTTGGCGAGGGTTTCGAATCGGGTGCCGTGTCCCTTGCCCGCATGGCCCCTTTGGGTGCTGATCCCGCTATTTGCAGGGTGGGAAAGGCCGTGTCTTGCGGGCCTTGGGCTTCCTGCACGACGACAGAATAGAAAATGGTCGGTCCCCTTCACTTGCGGTTGCCCTGATCGTGGAGGCTTGGTTGCGCGATGTGCCGGGGCAAGCGGTGTTTGATGCCATCTTGCCTTGCGAAGGGGCGCGATAGGCGATAAGGCCACGGGCTTGTCCCGCATTTGTTGAGATTGCGCCCGTGTGGTGCTAGTCTTTGGGAGAGCCCGGCGCCGGGGCATGGTCGGGCGTGACTTTTGGAGGACGATGTCCTGTCTCATTCAGACCCAGCCACCGGCCTGCCGGTCGGCCCCCGCGAGCAACGGCGTGCAGATCGCATGACCGCCCCCGATTATACATCCGAGCAGCTGCTGGAAGCTGTCATGTCTTCGGTTGATGACGACAAGGCCGAAGAAATCGTGCAGATTGATCTGCGCGGTCGGTCGGACGTTGCCGATTACATGGTGATCTGCTCTGGCCGATCATCGCGTCAGGTCGCCTCGATCTCGGAAAAGCTTGCCGAACGCTTGAAAGTCGCCTTTGGCATTCAATCTCGGATGGAAGGCAAAGAGACCGGCGATTGGGTCTTGATCGATGCAGGCGATGTGATCGTCCATGTGTTCCGGCCCGAAGTGCGCGATTTCTATCAGCTTGAAAAAATGTGGCTGCCTTCGGGGGCCTCGCCGGCGCGCAGCTCGCAAATCTGATGCGTGTGCATCTTTGTGCCGTGGGGCGTTTGCGCCACGGCCCCGAGCGCGATCTGTGGGACGATTATACGACGCGCTTTGATCGAACCGGGCGCGCGCTGTTCCTTGGCCCGCTGGACTTGCACGAAGTCGAAGACAAAAAGAATGCTGGAATGGCAGCCGAGGCAGAACTTCTGTCGCGGGCCATTCCGTCGGGCGCGCAAGTGGTGACCTTGGATGAACGCGGCCAGGTTCTCAGCAGCCCGGAGTTTGCGCAAAGTCTGGCCAAGTGGCGCGACGATGGCAGGCAAGATCTTGCCTTTGTGATTGGCGGTGCGGATGGCATTGATCCAAGCCTGCGGTCACGTGCGCATAGTTCGATCAGTTTTGGAAAAATGGTCTGGCCTCATATGCTGGTCCGGGTCATGCTGGCCGAGCAATTGTATCGGGCGGCATCCATTTTGGCCGGATTGCCCTATCACCGCGCCTGAGGGGGCTTATTGTTCTAAAGGTGTCGGAAAGCGCCGTGTCTGGGTGGACGTTGGCCCCGCTGCACCTTAGTTTGGGTGGGTAAGCGATGGGAAGTGCAATGTCTGATACCCAAGAAAAGGCCTATCAGGTTCTTGCCCGGAAATACCGGCCAGAGACATTTGTCGATCTGGTCGGACAAGATGCCATGGTGCGCACCCTGAAAAACGCCTTTGCGGCGGATCGGATCGCGCAGGCCTTTATCATGACGGGTATTCGCGGCACCGGCAAAACCACCACCGCCCGCATCATTGCCAAGGGTTTGAACTGCGTGGGCCCCGATGGAACCGGCGGACCAACGACGGAGCCTTGTGGCAAATGTGATCAATGCGTTTCGATCATGGAGGGGCGCCATGTCGATGTGATGGAGATGGACGCCGCCTCGCGCACAGGTGTGGGTGATATCCGTGAGATCATCGATTCCGTCCATTACCGGGCGGCCTCGGCGCGCTACAAGATCTACATCATCGACGAAGTGCACATGCTGTCGACCAGCGCGTTCAATGCGCTGCTCAAAACGTTGGAGGAGCCGCCCTCCCATGTGAAGTTCATCTTTGCGACGACCGAAATCCGCAAGGTGCCAGTCACCGTTCTGTCGCGTTGTCAGCGCTTTGACCTGCGCCGGATCGAACCCGAGGTGATGCTGGCCCTATTGCGTCGCATTGCCGGTGCCGAGGGCGCGAATATCACCGACGATGCGCTGGCCCTGATCACGCGGGCGGCCGAAGGCTCTGCCCGGGATGCGACCAGCCTACTGGATCAGGCCATCAGCCATGGCGCAGGCGAAACCACGGCCGAGCAGGTGCGGGCCATGCTTGGCCTTGCCGATCGCGGGCGGGTGCTGGACCTGTTCGATCTGATCATGAAGGGCGATGCTGCGGCGGCGTTGACCGAAGTGGCGGGGCAATATGCCGATGGGGCCGATCCCATGGCCGTGTTGCGCGATCTGGCAGAAATCACGCATTGGATTTCGGTGATCAAGATCACCCCCCAAGCGGCCGATGATCCGACAACACCCCCCGATGAGCGCGCGCGCGGTTTGGATATGGCCGAGCGTTTGCCGATGCGGGTGCTGAGCCGGATGTGGCAGATGTTGCTCAAGGCGATTGAAGAGGTTGGTCTTGCCCCCAACGCCATGATGGCGGCCGAGATGGCGATCATCCGCCTGACCCATGTGGCCGACCTGCCCGACCCAGAGACGCTGATCAAGCGTTTGCAATCGCAACCATCGCCGGGGCCAATGCCGGGCGGTGCGCCTGCGGGTGGCGGTGGCACGGTGCATGGGTCGGTGATGCGCGCCCCCTCAGCCCCCATGCGAGGGCCATTGATGAACGGGGCCGGTCAGGTCATGGCCCTTGCCGCGCAAGAGCCGGTCTATGCCACATTCGAGGCCGTGATCGAGTTGATCCGCGCGCGACGGGATATGAAGCTGCTGTATGAGGTGGAAGAGGGGCTGCGTCTTGTCCGCTATTCGCCGGGGCGGATCGAATTTGAACCCTCTCCCACGGCGGCCAGCGACCTTGCCGCACGATTGGGCCAAAGTTTGCAGGGCTGGACGGGGCAACGCTGGGGCGTTTCTGTCGTGGCTGCGGGCGGCGCCCCCACGATTGCCGAGGTCCGCAATGAGGGCAAACGCAAAGCCGAGGCCGAGGCAATGGCCAACCCCTTGGTGATGGCGGTGATGGCGGCCTTTCCGGGCGCAAAGATTGCCGAAATAAGATCGGCTGAAGACCTGGTTCAGGCCGCCGCGGTTGAGGCGCTGCCTGAAGTAGAGGATGAATGGGATCCGTTTGAGGATGATTGAGGGGATATTGCGATGCTGAAGGGTCTTGGCGGTTTGGGTGGACTTGGCGATATGGCCAAGATGATGAAGGCCGCGCAGGAAATGCAGACGAAAATGGCCGAAATGCAAGACGAGCTGGCCAGAATCGTCGTTTTGGGTGAATCCGGTGCGGGGCTGGTAAAGGCGCGCGCCACGGCCAAGGGGGAATTGACCGGATTGGATATCGATCCGTCGATCTTTGTGGCTAGCGAAAAGGAAGTGGTCGAAGACCTTATCCTTGCCGCCATCAAGGACGCGCAATCCAAGGCGTCAGAGCGCAGCCAGTCCGAAATGGCAAAGCTGACCGAAGGGTTGGGCTTGCCCGCAGGCATGAAACTGCCGTTCTGACGGGGGAACACGTGTCGCAAGCGCCGCCTGATATCGAAGCTTTGATCGACCTGATGGCGCGCTTGCCCGGCCTTGGCCCGCGATCGGGCCGTCGTGCCGTTCTTGCGCTTTTGAAAAAGCGCGAGGCGCTGATGGCCCCATTGGCACAGGCCATGGCGTCGGTCGTGCTCAAGGCGCGCGATTGCCGGGTTTGCGGGAATATCAGCACCGAAGAGGTCTGTGCCATCTGCAACGATCCGCGCCGACAGACCGGAGAGGTTTGCGTTGTCGAAGATGTGGCCGACTTGTGGGCGATGGAACGTGGCGGTGCCTTTCGGGGCCGCTACCATGTGCTTGGCGGCACGCTAAGTGCCCTTGATGCCATCGGCCCGGAGGAGTTGCACATTCCGCAACTGGTCACGCGGGTGGTTGACGAAGGGATGACAGAAGTCATCCTAGCCCTGAACGCCACTGTCGATGGCCAGACCACCGCCCATTATATTGCCGACGCGCTTGCCGGTTCGGACGTTCAGATCACGACATTGGCCCAGGGCGTGCCCATTGGTGGCGAATTGGACTATCTGGACGATGGGACCATCGGTGCGGCGCTCAGGGCGCGAAAACGGGTTTAGACCCCGCGCGTTATTTCGCGCTTTTTCCCATGTCTGCCAACTTGAGTTAAGATCAAGAAAGTGCACATTTGTTAGAAGAATCGGGTCGGTACAATTTAATCATTTACCATTTTGACGGGCGTATCGCCCACCGACCCTGATGGTAGGAAGTAAGTCGTTGTCGTTGCGGCAACCACACCATTGGGATGAAATGCGCATTCAATTCGTGAACGGCACCAAACTTGACCTTACTTGGCATGAAGTGCAGCGGATGTTTTGGCATCCATCCTTTGTGGCTTTGGTTTTGGTGATCAGCGCAATCATCATCTTGCTGCGCCCCTATGGTGATCTGGTCCAGTTCAACGCGATGAGCCTGACGCTGTTCTATGCAAATGGGATCGTTACCTTCATGGCGCTGTTGGTCGCATTGGTTTACGCCCTTTACCGATTGGGAAAGACCATCATCACGGCGGTGATCATCAGCTTTGCTGTCACATTGGCAACCCTGTGGGGGTTGGCGTTCGGCGTCTTGCTGGGTGCCGATGTGCCGCGTGCCATGGATTTCGTTCTGGTGGCGGGGTTCAATCTGACCTTTGTCCTTTTGGGCGAATTGGTGCTGTCCACTTTTCTGTTGCGCCGCATTCTGAAAGACATCCTCGCACCGGCGGCACGAACGCAGTTTGCGTCCTTTATGACCGATACGGCGGGTGGCCTTCACATCCTCGCCCGCCCCCCACCTGTTCGCGAGGTGGACTTGCTGGGGCGGCGGTTCGCTGCCAATCAGATCATGTGCCTTCAGGCCGAGGAACACTATGTCCTGATCACCCTGAGGGATGCTCAAACCCAGTTGTTGCGCGGCAAGTTTTCAGATGCGGTGACGGTCCTCTCTGATGTGGATGGCAAACGCATTCATCGCAGTCATTGGATTGCGGCTGATGCCGTGGCCGGGTGGCGCGCTGATCGGTCGGGGCATATCATCGTGACGTGTTTTGGCAAGGATCTACCCGTGGCCCGCAATCGCCAGCAAGAGGTGCGGGCATGGGCCGAGGCCATCATGGATCGGCCGACAAATGAAAAGGCACCCGCAAAGGGTGCCTGATCATTTCGCCTGACTTGCGCGGGGATCAGCGGCGTGGATCGTCGTCATCCTCGTCTTCATCATCGTCGCCATGTGGCAAGTTGAAGAAGCTGTCGGCATCAGAGAAATCGGCAGGCTTTTCCTCTTGCTCGGTGCGGGTGAAATTCTCCAGCCCAGCAAAGGAAGACGGCATCTTTGGCTCTGACGACATGCCAAGCGACTGCTCGGTCGAAACCAGCTTGCGGCGTTCGTCATCGCTCATCACGACGCCTTCTGCGGCGCGGCGACGGACAGCGGCCTGAACGGCGGCATCCAATTCCGACTGCTTGCACAACCCAAGCGCCACAGGGTCAACTGGCGTGATATTGTTGATATTCCAGTGTGAGCGTTCACGGATCGACAGGATCGTCGGCTTGGTGGTGCCGACCAGTTTCCCGATTGCCCCATCTGACAGCTCCGGGTGGAATTTCACCAACCACAGGATTGATGCCGGGCGATCTTGCCGCTTGGACAAGGGTGTGTAACGCGGGCCGCGACGCTTTTCCTCACCAACAGCAGAGGCGATAAACTTCAGCTTCAGCTTGTAAAGTGGGTCTTTCTGGCCACGTTCGATTTCAATGGCATCCAACTGGTTGTTGCCAACCGGATCAAACCCCTTGACCCCGGGGGCCACATCCCCATCCGCAATGCCTTGAATTTCCAACTCGTGCATCCCGCAGAAATCCGCAATCTGCTTGAAGGAAAGCGTCGTGTTGTCCACCAACCAGACGGCAGTGGCCTTGGCCATGAGTGGTTTGTTCATGCCTCACTCCTTTACAAATCTTTCCCGAGCCGGGAAAACGGCTGCGGGCCTTGGCCCGCGATTTCCACGATGTCGGGGAATTCAGTGTGGCATATAGTCAGTTTTTGGGTAAAGGGGAAGGGAAAATGCGCATTCTGATGGCCGCCATTATGGCCTTTTGTCTGTTTGCTGGCACAGCCCGCGCCGATGGGGAGCCTGCCGGGGATTTTGATTACTACGTGATGTCCTTGTCGTGGTCGTCAAATTGGTGTGCTTTGGAAGGGGACGCCCGGCGCGATCCCCAATGTGACACAGGGTCAGGGACGACCTTTGTTCTGCACGGGCTTTGGCCGCAATATGAAAACGGATGGCCAAGTTATTGTCGCACGGTCGCGCGTGACCCATCCCGCACAGAAACGGCCGCTATGGCAGATGTTTTTGGTGGGGCGGGGGCCGCGTTTTACCAATGGAAAAAGCATGGTCGCTGTTCAGGTCTGGCGTCGCGAGATTATTTTGCCCTGGCGCGCAAAGCGTTTGGATCTTTCAAAATTGCGCCCGTTTTCTCAAAGATAAACAAGGATTTGAAGGTTCCAGCGGCCGTGGTCGAGGGCGCTTTCCTTGAGGCCAATCCCGGCCTGCTGCGCGATCAGGTGACGGTCACCTGTGCCCGTGGCATGATCCAAGAGGTGCGGATCTGCCTGACACCAGACCTGCAGCCCCGCCGCTGTGGTGCGGATGCCATTCGGGACTGCACGCTGCAAGACGCGGTTTTGGAGGCTGTTCGCTAACCCTCGACCTTCAAAACGATTTTGCCCGTGTGGCCCGAGCTTTCCAGGCGGCTGTGTGCAGCGGCGGCCTCAACCAACGGAAATTCACTGTCGATGACGGGCGCAAAGTGTCCGGCGGCAATCATCGGCCAGACATGCGCCTCAACCTCGCGCGCGATCAGCGCCTTGGCTGCGTCCGATTGCGGGCGCAAGGTGGACCCGGTGATGGTCAGCCGGCGCATCATCACCTCGGCAAAGTTCACCTCGACTTTCGGGCCCTGCAAGAAGGCGATCTGAACAAGCCGGCCATCATCGGCCAGCGTGCGGATGTTGCGGGGCAAATAGCTGCCACCGACCATATCCAGAATCAGATTCGCACCCCCTTCGGCCTGTATGGCCGCGGCCCAATCTTCGGTCTTGTAATTGAACGCCTGTTCCGCCCCCAGCGCCTTGCAGGCCAGAACCTTTTCGTCGGTTCCAGCGGTGGTGAAAACACGCGCGCCAAGCGCCTTTGCAATCTGGATGGCCGTTGTACCGATCCCGGAGGAGCCGCCATGCACCAAGAACCGCTCGCCCGCCTTCAACTGCCCGCGCATGACGATATTCGACCATACGGTAAAACATGTCTCAGGCAGGCAGGCCGCTGCTTGCAGCCCCATTCCGGCGGGAACGGGCAGGGCATGGGCCTCATGTGTGGCCACATATTCCGCATAGCCGCCACCGGGCAAAAGGGCGGTCACCTGATCGCCGATCTTCCATCGGGTGACGTTGGGGCCAATCTCCACCACGGTGCCCGAGGCTTCCAGCCCCGGTAGGGGCGAGGCGCTGGGGGGCGGCGCATAAGAGCCCGCACGTTGCAGCGCATCGGGGCGGTTCACGCCAGCATAGGCCACACGGATGATGATCTGCCCATGGCGTGGCACGGGAACGGGGAGGGTAGCAGGGCGAAGAACCTCCGGGCCGCCGGGTTCCGAGATTTCGACGGCACTCATCGTATGGGACAGGGACATTCGGGGGGGGGCCTTTCAGCGAAAGCGGTCCATCATTTTGCCAGGCAGATCGTCGGGGACCATTGGCTTTCGAACCTTTTCCATCAGTTTCATCGGTCCGGCAAGTAGGGCCTTTGACAAAGGATTGTCCCGCAGGCCAGCTTTAATCTTTTCGATCTGCATCACATTGTCGATCCGGCGATCCAGAAAATCCCATGTGGCCTGATGATCGGTGCTGTCATCGCCCAGCCAAAACAGAACCGTCGCCGAATAGACGGCCGAAAGGGTTGTGCGCTTGGAGTACCAGTTGATATCGTCGCTGGTGTCACCAAGGGCAGACCAAATGGCGTCTGCCGTGCCCCAAATGGCACGCGCGCCCTCTGCGGCATGATGGGGCAGGGCAAACAGGGTTGTACCTCGGCGCACGGCCTCTTTGTCATCCACGGCCTCCAGCCTGTAGCGGATGGCGGTTGCGATGCGGTCCCGATACCGCAGGGCGGACAGATCGGACTGGGCCAGTCGTTCTTGCATCAGCCTGTCGCCGCGCCTGTGGTAGGCAAGCGCCAGATCCAGGCCCGCACGCGGATAGATCGCCTTTGCCAGTCCCGCGTCGATGCCCGAATCGGTCAGGGCAGCGCGAAAGGTTGTATCGGTCCATCCATCAAACGGCACGTGCAGCAAAGCGGCATCCAAAATGCGTTCAGCGGCCGTATGCATGGAATTGTCGGTATCCATCTGATGCTCCATTTGTCAGGGCGGTGGACAGGGGGGCCCGCCTTTGTTATAGCGCGTTTTGCCTGCACACATAGTGCAACTCTAACTTAGGAAGGTGGTGACAACCACATGCAGGTCAGTGTCCGCGACAATAACGTCGAACAGGCCCTTCGGGCCCTTAAGAAAAAGCTCCAGCGCGAAGGCGTTTTTCGGGAAATGAAGCTTAAGCAACATTTCGAAAAGCCCTCCGTTAAAAAAGCGCGCGAGCAAGCCGAAGCGGTCCGCCGTGCGCGCAAACTCGCGCGTAAAAAGGCGCAGCGCGAAGGCGCAGTCTAAGGCGTTAAAGCACGCATACTGGATGGGTGGCGCAAGTCGCCCGTCAGACGATCAACCCCCGCGCCACAGGCTCGGGGGTTTTTTGTTGGTCCACAGGCTCGCTACGCCATCCGCCTGAATGTGAAATCTGGTCTGGCAGGGGCATGGCGTTGCGTCAGATTGAAATGCGACACAAGGTTGATCATGCCGAAGGTGACCTGATCAAGGGACTGGCATGCGGCCGTCGTCTCTTCGAACATCGAGGCATTTTGCTGGGTAACCCTATCAAGGTCAGCGATGGCTGCATTCATTTCGGACAAGGATTGCGCTTGATCCGTGGCTGTGGCCGCAATTGACGCGACTTGCTCGGCGGCGGCGGCGACGCTGTCGGTAATGCGGGTAAGCGCCTCACCGGTTTTGATGACCAGATCAACCCCATCCTTGACCTGTGACCCCGATTCCAGGATGAGCGAGGTAATTTCTTTAGCCGCGTCAGAGCAGCGTTGTGCCAAGGCGCGGACTTCCGAGGCCACAACCGCAAAGCCGCGACCCGCCTCGCCCGCGCGGGCCGCTTCAACCCCTGCGTTCAGGGCCAACAGGTTTGTCTGAAAGGCAATTTCATCGATCACCGAATTGATATGGGCAATCTTTTTTGAGCTTTCAGCGATGCGTTGCATGGACAGCATGGCCTGTTGAACCACTGGCGCGCTTTCCATGGCATCAGCCCGCGCCCGCGACGTGCTGCTTTCGGCATTCGACGCGAGTTTTGCCGATTGCCTGACGCTTGTGGTGAATTCGGTCATGGCGGCCGATGTTTGTTCCAGGGTTGCGGCCTGTCGCTCGGTGCGGGTGGCCAAGTCACCGGCGGCGGCGTTTATGGCGCTGGCCTCGCCACGGATTTGTCCCGAGACATCGGCAACCTGACCAATGACCTCGCTCAGTTTGGAAACGGCAGAGTTGAAATCGCGGCGCAGGTCCTCGTACCCCTCGGGGAAGGTTGTGGGCAAGGTGACCGACAGGTCCCCGCCAGACAGGCGCGCCAAGGCGCCACGCAGGCTGGAGACCACGTCCATCTGAGCTTTGGCATGGGCGTCACGAATGGCCTGTTCCTCGGCCTGCGACTTGAGGGCTTGCGCATGTGCCATTGCAGCCCGGTGTTGTTCTTCATGCGCCCGCGCCTGCGCTGCCTCGGCCTTTTTTCGCATGTCATCGGCGTGTTGACGCTGGTCTTCGGCACTTTCCTGCGCCTCTTTCGCCTGCTTCAGGGCCGCTTCGGTGGAACGCTGCGCGTCCGCCAAAGCGGCTTCCCGCTCCAGCGCGGCGTTGGTCATGCGCTGTCGAATGAGGACGGCGACGATAAGGGCGGCGGTTTCAACGGCGACGATCGCCCCATGAAACAGGGTCCGCATCACATTCCCGACAAGGTCGGTTGAGGGATAGATCAAACCGGGCATCAAAAGGCTTAGCGACAGGTGATGCAGCACGATCACCGCCGCGCCCAGAAGAATCGCGCGCACGTCCACAAGAATGACAAGGATGGCGAGGGTGGCAAAAAAGGTCATGTGCATGTCAACCTGCCATGGCTGCCCTGCAAGTGCCGCAGTGATGGCTATTGGCTGCCCCACAATGCCAAGGGAAACACCAATGCGCGCCGTAGGCCCATCCGAGCGACAGCCGAGCCAGCCAAGCGCGATAAAGACCGCAGAGAGGATCCCGGACAGCAAAAGCCCATTGCCGCACCACCATGACAGCGCCATCGTAAGCGGCAAGAAAGCCGATGTGCAAACAAGCAAACCCCGGCAAATATTGGATGTATCGGCGTTATTTGCATTTTGGTCAGACATCAGTTTGTTCCACAAAGTTGTGCGACGACGCTTCCATCCCGGACGGCCCAGATGCCACGGGCCAATAGATTCTCCGAAAACCCCGGATCGCCGCTTTCAGCCAGAACCGCAAAGGGGCTTTGGAATGGGCCGATCAACCGGCCGCCCAAGGCGGTAATGATGCCTGCCGTATCCATCCAAGGGGGCGCGATCACGAGGGCAATCGGCCCGTTTGGTGGCCGGGCAAGTGCTGCCCCAAAAGGGGCAAGAAGGCCAAGGCCCAATCCGGCGAAAATCAGTAAGCGTCCCATGTAAACCCCCAGATTGCGTCACTGCAGGGGTAACGGGATTCGATTAAGATTCAGAAAATCACAGCCGCTTACACAGACATTGCCGTGGTCTTGAACACGGTCCGTAGCGCGAAAGAGCTTTGCATTTGCCGCACTCCCGGCAAGCGCGATAGAAACTGGCGGTGGATACGGGCAAAATCCTCGGTGTCTTCGACCATGATTTTAAGCAAATAGTCCGCAGTTCCCGCCATGAGGTGACATTCAAGGATGTGGGGGATGCGCGCGACCTCGCGCTCAAAGGCATCAAGCAGTTCTTCGGCCTGACCTTCGAGTGTGATTTCCACAAAGACTGTCGTTGCGCGCCCGAGTTTTCTTGCATCCAGAAGCGCAACGAAAGCCGCGATATACCCTTCTTCCTCCAGCCGCTGGGTCCGGCGATGACAGGCCGAGGGGGACAGGTTCACCCGCTCTGACAGATCGGCATTCGTGATCCGCCCTTCTTTTTGCAAGACATTCAAGATGCGACGGTCGGTTGCGTCAAGGTCCATGGCGGCGGGAAAATCTGCTTTGTTTTCGGAGTTTGTGCGAAGATTCTACGCCATTTCGGCGGGAATGTCTGCAAGAATTCAAAGCATTTCGGTTCTGTCGGCGCGATCCTTGGGGAAGATCGACATTTGGTCGATGGGGAGAGCATGATGAAAATCGGATGTCCGAAAGAGATCAAACCGCAAGAGTTTCGCGTCGGCATGACGCCCAATGCGGTGCGTGAGGCCGTGGCCCATGGCCATTCGGTGATGATCCAGACCGATGCCGGTGCTGGGTCTGGGTTTAGCGATGCTGACTATATTGCGGCTGGTGCGTCGATCCAGCCCTCGGCGGAGGAGGTCTTTGCCAAGGCCGAGTTGATTGTGAAGGTAAAGGAACCCCAACCAGCTGAGCGCAAGCGCCTGCGGGAAGGGCAGGTGCTGTTCACCTATCTGCACTTGGCGCCAGACCCAGCGCAGACTGCGGATCTGTTGGACATCGGGGTCACGGCGATTGCCTATGAAACAGTCACGGACCGATCGGGCGGCTTGCCGCTTTTGGCTCCGATGTCCGAGGTCGCGGGGCGGCTGGCCCCACAGGTGGGTGCATGGACGTTGCAAAAGGCCAATGGCGGGCGCGGTGTCTTGTTGGGTGGGGTGCCGGGGGTCATGCCTGCAAAAGTGGTGATCATCGGCGGCGGTGTCGTTGGCACCCATGCCGCCAAAATTGCTGCCGGTATGGGGGCGGATGTCACCGTGCTTGACCGCAGCCTGCCGCGCCTGCGCTATCTGGACGATGTGTTTGGTCGCGCGTTCAAGAACGGCTATGCCAGCGCCGGTTTGACGGCGGAATTGGTCGCGCAGGCGGATCTGGTGATTGGGGCGGTTCTGATCCCCGGCGCGGCGGCACCAAAACTGGTCACACGCGCGCAGCTTGCCACGATGAAGCCGGGGGCGGCGATTGTGGATGTTGCAATCGATCAGGGCGGGTGTTTCGAAACCAGCCATGCCACAACCCATCAGGACCCGATCTATGAGGTGGATGGGATATTGCACTACTGCGTGGCCAATATGCCCGGGGCCGTTGCACGCACATCCACCATCGCTTTGGGCAATGCCACGCTGCCCTTTCTTTTGGCCATCGCGGACAAGGGATGGAAAAGGGCCTGTGCCGAGGATCCTTGCCTGAAGGCGGGGTTGAACACCCATGCCGGGCACCTGACCTATGCGGCCGTTGGCCTTTCCCTGAACCTGCCCACACTGACGGCGGATGAGGCTTTGACACTCTAGCGACGGAAACGCCAAGCTTGCCCGTATCACCCAAAAACAAAGAGGTGATTAGATGCTTTCACGGCTATCTCCCTATTGGCTATGGCTGGTTTTAGCGGTTCCAGCCATGGCCATGGTACCGACGCTGACGGGGACGGATGCGAGGGCCTTTCACGGCTTGCTGCACCCGACGGGCGAGTTTGCGGCGCGGTTCATGATCGTTTCGCTGTTGGCAACACCGCTGTTGATCCTGACCAAAGGGGCGACTTGGGCGCGGTGGTTAAAGAGCAACCGGCGGTATTTCGGGGTCGCTGCGTTTTTCTATGCAGCACTGCACACCTATGTCTATCTGGTTGGCGAAGGCTCGATTGACCGCATTCTGGCAGAGGCGACCGATTTCGACATGGCGACGGGCTGGATTGCGATGTTGATCTTCATTCCGCTTGCGGCGACCTCGATGGACTTTGCCGTGCGCAAGTTGGGGCGGGCCTGGAAACCCCTGCAAAGACTGACCTATGTTGCCGCGGTCTTTACTGCGTTGCATTGGGCGTCGCTGCATGGATGGCACGGCTTGACACCAACGCTTGTGCACTTCTCACCCTTGATTGCGCTGACACTGTACCGGATGTGGTGGCTCTACTTGCGCGCCAGACCTGCCCATCCCGCATGAAAAAGGGCCCCTGCGGGGGCCCTTTTTGCATCACTTAAACCGATCTGCTTTTGAGGGTCGCCAGAATTTCCGTCAGAAGTTCTTCTTGGCTTGGCCCTGCAGGGGCAGCCGGGGCGGCCTCTTTCTTTTTGATCGCCGCGTCTTTCATGGAGTTCACGCCCTTGACCAGCAAGAAGACAACCCAAGCGATGATCAGGAATTTGATCACGGCATTGATGAAGTTGCCGTAGTTGAATGCGGCTTCCCCAACCAGAACGCTCAGCCCGCCAAAATCGATGCCGCCGATGACCAGCCCAATCAACGGGTTGATCATGTCATCCACCAGCGAAGTCACGATCGCCGTGAACGCGGCACCCAAGATGATGCCAACAGCCATGTCCATGACATTGCCTTTGGCGATAAATTCTTTGAATTCGTTAAGCATCACACAGTTCCCATGTTTGCCGCCGCCTTTCTGGCGGTCGGCCCCTTTACGCTGCAATTTCGCAGCGCAAGAACTATGGCATAGAGTGGCACTTTTCGTAGGGGGAAATTAAACTTTTGGACGGCAATGGTGCAAAAAGGGATGTTTTGCGCAGTGTCTGCGCTGATGACCCACTGCCGAAAGATTTAGCAACTCGCGCTTCTACGGCCGCAAGTCGTGGACCATGGAGGTGGATCGGTCAAAGCCAAACACGTATTTCAACGGGCCAGCGGAGTCTTTGCGCCACGGTGAAAACCCCTTGCGTTCATACAAGGCGCGCGCCCTAAGGTTGGTGTCGATCACATCCAGCCTGATTGCCGAAAATCCCCGCGTGCGCGCCTCGGCAATCAGGGCGTCAAGCAGCGCAGAGCCCAGACCCCGCCCGCGCAAATGCTTGGCTACACAGATCCCATCAATCAAGAAACGCTCATTGTCGATTTCGCGCTGTAAAAGCCCAAGGGCAAGGCTGCGCCAACGGGCCCCGATGATGCCATAGATGGCACGCAAATCCTCGATCTCCCCTGCTGCGAAACTGCCATTGTGGGTTTTGAAGCCGGCAATCCCGACAAGGGCGCCGTCGTCATCAAGAACGCAAAAGCAATGATCCTCGCGAATCACGCGCATCAGATAGGCGATGGCTTTTTCCTCTGGGCCAAAAACACGCTCCAACTTGCCACCAAAGGCCTGCCAGTACAGCAGAGCCGCATCGCGCCTTAGGGTGGAAGGAAGGCCCAACGTCACCTGCAACTCGTTTGTCCCTTTCGCATTCCCCAAGAAATGCCTAAGCCGTGAGGATTGCCCGGTAAAGCCAAGAATGATGACCCCACGCCGATCCGCCCTTTTGCGAGGTTGCCTTGCCTCGGCCCCGTTTGTCATCGTGGTCGTGCCGTTTGCAGTGCTTTTTGGTGTGGTGGCCACCGAAGCGGGTCTGGATCTGCTTCAGGTCTTGTTGTTTTCGGTCAGTGTCTTTGCCGGGGCGTCTCAGTTTGCCGCCCTGCAACTGATGCAAGATCAGGCGCCCGTGGTGATCATTCTGGCCACATCACTGGCCGTGAACCTGCGTATGCTGATGTATTCGGTCGCGATGGCCCCACATTTGGGGCAGGCCCCTTTGGGCACGCGCGCCTTGATGGCTTATTTCTTGGTCGATCAAAGTTTTGCGGCCAGTCAGGTCGAATTTGAGGCAAGGCCAGAACTGCCACTTGCAGAGAAAGTTGCGTTCTTTTTCGGAACCGTAATCCCCATCGCGCCCCTGTGGTTTGTCTCGACCATGGTCGGGGCAATGCTGGGTCAGGCGATCCCGCCCGACTATGCCATCGACTTTGCGGTTCCGATCACGTTTCTGGCGATCACCGCGCCCATGTTGCGCAGCATCCCGCATATTGTGGCCGCCGGGGTATCCATCGTTGTGACGCTGCTTTTGGCGGGCCTTCCCTACGGCACTGGCCTCTTGGTGGCGGCTGTGGTTGCAATGGGGTCTGGTGCCATGGCCGAAGTCCTTCTGGAACGGAGACGCAACCATGGCCGTTGATCCCATCGTCTATTGGGTCACTGTTCCGATCTTGGGACTTGGAACGTTTCTCTTGCGGTTTTCGTTCCTTGGGCTTTTGGGGAACCGACCCCTGCCTGCGGCCATGCGACGGGCGCTTCGCTATACGGCTGTTGGGATCTTGCCCGGTCTGATCGCCCCCGCCGTCCTATGGCCACCCGCAACGGGCGGTGAGACGGATCCCGCGCGATTGGCTGCGGCTTGTGTGACGCTTTTGGTCGGTGTCTTTGCCCGCAGTGTGATCGGGGCAATCTTGGCCGGTGGGGTAACGCTTTATATCTGCCTGTGGCTGTTCTAGCCACGTGACCGCGTCCTATTGCAAACGCGGGTCGCCCACCTGAACCAACAACACACCATGGTTGTCGTCGGCATCATCATCGGTGATCTTGCGTGAGGTCACACCGGGAAGGGCCCCGAAAGCAGCAGAAAGCTTGTTGGGGTAATAGGTCTGCGGCAGGCTTTCAAAGCCCGGCACGCCCCGCAAGATCGCGGAAATGGAGTTGGCGCATTGCGCCTTTGGCACCGCACCATAGGCTTTTGCACGCTGTGCCACCAATTCCGCCACACCGGGAGATACCATGATCCTTTGTTCGATCACATCGAAGGTCTCGCGTGCGTGGTAATCGATGTAGAAGGTCACCATCTTTGGCGTCACGCCAAAGTGCACATCATTGCGCTCGGGCAGGGCAGGGTGATGCCACGTGCCAGCCGGATCAAACATGATCCGTTCCGATCCATTGATCAACAAACCGGAATGTGCACCCGAACCGTTTTTCGTTGACACCACCGTATAAAGGGTGATCGACGGCGGTTCATTGTGAACATATCGCGCCCGCGCGACCGCCTCGTCACTTGCCCATTGCGGCTCGGCACCACAAGCTGCGAGGCTTAGCAAAGCCATCAGTGCAAGGATAAGGCGAAACACCGAGCGCCCGCGTCAGGCGTTCACGAGGGCCATGAAAATCAGAATGCCAATACTGATCCCCGCACCCCAAACCACCATGCGGATAAATCCGGCAAAGGTCTTTTCCTGAACAGTGATGTCCATGCTTCCTGCTTTGTGTTCGGCCATATGAAGGGGTCCTTTTCCGCGAACTTTTGTCTGCAATACCCGATTCACAATCCTATGTCACGTGGTCCAAGGCGCGACAAACAAGACCTTTTAGGGATTGTCGCACCGAAACCACCTCTCGCCTCGTCACCAAGCCCCCTAGTCGAATTTGAGGACATTCGGTTCTGCAGCGCGGATGCCTTCGATCTGCGGCACGTTCGCCTTGCCATCCGTAAAACCCGCCTCGATTTCGTGGGTGTTGGGTGGGCTGTTGTGCATCGCTGAAGATCACCACAATGACAGTCCCACAGCCGTCCGCTACTTGTGGCCCAGCTATTCGTCCACTTTTTGCCAGATCCATGCACCGTCTTGCGCGAGATGGCGTGACACTGATCCTTGAACCAACAGGTGGTTCAGATGCGCCACAGCCTCTACCAGTGCCAGCCCGAACTCGTTGGGCCCAATCGAGCGTTTGAAGAGCGGTTCAAAACACTCCGTGGCGCGGCGGGGCTGCGACAGGTGGCCAAGCAGCCGGTCCAATGCGGAATGGTGGTTCTCGATCATCTGCGTCAGTCGAAGCGGAAGCCCCTTGAAGGGCAGCTTGTGCCCCGGCAAAACAAGCTGCCCGTCGGTTGCCATGGGCAACAAACGCGTGCAGCTTTCGATCCAATCGGCCAAAGGGTCGGCATCCGGCTCGGTCGGATAGACCCCGATATTTGCCGAGATTCCGGGCAAAAGCTGATCCCCGCCAATCACCAGATCGCCGCTCCAGAACGTCGCGTGATCGGGCGCGTGGCCCGAGCCGAAGTGGATGGTCCAATCCCGACCGCCCATATGCAGGCTGCCCCCCTGATGCAGCCGCTGAAACCCAAGCGGCATTGGGTGAACGACGTCGCAAAAGTTAAAGGGCCTTTCGCCTGCCCTTTCGTCCAGCATCTTTTGGCTCAAACCTGCCCGTCGGTAAAAGGTCAGGCTTTCGGCAGTGGGGGCGTGTTGCTCATCAAGGGTCAGCATGCGGGCAAACAGCCATGCCGTACGCGTCATCCAAAGTTCGGCGCCCTGTTCCTGAAACCAACCGGCGCAGCCGACGTGATCGGGATGGTGGTGTGTGACAACCACACGCCCCACTGGTTTTCCCGCCAAGGGGCCAGCGAGCAGCGCCTCCCAAATCGCAATGGTGCGGCGCGATTTCATCCCGGTGTCGATCACCGTCCAACTGTCGCCATCATCCAGCGCATAGACATTGACGTGATCCAAAGCCATCGGCAGGGGAACACGCATCCACAAGATGCCCGGCGCAACCTCGGTCGCGCTGCCTTCGGCCGGGGGATCCGCAAAGGGAAACTGAATGACCGTCACGCGGCAAGATCTTCGGCTGACAGGGCGAAAAGATCATCCGATCCTTCCCGCATCTGAGCCATAAGTCCGCCCGCGTCGGGCAACAGTCGTTTGATGGCAACACGGGCAAGTTTGATCCGTGCCGGGTCCGCCATTGCCGATCGCAAGTGAAAATGTGCCCCCAGCACCAATGCAAAGGCCCGCAGGTATGGCACAGCCCCGGCAAAACGGTCTGTCATCCCTTGGGCCAGCAGGGCCTCTGTCGCCTCACGCAGGCTTTCAGCGGCGGACCAGACATCGCCTGCAAGGTCGGGCAAAGCCTCCCGTGCGGATTTCGCCCCCGCCTCTATCTCGCCGATCAAGCGAAAGGCGGCATCACCACCATCGGCCATTTTGCGGCCGACAAGATCCATGGCCTGAATGCCGTTGGTGCCCTCATAAATGGGCGTGATCCGGATATCGCGCAGGAATTGGGCCGCGCCTGTTTCTTCGATAAAGCCCATACCGCCGTGGATCTGGACCCCTTCGGAGGCCACAGCCACCCCGACATCAGACCCATACGCCTTTGCAATCGGGGTCAGAAGGGCGGCCCGCGCCTTCCATTCCGGACTGCCTGTGGCGGTGGCCATATCAATCGCCACGGCGCAAGACAGGCCAATCGCCCGGGCAGAATGCACCTGTGCCTTCATTGTGGCAAGCATCCGGCGCACATCGGCATGGCCAATGATGGTGGGTTGGTCCGGGTCCGCCGTCCGCCCCTGTTGGCGGTTCAGGGCATAGTCCAAGGCCTGCTGATAGGCCGCCTCTGCAACCCCAACCCCCTGAATGCCCACGCCAAGGCGGGCGTTGTTCATCATCGTGAACATGGCTGACATGCCCTTGTGCGGGGCACCAACCAACCAGCCCTTTGCGCCATCATATTGCATCACGCAGGTCGGTGATCCGTGGATGCCCAGCTTATGCTCAAGGCTGACAACGCTCAGGCTGTTGCGCAGACCGGGTTTGCCATCGGCATCAGGCAGAAACTTTGGCACGACAAACAGGCTGATGCCCGCCGTTCCCTCTGCCGCATCGGGCAGGCGCGCGAGGACCAGATGCACGATGTTGGGCGCAAAGTCATTGTCGCCCCATGTGATGTAGATCTTTTGCCCGCTGATTGCATAGCTGCCATCATCATTGGGCACGGCCTTGGCCCGCAGGGCGCCCACGTCACTGCCTGCTTGGGGTTCGGTCAGGTTCATCGTGCCCGACCATTCGCCCGAAATCAGCTTGGGCAGATAGGTCTGCTTGATCTCATCACTTGCATGATGTTCCAACGCCTCAATCTGCCCTTGGGTCAGCAACGGGTTCAACTGGAGGGACAGGCAGGCCCCTGAAAACATGTCATTGATCGCGGTGGAAAGGGTGATGGGCAGGCCCATTCCGCCATAGTCTTGCGATGAGGACACAGCGACCCAGCCGCCGGATGCGAGGGCGCGATAGGCCTCGGCAAAGCCGGGAGAGGTGCGCACAACCCCATTTTCCAGCCGGGCCGGGTGCTTGTCACCTGATCTGTTGACCGGGGCCAGAACCGTTTCGGCCAATTTTCCGGCCTCCGACAAGACCGCGTCAACCGTTTCGGCCGTGGCGTCGCTGAAACGGGCGGTTTCGGCGACCTGTTGGAACCCTACCACCTGATCAAGCAAGAAACGGAATTCGGAAAGCGGCGCGCGGTAGGGCATGAATATCCTCGGCTTTTGTGGGCCGCCCTTGGCAAAATGGGCGGGTGGGGCTATTGGCTTGGCCATACGGTAGCCCCTCGGGCTGCCCACTCAAGCTCAACGCTACGTCACATGCCCGAAAAGACACTTAAACTGGACGCAACTCAAGAGGGGCTTTTGCAGGCCGCTCATATCTTGCGGTCAGGTGGTTTGGTCGCCATTCCCACGGAAACGGTTTACGGCCTCGCAGGGGATGCGCGCAACGACAAGGCCGTTGCGCGGATATTCGAGGCAAAGGGACGTCCGCATTTCAACCCCTTGATTGTCCATGTGTCTGACCTTGACATGGCGCGCAAGGTGGCTGTTTTTGACGAGACGGCCGAGGCCGTTGCCGCTGCGTTCTGGCCCGGTGCGCTGACCTTGGTCTTGCCCCTGCGCGCCGATGCAGGCCTCTCTCCGCTGGTCACTGCCGGATTGGATAGTGTTGCGATACGGATGCCGGACCATGTGGTGGCGCGTCAGTTGCTGACGGCTTTTGCAGGCCCCTTGGCCGCCCCGTCGGCCAATCCATCAGGGCGCGTTTCGCCCACAAAGGCCATCCATGTGGAGCAGGGTCTTGGCGGGCGGATTGAGGCCATTCTCGATGGGGGTGACTGTAAGGTCGGGTTGGAGTCGACGATCCTTGGATTGGATGGCCCACCCGTCTTGTTGCGGCCCGGCGGCATTCCGCAAGAGGCGTTGGAGGCCATGCTTGGCCCGATAGGTCAGGGTGGAAATGCGACCAAACCCAATGCGCCCGGCCAACTTGCCAGCCACTATGCACCCGAGGCCGGGGTGCGCCTTGGCGTCACGCATCCCGATCCCGGCGAAATCTGGGTGGGGTTTGGGGCTGGCTGCGAGAGTGCCCAGATAACATTATCGGCCCGTGGCGATCTGGTAGAGGCTGCGGCCAATCTGTTCCAAAGCCTGCGTGATGCTGACGGTATGGCCGGGTCCGTTGGGCGGATCGCCTATGCGCCCATTCCAGACATTGGATTGGGTCGGGCGATCAATGACCGTTTGCGCCGCGCCGCCGCCCCACGGCCCCCGGAAACTTCCCGGTCTTAGTCGAAAACACCCATCACGCGACCAAACAGCATAAAGGCGCGGGCTGTTCGTGTATCGGCCAACTCGGCCAATTCGCTGTCAGTCGCATTTTGTTCAAAAGCGTGCAATGTGCGGTCGAATGTCCGCAAGAAATGATGGCCCGCATCACGAAACACCGGATCTTCGCGCATCCGTCCCGCCGTCAGCGCCAGTGAGGACCGATCCCGCACCCCCCCGACAGAAGACACGCCGGGTCCACGCTCGCCTGCTGCGAATCGACGCCAGACTTCGGGACGTGCGCGGTCTGGTCGCAGATCGTCCATATAGATGCCCTCTTGGCTCAGCAGGGTCAGCACGTCTTGTGCTGCGCGGATCAGCTTTGCGACCTCACGATCATCGAGGGCAAGTCGCAGGGCACGAAAGCCCTCGCGGTCATCGGGGTTCTCGGGAAACTGCAGCGCCTTGACGAAATCCGAAACGGACAGTGGCGGGCGCAATGCTTCGGCAGGTGTGCCCAAGGCAAGGGCTGGCTGTTCGTCGGCGGCCGAAGCAGGCAATGGCGCAACAAGGGCGGCCTTGCGATCCGCTGATGGCACGGACAGCCCCGAATCCCGTCGCGTTGTAAAGCGTGCCAGCGTCGTTTCTGTTTGCTTGGCCGCAAGCGCCAACTCGTCCAGCTTTTTCTCGACCGACGGCTTTATGCCTGCAGCGTTCGTTTGCTGGTTTGCGATATAGGCATTGCGCATTGCATCGACCGAGACTTGCAATCTTGCCGCCTCGTCCCGCAAAATCTTGACCGAATTCAAGGTTGTCGCCGCCGCCCAGATCAAGGCAAGGGGCAAGAACACGACCAGAAGGGTCATGACAAGGCCAAGCGTTCCCGTGCTTTCGGGGGCGCGCAAGATATAGGCGACCACAGCCACCACCCAGACAATAGCCAGAAGGGCCGCGACGATCTCTGTCGCGGAAATGCCGCGCTCAGCCGCGCGGGCATAGATGCCAAGGTCGATAGATTTTTCGTCGCGTTCGGGCATAGACCCTTTTTCCGTTGCAAGAGGTCAGATGTAACGGATGCTTACCACTTCATAGCCGCGATCCCCGCCGGGCGTCTTTACTTCGACACTGTCGCCTTCGTCCTTGCCGATCAAGGCACGGGCAAGGGGGGACCGAATATTCAGCAAACCGCGTTCGATATCGGCTTCGGTTTCTCCGACAATCCGATAGGTCTTTTCCTCATCCGTGTCTTCGTCAACCAAAACGACGGTGGCCCCGAACTTGATCGAACCAGACAGCTTTGACGGATCGATCACCTCGGCCAGCGACAATATGCCTTCCAGCTCCTTGATCCGGCCTTCAATGAAAGACTGTTTTTCGCGCGCTGCATGATATTCGGCGTTTTCGGACAAATCACCGTGCTCACGCGCTTCGGAAATTGCGCGGATCACGGCAGGGCGTTCTATCGACTTCAGGGTTTTAAGTTCTTCGTCCAAAGCAATGAACCCACCACGGGTCATAGGAATTTTTTCCATCGTATCATCCACGAAAAGGCAGGCCACGGTCCCTGAAAAGGACCATGGCCCGCATGTTGTTCCCAATACCCAAACGGATGCGTCGCGCAAATGCAAGGGGAATGGCGCGTGAAAGCGGCGGCTTGTCGCCTGTAGGAAAGAAAATTACTGAAATGCTGCGATGCGGAAACGTGATGTTGCGTCATGGTTGACCGCGCCCTTCCCATGGGGCAATGACAGGCGCAGAAAATTTGGGAATCCGGGTGTGCGAAAAGGTGCATCCTATCGCAAGGAACACAAGAATGAGCCACATCGTGCGCGAGAAGATGGAGTATGACGTTGTGATCGTTGGCGCAGGCCCTGCCGGGCTGTCTGCGGCGATCCGTCTGAAACAACTCGACAGTGATCTTTCGGTCGTGGTGCTTGAAAAAGGTTCCGAGGTGGGAGCCCATATCTTGTCGGGCGCGGTGCTGGACCCATCGGGGCTAGATGTCCTGCTGCCCGACTGGCGCAAGATGGATGCCCCGATCAAGACACAGGTCGTGGAAGACAACTTTTACATGCTTGGGCCCGCAGGTCAGGTGCGGATCCCGAATTTCCCGATGCCGCCCCTGATGAACAACCACGGCAATTACATCGTCTCGATGGCCAATGTCTGCCGCTGGATGGCTGGCGTGGCCGAGGGTCTGGGCGTCGAGATATTTCCCGGCATGTCGTGCAGCGAAGTGGTTTACGACGGCGACCGCGTGGCTGGTGTGGTGGCGGGCGAGTTTGGCCTTGACCCCGCAACGGGCGAGCCGGGCCCGGCCTATGAGCCGGGGATGGAGCTTTTGGGCAAATACGTCTTCTTGTCCGAGGGCGTTCGCGGCAGCCTCGCCAAACAAGTGATGGCGAAATACGATCTGTCCAAGGGGCATGAGCCGCAGAAATTCGGCCTTGGCATGAAGGAAATCTGGGAAATCGACCCCGAAAAACACCGGCTTGGCACTGTGACCCACACCATGGGTTGGCCGCTGGGATCGAACGCGGGTGGTGGATCGTTCATCTACCACCTTGAAAACAATCAGGTCTATGTGGGTTTCGTGGTTCACCTGAACTACCAAAACCCGCATCTTTATCCCTATATGGAATTCCAGCGGTTCAAACATCATCCCATGGTCGCCGACTTGCTGAAAGGCGGCAAACGTGTGGCTTACGGCGCGCGCGCCATTTCCGAGGGCGGCTGGCAGTCGATGCCCAAGATGGTGGCACCCGGCGTGGCACTGCTGGGCTGTTCGGTCGGTATGGTCAACGTGCCGCGCATCAAGGGCAATCACAACGCGATGCTGTCGGGCAAGGCGGCGGCTGAGGCAGCACATGCTGCCATCAAAGCGGGTCGTCAGGGCGACGAGTTGACCGCCTATGAGGCCGATGTGCGGGAAGGTGCGATTGGTCGTGATTTGAAAAAGGTGCGCAACGTCAAGCCGCTTTGGTCAAAATATGGGCTTGTCGCCAGCCTTTTGGGCGGCGGGATCGACATGTGGACCAATACACTTGGGTTCAGCCTGTTTGGCACGCTGGGTCATGGCAAGACCGACGCCGCCGCGACTGGCCTTGCTGCCGATTTCGCCCCGATTGCCTATCCAAAGCCCGATGGCAAGCTGTCCTTTGATCGGCTGACCAACGTTGCCTACAGCTTTACCAACCATGATGAGGCGCAGCCTGCGCACCTGAAGCTGAAGGACCCCTCGATCCCGATCTCGGTCAACCTGCCGAAATATGCCGAACCTGCGCAGCGCTATTGCCCTGCGGGCGTATATGAAGTTGTCTCGGACGAGGGGAAAGACCCCCGCTTTGTCATCAACTTCCAGAACTGTGTGCATTGCAAGACATGCGACATCAAGGATCCAAGCCAGAACATCAACTGGACAACCCCGCAGGGCGCGGGCGGTCCGAACTATCCGAACATGTGATGAACGGACCCGCCGCGGAAGATATCGTTCTGTTTGTCGAAAACCGTTACGGCCAGCGCCTTTCCACGGTTGAGCAGGCGGATGTCTTGCGCGCCCTTGATCTGGATGGCGCAGAGGCGGCGGCATTTATGGCAGCCTTCGCGCAGGAGTTCCGGGTGGAGATGGCGGGCTTTGAAGCCCCGTTCCATCACCGCGATGACGGGCGGGCGGGCAGGTTCGGTTGGCCCGTTCCGGTGCCGATGTTGTTCGGGGTGCGTTTGCCTATTCCCGTCAGCACATTGGCCCTTGCGGCGCAAAAGGGCATATGGCCCGTGCGCTATCCTTACCTTCGGCCTGTCCCTGTGCGGGACTGGGTGAATTGGGCCATTGTCTTGATTGCCCTGCCGCTCTTTGTGGCCGCGCTGATTTTCGTGTGGCGTGCCATTTGACAATTGCGCGATCTGGTCGCTGATTGGCTGGCTGCCATTGCCTAGTGCACAGGCGGGGGTTAGCTTGTCCTCAACTGGCTCGGAGAGTAAAAGCGCATGACCCCATTCTTTCGCCGTTCCCTTGTTGCCTTGGCCTTGGTGCCGTTTTGCTTGGCAGGGCCACAAACTGCGCTGTCGCAGGCGGTTGAAGGCCGCGCAGATGCGGGGGCCTATTTGGCGGCGCGATCTGCGGCTGTGAACAACAGCTACCGTGAGGGGACATTTTGGTTCGAACGCGCCTTGGCGTCAGATCCTCAGAACATAGCGTTGCTGGATGGCGCGGTGATTTCCTACCTCGGCGCAGGCGAGATGGACAAGGCGGCCGAGGTTGCCCAGACCCTGATCGCTCAGGGCGGGCGCAGCATCGGTGCCAACATCGCCATTCTTGCCAAGCAAACAAAGGAAGGCGCTTTTGATTCCATCCTAAGCGCCCCATCAGAACGGGCGATTGGCAATCTGCTGGATAATCTGGTGAAAGCCTGGGCTGAATTTGGCAATGGCCGCATGACCGAAGCCGTCGCCGCCTTTGACGCCATTGCACAGACCGATGGGCTAAAGGCCTTTGGCCTGTATCACAAGGCGCTCGCCCTTGCGGCCGTTGGCGATTTTGAGGCGGCGAATGATATTTTGATCGGCAAGGCGGCTGGCCCCTTGGTGGTCAATCGCCGGGGCGTGATCGCACATGTCCAGATTCTGAGCCAGCTTGAGAAATTTGCCGAAGCGTCGGCTTTGCTGGACCGCAGTTTTGGAACCGATCCTGACGCAGAGCTTGACCTGATGCGGCAAAGCCTTGCTGCGGGCAAACCTTTGCCTTTTGACGTGGTGACATCGGCCAGTGACGGGGTTTCGGAAGTGTTCTTTACCGTGGCCGCAGCGCTGAATGGTGAGGCAGAGCCGGGCTACACCCTGCTTTATGCCCGCGCGGCGGCTTATCTGAACCCAAGGCACACCGACTCCATTCTGATGACCGCCAAGCTGCTGCAACAGCTGGATCAGCCGGTTTTGGCGGCCGAGGCCTTTGCCTCGATCCCGGCAGATAACCCGTCTTTCTATGCGGCCGAGATTGGCCGCGCAGAGGCCTTGTTTGCCCAAGATGACAAGGCGGGTGCGCTTGCAGTTCTAGAAGCGCTTACAAAAAGCCATCCCGAGATTTCGGTCGTTCACATGGCCTATGGTGATGCCCTGCGGCGTGAGGACCAGTTTGGCGCCTCGGCGACCGCATATGACGCGGCCATTGCCCTGATCGCCGCCCCGGAAGAGCGCCATTGGGGAATGTTCTATTCCCGCGGTGTGGCCCATGAACGGTCAAGTCAATGGGACAAGGCCGAGGCAGATTTCCGCGAGGCATTGAAGCTGAAGCCGGACCAGCCGCAAGTGTTGAACTATCTGGGCTATAGCTTTGTGGATCGGGGCGAGAATCTGGACGAAGCCTTGGGAATGATCGAGCGCGCCGTCGCCGAGCGGCCCGATGCAGGCTATATCATCGACAGCTTGGCTTGGGCCTATTATCGCCTTGGCCGCTATCAGGATGCTGTCCCGCAGATGGAACGGGCAAGCCTGCTTGAACCCGTAGACCCGGTGGTGACAGACCACTTGGGGGATGTTTATTGGGCTGTCGGTCGGCAGCTTGAGGCACGGTTCCAATGGCGGCGCGCCCTGTCATTCGAGCCGCTGGAAAAGGATGCCGAGCGGATTCGTCGGAAATTGGAATTGGGGCTTGACATCGTGTTGAAAGAAGAAGGGGCGCCGCCCTTGAAGGCCATTGATGGCAGCAGCACTGGTAACTGAAACCGCCCGCGCCAAGATAAATCTGTGCCTTCATGTCACCGGGCGGCGGGCGGATGGTTACCATCTGCTTGACAGCCTTGTCGGCTTTGCGGATTTCGGCGATGAAATCAATGTGGCACCTGCCAAGACCTTGAGCCTGAGCATCGAGGGGCCTCAGGCTGAGGGGCTGAGTGCGGGGGACGACAACCTTGTGCTGCGGGCCGCGCGCTTTCTTGATCCGCAGGGCACGGCTGAGATCACCTTGATCAAGCGCCTTCCTGTTGCCTCGGGGATCGGGGGAGGGTCGGCTGATGCAGCCGCAACTTTGCGCGCCCTTTCGCGGCTTTGGAACATCCCGCTGCCCGCACCGGAACACACGGCCAAACTGGGGGCGGATGTGCCCGCGTGCCTGATGGGCCTGCCCCTTAGAATGCAGGGGATTGGTGAGGTCTTGAGCGCGGCACCGCCTATCCCTGCGCTTGACCTGCTGCTGGTCAATCCCGGTGTGGCCGTCGCAACTCCGGCAGTGTTTTCGGGACTATGCAAGCGGGACAACCCGGCCCTTGCACCAAGTTGGCCACCCTTTGTGGATGCGAAAACCTTTTGCGATTGGCTGGCTTGTCAACGCAATGACCTGCAGCCCCCCGCGATCGCCTTGGCACCGGTCATCGGCACGGCACTTGCGCTGTTGCGGGATACCGATTGCCTGTTTGCAGGCATGTCAGGATCGGGCGCGACCTGCTTTGCGCTTTACCCGCCAGACGGTCGACGCGCCAAAGCGGCCAAGGCACTGGTCCATGCAAGGCAACCGAACTGGTGGGCGGTGGACGGACGGCTTAGCTGATCCGTTCGACCACATAATCTGCAAGGTCATGCAGCATGTGACGCAGCGGGTGATCTGGCAGCACGTGCAAGGCCTGTCGCGCCGTTTCAACCCACATCAGGGCATCGTGCCGCGCGGCCTCCATCGCGCCATGGCGTGCCATGATCGCGCGGGCCTGCTCCAGATCGCCGTCGTTCTGATTGCCCTTTTCGATCACACGCACCCAAAAGGCGCGCTCTTCTTCATTGGCCAGTGCGACCGCCTTGATCACGGGCAGGGTCACCTTGCGTTCGCGAAAATCATCGCCGGTGTTCTTGCCGATGGCCCCATCAGACACGCCATAATCCAAGAGGTCATCAACGATCTGGAAGGCCACGCCCAAGGCATCACCATAGACGAAAAGGGCACGCACCTGTTCCTCTGGTGCGCCCGCGATCACGCCGCCCACTTCGGTAGCGGCCGAAAACAGCGCGGCTGTCTTGCCCCGCACCACTTGCAGATAGACCGCTTCATCGGTGCGCAAGTCCTGCGCGGCCGTCAATTGCAACACCTCACCTTCGGCAATGGTGGCCGAGGCATTGGCGAGGATATCCAGAACCCGCAACGACCCCGTTTCCACCATCAACTGAAAGCTGCGCGAAAACAGATAGTCGCCGACCAGAACGCTTGATTTGTTGTCCCAAAGCAAGTTCGCGGTCGGGCGGCCCCGGCGGCGCTTGCTTTCGTCCACCACATCGTCATGCAACAAGGTTGCCGTGTGAATGAATTCCACCGTGGCGGCCAAATGCACGTGATAGGGCCCGTCATAGCCACACAGCCGCGCGGCGGCCAGGGTCAGCATCGGGCGCAGACGCTTGCCGCCTGCCTCCACCAGATGCGCGGTCACCTGCGGAATGCGGGGGGCATGTTTGCTTGCCATGCGTTCGCGGATCAGCACCGACACCTGCGCCATGTCATCGGCCAGCCATTCGGCCAGCTGATCATGGGGCTTTTGTGCCGCTTGTCGTTCCGATGCTTGATCCAAGCCCATCCCCTGTCGCTCCGCTCTCGCTTTTTCCCCTGCATCACCCTAAGTCTTGATGCATGAAAGAGCTCTTGCGCACAAATGACCTCACGGTGATCGCCTATGCACAGGCCCTGCTTCAGGGCGAGGGTATAGCGACCTTTGAAATGGACGTCCACATGAGCATCCTCGATGGCTCTTTGGGCATTTTGCCACGTCGGCTGATGGTTCGCGATCAAGACCATTTCATGGCCTCGGTTGTCTTGCGCGACAATGACATTCCCACCGGTCAGTGACGGAACCGCCATGTTTGCCCCAGATGCCCTTTCAGATGACAAATTCCTATGCGGCAAGCTGCAGCTTTTGCAACCCATTCGCGGCTATCGCGCGGCGACCGACCCTGTCTTGTTGGCCGCCGCCTGCCCGGCTGTGGCGGGTCAAAGGGTATTGGACATCGGTTGCGGTGCCGGAGCGGCCGCACTTTGCCTTGGTTGGCGTGTTCCGGGCCTGTTTCTGGCCGGGCTGGAGGTGCAACCCGACTATGCCGACCTTGCGCGGCGCAACGGGCAGCGAAACCAGATTGATCTGACGGTTCATGAGGGTGATCTGCGCCAGATGCCCAAGGATCTGCGGACCGAATTCGATCACGTCATCACCAACCCACCCTACTACCCGCCCGCGGGCACGCCCTCTCCCGTGGCGGGCAGGGCCATCGCCATGCAGGTTGACCTGTCGCTTGGTGACTGGGTGGAGGCTTGCGTGCGGCGACTGGCCGCAGGGGGGTATTTGACGATGATCTGTGGTGCGGATGGTTTGCCGGATGCTTTGCGGGGCTTAGGCCAAAAAATGGGGGCAATTTCGGTGTTGCCTTTGGCCCCGCGCGACGGGCAACCCGCCCGTCGGGTGATCATACAGGCGCAAAAAGGCCGTAAATCGCCCTTTCGTCTCTTGCCATCGTTCATCCTTCACAAGGGTCAAAGCCACGACGGAGACCGCGAAAGCTATACGCCATCGGCTGATCTGGTTCTGCGGCAGGGGGCCGCGATCTTCGGACTTTTGCGCTAAGTCTAACCGAAAGGATAGGGCGATCTGGATTATTTAGGGCGACACGACTCAGGCTTTGTGATGTGATTGTCATATTCGACCCATCACAGGAGGTATACGATGACTGTCGCTTCGCATCTGCAGGAACTGCGCCGCAAGCATGACCATCTCTCGGATATGGTGGAGCAAGCTCAGCGCAGCCCCGCGTCGGATGCCCTGAAGATTGCCGATCTCAAGAAACAGAAACTCCGGCTCAAAGAGGAAATCACCCGCCTGTCACAGGGCTAACGTTTTGCGGCACTGGCGCGTGCCGCCAGTGCCGCCCCGCTGGTGATCAACAGGGCCGCGATCAAAATCGTGGACGATGCTTGTGTGTTCCCTGCGGCAACAAGGGCAAGCGTGGACAGCAATGGTGCCGCATAGGACGCCACGCCCAGAAACTGGATATCGCCGCGCTTCATGCCGATATCCCAAGTGAAAAACGCAGCCCCAACCGGCCCGATCCCAAGGGCAAGGATGGAAATCCAACCCCAGCTTGTATCCGGCCAAACCGTCTTTTCCATCGCCAGATGCGCGAGACCCGCAAGAATGGATGTTGCGATGCAAAAGACCGTGACGCTTTCGGTAGGAACATTGCCCAGTTTGCGGGACAAAACGGAATAGGTCGCCCACGTGATTGCGCAGCCAAAGGCCAGAACCATCCCCCAGACCGATCCATCCGCCCCGTCATCCTGACGTGCCAGAACGATCAGCGCGGCCCCCGCAAATGCAATCAAGGCCCCGGCGATATGCATCGGCCCCAAACGCTCGCCGGGCAAGAGCCCCGACAAAAGCACGATGAACAAGGGCCAGAGATATGCGATCAACCCGGTTTCCGCCGTAGGCGACAGGCGAAAGGCTGTGAAATATAGAAAATGGTATCCAAACAGGCCCAGAGTGCCAAAGGCATAGACCTTCCACCCGACCCTGCGCAGCACACCAAACCCTGAACGCGTGGTCCAGATCAGGCCAATCCCCCCACCGATGCCAAAACAAATCGCGTTAAGCTGTAGCGGCGGCACGGGGGCTGAGCCGATGGTCAACAAGGCAAGCAGCGCCCACATCAAAATGGCAGAGGTCCCGATCCATGTCGCTTTGCCCCGTGTCACGTCAATCCCCCGCTATCTGCGGGCACCAGAAGCCAAGTCCCCTGCCGCGTCAAGCCTTGGATGCCATGCACTATCCGGGACGCCGCAATGCGGCTTTGGCATGGCCCCATGTCTTGCAAGTAACGGGAATATAGCCCATTTTCAAAAGCAGGGAGGATGTATCCGTAAGGAGAGTCCAAATGATTGACCGTAGTTTCCTCGTCGACCACGAAGAAATTCTGCGCTTGGCTCGTCAGGAGCGTGCCCAAGCGATCCGCGACATGATGAAATCCATCTCGGATTTCGTGATGCGCCGCAAAGCGTCAACCGGCGCTGCGACCGTCTAAAAGAAAAGGGCCGCCCCATCGGGACGGCCCTTTCTCTATATTGGTGTGGCGTTAGACGACGAACTGTCCGCCATTCGCGCTGATGGTCGATCCGGTGATGAAACCTGCGTCATCGCTGGCAAGGAACACCACGCAACGCGCGATTTCTTCGGGTTCGCCCAAGCGGCCCACGGGAATAAGTGGAATGATCCGCTCGTTCAGCACCTTTTCATCAATGGCCCGCACCATTTCCGTGCCGATATAGCCGGGGCAAATGGCGTTTACCGTGATGCCGGCGCGCGCGCCCTCTTGGGCCAGCGCCTTGGTAAAGCCCAGATCGCCGGATTTCGCGGCGGAATAGTTGGCTTGCCCCGCCTGACCCTTTTGCCCGTTGATTGAGCTGATGTTGACCACGCGGCCAAATTTGCGGTCGCGCATCCCTGTCCACAGCGGATGGGTCATGTTGAACAGACCGGTAAGGTTAGTATCGATGACCTCTTTCCACTGTTGTGGCGTCATCTTGTGGAACATTGAATCCCGTGTGATGCCGGCGTTGTTCACCAAAACATCGATGGGCCCAATCTCGGCCTCTACCTTTGCGATGCCCTCTTTGCATGCGTCATAATCCGCGACCGACCATTTATAGGTCGGGATCCCGGTCGCTGCCGTAAAGGCGGCGGCCGCCTCGTCATTACCGGCATAGTTCGCGGCAACCTTGTAGCCAGCAGCCTTTAGCGCCACCGATATAGCCGCGCCAATGCCGCGCGATCCCCCTGTTACCAATGCAACCCGAGCCATCGTGTCCCTCCTCCAGTTTTGAGACGTGTTTGAAATCTTTGATATCGTTAAGGTTAGGGGCGCGCAAGATTATTGCGCGCCCCTATGCCTATTCAATGTGCCGGATGGAATCAGGCGCGCTCAAGGCACATCGCGACACCCATGCCACCGCCGATGCACAGCGTGGCCAGACCTTTTTTCGATCCGCGGCGGCCCATCTCGAACAACAGCGTGTTCAGGATGCGCGCGCCCGAGGCACCGATCGGGTGGCCAATCGCAATGGCCCCGCCGTTGACGTTCACAATCGCCGGATCCCAGCCCATGTCCTTGTTGACAGCGCAGGCTTGGGCGGCGAAAGCCTCGTTCGCCTCCACCAGATCCAGATCGCCGACCTTCCAGCCCGCTTTGGCAAGGGCCTTGCGGCTGGCGTGGATTGGGCCAACGCCCATGATCGACGGATCAAGCCCGGCGGTGGAATAGCTTGCAATCCGTGCCAAGGGTGTCAGACCACGCTTTGCAGCCTCCTCCTCGGACATCAAGACAACCGCCGCCGCCCCGTCGTTCAGGCCGCTGGCATTGGCCGCCGTGACAGAGCCGTCCTTGGCAAAGGCCGGGCGCAGTTTTTGCATCGACTCAAGCGTCGCGCCGTGGCGGATATACTCATCCGCATCCACAGTCACATCGCCTTTGCGGGTCTTGATGGTGAATGCGATGATTTCATCGGCAAACTTTCCGGCCTTTTGCGCGGCTTCGGCCTTGTTCTGGCTGGCCAAGGCGAACTCATCTTGCATCTCGCGGCTGATTTGCCACTGGTTGGCCACGTTTTCAGCCGTTTGGCCCATGTGATAGCCGTTGAAGGCATCCCACAACCCGTCTTTGATCATCGAGTCGATGAAGTTCAGGTCACCCATCTTTTGCCCTGCACGCAGATGCGCGACATGGGGGGAAAGTGACATGTTTTCTTGGCCACCGGCGACAACAATCCGGGCGTCGCCCAGTTGCACATTCTGTGCGCCCAACGCAACCGCACGCAGGCCCGAGCCGCAAACCTGATTGAGCGACCAAGCAGAGGCTTCTTTGGCGAGGCCCGCCTTGATATGCGCCTGACGTGCCGGGTTCTGCCCCTGACCTGCTGTCAGAACCTGACCAAGGATGGTTTCCTCAACCTCGGCCTTGTCAATTCCGGCACGTGCGACCACGGCTTCGATCACGGCAGCACCAAGATCATGGGCTGGGGTATTGGCGAAAGCGCCATTGAAACTGCCTACGGCGGTCCGTCCGGCGGCGACGATTACGACATTGGTCATCTGGTTCACTCCCTTGGCCAAGCTGAGAGGGGTAAAGCCACCCCACCCGTCCCCACCGACCTATGACTCTCTCGTGCAAAGCGCAAGATTCTTGCGCAGCGCCAGCATTGCGAAACTGGATTGATCTAGGCGCTTTTGCGCGCTTGGGGCTGCATCCACTCCGGGCTGACCGTCGGGGCGCCAAACAAGAACCCCTGCAAACAATCCACCCCGAGGGCCTGAAGGAATGTCGCATCGGCAAGGGTTTCAACAGATTCAGCCACACACATCATGTCAAATTGTTTGCCAATCGCGAGTAAGGCAGCGGTTACGACCTGATTGTCACGATCCGCATGGATGTTGCGAATGAATTGCCCGTCGATTTTCAGAATATCGAAGTAGAAATCGCGGAAATACCGGATTGCGGTAAACCCTGCGCCGAAATCATCCATGGCAAAGGCGATTCCCTCGCGCTGCCACTGATCCATGAAGGCAATCACGATCTCGGGCACCAACATGGCCGAGCTTTCGGTAATTTCCAGAATCAGACGTTCCCCCACGCCGGGAAATTCCCGCAATCCCTGTCGTAAGGTGCGGGTCCATTTCGGATAGCCGATGGAGCGGGCGGACATATTGATCGAAAGGCGGATCGCGGGGTTTTGCGCAAGGCAGCGCAAACCCATGGCAAGCGCCGCGCAATCAATTTCCCGCCCGATTTCATGGGCTTCGACGGCGTCGATGAAATCGCGGGCAGGTATGACGCGACCCGAGGGGTCAAGCACGCGCATCAACCCCTCATAAAAGCCGATCCTTTCGGTATCTGCGGACAAGACCACAGGTTGATAGGCAAGGCGCAGGCGTCTTGTTTGCACCGCGTCATGCACCATGGCGATGGTCTGACGATCCCCTTGGGAAATGGCATAGGAAAGCGGGCTGACCTCATCCCGTGTAATATCCTGAAAAGATGTGCGTTTCTGAGTCATCTTGCGCCCTGTTCACCCCTTAGCCGTCTGGCCAGAATGTGGCCACAAGAGTTAAGCTTGCATGAAGTTTCGCATTTTGTTCCAATTGGAATCACAATGCATGCAGAGCGGGTGGGACGGGACATATGGCGGCAGCGGAACGATGCGCTTGGTGCGGGACTGAGAAAATTTATGTGGACTATCATGATAATGAGTGGGGCGTTCCGGAATGGGATGGGCGCGCGCTGTGGGAAAAACTTGTCCTAGACGGGTTTCAAGCGGGGTTAAGCTGGATCACCATCTTGAAAAAGCGTGAGGCTTTTCGTGCGGCATTTGAAGGATTTCATCCCCTCACAATTGCAAACTGGGAGGAGGCAGATGTGCAGCACCTGCTGGCAAACCCCGGAATCGTGCGCCACCGGGGCAAGATAGAGGGGGCCATAAAATCCGCCCGCGCCTATCTAGCCATCGAGGAAAGAGCAGGATTTTCGGATTTCATCTGGGGGTTTCAGGATGGGCAGGTCATTCAGAACCGCTTTGCCAGCATGGCCGAAGTGCCCACCCAAACCCCCACATCACAGGCGATGTCAAAGGCGCTGAAAGAGGCGGGCTTTACCTTTTGCGGGCCGACCATCGTCTATGCCTTTATGCAGGCCACAGGGATGGTCAACGACCACATGGTGACCTGTCCGGCACATGGCCGGGTGGCTGCACTGGGCTGAGGGGCCGCGACAAGGGCGTGCAATCCCCACCTTTGCCGTGTTTTTGGTGAGGGCACGGGCTTTGCCGATGTGGTTGGCTGCATTGGGATCGACGAAGATGACGCCTATGCGCCGTGGGGCCAGTTGGGGACTTGGGGCCTAAAACGGGCAGGTCTGCGCGTAAACGGCATTGTTTTTGGCTTGGACCCACATCTCAAACGTCTTGCCATGGTTGGAGCAGATGATCGTTGCCAACCGGTAATCTCGGATCAACGAGCGCAGATACGCTCTTGCCACCCGCGCCGGGGTGCTTTCTTGGGCAAAGTTTTTTGGCCGGATGGCCGCCCAAGAGAAATATGGAGTCTATTCGGAGAGGTTTTGCTATCCTTTCAGCGAATCGTATTTTGACCCTGAGATTATGATGTTTCGACTGGTCTTAGCCTTTGTCATCACGATCTGTGCCGTTCCTGCACTTGCACAAACACGCCATGCCCTTGTCGTCGGCGTCGATATGTATTCCGAACTGCCACAGTTGAACCGCGCCGGTGCCGATGCCCGCGCCATCGAGGCCACGCTTTCGCAGATCGGGGTGCAGACCACGCTCGTTCTGAACCCGGACCGCCAGACCTTGCTAAAACGGCTTGACGCTTTTTCCACCAGCCTTGGCAGAGGCGACGAGGCTATCTTCTTTTTCGCGGGTCACGGGATCGAAATGGATGGCCAGAACTACCTTTTGCCCACGGATGTTCCTGCGCAGGCGGGGGCACTGACGGTCCGCGAACAGTCGCTGTCCCTGCAAACCGTGATCAGTGCAATTCAGGGCAGCGGTGTCCGGGTCTCGGTGTTCATCATCGATGCCTGTCGCGACAACCCGTTTCCAAAGGGCACCCGCAGCATTGGCGGCACGCGTGGCCTTGCGCCTGCGCAAGAAACCGAAGGCACCTTTGTGATGTTCTCGGCAGGCGCTGGGCAAACCGCGCTGGATCGACTTCCGGGCGAGGATGCCAGCCCCAATTCGGTCTTTACCCGCGCCTTGCTGCCGCGTCTGTCAACGCCCGGCCTCGATCTGCGTCAGACAGCACTTGAGGTGCGCGAGGATGTGCGCCAGATGGCGGCCAAGGCGGGCCATAGCCAATTTCCCGCGCTGTATGATCAGATGGTGGGCAGCTTCACCCTTGTGCCTGCTGCCGCGATGTCGGCCCCTCCAGAACCTGCCCCTGCTGTCGGGGACCCCTGTACGGCTGCGCGCACCGACTGGTCGCTGGTCTCCCAAAGCAACAGCGCCGCCGCCTACCGCGCCTTTTTCGAGTTGCACAAGGATTGTCCCCTGATGGCGGCATTGGCGCAAGAACGGCTTGAGGGGCTGGCAAAAACGCCTGTTGCAGCGTCATCTAGCGCTGCAGCCGCGCCAACGGCCCTTGACCGTCGCGCCCTGGTTGCGTTCGAAAGTTGCAAAAGCCAGCAGCTAGATGCCAGTCTTGAAGATCTGAGGGCAGGTGGCGATCTTGCAGCGTTGATTGCAGATTGCCGAGAGGCATTGGGGCTGACGGAAAAGCGGTCAGAAGGCGAGTACTGGCTGGGACGATCGCTTGAAGCGAACGCCCAGATTGAGGATGCCCGCTCTTGGTATCGCTTGTCTGCGGGCAAGGGGTTCGGCTTGGCGAAGGCATCGCTCCAGCGCCTTGATGCGCTTGCTCCGATCATTGCATCACAACCGGCACCCGCCACCCCGTCAGACAGCGCCGCGGCCACGGCCTTTGTGCGCTGTGTTGAGGGGGCGGACAAGGATTTTGCCACGCTTGAGGCCATGTCAAAACCGCAACTGGACAGGGTGATCGTGGATTGCCGTCAGGCCCTGAACGATTCCCTGAACCGGGTTGAGGCTCAGTTCAAGCTAGCGCTCTCGCTCGATGCCGCAGGGCAAGATCTTGAGGCGGCGAAATGGTATCTTGCGGCAGCACAACAGGGCCATGCTCAGGCGATGAACAATCTGGGCCTGATGCTCAAGAACGGCGAAGGCGTCCCGGAAGATGATGTCGAGGCGGTGAAATGGTTTCGCGCCGCAGCAGACAAGGGAGTCGCCGGGGCGATGAACAGCCTTGGCCGCAGCTATGACGAGGGCGAAGGGGTCGCCGAAGATGATGCCCAAGCGGTGGTTTGGTATCGAGCGGCGGCAGAGAAGGGCAACCTGAGTGGAATGCGAAACCTTGGCCTGATGCTCAAGAACGGCGAGGGCGTGGCCGAGGATGATGTCGAAGCAGTGAAGTGGTTTCGTGCCGCCGCAGAAAAGGGCAGCGTCGAAGCCATGAACAGTCTTGGGCGAAGCTATGACGAGGGCGAAGGGGTCACCATCGATGATGCCGAAGCGGTTCGGTGGTATCGCGCGGCGGCTGAAAAGGGCAACGCGAGTGCCATGAACAATCTTGGCCTGATGCTCAAGAACGGCGAAGGCGTGACCGAAGATGATGTCGAGGCAGTCAGATGGTTTCGACTGGCGGCAGAGAACGGCAACGTAGAGGCGATGAACAGCCTTGGCCGTAGTCTTGACGAGGGGGAAGGTGTGGCCATCGATGATGTCGAAGCGGTTCGGTGGTATCGCGCGGCGGCAGAGCAGGGAAGCGCCAGTGCGATGAACAACCTTGGCTGGATGCTTCGATACGGAGAGGGCGTGACCGAGGATGATGTTGAGGCTGCGAAATGGTTTCGTGCGGCGGCCGACCTGGGCAACGCCACTGCGATGAACAGCCTTGGCCTGATGTATGCCACCGGTGAGGGCGTTCCGCGCAACCCCTCTGTCGCCTCTGAGGAGATCATCAAGGGCATTAAGAACGGCACCCGTTGGTTCATCGACAATCACGAAGGCCGGGTCGAACGGGATGTACGGATCGAAATTCAAAAGCGGCTGGCTGAGGAAGGCATTTATGGCGGGCCGATTGATGGCAGCTTAGGGCCGGGAACCGAGGCCGCGATGGAGGCATTGTTGGCACGGGCGAACTGACGTTCGGATCATCTCAGGCAAGGGCGCTAAGGCTTTGACGCATTCGTGCGAGGACCATTTCTGGACCGCCATGACTCAATCCTGATCCTAGATCTGGGGCGCACAGCCAAAGACACATCGGCATCGGTCCATCGCGTCACAACAGCCATTGAACGGGGAGAAGACCTATCAACCCGACCAAAAGCCGCAGGGGGATCGAGGTATTGGGCTCTGCGTCAAACCTGACGGGTTGGCCTGCTTGATCCAACGCGCTCCACTCCATCTTCCCGTCTGCGGTGATGCCAACGTGATATGCGAAACCCGCCAAGTTCTCGTCAAGCCAGTGGGAAAGATCGCCAGCTATCAGGGGGCTGTCGATCAGCAATCCCATTTCGGTGTTCAGCCGCCGTGACCGGGGATCGAAATTGAGCGATCCGATGAAGGCCCGGCGTCGATCCACTGAAAAGCTTTTGGCATGGACTGTCGCACTGGATTGGCCAAGAAACTCCACCTCGCGGACCGTGCGCTTATCGCTGCCTTGGCTGCGCAACTCATAGACCTCGACGCCATCTTCGATCAACTGGCGGCGGTAATGCGCATAGGCCCCATGAACCGCCACTACATCGGTCGCCTCAAGGGAATTGGTCAGCACCCGCACCCGCGCGCCTTGCACGACAAAGCCAGCCAGTTGTTGTGCCGCCGAGGTGCCGGGAATGAAATAGGCCGAGATCAGGTCCAGCGAGTGTTCCGGCGTTCCAATCTCGGCAAACAGCCGACGGATCATCAAATCGTCATCATCATCAAGGCCCAAGACCTTGTCGGGGTCATCGCTGAACAGCCGGGTTGGCACCCATTCAAGGCGCAGTGTCACATTCAAAAGGTCGGCCACGAACGACGAGTCATGGACGTAAGCGGCATAATTTCTGCCCTGTTCCGTATCGCGCAACGCCTCATCTCGCCCTTCAAGCCGGTTGGCCGAGGCGGGATCAAGTGTGATCAGCCCCGAGGCGGGATAGGCTGACAAGCTTTCCCAATAGCGCGCGAAATCAGCGCTGACATCCGCCGCCGCAGGGCCAACCGCAATGACATCACGATCAACATAGGTCTGCGATCCACCGGTTTCAAAATAGACATCCCCGATGTTGCGCCCGCCGACGATGGTGACGATCCCATCAACCGTGAAGGATTTATTATGCATCCGGCGGTTCAGGCGAAAAAAATCGAAGGCATAGTTGAGGGGGCGCCAAGACCGCAAGGTGAACGGATTGAAGATGCGGACTTGGGCTGTAGGCAGGGCATCAAGGGCGGCAAGCTCTTGATCCAGCGCGGGGGTGCCATTGTCATCCACCAAAAGCCGGACATGGACGCCGCGCCGTGCGGCCTCTTGCAGTTGAGAAAGCAGCCGGATGCCCGTCAGATCATCGTGCCAGATGTAATATTGCGCATCAATCGAGACAGTTGCCTCGCGCGCCAGATGAATACGGGCCGCAAAGGCATCAGACCCGCTGTCCAACATCACAATGCCAGAGGTTCCGGGATGCGAGGCCACAAGTGGGGCCAGAGTGGTCTGCAAAGCTGACTCGGCCGTGACAAAGACTGGATCAGGGGGCTGAGGGCGCGCGGGCAGGGGAAAAATCATCTGCATCGCCACGACGAACAGCCCATAGCAGCCGACGATGATCGCAAGGCCCCGCGCGGCCCTTAGCATGGGAGCACCGGTTGTAGGCAGAGATGCGATGAAATCGGGCCGTTCAAAGGGACTGTCCTTTTGTGCAACCTCATCAAGGCATCATCTGGGTGTCCGGCCGGTGCAATACCCGGACCGTTTAGCGTCACTCCAGCCTTATCCGAAAACGGAACGGGTGGCGAGGTCAGCTTTCACCTGTGCGCCCCGCCGTCGCCCTTGCCCTGCACCGTTTCAGATCAGCACCGATCTTATCACAAACGCGATTGTTCCAATGACCACGATTCCAGCAAGGTACAGCGCCGCAAACCACAACCAGCGGCGCATCAGTGATACCCATCGCCGGGGTGAACCTTGCCGCGGAAGACCCAGTAGGAATAGGCGGTATAGGCCAAAATCATCGGGATCAGCACGACCGCCCCCACCAGCAAGAACTTTAGCGAGCTGTCAGGGGCCGCCGCCTCGGCAATGCTGAGCGATGGTGGCACAAGGTTGGGGTAAAAGCTGACCCCAAGGCCAGCATAAGACAGACCAAAAATTGCCACCGTCGCCAGAAAGGGCCGCAGATGATCCTGATTTCGCAGGCCAAGCCACAATTGCCAGACCGCAAGCGCCAGCAGGATCGGGACAATCGCACTCCACAGGCCCGAGGGAAAGCTGAACCAGCGCACAAGATATTCAGGCCGCAGAAACGGTGTTGCAAGACTGACAGCACCAATCATGACGATCAGACCCACGCCAAGCGGTGCTGCTAAGCGCCGCGCACGAGCTAAAGTTTCGCCCTCGGTCTTTAGGATCAGCCAAGTTGCCCCCAACATGGCATAGCCCACGACCAGTGCCAGCGCTGTCAGGCCCGAAAACGGTGTCAGCCAATCCCAGTTGCCACCGCCATAGGCGCGCCCGTCAACCTTTATACCCTGCACCAGCGCCCCAAGGGCCATGCCCTGCGCGATGGTTGCCACCAAGGACCCGGCCCAAAAACCGAACTCCCAGAACCCCTGCATCCGTTTGGTGCGATGCACAAACTCGAACGCCACACCGCGAAAGATCAGGCCCAGCAACATGGCGATGATCAATGGATAGAGCGCCGGCATCACAATGGCATAGGCCAGCGGGAACACGGCGAACAGCCCCCCGCCCCCCAGCACAAGCCAAGTCTCGTTGCCGTCCCAGACGGGGGCAATTGTGTTCATCGCAAGATGGCGTTCGTCCCGATCCTTTAGAAAAGGGAACAAGATTCCGATGCCCAGATCAAAGCCATCAAGCAGCACATAGGCCAGCACGGCAAAGGCGATCAGCCCGGCCCAGATAAAGGGAAGATCAAAGATCATGGGTTATTCTCCGGGGGCAAGATGCGGTGCGGTGGGGTTCGCGGCCACGGGTGTGATCCCTGCTGTGCGCGTTGGACCAATCTTGTCGATTTCGATGGCATCCTTTGGCCGTTTGCTCATCAAGCGCAGAACGTAAAACGTGCCGGAGCCGAAGACAAAGAAATAGACCACGATAAAGGCAATAAGCGAGGCGCCAACCGCATCAGCCTGCAAAGGTGCCGCACTTTCCCCAGTTTTCAAAAGCCCATAGACGGTAAAGGGTTGGCGGCCCACTTCCGTTGTGATCCACCCGCAAAGCACGGCAAGAAATCCTGAAGGTCCCATCAGAACAGCGGCCCGATGCAGCCATGGGCTGTCAATCAGGCGTCCCTTCCAGCGCGCCCATGCGGACCACAGACCAATGCCCAGCATGGCAAAGCCAATCGCCACCATGATGCGGAAGGTCCAGAAAATCAGTGCCGATTTCGGGCGTTCGTCTTCGGGAAAGGCATCAAGGCCCAGAACAGGGGTATCAAGGCTGTGGGTGAGGATCAGCGAGCCCAAGAGCGGGATCTCGACCTTGTAGCGCGTGACACCGGCCGCATCATCGGGCAGGCCAAACAGGATCAGCGGCACACGTCCCTCGGGATAGCTTTCGAAATGCCCCTCCATCGCGGCAATCTTGGCAGGCTGATGCTCCAGCGTGTTCACGCCATGCATATCACCCGCCACGATCTGAAGCGGTGTCACGATCAGGGCCATCCACATTGCCATCGAAAACATGATGGCCGCCCCGCGGCTTTGCGGGCTGCGCAACAGATGCCACGCGCCAACGGCCCCCACAACGAAGGCCGTGGTCAGATAGGCCGCCAGCACCATATGCACCAACCGATAGGGGAAAGACGGGTTGAAGATGATGGCCCACCAATCTTCGGGCACGAACTGGCCAACCTCATTGATGCTATAGCCCTGTGGGGTTTGCATCCAGCTGTTCACACTCAGGATCCAAAAGGCCGAGAACAGCGTGCCAATGGCGACGATGGCGGTGGCGGCCATGTGCAGCCGGTCGCCCACCCGCTCACGGCCAAACAGCATGATGCCCAGAAAGCCCGCCTCAAGGAAAAAGGCAGACAGCACCTCATACCCCATCAAGGGGCCAAGAACCGGGCCCACCTTGTCGGAAAACACCGACCAGTTGGTGCCGAACTGGTAAGACATCACAATGCCCGACACGACGCCCATGCCAAAGACCACGGCAAAGATGGTTTTCCAGTAATTGAACAGCCGCAAAAAGGCATCATCGCGGTGCCAAAGCCACAGGCCGTTCAGCACGGCAAGGAAACTGGCAAGGCCGATCGAGAATGCGGGAAAGATGATATGGGCCGAGATGGTGAAAGCGAACTGGAACCGGGCCAGATCAATGGCGCTAAAGCTGTCAAACATGGTGGTCTCCGCGGCCTGAGGGACGATCCTAGTTAGAGGCTGGTCCAAAGTCCTGCGCGGTAATGCTGCCATCGCCATTGCGGTCGATCAAAGCAAGCCAGTCTGCCGTCCGTGCAAGGAACTCTGCTTGTGATACGCTTCCATCTGCATCGATATCGTTGAAGGTCAATGTCATGCCCTCCTGAACGCGCTTCATCCCATTGCCAGCATCGGAACCGGCCATGTCATTCGCGCGTGCCTCATCAAACATCGCGTATTCTTCTGTGTCGAGCGTGCCATCGTCATTTGCGTCAAAGCTGAGAAAGACATCTGCGCGGCGTTGTTCGGCCTCTGCCAAGGTCACCGCGCCATTCCCGTCTTGATCCCAGTTTTCCAGAAAATGCGCGCCGGGCACGTTTTGCGCCGATACCGAGAGCGGAAGGATGGTGGCAATAACAAGCGTGATGAATGTGCGTTTCATGGTCGTTCCCTTTGTGTGTTGTGCGAGTCGGCGACTGATCCTGCCGACGGCGAATCGGCGGCGGACCCAATAAAGCTCTATTCTACGTACAACTATTGCGACGCAACCGAAAAAGCTATATCACGTGTAGAACTTTATTGTCGCAGGACCTTTCGCCCATGCACCTGACCCAATACTCCACCTTTGCCCTTCGGACCTTGCAATATGTCGCCCTTCGCGATCCAGCGATTGTGACAGTGGATGAGGTGTCGCGCGCGCATCGGATTTCAAAGGCACATCTGGTCAAGGTGTCCCACGAGTTGGGCCAGCGCGGCTATATTCAAACGATCCGGGGGCGCAATGGCGGGATGCGCCTTGCGCGGCCAGCTGATCGGATCACCGTGGGCGAGGTGGTGCGCTGGACCGAAGGGCCGATGGAGTTGGTGGAATGTTTCAACCCCGAAACCAACACCTGCCCACTGGAGGGGGTATGTCACCTATCCCGTGGAATTCAAAGGGCTTTGCGGGCCTTTCTCTCTGTTCTGGATGATATGACCATTGCAGACATCACCATCAATCGCGGCATCTTGCTAGATCGCTTTGTGCCTCAGCAATCGGGTGCGCAGTAGACCCGGTACAGCGTCTCCAAGACGGCCTGAACCTCGGTGCTGGCCAGATTGTAATAGATTGTCTGCCCCTCGCGCCGCGTGGTCACAAGCTTTAGGGCGCGCATCTTGCCCAGATGCTGCGATAGTGCGGCCGGGCTGAGTTGTACAATCTCGGCCAGATCGCCCACCGACTTCTCACCCCCAAGCAAAGTGCACATGACGACCAGCCTTTTGGGGTTCGCCATGGCGGCCAATGTGGCCGCAACTTCCTCTGCCTTGGCTTCCAGGGGATTTATAGTTTCATTTGATATGTCATTTTTCATGCTTGACACTTTAGCACTTTCGAATATACGTGGCAACCATGCAGTTGCACAGGAGGCACTCATGACAAATGTTGGATCGCTTGACCGAACCCTTCGCTTCATCCTTGGCGCAGCCCTGCTGACAGCGCCGTTTCTGCCGCCATTTGCTGCGCTATTTGCGGCCTGGGGTGTGTGGAAATTTGCCTTGGTGGCCGCAGGGGTCGTGATGCTGGGCACCGCGCTTTTCCGATTCTGTCCGGCCTATACCCTGTTTGGAATTCGGACCTGCCGAACCGGTAAGTCCTGATCTGCATCCGTCCAAAACTGAGCCCCTGTTGATCGACAGCAGCACGGCGATGGCTCAATTGCACAATAAATAAACCTCGCTCTTGCCTGGAAGGGAGCCCTGAAATGTTCAAATCACCCATTGCCCTGATAATCGTCGGTCTGATGTCCGCCGCACCTGCCGTTGCCCAGACTTTGCCATCAGACGTGCAGACGGCCATGGCCGCCGCGTTGCAAGATGAGCGTCACGCCCAAGCCTTTTACGCTGCCGTCATCACGAAGTTTGGGGATGCCAGACCCTTTTCCAACATTATCAAGGCAGAGCGTCAGCATGAATCCATGGTGATCGACCTTTACACGGCCTACGGGCTGGCAGTGCCAGAGAATGGCTACACCACGGGCGCCCTTGCTGCACCGGAGGCCCCAGAGACGCTTGGCGCGGCGTGCAAGATCGGCGTCGAGGCCGAAATCCTGAACCGCGACCTTTATGATGCGCAACTTCTGCCCGTGGTCGCCGCCTATCCCGACATCACGCGCGTCATGCAAGCTTTGCGCGATGCGTCCGAGGAAAAACACCTTCCCGCCTTCCAACGCTGTGCAAGCCGGGGCTGACACCAGACGCGGGGGAGGCAGGCAGCGGCGACGTTGCCCATGACCTTACCCCCGCACCGATACAAAGCGCCCATGGCGCCCAAGGAGGATAAACCGATGACAAATATTGCGAATATTCCCCACGCCGTTGATCTAACCGTCAAGCCGGAGGTGACGGCCTTCTTTGACGAACCGACCAACACCGTCACCTATGTGGTGCGCGATCCGGCCAGCACGGCCTGTGCGGTGGTCGATTCCGTGATGGATATCGACTATGCGGCGGGGCGCATCACCTATGCCTCGGCTGATGCGGTGATCGATTTCATCAAGGCAAATGGTCTGACGCTGGAATGGCTGATCGAGACCCATGTTCATGCCGATCATCTGTCCGGCGCGCCCTATATTCAGGGCAAGCTTGGTGGCAAAATCGGAATTGGCGAGAATATCACCATCGTTCAAGACACCTTTGGCAAGGTGTTCAATGAGGGCACCGAGTTTCAGCGTGACGGCAGCCAGTTTGATCGCCTGTTCGCTGACGGCGACAGCTATCAGATCGGTGGCATGACGGCCTTTGCAATGCACACACCCGGCCACACACCGGCCTGCATGACGCATGTCGTTGGGGATGCGGCCTTTGTGGGGGATACGTTGTTCATGCCCGACGGCGGCTCTGCCCGGGCGGACTTTCCGGGCGGGGACTCGCGCACGCTTTATCGGTCCATCAAGCGGGTGCTGGCATTGCCTGACGATCTGCGTCTGTTCATGTGCCACGATTATGGCCCGAATGGCCGGGAAATCCGCTGGGAAACCACGGTTGCCGAGCAAAAGGCCCATAACATCCATGTAAAGGATGGGATCACCGAAGATCAATTCGTGACCATGCGTGATACACGCGATGCGACACTTGGGATGCCCAAACTGATCATCCCGTCTTTGCAAGTGAACATGCGCGCAGGCGATCTGCCGCCGCCTGATGACAGCGGCAAGCGGTTCCTCAAAGTTCCGCTCAACGTCCTCTGACCGCAGTCCAAAAGCCACATCTCTGGGAGGAGACCCCGATGCCCGCCAAGCCGATCACACCCACCCTTTCCGTATCCGAGCAGATCTTGCCGCAAGACATCGCGGCACTTGCGGCCGCGGGTTTCAAGTCGATCATTTGCAATCGACCTGATGGAGAGGGCACGGATCAGCCCAGTTTTGCCGAGGTTGAGGCCGCGGCAAAGGCGGCGGGCATGGATGCGGCCTATCTTCCGATTGTGGCGGGCCTTGTCAGCGACGCCGATGCGACGGATTTTGGTGCCTTGACGGACAGCCTGCCCAAGCCGATCCTTGCCTATTGCCGGACGGGAACACGGTCGGCCACACTCTGGTCCTTGTCAGAAGGCGGGCGCAATCGGCCCTTGCCTGAAATCATTGCGGCCACCAAAGGCGCTGGCTATGACATGTCGGGTGTGGTGCGGCGCATTGCAAACGGCGGGCGCACGCCCACGGATACGGTGGATGCAAGCCATGCGGTTGTCATCATCGGCGGCGGGGCTGCCGGGATCGCAGTTGCTGCCAGCCTGAAGGCGCGCAAACCGGATCTGGATATCGCCATCATCGACCCTGCTGATATTCACTACTATCAGCCGGGTTGGACCATGGTGGGCGGCGGTATCTTCGAGCCGGAAACCACAGCCAGAACGATGGGATCCTTGATTCCCTCCGGCGTTCGCTGGATCAAGGCCGCCGTAGCGGCGTTCGAGCCTGACAAGAGTGTGGTCATCCTTGATGGCTGTCGCGTGGTCAAATATGGCCAGTTGGTGGTGACACCGGGGCTAAAGTTGAACTGGGCCGGGATCGAAGGGCTGACCGAGACGCTGGGGCGCAATGGGGTCACCTCCAACTACCGCTACGATCTGGCACCTTACACCTGGGAATTGGTCAAGGGGTTAGAGCGCGGCCGTGCCGTATTCACCCAGCCGCCCATGCCGATCAAATGCGCAGGTGCGCCGCAAAAGGCGCTGTATCTGTCCGCCGATCACTGGTTCCGGTCGGGGCGTTTGAAAAATATCGAGATCGATTTTTTCAATGCGGGTCCGGTTCTGTTTGGGGTCAAGGAATATGTGCCCGCCCTGATGCAGTATATCGAGAAGTACAAGGCGCAGTTGCACTTCCAGCATCGGCTGACCCGCGTGGATGGCGCGGCAAAGACGGCATGGTTCACCAAGACGCATGCCGATGGCACGACCGAGACTGTCGAAACAGGGTTTGACATGATCCATGTCGTGCCGCCCCAGATCGCACCGGATTTCGTGCGCGTCTCGCCGCTTGCGGATGCGGCGGGCTGGGTCGATGTGGATCAGGCGACATTGCGCCACAAGTCACTGCCAAACATCTATTCGCTGGGCGATGTGTGCAATGCCCCCAACGCCAAGACCGCCGCCGCCGCCCGGAAGCAGGCCCCTGTTGTTGCACATAATCTGCTGAAAGACCTGGGTGCGATTTCCGGGCCTGATGTTGCCTATGACGGCTATGGGTCCTGTCCGCTGACGGTCGAGCGCGGCAAGATCGTGCTGGCCGAGTTCGGCTATGGCGGCAAACTTTTGCCGTCGTTCCCCGGTTGGCTGATCGATGGCACAAAGCCCAGCCATCTGGCTTGGCTTCTAAAGGAACGCATGCTTCCGCCGATCTATTGGCAAGCCATGCTGCGTGGGCGGGAATGGATGGCCAAACCCGAAGCCGTGACTGTCTCTTGAAATAAAGGCCAAGACGTTGAAAAAACTGTCCTCGATACTGCCGATTCTGGGGTGGGCTCCGGCCTACACCAAGACTGAGGCGCAAAGCGATCTGGTCGCGGCTGCGATCGTGACCATCATGTTGGTGCCCCAAAGCCTTGCCTATGCAATGTTGGCGGGCCTACCACCACAGGTGGGGCTTTACGCCTCGATCCTGCCGCTCATCGCCTATGCCATCTTTGGCACCAGCCGTGCCTTGGCCGTGGGGCCCGTTGCCGTTGCCTCTTTGATGACGGCGGCGGCTGTGGGGCAGGTGGCCGCGCCGGGCAGTGCCGAATATCTGACAGCGGCTGTTACGCTGGCCTTCTTGTCTGGCCTTGTGTTGGTCGCGATGTCGGTCCTGCGGCTGGGGTTCTTGGCCAATTTCCTGAGCCATCCGGTGATCTCTGGCTTCATTACCGCATCGGGTATTTTGATCGCCACAAGCCAGTTGAAGCATATTCTGGGGATCAAGGCCGCAGGTGACACGCTGCCGCATCTACTTGGCGGGATTTATGAGGGGATCGGCGGGATCAACCCCTATACGCTGGTCATCGGTGTGATGGCGACGGCGTTCTTGTTCTGGACCCGCAAGCAACTCAAACCGCTGTTGCTGGCGCGCGGCCTGAAGCCGCGAATGGCAGACCTGATCGCAAAGGCCGGTCCGGTGGCGGCCATCGTGCTGTCGATCCTCGCCGTTGTGGGCTTTGGGCTGGCGGACAAAGGTGTGAAAATTGTTGGCGAGATCCCCGCAGGATTGCCACCCTTTGCGTTGCCGTCCTTTGATCTTGGCCTGTGGCAGCAACTGCTGGTGCCTGCCATCTTGATCAGTCTTGTCGGCTTTGTGGAATCGGTTTCCGTGGCCCAGACCCTTGCGGCCAAACGGCGGCAGCGGATCGTGCCAAACCAAGAGCTGACGGCGCTTGGCGTGTCCAACATGGCCTCGGCCCTGTCGGGGGGCTATCCGGTGACGGGCGGGTTCGCGCGGTCGGTGGTGAACTTTGATGCAGGTGCCGAGACGCCGCTGGCGGGGGCCTTTACTGCCGTCGGAATTCTTGCCGCCACGGTCTTTCTGACGCCATTGTTCCGCTTTTTGCCACAGGCCGTGCTGGCCGCGACGATCATTGTGGCCGTGTTGTCCTTGGTTGATTTTGCGGCCATCAAGCGCACTTGGGCCTATTCCAAGGCTGACTTTGCGGCCATGGCGGCCACCATTCTGACCGTTCTTATGGTCGGGGTAGAGGCCGGGATCACAGCGGGCGTGTCCTTGTCGCTTGCGCTGTTCCTGTGGCGCACCTCGCGGCCCCATATGGCCATCGTTGGTCAGGTGCCGGGGACCGAGCATTTCCGCAATGTCGAACGGCATAAAGTCATCACAGATCCGTCAATCTTGTCGATCCGTGTCGACGAAAGCCTGTATTTCGCCAATGCCCGTGCCTTGGAGGATGCGATATATGACCGGATCGCCGTGCAGCCAGAGCTTAAGAACGTCATCTTGATGTGCCCGGCTGTGAACGCAATCGATGCCAGCGCTTTGGAAAGTCTGGAGGCCATCGCGCATCGCCTCGCCTCGGCCGGGATTGGCTTTCATCTGTCCGAGGTCAAGGGCCCGGTCATGGATGCCCTGAAGCGGTCGGACTTCATGGACCATTTCAAGGGAAAGATCTTTCTGTCGCAATTCGAGGCGGTCACAGCCCTGTCACCAAAAGCGGCGGCATAGGTGAGGTGCGGGGATGCAGTCTGGTCAAACTGCATCCTCGCCGCGCGTATCTTACGGTCCCTAAGGGAAATTCCTGGCAGGTCGCTTTGACATCAACGGCGGCTTGCGTCGCCGTTGATGTTCAAAGGTTTTCTGCCTGAGGAAAGCCAAGGACGTGATATCCACCGTCCACGTGGATCACTTCCCCCGTGGTGCAGGCCCCGCCCTCGGAGCAAAGCCATACGGCGGTGCCGCCAATGGCCTCCAGCGTGGCATTGGCACGCAAGGGGGCATTTGCTTCGGTATGCCGGAAGGTCGCGCGCGCGCCGCCAATGGCCGCACCGGCAAGGGTTTTCATCGGGCCGGGTGAAATGGCATTCACCCGCACGCCTTGCGGCCCCAGATCATTGGCCAAATAGCGCGTGGCACTTTCCAACGCAGCCTTGGCCACCCCCATCACATTGTAATTGGGGGCGACCTTGTTTGATCCCTGGAAGGTCAGCGTGATCAGCGATCCCCCCTCGGGCATCATCTCGGCGGCGCGGCGGCTGACGTCGATGAAGGAAAAGCACGAGATCGTCAGAGAGTTCTGGAAGTTTCCGCGCGACGTGTTGATGAAGCGGCCCGTCAACTCGTTCTTGTCAGAGAATGCGATGGCATGGACCAGAAAATCCATCGTCCCCCAGCGCTCTTTCAGCGTGGCAAAGCAGGCATCCATGCTGGCGTCGTCATTGACATCGACATCGACCAAAAGCGAAGAGCCGACACTTGCCGCCAGTGGTTCGACGCGCTTGCCAAAAGCCTCGCCCTGATAGGAAAAGGCAAGATCGGCCCCCTCTGCTGCCAGCGCCTTGGCGATGCCCCAGGCAATCGAACGCTCATTGGCGACGCCCATCACGAGGCCCCGCTTGCCCTTCATCAGATCGGCCATGCTGACGCTTTCCTTAGTGAGGTGAAATCAATTCTTGAATTTCGACATGACCAAGGTGGCGTTGGTGCCCCCAAAGCCAAAGCTGTTGGACAAGACCGAGTCGATCTCGACCCCTTCGCGCAGGGTCGTCACGATCTCGGACGGGTCCAGTGCCGGATCAAGCGTGGTCACATTTGCCGAAGCGGCAATGAAATTGCCGTTCATCATCAGCAAGGAATAAATCGCCTCATGCACGCCTGTTGCGCCGAGGCTGTGGCCGGTCAGTGATTTGGTCGAGGCGACGGGCGGTGTGCTGCCCTTGCCAAAGACGCGGCGGATCGCCTCCATCTCGGTCACGTCACCCACGGGCGTGCTAGTGCCATGGCTGTTGATATAGTCGATGCTGCGACCTTGGGGCAGGGTGGACAGTGCCACGCGCATGGACCGCTCGCCGCCCTCACCGCTGGGGGCCACCATGTCATAGCCATCCGAGGTGGCACCATAGCCCGTGACCTCGCCATAGATCTTGGCACCGCGGGCAAGGGCGTGGTTCAACTCTTCCAGCACCACCACACCACCACCGCCGGCAATCACGAACCCATCGCGGGTGGCGTCATAGGTGCGGCTGGCTGTGGCGGGCGCATCGTTATACTTGCTGCTCATCGCACCCATGGCGTCAAACAGGCACGACAGGGTCCAATCAAGTTCCTCGCCGCCGCCCGCAAAAACGATGTCTTGCTTGCCAAACTGGATCAACTCCGTGCCATTACCGATGCAATGCGCCGAGGTGGAGCAGGCCGAGGTGATCGAATAGTTCACACCTTTGATCTTGAACGGCGTTGCAAGACAGGCCGATGTGGTCGACGACATGCCCTTGGTCACGCCAAAGGGACCGATCCGCTTTGGGCTGCCCGTTTCGCGCACGATGTTATGCGCCTTGAAAAAGGATTTGGTTGATGGTCCGCCCGAGCCTACGATGATGCCCGTGCGGTCATTCGAGATATCAGACGCCTCCAGCCCCGAATCCTTGATCGCCTGATCCATGGCGATGAAGTTATAGGCCGCGCCATCGCCCATGAAGCGCAGATCGCGCTTGTCGATGTGATCCTCGAACACGATGTTTGGCTGACCGTGCACCTGAGAGCGAAAGCCGCGCTCGGCATAATCGGGGGCAAAAACGATCCCGGATTTTCCGGCACGAAGATTGGCTTCCACCTCGGCTGCGGAATTGCCGATGGGTGAGACGATGCCGATGCCGGTGATGACGACGCGACGCATGGGCGTACTCCTTTATCTTGGGTGCGGCTCAGTTTGCCGACAAAGCAACCTTCATATCCGTGACCTGATAGATCACTTCACCATCCGCTTCTACCCGGCCATTGGCGACACCCATGGTCAGGCGGCGGGTTTGCAGAGCTTTCGTGAAGTCCACGAAATAGCGTAGCATCTTGCGGTCGGGGCGGACCATCCCGGTCAATTTAACCTCACCCACACCAAGCGCATATCCGCGCCCCTGCCAGCCGCGCCAGCCAAGGTTAAATCCTGTCAGCTGCCACAAACCATCAAGGCCGAGGCAGCCGGGCATGATCGGGTTGCCCGGAAAGTGGCACTCAAAGAACCACAGATCAGGCGTTATGTCGAATTCGGCCACGATATGGCCTTTGCCAAATTCGCCACCATCTTCGGAAACTTCGGTGATCCGGTCCATCATCAACATGGGGGGCGCAGGAAGTTGCGCGTTGCCGGGGCCAAAGAGTTCGCCTCGGGCACAGGCCAAAAGGGCGTCCTTGTCGAAGCTGGTCGGGAAATGGGGCATCGGATCGGGGTCTCACGCAGGTTATTTGCTCTGATCCTCCGTCTATCACCCTGTTCTTGGCTGTGGCAAGGGCGGCAGCCTGCAAGGCCTTCGGGATTGACTCTTTGACGTGTTTCACAGGGTGCGGTTCGGATCCAGAGTAAGGCGGACTGAACACGTTTCAAAGGGTCTGGCTTGCGACGCTCCTGACACGAGGCGCGACACTGCGGGGGGCGTTGGGTCTTTGGCACGCGAGCAACATCCTTCCTTGCGTGAGAGGTGGTGGCCATTGCAAGGACCATCGTGACGGTCAGCCTGCGTCCGCAGTTGACCCTGCGTGCGCTACGGGGGCGGTTGAACGGTATTTACCGACGGTATGCTCGGGGGATGATCCGCATTGGCACGGCGCTGGTGAGGTGGCTTGTTGTGGCATGCGAGCCATTTTTTGCAAAAAACTGCCGCTTTGGGTGGTAGGTTTGGCGCAGCCGCCAACAGCGTTTATAGGTCCAACGCCCCCTTTCGCGCGGATTGTCGCAACTCCATTTCAGGCAAAAGCAGGAATAGAGTTTGAAAGTTTACAGTTTTGCCCTTTATATAAGGCCCGTGAGGGACAGAATATTGACACCATTGACTGAAGAGACCGCAATGATCCGAGGCAGCGCTTGGCTGTCGCGCGCAGGACTGCGCCCGACGCGTCAACGTTTGTCTTTGGCTGCACTTTTGGTGGGTGATGGCCAGGATCGCCATGTGACGGCGGAAAGCCTGTTCGTTCTGGCGGAACAGGCGGGTGAAAAAGTCAGCCTTGCAACCGTCTACAATACCCTGCGCGCCTTTTGCGATGTTGGCTTGATGAACGAGGTCGTGGTGGATGGCTCCAAAAGCTATTTTGACACGCGCACTGACGATCATCCGCATTTCTATTGGGAAGACAGCGCAGAATTGACGGACGCGCCAAAGGATCAGCTTCACATCAGCGGTCTGCCCGATGCCCCCGAGGGGGCCGAGATTACCCGTGTTGACGTGGTGATCCGGGTGCGCCGCGTCTGACGCGCTGCGCCCAGATAGGCCTTTGCTTGGCCCTAAACCAGAATTCTGTGAAAATGATCTGCGACGGACCGATCGCGTAAGTTGCTCGGCCCGCCGCAAGGATTGGTCAGGCCTGGATTATTTGGGCACCATGACCGCGTCGATCACATGGATCACGCCGTTTGACTGATCGACATCCGCAATGGTGATCGTGCCGATATTGCGCGATTCCGAATAGATCATCGCCCTGTTGCCCTTGAACTTGACCGACAGCGCATCGCCCGACAGAGTTTGAAGATTGGCATAGCCGTCCTTGCCCACTTTGCGGCGCAGGTCGGCCAGTTTCAGGTCGCCCGCAACCACATGCGCGGTCAGGACCTTGGTCAGCAGCGCCTTGTTTTCCGGCTTCAGCAGGGTGTCGACCGTGCCTGCGGGCAAAGCGGCAAAGGCGTCATTCACAGGCGCAAAGACGGTAAAGGGGCCGGGCCCCATCAGCGCATCAACCAGACCTGCGGCCTTGACTGCGGCCACCAGTGTCGTGTGGTCGGCGGAATTCACAGCATTTTCGACAATGTTTTTCGATTCAAACATCGCAGCACCGCCGACATTGGGGTTGGCGGCAAATGCGGGCATGGCAGCAATAATAAGGGCGGCGGCAAAAGCGCTGGTTTTCATGGCTGTTCTCCTGATCAAGCGACGCGGCCGATCCGCGCCGTCATTGGGAAAACGTGAGGAGAAGGACAGGAGTTTCAGAGTTTGTCGCCCCTCACGGTTTCGTGAAGGGGCACCTTGGCCATCTGGGCTGTGATGCTGCGGCAGAAAGTGGCCCAGATGATCAGCCGCAGGTCAGAACCACTGGCCCGGTTCCATCAGTCCCAGATCCATCAACTGCTGCGAATGCCAGTCAAACGGCGTTGAGTTTCGCCAGCGGAAATCGTGGATGTCAAAGCGCGAACCGGGGTTTGTTTTCAGCGCCTTTGCCGTGCGGAAAGATACAAGCGCGGTTGTGATATTGTTATGCCATGGGCAGGCATAGGTGTTCATCTCTTCGTCAGACAAGGTGAAATCAGGCCGCAGAGTCAGGCCTGGCTTTGTCTTGAACAGGCAAATGCGATCAATCTTGCGGCGTTGGGGTGGCACGTGTTCTTCGAACCGCCACCGCAGACCGCCGAAGAAATCAAGTTGCCGCTCGCGGGGATGGTTGTGATTGGCCGGATCCGCCCGCCCCAAGGCGTAGTAGCCCGACTTGTCCAGATGCGCATCTTCGAGCGAAACAGCATTGGGGTATCGGTTCAGATCACCCGCATAGAGATCCACCACATAGGTGAGCATGGCCTCGCGCCGTTCTTCGGCATGAAAGGCAATCATTTCGCGAACGTTGCGATGTTCGCAAAACGGGTGAAACAGGTATTCCGCGTTGAAGCAGTAAAACAGCCAGATGCCGGGCGCAGCCGCAATGATCTGATTGATGCTTTCCACAAGCGCCCCATCGACATGCACATTCATGTCGACACGGTGGATTGTGGCTTCAACGTTTGCCGGAAGGCTGATTTCGGGTGGGGCCAACAGGATCAGCTCACCAAACCCCGCCGTCTTGTGATGACGAAGGGTGGTATCCACTTCTACATCATCCTCGGCCAGAATGACCGCGACAGGCCCTTTGGCGAGGGCGGCTTTTCCAGTGCTTAAAAAATCTTTCAGCGTGGGATAGCGCATCGAGCCTCCGTGACTTCAGGCCAGACTCCGTGAAGTTTGCGACTGATGCAAGCCTGAACCGCTGTGTTTGTGCGATGCGCGCGTAGAGACGAAAGCAGGACCGTGGTCGAATGCCGTCTGCACGTTGCGTTGAGGCGCGCTTGGGGATACAGAACGCGCAATCCAGTGGAGTGATCTGATGTCTGAGCCGAAGAAGCTCTTCATAAAGACCTATGGCTGTCAGATGAACGTCTATGACAGTGAGCGCATGGCCGAGGCCATGGGCGCCGAGGGCTATGTGATGACAGATGCGGCAGAGAATGCCGACATGGTCTTGCTCAACACGTGCCACATCCGCGAAAAGGCCAGCGAAAAGCTGTACTCTGATCTTGGTCGCCTGCGCCCCCTGAAACAAGCCAACCCGGATTTGAAGATTGGTGTTGCCGGATGTGTGGCACAGGCCGAGGGCGCCGAGATTCAGCGCCGGATGCCGCTGGTTGATATTGTTGTTGGTCCGCAGGCCTATCACCGCTTGCCGCAGATGGTGCGGGACGGGGGAAGCCAAGTCGATACCGATTTCCCCGCCGAGGACAAGTTTGACCATTTGCCCCAGCGCAAGGCGATGCGGGGCCCGACCGCCTTTCTGACGGTGCAAGAGGGCTGCGACAAGTTCTGTGCGTTTTGCGTAGTGCCCTATACCCGTGGGGCCGAGGTGAGCCGCCCAGTTGACCGCATCTTGCGCGAGGCGCGGGATCTTATTGCGCGCGGTGTGCGCGAGATCACGCTGTTGGGGCAGAATGTGAATGGATACCACGGCGAGGGGGAAGGCGGCTCTTGGACGCTTGCCCGCCTCATCCGCACCTTGGCCGAGGTCGATGGCTTGGATCGTATCCGCTATACCACAAGCCACCCCAACGACATGGATGATGACCTGATCGCGGCCCATGGCGATGTCCCGCAACTGATGCCCTACCTGCATTTGCCCGTGCAATCGGGGTCTGATCGCATCCTCAAGGCGATGAATCGCAAGCACACGCGCGACGATTACCTGCGACTGATCGACCGTATCCGCGCCGTGCGACAGGATATTTTGCTCAGCTCTGACTTTATCGTGGGCTTTCCTTCGGAAACAGATGAAGACTTTGAAGATACGATGGCGCTTGTTCGTGCGGTTGGGTTTGGTGCGGCCTATAGCTTCAAGTATTCGGCCCGTTCCGGAACGCCTGCAGCTGAACGACCCGAGGTGATGGCGTCTGTCGCAGACTCCCGATTGCAGGCCTTGCAGGCCCTTGTTCTTGACCAACAACGCAGCGCGCAGCATGCGATGGTCGGAAAAGAGGTTAATGTGCTGTATGAAAAGGCCGGAAGGTTCCCCGGACAGATGGTTGGAAAGTCAGATCACCTGCATGCCGTGCACGTTGATGATCCAACGGGCCAAATCTCGGAGCTGGTTCGGGTAAGGGTGTTAGCTTCTGCCTCCAACTCTCTGTCAGCAGTTAGAATTTCCTGAACTCGATTTCCTCACACACATCATCTTGTGGTTTCTGGATGTGAAACAATAGGGCGAAAATTGGGAAAATGCGCCGGGTTTTCCCATCCATTTGTCATATAAATGCCCCAAATTGCTCAGATTTCGCTTTACTTCACTTTGTCGCGACGGCAATTCTGTCTCAAGAAGTATGCGGGTAATAAGTCATAGATAGGGGGCTGCGGCTGTGGATAAGTTTTCCAAAGCATGTCGGATGATCCTTGGGGGGGCGGCGCTTGCGATGGGTCTGTCGGGGGCGACAGGTGCCATGGCGCAAGGCAAACCTCAAGTAACCGGAAAGATTGAATGGGGTGTATGGGTCGACGATGACGGCTGCATGCATTGGTGGGCTGATGGTGGGCTTGAGGGCTATATGGTTCCGCGCCGCAATCCGGAAACTGGCAAACCCGTTTGTCTGAAAAAGAACACCTGCATGGTCGAAAACACCGATACCCTGTTTCATACCGACAGTGCGAACCTGACCACTGATGGCCGCCGTCGCCTGCAATCCTTCTTCCAGCAGGCCGGGGCCTTTGGATATGCGATCTATGGCCATACCGACAGCCGCGCATCCGACGAATATAACATGCGCCTGTCCAAAAACCGTGCCCGTGCCGTGGCAAACGTCGCCCGTTCGGCCGGTGCGATGGTCGAGCGGGAAATCGGCTTTGGCGAACGTCAGCCTGTCGCGTCGAATTCCACTGCAGCGGGAATGCAAAAGAACCGCCGCGTCGAAGTCATTTGCTACAGGTGGTAATGAACATGATCAGCACATTCAAAATCGGAGCGGCCCTTGCCACCGCCATCTTGCTGGGCGGTTGTGTCACGGAAACCTTTGAAGGCACAGAACCTTACCGGGGCGCAAACTCGGTGATTGCAACAGGGCAGGATCAGGGGAGCGATCCAGGCGTTCTGAAGAACGGCACAGCTGCCATCGCCTATGACCCGGACGGTTGCCAGAACTGGATCATTGATGACGGTTTGGAAGGCTATTCCAGCCCGCGTTACGACCCGGCAACGGGCTTGCCGATTTGCAATGACCAATTCCCGCCGGGGACGGTTGTGCGCAACTACCAGTCCACGACCGAAGGTCTTCCCGACCGTGTGTCGGGTCACGGCATCCGAACTGTGGTCCGCCGCAGCAATTAAGCGTCAGCACTCTCATACGACAAAAGGCCGCGGTGTTCCGCGGCCTTTTTCTTTGACTCAAGTTGCCCCTTTTGCGGGCAGTTGTCATCAAAGGGTTGTTCATTTTGATGCAAACTTTGGCGGTGATGAAAATCCGGGCTTGCCAGATCATGTGACCCGGCGCACACTTCATACAGGCCCTAGATAGAAGGAGACCTCCTTGGGCATCAGCGCGCTGACCCCCCCGACCAAGGCCGAGGATATGATTGAAACTGTCCTCGAATTTCCAGACAACCGTTTGCTGATTGATCTTTGCGGCGAATTTGATCGCAATTTGGCGCAGGTCGAGCATCAGATGGGGGTTCACATACTGCGACGGGGGAACCGTCTGGCAGTGATTGGGGACAAGGGGGCGCGAGAGCAGGCGGCAGCGGTGCTGCGAAGTCTGTATGCCCGGCTCGAATCCGGTCGCGGCGTTCAAGCCGGGGATATTGACGGCGCCATGCGCATGGGCCGCCCGGTTTTGTCGCCCGAGGGGGAGCAGATCGAACTGTTCACCTCTGGGATGGAGCTGCGCACCCGCAAAAAGCCTATCGAACCCCGGACAGAGGCACAAAAGGCCTATGTCGCCAACCTGTTTCAGAACGAACTCGGGTTCGGTATCGGCCCTGCAGGCACAGGTAAGACATATCTAGCCGTCGCGGTGGGGGTGACGATGTTCATCTCGGGCGCAGTGGAAAAAATCATCCTCAGCCGCCCGGCGGTTGAAGCGGGCGAGCGTCTTGGCTTTCTTCCCGGCGATATGAAGGAAAAAGTCGATCCCTATATGCAGCCTTTGTATGACGCCTTGAACGATTTCTTGCCCGCCAAGCAGGTTCAGAAGCTGCTGGAGGAAAAGAGGATCGAGATTGCGCCACTGGCCTTTATGCGGGGCAGGACACTTTCCAACGCCTTTGTCGTGCTGGATGAGGCGCAAAACGCCACCACCATGCAGATGAAGATGTTCCTCACGCGCCTTGGCCAAGGGTCACGCATGGTGATCACGGGTGACAGAACGCAGGTTGACTTGCCGCGTGGCGTTCCCAGCGGGCTGCAGGATGCGGAGCGTATCTTGAACGGGGTCAAGGGCGTTACGTTCAACTACTTCACCTCGAAAGACGTCGTGCGCCATCCGTTGGTGGCGCGCGTGATTGAGGCCTATGAAGCCGACGAGGCGAAGCAGGGCTAGGGCAAATCTGGGCGGCAATGTGCTTGCAGCAGTGCAAGGGACATTGCCGCCGCTGCCGCTTTGCGCTAGGGCGCGGCGATGGAACCGCTGGTCGACTGTATCCTTGAAGATGAACGCTGGGAGGCCCTTGGCCTTGAAGCACTTGCCGACCGTGCGGTTCGCGCGGCCTTGGCCCATCTTGGCATGCCGTCTGAGGGCTTTACCCTGTGCCTGATGGGCTGTGATGACGCCCGGATCGCTGTCCTTAACGCTGACTTCCGCGGCAAGGCCAAGGCCACGAATGTGCTGAGCTGGCCTTCGGAAGACCGCGCACCGGAGGCGCCGGGCGAAGAGCCGGACTTGCCCGAACCCGGCCCGGCGGAGATGCCCGAAGAACTGGGCGATATCGCCATCGCCTATGAGACATGCCAACAAGAAGCGATAGACGCGGGAAAATCACATCCCCATCACGTCATTCACCTTGTCGTTCATGGATTCTTGCACTTGCTGGGCTATGATCACGAAAATGACGCAGACGCTGCAATTATGGAGGATCATGAAGTCTCCATACTTGCATCACTTGGGGTCGATGATCCATATTAGGGATGCATCCGCAAGACGGGTGCATTGCCGGAAAAGGACAGATGGGCAGTAGCAACGACGGGTCTATCGCAACGCAGAGCGCGCACGAGATGGGCCAAGACTCCGAAGCGGAACCTCCTCAAAGGGGCTTCCTGAGTCGATTACGAAATGTGTTTTCTGGTGCAGATACGACCCATAAGCCGACGGGTGATCAATCATCTGCGGCACCTGTGGTTGGGACAGGGTCTGTGCTGGGAATGTCAAACCTGCGCAAGATGCGCGTGGATGATGTGGCAATCCCCAAAGCCGAGATCGCGGCAGTTCCCTTAGACATCACCCGCGAAGAGCTTGTCGAAGTGTTCCGAGAGCATGGATATTCACGCTTGCCTGTCTTCAAGGGCACGATGGATCATCCTCAGGGCCTTGTTTTGCTGAAAGATCTGGCCTTGCAACACGGATTTGGCGCGAATGGCCGGTTCTCGCTGCGCAAGCTGCTGCGTCCCTTGCTTTTTGCTCCACCCTCCATGCCGGTCGGCGTTTTGCTGCAAAAGATGCAGCGAGAGCGTGTGCATATGGCGCTGGTGATCGATGAATATGGTGGCGTTGATGGCCTCGTGACAATCGAGGATCTGATTGAAACCGTGATCGGTGAGATCGAGGATGAACATGACGAGGCCGAGGGTGCCCTTTGGAAAGAAGAGAAACCCGGCGTTTTCATTGCCCAATCCATAGCCCCACTTGATGAGTTTGAGGCCGCCATCGGGTTGCGCTTGCGGACGGCCGAGGACGACGAAGAGATCGATACTCTGGGTGGCCTTGTCTATCTTCGCACGGGCCGTGTTCCTGCCCGGGGCGAGATTGTTCCGCATGAAAGTGGGGCCGAGTTCGAGATCGTGGATGCCGACCCCCGTCGGATCAAGCGTTTGCGGGTGCGCTTGCCCGGTGTCGCCGCTGCGCCAAAACCGGACATGGCCGAAACGTGAGGTCCTTGCGGCGCATCGCTCCGGGTTTCCCCGGGTGGCGCGTCGCGGGGATTGACGCCCTTGCAGGCGCAAGCATTGCTTTGGCGCAAGCGCCACTTTTGGCGTGGTATCTGGCCTTTCCGGGCTTGATCTGGGCGCTTTGGCGTATGTCGCGGCCATTGACTGTTGCATGCGCTTGGTGGGCAGGATGGTTCGTGGGGGCTGGGTATTTTGGGGCCTATCTGAACTGGATCGTCTCGCCATTTTTCGTGGACCCATGGGTTTACGGGTGGATGGCCCCCTTTGCCTTTGTGCTGATAGGGTTTGGCTTGGGGCTGTTCTGGGCAGTGGCCGCAGCCCTTGGGGCGCGTTTTCCAAACCGTATCCTTGGCCTTGTTACGCTTCTTGCGGCGGTTGAACTTGCGCGCGGGTATGTTTTTACCGGATTTCCGTGGGCGCAGATTGGTCATCTTTGGATGGGGTCGCCTGCGGAACAGGGGGCGGCTTTGTTTGGGGCCACCGGGCTGACGGTTGCCACCCTTTTCGCAGCCAGCCTGCCGCTATTGGCGCGTGTCTGGGGCACGTTTGCCATGCTGGTTTTGATCGGCGTGGCCCTTGGCTTTGGGGCGATGCGCAGCGCAGAGCCGGTGGGACAGGCGCGCGCGATCACCCTGCGTCTGGTGCAGCCCAATGCCGAACAGCACCTGAAATGGGACCCGGAAGAGGCCCGCATGCTGTTCAAGCGCCAGTTGCAGTTTACCGCCGAAGGAACACCCGCCGACCTGACGATCTGGCCGGAAACAGCCGTGCCCTATCTTTTGGAATATGCGCCAGAGGTAGCGGGGATGATCACCTCCGCCTCGGGCGGGAACCCAGTGGCCCTTGGCATTCAGCGGGTTGAAGGGGATCGCGGCTGGAACAGTCTTCGGGTGCTGCAAGGCGATGGTCTTCTGAGCGCCACCTATGACAAATTCCATCTGGTGCCCTTTGGCGAGTATATTCCCATGGGCGATGTGCTGCAAGATTGGTTCGGGATCGGGGCTTTTGCCGCCCAATTGGGGAATGCCTATTCGGCGGGGCAGGGGCCGCAGGTTCTGGACCTTGGCCCCAAACTGGGCAAGGTCTTGCCGCTGATCTGCTATGAGGCGGTGTTTCCGGGCATTCCGCGCAGCGTGGAACGGCCCGACTGGATCTTGCAGATCACCAATGACGCGTGGTTCGGTACCCTCACCGGCCCGTTCCAGCATTTTCAGCAAGCCCGCCTTCGGGCCATCGAGATGGGCCTGCCGCTGGTGCGGGTTGCCAATACTGGCATGACCGCGGTGATCGATGCAAAAGGCCATGTGACCCATGCGCTTCCCTTTGGGACCACAGGCTATCTGGATGTGGCGGAGCTTGCGGCGGCCCTGCCACCCACACCCTATGCAAAGCATGGCGATCGGGCAGCTTTTCTGTTGCTTTTTGGCCTTTTGGTTTTGTCGATGGCTTGGCGTCGGCCCCGCTTTGCTTGACGTGTCGGGGTTGAAGGGGATAGGCAAACCCTCGAACTGCCACAACGGCTTCCTGACGTGGCAGGGGTAACCCTAACGGAGCACTATTCCATGTCACGCAAGAATTACGTCTTTACCTCGGAATCCGTTTCCGAGGGGCACCCGGACAAGGTCTGTGACCGCGTCTCGGATGCCATCCTTGATGCCTTCATTTCCCAAGAACCGCACGCGCGGGTGGCTTGCGAAACCTTTGCAACGACCAATCGCGTCGTTGTGGGGGGCGAAGTCGGTCTGGCCGACAAGGCCAATCTTGAGGCGATGATGGGCAATGTCGAACAAATCGTGCGCGATTGTGTGCGTGACATTGGCTATGAGCAAGATGAATTTCACTGGAACACGTTGAACGTCCAGAACTACTTGCACCCGCAATCGGCCCATATCGCCCAAGGTGTCGACCGCGATGGTGCGGGCGATCAGGGCATCATGTTCGGCTATGCCTGCCGCGAGACGCCCGAGTTGATGCCGGCCCCTATCCAGTATTCGCACGCAATCCTGCGCCGCTTGGCCGAGGTGCGCAAATCTGGGGCGGAACCGACGCTGCGGCCGGACGCCAAAAGCCAGCTCTCCTTGCGCTATGAAGATGGGGTCCCGGTTGAGGTGACCTCGATCGTTCTGTCCACCCAGCACGCGCTGGAAAGCCAGACCTCGGATGATATTCGCGCGATTGTCGAGCCCTACATCCGCGAGGTGCTTCCATCAGGCTGGATCACCGAGAAAACCGAATGGTGGGTCAACCCGACCGGTACCTTCGTGATCGGCGGGCCGGATGGGGATGCGGGCCTGACCGGGCGCAAAATCATTGTCGACACCTATGGCGGAGCCGCCCCGCATGGTGGCGGCGCATTCAGTGGCAAGGACCCGACCAAGGTTGACCGCTCCGCCGCCTATGCCGCACGGTATTTGGCCAAGAACGTGGTGGCCGCAGGTCTGGCCGACCGCTGCACGCTTCAGGTGTCTTACGCGATTGGCGTGGCAAAACCGCTGTCGATCTATGTGGATACCCATGGCACCGGTAAGGTCGAGGCCGATCAGATCGAACGCGCTGTTGCCACGTGCATGGACCTGACGCCGCGCGGCATCCGCACGCATCTTGACCTGAACCGCCCCATCTATGCCCGCACCAGCGCCTATGGCCACTTTGGCCGCGCGCCCGAGGCTGATGGCGGTTTTAGCTGGGAAAAGACCGATCTGGTTGAGGCGCTCAAGAAGGCAGTCTAAGAAATAGGCCTGCCGCCACAAAGGCGGCGGGCCAACCCCCTTGCGATCTGGGTTGGGTTGTGGTGGTCAATCCATGATCGGGCTGGCTGGCTTTCTCCATCAACTGGCAGCAGGCCTGTGACGGCCGCCGATGCAAAACCATGGATGTGCCCAACAGCGACGGCCGGTCTGCGAAGCATCTGATAAAGCCCTTGTGCAATGAAAGCTGTTTGATCAATTCAGAACTTGTGCTTAGCTCAGCGTCGAATTCATTTTTTTGAAATCTTTTGGCAGGGCGCATGTTGCAAGTTTTATTTCAAAAACAATCGTTTCCCCGATTTTTCAGTCTTCTGGCGTTGGTTCTTTTGGCGGGCTGTGTTCAGACCCAGGCAGATCTTGCTGCCGCCCGCATCGCGGCAGATCCCGCTGAATGCCGCGCGCCTGCATCGTCCGCCTGTTTTTTCCGCAATTCCCCGGTGCAACTTTTGCCTGAAAAGGTGCGCATTGCAGGGCGCCCCTTGGATTTCTTTCCCATCGCGACCGAGTTGGAGTTTGTGGATGGGCGCAACAAGAAATGGGTGGCCCCCATCCGCACCTTGACGGACGGGGCATCGATCCCGCAAATTTTTGTGCCCATCGTGGGTGATCCGCGTGACCCGAGTTTTGTCAACGCGGCAGCCGTGCATGACGCCTATTGCGGCGTCGGAAATGAGGCAGGCCCGGTCTATCACGCCGCCACATGGCAAGAGGTGCATCGGATGTTTTACGACACGCTTGTCGTCGGCGGCACAGCAGAACCCAAGGCTCAGTTGATGTTCGCGGCCGTCTGGCTGGGCGGGCCGCGGTGGTATCCGAACAATCGACGCAATGAAACCTCGATGGAGAGGCTTCCGGCATCGCTGCGGCGGACCGCTTTGGTAGAGACCCGCACATTCATCTCGGCAAACGAACCAAGCTTTCAGCAGTTGATCCTCTATCTGAAATGGAAAGAGTGGCAAATGAAGCGCTCTGCCTTGGGCGAGTCCGATGCACCCCCCTTCAGTCCTGTTGAAACGATCGAGATCACAGATCGGGGCGATGCAACCTTGCCCATTACCGGCGAGGGCGACCCAGTCGTCGCAGTGGGTGGGCTATAGGGACAGATTGGAGCACTATGGCTTGACCCCGATGCCCTGCGGCGGCTAGAGGCCCGGCAGGGCATTGGAAAGAAACAAACGATGGAAGACGAACAGACGGCACCACGGCGCAATTTTTACGGCAGGGTTCATGGCAAAACCCTGCGCGCCAGCCAGAAGGATTATCTTGCCAACGATCTGGAGGCACTGAGCCTTCGGGGTGTCACCCATTCCGAAAACCCCGCGCGCGCGTTGATAAACCCCGCACAGGTCTTTGGCGCCGATCGCCCGCTCTGGCTGGAGGTCGGGTTTGGCGGCGGAGAGCATCTTGTGCATATGGCAAGCCTTTACCCCGAGGTGTCGATTATCGGGGCGGAACCCTTCGTCAACGGCATCGCCATGCTTTTGGGCAAGATCCGTCTGGCGGGTGTAGAGAACCTTTTGATCCATCCCGGTGATGTCAGAGATCTGTTTGATGTCTTGCCGCAGCAGAGCCTTTCCAAGGTGTTTCTGAACTATCCTGATCCCTGGCCAAAGGCCCGGCATCACCGCCGCCGCTTTGTGACGCCCGGTTATCTGGCCTTGCTGGCACGGGCCATGAAGCCGGGGGCGGAGTTTCGCGTGGCAACCGACATCCCCGACTATGTGCGCCAAACCCTCGAAGAGGTTCCGCAGGCGGGGTTTGAGTTGATCAACCAGACCGGGCAGGGGCAGGCGTGGGACGACTGGCTCTCCACCCGCTATGAGCAAAAGGCCCTGCGTGAGGGGCGCGACCCGCATTACCTGACCTTCCGTCGCCACGCCTGAGCGACGCGCCCCGGAATTTCTGGAAATTCCGGGCAAATTTCTTGCAAGAAATTTGGCGCTCAGACCACAGGGGCCGCCCAGACCTGACCGGGGGCAAGGGGCACAAATCTTTCGGCTGCGATTTTGCGTGCGACCAGTGCCTGCTCCAATGCGACAACCGGGGCTTCGCGCCCTTCGTTGGTCAACTGGAATGTGCCCCAATGATGTCCAACGGCATGGTCCAGACCGGCGAGGAGAAAGCCCTCGACCGCCTCCTCGGGGTTTTGGTGTTGCGCCTGCATGAACCAGCGCGGCTCATAGGCGCCAATGGGCAAAATACCGGCGCGGATGCGGCCATGCTTTTGGGGCAGGTCGCGATAGGGGCGGCCCTCGTCAAAGCCCGTATCGCCGATATGCAACAGCTTGCCGACCGGGCTGTCGATCACAAAGGCCGCCCAAAGGGCCATTGACCTGTCGCCCATCCCACGCGCAGACCAGTGGTGGCAGGGTTCAAAATGCACGGTCAGGGGGCCGAAGGGCGTGGCGTGGCCCCAATCTCCGGTGGTAATCCGCATCTCGGGGATGGCGTCGCGCAATATTGCATCATTGCCAATCGGGGTGATGACCTCGGGATTATGTTGGGCGTGCAGGGTGCGCAGGGTGGCAATATCCAGATGGTCATAGTGATTGTGGCTCAGCAAGACCGCGTCGATCTTTGGCAGATCGGCAAAGGCGATGCCTGGCGCTGTCACCCGCCGTGGCCCGGCAAAGGCAAGCGGTGAGGCGCGGTCGGACCACACGGGATCGGTCAGCAGGTTCAGCCCCGCGATCTGAACCAGCATCGTTGCATGGCCAACCATGGTGATCGTCAGGTCTGCCTCCCGTGCCGCGGGTTTGGCCGTGGCAGCAAGGGGCACTTGGGCCGGCCATTTGGCGCGGCCCCCCTCGAACTGCCATTTCAAAAGATCGGGAAGGCCGCGCGGCGGTGTGCCGCCGGGGTTGAAAAACCGCAATCCGTCAAAATGATCTGACTTTGGGCCCGCGTAATAACGGTTGCGTGACGTTGATATGGCCATTGATGTGGCACCCCCAGCAGCCCCGAGTGCGGCCAACAGGGTCGCTCCCTTGAAAAATCGTCTTCTGTTCATGGCTTCGATATGCGCTGATTGGGATCGGGTTCAACCCCCCATGGACCACCGCCTTTGCTTGCGCTATCAGGCTGGCAATCACATTGTGGAGACGAAAATGTCTGGTCATGGCGACGCGCAACCGATGATTTCCGCGAAATGCGGCCCGCTCAGGGGCGAAGCCGCCGTGCCGGGCGATAAGTCGATCTCGCATCGCGCCCTTATTTTCGGCGCAATGGCGGTGGGAGAGACCAAGATTTCGGGCCTTTTGGAAGGCCAAGATGTGCTGGACACAGCCCGGGCGATGCGGGCCTTTGGGGCGACGGTCACACAACATGGTCCCGGCGCATGGTCGGTTCACGGCGTGGGGGTGGGCGGGTTTTCCGAACCTGCGGATGTGATCGATTGCGGCAATTCGGGCACGGGCGTGCGGCTGATCATGGGCACGATGGCCACCACGGCGATGACCGCGACCTTTACGGGCGACGCCTCCTTGCGCAAGCGCCCCATGGGTCGGGTCACCGATCCCCTGAGCCTGTTCGGCACGCAGGCCTATGGTCGCAAGGGGGGACGCTTGCCAATGACCGTTGTCGGGGCGGCAAATCCGGTGCCCGTGCGTTATGCGTTGCCCGTCGCCAGCGCACAGGTCAAGTCGGCCGTGCTGCTGGCGGGGCTCAATGCGCCGGGTGAGACGGTGGTGATTGAGCGTGAGCCGACGCGGGACCATTCCGAGCGGATGCTTGTTGGGTTTGGTGCAAGTCTGAATGTCGAGCGCACCAACGAAGGCCATGTCATCACCCTGCAAGGCCGGCCAGAGCTGCGCCCGCAAACCGTGGCAGTGCCCCGCGATCCCTCCAGTGCGGCCTTTCCGACCTGCGCGGCCCTGATCGTGGAGGGGTCTGACATCACCGTGCCGGGCGTCAGCCAGAACCTGACGCGCAATGGTCTTTACATTACGCTGGCCGAGATGGGCGCCGAGATTGAGTTCCAGAATCCTCGCGAAGAGGGGGGGGAGCCTGTGGCCGACCTGCGGGTGCGGTTCTCAGACAATATGAAGGGCATCGAAGTGCCACCCGAACGCGCGCCGTCGATGATTGATGAATATCCGATCCTGTCGGTCGTGGCCGCCTTTGCCACCGGCAAGACGGTGATGCGCGGGGTCAAGGAGTTGCGGGTCAAGGAATCTGACCGGATTGATGCCATGGCGCGCGGGCTTGAGGCCTGTGGGGTGACGATCGAAGAGGATGAGGATACGCTGATCGTGCATGGCATGGGCGCAGGCGGTATGCCGGGGGGGGCAGTTGCCCAGACCCACCTTGATCACCGGATTGCCATGTCGTTCCTTGTGGCAGGCATGGCGTCACAGCGCGAGATTTCGGTGGATGACGGGTCGCCCATCGTCACCTCATTCCCGATTTTTGAGGGGCTGATGAATGGCCTTGGCGCGGCCATTCGGCGGGGCTGAGGGCGAGACACAAAATAATCGGGGCGCGGGTTGTTCCGCGCGCCGATGCTGTTTCAGATCAGGCGATCTCGGTGACCAGTTCGCTCATCGGTTTGCGGACCTTTTTGGCACCAAGCAGCCAGTCGCCCTCGGCCGCACGATAGCCCAGTGGCATCAGCGTGACAGAGCGCAGACCAAGAGCCTGCAGGCCAAGGATTTCGTCCACTTTGGCGGGATCGAAGCCTTCCATCGGGGTCGCGTCCACCTCTTCAAAGGCGGCAGCGGTCAGGGCCACGCCAAGCGCGATATAGGCCTGACGCGCAGCATGGCCAAAGTTCACTTCGGCGTCGCGGGGCAACAGCATGGCCTTGAGCCCATCGTAGTAGGCATTCAGGGTTTCAAGTGGGGTGCCGCGTTCGGCATGGGTGCGGGCGATCACTGCATCGATCCGTTCAACCGTATAGTTGTCCCATGCGGCGAAAACGATCACGTGGCTGCTGTCTGTCAACTGGGCTTGCCCATATGACGCCTCGCGCAGCTTTGCTTTGACCTCTGGGTTGGTCACCACAAACACCTCAAAGGGCTGCACGCCGCTAGAGGTGGGGGCCAGATTGATCGCTTCGAGGATACGCTCCACCTTGTCTTGTGGAACCGATTTCGCGGGATCCATTTTCTTGGTGGCATAGCGCCAGTTCAGTTTGTCGATAAGCATATTGGGGGTCTTTCCATGGGCTTTGGCCATTGGCCTGCTGTTTGTCTTGCCAACTTTATTTAATCCCTCCAACGGCGCCCACAATGTGAAAAGATGCACAGGTCCTGTTTGAAAAGGACCCTTTCAAAAACGGCCCAAGCTGCCGTTGCAGGGGAAAAAGTTTGGGCCCTACTGCGCCTTACGCCTTGCGCGCGGCAACAACCCGTATCGCCTGTTCAACCGCCTCTTCGATGCTCAGATCGCTGGTATCCAGAACAATGGCATCGTCCGCAACCCGCATCGGTGCATCGGCGCGGCCTGCGTCACGCATGTCGCGCTCGATCACTTCGCGCAGGACAAGGTCGTAGTCCCCCCCCAATTCCGCATGGCGGCGATTTGCGCGGACCTCGGCGGTGGCCGTGACAAACAGTTTTACGTCGGCATTTGGGCATATCACGGTGCCAATGTCGCGGCCATCCAGCACAGCACCGCCCTCGCGTCGTGCAAAGTCTCGTTGAAATGCGACAAGTGCGGCGCGAACTTCGGGGATTGCCGCCACGCGGCTGGCCGCTTGCCCGGCATCAAGCGTTCGCAGATCAGCGCGGTTCAGATCTTCGGGCTCCAGAGTTCTGGCCGCCGCAATGGGATCGCCGCCCTTGGCCCCGACGGCACGATAAAGCACACCGGTATCCAGATGGCCAAAACCAAAATGGGCGGCGACAGCTTTGCTGATCGTGCCCTTGCCCGCCGCTGCGGGACCGTCAATCGCCACCGTAAAGATCATCAGTGTCTCCATTCCTGAAGGTGAAATACGGTCGACTTTGGATCTGGTAAAGGGCGCGGGTGCGCATTCCTGTCCGTCAAGCCAAGTAATGGACGAAAAGACGGTTCTACGCAGTCAGCCCGACCGCAGTGCAATCAGGCTGACCGCTTCAGAGTGACCCTGTCACCGCCACCTTGTCAGGCGGCAAGGTGGTGCAACCTGTCAGGCTGCGCTCAGTGTCTATCACTCGGCATGATAGCTGACGGTCTTTAGATCATCGCCCGGCGCGGATTTCTGCCGCCGCACGATCAGCTTGTTCAGCGCGTTCACATAGGCCTTTGTGCTGGCCACGATGGTGTCGGTATCGGCCGATTGCCCGGTGACGATGCGCCCATCTTCCTCCAGCCGGACCGAGACGGTGGCCTGCGCATCGGTGCCTTCGGTGACCGCATGCACCTGATAAAGCTGCAGCCGCGCCGTATGCGGGAACAGCATCTTGACGCATTGGAAAGCCGCATCCACCGGGCCATCGCCTGTGGCATCAATGTGGTGATCCACACCGTCGATGGTCAGCACCATATCGGCCTCTTGCGGGCCATCGGTGCCACAGATCACCCGCAGTTTCTTCAGAACCAGCGTGTCATGTTCGGCCATGGTCGCCTGATCGGCCACCAATGCGATCAGGTCGTCGTCATAGACTTCCTTCTTGCGGTCCGCGAGCGCCTTGAACCGCACAAACACATCGTTGAGCTGGTTATCGGCCAATTCGTAGCCCATCTCTTTGAGTTTCGCGCGCAGCGCGGCCCGGCCCGAGTGTTTGCCCATGGCGATGTTGGCCTGATGCAGGCCGATATCCTCGGGGCGCATGATCTCGAACGTTTCCACGTTCTTCAGCACGCCATCCTGATGGATGCCGGATTCGTGCAAAAAGGCGTTCTTGCCCACGATGGCCTTGTTGAACTGCACCGCAAAGCCAGACACGCTGGCCACGCGACGGCTGAGGTTCATGATCTTGGTGGTGTCGATCCCGGTCTGGTATGGCATGATGTCATTGCGCACCCGCATGGCCATCACCACCTCTTCCAGCGCGGTATTGCCTGCACGCTCGCCCAAGCCATTGATCGTGCACTCGATCTGGCGCGCGCCTGCCTCAACCGCCGCCAAAGCATTGGCCGTCGCCATGCCAAGGTCATTGTGGCAATGGGTGGCAAAGATGATCGTGTCTGCCCCCGGAACCCGCTCCAGCAGCATCTTGATCAGGGCCGCACTTTCACGCGGAGCGGTATAGCCCACGGTGTCGGGGATGTTGATCGTGGTCGCCCCCGCCTTGATCGCGATTTCCACCACACGGCACAGATAGTCATGTTCCGTCCGGGTGGCATCCATCGGCGACCATTGCACATTGTCGCACAGGTTGCGGGCATGGGTCACGGTTTCATGAATCCGCTCGGCCATCTGGTCCATGGTCAGGTTCGGAATGGCCCGGTGCAGGGGTGAGGTGCCGATAAAGGTGTGGATGCGGGGCGAAGGCGCGTGTTTCACCGCCTCCCAGCAGCGGTCGATATCCTTGAAGTTCGCCCGTGCAAGGCCGCAGATGGTGGAGTTCTTCGCGCGCTTGGCAATCTCGCTCACCGCCGCAAAGTCACCTTCACTGGCGATGGGAAACCCCGCCTCGATGATATCGACGCCCATCTCATCCAAGAGGCCCGCAATCTCCAGCTTTTCGGCATGGGTCATGGTGGCACCGGGGCTTTGCTCGCCGTCGCGCAGGGTGGTGTCGAAAATCACAACGCGGTCTTGGGCGCTTTTGTCAGTCATTCTGGAAATCCTTTTATCCTTTGCTTGTCCTGTCTGGGCGCTGTCACCTCTGAGCGGTCGCGCCCAAGGGCACGCTCAGAGCAGCGTAAGGAGAAGCAGGCCACGGGTGGCAATCAGGGCAAAGCCCCCGGCGCTGTGCGCGATATGTACATCCCGTGTCATGCGCCGGACTATACAAGGGCGGACGCGAAAGAAAAGAGGGGAATTGAGGGCAAGGGCTTGCGGCAGGTACGTCCAGATTTGGGTGAGGGCCGCCCGAAAAACTGTGCCTTGGACAGCTTTCATCGCTGAAAGCGCGAAGCACCGGTTCAGGGCGTTCTTGAACTGGAACCCTGCGCCTGAAAACGGATCGCTGTGGAAGCGCCCGTCGTCGCATGGACGTTGCCAAAGGGATTTTGGCTTGCTTTCCAGACCACCGCTTCATTTTGGTTGCGCCTGAAACGTCACATTCGGGAAAACTCTGGTCCCTTTGGGGAAGCAAGCGGTTGTTATTGTGTCCCGGCGTGGCAGGATCGGCCCAAAACGACGGAGATCGTCATGCCCAAGCCCCGCACCCAGACCCCCTATTCCGATCTGCCGCCGCAGGCGTTTTGGCGAACCGGAGTGGCGGAGGCTGGGGTTTACGGGTTGCGCGATCTTTGGTCCTCACCTTGGACGCTGCCTTCTGATGCGCGATTTGCGACCTTTGGCTCCTGCTTTGCCCAGCATATCAGCCGTGCGCTGAAAGAGCGTCGCATGGGCTGGGTCAATGGGGAGCCTGCGCCGTTTGGCACGCCTGCCGATCTTGCGCAAAAGTTCAACTACGGGGTGTTTTCGGCCCGCACCGCCAATGTCTACACGGCGGCGCAGTTACGGCTGTTGCTGCGCATGGCGGCGGGGAAGACCCTGATTGAGGAGCCCGAGCTTTGGGCCAACCCCGATGGCCGTATCCGCGACAGTTTGCGCCCGTCGATCGAGCCTGACGGCTTTGCCTCCCGCGAAGAGGCCCTTTTGTCACGCCAAGCCATGGTGAGGGGATTGCGGCGCGCTGTCATGGCGTCAGATGTGTTCGTCTTTACGCTTGGCCTGACCGAAGGCTGGCAAAGCGCGGATGGCCAGCCCTATGCCGCTTGCCCCGGAACGCAAGGTGGCGTGTTTGATCCGGCACAGCATCGCTTTGTCAATTATCGAACGGCTGCGATCCGCGAGGCTTTGGATAACAGCCTTGCCCTGTTGCAGATGATGAACCCCGCCATCCATTTGTTGCTGACTGTAAGCCCGGTGCCGCTGACCGCCACGGCCAGTGGTGCCCATGTTCTGGTGGCGACGATGCGCTCCAAATCCGTGCTGCGCGCCGTTGCGGGTGAGATGGCGGAGGACGAACCCTCGGTCGATTACTTCCCCTCATACGAGATCATCAGCGGTGCCCCGACGCGTGCCGCGTTCTTTGAACCCAACCTGCGCTCTGTGGTGCCACAAGGGGTTGAGGTGGTCATGGGCCATTTCTTCCGTGGCCTGCATCTGGCAGGTCCCGCCCGCCATGGAGCCGAGGCGGAGGTCGATGTGGCCCGCAACCGCGCTATTGATGATGACATCCGACACGAGGCCCTGTTGTGCGAAGAGGCAGCCTTGGAGGCCTATAATGCAGCCTGAATTGTTGATTGTGGGCGATAGTCATACGGCGGCCCTGCACGAAGGGGCGCGGGCTGGCGGCTTGCGGTCCGAATTGCTGTATATTTCGGGCAACCATTGGCATGAAAACAAGATGCTGCGTCACCCGTCGCAAGGTTTGGCGGCCCCTTATCGCCCCGGGTTGAACCGCAACATTGCGGCCTTTGCCAAAAAGGTGGGGGGATCTGTGTTTCCGGCCGATATCCCGGTGCTGGCCAGCATTGGCTATCACTTGGGGCGTTTGGTGCCGATGTTGAAACGCACAGGCCACAGCCCGGATGCAGATCAGGTGGCGCAAGACGAGGATTTGCTGTTCATCTCGGACGCGTTTCTGACCTCGTACATCTTTTCGCATCGTGATGCGCTGTTTCGGGTGTTGCGCTTTGCCCGCCATAGGGCGGATCTGATTGTCGTGGCGCCACCCATGATCCGCAGCGATCCAGTCACCTTGCATTGCGCGGCGCGGATCACGGCGATTTTGCGCGACAATGGCATTCGGGTGTTTGACCCGCGCGAAGAAGAGGACTGGGCCGGGGCACCGCTGCCCGAACATTTCCGCGCGCCGGATCTGGTGCATGGCAATGCCGCCTATGGTGCCGAGGTGCTGGCGCGTATTTTTGATCGGGGATTGATCCGCAAGGTCGCCTGACGCGAATACAGTCCAGAAAGGTAGGTGCTCATGCGTGCCCTTATACTGGGAGCGTCGGGTGGCATCGGTGCCGCTCTGGTCGCAAAACTGACCGCCCGAGGAGACGACGTTACCGCCTTGTCACGGTCAACCGATGGGTTTGATCTGACGGATGAAGGAAGCATCGCGCATCATCTTGGGGCGGTGTCGGCACCGTTCGACATGGTCTTCGTGGCAACTGGTGCACTCGAGTTACAGGGGCATGCGCCAGAAAAAACGCTGCGAAGCCTTGATCCTGCGGCCCTTGCCGCGCAATTTGCCCTGAACGCCACCGGGCCTGCGCTGGTTTTGAAACACGCCTTGCGACTGTTCCCACGGGACAGGTCCTGTCATTTTGGCGTGCTGTCGGCGCGGGTGGGGTCCATCGGGGATAACGGGCTTGGCGGCTGGTATGCCTATCGGGCGGCGAAAGCCGCGCTGAACCAGTTGATCCACACTGCAGCGATCGAGATTGGCCGCAGCTACCCCAAGGCGGTGATTGCCTGCCTTCATCCGGGCACGGTGGCCACGCCGCTTACGCAAAAATATGCGGGCAACCATCCCACGGTTTCGCCCGAAGTGGCTGCGGCCAACCTGCTTGGCGTGTTGGAGGGGTTGACCCCCGCGCAAACCGGCGGATTCTTTGATTGGCAAGGCAAGGCCATCCCATGGTGACACGTTTGGTGCTGATCCTTGGCGATCAGCTAAGCCATGAAGGGGCTGCCCTGCGCGCAGCGGACCCTGCGCGCGATGTGATTGTCATGGCGGAGGTGATGGCAGAGGCCACTTACGTCCGCCACCATCCGCAAAAGATCGTTCTGTTCCTGTCGGCCATGCGCCATTTCGCGGCAGAGCTTCGCGCCAAGGGTTATCAGGTGGCCTATTCCACGCTGGACGACCCGGACAATTCCCACTCCATCGTCGGTGAGGTGTTGCGCCGGGCAGAAGAGTTTGGCGCGCAAGACGTGCTGACCATGCGCCCCGGCGACTGGCGGCTGATCGCAGAGTTGGATGCTCTGCCCCTAAAACTGACACAACTGTCAGATGACCGCTTTTTTTGTTCCGAGGCCGCCTTTGCGGCATGGGCCGAGGGGCGCAAACAATTGCGCATGGAATGGTTCTACCGCGAGATGCGGCGCAAGACCGGGTTGTTGATGGAAGGCGACCAGCCTGCTGGAGGGCAGTGGAACTTTGACCGCGACAACCGCAAAGCGGCCAAGCCAGACCTGTTTCGCCCCAGACCGCCGCGCTTTGCCCCCGACGCGGTAACGCAAGAGGTTCTGCGCGTGGTGGACGCGCGGTTTGGGGACCATTTCGGACAGATCACGCCGTTTGTCTGGGCCACGACACGGGATGAGGCCTTGGCTGCCCTTGCGCATTTCATCACCCATTCCTTGCCAAGCTTTGGGGATGAGCAAGATGCGATGCTGCAAGCGGACCCAACGCTAAGTCATTCGCTGCTCTCGCCCTATCTCAACATCGGCTTGCTGACCCCGGCAGAGGTTTGCGCCCGGGCTGAGGCGGAATGGCGTTCTGGCCGCGCGCCCCTGAACGCGGTGGAGGGGTTTATCCGGCAAATTCTTGGCTGGCGGGAATTTGTGCGGGGGATCCATGCGTTGGAAGGCCCGGACTATACATCGCGCAACGTCCTTGGCGCGACCCGCAGCCTGCCCCCGCTGTATTGGGGGGCGAAGACCGACATGGCCTGCCTGTCACATGCCGTGGGGCAAACGCGTGATCTGGCCTATGCCCACCATATTCAACGCTTGATGGTGACTGGCAACTTTGCGCTTTTGGCCGGCATTGATCCGGCGCAGGTGCACGATTGGTATCTGTCGGTCTATATTGACGCCCTTGAATGGGTGGAGGCGCCAAATACCATTGGCATGAGCCAATTTGCCGATGGCGGTGTGGTGGGGTCAAAACCCTATGCGGCCTCTGGCGCCTATATCGACAGGATGTCGGATTATTGCGGGGACTGCCGCTACCGTGTGAAAGAAAAGACGGGCCCGCAGGCCTGCCCCTTCAACTTGCTGTATTGGGATTTTCTGATCCGCCACAGGGATCGGTTTGAAGGCAATCCGCGCATGGCGCAGATGTATCGCACCTGGGACAAGATGGATGCAGACAGGCGGGCCACAACCTTGACCGAGGCTGCGGGATTTCTTGCGCGTCTAGACCAAGGTGAAAGGGTCTGAACACGCCCCGCGCCGGTAGAGCCGCCTTGGGGGGCATTGAGCCCCCGCGCGGCGGCGTTGCCACGGATCAACCTCGTGCCTTTTGGCACATGACGGTTCGGATCAGTTCTGCGGATCGCTTGGCGGGGCCGCATCGGAGGGTGCCGCACCGCTGCTGTCGCTTTTGGGTGCGGGGGCGGTCAGGATGCCTGCCTGCCAAATGCCTTCGGCAATCTGCCCGCTGGCATAGGTCAGCTTGCCCATGCCCTCTCGACGCCCCTTGACGAAACTGCCCTCATAGCTGTCGCCGCTGGGATAGGTGGCCATACCGGTGCCGTTGATCTCGCCCGCCGTCCACTCACCGTTATAGCGAAAGCCGTCGGGCATGGTGATCTCGCCCATGCCTTCGCGAATGCCGTTGACGAAATCGCCCGTGTAGACGGTGCCATCGGCATAGGTGGCTGTGCCTTTGCCCTGCCGCTGACCGTCGATCCAATCGCCCTCATAACGATAGCCATCGGGCAGGGATAGACTGCCCTTGCCGCGAGGTTTTGCCTCCACGAAGGTTCCGGTGTAAACGGCCCCGCCCACATAGGTCGCGGTCCCCTCGCCATTGATCACGCCCGCGACCCAAGTGCCTTCATAGGTTGCGCCATCGGCATAGGTGATCTTGCCCGTGCCTGCGGGCTGATCATCCGAGACCTCGCCCTCATAGACAGACCCATCTGGAAAGGTGATCCGACCCGTGCCTTGCAGGCGCCCAGCGACCCAGTCGCCATCAAAAATCGCGCCATCCGTGCCGGTGAAGACGCCCTTGCCACTGCGCCGATCGCCCTCGAACCCGCCTTCGTAGACATGACCTATCGCATAGGTCAGCCGCCCTTGGCCCTGCTTTTGGCCATCCACGAAGGCACCCTCATACACATCGCCATTGGGTTGCGTCAGCCGCCCCGTGCCGTTGATCTGGCCGCCCACCCATTGCCCGACATAGGTCAGGCCATCTGGCAGGGTCAGCGTGCCTTCGCCCGCGCGCATGCCCGCTTGCAGCATTCCGTCATAGACGGTGCCATCGGCATAGGTGATCTTTCCCTTGCCTTCCTTTACGCCGTCTACCCACGCCCCCTCATAGCGAAAGCCACCAGCCCCTTCCAACACGCCCTGACCATGGTGTTTTCCATCCACAAAAGCGCCCGTGTAGACCGACCCGTCAGGATAGCGCGCCACGCCTTGACCGGTCATCTTGCCCTCGGTCCAATCCCCCTCATAGCTGCCGCCATTGGAATAGGTGATCTTTCCGGTGCCCTCGGGCTTGCCCGCCGCAAACTGCCCCTCATAGACAGAGCCGTTGGGATAGCGCGAAATGCCTGTGCCGCGAATTTCCCCCGCGACCCAGTCACCGCTATAGGAATAGCCGTTTGGCAAGGTATAGGTGCCCGTCCCATCCTGACGACCATCCTTGAAGGTGCCCTCGTAGAACGAGCCATCGTCATATTGCTTTGTGATGACCTCGCCATCCTGCGCCCAAACCGATCCCGGCAGGCATAGGCCTGCCATCATCGCCCCGGCCAGAAGTCTTGTGCGCTGTCGCATTGTCATCCCCACAGTTTGTCCATTGGCCACGATCCGCTGATCGTGTCCGCATCTTGGTCAAAGCCTAGCCGCAGGCTTCGCGCCTGACAAGCTTTGCAACCAAGGACCGATGCAGCGTCTTTCCCTTGCGCGACAACCTGCTAGAACGAGGGCGACCGAAAAAAGAAGGTGCCGTCATGGCTGAGACTTTTCGCCTTTCGCTTGCCCAGTTGAACCCTTCGGTGGGGGCTTTGGCCGCAAATGCCGCAAAGGCGCGCCGCGCATGGGAAGAGGCCAAGGCGGCGGGCAGCGATATGGTGGCGCTGACCGAGATGTTCATCACAGGCTATCAAACGCAGGATCTGATCCTGAAGCCCGCGTTTCACACCGCGGCGATTGCGGCGATTGAGGCGCTGGCCAAGGAGTGCACACCGGGGCCCGCACTGGGAATCGGGGGGCCGGCACTGGTCGATGGCAGGCTCTACAATGCTTACTACATCTGTCAGGGCGGGCGGATTACCGCGACAGTGCTGAAATATCACCTGCCCAACGAGGCGGTTTTTGACGAAAAGCGCATCTTCACCTCGGCGGATGTTCATGGCCCCTATATGGTCGGTCCGCTGCGCATCGGCACCCCGATCTGCGAGGATGCCTGGCACCCGGACGTGGCCGAAACCCTGATGGAAACCGGGGCCGAGATTTTGTTGGTGCCCAATGGCTCCCCCTATCATCGGGGCAAGCCCAATCTGCGGCTTAATCTGATGGTGGCCCGCGTGATCGAGACGGGGCTGCCGCTGGTCTATCTGAACATGGTGGGCGGGCAGGACGATCAGGTGTTTGACGGCTCCAGCATGGTGCTGAACCCCGGTGGACAACTGGCCGTACAGATGCCGCAGTTTGAGGAAAACATCACTCATGTCACCTTTCGGCGCGGGGCCGAGGGCTGGGTGGCCGATCAGGGCGAGATTGCACATATCCCCCCGATTGGTGAGGCGGACTATCGGGCCTGTGTCTTGTCGCTTGCCGATTACATGGCGAAATGCGGGTTCAAAAAGGCCGTACTTGGCCTTTCGGGCGGGATCGATTCTGCGATCGTTGCGGCCATCGCCGCCGATGCCATCGGGCCTGAAAACGTGCGCTGCGTGATGCTGCCGAGCGAATTCACCAGCGCCCATTCACTGGAAGATGCCGCCGCCTGTGCGCACGCGCTTGGCTGTCGTCTGGATACCTTGCCGATCACTGCCGCGCAAAATGCTGTGGCCGAGACTTTGGCCCCACTGTTTGAGGGGCTGGCCGAGGATACGACCGAGGAAAACATCCAGTCCCGCCTGCGTGGCGTTTTGCTGATGGCGCTGTCGAACAAATTTGGCGAAATGCTGCTGACCACGGGAAACAAGTCAGAAATGGCCGTCGGCTATTGCACCATCTATGGCGACATGAATGGCGGCTATAACCCGGTCAAGGATATGTACAAGACGCGCATGTTCCTAACCGCCACATGGCGAAATGAGCATCACCGCGATTGGATGAAGGGCCCTACGGGTGAGGTCATCCCGCAGCGGATCATCACCAAACCACCCTCTGCCGAATTGCGTGCCAACCAGACCGACCAAGACAGCCTGCCCCCTTATGAGGTGCTGGATGCCATTTTGGAAGGTTTGGTCGAGCGCGACCTTTCGGTGGCTGAACTGGTGGCCGAGGGCTTTGATCGGGCCACGGTCAAGCGGGTGGAGCATCTGTTGTATTTGGCCGAATACAAACGCTTTCAATCCGCCCCCGGCACAAGGCTGACGCAAAAGGCGTTTTGGCTTGATCGCCGCTATCCCATCGCCAATCGGTTTCGCGACGATAGCTAAGTCTTTGTTAGGTCTGTGCTGATCTGACATAACTTGGGCTTGTTGAACGAAGGTCAAAAAGCTGTCTGCCAAGATTTCCGTCATGTTGCACGGGTGGCGGAAAATATCGGCTATGGATGCGCCAAGTCTGGTTCCCAACGGGCTGCCAATGGTCTTTTGGCAGGGCAGGGCTGTATGTCACTGATCTGCCGGGCGCGTAAGTTCTGAAGAAAAAGCCTGGCCATAAGAATTTTTTTCGCCCGCCTGCATCCAAATGGCAGCGTCGCGGAGTCTTAGGGGTATTCGGGCTGCAGATCGGCTGTGGCTCTTAACTCCGAGGACATGAATATGACCAAGCTGACCTTTACCGTCGCCGCAACCGCACTTCTGGCAAGCACCACCTTGGCAGCCGCCGATGGCCATTCCGGCCTGATGGCCATTGCTTTGTCGGGTGACAAGATGATTCATCAGATTGACGTAAAGACCGCGATGGTGAGTGCGTCGATGGAGGTTGCAGGTGTTGGCAAACTTCTGGGGATTGATCTGCGGCCAGCCACAGGGCAGTTGATTGGGGTGACCGACACGTTCGAGATTGTGGAGATTGACCCGCAGACCGGAATGGCGACGGTGATCTCCAAAATGGACAAGGAACTTCCCCTTACGGATGGCGGATCTGTGATTGTGGATTTCAACCCGCAGGCCAATAAACTGCGCTTCATGTCCGGGACAACCAACCACCGGGTGGATATCGAAAGCGGTGCCGTTACAGTGGATGGCAGCCTCGCCTATGAAACGACAGATATGCACGCAGGCGAGGTCCCTGCAATTGTCGCCGCAGCCTACATCAACTCCTATGGCAAGCCGGAGTCGACCGCGATGTTTGACATTGATGCCACCATAGGGGCCTTGATCAAGCAAACCTCGCCCAATGATGGAACACTTGCCGCCGTGGGCAAACTCGGCATCGATGGCTCAGACGGCTACGCCTTTGACATTGCAACCGATGCAGAGGGCGTGAACACGGCGTGGCTTGTTTCGGGTGGCATGCTTCACACGGTTTCGTTGGAAACTGGCAAAGTGGATATGAGCTGGGAGTTGATGGGCACCAATGGTGCGGCCTTGCGTGACATCACATTCATGACGGCGATGTAAGGCCAAAAAACGGTGGTCGGGGCAGGTTTACCTTGCTCCGACCTGCCAAGCGGGTTCCCGTGCCGGGGGCTACAATGGCATGTGCAAACGCGACACAACTGAGTCAGACTTCCAATGACAGTTTGACGTGTCGGACCACGCTCTTTAACTCTGCTTCGGGGCCATCAGACAAGGTGGACGAAAAGCGAACGAGGGCATCGTGCAAAGAACGACCCATGACTGACCTTGCGGCATTGATCCAATCTTGCGCGGCCGGAGATCGGTCTGCCCTGAAACAGATCATGGAGGCCGAGGGTGGCCGAATGCTTGGCGTTGCGCGACGCATGCTGCGCCGCGCAGATTTGGCCGAGGATGCGGTGCAGGATTGCTTTGTTCTCTTATGGCGAAAGTGCTCTCAGTTCGATGCACGCCAAGGCCAAGCAAAGGCTTGGATTTACACAATTCTGCGAAACAGATGTCTGACACTTTTGCGCAATGGGGATCGCGAGATCGCGCTGGACGAGGATAAGGCCGAGAAAGCTTCGGATGAGGCAATACTTGAAGTTGCTTACAATCGGCTGGAGCGTACGAATGATCTGCGCATCTGCCTTGAAACGTTGGACCCGAACAAGCGCATGGCCATCCTGTCATCCTATATTCTTGGCTATAGCCATGGCGAAATCGCCGGGCGGATGGGGGCGCCCCTTGGTTCGGTCAAAGCATGGGTCCGGCGCGGTCTGCTGATGCTGAGGGAGTGCCTGGCATGACAGACCGCAGCCTTCACGAGCGGATTGACGAAGTGGTCGTGGGACTGGCCAGTGAGGCAGAAGTGGCTGAGATAGAAGCCCTTTGTGCCGCCGATCCAGATGTGGCTTCACAATTGGAGAGGGCGCGCCGCCGCTATGTTGCGCTGGATTACACTGCCGACAATCTGCCCCTCCCCTCCGATCTTTGGACAAGGATTGAGGCATCTCTTGACTCCGAGCAAGAGCGTCAGGTCGAGGCAGACACTTCGGCAGAAATCATCCCCCTTACCCCGCGCAATACGCAAGGTCGGTGGCGGGCGGCTGCTTTTGGCAGCGCGATTGCAGCGGCAGTGCTGGCCGTAGCTCTTGGATTTTCGCTTGCGATGGCACCAGAGCCGACGGTTATCGCGGTGTTGCTCGATAGCAAAGGGCAGCCAATTGCCGTTGTTGAAGGGGCCGAAAACAACCAGACTTTGATCACTTTGCTGGAAAATACCCGCGTCCCAGCGAACAGCGTCATGCAAGTCTGGACAAAACCTGATGAAAACGGCCCGCCAGTGTCGCTTGGCCTTTTGGCGGCGGCACGGTCGCGCACCCTTACGGCCACAGGTTTGCCGCCCCCGCGCGCAGAGCAGCTTTACGAGATCACGTTTGAACCGACTGGCGGCTCTCCGACCAACCTTCCAACGGGACCAATTTTGGGAAAAGGCTTCGCAAAAGAGCCTGTGTATTGAGCGGCAGGGGGCGTCAAAATCACTCTGTCAGCGCGCCCCCAGCGTTCACACGGGACAACTTTCATGTCGCAAGCGGACTGGTCATTCCGCAAGGGCAAGCGCCCTTTTCAGCCATGCCATCGCAGTTTCATCAGGCAATGCGGATAAAAACCCGTGGGATTGTCCGTCGGCGACAATGAGCTTTGTCCCCGGAAGGGTTGCCAAAGCATAGGACGAGTCCAAAATCGGGTCGTCCCCCGCGCCCATGATGGTGGTCAGGCGCGGCATCGCGAAACCGGGGGCCAATGGATCATAAAGCGCCGAGCCCGCGATGATGTCCCTTGGGTCAAGCCTGCGCTTGTAGGAAGCGAGGGATTTTGGGCCCAGACCAATGGCCACATCCGCATCGGATGTGGCGCGATCGGGACGTGAAAGCCCACCGGGATTGAACAAAACCGCGTCCTCTATGGCGTCGCGATCCTGTGTGGACAGCCCGGCACAGGCCCAAAGCGCAACCATCGCCCCCGCGCTGTCGCCCATCAGTCTAAGGCGCGGGTGCAGCGCAAGCTGACGTTTCACGGCCGCAACAGCATCGTCGGCCTGCGCGGGCATCTGGTGTTCCGGTGCCAGACGGTAGCGAACCGAGATCACCTGAGCATGGGTCAGATGGGCGATCCATGCCGCCACAACCCGGTGCGTTTCGGGTGATCCGACGATGAAGCCGCCGCCATGAAAATAGACAATGGGCAGCCCCGAAATCCCCTCTGGCGTGAAGACAAGGCCCCCCGGACACCCACCCATGGGTTCAAGCACAGAGATCCCAACATCCTGTGGCAGGGTCGGGTTGATGACTTCGGGGCAGGCGTTTCGCCAACGCCGCAGGTCCTCAGGCGCGCCATTGATCCAATCGGGTGCGGCAAGTTCGGGCATATCAGATGTCCATTCGGGTGAGGGTTGTTGTTGCGCGCGCCGTCGGAGCGGCATGGAATGCATGCCCAAGTCGAAGGTGTTGGCGGTTGTCTGTATATGCAAGGGCAGGTGATGCTTTCGGAACAGCCTTGCATGGGGCGCCAAAGCTGCCGCTGCCGTCATCGGCAGCCATGCGCAGCGTTGAGAATAGCGCCGCGATCTGTTCCCGCAAAAGGGGTCTTATCCTCATTCTCGTCTGCCGCCCGAGTTTGTCAGCGTCTTTACGCGTAAATCCACTGTCACACCGAAAGCTGGGTCTTGTCGATATCCCCTTCGGTAGTCTGCCTGACCGAAATGCCGGCCAGATTGCGCCGTTGAAAGTGTGGCCAAAGCATAACGCCCGTTTTTCTAAGCCTTTATGGGGATCACAGTTCGATGGCTGTGGCCTGCTCAATCAGACGTTCCACATCCTCCGCGCGGCACAGTTGGGTGGCGTCGGTCATCACGGCCGCTGCGGCGGCGGCGGCGGCCTTTGTCATCGCTGCAGACGCGTCTTCCCCGCGTGCAAGCGCCAGAACAAGCGCCGCTACAAAGCTGTCGCCCGCCCCGACGGTGGATTTTACCTTTACCTTCGGTGCGGGTGCAAACAGGCGCAGCCCAACCTCGGCCATCACGTTGCCGTCTGCACCGCGTGCCACGATCACCCGTTTTGCCACACCCCGCGCCACCAGATCGCTGGCGAAATCTGCGGTATCGATCCGGCTTTCCAGCTTGCGCCCTGCCAGTTCTTCGCCCTCTTCCCCATCCATCCGCAGCACTTCAAGATCCGGAATGGGGGAGTTGACGGCCGCAAGCAGCGCCGGGCCCGAGGTGTCAAGCACCACGCGACTGCCCACCATATTCGCGGCAAGCTGGGCGGGGAAATCGGCAGGCACGCCCGGTGGCTGGCTGCCGGAAATCACGCTGAAACCGCCGGGCCGGACGGTGGCTGCCAAAAGGGTGAACACCCGCGCCCGCTCTGCCTCGCCCCATTGGGGTCCGGGCAGCATGAAGCGATATTGTTTGCCACTGGATTGTTCTGTCACGGTCAGGCTTTGGCGAGTCTCACCGGGGGCAAGGATCGACATGAAGGTGATCCCTTCTGCCCGGATCAACCCTGCCAGACGGTCCCCGGTCAGCCCACCCAAGGCGACAAGGGCCACACTTTCGCCGCCCAGTGCCTTTATCGCCCGACTGACGTTCAGACCGCCACCGCCCGGGTCAAGATGGGGTTCCGAGCAGCGCAGTTTCTGACCCGCGATGATTTCGGGCACGTCAGAGGCCATATCAAGGGCGGGGTTCAGGGTCAGGGTCAGGATGGGGGCTTGCATGGGCGGTCCTTTCGTCGCCGCACATGGTGGCGCAAACATGGACTTTGGGAAAGCACCCATTGGCTTTGCCTGAATGAAAAGGGCCGCCCCTGAATGGGACGGCCCCTGTGTTGGTGATGTGAAAGACGGTCAGCCGTTCAGCATCATCTGATAGCTGGCTGGCACATAGCGGAAGCCGCTGTCCTTTGCCTCGACAAACCCCATGCCGGGGAAGGGCATGTGATACCCGATGAAAGGCACACGGTCGGCGGCCAACATGCCAAAAACGGATTTGCGGCTTGCGGCGGCGGCGGCCTTGTCCATGTCAAAGCGCACTTCCCATTCGGGATAGGCCAGTGACCAGACATAGTGGTTGGCCGTGTCTGCCGTGATCGCCAGCATCTTGCCGTCACTTTCCAGCATATAGACCATGTGGCCCGGCGTGTGGCCCGCAGCCATTTTCGCCGTGATGCCTGAGGCGACGCTGCCACCATCGTCAAGGAAGGTAAGCTTGTCATTCACAGGCTTTACGCTTTTGTCGAAGCCTTCGTTGCCCGCCGCAGACCAATGGTTATGCTCGACAGCGCCCGTCACATAGCGGGCATTGGCAAAGGTCGGGGTGCCGCCTTCGGTCATCATGCCGCCGATGTGGTCGCCGTGCATATGGGTCAAGACAACGACATCAACCTGATCCGGGCTGATACCCGCCGCTGTCAGGGCCACCCCGGTGCCTGCCGCACTCAGGCCCGTGTCAAACAACACAAGTTCAGTCCCGGTATTGACCAGCGTCGGGGTAAAGAAGAATTGCGCAACATCGGTTGGGATGAATGCCGCGTCTGCGGCGGCGTTGAATTCCTCTGGCGTGGCGTTCAGGCCAAAGATTTCATTGGGCTTTTCGACAGGGCGCGTTCCTGCCAGCAGGGTTGTCACCTCAAACCCGCCCAACTTGAAGCGGTTGAAGACGGGGCTTGCGGATCCCTGCATTTCGACGGCCGCGAAAGCGGCGCGTGGCATCAGGGCTGGGGCAAGGGGCAGGGCGGCCGCTGCAAACAGGGCAGAGCGGCGGGTCATCGTCGCGGGTTTCATGGTCGTCCTCCGATTGGGTTCACATCCGAAAGGATAGGGGTTTCGGTTTGCGAGGCCACTCACAGACTCGTCATCGACGTGCAACAATGCACAAATGCTGTGCGGCTATTCCCACCACGGGTCAATTCTGGCGATGTCCTCATCGCTCCAGCCAAAATGATGCGCCAGTTCATGCACCAAGACATGGGTCACCAATTCCTGCAGGGACACCGTGCCGCGTTCAGCCCATTCATCTAATATTGGGCGGCGAAACAGCCAGATCACATCGGGATGAAAGGACGGGTCCATAACGGATTTATCGGTCAGCGGGACCCCCTCATAAAGCCCCGTCAAGGCAAAGGGATCTTGCATGCCCATCGCTTCAAGCATGTCTTGTGGCGCGAAATCCTCGATCCGCAATACGATCTGGCTTGCCGCCGCGCGATAGGGCAAGGGCAACGATACGACCGCCTCATGCGCCATCTGCTCGATCAGCGAAAGGTCTGGTGCGATTGCGGTGGAGGGGATCTGGGTCATGCTATGACTATAGGGTCGCCCCCGCGCGAACGCAAAGGCCGGGTTGGCAGGCTGGCCACTTACAGTCCTTGGGCGGACGCAGGCGGAATTTGTTCGGCTGAGGCGATGTCAGATCGAACGGCAATCCCTTGCGGGCTTGATCGCTCGGCATGAAGCCAGAGCGCCACAGCAGAAATGCCGCGTCCCACTATCCGCGGTTTCTAGTCCAGTGATGGAGATCGGGCGCAGGGCTTTCCCCAAGTAAGTTGGACGCCTACTTTCCGTCAAAACGCGCCAAAGCGATTTCTGGCCCGTCCTTGCCTGACCAATGGCCATTTTCTCAAGCGCTCAGCCCGCCCTTCCTTCCGGGTGTTTTTGGCAACCTGATCCCTGCCAGCCTTGATGATCTGGTCAGGGATCGGAAGATCGAACCGATCTGATCTTGGCAAACTGGACAATTCGCAGGCCATGTGACAGGGAAGAGCGGTCAAGGAGCCTGTCCCATGTCCGCAAAAACCATCACCCGTTTCGCCCCGTCGCCCACCGGCTATATCCATGTCGGCAACCTGCGCACGGCATTGATGAACTATTTGATTGCCCGCAAGTCAGGGGGGCAGTTCATCTTGCGTCTGGATGACACGGATCAGGAGCGCTCAAAGCAAGAATACTCCGATGCCATCATGCGCGATCTGGAATGGCTGGGCCTGGATTGGGACCGGGTCGAGCGGCAGTCGCTGCGGATGGACCGCTATCGCGAGGCGGCTGAGGACCTGAAAGGGCGGGGCCGGTTCTATGAGGTGTTCGAGTCGCCGACCGAGTTGGATCTGAAGCGCAAGAAGCAACTGAACATGGGCAAGCCCCCGGTCTATGACCGTGCGGGGCTGAAACTGTCGTCCGACGAGAAAGAAAAATTGCGCGCCGAAGGCCGTGATGGGTATTGGCGATTCTTGCTGGATCAAGAGCGCATCGAATGGACCGACGGCATCTTGGGGGCCATTTCGATTGATGCGGCCTCGGTCTCGGACCCGGTGCTGATCCGCGCGGATGGTCAGGTGCTGTATACATTTGCCTCCAGCGTTGATGACATTGACATGGGCGTCAGCTTTATCGTGCGCGGGGCGGATCACGTGACCAATACTGCCACCCAGATCCAGATCATGCAGGCCATGGGCGGCACGCCGCCCAGCTTTGCCCACCATTCGCTGTTGACCGGGGCAAAGGGCGAGGAATTGTCAAAGCGCCTTGGCACGCTGTCGCTGCGCGATCTGCGCGCCCGTGGGGTGGAACCTGCGGCACTGCTGAGCCTGATGTCGCGGCTTGGCTCCTCTAGGCCGGTGGAATTGATTGGCTCGATGGAAGAGTTGATCGAGGGCTTTGATATCGGCACCTTTGGTGCGGCCCCAACAAAGTTTGACGCCGAAGATCTGTTCCCCCTGACCCGCGCCTATGTGCAGGGACGGTCTTTTGCCGACGTGGCTGCCCCTATTGCCGCGCTTGGCGTGCCCGCAGATCAGGCAGAGGCATTTTGGGATGTGGCCAAGGGCAACATCACGGTTATGGCCGATCTTGAGGGCTGGTGGACCCTGTTCCGCGATGGCGCAACGCCTGTGGTTGAAGAGGCTGACCGCGCCTTTGTGGCCGAGGCTTTCGCCCTTTTGCCTGCCCAGCCATGGACGAAGTCCACGTGGTCGGAGTGGACCACTGCGGTGAAGGCCGCCACGGGACGCAAGGGCAAGGATTTGTTCCGCCCCCTGCGTCGCGCGCTGACAGGTCTGGATGCGGGGCCAGAGATGGCCGATGTCATGCCGATGCTGCCGGGCGTGCCAAAGCTGTAAACGCCTGATCGGCTTTCTGCGCCTTACGGGATTGGCATCACGGGGTGATTGCCGGGGGAATTTCTGATGACAGCCGGCAGTCCATCCAAGATCGCCTCTGGCAAGGCAAAATTCGTCGAGGGAAATCTGTTTCGCCATGTTGCGGTCATGGCGCTGACCTCGTCTGTCGGGCTGATGGCGATCTTTATCGTCGATCTGATCAATATCCTTTACATTTCATGGCTTGAAGATCCCGTCCTGACGGCAGCGGTTGGCTATGCGGGCGCGGTGTTGTTCTTCACCACCTCTTTCGGGATCGGCATATCGATTGCCGTTTCTGCACTCGTCGCGCGGGCTCTTGGCCGGGGCGATGCAGGTCTTGCGCGCCGTCAGGCCACGCATGGCATGGTTGCGGGCATGGCGGTGGGTCTTGGGTTCACCTTGCTGGTCTGGCTGCTGTTGGGGCCGATCGTTGGGCTGCTGGGGGCCGAAGGGGCCACGGCCGAGGCCTGCGTTCACTTTCTGCGCATTGTTCTTTTGGGCCAGCCGTTCTTGATGCTGGGGATGATCGGGGCGGCGATCTTGCGGGCCCATGGCGATGCGCGCCGGGCGATGATGGTCACCGTCTGGGGGGCGGTTGCCTTGGCGATAGCCGATCCACTTCTTATTTTCGGGGCTGACCTTGGGTTGACCGGGGCCGCCCTTGCTGGCGTGCTGTCGCGATTGGTCATAGCTGCGATGGCGATACTGCCGATCTTGCGCGATCATGGTGGCTTTGTTCCCGTGACATGGGGCGGTCTGCGGGAGGATGCCCGCGCCATGGCGGCCATCGCGGCCCCCGCCGTTCTGACCCAGCTTGCAACGCCCATCGGGCAGGCCTTTGTGACGCGCCTGATTGCGCCCTATGGCGAGGCTGCGGTGGCCGGTATGGCCATCACGGGCCGTCTGACCCCCGTCGCCCTTGGGGTGATCTTTGCGCTTTCCGGTGCCGTTGGCCCCATCATCGGGCAAAACGCCGGGGCCGGCCGGATGGACCGGGTGCGCCGCACCTTTTGGGACGCCTGCCTGTTCATGGGCATCGTCATCGTCACGGCGACAGTGGTTTTATGGTTTGCGCGGGAGCCGCTGGCAGATCTTTTCCGGGCTGAAGGGATGACCCGCGATCTGGTGTTCCTGTTCTGCGGCCCCATTTGTCTTTTGTTCTTTTTCAATGGCTTGATCTTTGTCTCAAACGCGGCATGCAACAATTTGGGCAAGCCGTTTCAGTCAACACTTGTGAATTGGGGGCGCCACACCCTTGGCACGGTTCCCTTTGCCCTGTGGCTGGGCGGGATCTGGGGGGCCGAGGGTGTGCTGATCGGGCAGGCGGTCGGTGGGGTCGTGTTCGGTCTGCTTGCCGTTTGGCTGGCGCTGCGGGTCATGGCCGGTGTTGAACGGGCTGCTGCGCGGTCCAATCGCTAGGCCCAACGGGCCGGGGACCAAGCGTGCCGATATACCGTCGCATACGATTCCCCCTTGTCACGGATTGTCCCGGCGGGCTACAGATTTGGTGTCAGGTTCGGGAGAATCCGGGGTGCTTTTTGGGCGCGCCGGTGCCGAAGGAGCAACCGCCCCGGTAAACTCTCAGGCGCAAGGGACCGTTCTTGACTTTGGACTCTGGAGAGTGGCCATCACTGGCCCGCCGAAGGGATAACGATCTCAGGCGCCCTGATACAGGGCAAGGACAGAGGGGGCATCGAAGGACAGGGATTGGCCTGTCCGGATGATGCCGGGGCCCTTCCCGGCGCAATAAGGAGAGGCGGCTTGACCGACCTGTTGCGACTTGGTCTGCACGACCTGCATGTTTCCCTTGGTGGAAAGATGGTGCCCTTTGCGGGCTATGAGATGCCGGTGCAATATCCTGCTGGCGTGATGAAAGAACATCTCCACACACGCGCGGCGGCGGGCCTGTTTGATGTCAGTCACATGGGGCAAGTGATCTTGCGCCCCAAGACCGATATGGCCACGCTTTGCGCGGGGTTTGAGGCGATGATGCCCGTTGATGTGGCAGGCCTTGCAGAGGGTCGGCAACGCTATGGCCTGTTCACCAATGAGCAGGGCGGCATCTTGGATGATCTGATGTTTGCCAACCGGGGGGACCATCTGTTTGTGGTGGTGAATGCGGCCTGCAAGGCCGCCGATATCGCCCATATGCAGGCACATCTGGCCGCCGTGGCCGAAGTTCTGCCTGTGACGGACCGTGCGCTTTTGGCCTTGCAAGGGCCGCAAGCGGAAGCGGCGCTTGCGAGTCTGGTGCCGCAGGTGATGGCGATGCGCTTTATGGATGTTGCGGTTGTCGACAGCGTCTTTGGGGCGCTTTGGATTTCACGGTCCGGCTACACTGGCGAAGATGGGTTCGAAATCTCGGTGCCCGATGGCGGGGCACATGGCTTGGCCGAGGCGCTGCTGGCGATGGCTGAGGTTGCCCCGATTGGCCTTGGCGCACGCGACAGCCTGCGACTGGAAGCGGGCCTGTGCCTTTACGGTCATGACATTGATGAAGGCACGAGCCCGGTCGAGGCGGGCCTGACTTGGGCCATTCAAAAGACCCGCCGCGCGGGCGGCGCACGTATGGGGGGCTTTCCGGGTGTGGCGCGCATCTTGCGCGAACTCGCCGATGGGCCTGCCCGCCGTCGCGTTGGCCTGCGCCCTGATGGCCGCGCCCCGATGCGTGAGGGCACGGCACTTTTCTCCCCTGATGGCGCGCCTGCGGGCACTGTCACCTCGGGGGGCTTTGGCCCCTCTGTTGAGGCACCGATCGCCATGGGATATATTGACGCAAAACTTGCAGATAACGGCACAGCCCTGATGGGGGATGTGCGCGGCAAACACCTGCCGGTCACGGTCTGCGATCTTCCTTTCCACCCCACCTCTTACAAACGCTGAGGCTGACGATGAAGTATACCAAAGAACATGAATGGCTGAGGGTTGAAGGCGATCTTGTCGTCATCGGCATCACCGAACACGCAGCGACCCAATTGGGGGATGTGGTTTTTGTGGAACTGCCAGAAATTGAAACCATGGTGTCGACCGGGGATGAGATCGTCGTGATCGAAAGCGTCAAGGCAGCCTCGGATATTCTGGCACCTCTGGATGGCGAGATCGTTCAGGTCAACGCCAAGCTGGTCGATAATCCGGCCCTCGTGAATGAAGACCCGACCGGGGCCGGGTGGTTTTTCAAGATGGCGATCGACGATCTGGGCGCCCTTGACGACTATATGGACGAAGACGAATACGCCGATTTCATCGGCTGAGGCAAAAATCTTCCAAGATTTTTGCAAATTCCTTTGAAGGAATTTGGCGGGCACGTGCCGTGCCCGTCAGGGTCTTTTTGCAACCTGAAGGTAAGTCATGTCCTATACGCCAGTTGCCTATAATCCCTATGATTTCGCCAACCGTCGCCACATTGGTCCGTCTCCGGCAGAGATGGTGGAAATGCTTGGGGTTGTGGGGGTCACCTCGTTGGATGAGTTGATCGATCAGACCGTGCCAAAGTCGATCCGTCAAAGCACGCCTTTGGCTTGGGCACCCTTGGCCGAGCATGAATTGCTGGACCGGATGCGCGATGTTGCCAGCCGCAACACCGTGATGACCAGCCTGATCGGTCAGGGCTATTACGGCACTGTGACGCCGCCTGCCATTCAGCGCAACATTCTGGAAAACCCGGCATGGTATACCGCCTACACCCCTTATCAGCCCGAGATTGCCCAAGGGCGGCTTGAGGCATTGCTCAATTATCAGACGATGGTTGCCGATCTGACGGGGCTGCCCGTTGCCAATGCCTCGCTGCTTGATGAGGCGACTGCGGCTGCCGAAGCGATGACGATGGCCGAGCGCAGTGCAAAATCCAAGGCGCGCGGCTTTTTCGTGGATCGCAACTGCCATCCGCAAACCATCGGCGTCATCCGCACCCGCGCGCTGCCCCTTGGGATCGAGGTGATCGTGGATGATCCGGCCAAGATGCAGGCGGATCAGGTGTTCGGCGGGATTTTCCAATATCCCGGCACCTTTGGCCATGTCACCGACTATACGGCCGAGATTGAAAAGCTGCATGTCGCCAAAGCAATCGCCATTGTCGTGACCGACCTTTTGGCGCTGTGCATCCTCAAGGAACCGGGGGCCATGGGGGCCGATATTGCCGTAGGGTCCAGCCAGCGGTTTGGGGTGCCAATGGGATATGGGGGGCCGCATGCGGCCTTTATGTCGTGCCGCGATGATCTGAAACGGGCCATGCCGGGGCGTATTGTCGGCGTGTCGATCGACAGTCGTGGCAATCAGGCCTACCGGCTGTCCTTGCAAACGCGCGAGCAACATATCCGCCGGGAAAAAGCCACGTCGAATGTCTGCACGGCGCAGGCGTTGCTTGCGGTCATGGCCAGCATGTATGCGGTGTTCCACGGCCCCCTTGGCCTGCGCGCCATTGCCGAGCGGGTGCATTTCCTGACCAACCGCCTTGCCCGTGCGCTGAAAGCGGCGGGGGCCAAGGTCAGCCCCAAGGCGTTCTTTGATACCATTACGGTCGAAGTCGGTGTGGGGCAGGCGGGCATTTTGGCGGCGGCGCGGCATGAGGGGCTGAACTTTCGCAAGATCGGCACGGACCGCGTGGGCATCAGCCTTGATGAGACGACCGACGAGCGCACCCTTGTGCGCGTTTTGCGGGCCTTTGGAATCGACGGCGTGCCGCCGCACCGCGCTCAAATCGGCTTTCCCGAAGCCATGGTTCGCACCACGACCTATCTGACACATCCGGTCTTTCACATGAACAGGGCAGAGTCCGAGATGATGCGCTATATGCGCCGCTTGTCGGACCGTGATCTGGCGCTGGACCGTGCCATGATCCCGCTGGGGTCATGCACGATGAAGCTGAACGCCGCCGCCGAGATGATGCCGATCACATGGCCGGAATTTGGCAGCCTGCACCCCTTTGCCCCGACCGATCAGGCCAAGGGCTATGCCGAGGCGATTGGCGATCTGTCGCAAAAGCTGTGCGAGATCACCGGCTATGACGCCATGTCGATGCAGCCCAATTCCGGTGCGCAGGGCGAATATGCGGGATTGCTGACCATTCAGGCCTATCACAGGGCACGCGGCGACCATCACCGCACGATCTGCCTCATCCCAACCTCGGCGCATGGCACCAACCCGGCTTCGGCGCAGATGGCGGGGATGCAGGTTGTCGTGGTCAAATCTGCGCCCAATGGCGATGTGGATGTGGACGATTTCCGCGACAAGGCGGCAAAGGCGGGCGACAAGTTGGCCGCCTGCATGATCACCTACCCCAGCACGCATGGCGTGTTTGAAGAGACCGTTCGTGAGATTTGCCGCATCACCCATGATCACGGCGGCCAAGTTTACCTTGATGGCGCGAATATGAATGCGCTGGTGGGTCTGGTGAAACCGGGCGAGATCGGGTCGGACGTGAGCCACCTGAACCTGCACAAGACCTTTGCCATCCCGCATGGCGGTGGGGGTCCCGGCATGGGGCCGATTGGGGTCAAAGCGCATCTTGCCCCCTATCTTCCCGGTCACCCGCAAACCGGTGGGGATGAAGGTCCGGTGTCGGCAGCCCCCTATGGATCGGCCTCGATCTTGCTGATCTCATGGGCCTATTGCCTGATGATGGGCGGCGAGGGGCTGACGCAGGCCACGCGCGTGGCGATCCTGAACGCCAACTATATCGCGGCGCGTCTGGCGGGCAGCTATCCGATCTTGTTCATGGGCAACAAGGGCCGGGTCGCGCATGAGTGCATTTTGGATACCCGCCCCTTTGCCGAGGTGGGGGTCACTGTGGATGACATCGCCAAGCGGTTGATCGACAACGGCTTTCATGCGCCCACGATGAGCTGGCCCGTGGCAGGCACACTGATGGTGGAACCGACTGAGTCGGAGACCAAGGCCGAGATCGACCGCTTTATCACCGCCCTTTTGGCCATCCGCGAAGAAATCCGCGCGGTGGAGGCGGGCGAGATTTCGGCTGAGGACAGCCCCCTGCGCCATGCCCCCCATACGGTCAACGATCTGGTCGCCGAATGGGACCGGAAGTACAGCCGCGAGGCGGCTTGTTTCCCGCCGGGGTCGTTCCGTGTCGACAAATACTGGCCGCCCATCGGCCGGGTAGATAACGTCTATGGCGACCGCAATCTGATCTGCACCTGCCCGCCGCTTGAATCTTATGCCGAGGCTGCGGAGTAAGCCCAATTGACCGCAGTTCCAACGGCGCATCCCATCCCCCGTCCCAGTTTTGGGGCGGGGGTTATTGGGGCCATTCCCATTTCCTTGGGCTATCTGCCGATTGCCTTTTCCTTTGGGGTCGCGGCGACGCGGGCCGGGCTGACCGGGGCCGAGGCAGTGATGCTTTCTGTCGTGATCTATGCGGGGGCGGCGCAGTTTCTTGCGCTGGCCCTGCTTATATCGGGCGCGCCGCTATTGGTGGCGGCCTTTACCCTGATTGCGATGAACATACGCCATGTTCTTTATGGTCCGGCCCTTTTGGAACGGGCAGGGCGGGATGTTGATACCGGCCACGCTTGGGCTTGGGCCTTTGGCTTGACGGATGAAGTGTTTGGCACCGCGCTTGGGGCCTTGGCGCGGGGGCAGCGGTTTTCACAGGCCTTTATGTTTGGCTTGGGTCTTACGGCCTATCTGTCGTGGATCATCGGCACGGCGGTGGGGGCATGGGCCGGTGGAGGGGCGCTGAACGGATATCCGGCATTGGAGGCGGGCCTTGGCTTTATGCTGCCTGCCTTGTTCTTAGCGCTGCTGTTGTCGATCCTGTCTGGCGCGCAAATTCCGGTGATCTTGGTGGCAGGGGTCTGCACGGTGGCAATGACCCTGATCGCCTCGTCAACCTGGGGGATCTTGGCAGGCATGGTTTCAGGCGCGCTTGTTGGCCTGTTTCGCAAGGTTGCCCGATGAACCTTGGCCTTTTGATCATGGCAGTTTGCGTCGGCCTCGCGACATGGGGTTTTCGCTTTGGCCCCACAAAGATTGACCTGTCCGCTATGCCAAGCGATGGCTGGCTGGCGCGGTTCCTGGCCTCGACTGGGCCTGCGGCGATTGCAACGCTGTTTGTCGCCTCGATCTTGCCGATGGTTCAGGGTTTTGGCGGGCCGAACCTGCCCTTGTTCATCGGCATTGCCAGCGTCTTGGGTTGCTATGCCTTTTCGCGATCCGTTGTGATGTCCACGTTGGCGGGGTCCGTCGCCTATGGTGTGGTTTTCTGGATCGTGGCGCGGCCAGGACTGCTTTGATGCAATTGGTGCTTGCGTCACCTGACCAAGAGGACGACCATCATGGTTGTCAGGAGGTTTCCCATGATTGAAATCAGTGCTTCCAAAGTTGTCCAGATCATCTTTCAGCACCGCGAAGGCCCGATCGCCCGCGCCGAATTGCATGCCTTTATTGATGGGCTGAATGTAGATGAAAAGGCCCATCTGACCGCGATTGCATGGGTCGGTCGTGGCGTGTTTGAAGCGTCGGATTATTCCGAAGCGTTGCGCACCGCCTATTCCGAAGCCCGCGCACCAACCTCGGATTACCTGATGGGCATGCCGCATCTTTCGGAAAACCTTGAAGCCGGGCTAGAGGCGCTGGGCATCGACGTGACGGGTGAGGAAGAAGACCTGCTTTAGGCAAGGGCTTGCGCGGCGTCTTGGTACCCCCATATATGCATAAATGGGAATGTGAGGCTGCGATGACAGAAAGTGTAAGATTGACCTGCGCCACCTGCGGACAAGCAAACAGGGTGCCGGTTGCAAGGCTTGGCGATCTGCCCAAATGCGGCAGCTGTGGCGAGGTTCTGGTTGCGCCCAAGGTGATGGAATTGGACGCCACCAGCCATGACAAGGCCACCCGAAACGATGATTTGCCAATTCTGGTGGATTACTGGGCCCCGTGGTGTGGGCCGTGTCGGATGATGGCACCGGAGTTTGCCAAGGCAGCCACGACCCTGTCCCCGAAAGTGCGAATGGCAAAACTGAACACCGAGGATCACCCGGCGGTTTCGCAACGGGCAGGCATTCGCGGGATCCCTGCCTTGATCTTGTATCATCGCGGGCGCGAAGTTGGCCGCCTTGCCGGTGCGCGCCCCGCACACGAAATCGTGGGTTTTGTGCAAAAGGCGATGCAAACCGTTGCTGGATGAGGCGGTCTCGTGCCTTCATGGCGGGGCATTGCAGCACATAGGGCGACGGTCGTTTGTGGAAACTCTTTTCAGGTCAACGGTTACGCACGGGAAAATCCTGGGCTGAGGCTTCACTTGCTTGGCGGTTTGCCACGGCCGGCGGGCTTGTGATGTTGATTGCTGCGATTGTTGTCGCAGTTTGGGTGTCGGGTCGGATCGAGGCGGTGGTTGTTCGCAACACCGCCAACTCGACCGCGCTTTTCATGGAAAGCTTCATTGCGCCCCTGATGCAGGACCTGACCAAGGCCAATGAACTGTCGCAGGAATCGCGGTTGGAGATCGGGCGTCTGATCAAGGAAACCGCCTTGGGGGAGCGGGTCGTCTCTTTCAAGTTATGGCGCGAAGACGGGCTATTGGTCGATGCCTCCAACACCGAATTGGTCGGTCAGCGATTTGAGGTCACCGAAAACCTCAGGCTGGCCTGGACCGGCAATGTGATGGCCGATTTCGAAGATACGCAGGATCCTGAAGATGTTGCGGAGAACGCCCTCGGGGTGCCGCTGATGGAGGTTTACAGCCCCATTCGCGAAATTGGGTCGGGGCGCGTCATCGCGGTGGCGGAATTTTACGAGATTGCCACACAGTTGAAGTCCGATCTTATTCAGGCGCGGCTTGCCAGTTGGCTTGCCGTGGCTGTTCTTATGGCGGCCATCGGTGGCAGCCTGTTCATCATCGTTCTGCGCGGCAGCCTTACAATCGACCGCCAGCTGGCGGCCTTGCAAGAAATGTCGACAAAGAACCTGTCCTTGCGCCGCCGTGTCCAAGGGGCGGCGGTTCGCTTTTCGGCGATGAACGACAGCGCATTGCAACAGATTGGAACAGATTTGCATGATGGCCCAGCCCAGATGATGGGCTATGCAGCGCTGCGGATCGACGCGCTGCGCGGCCATATCTCTGGGGCGCAGGGGCAAGCGGAGCTTGATGCCGTTGAACAGGCCATCAGGTCTGCCATGACCGAAATCCGCAATATGTCGCGGGGGCTGTCTTTGCCAGACATAGATCGCAAGTCGATGTCTGCTCTTCTTGACGCCCTTGCCGCGTCGTTGTCGGAACGGTTCGATGTTCCGATTGCGGTTTTCGTCGAGATGGACCGCGAAGATCTGCCAAGGGCGATAAAGCTTTGCCTTTATCGCATGGCGCGTGAGGGGCTTAACAACGGTTGGCGGCATGCCGATGGCAAGGGGCTGGCCTTGCGGCTGAACGTGCAAGAGGGGCAACTGGTCTTCAGTGTTCTGGATGAGGGCGAAGCCCCGGCGACGGATATTGATGCAACCGAAGGTCTGGGATTGGCAGGGTTAAGGGATCGGGTCGAAAGTCTTGGCGGCCAGCTTAGCTTGCTTCGACGCCGCTTGGGAGGGCATGAGTTGCGGATGACCTTGGATATTCGTGAGGTGGAGTGAGGGATATGATTCGCATTCTGATTGCAGATGACCATCCGATTTACCGTGAGGGTCTTGCCAAAACCCTTGCGGACAGCCCCGGCATGGTTGTGGTGGGTCAGGCGCAGAATGGCGAAGAGGCGGCAAGACTGAGCGCAAGCCTTCGGCCTGATCTTGTTTTGCTGGATATCTCTATGCCCAAAGGTGGGGGGATCGGCGCTTTGACCGAAATCCAGAAAATGGATGAACCGCCCAAGGTGGCTATGCTGACGGCCTCGGAAGATCATGAAGACCTGTCAACGTCGATGCGACTGGGGGCCCTTGGTTATATCCTCAAGGGGGTGGGTGCGGGTGAACTTGTTGATCTGATTACATCTATTGCAGGGGGGCAACCCTATGTTCCCCCAACCATCGCAGGACGCCTGTTGGGGCGCAGAGCCGCAGCACCGGGCCAACCGCCCCGCAGCCCCTTTGCGGATCTGACAAAGCGCGAGGAGACCATTTTGCGCCTTGTTGCCAAGGGCCACAGCAACCGCGAAGTCGGGGATGAGCTTGGTCTTCAGGAAAAAACGGTCAAGCACTACATGACGTCGATCTTACAAAAGCTGCATCTGCGCAACCGTGTCGAGGCGGCCGTCATGGCGCGGGAATTTTTTGGAGAGTGAGGGATTTTCGGACCATGGTCTGAAAATTTCTGCGATTTCACCAGACCTTGGACGCTGATGCTGTTCGTTGTTCGGGCGTACCTTCTGTCTTACCGAAACAAAAGGAGGTACCCATGAAATCCACCGTTCTACTTTGTGCTCTGGCTGCAATTGCCGCTGGTTTTGCTGCCCCGGTCTTGGCTCAACCGTCAAGCCTTGCAATCGCCCTCGACGCGCATGCTGTCGACACGCAAATTGACCGCCGCAAAAAGCGGGTCAAAGGCGGCTCGGGCTGTGACAGCGCCCGTGATATCGTTGAGCATCCTGAGTGCCGCTAATCCACTGAGACGCGTGGGCGGGTTTTGCCGCCCGCCCACTGCGGCCTTGCAAGAAGCGCGCAAATAGGGTGTTGACCCTGAGGTGCGCGGACCAGTCGTTGACCTTTGACGGGCTGCGAAAAAGCGCCCCCCTTTTATCGGGGGGCGGTTTGCGATCAGAGTTTAAGCGCGGGAATGATCTGCTTTTTGCGGCTCATGATGCCGGGAAGCACGACTGTATCGCCGGTGACGGTGCAGCCAAAGGAGGCCTCGGCCAGTTGTTTGACGAGGTCGTTGGGGATCAGCAGCGTTGCCTCTTCCTTCAAGATATCGACGACGAACAAAAGGACCTGATCGGCACCATCTTCGGCGGCGACGCCGGTCATCGAGGCCATCAGGCTGTCCTTGCGGTCAAGGATCAGTTTGGGCGCGGTGGTTTCCAGCACCGAGACGCGCAGGTCTTTGCCCGCGACGGTGTATTCCTTGCTGTCCATCCGCAAAAGCTCGGCATCCGAGAAGGCGCCGACGTCGGACTTCGCCTCGAACAACTCGGACGCATAGGCGGGGATTGCGATGCCCAGATCGGCTGCAAGTTTCTCGGCCACGGCGCGGTCATGCGGCGTTGTGGTTGGCGAGCGGAATTCCAGCGTGTCGGACAAGATGCATGACAGCATCAGGCCCTTGACCCAATTGGGCATAAGGGCCGCATCACTGTCCATCAGGTCGTGCATGATGGTTGCGGTGCAGGCCAGCGGGCGGATGGTGATGTCGATCGGGCCTTTGGTTTCCAGCCCGCCCACCAGTTTGTGGTGGTCGATGATGGCGAGGATGTCGAGGGCATTGACGTTGGCGGGCAGTTCGGCCGGGTTGTTGGTGTCGACGATGACGGCCTTTGTGCCATCGGCGATGTCGGTCGCAATCCGCGGCTTGGGGCAATCCCAGTGTTTGATGACAAAGGCGGCTTCGGTGTTGGGTTCGCCTAGCAGGACTGCCTCGGCTTTGGTGCCTTTCACCTCATTCAGATACCAAGCCCAGATGATGGGGGAGCCGGTGGAATCGGTGTCGGGGGATTTGTGGCCGAAAACGAGCGTGGTCATGTGCAAACCTTTGTGGGATGGAAATTTGCGCGGCTTATAGGCCGGATGGGGAAGAATGTCACGGGGGCAATGCTGCGCTGCGGCATTTGAGTTGGGCCGCCCCCTCGGCCGCCGCCCACCCACCCACCCCGTCGCCCGAGGGGGCGGGGATCAGCTGTAACTCTGGGGCGCTTTGCGCAGCTGGGGCCATTGGTTCGGGTCGTGGCCATAGATCAGCAAGGCGTGGCGCGCGCGTTGCAGCGCCAAAAGGTGATCGCCGCTTTGGCGCGCGGTCACGCGGTCAGCGGCGTCGGCGTAATCCTCATCCGGTTCCGAGGCGCGGTTCAGGGCGTCGGCGGCAAGGATGACAGGGCCGGTTTCGGGCAGGTCCAGCATCAGCGACAGATGGCCGGGTGTATGGCCGGGGGTGGGGATCAGCGTCAGCCCGTGGCACAGGGGGGTGGTTTCGGTGATCTGGTGGGTGGGGAGGTCGGGCCACGCCATCGGGCGGGCCACGCCGAAATAGCACGGGCGGGGATCGGCGCGTTCGGTGGCCGTCAGGATCAGCGGGCAGGTGATCAGCGGCAGGGCCCCGACGTGGTCGATATGACCATGGGTCAGGACATGGGCGGTCAGGTCTGCGATGCGGGTTTGGGTCAGGGCCAGTTGCGCGGTGAGGTGGTGATGGGAGGCGTAGTCACGCAATTGGCCAAAGCTGGCCAGACCGTCGGCACGAGCGGCGGCGGCGGTATCTTGCGCATAAGCCGGGGGAAAGCCGCCATCGACAAGGATCTTCGCGCCAAGGTCGGTTTCCAAAAGATAGGCGGGCAGGCCGATCAGGCGTTTGCCCGGTCCCACATCAAAAGAGCCGCAGTCCAGAATGGTCAGGCGGGCAAGGCGGTGGTTTTCAAGGGCGGGAAACATCATGGGAACCGCAGCGGGGCAAGGGTCCAGCCGCGTGCCTGCAACAGGGCGGCGACGCCTTCGGTGCCCGGTAGGTGCAGGGCCCCAAAGGCCGCGAATGCAGGGCCTTTTGCGGCAGCATCTTCCAGAACTGGAATCCAGGCACGGTTGCGCGAAATCATCATCGCCTCTTCCATCGCGGCATATTCATCTGCGACCATCTGCGGGGTATAGCCGGGCAATGCAAGGGTTTCGGCGCGCATCAATTCCCACATAAGGCGGGATTGCCCCTCAAAATAGCTGTCGGCGAGGGTGACGGTGTAATCGGCGGCACGATCCTCCAGGGCAAGGGCACTGTGGATCATTGCGATCTGTTCATCGCGGGTGAGGTTGTCAAAAATGCGCAGCACCGTGTCAAAGGGTTCAAGCGCCCGGATTGTGATGCCGTGGTCCTGGGCCGCGTTGATCACCATGCCATCCAGCCCATCGCCAGAGCCGATGGGCATGCTGCAGGCAGGTATCGCAAGCATCATGCTGATGTACCACGGCTGAAACTTGGCGGCCAGAAAGGGGGGGATGCCCCGGCGCGACAGGGCCTCGGACAGGCGGGCCCAATCGGCGGGCTTCATTACCTCGGGCAGGGTGGTGTCCGTGAGGATCATCACCGAAGGGTCGCGCGCCAAAAAATCCTTGAGGGCGGCTTCATCTTCCGGGCCTGCCTCAACCAGAACGGTTTGCGCGGAGCGTATACTTGGGGCAAGGGCGGCCATGCTGGCGGCATGGCGCGGGTCTTCGAGATGGTAGGTGCCGGCAAGGGTGATGATTTGGCCCGCACGGGTGGCGGTCCAGAAATTGCCTTCGTGAAAGGGAACGGCCGCGGCGGCATTTTCAAGGGCCGCGCGCTGATCAGCGGGCATCTGGGTCAACAGATTTTCCCCAATGCAATCGGCCGCTGCGGGAGAGGCGAGCAAAAACAGGGCGGTCAACAGGGCGCGCATCACATCTCCGGCTTCTGTGGGACAAAGGTGGCATCTGCAGGCGGCGATGTGAAGGGGGAAGCGTCCTTGGTTCGTGTCGTCAGGGTCACCTTTGGGTGGGTTGTCTAGTCAGGCCGGGGGAGGCGAATGGTCGGATCATAGGTAAACACGGTGATCTGCAATTCGTGGTCAATTCCCGGTTTCCAAGAGTTGATGAATTCGGTCATGTCCCAGCGGATGGGCAGGCGCGTCTTGGGGTCAAGATAAACCGTGTTCATGGCGCCGAAAAAGGTGCCGTTTGCATCCTTGTTCGTCTGGGTGCGATAGCCCACCGAGATATAGGTTTTGCCATCAAGGCTGACCATGACAGGACAAGCCACATCGGAAATATTTGATGTCTCTTCGGCATGCATCCGGGCAACCTGAGCCTGCCGATCTTCTTGCAACGGGTAATCAGATTTCGTCCATGGGCCGTCCATAGTCGGGCCGGTCCAGAAATCTTGCCCGATCAGCATAGAATAGTTTGCGTCCCCGCGGATGCCGGAAACCGCATCAAATGGTGATCCCCAAAGGGTGTCAACAATGCGAAGCTGTGTTCCATCAGGCGAAAATACATACATTTCTGTACGATGCGGCGGGCGTTTGAAGACATCCAGATCGGTGGCGTGGATCTGGCGCACCTCTTCCAGACACTCGGCGCCATGTGCCGCAGCGTCGGCCTCTTGGGCGGCAAGGGGATTGGGCAAGAGCAAAAGCGTGAAAGAAAATATCATGAAACGGGACATGGGAAATACTCCGACAACAGAATGTCGCCAAAGCCTATCCAATGAAAACCGCCATGACGACCTGATTCGGGCAAAGCCCGGTCGGGTCGGATTGGGGCGCATCATGCGGTTTGCACCGATCGGGTTTTCTGCAAGGCCGTTGCGAACCTTTGCGTGACATAAATTTTTCACACCATGGGGTGTTGACTTGAAGGGGGCGCTTGCCTAACTCAGGGCTCCATTAGCACTCATCTGATGTGAGTGCTAAAAGATGTAACCTGGAAACCTAAGGGAGTGTTACCAGATGGCTTTCACACCGCTTCATGACCGCGTTTTGGTCCGCCGCATTCAAGGCGAAGATAAAACCAAGGGCGGCCTGATTATCCCCGACACCGCCAAAGAAAAGCCCGCCGAAGGCGAGATCGTTTCCGTTGGCGCAGGCGCGCGCAAGGATTCGGGCGAGCTGATCGCACCGTCGGTCAAAGCTGGCGACCGTATCTTGTTCGGCAAATGGTCGGGCACTGAAGTTACGCTGAATGGCGAAGAACTGCTGATCATGAAAGAAAGCGATATCCTCGGGATCATTTCCTGAGGGAGTCGGGCTTAAGCCCGACCTACGCTTTTCCCAATTCAACCGATTAGAGGAGTCTGCACTATGGGTGCTAAAGACGTACGTTTTGATACCGATGCCCGCGACCGTATGTTGCGCGGCGTGAACATCCTTGCCGACGCTGTAAAAGTGACGCTGGGCCCAAAAGGCCGTAACGTTGTGATCGAAAAGTCGTTCGGTGCCCCGCGCATCACCAAGGACGGCGTTTCTGTGGCCAAAGAGATCGAACTTTCCGACAAGTTCGAGAACATGGGCGCGCAGATGGTCAAAGAAGTGGCCTCGCGCACCAATGATGAGGCCGGCGACGGCACCACCACCGCGACCGTTCTGGCCCAAGCCATCATCAAAGAAGGCATGAAGGCTGTTGCTGCGGGCATGAACCCGATGGACCTCAAGCGCGGCATCGATCTGGCAACTGCCAAGGTCGTCGAAGCGATCAAGGCAGCGGCACGTCCGGTTTCGGACAGCGCCGAAGTTGCGCAGGTTGGCACGATCTCGGCCAACGGCGAAGCGGAAATCGGTCGTCAGATCGCGGATGCGATGCAAAAGGTCGGCAACGAGGGTGTGATCACCGTCGAAGAGAACAAAGGCCTTGAGACCGAGACCACCGTGGTTGAAGGCATGCAGTTTGATCGCGGCTATCTGTCGCCCTACTTCGTGACCAACCCAGACAAGATGATCGCAGATCTGGAAGACTGCCTGATCTTGCTGCACGAAAAGAAACTGTCGTCGCTGCAGCCAATGGTCCCGCTGCTGGAGGCCGTGATCCAGAGCCAAAAGCCGCTGATCATCATCGCAGAAGACGTGGAAGGCGAGGCTTTGGCCACGCTGGTCGTGAACAAGCTGCGTGGCGGCCTGAAGATTGCTGCTGTCAAAGCCCCGGGCTTTGGCGATCGTCGTAAGGCGATGCTGCAAGACATCGCGATTCTGACCGGTGGTCAGGTGATCAGCGACGATCTGGGCATGAAGCTGGAGTCGGTGACTATCGACATGCTGGGCCGCGCCAAGAAAGTCTCGATCACCAAAGACAACACCACGATCATCGATGGCGGTGGCGAAAAGGCCGAGATCGAAGCCCGCGTTGGCCAGATCCGCACCCAGATCGAAGAAACCACCAGCGATTACGACCGTGAAAAGCTGCAAGAGCGCGTGGCCAAACTGGCTGGCGGCGTTGCTGTGATCAAGGTTGGCGGGATGACCGAAGTTGAGGTCAAAGAGCGTAAGGACCGCGTTGATGACGCGCTGAACGCAACCCGTGCAGCCGTGCAAGAAGGCATCGTCGTCGGCGGCGGTGTGGCCCTTGTGCAGGCTGGCAAGGTGCTGATCGGGCTGGAAGGCGCAAACGCTGACCAGACCAACGGCATCGCGATTGTCCGCAAGGCGCTTGAAGCTCCGCTGCGTCAGATCGCACAGAACGCCGGTGTAGATGGTTCGGTTGTGGCCGGTAAGGTCCGCGAGTCGAACGATCCGAAGTTCGGCTACAACGCCCAGACCGACGAATATGGCGATATGTTCAAGTTTGGCGTGATCGACCCAGCCAAAGTGGTGCGTCATGCACTGCAAGACGCAGCCTCGGTTGCATCCTTGCTGATCACCACCGAAGCCATGATCGCTGACAAACCAGCCAAGGAATCGGCTGGCGGCGGCGGCGGCATGGGCGGAATGGGCGGCATGGACGGCATGATGTAATCCTGCCGGATCACTGAGCTTAGAAAGGGGCGGCCATTGTGCCGCCCCTTTTGCATTTGTGCCAAGAAACAGCCATGTTCGGGCCATAGGGCGGTCTGGCTGTGTCCACCTTGCTTTGTCCGTCTGGCTGTAAAGAGGTTGCCCAAGTGTCGCGCTTGCTGATGATCGTGCCTGCCCCGGTGAACCGTCTGGCTGACGGGCACCTTCGCATGGACGTGAAGTTTGTCGAGGGGATGCGATTGCACAAGGCCCTGTGGCCGGGCGCAATCACTGTCGTGATGTGGGACCATGGGCAGGCCATCCCCTTTGGCGCGGAATATGCGCCAGATGCCTTGGGCTTTGATTATCTGGTGTTGGAGCCGGGACACCCTGTGCCACAGGACGTCTTGCTGCGCCATGATCGGATATTAGCCTCGGCCGATATGGTGGAGACGCTGGATCTGGCGGGTCCGGGCAAGCTGCCCGTCACCTTTTCCGTAGAATACACACTTGGCACCCGGCTTCGGATTGTGGCGCTGGACCGGGGATTGAGTTGGCCGCGCAAGATCTGGTCGATGCTGTGGAACCTGAGAATGGAGCGGCGTCGGCGGCAGGCATTTCGGCGCTGTGCCGGGCTGCAAGCCAATGGTTATCCGGCGTATGGGGCATATGCCGGGCTCAATCCCAGCACGATCTTGTATCTGGATGGGCGGATGCGGCGGGAGATGCTGGCCACGCCTGAAGAGATGGCCGCAAGGGCCGCGTCCTTGCGCCAAGGTGGGCCGCTGCGTCTTGTGCATTCCGGGCGGCTGGAGCCGATGAAGGGCGCGCAAGACTTGTTGCCCATGGCCCAGCGTTTGGTCGAACGGGGCGTGGATTTCACTTTGGATGTGTTTGGGACTGGCTCGCTGGAGGCGGAGTTGCGCGTCGGGGCTGGTGCTTTGGCGGGGCGGCTGCGGGTTCACGCACCAATGGATTTTGAAACAGAGCTTGTGCCGTGGATGCGGGCACATGCGGATGTGTTTATCTCATGCCACCGCCAATCAGACCCGTCTTGCACCTACCTTGAAAGCATGGGCTGCGGGGTCCCGGTTTTGGGGTATGACAATGCGATGTGGGCGCAGATGCGGGCAGATTGCGGGGCGGGGTGGCTGGTGCCCATGGCGCGGTGGAGCGCCCTTGCCGATGAGGTGGCGCGGCTTGCGGTTGCGCGGGAAGAGATCATCGAGCATGCCCAAAGGGCACTGACCTTTGCAGGGTTTCACGACTTTGAAACCGAATTCACCCGGCGCATGCAGCACCGGGCCGAGCGGGGCTGGGATCAGGCCCGTGCGGCTGCAACCGAGGCCTGACGCCCTGCGCGCGGTGGCCTGAGGCTGCGTTAACCCCCTATTGATACTTCTCTCCCTCGCGTGGGTCGGCGGTGCGCGGCCCGTTGACCAATCAGGCGAAGCGAGGGTTTTGGGATATGAACAAGGCAATTACTGACGGGTTGGTGTTGATGCCGCCGCCATTTGCGGATGGGCTGAACCTGTGGTCACGGGAGGATGGCGAGCCCGGGCAGGGGTCTTATGCGGGCCAGCCCAATGCGGCCTTTGTGCCTGCCGATTCAGATTTTGGCGGCGCACTGGAGTTGCAAAAGACGCAGGCCACGCAAAAGCTGCGGTGTTTTCAGCAGATCCCCATTCAGCCGGGGCTGTATTTGCAGGTCACGGTGCGGGTGAAATGTATCTCTGGTGCGTTTCCTGCTGTGCGGATCGCCGGTTGGGCCGGGCGCTCGAACGGCACCAATGTGCCCGGAGTGGTGCAGGCGGGGCCTTCGGTACAACTGACGCAATATGGTGAGGTCGTCGAACTGACCGCGATCATCGGCACAGGCGAGCGTGGTGGCGTGACCATGGCATGGGGCGTCAGTGCGGTTTACGGCCATATCGGGCTGGATCTTACCGGGACCAATGGCGGGGTCGTGCGGGTGGATGATATCGCGATCGAGGATATCACCGGCATCTATCTGCGTGATATTTTCGATGCGGTCGATGTGCGCGACTATGGCGCGCATGGCGATGGGGTGACTGATGACACGGCGGCCTTTGATGCGGCAGATGCGGCGGCACTGGGCCGCACGATCACAGTGCCTGCGGGAACCTATCTGATCAATGGCAACCTGACGATCGAAAACCCGATCCGGTTTCAAGGCACGCTGATCCAACCCGCCAATGTGCGGCTGGCGCTGACCCGGAACTATGATCTGGACAGTTACACAAGTGCGTTTGGCAATGAGCTTTTGGGGTTCCGCAAGGCGTTGCAGGCCTTGTTCTATTTCACCGACCATGTTGCGCTGGATCTGTCCGATCGCCGGGTTGATCTGGTCGAACCCCTTGATGTGGCGGCAATCTGTGGCCTCACGACTTTTGCGCAGCGCAGGTTTCTGACCAACGGGCAGTTGAACGCTGTGGCGGGACCAGCATGGGATACGGATGTGGTGACCTCAGTCGGGACCTATAACACCTCAAACCCGACGCGGCTGAGCGGGGTTGCCAATATCGCAAATATCCCGATTGGCGCGCGGGTCAGCGGCACGGGCGTGGGGCGTGAGGTGTATGTGGTGGACAAGAACCTTGGCACCGGCAACATCACGCTAAGCCTGCCCCTGTGGGGTGGGTCTGGCACGCGGACCTTTACCTTTGAGCGGTATAAATATCTGCTGGATTTCTCAGGGTTTGAGGATCTGAGTCGGTTCGAGGTCGACCGGATGGATCTGAATTGCAACGGCATTGCCAGCGGGATCATGTTGCCGCGCATCGGTCTTACGATCACCATGACGGCCAGTGTATTCAACCGCCCCAAGGATCGGGCCATCACCTCAATCGGGTCGGGCTGTCAGGGGCTGATCGTGGACGGGTGCCAGTTCTGGTCGAACGAGCAACCACTTCTGGCGCAAAACCGCACCTCGATTGCGCTGAACATCAACGCCAATGACGCCAAGATCCGCGACAATCGGGTGGTGCGCTTTGCGCATTTTGCCGTGGTCAATGGTGGGGGGCATCTGTTCCTTGGCAACCATTTCTTTCAGGGCGATTCCGCAACGGCAGGCATTCGGCGCGCAGGCTTGGTGATCACACAGACCAATCCGCGGATGACCTTTTCGGGCAATTACGTGGATAATTGCTGGATCGAATGGTCCAACGAACATGATGTCGATCCGAATTTCACATCCGGCTTTGGCTTTGGCGGCTTGACGGTGGTGGGCAACCACTTCTTTGCCAGTGATGTGGCCCCGTGGTTCCGCTGGTTGGTGATTGCGCCCAAGGGGTCGGGCCAGTTTGTTCATGGCCTGAGTGTTTCGGACAATACCTTCCGCACCATCAATGGTTCGGTTGATCGGGCCGAGGGCGTGGATACGACCAACGGCACGCTGGACTATGGCCGTTTCCGGAATATCACTTTTGCGACCAACGCCTTTAACGGCGTTAGTCAGATCGCGATGAGTCCGCTTACAATCCAACATTCGCAAAACTCGGTTTCGGATACATGGGTGGTGGATGGCGGAGCTTTCATGCCCTTTGGCAGCTGGGCGCGGAACACTCAGTCGCTGGTGATGGAGGGCGCAGTGCTGAGCAGCAGTGGTGCGGAGAATTTCGTGATGCCCTATGTGGTCAATGAGCAAGGGGCGGCCAAGAACCAGGTCAATCTGCGTTGGCCTTCGCCTGTGCGGGGCAAGGTTCTGGCGACGATCCGCTGTGACAATCCGACCTGAGCACCGGGAGTTCAGCAGATCAGGGGCGGCCGTTGGGGGCCGCCCTTTTTCATGGGCAAAGGTCACGGGCGGTCAGCCGATAGGCCCGCGCGAACCCGCCATTGAGCAGCGCCGATTGCGGGAGGAGGCGCACAAGGGCGAAGTCTGCGAAATCGATGTAGAGTTTTGCCTTGGGCTGGCGGGCCAGCCAAGCCGCGCGCAATTCGCTGCGCACCGGATCGTCGGTCGCGATGAAAGAAGCTGTGGCGCGGATCATCAGGCGCGGATGGGTCAGGGGATCGCCCTTGTCCCCGACCTCACCCAACAAGATGGCACAGGCTGGGTTCTGGCGCAGGGCCGCAAAATGGGGGGCGAGGGCCGAGATCAGCGTGATCGGCCCCCCATCAGGCGCAAGGCCAAACCCGATGCGCGATATGCCAGGGCTTCCCGACTCTGGGTCGGTCCAGGCAAGGGCGGCGTGGCGGGTTTGCATCAAGTCTAGCGCAAGCTGGCGGGCGGGTTCATCGGCAGGGGCGACGGGATCTGGGGATTGTGCCATTTTGCAAGCTTTCGTCGTTGACATCAGGTCGGGCGGGGCAGACACCATTACCAAGAAATGGCTATACCCCCCAAATGACCGAAACAAGCGCCCACACCCCGTCAGATTTTTTGCCCAAGCTGGTGACAGTGCTGCGGGAGGGCTATGGTTTGGGCAAGCTACGGGCGGATGCCTTGGCCGGGTTGACGGTGGCGATTGTCGCGCTGCCCCTGTCGATGGCCATTGCGATTGCCAGCGGTGTTGGGCCGGAGCGCGGCCTTTATACCACAATCATTGGCGGATTTCTGGTGTCGGCCATTGGCGGCAGCCGGTATCAGATTGGTGGCCCCGCGGGGGCATTTATCGTGCTGGTCGCGGCCTGTGTGATGACGACCGGGGTGGAGGGCCTGATCCTTGCCACGTTTCTGTCAGGCTTCTTGCTGATCGCCGTCGGGGCTTTGCGCCTTGGCACCTATATCAAGTTCATCCCCTATCCGGTGACGATCGGCTTTACCGCCGGCATCGCGGTGATCATTTTTTCTTCGCAGATCAAGGATTTGTTCGGCTTGCAGCTGGGCGGGCCAGAGCCTGCGGAATTCGTGCACAAGCTGGGGGCCATTTGGGCCGCGCGGGGCACGGTTTCTGTGGCTGCTATGGCGGTGGCCTTGGCGACCGTGGGTCTGATCCTTGGGGTCAAGCGGTTGCGGCCCGGATGGCCCAATATGCTGATTGCGGTTGTGGCGGCCTCGGTCGTTGTGGCGGTCTTTGGGATTGGGGTGGAAACCATCGGATCGCGCTTTGGGGCGCTGCCGCGCACGCCGCCTGCGCCTGCCTTGCCCTTGCTGACTGCCGAGGCGATTTGGGCCGCACTGCCTTTTGCGCTGAGTTTCACGCTGCTGGGGGCGATTGAATCGCTGCTGTCGGCGGTGGTGGCCGATGGCATGACCGGGCGCAGGCACCGCAGCAATGCCGAACTGATGGCGCAGGGCGTGGCCAATATCGGCTCCGCCCTCTTTGGCGGGTTTTGCGTCACCGGGACCATTGCGCGGACGGCCACGAATGTGCGGGCGGGATCACAAGGGCCGGTGTCCGGCATGTTGCACGCGCTGTTTGTGCTGATGTTCATGCTGCTGGCGGCACCCTTGGCGGGGTTCATCCCGCTGGCGGCGCTGGCTGGGGTTCTGGCGGTGGTGGCGTGGAACATGGCCGAGAAGGAAGAGCTTTGGGGCCTGATCCGCAGTTCGCGCGCCGATGCGATGGTGGTGATTGTAACCTTCCTTTTGGTCGTCTTCCGCGATCTGACCGAAGGCATTGTGGTGGGCTTTGCGCTGGGCGGTGTGGTGTTCATCAGCCGGATGTCCGAGGCCGCACAGGTAGAGCCGCAAGAGGCAGGCTATGATCCCGACATTGGCGGCGATGCGGATCGCGTCACCTATCGGCTGCGCGGCCCCTATTTCTTTGGTGCGGCGGCGCGGCTTGGCTCGGTTCTGGACAGCATCGCCGACAATCCCAAGGCCTTTGTCGTGGATTTCACTGACGTGCCGTTCATGGATTCCTCGGGCGCGCGGTCTTTTGAGCTTTTGGCGCATAAGGTGGCGCGCAAGGGCGGGCAACTCTATCTTGTTGGCTGCCGCGACGACGTGAAAAAGACCCTGACAGCCCAAGGCGCACGGGAACCTCTGGTAAGGTTCTTGCCGACGCTTGGGGCGGTGGATCGGGCCGAGGCGAACCGCTGACCGGATTTGATTCGAGCATTCGGCCCGAACTCGACCCCCCCTCTCTTGATGATTGCGCAAACACTTTGATCGCCCTTTGCGATGCGTCATTTTGCGCACGGTGGGTGGTTCGGCGCCATCCCGTGGCGGCTCTCTGTTCCTCACCAACTTGTGAATGCGCAGCGGCTTGATAAACAAAGCCAATTTTTTGTGCGTGTTGTGAACTTTTACTCTATTCACACCCGTTTCGTCAATTTTTTTACAAAAATAATGATTGAATAAAGGGGGTTATCAAAAAATTGACTATGCGTTAATGTGGCACTTGGGATCGGGCGCCCGCATCGGCTTTGGCCGGGCACTGCGGGGCTGGGAGGCGGGCAATGGCCTGCTCGCTATGAGGGAGGACGACATGTCAGAAAAAAGTTCAGCGCAGCCAGTCTACACGGCATCTGCCGACTTTATCTCAAAGGCGCATATTGACGCCGAAGGATATGAGGCAATGTACGCCGCCTCAATCGCGGACCCGAATGCCTTTTGGGCAGAGCAGGGCCAGCGTATCGACTGGATCAAACCCTATACCAAGATCAAGAATTCCACGTTCGAGTTGGGCAAGGTATCCATCAAGTGGTTTGAGGATGCGACGCTGAACGTCAGCGCCAATTGCATCGACCGCCATATGGTCAACCGCGCCAACCAGACCGCGATCATCTGGGAACCCGATGATCCAAAGACACCCGCGCAGCACATCACCTATGCCCAGCTTTTGGAAAACACGAGCCGGATGGCCAATGTGCTCAAGGCGCATGGGGTGACCAAGGGTGATCGCGTTGTGCTTTACATGCCGATGATCCCCGAGGCGGCCTATGCGATGCTGGCTTGTGCGCGGATCGGGGCCATTCATTCCGTGGTCTTTGCGGGCTTCTCGCCCGATGCGTTGGCCAACCGCATCAATGACTCTGAGGCCAAGGTGGTGATCACCGCCGACTATGCCCCCCGTGGTGGCAAGAAGACGGCATTGAAATCCAATACGGACAAGGCGCTGTTTGATTGCTCGGATCGGGTAAAATGCCTTGTGGTCAAGCACACCGGCGATCAGATCACATGGATCGAGGGGCGCGATGTGGATGTGAAGGCCGAAATGGCCGCCGCCAAACCCTATTGCTCATATGTCGAGGTCGGTGCCGAAGATCCGCTGTTCATCCTTTACACCAGCGGTTCCACCGGGCGGCCAAAGGGGGTTGTGCACACGACAGGCGGTTATCTGGTCTATGCCTCGATGACGCATCAATACACCTTTGATTACCATGACGGCGATGTGTTTTGGTGCACGGCGGATGTGGGTTGGGTTACCGGGCACAGCTATATCGTCTATGGGCCATTGGCCAATGGTGGCACGACCATCATGTTCGAGGGCGTGCCGACCTATCCGGACGCGGGCCGCTTCTGGGAGGTGTGCGCCAAGCACAAGGTCAACCAGTTCTACACCGCGCCAACTGCGATCCGCAGCCTGATGGGCATGGGGGCCGAGTGGGTTGAAAAGCACGATCTGAGCAGCCTCAAGCTCTTGGGTTCGGTGGGTGAGCCGATCAACCCCGAGGCTTGGAACTGGTATAACACCCATGTCGGCAAGGGGAATTGCCCGATTGTCGATACCTTCTGGCAGACCGAAACCGGCGGCCACATGATCACGCCTTTGCCCGGCGCCATTGCACAAAAGCCGGGGGCGGCGACCAAGCCGTTCTTTGGGGTCAGCCCTGTGGTGCTGGACCCTGCCAATGCGGCCTTGCAGACCGAAACCGTGGCCGAAGGGGTGCTTTGCATCACTGATGCATGGCCGGGGATGATGCGCACGCTTTGGGGCGATCATGCGCGGTTTGAGGAAGCCTATTTCAGCCAGTATCCCGGCTATTACTTTACCGGCGATGGCTGCCGTCGTGATGAGGATGGCGATTACTGGATCACCGGCCGGGTGGACGATGTGATCAACGTCTCGGGTCACCGGATGGGCACGGCCGAGGTGGAATCGGCGCTTGTGGCACATGAAAGCGTGGCCGAGGCGGCTGTCGTGGGCTACCCACATGACATCAAGGGGCAGGGCATCTATGCCTATGTCACGCTGATGAACGGGGTGGAGCCGACACCAGAGTTGCGCAAGGAACTGGAGGCTTGGGTCCGGACCGAGATTGGCCCGATTGCCAAGCCCGACCTGATCCAATGGGCCCCCGGTCTGCCGAAAACCCGCTCGGGCAAGATCATGCGCCGTATCTTGCGCAAGATTGCCGAGAACGACTTTGCCGCACTGGGCGATACCTCGACCCTCGCCGATCCTTCGGTGGTGGACGAGTTGATCGAAAACCGGATGAACAGAGGCTGATCGCGTGGCGGATACGATGACCCCAACCGTTTTGATCCTGCTCGGCCCTCCGGGGGCCGGGAAGGGTACGCAGGCCCGAATGCTGGAAGAAGACTTTGGTCTGGTTCAGCTTTCAACAGGTGATTTGCTGCGGGCCGCCGTTGTTGCGGGAACCGAGGCTGGCAAGCAAGCCAAGGTTGTGATGGAGCAGGGCGGCCTGGTGTCGGACGAAATCGTTCTGGCGATCCTGAAAGACCGCATGGCCCAGCCCGATCTTGCCAAGGGGATCATCCTTGACGGATTTCCCCGCACGGATGGTCAGGCGGCAGCATTGGACGATCTGTTGGGTGTGGCGGGCCAAAAGGTCAATGCCGCAATCAGCCTAGAGGTCGATGACGAAGCGATGGTTGGCCGTATTGCGGGCAGGTACACCTGCGCTGCCTGCGGCGAAGGCTATCACGATACATTCAAGCAGCCCGCCACCGCGGGCACTTGTGACAAGTGTGGCGGAACGGCGTTCAAACGCCGGGCCGACGACAATGCCGAAACTGTGCGCGAGCGGCTGAATGCCTATCACACACAGACGGCACCGTTGATCGCGTATTACGAGGGAAAAGGCGTTCTGAAACGGCTCGATGCGATGGGTGCCATCGCAGAGATCCGCCAGTCGCTTGGCACCATCGTAAGCCGCGTCGCGGCCTGATCGACAAGCCCACACTCTAAATCGGGGGTGGGTGTGGAACAAAGAAAATACTGGGAGTAGCAACTATGGCGGACAAATCATCGTCCAATGCCTATTGGGCCGCGAACATTCGGATCATCATGATTTCCTTGGTGATCTGGTTTGTCGCGTCCTATGGCCTTGGCATCATCCTGCGCCCGATGCTGGCCGGAGTTACGGTCGGCGGCACCGACCTTGGCTTTTGGTTCGCGCAGCAAGGCTCAATCATCGTCTTTATCGTGCTGATCTTTTTCTATGCATGGCGGATGAACAAACTCGACGCTGAATACGGCGTAGAAGAATAAGGGCGGGGAAACCAGAAAATGGATCAATATACCCTCAACTTGCTGGTGGTGGGCGCGTCTTTTGCGCTTTACGTCGGCATTGCGATCTGGGCCCGCGCGGGCACGACCGCCGAGTTCTATGCAGCAGGTCAGGGCGTACACCCTGTTCTGAACGGCATGGCCACCGCTGCTGACTGGATGTCGGCGGCCTCGTTCATTTCGATGGCTGGCTTGATCGCCGCTGTCGGCTATGGCAACTCCACCTATCTGATGGGCTGGACCGGGGGCTATGTGCTTCTGGCGCTTCTGCTTGCGCCTTATCTGCGCAAATTCGGCAAGTTCACCGTGCCGCAATTCATCGGCGACCGCTTTTACAGCCAAAGCGCACGTATGGTTGCAGTTCTGTCGCTGATCATCATTTCGGTCACCTATGTGATCGGGCAGATGACGGGCGCAGGTGTGGCGTTTGCGCGTTTCCTTGAAGTCAGCAGTGCGCAAGGCTTGTACATCGCGTCGGCCATCGTGTTCGTCTATGCCGTTCTTGGCGGCATGAAGGGCATCACCTATACGCAGGTGGCGCAGTATTGCGTGTTGATCGTCGCCTATACCATCCCGGCGGTCTTTATCTCGCTGCAACTGACGGGCAACCCGATCCCCGGTCTGGGCCTGTTCTCGACCCATACCGAATCTGGCCTGCCGCTGCTGTCCAAGCTGGACCAGTTGGTCACGGAACTTGGGTTCAACGACTATACGAGCCTGCACGGCTCGACCTTCAACATGTTCCTCTTCACCCTGTCGCTGATGATCGGTACGGCCGGTTTGCCGCACGTCATCATCCGCTTCTTCACGGTGCCAAAAGTGGCTGACGCACGTTGGTCGGCTGGTTGGGCGCTTGTCTTCATCGCCCTGCTTTACCTGACAGCCCCGGCTGTGGGCGCCATGGCGCGTCTGAACATCATCGACACCATCTATAACAACGGCACGCAGGCTGACTCGGTCCTGTATGAAGAGCGCCCGGAATGGATGCGGACCTGGGAAGTTACCGGACTGCTGAAGTTCGAGGACAAGAACGGCGACGGTCGTATCCAGTACTACAACGACAAGTCGGAAGCCTTTAAGGCAACTGCTGAAGGGCGTGGTTGGGCTGGTAACGAATTTACCTTCAACAATGACATCCTCGTTCTTGCGAACCCCGAGATTGCACAGCTTCCGGGCTGGGTGATCGCGCTGATCGCGGCTGGTGGTCTGGCAGCGGCGCTGTCGACGGCAGCCGGTCTGCTGCTGGCGATTTCTTCGGCCATCAGCCATGACCTGATCAAGGACTTCCTGAACCCGAACATCTCGGAAAAGGGCGAACTTCTGGCCGCCCGTATCGCAATGGCGGGTGCGATCGCAGTGGCGACATGGCTGGGTCTGAACCCCCCCGGCTTTGCGGCGCAAACGGTGGCTCTGGCCTTTGGTTTGGCTGCAGCGACGATCTTCCCGGCACTGATGATGGGGATCTTCTCAAAGCGCGTGAATGCGGCAGGGGCAACCTTGGGCATGCTTTCGGGATTGGTCGTGACCTGTCTGTATCTGTTCACCTATCTGGGTTGGTTCTTCATCCCGGGCACAAACATGATGGAAAACATCCCGGCCAACTATCTGTTCGGCGTCCCGCCAGCAGCCTTTGGTCCGATCGGTGCGCTGATCAACTTTGCTGTGGCCTATCTGGTCTCGTCGGTGACGGCAGCACCGCCACAGCATGTGCAGGATCTGGTTGAATCGATCCGTGTGCCAAAAGGTGCAGGCGCAGCCTCCGCCCACTAACACAGTCTGTGCGTCCCCGGCGTGATCCGGGGGCGCACCTTTTTTGGTGAGGAGGGATCTATGGACCAAGCCACTGAAACCATTTTTGGATTTCTAGAGACTGTTCATCCCTATGACAGCCTGCCGCATGATGAGCTGACGCGTGTCGCCGGTTCTTTTGGCCGCAGGGAAATTGCCGCAGGTGTGGAAATCTACCGCGCAGGACAACCGCTTGAAGGTCTGTATCTGATCAAGCGTGGGTCGGTCGAGGTGACCGAAGGCTCGGGTCAGGTGATTTCCCTTCTGGGCCCCCGCAACAGTTTTGGCGAACGCGGGGTGCTGCGTGACGGGACTGCTGTGACCACAGCCAAAGCGACCGAGGCCGTTGTGGTCTTGATCCTGCCCGCAGAGGTGTTTCGTGCACTGATCGCGCAATATCCCGCCTTTGAGCGGTTCTTTCGCCGGGGACCAAAGGCCGAGGCCCGCAGTGGCGATCTGAGTACCCTAAAAGTGGGCGACCTGATGGCCCGCAGGCCCATTGTCGTTGCCCCATCCGACAGTATCGCCACCGCCGCCCGCAAGATGCGCGATGCGCAAGTGTCTTGTCTTGGGGTGGTCGACGAGGGACGATTTCTGGGCATCGTCACCACCCGCGACATGGCCACGAAGGCCTTGGCCGAGGGGCTGGCCCCCGCGTCGCCAGTGTCGCAGATCATGACGGCCAACCCCGAAGTCCTGACGCCGCATTCGCTTGGCTCGGATATCTTGCACATCATGCTTGAACGCCGGGTCGGGCACCTTCCCATTGTAGAGGAAGGTCGCTTGGTGGGCATGATCACCCAAACCGATCTGACGCGGTTTCAGGCGGTCAGTTCGGCCCTTTTGGTGCGCGATGCAGCCGTGGCAGAAACGGTAGCGGAAATGGCAGCCGTGACCGCCCGGATACCCGCACTCTTGATGCAGTTGGTGGGGGGCAATAGCGCGCATGAGGTGGTGACGCGCCTCATCACCGATATCGCAGACACCGTCACGCGGCGGCTTCTGACCTTGGCGGAGGCAGCACTTGGCCCGGCCCCGGTGCCCTATCTCTGGCTTGCCTGTGGCAGTCAGGGGCGGCAGGAACAGACCGGCGTTTCGGATCAGGACAATTGCCTGATGATCGACGATGCCGCCACGGATGCCGACATGGCCTATTTTGCGGCGCTGGCAAAATTTGTTTGTGACGGGCTGAACGACTGCGGCTATGTCTATTGCCCCGGTGATATGATGGCCAGCAATCCGCAATGGCGCCAAAGGGTTGCGGTCTGGCGGGATTATTTCCGGGGCTGGATCAAACGGCCGGACCCGACCGCCCAGATGCTGGCCAGCGTGATGTTTGATCTGCGCCCGATTGGGGGGCAAGCCAGCCTGTTTCACGAGGTGCAGCATGAGACGCTGACCCTTGCGGCCCAGAATTCCATCTTTGTGGCGCATATGGTCTCCAACAGCCTCAAGCATACGCCACCCTTGGGCCTGCTGCGCGGCTTTGCCACCATTCGGTCGGGCGAGCACAAGAACCACATCGACATGAAGCATAACGGCGTTGTGCCTGTGGTGGATCTGGGCCGTGTCTATGCGCTGATCGGGGAATTGCCCGACGCCAATACCCGCGCCCGGCTGGAGGCGGCCGAGGCGGCTGGCGTCATCAGCCCTTCGGGCGCGCGTGATCTGATCGAGGGCTATGACGTGATTGCCCAGACGCGGTTGGAAAATCAGGCGCGCCTGATCCGGTCTGGCCGCGCGCCGGACAACTTTCTTGCGCCTTATGATCTTTCGGACTTTGAGCGTTCTCATCTGCGCGATGCCTTTGTCGTCGTGCGCACAATGCAATCCGCTGTGGGCAGTTCCCGCGGCGCCAGACTGTGAAAGGGGCGTGATGCTCTTTGATTTTATCGCCGCTGCGGCCGCCGGATTTGGCCTTGCGGGTATTGCCATGCTGTTGCGCCATCTGACGCGGGGGCTTTTGCCGCGCTGGATCGTGCCTTTGACCGCTGGTGTCGGCATGTTTGGCTATGCGGTTTGGAATGAGTACACGTGGTTTGATCGGGTGACGGGCGCTTTTGGCGAAGGGGTTGTCGTCGTCTCGGCCCCAAGCGAGTCACAGTTCTATCGGCCATGGACCTATGTAAAGCCGCTGACCCTGCGCTTTGTGGCGTGGGATGGGGTGAATGTCTTACGCTCGACCGAAGTGCCCGGCCTTTTGCAAGGGGACGCGGTGATCGTGCATCGTTGGCAAGAAACGCAGCGGGTGCGCATGGCTTTTGATTGCCTGGCCGGGCGTCAGGTGACGTTGATGGAGGGGGCAAGCCTTGCCCCGGATGGCACCCTTACCAACGCAAAGTGGCAAGAGGCTGCGGCAGATGATCCGTTGCAGCCGGTGGCCTGTCAGGGGGGCTGAGATGGATCACGACTCCAAACGCAAATACCGGATTCTGGTGGTTGAGGATGAGGATAACATCGCCTTTGCACTGGACTATGTCATGATGCGCGAGGGGTATGAAAATGATCGCATCTCCAACGGTAGCGAAGCCCTGTCGCGCATTCGCGAAACGCGGCCCGATCTGGTGCTGCTGGATGTGATGCTGCCCGACGTGTCTGGCTATGAAATCTGTCAGGATGTGCGGCTTGATCCAACGCTGAGCGATGTGAAGATCTTGATGATGACGGCGCGGGGATCGGCCATTGAACGGCGCAAGGGGCTGGCCCTTGGGGCGGATGGGTTCATCTCAAAGCCCTTTGAGCTAAGCGAATTGCGCCAAGAGGTGCGTCGCTTGCTGGCACCGGGCGGCTGACCTTGGCTATGGGTGCGCCAGTGCAGACCCCCCAAAAATCCGCGTCGCTGCGGTGGCGTCTTTTGGCATGGTGCGGGATGTTGGCGGTGGGGGTCGTGGCCGCGATCGTGTTGGGGCTGTGGTCGGGCTATCGGCATCTGGGCCAACCGCAAGCGATGGCTGCCTTTGTGCAGGCGGGTATCCTTGCGGGCTTTTTGGCGCTGGGGGCTGTGGTTTGGCTGTGGTTCACCTTGGATCAGCGGTTGGCGCGGCCCTTGATGGCGCTGCCGGGGGCGTTGCGGGGGCGGGCGCATGCGGATGTGGCCCAGCCAATTGATCTGACCGATGCAAGCCCCTTGGGCGATCTGCTGCCTGCCGCCAATCATCTGGTGGAGGCGCTGCGCCAGACCCGGCACGCGCTGTCCGATGCCGTGGAGCGCGAGACCCAAAGACTAAGCGAGGGCAATGCGAAGCTTGAGGCGCTTTTGGCCGATGTGCCGGTGGGTGTCTTGATGTGTTCGGGCGACCATCTGCTTGCCTTTTACAATGCGCAGGCGGTGGATCTGATGGGCGCGGGGGGCACCGCCCCGGGCTTGGGTCGGCGCTTGTTCGACTATCTGCGTGAGGGGCCCATTCACCACGCCTATGCACGGCTTGTGGCCTCGGGGGATGGTGACGCAGCCTCGACCCTTTTGTGCACCACGCTTGATGGCGCGCGGGTGCTGTCGGCGCGGATGCGGTTGCGCACAACGGCGCAAGGCACGGCGCAGGGCTATGTGCTGACGCTGCGGGATGTGACAACGGATCTGGCCTCACATGCACGACGCGAGGCGTTTGTGACCGAGGTTTTTGACCGAATCCGCCGCCCCACTGCGACTCTGTCCACTATGGTGCAGGCCGGGGCGCAGGGCGATGGCGTGCCTGCCCGCTTCGATAAGGTAATGCGCGCCGAGGTGGGCCATCTTGTGCAGGCTTTGGCAGATCTTTCGGCCCGACACGATGCCGAGCGCACAGAGGACTGGCATCTGCAAATGACGCGCGCCAGTGATCTGGGCGACGGGTTGCGCGCGCGGATGGAGGCAGATGGCCTTGCCGTCACCATCACAGCGCAAGATATCTATCTGCGTTGCAACGGGTTTGAGGTGATCGCGCTGGTCGCGGGCCTTGCCCAAGAGATGGCCTTGGCAGGTCTTGCCACCCAATTTGAAGTAGAGATGGGCGAGGATGGGGCCGGGGCTATGATCCGGCTTGTCTGGCCGGGGCATCCCCTGTCCATGGCGCGGTTGACGCAATGGCTGAATTCGCCGCTGGAGCCGGGCTTTGCCGATGTCTCACGGCAATCTGTCCTCGGGTTTCATGGCACCGAAATCTGGCCCATTGCCGCGGGGGCCGGGCAGCACGCGCTGTGCCTGCCGATCTTGCACGCGCGGCGGGCCGTCACGCGCCCCGAGGCGATCCGCCGCGCTGTGGTCTATGACTTTGACCTGTTGTCAAAGGAACGCTCCGCGAAAGTGCAAGATGCCGCCCTTATGGATTTGACCTATGTGGTTTTCGATACTGAAACCACAGGCCTGCTGCCGGACCAAGGCGATGAAATCGTTCAGATCGCTGCGGTGCGCATCGTCAACGGGCGGCGGGTCGAGGGCGAGGTGTTTGATACCTTGGTCAACCCCCGGCGGGCCATTCCCGCCGCCTCTACCGCCGTTCATGGGATCACCGACGCGATGGTACAAGATGCGCCCTGTATCGAGGATGTGGCGTCGAGGTTTCATAAATTTGCCGAAGGGGCTGTCCTTGTGGCCCATAATGCGCCCTTTGACATGGCCTTTTTGCGCCGGGTTGAGGGGGCGATTGCGCGGCGCTTTGACAATCCCATCTTGGATACCGTCCTTCTGTCGGCGGTCATTTATGGCCAGCAAGAGGTTCACACTCTGGATGCGCTGACGCATCGGCTGGGAATAACCATCCCCGAAGAGGCGCGCCACACCGCAATCGGCGACACGATTGCCACGGCAGAGGCCGTATTAAAGCTGCTGCCCATCCTCAAAGGGCAAGGGCTGGCAACCTTTGGGCAGGTTCTGACTGCCGTTCGGCGTCATGGGCGTCTGGTCAAAGATTTGAACGCATCAGGCGTTCGATAGGGTCGGTTGGAACTGGCCGGGCGGCACCAGCCATCTGGCCCGAAAGGATCGGCGTGACTTGGCCGGGTATCAGGTTTGATTGATAACAGTTTGTGATATCTGCGTGGATACGTATCGCGAAGTCTTGACTTGGCTGCTTGGTCAGGAGAGGTCTTTACAGCCCTAATGATACGAAAAAATCGGAGCCTGCCACCCATGTCCATCCCTCAATCCGGCGGCGGGACGATCGAGTCCTTTTCCCAATTGGCTGAAATGATGGAGGCGGGCAACAAGCCCAAATCCGATTGGCGTATCGGCACCGAGCATGAAAAATTCGGTTGGCTTGCGGGCAGTCACAAACCGCTGCCCTATGCGGGTGATGCCTCGATCTCGGCCCTGTTCGAGGGCTTGGCTGATCGATTCGGGTGGGAGCGCGTGCGCGAAGGCGGCGAGGTGATCGGCCTGCAGCGCAATGGCGCCAATGTCAGCCTTGAACCCGGCGGGCAGTTTGAACTCTCGGGCGCGGCAGTGGTGAACATGCACGAAACCGCCGCCGAATTGCGCAACCATCTGGAAGAGGTCGCGGCCATCGCAGATCCGATGGGTGTGCGCTTTATGGGCATTGGTGCGGCACCGGAGTGGACGCATGATGACATGCCGCGCATGCCAAAGGGGCGCTATCGGCTGATGACAGATTACATGGGCCGCGTTGGCACCCATGGCACACAGATGATGTACCGCACCTGTACGGTTCAGGTGAACCTTGATTACGCGTCCGAGGCCGACATGGTCAAAAAGCTGCGCGTGGCCTTGGCCTTGCAGCCGGTGGCGACCGCGCTTTTCGCCTCCTCTCCGTTTTTTGAGGGCAAGCTCAATGAGCATCGGTCGTGGCGGTCGCGCATCTGGCGGGGCTTGGATAACAGCCGCACGGGGATGTTGCCCTTTGCCTTCAAGGGCGATTTCGGATTTCAGGCCTATGTCGATTGGGTTTTGGATGTGCCGATGTATTTCGTCTATCGCGACGGGAAATACATCAACGCGCTGGGACAATCGTTCCGCGATTTCCTGAAGGGCCAATTGCCCGCGCTGCCGGGCGAATTGCCCACGCTGTCCGATTGGGCCGACCACATGACCACGGTTTTCCCCGAGGCCCGCGTCAAGAAATACATCGAGATGCGGGGCGCCGATTGCGGGGATGAGGCACACATCAACGCATTGCCCGCGTTTTGGGTGGGGCTGATGTATGATCAGACGGCGCTGGATGCGGCGTGGGATCTGGTCAAGGGCTTTGACGAAGAGACGCGTGAAGGCTTGCGCGTCGCGGCCTCGGTCTCGGCGCTGAAGGGCGAGGCAGGGGGCGTCAAGCTGAATGATCTGGCACGGGCCGCTGTGGCGCTGTCACACGCCGGATTGGCCGCGCGGGGCCTTGGCGAAGAGAAGTTCCTTGCCCCCTTGGTCGGGTCGGTTGCCAGTGGTGAGGTGCAGGCCGATCGCTGGTTGCGGTTGTATCAGGGCGAATGGGCCGGATCCCTTGCGCCGATCTACGAGGCATCTAGTTTGTGACAAAAAGGGTCCCTCATGGGGCCCTTTGAACATCGCTAGAACAGACCTTTTATTGGGGGCACGCAAAGGGCATGTCCTTACGCACCCCTTCATGGGGCCGGCCGGGCAGACTTGATCCCGCTGGGAAACCATAGCCACCGTTTGGCACAGCGCCAATTCACCCCGATTGGATCAGTTCTTGCCGCTGTCGTCTTCGCCCAGATAGGGCGTATAGGAAATCATGCGCTCGCCATCCCATGCGCTGGCGATGATGCATGGTGCCGCCCCATAGCTGTCACACACAGACCCGTGGACGGCCAGCAATAAAACGCGTTTGGACGGCAGGGCCTCGCCTTCGGGGGCAAAGACGACGTCTTGGATCACCCAAGACCCGCCGAACCAGCTCGACAGGCTTTTGCCGACCACGGCATGAATAGCATTGCCACCAGAGCCGCCCAGAAACCCAAGATTGGGGCCGCAAAACGCCCCAGCCTCAAAGATGATCCAGTCATCCGCCGTGCCATCGCCCGTCAGGTCCACGGCTGAGGCCGGGTCCTCCTCGGGCAAGATCAGGGTGCCACCATCGGCGGCGCAGCGCGCTGTGCTTTCCGTAAAGGCAAGCGTGATGGCCTGATCCTTTGGCAATGCCCCTTCGGTGGCAAGGGCGGCTGGGGCCAAGGCGGCGACCGACAACGCACTAATAATGGCAAGCACAGCTTTCATGGTGCGTTCCCTATTTCTTGCCAATCCGCGGTTCAGTTCCTGCACGGATTCGGGCGATATTGGCGTTGTGGCGCGCAAAGATCAGCGCGGCCAAGGCAATGGCAAGCACGGCCATCTGTGGATATCCCAAGACCACCAGCCAGACGGGCGACAAGGCCGCGGCAACAAGCGCCGAGAGAGACGAGATCCGGCTGATGGCGGCTGTCACCGCCCATGTGGCGCAGGCGGCAAGACCCGCAGGAAAGGCAAGCACCAAAAGCGTGCCCAAAAAGGTTGCCACCCCCTTGCCACCCTTGAACCCCAGCCAAACGGGAAACAGGTGGCCAAGAAAGCTGAAAAGGGCCGCGATTTGTGCTGCATCCGGCCCCACCATCGCGCGGGCGATCAAAACAGCGATGCCGCCTTTGCCCGCATCCAGCAGCAATGTGGCCAAGGCCGCAGGCTTGTTCCCGGTGCGCAAGACATTTGTGGCCCCGATATTGCCCGACCCAATCTTGCGCAGATCACCCAAACCAAAGGCGCGTGTGATCACGATACCAAAGGGGATCGACCCCAGCAGATAGGCTAGCACCGCGGTCAGGGCCACCGAGAGGGGGGCAGAGGTAAAGTCGGGCATGATCTATTCCGCTGCAAAAACTTGACGTCCGGCGACAAAGGTCGCCAGAACCTTACCCTCCATCCGCGCACCGTCAAAGGGCGTGTTCTTTGATTTGGAGCGCAGTTTGAAGCGGTCCAGCACAAAGGGGGTATCGGGGTTGAACAGCACAAGGTCAGCAGGCGCGCCCTCGGCCATGCGGCCTTGTGGCAGGCCAAGGCGGCGGGCGGGGTTCAGGGCAAGCGCGCGGAACAACTGTGGCAGGTCCAGTTGCCCCGCGTGATAGAGGCGCAGTGCTGCGGGCAGCAGGGTTTCCAGACCTACCGCGCCCGAGGCGGCATCCTCGAACGGCAGGCGTTTGCTTTCCTCATCCGCCGGGGTGTGGAAACTGCCGATCACGTCGATCAGACCCGAGGCCACGGCCTCGATCATCGCCATCCGATCATCCTCGGACCGCAGGGGCGGGGTCAGTTTGAAAAAGGTGCGGTAATCCCCGACGTCGAGTTCATTCAACGTCAGATGGTGGATCGACACCCCTGCGGTCACGTCAAAGCCATTCGCCTTGGCCCGTTCCAGTGCGGGCAGGCTGCGGGCGGTGGTGATCTGGTCGGCGTGATAGCGCGCGCCTGTCATCTCGACCAAGCCGATGTCGCGGTCCAGCCCGATCCGCTCGGCCATCGCATGCACCGCTGGAATCCCGCGCAAGGAGGCAAACTTGCCATTGGTGGCCGAGGCCCCGGCTGACAGACCCGGCTCTTGCGGATGGCCAATGACCAGCGCCCCCAAACTGCGGGCATAGGTCAGGGCGCGTGACAGAACCTTGGTGTTGGTGGCGACATGGGCGGCATCGGTAAAGGCGATAGCACCTGCGTCCAGCAAAAAGCCGATTTCGGTCATCTCGCGCCCCTCACGCCCCTTGGTCAGGGCGGCCATATGACGGATGCGCACGGGGCTGGCCTCGGCGGCGCGGCGGGTGACGAATTCCAGCACTTCGGGCGTGTCGATTGCGGGGTGGGTGTCGGGGCGGGCGATGATCGTGGTCACCCCCCCAGCGGCGGCGGCCATCCCGGCAGAGCGAAAGGATTCGCGGTGCCTCTCGCCCGGCTCGCCGATCTTGACGCCGATATCGACGATGCCGGGGGCCAGATAGGCCCTGCCGCAATTGATCACCTGCGCCCCTTTGGGCGCGCTTGACGCGCCAAGGGCTGCGATCACACCACCGTCAAGGATGGCGGTGCTTTCGGTCACGGTGCCCGCTTCGGGGTCGATCAGGCGGGCGTTTTCAAGAAAGATCGTCATTCTGCGTGCCTTTGGTCAAGGTCGGGCATCTGCGCCCTTTGGGCCTGCCGGATCAGCGACAGGACATGGCGGCCATCGGAAATACGGTCAAATCCGATGGGCGAAGTGCGGTAGCTGCGGGCATTTCTGAACCGCAGGTTAAAGGTCGATGAGGTAACGCGCCCGCTGTGCGTGGCGAAATGGATCGTGGACAGCGCGCCGTCATGAAACGTGACGGGGGTGGTGGGCGTGATGGGGTAGTCGTTCAAACTGCGGCCCCGAAGCGGCAGGTCGGTTGCGACAAAGGCCCGCCTGTCAGTCAGCGTGTACCACGTGTGGCGTCGCAAATAGGTGCCGCCCAAGGGTCCGGCCAGCATGATGCACAGGCCCACACAAAAATGCAGCAACCCGAACATCCAGAAAAAACCCCCGGCAGAGGCGGCCAGCGCCATCCAGAACAGCGCGAACCCGGCAAAGATAAGGCCAAACAGGCCGGAAAAGACATGCACTGCCGCAAGGTGAAAGGCCGGGTCTGGGCGGCCCTGCCACAGGATCTTTTCCCCTGGTGCCAGAATGCCTTCCCAACCGGAAAGCTGGGTCAGAAGGGCCATATGGGCACCCCAAGGACAAATACTAAAACTAAAACCAAAAGCAACACCATGAACAGCGCCAGAACCGCCGCTGTGCCCGCGTCCTTTTTGCCCGGTGGTGCGGTGGGGCCGGACAGGGTTTGCGGCTTTTCCGGTTCCGGAAGGCTAAGGGGCGGTGGGGCGGCCTGCGCTTGCGCGAAAGCGCCGACAAAACTTACCCCCTCGGGCAGGTCGCGAAAGGTAACGGGCCCATCTGCTGCAATCGCGGGATGCACAATCAGCACATACCCGGTCAGTTGATCCAACCAACTGAACCGCTCATCAAGGGCCTCGGGGCGGACATCATGCCCTTCGATCAAGAAATCGCGCAGGCCAAGGGCAGCCACATCGGAAAGCCGGAGCAATTCCACGCTTTGGGGCGGGATATCGCTTTGGCCCAGCACATGGGCAAGTTCGCCATTCATTGGCGCATCCAGATCGCGCACCCATGTGGAAAGATCGGCGCGGTGCGGATCGACCGCGAACACACGAAGCACGCCCCACTCGCCCTTTGGGATGCTTAGCACCTCTGCCATAGGATGCCCCCCGACACACACCAAACAGTCAGGACCCGCGCCTGACCGCGTTGATCTTGCACAGAGATCGCTGCCTGGATCATCCGGCGCTCCAGATAAACCAGATCACAAAGACGGCCAAGGCAAGCAAGACAACCGTTGCCACCCGGCCCGACATAGCCGCGTCCGAGGGGCGTTTGCGCGGGGGTTTTGGCGGCTTGTCAGACATAGGCCTCAACCGCCTTTCGTCCACGATCCGCCCGCAGATTGCGCGCCAGCAGGTCCATGCAGGCCATGCGCACGGCCACACCCATTTCCACCTGTTCCTGAATGACGCTGCGGTTGATATCATCGGCCAACTCGCCGTCAATCTCGACCCCGCGGTTCATCGGGCCGGGGTGCATGACGATGGCATCGGGCTTGGCGTAAGACAGCTTTTCAGCATCCAGACCGTAGCGGTGGTAATATTCGCGCTCTGACGGGATGAAACCGCCATCCATCCGTTCTTTTTGCAGGCGGAGCATCATCACGACATCGACGCCCTCCAACCCCTGTTTCATGTCGTCAAACAGCTCGCAGCCGAAATCCTGCACGCCTGCGGGCATCAGCGTGGGCGGCGCGATCAGGCGGATGCGGTTCTCCATCTTGCCAAGCAGGATCAGGTTGCTGCGCGCAACCCGGCTGTGTGCGATATCACCGCAGATCGCGATGGACAGGCGCTGAATCCGCCCCTTGGCACGGCGGATGGTGAGGGCATCCAAGAGCGCCTGTGTGGGGTGCTCGTGCCGCCCGTCGCCTGCGTTCAGCACCGCACAATTGACCTTGGACGCCAGCAGGTTCACCGCGCCAGAGGACCCGTGCCGCACGACCAGCAAATCGGGGTGCATCGCGTTCAGCGTCAGGGCCGTGTCGATCAGCGTCTCACCCTTTTTGACCGATGACTGGGCGACAGACATGTTCATCACATCCGCGCCAAGCCGCTTTCCGGCCAGCTCGAAACTTGCCTGCGTGCGGGTGGAGTTTTCAAAGAACATGTTGATCTGGGTCAGCCCGGCCAGCACGTCTGATTGTTTGACGGTGCGGCGGTTCAGGTCGACATAGCGGTCTGCCAGATCCAATACCGCGAGGATATCTTGTGGGGAAAGGTGCTCGATGCCCAAAAGGTGGCGGGGGCGGAAGGTCATGGCGCGTTTCCTCCGGTGTTGGGGTTCAGCCGCTTATGCCAATTTGGGGCGGTTGGGGCAACGCCCATTGCGACTGCTGTCGCAGGGGCCTAGCGTAGCGCCATGGGAATCAATGTTGATATCGCACAGGACTGGCATGCGGCGCTTGCAGCGCTGTCGTGGCAAAATGATCTGGGCGTCGAAGACGTGGTTCTAGATGCCCCCGTCAATCGCTATGACCTGCCCGAGGCCACACGTGCGGTCAAGGTTGACGCCCCCGCCCGTGTGCCAAACGTCCCATCCCCCGCCAAAACGCCACCGCCCATCATGGCGGCCCCTGCGGTTGACGTGGTGGCCGTGGCGCAGGCTTCGGCGGCGCGTGCGGGGTCACTTGATGCGCTGCGCGAGGCGCTTGCAGCCTTTGAGCATTGCGATCTGAAGCGTGGGGCGCGCAACCTTGTGTTTGCCGATGGCAACCCAAAGGCGCGGGTGTTGATACTGGGCGAAGCACCGGGCCGGGATGAGGATATGGAGGGCCTGCCCTTTGTGGGCAGCGCGGGGCAGCTTTTGGACCAGATGTTTGCCGCCATCGGGATGTCGCGGCGCAGTCCCGATGCCGAAGCGGCACTTTACATCACCAATGTCATGCCATGGCGGCCACCGGGCAACCGTGATCCGGAGCCTGATGAGATCGCCATGATGCGCCCCTTTGTCGAGCGTCACATTGCCTTTGTTGATCCAGAGGTGATCGTGGCAATGGGCAACACGCCGCTTTTGGCACTGACGGGCAGCAAGGGCATCTTGCGCGCGCGCGGAAGCTGGGGGCAGGCCTTTGGCAAGCCGCTTTTGCCGATGACGCATCCCGCCTATCTGTTGCGCAACCCGATTGCCAAGCGCGAGGCATGGTCCGATTTGCTAGCGCTGCAAGCGCGTTTGCGGGGGTAGGGCGTGTTCCCGGTTGATCTTGCGGTTCTGCTGGCCTTTGTGCCCGCAGGGTTGGCGCTGAACCTGACTCCGGGAGCGGATATGATGTTTTGTCTGGGGCAGGGGCTGCGTTCTGGCCCCGCCTCGGCAATGGCGGCAAATTTTGGCATCGCTGTCGGGGGATTGGTGCACACGCTGGCAGCGGCGCTTGGCCTTGGCGCGGTCCTCGCCGCCCATCCCGCTGCGTTCGACGTGATCCGCTGGGTTGGGGTTGGGTATCTTTTATGGCTGGCGATCAAAGGGCTGCGCGCCCAAGGCGGACTGGTGGCCCCGAACCGGGGGGCGCTTGCGCCGTTGCGGGCCTTTCGTGAGGCGCTTATGGTCAACTTGCTGAACCCGAAGGTGATCTTGTTCATCCTTGCCTTCTTGCCACAATTCGTGGACCCGACCCGTGCGGTATTTGCGCAGTTTCTGACGCTTGGGTTGGTCTTTGCCTTGGGCGGGCTTGTGGTGAATGGGGCCGTCGGGGTGTTTGCGGGCCGACTGGGGCAGGGGCTGGCCACGTCGCCCGTGTTTGCGCGTTGGCTGGGCTGGGCTTCTGCAGGTATATTCGGGCTTTTGGCCCTGCGCCTTGCGCTGATGGAAAGGGTTTAGGCATGAGCCGTGTTGATGAGAGCAAAGAATTCATCCCCGTGCGCATCGCGGTGCTGACGGTATCTGACACGCGGCAGGCGGCGGATGATCGGTCGGGCGATACGCTGGTTGAGCGTTTGACGGGCGCGGGCCATCTGCTGGCAGCACGCGGGATCGTCACCGATGACCGTGACAAGATCGCAGACCACCTGCGCGCGTGGATCGCCGACCCGGCGGTGGATGTGATCTTGACCACGGGTGGCACGGGCCTGACCGGCCGGGACGTCACGGTTGAGGCGCATCGTGACGTCTATGAGAAAGAGATTGAGGCCTTTGGCACCGTCTTTACCATCGTCAGCATGCAAAAGATCGGCACATCGGCGGTGCAAAGCCGGGCCTGTGGCGGGGTTGCGGGCGGCACCTATCTGTTCGCCTTGCCCGGCAGTCCGGGGGCCTGTCGCGATGCCTGGGATGAAATCTTGCGCTGGCAATTGGATTACCGCCATAAACCTTGCAATTTCGTGGAAATCTTCCCGCGTTTGGAAGAACATCGCCGCAGAAAGTAGCGACGGAACCTTGGAGTTTCGTCGTAACAGTGTTGTGGCTGGCTCTGTTATCCAGACGTGCTATCTGCTGAATGGCGAAGAATGACGGAGTTGCAATGCGGTTTTTGGCACGTTCCCTGATGGGGCTTTTCATGGCGGCGGTGACGGTGGGTTTGCTTGCGCTGGCAGGCAACCTGATTGCCGGGGCCGTGGCCGAGAAAATGGCAGAAGATCGCCCGTCGCAGCCTGCACGTGAGCGGATTTATTCGGCCAATGTGATTGCGGTCACACCGGGAACGATTGCCCCCGAAATGCTCGCCTTTGGCGAGATCAGATCGCGCCGCACCCTTGATTTGCGGGCACCGCGTGGCGGCCGGGTGGTCGAGATTGCAGCCGGGTTCGAAGACGGGGCCGAGGTTCGTGAGGGCCAGATTCTGCTGCGCCTTGATCCCGCAGATGCCACATCGGCGCGCGATCTGGCCATGGCGGGCGTTGCCGATGCCGAGGCCGAGGGCCGCGATGCCGCCCGCGCGCTGATCCTGTCGCAAGATGATCTGGCGGCCGCACAGGGGCAGGTCGATCTGCGCAAACAGGCCCTGACCCGGCAAGAGGACCTGCAAAAGCGCGGCGTCGGCTCATCTGCGGCGGTGGAAACGGCGGCACTGGCATTGTCTTCGGCGGAACAGTCGGTCTTGTCGCGTCGCTCTGCCGTGGCGCAGGCCGAGGGTCGGGTGGATCAGGCAGCCTCTTCGTTGTCGCGGGCCAAGATCAGTCTGGCCGAGGCCGAGCGCGCCTTGGCTGATACCGAAATCAAGGCCAGCTTTACGGGCCGCCTGAACGGGGTAACGGTCGTTGCGGGTGGCATTGTCAGTGCCAATGAACAATTGGCCCAGATCATCGACCCTGACGCGCTGGAGGTGTCCTTTCGCCTGTCTACAGCCCAATTCGCGCGGCTGCTGGACCAAGGGGGCGATCTGATCAACGCGCCCGTTTCCGTGACCCTTGATGCCTTTGGTGCGGAAATCCGTGCGGATGGTGTGATCGAGCGCGTGGGCGCGGCGGTGGGTGAGGGGGCTTCGGGCCGCTTGGTCTATGCAGCCCTGAACACAAGCCGTGGCTTTCGTCCGGGTGATTTCGTGACGGTACGCATTTCTGAACCGGCGCTTGAAAACGTGGCTCTGCTGCCTGCGACGGCGGTGAACGGCGATGGCGTCGTCCTTGTGCTTGGGGCCGAGGATCGGTTGGAAGAGGTCAAGGTGCAGGTCGCTCGTCGGCAGGGCAATGATGTGCTGATTGACGCGCGGCCCGTAGCCGGGCGCGAAGTGATTGCCGAACGCTCGCCCCTGTTGGGGGCTGGCATCCGCGTGCGGCCCATCCGGCCCGAAGGGACCGCAGCACCGGCCGCGCCCGAAACAGTTGAACTGACGTCTGAAAGGCGGGCCGAGTTGATCGCCTTTGTCGAGGCCAATACCCGGATGCCTGCGGATGCCAAGGCCCGGATCTTGGAGCAATTGACGCAAGAAAAGGTTCCGGCACAGGTTATTGCCCGCCTTGAATCGCGGATGGGGGGCTAGGTCATGGCAGCCATGGGCAGCGGCGGGGCAGGCGCAGGCGGCATCATCGGGTATTTCACCCGCCACCGGACGGTTGCCAATCTGCTGCTTGTGGTCATGATCGTCGCTGGCCTTGCCGCGGCCAGCCGGATACGGGCGCAGTATTTCCCCGATGTCGTGATCTCGGAGGTCACGGTTGATGTAAAGTGGGATGGTGCCGGGGCCGAGGATGTCGACCGCGCAATCATTCAGGTTCTGGAACCCGCGCTTCTGGCGGTGGAGGGGGTGACCGACTCCTCCTCGCGCGCACAAGAGGGCAGCGCGCGGATCGTGCTGGAGTTTGAGCCGGGGGCCGATCTGATCGTCGCCACCGAGGATGTGCAATCTGCGGTCGACAGCGTGCGCAACCTGCCCGCCGAGGCCGATGACCCAGAGGTGCGACGCACCCAATGGCGCGATCAGGTCACCGATGTGGTGATCACCGGGCCCGTTGGCATTGATCAGCTTGCCCGCTTTGCCGATGAGTTTACCGGGCGTCTGTTTCAGGTTGGCATTACGCGGACAAGCATCCGTGGCCTTGCCGATCCGCAAACCATTGTCGAGGTGCCCTCGGTTGCCCTGATCCGACATGACGTTACCATGCGCGAGATCTCGCAAGCCATCGCCACGGCGGTGCGCAGTTCCCCCGCCGGGGATGTGGGCGATGGGTCGGCCCGCGTGCGCACCGGCACCGAGCGGCGCACGGCTGCGGAAATTGCCGGGATCGTCCTGCGCAGCCAGCCAGATGGCACCAAGCTGACCATTGGCGATATGGCGACGGTGCGTGTGGAAAGCGCCGATCGTGGACGGGCATCCTATGTTGGCCAAAATCCGTCCATGACCATCCGGGTGGACCGCAATGCCGAAGGCGATGCGATCCGGATGCAGACTGCGGTGCAAGAGGTCGCCCAAGAGATGCAGTTGGGTCTGCCGCCGGGCGTGACGGTGGAATTGGTGCGGGCAAGGGCCGAACAGATCACCGATAGGCTGTATCTGCTTCTGGACAACGGTCTGACAGGTCTTGCGCTGGTCGTTTTGCTGCTGTTCTTGTTCCTCAATGCCCGCACGGCCTTTTGGGTGGCGGCAGGCATTCCGGTGGCCATGCTGGCGGCGGTGGCCGCCATGTATGCCACGGGTCTGACCATCAACATGATCTCGCTCTTCGCCCTCATCATCATGCTGGGCATCGTGGTCGACGATGCCATTGTGGTGGGGGAGCATGCCGATTTCCGGGCGCGCGTCTTGGGGGAAGATCCTGTTTCCGCTGCCGAAAACGGGGCCATTCGGATGGCGCAGCCCGTCATCGCCTCCACCCTGACGACGGTCATTGCGTTCTTTGGCCTTGTGGCGATTGGGGGGCGGTTTGGGAACCTGATTTCCGACATCCCCTTTACCGTCATCGCGGTGCTGATGGCCAGTTTGGTGGAATGTTTCTTGATCTTGCCAAACCATATGGCCCACGCCATCGCAAAGGCGCGCGAAGAAAAGTGGTATGACTGGCCGTCTAGGAAGGTCAACCGCGGGCTGTTTTGGTTTCAGAACCGGGTGATGAAGCCCCTGATGCGGTTGGTGATCCGGGCGCGCTATCCGGTTCTGGCGGGCGCGCTGGTGATCTTGGCGTTTCAGGCGTCGCTCTACATCACGGGTGATGTGCGCTTTCGGTTCTTCAACGCGCCGGAACAGTCCTCGGTCACGGGCAATTTCTCGATGCTGCCAGGGGCCACGCGGGAAGATACGCTTGCCATGATGCGCGAATTGCAGCGGGCTGCGGATGCCGTTGCAGCCAAGTATGAAGCCGAAAATGGCACCAACCCGATCACCTTTGCCATGGCCGAAATAGGCGGCTCGGCGGGGCGTGGTCTGTCGAGTGCAGATGGCAAATCGGCCGACCTTTTGGGCGCGATTTCCATTGAGTTGATCAGCCCGGATGCCCGCCCCTATTCCAGCTTTGCCTTTGTGGCGGCCTTGCAAGAAGAGGTGATTTCGCACCCCTTGATGGAAGAGCTTTCGTTCCGGGGCGGGCGGTTTGGGCCGGGCGGCGATGCGCTGTCGATTGATCTTTTTGGCGCGTCTTCGGCAGATCTGAAACTGGCGGCAGAGGCATTGAAACAGCGGCTTGCAGCCTTCCCCGAGGTTTCAGCGCTGGAAGACAGCCTTGCCTATGACAAGGAAGAGTTGATCCTGAACCTGACCCCCATGGGCCAATCCATGGGCTTTGCCATTGACGATCTGGGCAGCACCCTGCGGGATCGCTTGAACGGGATCGAGGCGGCAACCTATCCTGACGGCCCGCGTAGCGCCGCCGTTCGGCTGGAACTTCCCGCTGCGGAACTGACGGCAGATTTTCTGGAGCGCACGCTGCTGCGCGCCGCGCCGGGCAATTATGTGCCGCTGGCTGATCTGGTGACGGTCGAGCGTCAGGCCGGGTTTTCAACCATCCGGCGCGAAAACGGTCTGCGGATTGTCACGGTTTCTGGTGATCTGGCCGAAGACAACCCAACCCGCGCCGCAGAGATTCAGGCGACCATCCGCGAGACGATTTTGCCCAAGCTGCAAGAGGATTTCGGGATTGAGACGCGGCAGGGCGGGTTGGTTCAGCAAGAAAGGGATTTTCTGGGCGATGCTGCAACGGCGCTGATCCTGTGTCTGACCGGGATTTACCTGTGCCTGAGCTGGATTTTCGCCAGTTGGACCCGCCCGATTGTGGTGATGTCGGTCATTCCCTTTGGTCTGATCGGGGCGATCTGGGGGCATTATGTCTGGGAGGTTCCGCTTTCGCTGTTCTCGATTGTCGGCCTGATCGGGATGTCTGGGATCATCATCAACGACTCCATCGTTCTGGTGTCGACAATTGACGAGTATTCCGAAAAGCGCAGCCTGTCAGAGGCGATTGTCGATGGTGTGTCCGACCGACTGCGCCCGGTGTTGTTGACGACGTTGACAACCGTGATGGGTCTTGCGCCGCTGCTGTACGAGAAAAGCTCTCAGGCAGAGTTTCTGAAGCCCACGGTGATCACGCTGGTCTACGGCTTGGCCTTTGGCATGGTGCTGGTCTTGTTGCTTGTCCCGGCGCTTGTGTCGGTTCAGTCCGATTTTGGGCGCATGTCACGGGCCTTTCGGCGGGGGATGCGTCGGGGTCCACGCATGGCGATCTGGACAGCTGGACTGTGCATGACGGGGATATTTGCCGTGACCTTGGTGCCCATCTTGGTGGATGGGGCGCTGCCCGCTTGGATGGTGGCACGTGTGCCCGGCCTGTCAGCGGCGACGCCCGGAACGGCCTTTGGGGTGTTTGTTGCAGGCTCTGCCATCGTGGCCATGGTCAGCTTTGTCTTGGCCAGATTTATCCCACAGCGCCGCTAGGAAGCGGTTCGTCAGGGTGCCGGGCAGCCCAATATCTCGACCCCGCGCCCGGCTGTTCCCAGAACCGTTACGGTGACGGCGCGCCGGTCCAGCGCAAAGGGTGCGCCTGACGGGGGCACCATATCGACCACGGCCACCATTTTGTCGCCCACGCGGTTGACCTGCGCCTCTGAGACCCAGACACCCTGCACGCCGGGTTCTACCACAACCACTTCGTTGGTGCCCTGTGGGGGCAGTCTGACCTCGGCTGTCAGGCGCAGGCCGTCGCGGATGGGCTCAACAGTGCAGGCGATCTGGGTCATGCCCGCCTCGTGCGCCGTGGCGGGCCTTGCCCGCAGGGCTGTGCTGATCACCTTATCTGGGCCGCCTTTGCCCAAGAGGTCTACGGTCAGATCAAGCGTCGCAGGCATGCAGATATCTTTGCAGACCCCCAGATCGACCCGCGCCCGCAAATGCACGGGGCGCGACGGATCTTTGGCGATGACCTCAATCGGCAGAACCAATTCATCATGATACCCGACGGATTGTATGCCATTGGTGTGAAACACATCCGGCGTGGGCCAATGAAACCGCACGGATTTGACGTTTTCTGATCCGGCCCAGTCAAAGCTGGGCGGAATACCCGCATCCCCCGGCGCGCGCCAATAGGTCTTCCATTGTGGCGCAAGGCGCAGATGCAGGGCCGTCATCCTGCTGCCCGTCTCCATCCGCCAGCCTTCGCGGAACGTCCCTTCCAAGATATCAGATTGCGTGACGCCTTGCGCAGACACAGGTCCGGCAAGGCACGAAAGCAGGGCAAGGAGCATAAGACTTTTCATGCTTGGCACAATAGATTTGGCCACGGCGATGGAAAGTCACAAAGACGGGATATCTGCGCGAGCGGTTCTCTCTTGAGGCATTGGTGCATCAGGGTCATGTTGGGGGCGTACCTTGGGAAAGGATTCCCGACGATGGATCTTGATGGAAAACTGTTGGTGGCGATGCCCGCGATGGAAGATCCGCGATTTCGGCAAAGCGTTATCTTGATCTGCGCCCATTCCGCCGAAGGGGCGATGGGGCTGATTATCAACAAGCCTGCGCCAGACCTGAGTTTTTCGGGGTTGCTGGAACATCTGGATATTCCGCGCGCGCCAGATGGGCGGGACATTCTGGTGCATTTCGGCGGGCCGGTGGAACGGGGGCGCGGCTTTGTCTTGCATGCCCATGATTACCCCGCAGGTCCTGCCACCATGCAGGTTGGCGATGACTATCGGATGACCGCGTCTTTGGATATTCTGGAAGCACTGGCGCGGGGCGAGGGGCCCAAGCACGCCTTGCTTGCCCTTGGGTATTCGGGCTGGGGGCCCGGTCAGCTTGATTCTGAAATCCTGCGCAACGACTGGCTGATTTGCGACGCGCCAGCCGATCTTGTCTTTGCCGCTGATGACAGGGGCAAGTGGCGTGCAGCCCTTGGGTCGATGGGGATTGATCCGCTGACCCTTTCGCCCGTCGCTGGCCGCGCCTGACCGGGGCGCGGGTGCTCACTCGCCGTAGGGGATCCAGATCGTCTTGACCTCGGTCGCGTGGCGCAAGAATGCGCGTCCTTCGCCCATGGGGCTGAACCAATCACGGGCATGGCCGTTGTTGACCCAAGTGCGCTTGAGATTGCCAGCGGCTTCCTTTTCGATCTGCGCGGAAACCGCGCTGGAGGAAAAGCTCCACACCGCATCAACATCCATATGCCCGGCCAAGGGCTTGGCCAATTCTGCATGCGATCCGGTGACGATATTGACCACGCCCGACGGCAGGTCTGAGGTTTCAAGCACCTGATAAAAGTCGGTTGCGGCAAGGGGGAACGGCTCTGACGGCACCAGAACACAGGTGTTTCCCATCGCAATCGCTGGACCCATGACCGAGATCAGCCCCAAAAGCGGGGCCTCATCCGGGCAGAGCGCACCGATCACGCCACAAGCTTCGTTCATGGCAAGCGCCACGCCACGGATGGGCACCGACTTGGCCGCGCCATCGTATTTGTCGGCCCATGCAGCATAGGTGAACAGACGGGCAATCGCGGCCTCAACCTCATCGCGGCCAGACTTGCCTGTCATGTCCTGCAGCCGTCGCGCGAATTCCTCTGCCCGGGCGGACAGGTTTTCTGCGATGTAATACAAAATCTGGGCGCGGTTGTGCCCCGTGGTCTTGGCCCAACCTTTGGCCGCCTGTGCCGCCTCTACCGCGTTGCGGATGTCTTTGCGGTTGCCAAGGCCCGCATGGCCCAAAAGCCGACCGCGTGGGCAGAAGACGGGCTTGGAATAACCGCCATCAGGGCGCGCCTGCTTGCCGCCGATGTAAAGCTTGGCCGTGCGGTCTAGCCCCTCAACCTCTGCCGATGCAGGTGCGGAATTGGCCGCGATGGCTTTGAGGGGACCGGGTTTGCCTGCGGGTTTGAGATAGGCCATCAACCCTTCCCAGCCGCCCTCGCGCCCGAAACCGCTTTCGCGCACCCCGCCAAAGCTAGCGGCGGCGTCAAAGAGGTTGGTCGCATTCACCCAGACCACGCCTGCGCGCAGCTTTGGTGCAATATCAAGGGCGAGGTTCACATTCTCAGTCCAGACCGTGGCGGCAAGGCCATAGCGGGTGTTGTTGGCCAGTTCCACCGCCTCGGTCGGAGTGCGGAAGGTCATGGAGACCAGGACAGGGCCAAAGATTTCCTCCTGCATCAGGCGGCTGGCGGTGCCTAGCCCGGTGATCAGGGTGGGCGGGTAATAGCAGCCCGCTGGCAGGGGTGTCTTGGCGCGGTAAACCTCTCCATCCGAGGCATCTACCATTTCGGTGATCGCGGCCAGTTGCACGGGATCAACGACCGCGCCCACATCAATGCATTTGTCCAGCGGATCGCCGATGCGCAACCCATCCATGCGGCGGCGCAGCTTTTCATGAAAGCGCTCGGCCACGCCCTCTTGCACCAAAAGGCGGCTGCCAGCACAGCAGACCTGACCCGAATTGAACCAGATCGCATCAACCAACCCTTCAACGGCGGAGTCGAGATCGGCGTCGTCAAAGACGATATAGGGGGATTTCCCCCCCAACTCCAAGGTCAGGGCCTTGCCTGTGCCCGCCGTGGCCGCTCGGATGCGCTTGCCAACCGAGGTGGAGCCTGTGAAGGCGATCTTGTTCACATCCGGATGGGCGACCAGTGCCGCCCCGGTGTCGCCATCGCCCGTGACGATGTTCAAAACGCCCTTTGGCAGGCCCGCCTCGCGGGTGATTTCGGCAAAGAGCAGCGCCGTTAGGGGTGTGTATTCGGCGGGTTTCAGCACAACGGTGTTGCCCGCGGCCAAGGCAGGGGCCACCTTCCATGCCAACATCAACAGCGGAAAGTTCCACGGGATGACCGCGCCGCACACGCCAAGCGGCGCATGGTCGGGCAGTTCTGACGCCAATAGTTGGGCGATCCCCGCGTGATAGTAGAAATGCCGCGCAACCAAGGGCACGTCGATATCCCGGCTTTCCCGGATCGGTTTGCCATTGTCCATGGTTTCCAGCACGGCCAGCAGACGGCTGTGCTTTTGCACCAAGCGCGCAAGGGCATAGAGGTATTTCGCTCGGGTATGCGCGGGCAGGCGCGCCCATTTCGGCTGCGCCCGCCGCGCGGCCTTTACCGCCGCATCAACCGTGGCGGCAGAGCCTTGGCTGACAAGGGCAAGGGGCTGGGCCGTGGCCGGGTTCTTGGTTTCAAAAACGGCCTCGGGGGCGGTAAAGCCACCATCGATGTAGTGGCCAAAGGTTGCCTTGTGCTTGGCCAGCCAAGCCAAAGCCTCGGCGTTGGATTCCGGGGCAGGGCCATAGGACATGGTGTCGAAAATCTCTTTCACAGTCATTTCGTGAGCGCCCAACTCTTCGCCAACTTTTTCATTTTCCCAGCTTGTTGTAGGGCCTGTCCCGCCCAACGCATGTCGTATTGCCATGTAAAGAACAGGTCGCCTGATGCTCGAAGCTCACTCTCATGGTTATCCCAAATATATTGCGCGATTTTAGTAAGATGTGCCTCACCGTTGAGACTGTGGAGCGCATCAAGGATCCAATTTTGAAGATCGGCTTTAGTTGCCTTTGCTGTCATGTTCTTACCCCATCGCGTGGCGGTTTGCGGCCGAGTAGTGGCCGGTCAGGTGATGTTCCAATTGCCGCTCGATATCGCCCAAAAGGCTGGAGGCGCCAAAGCGGAACAGGTCGGGTTGCAACCATGGCAGGCCCAACTCATCCTTCATCAGCGCCAGATACAAGAGCGCGTCCTTGGCTTTGGAAATTCCGCCCGCGGGTTTGTAGCCGACCTTTATGCCGGTGCGATCCTGATAATCGCGTATGCAGCGGATCATCGTCAGGCTGACGGGCAGAGTGGCATTGACGCCCTCTTTCCCGGTCGAGGTCTTGATGAAATCGGCCCCCGCCATCATGCAGATCAGGCTGGCGCGGGCCACGTTGCGCAGCGTTCCCAATTCGCCCGTGGCTAGGATCGCCTTGACATGTGCATCGCCACAGGCGGCGCGCATCTCGCGCATTTCATCATACAAGGCTTGCCAGTTTTGCGTCAGCACATGGCGGCGGGAAATCACGATGTCGATTTCACGCGCGCCTGCCTTCACACTTTCGCCAATCTCGGCGATGCGGAGGTGATAGGGCGACAGGCCAGCCGGAAATCCGGTTGAAACAGCGGCGACGGGGATAGTCGTGCCCTCAAGCGCGCGCACCGCCGTTTCGACCATATCGTGATACACACAGACCGCGCCCACGGTCAGCCCCTGCATCCCCAGTGCCGCCAACATATCGGGGCGCACGGGTTGCCGGGCCTTGGCGCACAATCGCTGCACGCGGCCTTTGGTATCATCCCCCGACAGGGTGGTCAGATCGATCAGGCTGATCGCCTTGAGAAGCCAAGCCGCCTGATAGTCTTTCTTGACGCTGCGACGCCCGCCCAATGTGGCACAGCGGCGTTCAATCGCGGAGGTATTGGCCTGCACTGATGCGACCCAGTCCAGATCAAAGGTCATGCCGGGATTGCGCATATGGCCCACCTGCGGCAGCTGGTTTGCGGCAGTCGCGATCGCGGTGGTGTCAGGGGAATGGGTCTGCACGATCATGCCCTCGGCTTTGGGGGTGGGTCCCGTCTAGGGCGCAACATGGCACGTCAAAGCGCTGCCCTGCAAGGGTGCCGCGCAGCAGAGTTGACCGTTTGGTCAGAAAGTCAGTTCCGTTGCACCGGCTCAAGCAAGGCGGGATCGACCACCTCCATCTCGGGGTCATAGGTGGCCCAGTCGGTTCCGACGCCGGTGGCTGGCATATCCTCTTCGCGGATTGCCAGATGCATATGGGCCTTGGCGATGAAATTGGCGGTGATCGGTGCGGTCAGGAACAAGAACAGCGTGATCAGCAACTCATGCCAACTGGTTTTGCCCTCGATCAGCATGAAATACGCCATGGAGGCGATCAATGCCGAGCCGACGCCGACCGTTGTGGCCTTGGTCGGGGCATGCAGACGCTGCATCGTGTCGCGCAGTTTCAAAAGGCCAAAGCTGCCAACCAGCCCGAACAGCCCGCCGATGACCAACAGCGCCGAGATGGCATATTCGATATAAGCGTCCATGCCGTTCATTCGATGATGTCCCCGCGCAAGATGAATTTGCAGTAGGCCACGGTCGAGACGAAACCCGTCATGGCAAACAGCAACGCCGCTTCAAAATTGATGCCGGATTTGGTCTTGATCCCGTAAAGCACGATCAGCGCGATCACGTTGACCACCATCGTATCCAACGCAAGGATGCGGTCGGGCACGCCGGGGGCGCGGAACACGCGGTAGACATTCATCGCAAGGCCGAAGCCAAAGCACAAAAAGGCAAATGTCAGGGCATAGTCGAGTATCATTCGAAGATCCTCTTCAAGCGGGCCTCGTAGCGGGATTTGATATCATCACGGATGGCGTCAGGGTCCGGGGCGTGCAGCGAGTGGATCAAAAGCACCCGGCCGCACGATGACATATCTGCCGTCACCGTGCCCGGTGTCATGGTGATGGTTCCGGCCAGCATCGTGATCGCCTCGGGCGTTTTCAGCTCAATCGGCACAGGGATCCATGCCGATTGGATTTTGTTGGCGGGCATGAACAGGATGATCTTTGCCACCTGAATATTGGCGACGATGATATCCCACATCACCAGCAAGCAATAGGCGGCAAAGGCAGGAAGCTGCTTTAGCTTTGGTCGGTTCGGCCAATAGGCGGCCGTCATCCATGGGATGATGATCGACAAGATCAGGGCCATGACAAGGCTGCCGATCTTGAACTGATTGACCAAAAGCATCCACGTCACGAACAGCACGACAGACAGCAGCGGGTGGGGGAACAGGCGCTTTAGCATGTCACTTCACCTCTTGCGGCAGGGGGGGCAGAGCGTTGGCCGCAATATAGGCCGAAGGGTCATGCAGCGCCACAGCTGTTGCCTCCAGCCATGTCGTGATGGGTCCGGCCATCACTGTCCAGACGATCAAAGCGCCCAGCAAGCCAAAGACCGCCACGAAAGCCAGCCCCTCGGGCCGGTGGGTTGGGGCCTCGGTTGGGGCAGAGGCATGGGCCTTCCAGAACAGGGTGGAGCCCGCCCGCGCCATACCAAGGATCATCAAAAGCGAGGTGCCAAGAATGACCGGCCAGATCAGCGCCGCCTGTGCGCGCAGGGCGTCCATGACCAAAAGCTTGCCGATAAACCCCGAAAGCGGCGGCATCCCGGCGGTGGCAATGGCCGAGAGCATGAACAGCGCAGAGATCAGGCCCGATTGCGCGATGGGTGGCAAGGCGTGGTCAAGGCGATCATGGGCGCGGCGGCTGATCACCAGATCGGTGATCAGGAACAGCGCGGCCCCGGCAAAGGTGGAATGCACCATATAGTAAAGTCCCGCCGCCGTGGCCGCAGGCGTAAAGGCCGAGATCGCCAAAAACAAGGTTCCCATCGAGGCAATCGCCGCAAAGGCCGCGAGCCGGGACAGGGTAGAGGCGCCCAGCACACCAATCGCCCCGATGATCAAGGTGGCGATGGCCGAAGGCAGCAAAAGGTCCGCGATCAGCGATCCCATTGCCGGACTGTCGGGCGGGAGGACCATGACGCCAAACCGGATCATGGCATAGGCCCCGATCTTGGTCATGACGGCAAACAGGGCGGCCACCACGCCCGGCGCGTTGGCATAGGTGCCGGGCAACCAGAATTGCAACGGCACCAGCGCGCCTTTGATCGCGAAAACCAGCATCAGCATCACGGCGGCCACCCGGAACAGGCCCGCGTCGCCCTCGGGCAACAACGGCACCTTGACCGCCAGATCGGCGATGTTGAGCGTGCCTGTGACCGAATAGACCGTGGCGAGGGCAAACAGGAACAGCGACGAGCCGACAAGGTTGAACGCGATATATTGCACGCCCGCGCGCAGGCGGTTCTTGCCGCCGCCATGGATCATCAACCCATAGGAGGCAATCAGCAGCACCTCAAAAAACACGAACAGGTTAAAGGCGTCGCCTGTCAGGAACGCTCCGCAAATTCCCATAAGCTGAAACTGGAACAGCGCATGGAAATGCCGCCCCCGCGCATCCCAGCCGGTGCCGATGGCATAAAGCTGCACGGCAACGGCCAAGACTGCCGTCAGCATCACCATCATGGCCGAAAGCCGGTCCAGCATCAGCACGATGCCAAAGGGCGCAGGCCAATTGCCAAGGCGGTACATCTCTGGCCCCTCATTCGAAGCCGCGATCAGCAAGGCTGTCGCAATCGCTATCAGCGCAAGGGTAGCGGCCAGCGAAAAGATGCGCTGCAACAGCAGATCATGCCGCATCAGCAGCACGATCAACGCCCCCATGATCGCGGGCAGAACGACCGGGGCAATGATCCAGTGGCTCATCATTTCGTGCCCTCCGCCGGATTGGCACTTTCGTCTTTGTCAGTCATGTCGATCTTGTCGTGTCCTGCCTCAAGAAACGCCCCAAGGGCCATGATCACGATCACCGCCGTCATCCCGAAGGAAATCACGATGGCCGTCAGCACAAGCGCCTGTGGCAGCGGGTCGGTATAGCCCGCTGCGTATTTGTCGATGATGGGGGGCATGTTGGTCACCAGACGCCCGGCGGCAAAGATAAAGACGTTGACCGCATAGGACAGCAGCGTCAGCCCGACGATCACCGGAAAAGTCCTTTGGCGCAGCATCAGATAGATGCCAGCCGACGTCAGAAGCCCAAGGGCAGAGGCCACAAGCAATTCCATCAGCGGGCCTCCTCATTGGCTATTCTGCGACCTTCGGACGGGTCGATGTCAAAGGGTTCGACATTCACTGTCTCCCCCGCCCGCAGCGCGATACGGGACAGCGAGGCCAGCGACAGCATCACAGCGCCCAGAACGGTCAGGAACACGCCAAGGTCAAAGATGGCGGCGGTTGCCAGCTCAAACTCCTCCACCAGCGGTGGATGAACATAGCCGAAGTCTGAGGTCATGAAGGGCATGCCGTTGAACCATGCGCCAACCCCGGTGGCCGCTGCAATCAGAACGCCAGCGGCGATCAGGGCGTGGTAATCCACCTTTTGCCGCGCGGCCGTCCAGGCAAAGCCCGAGGCCATGTATTGCATCACAAGGGCGATGGATACGACGAGCCCCGCGATAAAGCCACCGCCCGGCATGTTGTGACCGCGCAAGAAGATGAACACGCCAACCATCAGCGCAATCGGCAAGATCAGCCGGGTGGCCACCACCAGCATCATCGGGTGCCGGTCGCCTGCGCGGCGCTGATCGGGGGCCCATGCCAGCAGACGGTCATTGGCGGGGCCTGCGCGCAACAGCGCCTCGGTCAGGGCATAGATCAGAATGGCGGCGATCCCCAGAACCGTGATTTCCCCAAAGGTATCATAGCCCCGGAAGTCCACCAAAATGACGTTGACGATATTGGTGCCACCGCCTTCGGGTTTGGAATTGGCGATGTGGTAATCGGCGATGGTCGGGAAGGCAAAGTCGCGGGTCATCAGCGCATAGGCCAGAACGGCAATGCCAAACCCCGAAATCCCCGCCACGGCCATATCTGAAAAGCGCCGCATTGGGCTGCTTTCTTGCGGCGTTTGCTTTGGCAGGAAGTTCAGCGCCAAGAGCATCAAGATCACCGTGGCCACCTCGACCGAGATCTGGGTGAGGGCAAGGTCTGGGGCCGAGAAATAGGCAAACCCGACCGAAATCGTAAGCCCGATGATCCCGATCAGCACCAGCGTCAGCAATCGGTTGCGATGGAAAATCACGATGGCAATCGTCGCCAGAACCATCGCGAGCCAGCCAAGGAACGGCACGGCCTCAATCGGCAAAAGCGGGCGGCTGCCTGTGGTATGCGTTCCCGTCCAGAAGGCGTAGAAGGCAGCGGCGGCAATGGTGACGGTTCCAATGGCGAAATAACGCGAAATCGCCCCATCATGCAGCCTGTCAGTGATGCGGGTGGCAAGGTGCGAGAGAGACGAGATCACCGCATCGAACATGGGCTTTGCCTCGGGGCGTGGCATGGCATTCCACATCGCCAGCCAGCGCGCATGGGTTGCCAACAAAACAAAGCCGCCGCCAATGGCCAGAAGGGACATCCAAAGCGCGGGCGATTCCAGCCCGTGCCAATGCTTGATGTAAACCTCAACCTCTTGCCCGGTCACCGCATTTGCCGCGACCTGCACCAGCCATGCAGCCGCTGTCATGGGCACAAGGCCGATCAGGATCACCAAGGCCACCAGAAACGCGGGGGCCGCCCACATGCCAATGCCCGGATCATGCGGGTGATGGGGGTAATCATCGCGGACAGGACCAAGGAAGGTATGGGCGATAAAGCGGAAACTGTAGGCCACCGAGAACAGGGCCCCGATGGTGGCCAACACCGGCATGATCCAACGATTGCCACCCCAGACGACATGCGCCGCCTCTTCCAGCATCATTTCCTTGGACAAAAAGCCGTTCAGCGGTGGAATGCCGGCCATGGAAAGGGCGGCCAGCGTGGCAATCGCAAAGGTGATCGGCATCAAGGTGCGCAGCCCGCCCAAGCGTTTTATGTCGCGGGTATGCGTCTCGTGGTCAACGATGCCCGCGCTCATGAAAAGGGCGGCCTTGAACGTGGCGTGGTTGATGATGTGGAAAACTGCGACCGTCGCCGCCTCGGCCGTGCCAAAGCCCAACAGCATGGTGATCAGGCCAAGATGGCTGACCGTGGAAAACGCCAAAAGCGCCTTAAGGTCGTCTTTGAACAGGGCGATCTTGGCCGCCATCACCATGGTCACAAGACCCGTTGTGGCAACGATATAGAACCACTCCGGCGTGCCTGCCAGAACCGGCCACATCCGCGCCATGAGGAACAGCCCGGCTTTCACCATGGTCGCAGAATGCAGATAGGCCGAAACGGGTGTCGGGGCGGCCATGGCATGCGGCAACCAGAAATGGAACGGGAACTGCGCCGATTTGGTGAAACAGCCCAGCAAGATCAGGATCAGCGCGGGCAGATACCAGTCCGAGGATTGGATCGCCTCTTTGTTCTCAAGGATCACCGACAGGTCATAGCTGCCCACGATATTGCCAAGGATAAGCATCCCCGCGATCATCGCCAAGCCACCGGCCCCCGTGACGGTCAGGGCCATGCGTGCGCCTTGGCGACCCTCTGGCAGGTGCTTCCAATAGCCGATCAGCAGAAACGACGAAAGCGATGTGAGTTCCCAGAACACCAGCAACAGCAAGATGTTGTCAGACAAGACAATGCCCACCATCGCGCCCTGAAACAGCAGCAGATAGGTGTAGAACTGTCCCATCGGATCGGATTTGGACAGATAAAACCTTGCGTAAAGGATGATCAACAGGCCGATCCCAAGGATCATCCCCGCAAACAACAACCCCAAGCCATCCAGAAAGAAGTTCACGTTCAGGCCCAGCGAGGGGATCCAGTCGATGCGGGTGTGAATGACCTCTCCGCGCAGAACGGCGGGGGCGTTCAGGCCAAGCAACAGCAGGGCAAGCGCGGTTACGGATCCTGTGACCAAGGCGCAGGCATTCTTGCCCGCGCGGATCATCAGACCGGGGAGTAACGCCCCCAAGAAGGGCAGCGCTGCTATTAATGCTAAGGACATGGAGTCGGCATTCCCTCGTCGTGGCGGTGGTTTTTTTGCGTTGTCGTCGCGGCGGGTTCACGCCGATTTGCTGACTAACCGCACCTTTTTCAAGTGCCTTAGCCGAGTCAATTGGTTCGAACGAGTAGTTTCGTGCATTTGGCGCGCACAAGACACAGATTTTGGTCTAAAAATCGCGTCCTGCGGCATTGTGATCCAGCAAGTAGCGCTGTGAAAGTGGTATGGCCGCAGCCCCCAAGGCGCGGGCCTCTGCGCCCACGGTGCCTTCTTTAATCACAGGCGCATCGATGCCTGCAAGGTCAAGCTTGTGCAAGGCAATGGTGGTGCGGGCGACGATCTCGGCGCGGACGGACTTGGGGATCCAGCCATCGATCAAGACAGCTTCCAGTTCCAAAAGGGTCGATGCTGACAGGATCGCATAGGCCAACCCCTCTGCCGCCTGATCAATCCATGCGGACAGGATTGCCGGGCTGACCTGCCATTCCTCATGGCGTTCCCAAAGCTGTTCTGACGCCTCGCCCGCTGCGTCCATCGCCATCGACAGGGCCGAGGCCGACGCCACGGTCAAAAGCCGCCGCATCGTCCCATCGGCACCGGGGACGGGCATCGGGCCTACGCCTGCCGCGTTGCCGGTCCGCCCGGTGAACAGATGCCCGTTCAGAACAAGTCCGCCGCCGATGAAGTAGCCCACGTAGAAATACAGAAAATCCTTTGGACGATCCCCTGTGCCAAACACCAGTTCCGCCCCGCAAGCGGCAGTTGCGTCGTTTTGCACGAAGACCGGCATGGCAGTCAGTTTTCCAAGCTCTGCCTGAATGTCACGGGTGCGCCAAGCGTCCATTTTTGCTTGGGGGGCCCCGATGAACTGCACCCAGTTCCACAACTGAAACGGCATCGCCACACCCAAGCCGCCAATCCTGCGGCGCTGCTTGGTGGACAGGATGGAGGTCAACCGTGGCAGCGCATCCTTTACAAAGCCGACAACGGCATCCGGGGTGGGATAGCGGTAAACCCGCCGTTCCGTTGCCCGGACTTTGCCGAGAAAGTCGATCAACGTCAGATCGACGGAGCGTCGGCCGATCTTCAGCCCCAAGAAAAACGCACCCTCGGCCGCAAGAGACATCGGGACCGACGGCTGGCCGATACGCCCCCGGATGGGTTCCCCGCGTTGCAAAAGACCGTCTTGTTCCAACGACCGCATGATCACAGAAACAGTCTGGGCCGAAAGGCCTGTGATCCGGGCGATGTCAGACTTTGCAAGGGCGCCATGCTGACGCACCAGGGTCAGAACCAGACGTTCATTCTGGGCCCGCATCCCTGACTGATTGGTCCCGCGCAACGCGGCATCGTCGGTTGCCCCACGATCAGCAATCTGTCCTGAAATCTGAACCCCTGACTCTGGTGTCATCCCATCCCCTAAACCGATACCACACCTTTGCGAAGGATAACGTTTGCGTACAGGGCCGACTCACTGGTTGCAACTATTGTATGGGCCGCGCGGATTCGGGGATACAGCGTCTCGCCTGACAGGGGAATGACCGCAAAGCCGGGCTTGAGGGCCCCGCAAAGGGCCTCGACCTCATGGTGAAAGGATGAGGTTTGCGACGGGTCGTTGTTCAGGCTTGCCCGAAAGATCGCCCCGATGCCGTCTTCATCCAGCGGAAACAAAGGCAAGATCGCCTGCAACAGGGCCAAGACCCCGTGCCCATCGGCCCGGACAAGGCGACGCGCATGCTCTTGCGCGGGATAGTTGCCATCAACGATGGCAATCTCGTCCCCATGGCCCATTGCGCGCAGAGTAAACAGCAGATCCGGCCCCAGAAGGGGCGGAATTCCGATCAGCATTTTGATTCTCCCGATCCGGACAAACGCGACCGGACCTTTTCCCTAAGTCAGAGAGGGTGCAGAAGAAAGGGGGCATCTGTCAATAATAATTCACTCTTATTTATTTATATTGACGTGAACCATCGAATCGGGTTTTGTAGCGACATCGCAGCCAGAGGATGGGCTGCGCACTGGCTTGCAGCAGGGGGATCAATCCCCTGCATTCCTTGGGAGGAACACCATGACTATGAAGATGAAAGCCCTTTTGGGCTCGGTCGCGCTTGCTTTGATGGCAACCTCGGCTTCGGCTGCGGATCTGGCTTGCCTGATCACCAAGAACAACACCAACCCGTTCTTTGTGAAGATGAAAGAGGGCGCTGAAGCAGCGGCTACCGCAGCCGGCTTGGACTTCCAAGCCTACGCTGGTGAAAAGGATGGCGATGCCGCCCCACAGATCACGGCAATCGAAAACTGCACGGCTGCTGGTGCCAAGGGCATCTTGATCACACCGTCGAACGACTCCGTTGGCCCGGCACTCAAAGACGCCCGCGCCGCTGGTATTCTGGTGATCGCGCTTGATACGCCACTGGCCGATGCTGACGCACAAGACATCACCTTTGCGACCGACAACTTCGAAGCAGGTCTGTTGATCGGCAAATGGGCTGCCGCCACGATGGGCGACACCTCGGGTGCCAAGATCGCGATGCTGGACATCAACAAAGACAACATCAGCGTTGACGTTCAGCGCGACACCGGTTTCCTCGTTGGTTTTGGCATCGAAGTGCCTGATCTGAGCGTGATGGGTTCGGAATCCGATGCACGCGTAATCGGCCACGAGTCCACTGATGCAAACCCAGAGGGCGGTCTGCGCGCGATGGAAACTCTGCTGGCAAAAGACCCAGACATCAACGTGATCTACACGATCAACGAACCTGCTGCCGAAGGCGCCTATCAGGCGATGAAGAACGCGGGCAAAGAAGGTCAGGCTTTGATCGTATCGGTTGACGGCGGTTGCCCCGGCGTGGCTTCGGTTAAATCGGGCGTGATCGGTGCCACCTCGCAGCAGTATCCACTGCTGATGGCGTCCAAAGGCATTGAGGCGATCGCAGCTTATGCAAAGGACGGCTCCAAGCCGACCGTCACCGAAGGGCTGTCATTCTTCAACACCGGTGTGAACCTTGTGACCGACAAGCCAGCCGAAGGCGTGCCTTCGATTGACACCGTCAAGGGCACCGAGCTTTGCTGGGGCTGATCATTCGATCATACTGATATAGGATCGGTGAAGGGCGGCTTCTGGGTCGCCCTTCTTCACAGGTGGCTTGATCCACCTTTGGCAATCGACAACGGGGGGTATCCGGGGCGATGAGCGGAAACGACGCACCAACTAAAACAATTTCCGACTATGAGGCGACGCTGGTCAAGGCTGCTACAGCGGTTGCCAGCTTTGAACGGGATGACAAGGGGCTTGTCCCGCGGATCAGAAATTTCCTTCGGAATTATCCGACAACAATTCCTGCACTGGTTCTGTTGATTTCGATCATCGGCTTTAGCATCGTCGCGCCCCGTTTTATGAGCCTTGGCGCCCTGTCAGTGATCTTGAAACAAGTCACGGTCACGGGATTTATCGCGCTGGCACAGACCTTGATCATCCTGACCGCAGGCATCGATCTGTCTGTCGGCGCCATTCTGGTGCTGTCATCGCTGATCATGGGCAATCTTGCGGTCGTCGTCGGGCTTCCGGCGGGCCTTGCCATCATCATCGGCATCTTCTTTGGCGGCCTGATGGGGCTGGTTAACGGCCTTTTGGTCACCAAAATGCGCCTGCCACCGTTTATTGTGACGCTGGGCACGCTGTCGATCTTTGAATCGGTCAAGCTGTGGTATTCGCAGTCGCAATCCATTCGCAACGTCGACATCGAGGCGAAAGCGCCCAGCCTTTTGTGGTTCGGTGACGGGTTCAACTTCGGCGGTGCCAGTCTGAGCTATGGCGGCATCACGCTCTTGCTGCTGGCGGCTGTGCTTTGGTACGTGCTGACAAACACTGCATGGGGGCGCCATGTCCATGCGATTGGGGATGATCCGGACGCGGCCAAACTGTCGGGGATCAACGTCGATTGGGTGCTGACCTCGGTCTATGTGGTTGCCGGGGCGATCTGTGGCTTTGCTGCGTGGATCGCGATCGGTCGGGTCGGCTCGGTTTCTCCTATCGCATTCTCTGATATCAACCTTGCCTCGATCACGGCTGTTGTGATTGGCGGCACGTCGCTGTTTGGCGGACGCGGCTCTATCGTCGGCTCGGTCTTGGGGGCGATGATCGTGGGGGTGTTCATCACGGGCCTGTCCCTTGCGGGGGTAGATGACTACTGGCAAAAATTCGCGGCGGGTTGTCTGGTGATTATCGCCGTCGCGCTGGATCAATGGCTGCGGAGGGCTTCGCAATGAGTGGTGTGCAACCAATTCTGAGCGCGCGCGGGTTGATGAAGCGTTATGGCACGGTTGTGGCGATGAACGGCGCGGATTTCGATCTTTATCCGGGCGAGATCACGGCGGTGATCGGCGACAACGGCGCAGGCAAATCGACCCTGATCAAAGCGTTGGCCGGGGCCGTTATCCCCGATCATGGTGAGATCAAGCTAGACGGCAAACCCATCCATTTCCGTGGTCCGCAAGATGCGCGCGACGCAGGGATCGAGACCGTCTACCAAAACCTTGCCATGTCCCCCGCGCTATCGATTGCCGACAATATGTTTTTGGGCCGCGAATGGCGCAAACCCGGCATCATGGGCACGGTGTTTCGCCAGATGGACCGCAAGCGGATGGAAGCCTTCGCCCGCGAGAAACTGTCGGAACTGGGCCTGATGACGATCCAGAATATCAATCAAGCGGTGGAATCCCTGTCTGGTGGCCAGCGTCAGGGCGTGGCTGTGGCCCGTGCGGCGGCTTTTGGATCAAAGGTCGTCATCCTTGATGAGCCGACGGCCGCCCTTGGGGTCAAGGAAAGCCGCCGGGTGCTGGAGTTGATCCGCGATGTGCGTGCGCGCGGCATTCCGATCATCTTGATCAGCCACAATATGCCACATGTGTTCGAGGTCGCAGACCGCATCCATATCCATCGTTTGGGGCGCAGGCTGTGCGTGATCAACCCAAAAGAGCACAGCATGTCAGACGCCGTGGCCTATATGACGGGCGCAAGCGTTCCCGAAGGCGTGGCAGCCGAGGCATGACACCAAACGCCTTGGCGGACGAGATCCGCGCACGTGCAACGGGCAGGGAGGGGCGGTTTCTGGCCGCCCTTGCCGGTCCGCCGGGGTCTGGGAAATCCACCCTTGCCGAGGCGGTGGTGCAGGCCCTTGGGCCCGGTGCCCGTGTGGTGCCGATGGATGGGTTTCACTACGATGACGCTGTGCTGGAGGCCCGTGGCCAACGGCAGATCAAGGGCGCGCCCGAAACTTTTGACGTTCACGGCTTTGCCCATCTGATCCACCGGCTAAAATCCGAAGCCGAGGTTGCGATCCCGATTTTTGACCGCGAGCGGGAACTAAGCCGTGCGGCCGCCGATATCGTAACCCCGGATGACCGCATTCTGGTGGTCGAAGGGAATTACCTTTTGCTAAATGAGGGGCCATGGGCCGCCCTTGCCCCGCTGTTCGACCTGCGCATCTGGCTTGATGTCCCCGAGGCAGAGCTTGATCGGCGACTTCTGTCCAGATGGGCGCATTTTGGCAAAACGCCCGCGGCTGCAAGAGACTGGATCGATGGCAATGACATGCCCAATATCCGGCGCACGATGGCGGGGTCCAAGGGTGCTGATCTTGTGATCAACTGGCCCTGACGCGCGGGTAAACCGGTCAGGTGCCGGGGGGCATTGATTTGCGCTGACGTGCCCGCTCAAGCCCAAGGCGGTGTTCGCGCAAGATGATCAAAACGCCCGCCGTCATCACCAGCGCCGCACCCGTCAGCGTGTTGGCGGTTGGCACCTCGGAAAAGATGAAATAGCCAAACAGCAGCGCAAACAGCATCGAGGCATAGTCAAACGGTGCCACCAAAGAGGCATCGGCCTCACGGTAACTGCTGGTCAGCAAAATCTGCCCGAACCCGCCCAAAAGCCCTGCACCAACCAACAAGGCCGCCTCGAAGGGGGTCGGGACGACCCAGCCAAAGGGCAGGGTGATCAGGGAAAGGCAGGTTGCCGTCACCGAAAACCAAAACACGATGGCCGGGGTCTTTTCGGTGTTGACCAGTTTGCGCACAAAAACCTGAGCAAGGGCCGCAAAAACCGCCGATGTCAGCACCAGCATGGCCCCAAAAGCCTCGGCATGGCTGGTCGCCTCTGTCGACAGGATGGTCAAACGGGGATAAACGACGATCAGCACGCCGATGACCCCCAAAACCACGCAAGAGATGCGAAAAAGCCGGACCTCTTCGCCCAGAAACATGGCGGCAAAGATCACGGTCAGCAAGGGCGCGGTATAGCCGATCGCGGTGACTTCGGGCAGTGGCAAAAACCCAAGGCTGGCAAAGCCAAGGCCCATTGAGGTGGTCCCCAGAACCCCGCGCCACACATGGCCAAGGGGGCGATGCGTGCGCAGACCCGTCGACAATTCATGACGCCACAAAAGCCAGCCCACAATGACCGGGATCGCAAACAACGACCGAAAGAACACGGCCTGACCGGGCGGGATATGGCCCGAGGTCGCCTTGATCACGGCAGACATGGAAATGAACACCAGCACGGAGCCAAGTTTGAATGCAATGCCGACAAGCGGGCGTTGGGTCGGGGTGTCCATGACGCCCAGATGAAACACCATTGGTCGCTTGGTTCAAGAGTGGTTGCGCAGAAATTGCCGGATCAGGGTGGGCGGGTTGCCTTGCCGCATAGCACCCGGTGGATTTCAGGTGGCAGGGAGGTGCGTTGGGGCTGGACCTTTGGGCGCAGGCTTGGGATCGTGGCGCAAAGGAGATTTGCCATGGACATTGCCCCCAAAGCCCCGCTTTCCGCCCGTATCGCCCAAGGGCGCGGGCTGGAGCCTGCCGATCTGGTGCTGAAGGGTGGTTGCGTATTTGATCTGATCACGGGCGATCTGGTCGAGACGGATGTGGCAATCTGTGGCGATACCATCGTGGGGGTGTTCGGCAGCTATGAGGGGCGGCGCACGATTGATGTCTCGGGCAAAATCCTTGTGCCGGGGTTCATTGACACGCATCTGCACATTGAAAGCAGCCTTGTCACCCCGCATGAGTTTGACCGCTGCGTGACTCCGCGTGGCGTGACGACGGCGATTTGTGATCCGCATGAGATTGCGAATGTCTGCGGGGTTCCGGGGATTCAGTATTTTCTGGATGCCGCTGAACAGTGCCTGATGGATATCCGGGTGCAGTTGAGTTCCTGCGTGCCCTCGACCCATATGGAAACCGCAGGGGCGCGGCTGGAGGCGGCGGATCTGCTGCCCTTGCGCGATCACCCGCATGGCATTGGTCTGGCAGAGTTCATGAATTTCCCCGGGGTCTTGATGCAAGATCCGGGCTGCATGGCCAAGCTGGAGGGCTGGCAGGGCCGCCATATCGATGGCCACGCGCCGCTTTTGCGTGGCAATGATCTGAACGGATATCTGGCCGCCGGAATCCGCACCGAGCATGAGGCGACGGGCTATGATGAGGCGCTGGAAAAGCTGCGCAAGGGGATGCGTGTGTTGATCCGTGAGGGGTCGGTTTCCAAGGATATGGAGGCACTTGCGCCCTTGCTGACTGAACGCCATGCGCCCTATCTGTGCCTGTGCACCGATGATCGCAACCCCTTGGATATTGGCGAGCATGGGCATCTGGATTACATGATCCGCACCCTGATCGCGCGGGGATGCCCGGCCCTTGCGGTGTATCGTGTGGCGTCACTCAGCGCGGCTGAGGCGTTCGGTCTAAAGGATCGTGGGCTGATCGCGCCGGGCAAGCGGGCCGATATCGCGGTGATCGACACGCTGGAGGGCTGTCATGCCAGCATGGTCTTGGCGGGTGGCGTGGTGGCCGATGCGGCGGCCTTTGCCGCGCGGGGGGCGGTGGCCCCTGTGGCGCGACATTCGGTCAAAGCCCCCGCCATTGTCGCCACCGATTTCCGCACCGGCGGCAACCGGGTTGAGACGCCGGTGATCGGCATTTTGCCCGGCAAGATCATCACCGAGCATCTGACCTATGACATCGCGCCACAAGATGGTGACAAACGGCCCGATATCGACCGAGATCTGGTGAAAATCGCGGTGATCGAGCGGCATGGCAAGAACGGCAACCGCGCCACGGGCTTTGTCAAAGGCTTTGGGCTGAAGCGCGGGGCCATCGCCTCGACCCTGTGCCATGACCATCACAATATCGCAGTGGTGGGGGCGGATTACGCCGATATGGCGCGGGCCGTCAGCAGGTTGACCGAGATCGAGGGCGGGTTCGTGGTGGTCGCGGATGGCCTTGTGCTGGCCGAACTTGCGCTGCCCGTGGCGGGCCTGATGAGCCTTGATCCGTTCGAGGTGGTGCGCGACCGGCTGGTCGTTCTGCGGGCCGCCGCCAAGGGGCTGGGCGTGACGCTGGAGGAGCCGTTTTTGCAATTGGCGTTCCTTGCGCTGCCCGTGATCCCGCATCTGAAGATCACCGATATGGGGATGGTGGATGTGGACCGGTTCGAAATCATCCCCTGATCGCTTGTCTTTTTGGGCGGGCATCCGACTGGCTGAGAACGATAATTTGGGCGTCACCCCCTGTGCACCCGCCGTACACCCCCTGTGCAGCCAATTCTGCGTCGGGGACAAGGCGGGGTTGATGGGCGTTGATCGCCGGTCCGGGATGGTCTGACCCTAACGTTCGGTCGCGCCTTTGCCGGCAAGTATCTTGGGCCGTGCCTTTGCGATGCGGGCGATGCGGGTGGCGGGGGTCTGCGTGCTGGTCAGGTGGAGGACATAGCCTTTCTGCCGACCGGGTGTCAGGGCATGGAAGGCCTCGGCCAGTTCGGGATCTGCATCCAAGGCCTCGGACAACTCATCGGGGAGGTCCAGATCGCGGGGTTCGGGGGGCGGGCGCAGCCCGGCCTTTGCATAGCCGATGGCCTCGTGCAGATAGGACAGGATGGGATCGGCCCGTGCCACGACCTGCGCGGCATCGGCAAAGCGGATCATGTCGGGGTGGCGGCTGTTGGGGCCTTGGCGTTCCAGAAGGCCAAGGGGGTCTTGCATCAGCGCCGCGTTGAAAAAGGTCAGACGGAAATCACCCCGAAACGCGCCGATGATGGCGATGTTGCGGTCTGCGTGCATATAGCAGGGATGGCCCCATTTGACGGCCTCGGTCAGGCCCGCAGAACGGCAGATGCGGCGCAGATCGTGCAGGCCTTTGGCCCAGAGCTGCGTCGCGCAATCTGCCGTGGCATGGCGCGGGCAGCGTCCGCAGCCTGTGGTGAAGTAGTCTTCGATTTCGGTTATCATCGGGCGGACCTGTGTGGGCGGGATGGGAACATCGTAAACCCGAGATGGGTCGCGGCAAAGCCCCTTTGCCCTTTGGTCCGGCTGCGCTATCGCTTGACGCAAGGCCCCTTGGCGGGGTGTGCGCAATGGAAGGGGGGACAAGATGTTCGCGATTGTTACGGCGGGACAGTCGGCCATTGGCCGGGCCTTGGTGGTGGGGCTGGCGCAAGCGGGGTATGATCTGGCCTTTACCCATCTGGGGGCCGCAGAGGCGGCGGATGACCTTGTGGCGCGGGTTGAGGCTTTGGGCCGCCGCGCGCGGGCGTGGGAGTCGGACGTGGGGGATGAGGCTGCCGTCACCGCCTTTCATGCCGAGGCTGCCGCTTGGGCGGGCGAGGCGCCGGATGTGTTGGTGAATAATGCGGGTATCCAGACATGGGCCGGGTTGCTTGATCTGCGGGCCGAGGATTGGGACCGGGTGATGCGCACCAATCTGCGGGGATGCTTTTTGAACACTCAGGCGGCAGGTCGCGCCATGGTGGCGGCGGGCAAGGGTGGCAGCATTGTCAACCTTGGGTCGGGGTGCAACAAATTGGCCTTTCCCAAGCTGGTCGATTACACCGCCAGCAAGGGCGGGATCGAGCAGTTTACCAAATCGGCGGCGGTGGAACTGGGCCCCCATGGCATCCGGGTCAATTGCGTGGCACCCGGCGCGATTGCCACCGAACGCACGGCGGCAGAGGCGGGCGATTACAGCGCCACATGGTCGCGCGTTACCCCCCTGCGCCGGGTGGGCCTGCCGCAAGATATTGCAGGCCCTGTCGTGTTTTTGTGCAGTGACGCCGCATCTTTCATCACCGGGCAGACAATCTGGGTGGATGGCGGTGTGTTTAGTCAGGCGCAATGGCCCTATGATGTTTGATTAGGGCATGCCTAATCTGGGAAAAGGAATGTTGTGCTTTCCCCTTTGCCGAAAACCATGATCTGATGATGACACCCGCTGCGGAGTAAATCGATGACAACCCATGATCCGGCCCTGACGGCGATTGCAGAGTTGAAGGCGAATGTTTCTGTTCCCTTCAATCAGGCCCGCGCCATGCCCAAATCGGTCTATACCTCGCCCGAGTTTTGTGAGGCCGAGTTGCGCCATATCTTTGCCGCCGAGTGGCTGTGTGCGGGGCGGGCGGATGCTCTGCCCAATCCGGGCGATTACCTGACGATGGAGATATCGGGAGAGCCGATCATCATCTTGCGCGATGGCAAAGGCGACCTGCGCGGCATGTCCAACGTCTGCCGCCACCGGATGAGCACGCTGCTGGAAGGGCGGGGCAATGTGCGGTCGATCGTCTGCCCCTATCACGCGTGGACCTATAACCTTGACGGGTCGTTGCGCGGTGCGCCTGCGATGGCGCTGAACGAAAGCTTTTGCAAAGAGGATGTGAAGCTGCCGTCGGTCCGGGTGGAAAACTGGCTGGGTTGGATCATGGTCACGCTGAACCCCGATGCCCCCGATCCGCATGAGGCGCTGAAGGATGTCGAGGATCTGGTCGGATACCTTGACATGGGGTCTTACCGCGAGACCTTCCGCGAGACGTTCCGTTGGGCCACCAACTGGAAGGTTCTGGCCGAGAATTTCATGGAAAGCTATCACCTGCCGGTCTGCCACGCGGGCACGATTGGTGGTTCGGTCGATCTGATGAAGATGACCTGCCCCGAAGGCAGCCCTGCGTTCAACTATCACTATATCATGAAGAATGACACGATCCCGCTGTCGCTTGCGCATCCCAGCAACACCACATTGGTGGGGGATCAGCGGCGGATCACGTGGCTTTTGTCGGTCTATCCCGCCCTGTTGATCACGCTGACGCCGGGGTATTTCTGGTATCTGTGCCTGACGCCGGATGGGCCGGGGCATGTGAATGTGCTTTACGGCGGGGGGATGAGTGCGGATTGGTGCGCCGACCCGCAGGCACAAAGCAACCTTGCCACGGTCAAGGCGCTGCTGGATGACGTGAATATCGAAGACAAGGGCTGCGTCGAAAAGGTCTATCGCGGCCTGAGTGCGGCCCTGTCCGGCCCCGGACCGCTGAGCCATCTGGAGCGTCCGAATTTTGAATTCGCGCAATACATCGCCAGCAAGATGCCATAGGCAAACACCCCAAGAGGATTTCTTACATGTCGGTCGAACATATCGAAGCCCTTGTCGTGGGGGCAGGGCAGGGTGGTATTGCGATGAGCGAGCACCTGACCCGGATCGGGGTCAGCCATGTGGTTCTGGAACGCAGCCGGATCGCCGAGCGCTGGCGGACTGCGCGGTGGGATTCGCTGGTGGCCAATGGCCCGGCTTGGCATGACCGCTTTCCGGGGGCCGAATTTGCGGGCGATCCAGAGGGATTTCCCGGCAAGGATGAGGTGGCCGATTATTTCGAGGACTATGCCGCCCGCATCAACGCCCCCGTTCGCTGCGGGGTCGAGGTGACACAGGTGCAGCGAAAGCCCGAGGGGGCTGGTTTTGTCGTGCAGACATCGGCCGGGGTGATCGAGGCGCGCTATGTGATTGCCGCAACCGGGCCGTTTCAGCGACCGCTGATGCCGCAGATGGTGCCGCAAGAGGCGGGTGTGATGCAAATCCACTCTGCCGCCTATCGCAACCCCGGCCAATTGCCGCCGGGGGCGGTCATGGTGGTGGGCTGCGGTTCCTCGGGCGCGCAGATCGCGGATGAGCTGATGCAGTCGGGGCGCAAGGTCTATCTTTCCGTGGGCCCGCATGGCCGCCCGCCGCGCAGCTATCGTGGGCGGGATTTCGTCTGGTGGCTGGGCGTCTTGAACAAATGGGATCTGGAATCCCCCCCCACGACGGATCACGTGACCATCGCGGTCAGTGGCGCCAATGGTGGCAAGACGGTGGATTTCCGGCGCTTTGCCGAAAGCGGCATGACCTTGGTCGGTCGCACCCAAGACTATGCCGGGGGGGCGTTGCATTTCGCGCCGGATCTGGCCGCAAATCTGGCGCGGGGGGATGCCGATTACCTTGGCCTGCTGGATCAGGCCGATGCTTGGGCCGCGCGCAATGGCGTGGATTTGCCACTGGACCCACAGGCGCGGGTGATTGGGCCAGACCCGGACTGCGTCAACAATCCGATCCTGTCGCTTGATTTGAAAGAGGCGGGGATCACCTCGATCATCTGGGCCACGGGCTATGGCTTTGATTTTGGTTGGTTGACGGTGGATGCCTTTGACGCCGAGGGCCGCCCAAGCCATCAGCGCGGTGTGTCATCCGAACCGGGTGTCTATTTCCTTGGGTTGCCATGGCAGGCGCGGCGTGGCTCGGCCTTTATCTGGGGGGTGTGGCACGATGCCAAACACATTGCCGACCACATCGACAAACTTCGCACCTATCTGGCCTATACGCCTGAGGTGGTAAATCCGGCGCTGCGCAGCATGGCCTGAAGCGGAGTGACCCGGCGCAAAGGATTGAGATGCACAGCATCCGTTTGATCCCTTGCGCCGCGTCTTGGTCGTATTACCTTTGGGGCCATGACACGCACCCCTTTCCCCCCCGCCGCCTTGATCGTGGCCCATGGCCAACCCTCTGACCCTGCGCCAGCGGCGGCGGAGCTTGCAAAGCTGGCGGCACAGGTGGGCGCACATCTGCCCGGATGGCGGGTGGAAAGCGCCACGCTGGCCGAGGCCGATGCCCTGCCACAGGCGCGGGCGCGGTTGGGGGACATGGGTGTCGTCTATCCGATGTTCATGGCCGGGGGCTGGTTCACAAATGTGCATCTGCCGGAACGCTTGGCGGCAGCGGGCGGTGGGGCATGGCGCATTACCGCGCCCTTTGGCCTTGATGATGCGGTGCAAGATCTGGCCGTGACCATCGCGCAAGAGGCTGGTTTGGGCGCGGGCGGCGCGCTTTTGCTGGCGGCGCATGGCTCTTTTCGCAGCCCGGCTCCGTCAGAGGTTGCGCGGGCGATGGCAGCCCGTATTGGCAATGCTTTGGGCCTTGCGCGGGCCGAGGCCGCGTTTATCGACCAAGACCCCCGTTTGGCCGAGGCGGTTGGATTTGGCCAAGGCTCCCTCTGCCTGCCGTTCTTTGCGGCAAAGGGAGGCCATGTGATCGACGATTTGCCAACTGCCCTTGCGCAGGCAGGCTTTGCCGGGCGGGTGCTGGAACCGCTGGGCCTTGATCCTCGGGTTCCGGGTTTGATCGCAAAGGCGCTGCAAAGGGCGGCGGCGACGGATTAGGTGCCGCTGATAAGCCGTGTCGAATAGGCGGCCAACAGCACACGTGTCTTTGCCCAGAGATCCGGCAAGGTCGCAAGCTGTGTCTTTGCGGTATCCATATCCCCGCGTTTGATCGCGCCCTCAATCGTCGCCAGTGCCTCGCGCAGCCTGAGGGCGCCAAAGGTGGCGCAGCTTCCTGAAAGCTGATGCACCAGTTTCCTTACGTCGTCGTCGGGCGCCGCAAAAGTGGCAAGCTTGGTCAATGTGGCATCGCCATCCGCGATCATGCGCCCGATCAGATCGGTCACAATATTCTGGCCAAGCTCTGCGGAAAGCTCGTCCAAAGCCGTTGACTCAAGCAGATCAGAGCGGGCGTCTTCTTCCGAAAGCCCGGACGCAGAGGGGGCGGAACCATAAAGTTTGGACATGAGTTCCTCTCTCGTCACGGGTTTTGTCAGGCATGCATCCATACCAGCCTTTCTGAAGCGTTCAACTTCTTCTGGCAGAGCGTGGGCGGTAAGGGCAATGATGCGCGAACGCGCCGAGGGGCCGTTACTGGCACGGATCGCCTTGGTGGCCTCGATCCCATTCATGCGGGGCATGGAAATATCCGTGATGATCAGGTCAAAATGCCGGGCCATGGCGGCGGCAAATCCTTCGAGGCCATCCGCAGCCTCTGTCACCCGGTGATGCGCATCGGTGAGATACCGCCGCAGCAAGAAACGATTGATCTCATTGTCTTCGATGATCAGAATATCAAGGGTTTGCAAAGCGCCATCATGATCGGGCGCGGCGAGGTCCCCCTGATGCACTGCGGATTGGGGTTTGGCCATCGGTGGCAGGGCGGGGCGTTCCCCGCCCGAGACGGCATTGGCAATCGGCAAGGGCAGGTTCAGCCAGAACACACTGCCCTTTCCGACTTCGCTTTCCAGACCGATGTTGCCGCCCATCGCAATCGTCAATCGGCGCGCGATGCCCAAGCCAAGGCCGGTGCCACTGTTTTGCCGGTCATAGCTGGCATCAAGGGTTTGGAAATCCTCGAAAATCAGTTGCTGATTTTCCGGCGCAATCCCGATGCCGTTGTCGATGATCCGAAATTCAACAAACTCGCCCTGCTCATGCTGGGTTTTTCCGGGCTGACGCTCGGTCTCGATGGTGATGGTGCCGTTTCGGGTGAACTTTACGGCATTGCCAATCAGATTGAGCAGAATTTGACGCAAGCGGCCGGGGTCGCCTTGGGCAAACCCCAGAGGGCCTGTGAGGTGGTTTGTCTTTAGAATATTGCCAGAGGCAGCGGCAAGGCCGGACTGATTTGCAAGGCAGTCAGCAAGCAAGAGATCAAGGTCAAAGGCGACCTTTTCAAGCTTGATTTCCCCCGCCTCGGAACGTGAAATATCCAGCACCGAATTGACATGCGCCAGCAAGATATCGCCCGAGACCTCCAGCACCCGCAGCAACTCTTGCTGGTTTGCATCCAGCGGGGTGCGCTTCAGCAGATCAATCGAGCCGATCAACCCATTGAGCGGCGTGCGCATCTCATGGCTCATGACGGCAAGAAAGTCTGCCTTGGCCTTTTCACCAGCCTGCGCCTTTTTTAACGCCGACTGCACGGCATGGTCTGCGGCATGGCGCTCTGACACATCCCGCATGAAGGCCACGACCAACGATCCGGCTTTGAGGTCGCGGATCGCTACGGCGATTTCCAAAGGAAAGACGGTGCCATCGGCGCGCAGCGCCTCAATCTCGATACGTTGGGGGCCGTCCACCGCCGCCTTTGTGATTGCGGCAGAAATCATGGATTGAAAATGGTCGTACATTGCCGGCTCGACAAGTCTGGAAACCACCTTTTGCCCCATGATCGCATCGCGTTTGATGCCAAACATCGCCTCGGCCACGGGGTTGAACTCCACCACCCAACCGCCGCGATTTGTCACCACAATAGCATCGGGGGAACTGGCAATGATCATTTGAAGGCGCGCGCCCGTAATCTCATTCTCCCGCGCTTGACGGCGGGTGGTTCGGTAAAGCCCTATCAAGATGATGGCCATCAGGCCCAGCAAAAGGAAGGTGATCAGCGTGGTGATCGCCAGCCGCATCAGGGTGTCTGACACTTGGCCGCGCGTGGTGTCGGTATCGGCCGAAAAGTTCAGCAAAGAGTTCAAAGAAAGCGCCCGCGCATCGACCTGATTTGCCAGATTTTCCTGTTCCATCGTGCGAAGAGCGGCGCGCAATTCGGCATCCGTCCCATCGATGACCCCAACCCAGCGATCCATGAATGACCGCATCCGGGAAAGTCGTTCGCGGTTCTCAGGCATATTCACGAAGCCAGCGTAAAGCGGGCTTTGCTCCAGCAGGTTAAGCCGACTGTACAGCACGTCATACCAGCGCCTTACGTCAGACAGGCTTTGTGTGCCGCTGTTTGCTGCGCTCAGGCTATACTGAAGGCGCAGGACTTCGACCTCGGTTTGGATCATAACCCATTGACCATTATCGGAATCCGCAGCCTCGACCGCTTTCAGTCGGTCACGAACATCAATGACCAGACTGACAATGAGGGCAAGAAGAACAGCCAAAAGCGCAGCAGGAAGGGCAAGGCGCAAAACGCCGAACGCCTGAAAGCCCATACCATCTGCTTTCCTGAACATACTTGACCTTGCATAATTGCATGCTTTGCAGGCTAATTGACACTATCACTCTGCGCCATCGGGAAGTAAGTTATTCTTTAGCTGCCTCGCGGCAAATTTGCAAAAAAGGAAAATTATGCCGTGCGAATGCTTTTGGCCGACGATCATGATCTGTTCCGCGAATCCGTAGCGGCCATGATTCTGTCTTCCGGCGCGGCAGAGGTTGTCTCGGTTTCGGATCTGGAAGCCGCTTTGGTCAGGATTGAACAAGGCGGATTGGATTTGGTCATCCTCGACTATCAGATGCCCGGTATGAACGGGCTGGAGGGGCTGGAGCGCGCAATTCGCGCCCAAAATGCTGTGCCCGTGGCAATCATTTCAGGAACCACGCGGCGGGAACTGGCCGAGGCCGCAATGGCCCGCGGTGCCGCCGGGTTTGTTCCCAAAACCATGGGTGTGCAGGCCTTGATTGCGGCCGTGCGTGTGATGGCTGAGGGCGGAAGTTTCGTGCCACTGGCGCTGCTTGATGCATCACCCGCCCACGGACCTGCCCTGAACGAGTTGACGCGCCGCGAGATGCAGGTTCTTCAAGGGCTGTGCGAAGGCAAATCCAACAAGGAAATCGCCCGCGACCTTGATGTGCATGAAGTCACGATCAAGCTGCACGTCAAGACGCTCAGCCGCAAGCTGGGCGCAAAGAACCGCACCCATGCCGCGATGATCGCCCGAAGCGAGGGGCTTGGGGCGATCTGACGCGTGGCCTCAGACGGTGTGAAGATACAGATCGTAGTCCACCTCGGATACCGTGCGCATGACGCGGGCGTATTCGGCGGCCTTGATGGCGGTGAACGTGCGATGCATGTCCTCACCCAGCGCAGTTTTCAGAAAGTTTGACGCCTTGGCCGCGTCAATGGCAGAGCGCCAGTCAACGGGGATCGCGGGCGCATCTTGCCCCGCCTCATAGCCATTGCCCGTCGTTTCCGGGCCGGGGTCTATTCTATTGGCCAGCCCATGCCGGATTGCCGCAAGAACCGTCGCCGCGACCAGATAGGGATTGGCATCCACGCCAGCGGGGCGATGTTCGATCCGGCGCGCGCGCAGATCGCCTGCGGGAATGCGCAGCGCGACAGAGCGGTTGTTGACGCCCCATGTCGGGCTGACCGGCGCATAGCTTTGGCTGGCAAAGCGACGCCATGAATTGGCATGCGGGGCAAAGATCAGCATCGACTCGCCCATGGTGGCCCGCAACCCGCCCAAGGCATGCAGGATGGTGTCGTTATACGCACCTTCGACCGCTTCGACGAAGACGTTGGTGCCCGCCTTGTCCATCATCGAGACATGCAAATGCATGCCCGAGCCTGCGTAATCTTCATTCGGCTTGGCCATGAAACAGGCGGTCACTCCATGGGCGCGGGCCTGTGCGCGCACGATCCGCTTTAGGCGCATCAGATCATCGGCGGCCTGCATCACATCGGTGCGGTAATGCAGCGTCAGTTCATATTGGCCGGGGGCATATTCGCTGATCATGGTTTCGGCCTTGATCCCAGCCAATTCCGCGCCTTTGTATATATCGGAAAACAGCGGCAGCATCCCGTGCAGGTGATCCACCGAGTAAACCTCGGTCTTGTGCGAAGCACGGCCGTCAAGCACGTCGCGGGCGGGCTGCACACGGCCATCGGGGCCGCGCTCATTGGACATCAGGAAAAACTCCAGCTCAAACGCGGCCGAGGGATAAAGCCCCTCTGCCGCCATCGCATCCACCTGACGCTGCAGCGCGTGACGCGGGTCCGAGGTCATGGGTTGGCCGTTCAGATCGTACAGCGACATCAGCACTTCGGCCCGAGGGGGGGTGGTGTTGTGCAGGGGCACCAGCGTGCCGGGAATGGGCCAAGCCCGCAAATCGCCATCGCCCTGATCCCAGATCAGGCCGGTTTCATGCACATCCTCGCCACAGATATCCAAGCCAAGGATCGAGATCGGAAGATGCCGCCCGCTGTTGAAAAAGGACATGAGTTCATGCCTGCGAATGATCTTGCCACGGCCAATTCCGTTTGAATCGTGCAAGACGATGTCAATCGCCTCGATTTCCGGATGGGCGGCCAGAAAGGCTTCGGCTTCGGTGGGCGTGGACCCGGAGGGGCTTGTCGATTGGGGCATGGCGAACTCAGGTAAAAAGGGTGGTGAGCACTTCGTCGAAGGCGGCAATCAGCCGGTCGATCTGGCGGGTCTTTGTGGCCGGGCTGATCAGCATCATGTTGTGAAACGGGGCGATCAGACAACCACGGTTCAAAAGGGCGGTGTGAACGGCGGCCTCCACCTGTGGCTGATGGGCGGCGGCGGCCTCTGTCCCGTTGCGAAGGGGGCCGAGGGCGCAGATGAATTCCACCCGCGCGCCCACACGCACCACATGCCAAGGGGCCTTGTGCTTTTCGATCGCGGCCGACAGCCCCGCCGCCAGCCGTGCGGCCCCTTGCTCCATATGGGCATAGGCCTCTGGCGTCATCACCTCGGACAGGGTGGCGACGAGGCAGGCGAATTGCAGCGGATTGGCCGACAAAGTGGTGCCCATGCCCGAATGGCCGGGGGGGCGCGTGGCCTCATAGGCGTTGAACCGTGCCGCCACCGCATCCGTCATGCCCCAAACGGCGGTGGGCAAACCGCCCGCCACACATTTACCGACCACGAACATATCGGGGGAAAGGCCATGGGCATGGGTATAGCCGCCAAGTGCAGAGGAAATGGTGTGCGTTTCGTCGATGATCAGTAGGGCACCATACTGGGTGCACAGCGCCCGTAGCCCGTCGTGAAAGCCGGGGTCCGGCAGAACCATGCAACAGTTGGTCATCACGGGTTCTGTCAGAATGGCTGCAACATCGCCTTGCTTCAACAACGCCTCGACGCCTGACAGATCGTTGAATTCCGCTACCGTTGCCGCGCGGGTCAGATCCTGGACCTGACCGACAAGGCCACGTCTGTTGGCGGGCACGCCATCCACCAGTTCCACCATCGTGTCATCCAGCGTGCCATGATAGCAGCCGTTGAACACCAGCACTTTTGGCCTGCCCGTCACCGCCCGCGCCACACGCAGGGCAAAGCGGTTGGCGTCGGTGGCCGTAGTGGCGATCTGCCATTTGAAGGGACCAAAACGTTCGGTCAAAAGCCGACCCGCCTCCAGTGCGGTTTGGGTGGGAAGCATATAGGTCAGCCCCCTTCGGGCCTGCTGGCGGATCGCCTTTGCCACGGGTTCGGGGGAATGGCCGAACATGCTGCCGGTATCCCCAAGGCAAAAATCGTCGATGCCATAGCCGTCGATATCGGTCAGCCGCGCGCCCTTGGCCTTTGCGACCAATGGCAGGTGCGGCATCGGCCAATCGCGCATCCAATGCATCGGCACACCGTTGAGGAACGCGCCTGCCCCCTTTGCCATCGCCTCAGCGGCGATGGGGCGGCTTTGCGCATAGCGCCGCGCCTCACGTGCGGCAAAGGCGGTCAGATGGTCGGCAGAAATGCCTGCGATCAGGGGGTGGGTCATAAGGGGCCTCAAAAGGATGCCCTGTTATGGCGCGGAATTTGATCAAATGGAAGTGGGGCTTTGGAGCCCGGTAGGCCGGAGGATCAGGGACGGCTTAGGCGCGTGAGATACTCCAGTGCCGGGCCGAGGTTTTGCAGGGAAAAGCCCTAAAGCCAAGCGTCGCGCCCGGTTCCCACGGCTTCGTCCACCGATGCGAACCCGTCGCGCGCCAAAAGCCCATCCATCCCTGTGGCAATGCGTGCGGCAAGGCCGATGCCGTGATAGACCATCGCCGTGTAGAATTGCACAGCCGAGGCCCCGGCGCGGATTTTCGCATAGGCCTGTTCGGGCGTCGAGATACCGCCCACACCGATCAGGGGCAGCTTGCCCGCCGTGAGGTGCGAGAGTTGCGCCAGAACCCGGGTGGATTTTTCGAACAATGGCGCGCCGGAAAGGCCACCCATCTGGTCGCGATCTGCACTTTTCAAACCATCGCGGGAAAGTGTGGTATTGGTGGCAATGATCGCATCAAGGCCAGAGGCAAGGGCCACCTCGGCAATCTCGGCCAGTTCATCGCGGGTCAGATCGGGGGCGATTTTCAGGAACACCGGAATGGGGCGCGACAGGGCGGCGCGGGTGTCCATCACACCGGCCAGCAGGGCCGACAAGGCGGCACGCCCCTGCAGATCGCGCAGCTTTTCGGTGTTGGGGGAACTGACATTCACCGTCGCGAAATCGACATGCGGGCCGCAGGCGGCCAGAACACGGGCAAAATCACCGGCGCGGTTGTCGGAGGTTTTGTTGGCCCCAAGGTTCAGGCCAAGGGGGATGGTGCGGCGATGCGCGGCCAGACGGGTGGCAATCGCCTCCATCCCGTCATTGTTAAAGCCAAAGCGATTGATCGAGGCCTGATCTTCGGTCAGCCGAAACAGCCGTGGCTTGGGGTTGCCGGGTTGCGGCAGGGGGGTGGCGGCACCCACCTCGACAAAGCCGAAACCCGCCCGCGACAAAGGCGCAAGTGCGGTTGCGTTCTTGTCAAATCCGGCGGCAAGGCCAACCGGATTGGGCAAATCCAAGCCTGCCAGCCGGGTTTTCAACCGGTCCGACGTCACCACACCGGGCAACGGCACCAAACCTGCCTGCAAAGCCTTTATCGACAGGCCATGGGCGGCCTCGGGGTCCATTTTGTGCAGGGCGAAAAGGCCCGCGCGTTCGATCAGGTTCACCACACACCCTCGGGGAAGATATGACCCGTTGCCCCCAGCGGCAGGGATTTGTCCCAAACCACATCCGAAAGCCGCAAGCTGCGGTAGAGGTGTGGAAAGAGCGCACCGCCGCGTGACGGCTCCCACTTCAACGCACCGCCAAGCGCTTCGGCCTTGAAGGCGACCAAGACCAGATCGCTTTCCGTGCCAAAGTGCTTTTCGGCGGTTTCCGCCACTTGGGCAGCCGTTGAAAAGTGGATGAAGCCATCGGCCAAATCAATCGGCGCGCCAGCGGTTTCCCCTGCGGCGCGGAAGGCATCCCATTCGGGGCGTCGGAAGATCTTGTAGATATACATGCGCCTTCCATGCACATCTGCACGGCTTTGGTCAATGCCCGCTGATGTCATGGGCGTTTGGCGGAAATGTCTTCTGGATGACGCAACGGCACGGCAAAGGGCTTTGACAGGGCAAGCGGCAAGAGTCAGGCTGTGCCCGTAAACCAATAAGGGAGCTTACTGAGATGAACGCGCGTTTGCTTGGATCTGTCGCTTTGACGACATTGATGACCATGGCAGCCCTGCCGGGTGCAGCAGAGACTGTCAAACTGACCCTTCTTGGGGTTGGCGACGTCTACAACTATGCCGAAGAGGATGGGCGCGGTGGGTTTGCGCGCCTGAATGCCGTGGCAAAAGCCGAGCGGGCGGCCAATCCAAATACCATCTATGTCTTTGATGGCGATATGCTTTCACCCTCACTTCAGTCCGGGTTCGACCTTGGCCAGAACACCATCGACTTTACCAATATCGAGCCTTTTGATCTGGCTGTTCCGGGCAACCACGAGTTTGATTTCGGGCCCAAGAACTTCATGGAAAAGATGAAGGCCAGCAAATACCCATGGGCCGCGATCAACATCACCAATGCAGACGGCTCGCCCATCGAGGGCTTGGGCGGGGTGATGATGAAAGAGGTGGGCGGGCTGAAGGTTGCGCTGATTCCCGTGGCACAAGACACCTCGCCCGAAGTATCCTCGACCGGCAGTCTGAAGTTCCTGCCCACGGTTGAAACCGGCATCGCCGCCGCCAAACAGGCGCGTGAGGATGGGGCCGATATCGTGGTTGGCGTGGTGCAGACCAATATGGAAAATGACCGCGCCCTGATGCGCAGCCGCGCCTTTGACGTGATCTTGTCGGGCGACGACCATTCCTATGCCACGGCCTATGACGGGGTAACGGCCTATGTCGAAACCTCGATCGACGGGCAGTTCCTGACGCCAATCGACCTGATGGTCGATGTGACGGAAAAGGATGGCAAGCGCAGCGTGAAATGGACGCCTGCCTTCCGCTTTATCGACACGGCGTCGGTCACGCCAGACCCGGTGTCACAGGCGCTTGCCGATGAGTATACGGCCAAGCTGGACGCCACGCTGAATGTGGAAATCGGCACAACGGAAACCGAACTCGACAGCCGTCGCAATACCGTGCGGGCCGTCGAATCGTCGATGGGCAACCTGATTGCCGATGCGATGCGCGATCAGACCGGGGCCGATATCGCCTTGATGAATGGCGGCGGCATTCGTGGCGACCGCACCTATGACGCCGGGGCCAAGCTGACGCGCCGGGATGTTCTGACCGAATTGCCCTTTGGCAATATCACCATGATCACCGAACTGCCGGGCACGCAGGTGCTGCTGGCGCTGGAGAATGCTGTCAGTCAGGTGGAAAAGGGTGCGGGCCGTTTTGCACAGGTTTCCGGCGTGACCTTTACGCTGGACCCGAGTGCCGAAGCCGGCGCGCGTGTGTCCGAGGTGATGGTTGGCGGCGCACCGCTGGAGGCGGACAAACTCTATAAGGTTGCGGTCAACGACTACATCCTTGGCGGCGGTGACGGTTATGCCGCGCTGGGCGGTGGCAAGGTCTTGATGAACGTGGGTGGCGGCAATCTGATGGCCAATGACGTGATGGCCTATGTCGAAAAGATGGGCACCGTGAAGCCGGTGGTTGAAGGCCGCATCAAGATTTTGGGCCAGTAAGATAGGGGTCTAGAAAACACTTGGGCCTGTGCGGGGGGACGCGTCCCGCGCAGGCCTGATTTGGTGACTACACGCTTTCGATCAGCACAGTGTAAACACCACCATGGTTGCTCTGCAGCCCGTCCCACGGCGCGTAGGAGGCCGTCATTTTGATCTTGGACGTTTTGTCCGTCAGCGAACCGCCTGCGGGAAACGTGTTGTTGTCGGCATTCTTTTTGAACCATGCCTCTGGATCCGGCACCTTTGCCTTGTCTGCACACAGGGCCATGCCGCCGCCGCCGCCGATCGAGGTGCCATAGCCAAAGACCTGCGTTGGAAAAGAACTGTCGCTGGGGGTCAGGTAAAGCACCGCGCCAGAGCCGTAGAAAATTGATGCGATGTCATTGATGAAAGCCCCGACGCCAAAGGTGTCAACCCCGTCGACACTTTGCCGTCCGACGATCACCCCGGGTCTTGCATTTTCATCTACCGGATAGCGCAGCATCCAGCCGCCATCGCGGTATGGGCGGGTGACGGTCAGGGTATTGGCGGAGGTGTTGATGATGATGACGGCACATTGGCCCGGCCCAATCTGCGCGGCGTCGCGGTGAATGGTGACGCCGAACGCCCCCCACCAATCAGATGGGTCGCGGATCGTTTCATCGGGCAAAGATTTTCCGCCGTAAAACGGATAAAGAAGCTGGCTTCCCATCTGTTTCTTGCCGGCGACCGTGAACTGGCCCGAAGTGGCGATTTCTTGAAACATCGGGAGCATGCTGAAGGGCATTGCTGACACCGGGATCGCTTCTGCGCCATCGTCGTTGATGCTATCGGTCACTCTTGATCTCCGCTTTTGTGAACCTCAGGGAAAGAGGGTCGATGGTGTGCCCGTGGCTGCCGACTGCGTGACGGAGCCGAGGGAATTGAGGGAGTTTTGCCACTCGGTCGCGGTTTTCTTCAGCTTGATGATGTCATCATCGCTTAGATCGTCGGGAACGGTGTTGCTGGCATTCCACTTCTTTTCATAGGTCGCGCGCAGTTTTCCCTTTTCAACAGCGGCCTGCGCGTCGGCGATGGCTTTTAGTGCGACCGGATCGCCCGAGTCACCCGTGATGGCGTTTTGCCAGTGATACATGGACGCGCCAGAGGAGGTGTCTGTCACCACCGTGACCTGATCCAGAATGCCCGAGACAAAGGTTTCCCGGTCAACCTTGGCCTGCGCCTGATCGGCGATCACCTTGGTCAAATGGGCCAGTCGCGGGGTGACTTGATCCTTGGCCAGTTGCGCAAACATGCTGAAGGGTTCGCCCTTGGCCTTTCCCAGATAGGATCGGTAGCTGCTGACGACATGGGTCTTGGGATCAATCATTTCGGATTGCACGGCATAGTCGCCATCGGTGGGCAGCACGGGCTTTGCGCCGGGCAGCGGCGGTTCCGGGCCAAGTTTGGTAAGGCTCCAATTCTTGTGGGCTTTGTCGAGGGCCGTCCATGTGGCAAGGCGGGCCTGATAATCCTTCAGGTTTTCATTCACCTCAAAGATCATCGCGGTTTTGCAATAGGTCAGGTAAACCCCGATCATGAAGGTATAAAGGCCGATGGAGCGGAATTTCTCGGAGGCCTTCGCCTCGATCAGATCGGCGATCACGTCAATGTCGGACGGATTGTCCTGAAGCGGTGCCCAAAACGGATCAAGAACAGAATTGACCCAGACGACCGTATCACCCGGCATGGGTTCCCCTGCGGTCTTGCCGCTGCCTGCGTTGCGGACCTTGGTGTTGATGTTGTCGGCAAGGGCAATGATCCTCGCTTGATCAATGCCCTTTGTGTTGGCCCAGACAGTTGCGGCGACACTGGCCTTCAGATCGTTCATTGCATTTTGCAGGTCGGCATTGGTGGGTATTCGGGTCAGGGGGCTCTGACCACTTTTGTCGGCGGGGTAGAAGATGTCAAAGAACAGCTTGCCTGTTGCCAAGGCCGCCGCAATGCCGGGGCCGACCTCGGGTATGGCGAAGGAACAGGTGATCGCGGCCCCAAGACCCTGATCAATAAGTGATTTCGGATCAGTATCTGCCATGGAAATTCCTTGTCTGGACCCTGAGTCGGGCAAAAACTCATCGGTTTTGACTGGCCCATGGGGCAGGATCGCGCCCCATGGGCCAATCTGCGTCAGGTTCGTCCGCTGTTCTGGTCGTCAAGAAAGCGGGCAAAGAACCCCAGCATCAGGTGGATATAGGTCAGCCTGATGTATCGGGTGGCCCGCAGGGTGTTCGGCAGATTGACCAGATTGTCATCATAGGTCTTTGACATCGTGAACAGCTTTGCGGGCGACATGGGCGGTTCTGCATCTTGCAGCGTGCCTGCGCGCCATGTGTCAAAGTCCGGCGAAAGCACACCGCGGATCAGGGTATCGCGCAAGGTAAACACGATGTTGCGGTCATCATCCGAAAAGCTGTTGGCAGTATTCAGCCACAGATCCGAGGTGATGGCCCGCATCAAAAGCAACCTGTTGACCGGGTCGTCGCCAAGATCCCCTTTGACCACCTTTGTTTCATACATCGACCAAAAGCTTGCATCATCAAGGTTGTTGATGGCGCCAAGCGAGGCATAGACCTTTGCAGCGGCACTGCTTAGCGTCAGCATCCCGACGGTTGAGAATACCCCTTTGCTATCGGCCACCTGATAGCTGATCGGGTGGGGGTCGTCCGTCAGCTTTGGGTCCGGCGTAAAGGTGATTTTCCCCGTGGGATCGGAGGCATCCCATGTGCCTTCGTCGACCACCACCAATTGCTTCATGCCGGCCGTGGCGGTGGCGTTGGGCCCGATCTCTTCGCCCTCGCTTTTCATCACGCCGGTCAGGATGACACTTGTTGCATCCACGCTGAGGGCGGGGTCGGTGACGGGCTTGGCAAAACCGCTGGAGCCATCGACAACATTGACCGACAGCGCCGTGCCGGGGGTGAACGCCTTGATCTGCTGGACGATGTTCTGAACACGGGGGCGCATGAAATAGGACAGCGCAATTTCGCCGGAATCGGACGTATTCCCCTGTGTATCCGCGATCCTATACCCCATTTGAACCAGCCCCCCCAAGAAGCCGACGATGGGGGTAAAGGTGATCTCGCCCGTGGCACTCGCGGTCCATTTGCCAAGGCCGACCTGAAACTTTTCTTTCGAATGGCCTGCGTCTCCACCAATCAAGGCCACACTGGCAGGATTGATCGCCCCCCCGCCCGGCCCCGGGGTTGCCGCTGCCACGACGTCAATCGTCACCACCTCGTTTACGGTGTGCTGTGCGCTAAAGCCTTTGACTTTGGGTCCACCCGTGCCGGCCACGGTCTTGAGTTTGTAGAAAAAGCTGATCTGCGCGCGCAAGGACCGAACACCCTTGGTATCGGCGATTGTGTAAAGGATATTTGTTGTCCCGCCGCCAAATTTCGCAGCAGGCGTAAAGCTGACCGTCCCGTCCGAGGCCACAGCCCACAGGCCAATGTCTTTCATCGTCTTTTTCTTGGTGTTCCCGGTATCGTGGGTGACGAACTCGACGCTCGTCTTGTCGATGGGGTCCCCTCCGTCGCCGGGAAGGGCCTGTCTTGCGACATCAACCGTTGCTTTCTTGGTGGGGTCCAAAGAATCCCCGCCATCCAGATTAAAGGCTGAGGGTCCCGTCGTTTTCTTTGCGCGGCCAAACAGCGCGTACAAGATCGCACCCAGCGTCGCGAGGAATGAGACACCGCCCAAAACACCGTTTGTGATTGTAAACTTTCGCATGCGCGCCGTTTTGGCGGCCAGCGCATCTTGTGCGGCCTTGGCAACCGCCGCTTCGGCCTTCAGCGCGTCAATTGCATCTTTGGCGGCGGTCAGGGAGGCTTGCATTTCCGCATAGCTGACAACGCCATATTCATTTTGTTGCCCAAGATTGCCGGCGGCCTCCACCCCTCCATTGCCGCCTTGCTGCACGTTGTCGGGCGGTGCCGCATCCATAAGGACCATTTGCACATAATTTGGCTCTATCGGATCAATGCGGATGTTCACCCGTGGGATATTGACGGGTGCATCCACCGGAACGCCAGCGGGTCTCGCCTGTGCCGGATTTGCCGGGGCCCGCGCATACCGCTCGCGCAATTGATTGCGCGCCCCCGCCTCATCCGCCCTTGCCCGTCGATCCGCAATATTGGCGTTCAAAGGCACATCTGTGTTGTCGTATTGATTTTTTGGGACGTTTCCGTCGACGGCATCGGGATCATCTTCTACGTCAAACTCTGGCATTTTGGGGCCTTTGCTTTGCGATAAAGTGGTTGCGTCCAAGGACAGGCAAAATTCGAAGGGCGGCCATGAAATTTGGAAGGCTGGGCATCAAAAAAGGGGCACAAAACGCGGCAACAGGTGCCGCAGGCTGCAAGAAGAGGGTCGCCATCCCTTTGCATTGAGTCAACCCAAAAGGGTATATTTTGCGAAAAACACCTCTGTCGTGCATGAGGCGCGGGTTTAAGTCCTTTGAATGCCTTTGGTTTTTGTGACCTGCCTTGGCATAAATGCGGGCCATGGCCCCAAAACCCTTGCTGTTTGCGCCATGGGGCGGCATTTTTGAGCCAATGTGCGGACGCTTTACCATCACCCACCCGAATGAGGCCCTTGCCGCGTTGTTTGACGCGGTGATGGGCAACGACTTGCCGCCCAGCCCCCGGTTCAACATTTGCCCGACGCAAGCGGTGGCGGTGGTCACCGCTGACGCCGGGCGGCGGCTGCGCGCCATGCGCTGGGGGTTCTTGCCTCGCTGGTACAAGACACCGACGGATGGCCCGCTGATCATCAATGCCCGCAGCGATACCATCGCCACCAAGCCGGCCTTTCGCGATGCCGTGCGCCAGACCCGATGCATCATCCCGGCCAGCGGGTTTTACGAATGGCAAACGGCTGCGGATGGGACGAAGCTGCCGTGGTATTTCACGCGAACCGATGCGGCGCCAATGGCCTTTGCCGGGATCTGGCAGCAATGGGAGCAAGGCGGTCTGGCCCATGACACCTGCGCCATTGTCAGCACGGATGCGGGGCCAAACATGGCGGGGTTGCACCACCGCGAACCGGTCATCCTAGAGGCCGCGGATTGGCCGCTTTGGCTGGGTGAGGCAGGGCATGGCGCGGCGGTGCTGATGAAGCCCTCAGCCGCCGGTGTGATGGGGTGTTACCGGGTGGATCGCGCGGTCAATTCAAACCGGGCCGAAGGGCCTGAGTTGATTGAGGCGATCACGGCATAGCCTTGCTTTTTGGGCCGGACTACCTTAGGTCAAGGCCACGGGTGACCGGGCCCCTCTGGCAGAACAAGCGGCGGTTTTGCGATGTCGGCACTTGAACGCTCACCAGCCGTTGTGGTTATTCCATGTCATCTCTGACCGATCAGGCGCGCCCGACGCTTTCCTATTTCACATGGGCCTTCATTGTGACCGGCCTTGGGCTTTTGTTGGGGGCTTGGCTGGGTTGGCAAACCACCGGGACAGTCTCGGGGATGCTGGGCGTGTTCTTCATCTGCACGGTGTTGGCCGTGCTGGAAATATCGCTCTCGTTTGACAATGCCATCGTGAATGCCAACAAGCTCAAGGATATGACGCCGGTTTGGCAGCGCCGATTTCTGACCTGGGGCATCTTGATCGCAGTCTTTGGCATGCGCATCGTGTTTCCGCTTTTGATCGTGGTGATCGCGGCAGGGGTCGGGCCTTGGCAGGCCATTGTCTTGGCATCCTCGCGCCCCGAAGAATACGCGCGGATCATGGCCGAGGCGCATATCCCCATTGCAGCCTTTGGCGGGACATTCCTGATGATGGTGGCGCTGACCTATTTCTTTGACGCCGAAAAAGACGTGCATTGGCTGCGCTGGCTGGAATCGCGGGTGGCGGCCGCCTCACAGATCCGGGGGATCGAGGTTGGCGTGGTCCTGCTTCTGGTCTTGGTGTTTTCGAAACTGTTGCCCGCGGCCGAAAGCAGTGTCTTTCTGTCATCGGCGCTTTACGGACTAATCACGTTTCTGGCGGTCGAGGTGATTGGCGGCCTGCTCGACAAATCGGATGAGACGATGAGTGCGGCGGCCAAAGGTGGGGTGGGGGCGTTCTTGTATCTGGAGGTGCTGGACGCCTCGTTCAGCTTTGATGGCGTGATCGGGGCCTTTGCGCTGTCGCAAAACCTGTTCGTGATTGCGATCGGGCTGGGAATTGGCGCGATGTATGTGCGCTCGATGACCATCATGCTGGTGGAGCGCGGCACGTTGCAGCAATACCGTTATCTGGAACATGGTGCGTTTTATGCGATCTTGATCCTGTCGGTGATCATGTTCCTGCAATCCTTGGTGCATATCCCAGAGGTGCTGACAGGTCTTGGCGGTGCGGCCCTGATCGGCGTCTCGCTCTGGTCATCCATTCGATGGAACCGCGAAAACCCTGACGCGGAGTTGTCAGAGGCGTGATTGACTGGGGTGATTGGAGCGGGCGGCGGGAATCGAACCCGCGTCTTTAGCTTGGAAGGCTAAGGTCTTACCATTACACAACGCCCGCTCAGTGATTCACCACGTATTTCATAAGCCTTCCGGGGTCAAGGTTAGACCTGACACTTCAAGGCGGGCAAAGCCGGTGCCCCCGGCCCGTGTGTCGGGTCAGTTGGTCAGCAGGTAATAGCTGTTGCGTGTGGTTCCCGTGTTTTGGACAGTGATGTAAAAATAGCCGTTCCATGCGGGCACGAAATCGCAGCTCACCTTGTCTGACCAGCTCACGTCATAGCAGATCGTATTGCCCGTCTCATCGGCCACCAGCACATCAAGATTGGAATCCCCGTCGCCAATGACGGCAAGTTCGGCATAAGAGCTGCCATAGAACGGCACCTCCCACACATCGGTCATCCCGCCGGGCAGGCTTGACAGGTGACGCATGGCCCCGCCGATGCTGCCGCGCGCACCTTCGGACTCTGCATCCTCGATCAAGCCAAGAAGGGTGTCATCCTCTCCCGCGAGGTCCTTGGCTGAGGCCATCATCCGCGCAGCGTCCACGGGGGCGTCTGTTGGATCAGGGTTTTCGGAGGCGCTTTCGCCCTTGGTGATTTTCTTGACCTCGGGCCCTTCTCTGGCATCGACCGCGGCCGCAATCCTGGCCGCAACCAGCACGGTCAGCCCATCCTTGTTGGCCATGCCAATGTCGTAAAGCTGTTGCGCCATGGCAAGGCTGGAGGCACCTCCGGGGGTCCCTTTAAGGGTGGTGTCGATGTTCGGGCCGGATTTGTCCTTTGCGATTGCGGGGCCGGACAGCGTAATGAGCGTTGACACCGCAAGGGCCGCGGACATGGACTTCAGGGTCATATGGCAATCCTTTGCGCAATGGTCTGCCCGAAAAACGTCTGAATGGGTACTGGGTAGACTTTGGCATTGCTTTTGCCTGCCGAAAAGGTGGTTCGTGGGGACAAAGTCCGCTAAAGACTGCACGGCGGCCCCATTCAGGCCGGTCCGGCAATTTGCCGTTCGGTGCGAAATAGGGTTTGCTGCGCCAAAGGCGGGGTTTCGGGCCCTTCGCCCCTGCGATATGGCAAGGGAGGGGCTGCTCAGGCGCTCGCGATTTCAAATGGGGTGCAGATGCAGACCGAAGCCATACTTGAGCAATTGATTGCCTTTGACACCACCAGTTCAAAACCGAACATGGCGCTTATCGAGTGGGTGCAGGCGCTGTTGGCAGAGGCCGGGATCGAGGCTGTGGTGATTCGAGATGCGACAGGGGGCAAGGCCAACCTTTATGCCACCGTCGGGCCCTTGGGCATGGGGGGCGTCATGCTGTCGGGTCATACGGATGTCGTCCCGGTGGAGGGGCAGGCATGGACCCGGCCTGCCTTTGCGCTGACGCGTGACGCGGGGCGGCTCTATGGGCGCGGCACCACCGATATGAAGGGGTTTTGCGCAGCAGCCATTGCGGCATTGATCCGGGCAAAGGGCAGGCCCCTGCGCACGCCTTTGCATCTTGCGCTGTCTTATGACGAAGAGGTGGGCTGCCTTGGGGTGCGGTCCTTGATCGACATGCTGGAACTGGCCCCGGTGCGGCCCGCCATGTGCATCGTGGGCGAGCCTACGGGCATGGCAGTGGCCACGGGGCACAAGGGCAAGGTCGCCTTGCGCGCGACATGTGTCGGGCGTGAGGGGCATTCGGCACTGGCCCCACTGGCGTTGAACGCGCTGCATCTGGCGGCGGATTTCATCGCGGCCATCCGCCAGCTTCAGGCCGAGATTGCGGCGCATGGTTTGAAAGATGGCGATTACGATGTGCCCTATACCACCATCCATGCCGGCAAGATGCAGGGCGGGGTGCAGGTCAATATCGTGCCCAATACGGCGGTGATTGATTTCGAAATTCGCTCCTTGGCCGAAGACAGCCCAGAGGCCCTGATTGATCGTCTGCGGCTGATGGCCGCCGAAATCGTTGCCCCCCATCTGGCAGAGTTCCCCGAGGCGGAAATCCGGGTGGAACGGCTTTGGGATTATCCGGGGCTGGGCACGCCCTCGGACGCGGGCGTGGTGAATTTCGTCAAGGCGCTGACCGGGGCCAATGGCACGATCAAGGTGGCCTATGGCACCGAAGGCGGTCTTTTCACTGCCCGGCTTGGCATCCCCACCGTGATCTGCGGGCCGGGGTCAATGGCACAGGGGCACAAGCCCGATGAATTCGTCAGCCTTGAGCAGATGGCACGGTGTGAGGCGATGCTGGACGCCTTGCTGCACCGTTTGGAAGTGGGCCTCTGATGGCGCTGGAACTGACCTCGATCGCCGATGTGCTTGCGCTTGGCTTTGACGATATCATTGACGTGCGCGCGCCTGCCGAATTTGCCGAAGACCACATGCCCGGTGCGATCAGCCTGCCGGTTCTGGACGATGAGGAACGTGCGCGGGTGGGGACCATCTACAAGCAAGTGTCGCCCTTTGATGCGCGCAAGATTGGGGCGGCGCTGGTGGCGGCCAATGCCGCGCGGCATTTGCAGGGGCCTTTGGCGGCCAAGCCGGGGGGATGGCAGCCCTTGGTCTATTGCTGGCGGGGCGGGCAAAGGTCGGGCAGTTTCGCCTCTATCCTGTCGCAGATCGGCTGGCGGGTTGAACTGGTCAAGGGCGGCTACAAAAGCTGGCGGTCTTTGGTGGTGAAGGCGGTCTATGATGATCCCTTTCCCTGCCCTGTGGTGGTGCTGGATGGCAATACCGGGTCCGCCAAGACCGAAATCTTGAACCTGTTGCCCAAGCACGGTGTGCAGGTGATCGATCTGGAGGGATTGGCCAATCATCGCGGTTCCCTCTTTGGTGCCATGGGGCCGCAACCAAGCCAGAAGGCCTTTGAGGGCGCGCTGGCCGTGGCGATGGCGCGGCTGGACCCAACGCGGCCCGTGGTGGTGGAGGCCGAAAGTTCCAAGATCGGCGATTGCCGCCTGCCGCCGCGTCTGTGGCGCGCAATGGTGACGGCCCCTCGCGTGGCGCTGGCCGTGCCAAGGGCGGCGCGGGCGGCCTATCTGGTGCGGGCCTATGACGATATGGTGGTCGATCCGGTGCGGCTTGCCGCGGTGTTGGAGCAGTTGCGCCCGTCGCATGCGGCAGAGGTCATTGACGCTTGGAAATTGCAGGCTGTGGTGTCGCAATTTGCCGCTTTGGCCGAGGGGTTGATGGCCGCACATTATGACCCGCGCTATGACAAGCATCGGGCCCGGATGGAGGTTCCCTTGACCGAAATTCAGGCAAAAGGGCTGGAGCCAGAGGCGTTGGACCCCTTGGCGGCACGGGTGGCGGAGGCTGTGTTGCGGGGCGCGCCGCCAGCCCCCTGAGGCCCCGCCCACCCACCCACCCCGGTGCCTCAGGGGGCTGGCTTGGGTCTGCGAGGGCGCAGGGCGGTCAATCGACAAATATATGCGGCGGGCCTTCGGCAATGGTTCCGATGATTTTGGCAAACTCGCCCATCCGCGCCAGTTCCAGACACAGGGGCCGCGCCCAATGCGCGGGCACGGTCGCAAGAAGCCCACCACAGGTCTGGGGATCAAACAGCAGATCCCCTTTTGGGCCGGGCGGCGCGTCGACCAGCCATGACAGGGCCGCGCGGTTGGCCGGGGCAAGCGAGGAGGCGACGCCTTGGGCGGCCAGTTCCTCGGCCCCGGGCAGCATCGGCAGGGCCGACAGCTCCAGCCTTGCCGCGACGCCTGCGCCCTGCACCATTTCCCACAAATGACCGGCAAGGCCAAATCCGGTGACATCTGTCATCGCCGTGGCCTTTTCGCGCAAGATGGCGGCGGCTGGCCCCAAGGGGCGTGCCATGGAGGCAACGCAGCCTGCCCAAACCTCGCCCAACAGTGGGCCATCGCGGCTGGTCAACCGTGCCATTGCCATTTCAGCCGCCAGAATGGTGCCGGTGCCCAGCGGTTTGGTCAGTAAGATCACATCGCCGGGGCGGGCCCCGGTTTTCGGAATTGGGGCATCAGCGGCAAGGCCGGTGACGGTAAAGCCAAGGGTCAACTCATCCCCGACCGAGGAATGGCCCCCCACGATATCAGCCCCCGCCGCACGAAAGACCGCACTTGCGGCGGCCATCACCTCGGCCAGCATATCGGCCTGCAGGGCAGGGGACAGGCGTGGCAGGGTGATTTGCGCAAGGGCTGCCTGTGGTGCGGCCCCCATGGCCCAGATATCGCCAAGCGAGTGAATGGCGGTCAGCCGGGCCATCAGATGCGGATCGTTGGTAAAGGCGCGCAAATGGTCCGTCGTGATGACCTGCCGCGCGCCACCCACCGCAAGCACCGCCGCATCATCGCCGCGCCCTGACAGCACATCGGGCCGTGCCGGGGTGGGCAGGACGGACAGCGCCTGCGCCAAAGCCTCGGCCCCCACCTTGGCCCCGCAGCCCCCACACATCGGCTTGTCCCCCATCGCCTCTGCCATCCCGCGCGCATGATCAGCAGGCAAGGTCGGGCGGGCCATCACGGGGTAATCTTCGAACTTTGCCATGAACTTGCGGTCGATCCGGTCTTTCAGCCGCCACAACCATGCCCCACCGCCGCGCAGACCAAACTTGTCGGCGAGGGCGGTCTGGCTGCCCAGTGAGATCAGCTTGAGGTAATCGCGCTGGGGGGCAAAGCGCCGCAAGCGACGGGTCCCCCCCATCGCAAGGATGCGCAGGTTTTCAAACAGCACAGGGGCCTGTCGCACCGCAAACACACCCGCCTTTGGACGCGGGGCAAAACTCATCGCGGCACAATCGCCGACGGCAAAGATGGCGGGGTCCGAGGATTGCAGGCTGGGGCTGATCACGACAAAGCCATCTTGCAGCGCAAGCCCGGTTTTTGCCAACCAGGACTGTGGTCGTGCGCCCGCAACCGAGAGCGTGAAATCCGATGGCAGGATGCTGCCATCTGACAGCGTCAGCGCCTGCGCCCCGACCTCGGACACGGTGGTTTCGCATCGCAGGGTGATCCCCTCGTGCGCCATCGCGGCCATCAGGGTTTTGGCTGAGGCGGGCGCAAGGGCAGACAGGGCCGAGGGCGACTTTTCCAAGACCGTGATCGTGGGGGATTTGTCGAGTTTGCGCAGATGGTAGGCCGAGGCCAGCGCCAGTTCGACCCCGCCCACGCCTGCACCGATGATCGTCACACGGGGGGCTTTGGGGGCGGTGTGCAAGAACGCCTCCCAGCGCTGTGCATAGGCCCCGAGTGGCTTGGCTGAGGCCGCATGCTCGGCAAAACCCGGCACATCGGGCAAGTCGGACGCAATCCCGATGTCGATGGAGGCCGCGTCATAGCGCAGCGTGCGCCCGGACCCCACCGTGATCAGCCGGGCCTTTGTGTCGATCCCGACCGCGCGATCCAAAATCACCCGTGCCCCGGCAAAGCGGGCAAGGCGGACAAGGTCGATCATCATCTCTGACCGCGCATAATGCCCCGCAATGGCCCCCGGCAACATGCCCGTGTAAGGGGCAATCGGGCCGGGATTGATCACGGTCAGGCGCACCCCTGCAAGCGGCTTCATCGCCCACATCCGCAGCACCAAAGCATGGGCATGTCCGCCGCCGATCAAAACGATGTCAAAGGTTTGCGGAAGCGGCGCTTGCATCTTTATCCTTGCCTTGGTGGTTTTCAAACGGGTGGGTCGCAGATGAACCCGCCCCCAGCGCCCATCCCTAACCCGCAAAATCCCAAACTGCGAGGGGGCGCACAAGACTGTGACGTTGGTCCCTTGCGCAAGATGCCCTCAGACGCCTAGTCTGGGCCTATGGAATACCGCACACGGATTGGCGTTGTTCAGACCCAGCGCTTGCAGTTGACGACATCGCTGCATGCGTCCTTGCGGGTATTGCGCGCAGATGCCGCCGGTTTGGCCCGGTATCTGGAGGAGCAAGCCGCCGAGACCCCCGCCCTGATGGTGGAACCCACCTTTCCTTCGCCGGGCGAGTGGTTGCCGCGTTGGTCGGGTGTGCTGCCCTATGGCGATGGCGATCCCCTTGCCAATCTGCAATCGCATGACCCCAGTCTGATGGCCTATCTGACGCAAAAGATCCCGGTGCTGTTTTCCACCCACCTGCCCCAAAGGATCGCCTTTGCCTTGGCCGAGGCCGTGGAGCCTTCGGGTTGGCTGGGGCGTCCCTTGGCCGCGATTGCCGCCGAGCAGAACGTGGGCCTGACCGAGGTTGAGGCGGTTCTGTTGACCTTGCAAACGCTGGAGCCGACGGGTCTGTTTGCCCGCGATCTGGCCGAATGCCTGCGCCTGCAAGCCATTGATCTGGAAGAGCTTGACCCGCCGATGGAGGTGATGCTGGCGCATCTTGATCTGGTCGCCTCGGGGGATTGGGCGCATTTGGCCCGGCTTGCGAATGTCGGACAAGAGGTGATTGCGGCCCGCTTTCGCACCATCCGCAGTTTCAACCCAAAACCCGGCACGTCGTTCAGCGGTATCGCAAGCCCCTTGCGGGAACCTGATCTGATAGCGCGCGAAGGTGCCGAAGGCTGGGAGATCTCGTTCAACAAAGCGTCCTTGCCCAGTTTGCGCATTGTCGAGGGGGCCAAGGGGCTGGGCCGTGCGCGTGAAACCATCCGGTTGATCGAAAGCCGAAACCAGACCCTTCTCGTTGTGGCGCGGGCCATATTGGCCCATCAGCGCGCGGCGCTTGAGGCAGGTCCGGGGGCGCTGCGCCCTTTGAAGATGCAAACAGTTGCCGATCAGGTGTCCTTGCACAAATCCACCGTCAGTCGCGTGGTGGCGGGAACGGCCGTCGATACCCCACATGGCACTTGGTGGCTGCGGGCCTTGTTCTCGGTCGACATGGGGGCCGATATCGGGGCGGCGGCGCTGCGGGCAAGGCTGGCAAGGCTGATTGCCGCCGAGGATGTGACAGAGCCAATGTCGGATGAGGCGCTTGCTGCCGCCTTGTCTGATGGCGAGACGATCATCGCAAGGCGGACTGTCGCCAAGTATCGCGCGGCCCTGCGTATTGCCCCCGCACATCGGCGTAGGCAGCGCAAAGCCGTTTGACGCCAATTGTTTGGACAGTGTCTTTCTTTGGCTTGGCCAACGCCATGGCTCTTGTGGCGCCTGGCGGGGATCAGCAAGCCGCAGATTTCCCCCAATGCTGCCTTGAACCCGCCATGGATGCTGGGCAGTTTGGCGCGACATTCCCCGGGGGGCCGCCATGCTGAGAACTTTGTTGGTGCTTGTTGCTTTGATGGTGACGGGCTGCGGCGAAACCGTACCCGATCCCGTGGCTGACGGGACCTCCACCAATCGGTCGGCGCGCATCTTGCTTTTGGGCGATTCCATGATGGCAGTGAACCGCCTTGGGGGGGCCTCTGTCGCGGATGTGATTGAGGATGAGTTGGGACAAGAGGTCATTGACCGATCAATCATCGGGGCACGCTACTTCTTTGGGATTCCGCTGACCGGACAGTACAAGGCGGGCAACTGGGATTGGGTTGTGCTGAATGGTGGGGGCAATGACCTGCTGTTCGGCTGTGGCTGTCGGCGCTGTGACGGGACGCTTGATCGTCTGGTTTCTGCCGATGGGCGCAAAGGCGCGATCCCGTCATTTGTCGCCAAGATCCGCAAAAGCGGGGCAAAGGTCGCCTATGTGGGCTATCTGCGCAATCCGGGGGTGCAGACGCCGATCAAATCCTGTGGTCCCGCCGGAAATGAGCTGGATCGCCGACTTACCCTGATGTCCCGGTTTGATGCCGGGGTGACCTTCTTGCCCATGTCGGACCTCGTGCCATTTGGGGACCGATCCTACCACGGGCTTGATCTGATCCACCCGTCCGTCAAAGGCAGTCGTGGGATCGGGCAACGGATCGCGGCGCTGATTGGCAAGAGCACATAGCAAGGCAAACGCCTTGCACGCATGGGGCGGATGTTGTCAAAGCTGTGGCCTGCATCCTCAGACACAAAGATTTCGCCATGGAAAACCCCGCTGCCTTTTTGCGTTCTCTGTTCGACTGTGCGGTTGAGGTGGCCGATCCCATGCAGTCCCTTGCCCGGTTCTTGCCGCCCAAGCCTGCAGGCCGGGTGGTTGTGGTGGGGGCTGGCAAGGCAAGTGCGCGGATGGCCGAGGCGGTCGAGGCCGCTTGGGGCCCCTGCGAGGGGTTGGTGATCACCCGCTACGGCTATGCCCGCCCCTGCGCCGGGATCGAAATTGTCGAGGCATCGCACCCCGTGCCTGACGCGGCGGGGGCAGAGGCGACGGTGCGAATGCTTGCCCTGCTGGATGGTTTGGGCGAGGGGGATTTCGTTCTGGCGCTGATCTCGGGTGGGGCCTCGGCCCTGCTGTGTGCGCCTGTGGCAGGCGTCAGTCTGGCGGAAAAGCAGGCGGTGAATGCAGCGCTTTTGGCAAGTGGCGCGCCGATTGATCGGATGAACACCGTGCGCAAGCACCTGAGCCGGGTCAAGGGCGGGCAACTGGCGGCGGCGGCGTATCCGGCGCGGATGCTGGCCCTGATGATCTCGGACGTGCCGGGGGATGATCCGGCCTTTATCGGATCGGGGCCGACGGTGGGCGATGCCTCCACCCCCGCCGATGCGCGGGCTGTGCTGGCGCAATGGGGCATTGTCGTGCCTGCCAGCGTGACAGCAGCCTTGTCTGTGCCAAGCGGTGTCGTGCTGCCGGACGATGTGCGGCTAAGCCGGGTCGAGAATGTGATCTATGCCGCCCCCGCCCAGTCGCTGCGGGCTGCCGGTCAGATGGCCATCGATGCGGGCTGTGAGTTGAGCAATCTGGGCGACGCATTGGAGGGTGAGGCGCGGGATGTGGCGCGCGTGCAGGCCGAACAGGCCCTGCGCCTGCAAGCCGCGCGCAAGCCGGGTGACAAGCCGCTTTTGCTGCTGTCGGGGGGGGAGTTGACGGTTACGCGGCGGGGCGATGGCATCGGCGGTCCGAACGCCGAATTCTGCCTTGCCATGGCACTGGCGCTGGAAGGGGCGGCTGGCATTCACGCGCTTGCCTGTGACACCGATGGTGTGGATGGCGCGGCCGAGGTGGCGGGCGCCGTGATCGGCCCGCAAACACTGGCGCAGGCGCGGGCGGCGGGGGTGGATGCACCGACAGCCCTTGCCCGCAATGACGCGCATTCCTTCTTTGCCACCGTGGGCGGGCAGGTCGTCACGGGGCCGACCCTGACCAATGTCAACGATTTCCGGGCCGTGCTGATCCTTCCGCGCGGCTAAGTCCTGTGCGCAGGGGCGTTTTGGTCAGAACGCGCCGATCTGCGACGGGAAATGTCGCATCCGGGGGTGATCTTTGGTGCAATCTCGCCTAGCTGACGCGCAAGACAAAAGGGGCGACGTCGGATGAGTTATTTTCTGGGTGTGGATACCGGGGGCACCTTTACGGATGCGGTGATCGTGGACGAGGCCGCCACCCGCGTGATCGGCAAGGCCAAGGCGCTGACGACACGCGGCGATCTGGCGATTGGGATTGGCGGCGCGGTGGATGCGGCGCTTGCTGCGGCGGGCGTCGGGCCGGGTGAAGTTTCCCTTGTGTCGCTTTCCACCACCTTGGCCACCAATGCGCTGGTCGAGGGGCAGGGCGGGCGCGTGGCCTTGGTCTTCATCGGTTTTGATGCGGGTGACGAGGCGCGGGCGGGTCTGGATGAGGCGCTGCGCGGCGATCCGATCGTGCGGCTGGCAGGCGGACATGGCCATGCCGGGCAAGAGACGGCCCCCCTTGATCTTGCCGCGCTGGAGACTGCGGTGGCGGGCCTTGCGGCCGAGGTTGTTGGCTTTGCCGTGGCTGCCCGCTTTGCCACCCGCAACCCCGCGCATGAGGTCGCTGCCCGCGACCTGATCCGTCGCGTGACGGGGCGGCCTGTGACTTGCAGCCATGAGCTGTCCGCCAACCTGAACGGCCCCAAACGGGCGCTGACGGCGGTGCTGAATGCACGGCTGATCGGGATGATTGATCGGCTGGTTGCGGCCTGTGAGCGGCATTTGGCCGCCGTGGGCATCAAGGCCCCGCTGATGGTGGTGCGCGGCGATGGCGCGTTGATTTCCGCCGCGATGGTGCGCGAACGTCCCATTGAAACGATCCTCTCTGGCCCCGCCGCAAGCATCGTGGGCGCGCGCTGGCTGACCGGGGCTGCCGATGCGTTGGTGTCGGATATTGGCGGCACGACCACGGATGTGGCGCTGCTGAAAGGCGGCCTGCCCGAGATTGATCCCGAAGGCGCGCGGGTCGGTGGCTTTCGCACCATGGTAGAGGCGGTGGCGATGCGCACCACGGGCCTTGGCGGCGATAGCGAGGTGCATCTGATCACCGAAGGGCTGGTGGGGGGCCTGCGCCTTGGGCCGCGCCGGCTGATGCCTGTGTCGCTTTTGGCGGTGGATCACGGGCCGATGGTGCATGCGGCGCTGGACCGGGCGCTGTCGTCGGACACCTCGGGCGAGTATGACGGGCGCTTTGTGGTGCCGATGGGCGGCAATGCGGGGGGCCTCAGCGCGCGTGAGGCGGCGGTTCTGGCACGGATCACGGCACCGATGCCGGTGACACAGGCCCTGACCTCGCGGCTGGAGGCGGCGGCGCTGGACCGACTGGTGGCGCGCGGATTGGTGATGCTGTCTGGGGTGACCCCGTCCGACGCAAGCCATGTGCTGGGCCGGTTGGAGGCCTGGGATGGGGCGGCTGCGGAAAAGGCGGTTCGGCTGTTGGGGCGCAGGCGCAACGGTGCGGGGGAGCGCTTTGCCACCGATCCGGTTGTCTTTGCCCAAAGCATTGTCGATCAGCTGACCGAACAGACGGTGCTGTGCCTGCTGGAGGCCGCCTTTGCCGAAGATCCCGCCTTTGCCGGTGAGGCACCCGAGGTGCTGGCGCGGCACGTGGCGGTGCGTGCTGGCCTGCGTCGCCATAGCGGTGTGGTCCGAATCGAGGCGCGTCTGGGCGTGCCGGTGATCGGGCTTGGCGCGTCGGCCCCGTTTTACTATGGCGCGGTCGGGCAAGTCTTGGGCTGCGAGATGATCTTGCCCGAACACGCGGGCGTCGCCAATGCCATTGGTGCCGTGGTGGGGCAGGTCAGCCAGCGGGTGCAGGGCCTTGTCTCCAGCCCGTCCGAGGGCCGCTTTGCCGCGCATCTGCCCGATGGCGTGCAGGTTTTCAACGACCGCGAGACGGCGCTGGAGGTGATGGAGGCTGCCCTGCGCCATGAGGCCACAAGCCGCGCCCTGCGTGCCGGGGCGGTCGAGGTCAATCTGACGGTAACGCGTGAGGTCAGGCAGGCCGATATTGAGGGGCGAACCATGTTCATCGAGGCCATGATCGTGGCCACAGCTTCCGGCCGCCCAAGGGTGGCGCACATCTAGCCGCTGGGGCGGTGCGAACTATGCGCCCGCCCTGACGATTAGCCCTTGACGCCCCCCGGGACCTTCACTAGTCAGCATCGCCAATGGCTAGGTAGCTCAGCTGGTTAGAGCACGTGACTCATAATCACGGGGTCGGGGGTTCGAGTCCCCCCCTCGCCACCAATTTTCTCTTGATTGTTGTGATGAAAAAAACCTTCGGTGAAACACCCGAAGTGTTGAGTTAGGATTGTTTTCCAAAGCCTCCGTCCCGATTGCGCTTTATCCACTCATAGACACGAGGTGGCCTCGTAAGTTGGGTTGTTGCGGTTACTAGAGTCTGGAAAATCGAGGGCCGACGGTTCGCGCTCAATCCGGCAAAGCCTTTTCCTTGACCAGATCTGGTAGAGATTTGGACGCAAAGGGGCCAAATCTTCGCTGCACTGCAGTAAAACCGTCATAGTTTCGTTTCCTAACACGCCGATGGTGCGCGCAAATGGGGATTTGCGGAGTGCATCGGATGGGCGCGTCTGGTCCAAAACATAGAACACTTTTCTTGTCTGACCTACATCTGGGGGCTGTTGGCAGCCGTTCCGACCATATCTTGCAGTTCCTGCACGAGAATGACGCCGAAGCCTATGTTCTGGTCGGGGATATTCTGGATCTGTGGCACCCCCTTTTGCCCTATTGGAGCGAGGATGATCAGCGCGTTCTGAACCACCTGCGGGATCGGCAGGCCAAGGGGGCGCAGATTCGCTATTTGCGCGGAAACCACGATCCCGATCCATCGCGCGCCCCGGCCTCAAAGCGGCTGGAGGCGGATGTCGTTGATGATCTGGTGCATGTGGCAAAGGACGGTCGCCGCTATCTGGTCTTGCATGGCGATGTTGCCGACGGACGGGCGGTTCGGTCGCATATGATGACACGGCTGGGGAGCCGGATTGACCATCTGTTGCGGCGGCTGGACGGGGGCTTGTCGGTGCTGCGCCGTCGTTCGGTGCCTGAGGCCCGCAGCATGATCGAGGCCTTGTTGTCAGGTGTGAATGCCATTTTGTACCGCAGCCGCGCGCATGAGCGCAGGTTGATCACAATGGCCAAGACTCGCGGGTTGGACGGGGTGATCTGCGGGCATTTCCACATTGCCAGCCTGCACGAAGACCACGGCCTGATCTATGCCAATTGTGGGGATTGGGTCGATAGCCTGACCGCGATTGTCGAGGCCGACGATGGCGGCCTGCAACTTTTGGTCTGGTGCCCCGAGATCGCAGCATCGGCACAGAAAAGTCGGACAATGGGATTGGAGGATGCAGCATGATCGCGACCGTGCTGGCCGCAGCAGCGGCCCTGTTATTTTTGGTTCACCTTGTTTGTGTTGCGATCTATCTGCACCGTTTGCGCCCCACTGTGACCCCTTCGGGCGTCATCGGTCAGCCGTTTGTGACGCTGTTGCGCCCGGTTTGTGGACTTGATGCCTTTGATGAAGAAACACTGGAGTCGTCTTTCCAGCAAGACTATCCGCGTTATGAAATCATCTTTTGCGCTCAGTCAGACAGGGATCCCGCGGTTGCCTTTCTGCGACAGTTGATGGCGAAACACCCACAGGTGCGGGCGCAGTTGTTGATTGGCTATGACCGCGTTTCGGGCAATCCGAAACTGAACAACGTCTGGAAAGGGTGGCATGCGGCGGAGGGTGACTGGATCTGCATGACTGACAGCAACCTGCTTTTGCCGCGTGACTATCTGTCTGGGGTGGTTGGCGCATGGGGGCCGGTCACGGGGCTTGTTTCATCGCCCCCCATCGGCCTTTTGCCCATGAACGCAGGAGGGCACCTTGAATGCGCCTTTCTAAACACCAATCAAGCCCTTTTGCAGGGCGTGGCGGCCAGCATTGGCCCAGCCTATGCGCAGGGCAAGACGTTATTTTTCAACAAGCCTTTGTTGGAACATGCGGGCGGTCTGGCGGCTTTGGGCAGTCATTTGGCCGAAGACGTTGCGGCAACCAAGGCCATCCGGAATCTGGGCCGGGAGGTGACGCTGACCCAGATGCCCTTCGCGCAACCGATCGGTCATCGCACGGTGCGGCAGGTGTGGGATCGGCAATTGCGCTGGAGCCGTGTGCGCCGGGACGGATTTCCGGTCATCTTCTGGCTGGAGAGCCTGAACGGTGCGGTGACGCCCTCGATCATCTGCGCCATCGCTCTTGCGCTTTCGGGTGCGAATCCGGCCTTTGCCCTTGGCTATCTTGGCCTGTGGTATGCGGCGGAAATCGGGCTTGCGTGGCGGGCCGGGTGGCCTATGGGGGCCAAGGATGCGGCGTGCCTTTTGCTGCGTGACCTGCTGATCCCGGCGATCTGGTTGGCCACCTTCTTGCGCCGTGGCTTTGAATGGCGCGGCACGGCGATGGGGGATATGGAGACGGCCCAAAAAGCGGCGTTGCGGCAGGCAAGCCCATCTGTAGTCCCTGCTGAGTGATCTGAATGACGCAGGCCGAACTCGGCGCATTGATTGGCGACTATGGCTTGATCATCATCGCCCCTCTGGCTGTGCTGGAGGGGCCTGTGCTTTCGGTCATCTCCGGCTATCTGGCGCGTTTGTCGCTGATTGGTTTGCCGCAGGTGTTTGGTTTGCTGGTGCTGGCTGATCTGATCGGGGATGTCGCCCTTTATGTCTTGGGCCGGCAGGGGCGGATTGGCGTGGCGGTGCGCTGGTTTGGGGCCTTGGGGGTCACGCGCAAACGTGTGGCGTGGTTCATCCGTGCCTTTCGCGCAAAGGGTGGGCGCATCCTTGTTCTGGGCAAGTTGACACATTCCGCCGGGTTCGCGGTTTTGCTGGCCGCTGGATTGGTCAGAATGCCGTTTGCGCGCTTTCTTGCCCTCAACTTTCTGGCCACTCTTCCCAAGGTTGCAGTCTTTGTGATGATCGGGTGGCTGTTTGGGGAAGTGTCGGATCGCGTTGGAAACTGGCTGTTCGGCGTTTCGGCGGCCGTTATCTTAGGCCTTGCTGCGATCACCGCCTTGATTTTCATAAAGAGAAGGGCAGCCAAATGACGGTCGCAACCTTTGCCTGCCTAATCCCCGCCCATAATGAGGCCGCCCGCATCGGTCAGGTGTTGGCGGCTGTGCGTGGTCACAGCGCCTTGGCCGAGGTGATCGTGATCGATGATGGGTCCACCGATGGAACGGCGGATCTGGCCGAGCGGGCAGGGGTAAGGGTGCTGCGCCTGTCCCCAAATCGCGGCAAGACGGCTGCCTTGGCAGAAGGGCTGGCCCTCGTCAGAACCAGCCATGTCTTGCTTTTGGATGCGGATTTGTCGGGCCTTTGTGCCGCGGACATCACGCGTCTGATCGCCCCGGTGGCAGAGGGTCGGGCCAAGGTGACCCTGTCTTTGCGCGGGAATGCACCTTTGGTCTGGCGCATGTTGGGCGTTGATTACATCACCGGAGAGCGGGTTTTGCCCATGTCACTGATCCAGACGCGGTTGCACCATCTGATCAGCCTGCCGCGCTTTGGCTTGGAGGTGTTCTTGAATGAGCGCATTCGCGAAGCGGGGTTGACGGTCGCGGTTGTGTCATGGCCCAAGGTTGCCAGCCCGACCAAGGCGCATAAGCGGGGTTTCTGGGCGGGGATGCGGCAAGACCTTGGGATGATGGCCGATATTTTCCGAACAATCGGCTTTATCGCCCCGTTTCGTCAGATGGCGTTCTTGTGGAGCTTTGGGCACCGCCCCGTGCGGTTTGCGGCCGTTAGGGCGGCGCTGGGTCGATCCTAGGGATGGGCCATGAAACGGCCTTCGCCTGCACTGGGGGTCTTGCGCCCATCGGTGTTCCGGCGATGATGGGGCGATGAGCGCGCGTGATCCACACCCCACAGGCCCAAAGGACCCGAAGCTTCGGTTGCGGATCTTGTTTGGCCCGGATGCGATGATGGGGCCGGGCAAAGCCGATTTGCTGGAGCGGATTGCGGATACGGGTTCCATTTCCGCCGCCGGGCGCGCGATGGGGATGAGTTACAAGCGCGCTTGGCAATTGGTCGAGGTGATGAACGCCATCTTTGCGCGGCCCTTGGTGACAAGCAGTCGGGGTGGGGCCGCAGGGGGTGGCGCTGTTTTGACCGATGACGGGCAGCGCGTGTTGTTTCTTTACCGTCAGCTGGAAACGCGTGTCGCAGAGGCGGGCGCCGATGAACTGGCCGAATTGACCACCTTGCTGCGGGATATGTCCGACGGGAAATAACGCTTGGCGCATTCTGCATCCGGGGTTATGTTCTTTCAAACATATCGGGGAGGGATCATGCGCGCACGTTTTCAAAATTTGCTAAGGCTGCTCGCCATCGCTGCGATGGTCTGCCTGCCCCTGTCCCGGGCCAAAGCGGAGCCGTTGATTGCGGCGGCGGCAAATGTGCAGGGCGCATTGGAAGCGATTGTTGCGCAGTATCGGGCGCAAACGGGTCAGGGCGTGCGGATCAGCTATGGCGCGACAGGAAGCATTGTGCGCCAGATTCGCGAAGGCGCACCGTTCGAGGTGTTTTTGGCCGCTGACGAAGCCTCGGTTCAGGCGCTTGTTGTGGATGGGCTGACCCAAGGGCCGGGCACCGTTTATGCCGTGGGCAGGCTGGCGCTTGTGGTGCCCAAGGGTGGGCATATCGCGTTGGATGATCAGTTTGCTGGCCTGCGATCTGCGCTGGAAAATGACACGGTGACGCGCTTTGCCATCGCCAATCCCGAACACGCCCCCTATGGCGCCCGTGCGGTTGAGGCACTGCGTCACGCGGGTCTGTGGGCGGCGATTGCGCCACATGTCGTCATGGGGGAAAACGTCGCGCAGGCCGCCCAATTTGCGGCCTCGGGCAATGCCGATGGCGGGATGATTGCGCTATCGCTTGCCCTTTCGCCTGCGGTTGCCGCGCGGGTTGATCATATGGTCGTGCCCGCCGACTGGCATCAGCCCTTGGTGCAAAGCATGGTTCTGTTGCCCCTCGCGGGTGAGGAGGCGCGCGCCTTTTACGCCTTTTTGCAGGGGGCTGAGGCGCGGGGCATCTTTGCCAAGTTCGGCTATGATGCAGCGGTTGGTGGCTGAGGCATGGATTGGCAAGCGCTGGGGTTGTCGCTGCATCTGGCCGCTTGGACGGTGGCGCTGTTGCTGCCGGTATCCGTTTTTGGGGCGCGCGCCTTGGCTTTTGCCACATTCCGGGGCAAAGCCTTGGTAGGGGCTCTGGTGACGCTGCCGCTTGTTTTGCCGCCGACGGTATTGGGGTTTTATTTGTTGGTCGGGATGGGGGCAAACTCCCCCTTCGGGCAGGTTTGGACAGCGCTGTTCGGGCAGGGGCTGGTGTTCAGCTTTTCCGGCCTTGTCGCAGCGTCAGTGCTGGTGAACCTGCCTTTTGCGATCCAGCCCGCACAACGCGCGTTCGAGGCGGTGCCCCCGGCGCTGCGCGAGGCTGCCGCCTGTTCGGGCCTGTCGCCCTTGCAAGCCTTGTGGCGGGTGGACCTGCCTTTGGCATGGCCGGGAATTATGACGGCGATGGTGCTGACCTTTGCCCATACCTTGGGTGAATTTGGCGTGGTGCTGATGGTCGGCGGTTCCATCCCCGGCGAGACCAAGACCATTGCCATCGCCATCTATGACCGGGTGCAGGCCTTTGATGACCGCAGCGCCGGGATCATGTCGCTGGTCCTGTTGGCCATTTCCATAAGCACGATCATGGCGACCCTTGCGCTGTCGCAGCGGATGCGGCGCGGCCCTGTGCAAGGCGCGCCCAGATGACCCTGAACGTCCGTCTGCAAGCGACGGGGCCGATTGCGCTGGACCTGTCGTTTCAGGTGGAGCCGGGCGAGGTGCTGGCGCTTGTCGGCCCCTCGGGGTCTGGCAAGTCCACCGTGCTGCGCAGCATTGCCGGGTTGTGGACGCCAACGCAGGCCCATGTGGGTGTTGCGGGCGAGGTTTGGCACGACAGTGAAACGCATCTGTCGCTGCCGACGCATCAGCGAAAGGTCGGGATGGTGTTTCAATCCTATGCGCTGTTTCCGCATCTGGATGCGCTGGGCAATGTAACGCTTGCCATGGGGGATCAGCCAAGGGCGCAGCGGGAGAAGGCGGCGCGCGCGCTTTTGGCGCGTGTTGGTTTGTCGGGGTTCGAGGCCCGCAGGCCTGCGGATTTATCGGGTGGGCAACAGCAACGTGTGGCCATTGCGCGCGCCCTTGCACGCGATCCCATGGTCTTGCTGCTGGATGAACCCTTTTCGGCCGTTGATCGCCCCATGCGCGAGGGGCTGTATGAAACCTTGCAATCCTTGCGCAGTGTTTTGGCGATGCCAACGGTTCTGGTCACCCATGATATGGATGAGGCGCAGCGACTGGCGGACCGGATGGTGGTGATCGAGGCAGGCCGGGCGCTGAGTTCGGGCACGGCGGCCGAGGTGCTGTGCGACCCAAGGGCGCTGCGCACCTTGGGATTGCGCGAGGCGGGGTCGATGATCACCGCCATTGTCGAGGCGGAGGAAGAGGATGATCTGAGCCGCCTGCGCACGGTCGGCGGCCCGCTTTATGTGCCAAAGGTCAGTGCCGCCCCCGGAACGCGGCTGCGGCTGCGCATCCCGGCCCATGATGTGATGATCGCGCTGGAGCGGCCTGTGGGTCTTTCGGCCCTGAACGTCTTGCCGGTGGTTGTGCGCGCGGTGGTGCCCGGTGATGGGCCGGGCGTCATGCTGCGTCTTGGGCTGGGTGAGGAAGAGATCCTTGCGCGGGTCACCCAACGATCCGCGCGCCATTTGGGCGTGCAGCCGGGGCTTGCCTGTTTTGCGGTTCTCAAAAGCATGGCCGTTGCCCGCGACCAGTTGCGCACATAGCGCCGTATGAAAGGGGGCCGCCTTGGGGGGCATTGAGCCCCCGCGCGGCGGCGTTGCCACGGACAACCTTCGGGCCGGGGCGCCGATGGTTTAGCGGCTGACCGCGCGGGCGAAAAGATTGGCCAGCTGTGCCTGTGCCTGACGGTAGCCCGCGATGGTTTGACCGGGATACTTCAGGCCCATGGAGGCCACGATGATGGTGCGGGCGACGGCCTCGGGTGCGCCGATGCCTTCGGCCATCGGCAATGTGGTCAGCCAGCGGGCCAGTATTCCGATCTTTTCCGCCTCGGCCCGTTCCAGCATGTCTTTCGTGACGCTCATCCCGGCATCCAGAAGTTCCCCGCCATGGGGCGTGCCCAGAACGACATCCATGAACTTGCCATCCTTGGCCACAAAGGCCGCAAGCAAGGCTTGCTCGGTGGTTTGGCCGGGCTTGATCAGGGCCGCTTCCATGTCGCGGAGCGCCTCGGCGAAATAGCGTGCGGCCAGAGTGCGGAAGATGTCTTCCTTGTTCTTGAAGTGCAGGTACAACACCGTCCGCGACAGACCCGCGCTTCGCGCGATATCGTCCATCGAGGTCCGCCGATAGCCATAGGTCGCAAAAGCATGAAATGCCGCGTCAAGGACGGTGTCCTGACGGTTTGGGGGTCGCTCAGCCATTTGGTCGTTTATCGGCAGCGGTTCGTTCATATCGAACGATATGACGAAATTTGTGCAATCTGTCAATTGACATTCCTGACACTTATTGCGCAATTTGTCATAACTGATGCTTTGGAGGGTCGAACATGGCCGTTACCCTGACTGTGAACGGCGAAAGCCGCCGGATCGATTTGCCCGATGACACGCCGCTGCTCTGGGCTTTGCGTGATGGGCTGAACCTGACGGGCACCAAATTTGGTTGTGGCGTTGCCGCCTGCGGGGCCTGTACCGTGCATCTGGAGGGCGTGGCGGTGCGATCGTGCCAGACTGCGCTTGGGGATGTGGCGGGGGCCAGCGTTACAACGATTGAGGGGCTGGGGTCACCCGCATCCCTGAACGCGGTGCAGGCTGCGTGGATCGACAATCAGGTTGCGCAATGCGGCTACTGCCAATCTGGGCAGATCATGCAAGCGGCCAGCCTTTTGGCGCAAAACCCAAACCCGACCCTCACGGAAATTGACGAGGCAATGAGTGGCAATCTGTGTCGCTGTGGCACCTATCCACGGATCCAGGCTGCGGTTCTGGATGCGTCACGTCGCCTGAAGGAGGTCTGAAATGGCAAGTCTTCGCAAAATCGCCCGTCGCACCTTTCTGATCGGCTCTGCAGCCATTGCGGGGGGCGTGGCCTTTGGGGTCTGGCGCTATAAAACGCCCTATGCCAACCCGATTGCGGGTGCGGGGATCGGGGCGATCACGCCCTATGTGCTGATTGATCCGCAAGGTGTGACGATCATCACGCCCCGCGCGGAAATGGGGCAGGGCATTCAATCCACCCTTGCGGCCTTGGTGGCCGAAGAACTTGACCTGCCGTGGGAACAGGTGCGTGTGATGCATGGGCCGCCAGCCAAGGCCTATTACAATGGAGCCATGCTGGAAGATGGTGTTCCCTTTGCGCCAACAGACGAAAGCTGGATGGCGGATCTGGCGCGTGAGGCCATGGCCATTCCGGGCAAGTTTCTGGCGCTGCAGGCAACGGGTGGGTCCACCTCGATCCCCGATGGCTATGAAAAGATGCGCGCCGCCGGAGCCGTGGCACGGGCTGCGCTGATCGCGGCGGCAGCCGAGCGGCTGGGGGTCGATGCGCAGGGGCTTTCCACCCAAGGCGGGGCCGTCGTCGCCCCCGATGGCACGCGTCTGCCCTATACCGAGCTTGCCGTTGCGGCTGCGGCTGCCGAATTGCCCGATACCCCGCCGCTTAAGCCCCGGTCGGAGTGGAAGTTGTTGGGGAAATCCTTGCCCCGCGTTGATATGGTTGCAAAATCAACGGGCACCGAGGTCTATGCCGGTGATATCCGGCTGCCGGGTATGAAATTTGCGACCGTCAAGATGAACCCCGCGCTTGGGGCCGCGATGAATGGCTTTGACGCAAGCGCGGCGATGGCGATGCCGGGGGTTGAAAAGATCATCCCGCTGGACGGTGGCGTGGCCGTCGTAGCGGCAACCACATGGCACGCCATTCAGGCGGCCGAGGCGATTACCTTTGATTGGGCCGCCGCCGACTATCCCGCCAATAGCGATGAGATGCGCGCGCAAGTGGCGGCGAGTTTCGTTCCCGACAGCCTTGACGCCACAAATCGCGACGAGGGCGATGTGTCGTCCATGGGGGCCGAGGTGTTCGAGGCGGAATACCTTGTCCCTCATCTGGCCCATGCCACGATGGAGCCGATGCAGGCTGCGGCTCACCTCGTGGGTGGAAAGCTGACGGTCTGGGTTGGAACACAGTTCCCCGGTCTGGCACAAAAGTTTGCGGCCAAGGCAGCAGGTGTCGCGGAAAGCGATGTGGAGCTTCACACCACCGCCATGGGGGGCGGGTTTGGCCGCAGGGGCGAGGTCGATGCCACAACCTATGCCGCGCAAATCGCCAAGGCGATGGAGGGCACCCCGGTTCTGGTGACGTGGAGTCGTGAAGAGGATATGACCCACGATATGTATCGCCCCATGGCGATTGGGCGCGTCAGGGCAGCACTGAAGGATGGGCGGATCGACAGCTTTGATTTCGCCACAGCCTCTTCCTCGATCATGGAGACGCTGGCGGGTCGCGTCGGATTGCCCCTTATGGGGCCGGATGCGACCCTTGCCCAAGGGGCTTGGGAACAGCCCTATGGGTTTGCCAATTACCGGGTCAGCACCTATCGCGCCCCGCGGACCGTGCCGCTGGGGTTCTGGCGATCTGTGGGGGCGTCGGTCAATGTGTTCTTTCACGAGTCCGCTGTGGATGAGCTTGCCCACCTAGCCGCCGCTGATCCGTTGGCGTTTCGCCTTGCGCAGATCAAGCATGAGCCTTCGCGCAAGGTGCTGGAGGCGGTGGCCGAGATGTCGTCTTGGGGCACGCCAAGGCCGGGGCGGGCGCTGGGCCTTGCCTTTGCGATGAGCTTTGGGGTGCCGACGGCCGAGGTGATCGAGGTGGCGCAGACCAGCGATGGTGTGCGCATCACCGGGGCTTGGGCTGCGGTTGACGTGGGCGTGGCGCTGGACCCCCACAATATTCAGGCGCAGGTTTCCGGCGCGATGGTCTATGGGCTGTCAGCGGCGGTGCGGGGCGAGATTACCTTTGCTGACGGTCGGGTAGAGCAGCAGAATTTCTGGGATTATGAACCGCTGCGCCTGTCACAGGTGCCCGATATTCAGGTTCGGGTTTTGGAAAGCGGCGGAAAGATCCGGGGGATCGGTGAGCCGGGAACGCCGCCAGCGGCCCCTGCGCTTGCCAATGCGCTGTTCAAACTGACGGGAAAACGGGTGAGGAGCCTGCCCCTGTCAAAGGAATTCGACTTCGCATAGGGCCGCGATTGGATCAGGTGCAGGCTTTGCACCTGATCTCAGGCGATCTCGTCACAAGGGTGGGTGGTGCAAAGTGCGCCTGACGTGGGCCAGCTATTGGTAAAGGGTGGGCTGCATGCCCGGCATGCCCTGTGGGGCGGGCATCCGATTGCGCCGGGTCAGCACCCGGTGCGGGGCCTTTGTCACCACGACCCGCTGTGCCTTGGCTTGGGTTGGCAAGTCGGACAATGCCCCCAAACTTGTCAGATATTCGATCTGCGACCCCAAAGATGATAGCCGTAGGTCCAGCATGATTGTCCCGCCGGGGCGCACTTGGTCCTCAAAAAACGTGTCATAGGATGAAACCGGGAAATGAAAGCCGCACGCCAGAAAGCTGACGGCCATATCCACCACACCCACCGCCGCGATGGACTGTTGGCTGGGATTGATTGTTGTGATCCGGCCCAGATCGACGCCATTTGCCTCTAGCAGCAGGCGCGCGGTCCTGAGGTTGGAATAAGCCGCGCCTTCATCGGCAAAGCCAAAGTGCCGCCGCGTGTTTTGTTCCAGATCAATCAAGATGAAATCGGCCTCGGTATCGCGGGCGGCGAAAAGATCAAACAGTGCGTAGCCGCACCCGATATCGGCGATGCGTTTTGGTAGGCGCTGCAAAAGTCGTGGGGCGATGGTGCGGTATTCCGCCTGAATGACAGCCGCCGCCCGATACGCGAACTGAAGGCCCATATGGCTGATCACCTCGCGCAAGGGCCCCTCATCCCCCGCGTTCCACGCCCGTATCAACCGGCCCGATCTGGGCACGTCAAACATGATTTCGCTGCGCTGCAAGATCAGGTTCAGCAGGTCTTGTTCGGTCAGCATCGACAGATCCAACGACTGGATGCTGCGCGATTGCGCCTCGGCCCTGATATCAATTTCCATGCCGCGTGACCCAATTCCCAAGAAATACCTCTTGGTCATAGCAGGGCAGGCCCGCGCGCCAAAACAAACAGTCTGTTGAACTTAAACCATAAAGTTAAGGATCTCGAAAGGATGCCCACGTCAATCAGGGGCCGGCGATCACGACCCTTGTGCCCCAACTCTCGCAGGCCTGCATAAGGTTGCCCGGCAAGGCGACATCGGTGAAAACGGCATCCAGTTCTGACAGGCTGGCAATGCGTGCGGGGGCAGAGCGGCCAAGTTTGGTGTTGTCGGTCACCAAAAAGCACTGGCGCGCCTGACGGATGATGGCGCGACTGACCCGGACCTCGGCCAGATCAAAGTCCAGCAAATCGCCATCCCTGTCCAAGGCAGAGGTGCCGATGATGGCGAAATCAACCTTGAACTGCTCGATGAACTGGGTCGTCAACTCCCCCACCAGACCGCCATCACTGCGGCGCAGCGCGCCGCCTGCCACCATGATCTCGCATCCCGGATTGGCCACAAGGATATTGGCCACGTTCATGTTGTTGGTCACCACAGTGATGTTGCGATGGTGGATCAATTCGCGCGCCACAGCCTCTGTCGTGGTGCCAAGGTTCAGGATCATCGACGAATTGTCGGGAATGTTTGCCGCGCAGGCCTTTGCGATCGTGGTTTTGGCAACCTCGTTCATCCGGCGGCGGGCTTCATACCCGATGTTCGAAACGCCTGTTCGTGGCACAGCACCGCCATGCACCCGGTCCAGATGCCCGGCCTCGGCCAATTCGGTCAGATCGCGGCGGATCGTTTGCAAGGTGACGTCAAAGCGTTGGGCAAGGTCTTCGACCACAACCCGACCCTCAAGCCGCGCAATTTCAAGGATTTCGGTTTGTCGGATGTTCAGGGCCACGTGCGCAGTCTTTCCTTGCATTTCTCTTTGTTTCGCACGGGTGGGCAGGGATTGTCACGCCTTTCATATCATGCTGCAACTGCATTCGCTTTTGTGCGAAACTGGAAAATCGGCATCGGGCGCGCGCGAAAGCCGTGAGAAACTAAGGGAAAAAAGTTCGCTTTTACATATAACGCGCAAAAACGAAAAATAATGTTGACTGCTGGGGCGGAGTCGGGGCAGGGTTTGTGCAGGGAAGGCGACGACCTTCCAAGGGAGGATCAGACGTGTCAGACGCACAGCGGCCAGCGATGGCCGACCTGTTCATTATTGGCGGCGGTATCAACGGCTGCGGCATCGCACGGGATGCGTCCGGCCGGGGTCTTTCTGTTGTTTTGGCTGAACAAGGTGATCTTGCGCAGGCAACGTCTTCCTCTTCGACAAAGCTGTTTCATGGCGGGCTGCGCTATCTGGAGTATTTCGAATTCCGGCTGGTGCGCGAGGCCTTGGAGGAGCGTGAAATTTTGCTGTCTGCGATGCCGCATATCAGTTGGCCGATGCGCTTTGTCTTGCCTTATCATCGCGATATGCGGTTTGAGAGTGACACGCCGACGAGCCGCCTTTTGGGCGTTGTCATGCCATGGATGAAGGGGCGGCGTCCGGCATGGCTGATCCGGTTGGGGCTTTTCTTGTATGACACGCTGGGCGGTCGCAAGATCTTGCCGCCAACGCGCACGCTGGATCTGACGCGGGATGTGGCCGGGCGGCCGCTGAACCCTAAGTTCCACCACGCCTATGAATATTCCGATTGCTGGGTTGAGGATTCACGCCTTGTCGTCCTGAATGCCCGCGATGCCGAGGCGCGGGGTGCAAAGATCATGGTTGGCACCAAGGTGCTGAGCGCGACCCGCGCCAGCGACCATTGGGAGGTGTTGACCGAGGGCCCGGAGGGGCGCGCCACGCACCGTGCCAAGGTTCTTGTCAATGCGGGTGGCCCATGGGTCGAAGACATCATCCGCAATGTGGCCCGCATCAATTCCAGCGAAGGGGTGCGGCTTGTGCGGGGCAGCCACATCGTGACGCGCAAGCTGTATGATCATGACCGCTGCTATTTCTTTCAGGGCGAGGATGGCCGCATTATCTTTGCGATTCCCTACGAGCAGGATTTCACCTTGATCGGCACGACCGACAAGGATCATCAAGGCGCGCCAAAGGATGCCGTTTGCACCGACGAAGAGCGTGATTACCTGCTGAGTTTTGCGTCCAGGTATTTCGCAAAGCCCGTGACCAAGGATGATGTGGTCTGGACCTATTCCGGAGTGCGGCCCTTGTACAATGATGGGGCAAAATCCGCGACAGCCGCCACCCGTGACTATGTGCTGAGCCTTGATCAGAACGGGGCGCCTTTGCTGAACGTCTTTGGCGGTAAGATCACCACCTATCGGCGGTTGGCGGAATCGGCGATGGAAAAGATCGTGCCGTTCTTTCCGGGCACCAAGGGCAAGTGGACGGCGCGCGTGACCCTGCCGGGCGGCGATTTTCCGGTGGATGGGGTCGATGCCTTGATTGCCGCGCTGCGGACGGCGCATCCCTATCTGTCGGAATACCTGTCGGCCCGGCTGATCCGTGCCTATGGGACCGAGGCTGCGCTGGTGCTTGGCTCGGCGACTTCGATGGCCGATCTGGGTCGTGATTTTGGCGGCACCCTGACCGAGGCCGAGGTGAACTGGCTGATGACAAAGGAATATGCCCGCCACGCCGTGGATATCGTCTGGCGGCGCAGCAAGCTGGGGCTTCGGATGACGGCCGCGCAGATTGACGCGCTAGAGGTCTTCATGGCCGACAAGGCCGCCGATCTGATCCGCTCGGCCGCGGAATAAGGGAACGAAAATGGCTTTGGAACTGCAATCAGTGTCGCGGTCGGTGGAGGGGCGGGTTCATATCCACCCCACCAGCCTGACGCTGGAAAAGGGCACGATGAACGTGCTTCTGGGCCCCACGCTTTCGGGCAAGACAAGTCTGATGCGCGTGATGGCGGGGCTGGATGTGCCGAACACCGGGCGCATCTTGTGGGATGGGCGCGATGTCACGGGGGTGCGGGTGCAAGACCGTGGTGTGGCCATGGTGTATCAGCAGTTCATCAATTACCCCGGCCTGTCCGTTTTCGACAACATTGCCTCCCCCTTGCGTATCCTTGGGGTTGCCAAGGCCGAGATCGACCGTCGCGTCCGCGAAACCGCCGAGATGATGCGCCTGACGCCGATGCTTGATCGCAAGCCGTTGGAACTTTCGGGTGGCCAGCAGCAGCGCTGCGCTTTGGCGCGGGCATTGGTCAAGGGGGCGGGGCTGGTCCTTTTGGATGAACCCCTTGCCAACCTTGACTACAAACTGCGCGAGGAATTGCGCGTGGAAATCCCCCGCATCTTTGAGGCGTCGGGCGCGATCTTTGTCTATGCCACGACCGAACCCGAAGAGGCGCTGCTTTTGGGCGGCAATACCGCCACCTTGTGGGAAGGGCGGGTGACCCAATTCGGTCCAACGCCCGTTGTCTATCGCCAGCCTGCCGATGCCACCACGGCGCGGGTGTTTTCGGACCCGCCCATGAACTTTCTGACCTGCGTCAAGCAAGGGCATCGCTTGACCCTTGGCGAGGGAACGCATGTCCCGGCGGATGGCGCCCTTGGTCGTATCCCTGATGGCCGCTATATGGCCGGGTTTCGTGCCAACCACCTGACTTTGAACAAGCATTCTGGTACGGTGATCGAACTGCGCTGCACCTTGGGTGTGTCGGAAATCACCGGGTCCGAGACGTTCTTGCACCTGCATCACGGCGATCAGAAATGGGTCGGTCTGGTGCATGGCGTGCATGAGTTGCAATCGGGGGCTGCCGTCTCTGTCTGGCTGGACCCCGCGCATATCTATCTGTTCGATGAGGCAGGTCGTCTGGCCGCACCCGCCGCCTATGCGGTAGAACCGATCAAAGGGGCGGCCTAGACCATGGCACAAATCACCCTGAAAAACCTTGCCCACAGCTATTTCCCGAACCCCAAGTCTGACAATGATTTTGCGTTGAAGGAAATGGATCACGTCTGGGATGATGGCGGGGCCTATGCGCTGCTCGGCTCTTCTGGCTGTGGAAAATCCACGCTTCTCAACATCATCTCTGGCCTGTTGCGCCCCAGTCAGGGCCGCGTGTTGTTCGGGGATCGTGACGTGACGGATGCGGCCACGGCCGAGCGCAACATCGCCCAAGTGTTCCAGTTTCCCGTTGTCTATGACACGATGACCGTGCGCGAAAACCTTGCCTTTCCGCTGCGCAATCGTGGCATGGACGCGGCCTATATCGCGGCGCGGGTGCAGGCCATCGCAAAGATGATCGGGATGGAAGACAACCTGAAGCGCAAAGCGCAGGGGCTGACGGCGGATGCCAAGCAAAAGATCAGCCTGGGCCGTGGCATGGTGCGCGAGGACGTCAACGCGATCTTGTTTGACGAGCCGCTGACGGTGATTGATCCGCATATGAAATGGGAACTGCGCACGCAGCTTAAACAGCTGCACCAAGAATTCCGCCATACCATGATCTATGTTACCCATGACCAGACCGAGGCGCTGACCTTTGCGGATAAGGTTGTGGTGATGTATGATGGCCGCGTCGTGCAGATGGGCACGCCAGAAGAGCTGTTTGAAACCCCCGCGCATACCTTTGTGGGCTATTTCATCGGCTCGCCGGGCATGAACCTGCTGGATGCCAAGATCGACGGAAACCGTGCCCACCTGCAAGGGGCTGAGGTTTCCTTGGGTGCGGCTTATGGGCCAATCAAGGGCCGCACCCAAATTGGCATCCGCCCGGAATATGCGGTGTTGACCGCAGGAGATGGCCTGCCGGTGGTGATCAAGCGGGTCGAGGATGTGGGCCGACACCGCCTTGTCCGCGCCGAAACCATGGGTCAACCGCTGAACATCATCGCCCCCGAGGGGATGAGCATCGGCACAGATCTGACCCATGTCAGCTTTGCCCCGCAAAAGATCAATGTCTTTGCGGACGACTGGCGCGTTGGGGGGGCTGCGTGATGGACAAGACACAAAACAACACGGCATGGTTTCTGGTATTGCCGGTTCTGGTGGTCGTGGCCTTTTCGGCCATCATCCCGCTGATGACGGTTGTGAACTATGCGCTGAACGACACCTTTGGCAACAACCAGTTTTTCTGGGTGGGGCTGGAGTGGTTCGAGGAAATGGTGACCTCTTCGCGCCTGCACAATGCTTTGGGGCGACAGGTCCTGTTTTCGGGGATCATTCTGGCAATCGAGGTGCCCTTGGGCATTTTCATCGCCCTCAACATGCCCAAGAAAGGGTTCTGGGCCAGCCTGTGCCTTGTGTTGATGGCGCTGCCTCTGTTGATCCCGTTCAACGTGGTGGGCACGATCTGGCAGATCTTTGGCCGCGTGGATATCGGTCTTTTGGGCCATACGCTGGCGGCTTTGGGCATCGACTATAACTACACCAATGACTCGCTTGATGCGTGGATCACCGTGGTGGTCATGGATGTATGGCACTGGACATCGCTTGTGGCCCTGCTTGCCTATGCGGGCCTGCAATCCATCCCGCAGGCCTATTATCAGGCGGCCAAGATTGACCAAGCCAGCCGCTGGGCCGTGTTCCGCTTTATCGAATTGCCCAAGATGAAAGGCGTTTTGCTGATCGCCATCCTGCTGCGCTTTATGGACAGTTTCATGATCTATACCGAGCCCTTTGTTCTGACGGGCGGGGGCCCCGGCAACTCCACCACATTCCTGTCCATCGACCTTGTGAAAATGGCAATCGGTCAGTTCGACCTTGGCCCCGCGGCTGCCTTCTCACTGATGTATTTCCTCGTGATCCTTTTGGTCTCATGGGTGTTTTACACTGTGATGACAAACCTTGACCGGCAGGAGAGCAAGTGATGCGCATCAAATCCTCAGCCATTGTGATGACGGTGTATCTGCTGTTCCTGTTGATCCCGATCTACTGGCTGCTGAACATGAGCCTGAAGACGAATACCGAGATTTTGTCGACCTTTACGCTCTTTCCGCAGGATCTGACCTTTGGCAACTATATGGTCATCTTGACCGACCCAAGCTGGTACATGGGCTATGTCAATTCGATCATTTATGTGACGATGAACGTGGTGATCTCGCTGACCGTGGCGCTGCCTGCCGCCTATGCCTTCAGCCGCTATTCGTTCATGGGCGACAAGCACCTGTTCTTCTGGTTGCTGACCAACCGGATGGCGCCGCCTGCGGTCTTTGCGCTGCCGTTCTTTCAGCTTTACTCATCGGTCGGGCTGTTTGACACCCATATCGCTGTGGCCTTGGCGCACTGCCTGTTCAACGTGCCCTTGGCTGTCTGGATCTTGGAAGGGTTCATGCGCGGCGTGCCCAAAGAGATTGACGAAACTGCCTATATCGACGGCTATTCGTTCCCCAAGTTCTTCGTCAAAATCTTCATGCCGCTGATTGCAAGCGGCATCGGGGTGGCGGCGTTTTTCTGCTTTATGTTCTCATGGGTGGAATTGCTGCTGTCGCGCACGCTGACGTCGGTCAACGCAAAACCTATCGCAGCCACCATGACCCGCACCGTTTCCGCCTCGGGCATGGATTGGGGCGTGTTGGCTGCTGCCGGTATCCTGACCATCGTGCCGGGTGCCTTGGTGATCTACTTTGTCCGAAACTATATCGCCAAGGGCTTTGCCCTGGGGAGGGTGTGATGACCGTAGCTGCAACCCGCACAGTCAACTGGACGGCCATAACCCTTTCGGCCATTGGCGTGATGGCTGCCGCCCTTGCGATCCTGTTTGCCGTCGCCCCAAAGAAGGACGGCGCGCTGGATTGGTTCGCCCCGATGATTGCGGGCGGATGGATGGCATGGACCCTGCCTGTGGCCCTGTTCTTTTGGGTGATCGCCAGCCTGTTGGTCACCATGACGCTGCTGGCCATCCGCTTTCCTGAAACGCCGCGCATCGGCATCCTTCGGATTGAGACGACGCGCGGCGACCGACTGTTCATCAGCCTGCTTGGGTCTGCCTTTTTGCACCTGATCTGGCTTTACTTTGCGGGAACGCCCCTTTGGGGGGCAACCGCGCTCTGCCTTGTCTATGCCGCAGCGGTCTTTCGCTGGGTCTAGACAGGATACTAAGTCGCCGGGAATGGGGATGCACCCCCACCCCCGGCATGATTGCGAAATCTGAGTCTCAACAATCTGGGAGGATACATAATGAGATTGCGTCAAACCACAACCGCCATGGCGCTTGCGCTTTTGGTCACGGGGGGGGCGCCTGCTTGGGCTGATATGGATGCTGCAAAAGCATTCCTTGACGCCGAAGTTGGTGATCTGTCGACCCTGTCACGCGCCGATCAAGAAGCGGAAATGCAGTGGTTCATCGATGCCGCCGCCCCGCTGGCAGGGATGGAGATCAAGGTGGTGTCGGAAACCATCACCACGCATGAGTATGAATCAAAGGTTCTGGCCCCTGCCTTTACCGCGATCACCGGCATCAAGATCACCCATGATCTGATCGGTGAAGGCGATGTGGTTGAAAAGCTGCAGACCCAGATGCAGACCGGCGAGAATATCTATGACGGCTATATCAATGACTCGGACCTGATCGGCACCCACTGGCGCTATCAGCAGGCCCGCAACCTGACCGACTGGATGGCTGGCGAAGGTGCTGCCTTTACCTCGCCCACGCTGGACCTGCCAGATTTCATCGGGACGCAATTCACCACGGCACCCGATGGCAAGCTGTACCAACTGCCGGACCAGCAGTTCGCGAACCTTTACTGGTTCCGGTATGACTGGTTCAACGATCAGAAAACCAAGGACGATTTCAAAGCCAAATATGGCTATGACCTCGGCGTTCCGGTCAACTGGTCGGCCTACGAAGATATCGCCGAATTCTTTACCGGCCGCGACATGACCTATGCCGGTGGCCCGGACAAGGTCTATGGCAACATGGACTACGGCAAGAAGGACCCCTCGCTTGGCTGGCGCTATACCGACGCGTGGATGTCGATGGCCGGCATGGGCGACAAGGGCGAACCCAACGGTTTGCCGGTCGACGAATGGGGCGTGCGCGTGGATGAGAATTCGCGTCCTGTCGGCTCTTGCGTCACGCGTGGCGGTGCCACCAATGACGCGGCGGCTGTTTATGCTGTGACCAAGGCGATTGACTGGCTGAAGAACTATTCCCCGCCAGAAGCGGCAGGCATGGTGTTTGGCGAGGCAGGCCCGGTTCCGGCACAGGGTGCGATTGCCCAGCAGATGTTCTGGTACACCGCGTTTACCGCCGATATGGTCAAACCCGGCCTTCCGGTGATGAACGACGATGGCACGCCCAAGTGGCGTATGGCCCCGTCGCCTCATGGGGCCTATTGGACCGAAGGCACCAAGGTTGGCTATCAGGACGTGGGATCGTGGACGCTGATGAAATCCACCCCGGTGGACCGTGCACAGGCCGCTTGGCTTTATGCGCAGTTCGTCACGTCCAAGACGGTTGACCTCAAGAAAGCCGATGTTGGCCTGACATTCGTGCGTCAATCGACGGTCGACAGCCAGCACTTCACCGACCGCGCGCCCAAACTGGGTGGTCTGGTGGAATTCTACCGCTCACCCGCCCGCGTTCAGTGGTCGCCCACCGGCACCAACATCCCGGATTATCCGAAGATGGCGCAGCTGTGGTGGCAGAACATCGGCGACGCCATGTCGGGCGACAAGTCCCCGCAAGAAGCGCTGGATGCCCTCTGCGCCGAGCAAGAGCGTGTGATGGAGCGGATCGAGCGGGCAGGCGTTCAGGGCGACATCGGCCCGAAGATGAACGAGGTCAAGGACGCTCAGGAATGGCTCGATGCCCCCGGCTCGCCGGTGGCAAAGCTTGAGAACGAAAAGCCCATGGGCGAAACGATCTCTTATGACGAGCTGATCAAATCCTGGCAGTGATCGCCAGCGGCGATCATGGCACGGGCGGCACCGCCCGCCCGTGCCAATTTTTTTGCAAAAAAATTGACAAGAATTTTTGAAAATTCTTGTCCCTGCCTGCACCGTCGCGCATCGTGGCAATGCTCCTTTTGCACCAAGGGCGGGGGGCAAGACATTGAATTCATTTGCCCCAGATATTGTCCCAGCACGGGATGACCGAACACCAGTCTAAGGATGGCCGCGCCATGACCCATATCCTTGCCATTGATCAAGGCACCACTTCGTCCCGCGCAATTCTCTTTGATGCCAGCCTTCGGGTGGTGGCCGTGGCGCAAGAGGAATTTCCCCAGCACTATCCCGCTCCGGGTTGGGTGGAACATGATCCGTCGGATCTGTGGTCCACCGTGGCCGCGACGGCACGTGCCGCGATCGAGAAAGCCGGGGGGGATGCGACCGATATTGCCGCGATCGGGATCACCAATCAGCGGGAGACGACCCTGATCTGGGACCGTGCCACGGGCCAGCCCATTCACAACGCCATTGTCTGGCAAGACCGTCGTACGGCTAACACCTGTGACGCGCTGAAACGGGCCGGGCATGAGGCGATGATCACCGCCCGTACCGGGCTGTTGCTTGACCCCTATTTCAGCGCGACCAAGGTCAAATGGCTGCTGGATCATGTGCCGGGGGCGCGAGCGCGGGCCGAAAGGGGCGAATTGGCCTTTGGGACGGTCGACAGTTTTCTGATCTGGAAGCTGACAGGGGGGCGCATGCATGCGACGGATGCCACCAACGCGGCCCGCACCATGCTTTACAATATCGCGACCGGCGCATGGGATGCCGAGATCTGTGGGCTGCTCGATATCCCCATGTCCTTGCTGCCCGAGGTCAAGGATTGTGCCGCCGATTTCGGCGTGACCCGCGCTGATCTTTTTGGGCGCGAGATTCCGATCCTTGGCGTTGCGGGCGACCAGCAGGCGGCCACCGTCGGTCAGGCCTGTTTTTCCCCCGGTATGATGAAATCCACCTATGGCACAGGTTGCTTTGCCTTGCTGAACACCGGCACCGATATGGTGCCGTCGAAAAATCGGCTTCTGACCACCATCGCCTACCGCCTGAACGGCCAGACCACCTATGCGCTGGAAGGGTCGATCTTTATCGCCGGGGCCGTGGTGCAGTGGCTGCGTGACGGGTTGAAGATCATCCGGGATGCCAAGGAAACCCAACCCTTGGCCGAGGCCGCCGATGCGGCGCAGGGGGTGATCCTTGTGCCCGCCTTTACCGGTCTTGGTGCGCCCTATTGGCGGCCGGATTGCCGTGGGGCTGTCTATGGGCTGACTCGCAATTCCGGCCCGGCGGAACTGGCCCGGGCTGCCTTGGAAAGTGTGGGCTATCAGACCCGTGATTTGCTGGAGGCGATGCGCGCCGATTGGGGGGCGGCGGCTGACGGCGTGCTGCGCGTTGACGGGGGTATGACGGCCAGTGATTGGGCGATGCAGTTCTTGTCGGATATTCTTGGCGCCCCCGTTGACCGCCCCGTGGTGACCGAAACGACCGCCCTTGGTGCGGCCTATCTTGCGGGGCTGCAGGCGGGGCTATGTCCGCCGCCGGAAGAGTTCGCCAAGGGCTGGGCTTTGGAACGGCGGTTTGAGCCGGGAATGTCAGACGCGGACCGCCTTGCCAAATACACCCGATGGCAGCGGGCGGTTCAGGCCACCATGTCGGTATGAGCTTTTCCATCCTTCAACCGCCGCGCATTTTGTTCGGGCGCGGCACGGCATTGCAGGCGCTGCCGCTGGCGCTTGGCTTTGGGGGCCGGGGAATTGTGGTGCACGGGGCGCATGCCGACCGCGCCGCATGGCTCTTGGACGGCGCGCGCGCAGAGGGGGCCGCCGTGCTCGCCCTGACCTGCGGCCGGGAGCCTGCATTGGACGACTTGCAGCAGGCCTTGGATGCCGCACGGTCCCATCGAGCGGATTGGGTGCTGGCGCTTGGGGGCGGTTCGGTCCTTGATTTGGGCAAGGCGCTGGCTGCGCTGATCCCTGCACCGAATGGGGTGATGGATCATCTGGAGGTCGTCGGAAAGGGCTTGCCCCTAATGGTGCCTCCGTTGCCCTTTCTGGCGGTTCCCACGACGGCGGGCACCGGGGCTGAGGTGACCAAGAATGCGGTCATCGGCCTGCCGGACCATGGCCGCAAGGTCAGCTTGCGCGATGATCGGATGATTGCGCGGGTGGCCATTGTGGATCCGGCGCTGACCGATCATTGCCCGCCGGGTGTGACGCTTGCCTCGGGTCTGGATGCGGTGGTGCAGGTGATCGAGCCTTACCTGAGCAGCAAGGCCACCCCCTATACCGATGCTTTGACGCGCCCGGCGATTGCGCCGGGACTCGCGGCGGTGATGCGCCTGATGCAAGGCGAGGATGCAGCGGCGCGCGATGCGCTGGCATGGACGTCGCTGTGTGGCGGGTTGGCGCTGGCCAATGCTGGTCTTGGGGCCGTGCATGGCTTTGCCGGGGTCATCGGCGGGATGACGGGGGCCGCGCATGGTGCGATCTGTGGTCTTCTGCTGGGCCCGGTTCTGGCGGCGAACCGTGATCATACCACGGGACTGGCTCAGGACCGCGTGCAAGAGGTCTGCGCGATTTTGGCGGCGGCGCTTGGGGTTGCGCCAAGGGAGGCGCCACTGGCCCTGCTGGCTTGGGTGCGGGCGGCAGGTCTGCCGACCTTGGCGCAGATGGGTTTGCGCAGGGCCGATCACGACGCCGTGGCTCAGGCGGCAGTGGGTGCCTCATCCATGAAGGGCAACCCGGTTGTCCTGCCCCATAAGGTGCTGATCGGGATCTTGCAGGCGGCCTCCGGTTGACAGCGCGCCCTGCTTGGCCCACCCAAAGGGGGGCAAATGGAGGCAGCAATGAGCGCGTGGGAATTCTGGATCGACCGGGGCGGCACCTTTACGGATGTGGTGGCGCGCAGGCCCGATGGCCGGTTGGACACCAGAAAGCTGTTGTCGGAAAATCCTGAACGTTACCGCGATGCGGCGGTGCAGGGCATTCGTGATGCGCTTGGCCTTGCTGACGATGATCCCATCCCTCAGGGCGCGATCGGGGCCGTCAAGATGGGCACCACCGTGGCCACCAACGCTCTGTTGGAGCGCAAGGGGGAACGGGTCTTGCTGATGATCACCGAAGGGTTCGGGGATATCTTGCGCATCGGCACCCAAGCCCGTCCCGATCTGTTTGATCTGCATATCCGCCGCCCTGACCTGCTGCATGAAGATGTGGCCGAAGTGGCAGGGCGGCTGGACGCGGCGGGGATCGAAATTCGCCCGCTGGACGAAGAGGCCGCGCGCGCCGCCCTGCGGGCCGCCTATGCGCGCGGCCTCCGCTGTGTGGCGGTGGTCTTGATGCATGGCTATCTGAACCCTGTGCATGAGGCGCGGGTGGGCGCGATAGCCGCCGAAGAGGGGTTTACCCAGATCAGTCTGTCGCATCAGGTCAGCCGTCTGGCCAAGCTGGTTGCGCGGGGGGATACCACGGTGGTGGATGCTTATCTCTCGCCCATCCTGCGGCGCTATGTGGCGCAAGTTGAGGGGGCGCTGGAATTGTCCCGTGTCGGCGGGCGGTTGTTGTTCATGCAGTCGTCTGGTGGGTTGACCGAGGCGCATCGTTTCATGGGCAAGGATGCGATCCTGTCTGGCCCGGCGGGCGGTATCGTCGGTATGGTCAAGACGGCAGAGGCTGCGGGCTTTGACCGGCTGATCGGCTTTGACATGGGGGGCACATCGACCGATGTCAGCCACTATGCCGGGATCTTTGAGCGCAGCTTTGAGACCGAGGTGGCAGGCGTTCGGATGCGTGCGCCGATGATGGATATTCACACCGTGGCAGCGGGTGGCGGGTCGATTTGCAGCTTTCGCGACGGGCGGTTGCAGGTGGGCCCGGAAAGTGCGGGGGCCAATCCCGGCCCTGCCAGCTATCGCCGGGGCGGGCCGCTGACGATCACGGATTGCAACGTGATGCTGGGCCGCCTGTCGCCCGATCACTTTCCGGCGGTTTTTGGCCCCGATGGCGATCAGCCGCTGGACAGGGATGTGGTCGCGGCGAAATTCGCGACGCTTGCGGCAGAGGTCGCTGTAGCCACCGGCCAGCCCCAGCTTGGGCCGGAAGAGCTGGCCGAGGGCTTCTTGCGCATCGCCATCGACAATATGGCCAATGCGATCAAGAAGATCAGTGTGCAGCGCGGCCATGATGTGACCGGCTATACCTTGCAATGCTTTGGCGGGGCGGGCGGGCAGCATGCCTGTGGCGTTGCCGATGCCTTGGGCATGGGGCGGGTGTTCTTGCACCCCTTTGCCGGGGTCTTGTCGGCCTTTGGCATGGGGCTGGCCGAGATCCGCGCCTTGCAAGAGGTGCAGTTTGATGCCCCCTTGGCCGAGGTTGATGGCGCAGAGGCGCAGGTGCAGGCGCTGACAGATGCCGCCAGTGCCGAGGTCGCGGCCCAAGGGGCGGCAAACATCCGGCATGAGGCGCGGGCGCATCTGCGCTATGACGGATCGCATCAGCCGCTGGAGGTGCCCTTTGGCACGGCAGACGCCATGAAGGCCGCGTTTGAGGCCACGCATCAGGCGCGCTTTGGCTTTACCTCGCCCGAACGTGGGGTGCTGTTTGAGATGCTGGCGGTTGAGGCGATTGGCGAGGGGGCCACGCTGCCCGCGCCTGCGGTCGCAACGGGGGATGGGGCTGCCATTGCCGGGCTGACGGTGCATATGGGCGGCTGGAGCGAGGTGCCGCTCTATGACCGCGCCACCATGCCTGCAGGGGCGCAGGTCGCGGGGCCAGCGGTGATCCGCGAGGCGACGGGAACCGTGGTGCTGGAACCCGGTTGGCGGGCGCGGGTTGATGACGCGTCGAACCTGATCCTTGAGCGGACCGAGGCCATCGCCCGCCCACCCGCCGCAGGAACGACCGCTGATCCGGTGTTGCTGGAGGTGTTCAATAACCTGTTCATGTCGGTGGCCGATCAGATGGGGGCGACGCTCGCCAATACCTCATGGTCAGTCAACATCAAAGAGCGGTTGGATTTTTCCTGTGCGATCTTTGATGCGGTGGGTGATCTGGTTGCCAATGCCCCGCATGTGCCGGTGCATCTGGGATCCATGAGCCATGCGGTCAAAATGGTGATTGCCGCAACCAAGGGGCAGGCGCGTCCGGGCGATGCGTGGATGCTCAACAGCCCCTATGCGGGCGGCACGCACCTGCCCGATGTGACGGCGATCACCCCGGTTTTCGTAGGCGATGCGGTGGCGTTCTGGCTGGGATCACGCGGGCACCATGCCGATATTGGTGGGCGCACGCCGGGGTCTTCGCCCCCTGATAGTCGCCATATTGATGAAGAAGGGGTACTGATTGACCTGTTCCATCTGGTCAAGCAGGGCCAGCTGCAGGAACAAGCGGTGTTGGATCTGTTGGCCGGGGCGACTTATCCCGCGCGCTCACCCCAGCAGAACATGGCCGACCTCAAGGCGCAGATTGCGGCAAATGAGACGGGCAGGCGTGAACTGCAAAGGGTGGTCGCGGCTTACGGTGCGGATGTGGTGACCGCCTATATGGGCCATGTCCAGCGCAATGCCGAAGAATGTGTCCGCGCGGTGATCGACCGGCTGGAGGATGGCGAATTTGTCTATCCGATGGATATCGGGGCCGAGGTCCGGGTGAAGGTGACGGTGGACCGCAAAGCGCGGTCGGCGGTGGTGGATTTCACCGGCACCAGTGCGCAGCAGCCCGGCAATTACAATGCCCCGGCGGCGGTGGCGCGGGCGGTGGTGCTGTATGTCTTCCGCACCTTGGTGGGTAAACCCATCCCGCTGAATGAGGGCTGTCTGGCCCCCCTGACCATCGTGCTGCCCGAAGGCTCGATGCTGAACCCACGCGCGCCGGGGGCGGTGATCGCGGGCAATACCGAGGTCAGCCAATCCGCCTGCAACGCGCTTTATGGCGCGCTGGGCGTGATCGCGGCGGCGCAGGGCACGATGAACAACTTTGTCTGGGGCAATACCGCGTTCCAGAACTATGAGACGATCGCGGGCGGCACCGGGGCAGGTCCCGGCTTTCCGGGCTGTGACGCGGTGCAAAGCAATATGACCAACACCCGCATGACAGACCCCGAAATTCTGGAAAAGCGGTTTCCCGTGCGGCTGGAGGCGTTCGGTATTCGCGCAGGTTCAGGCGGGGCCGGGCGCTGGCCGGGGGGCAATGGCGCGGTGCGGCGCATGCGGTTTCTGGAACCTGTCACCGTGACCACCCTGTGTGGCAGCCGCATCATTCCGCCCTTTGGCGGGGAGGGCGGCGGGCCGGGGGCGGTGGGCGTCAATCGGGTGATCTGGCCCGATGGACGGGTGGAGCATTTGCAGGGCAATGATGAGCGTGACCTGCCCGCCGGGGCGGAGTTTGAGATGCTGACACCGGGCGGTGGTGGATGGGGGGCCACCTAACGCTTGCAGCCCGCAGGCACGATCCCCATCTAAGAGGCGAATGCTGCTAAAGGGGGCCGCCATGAAAGACGCAAAATCCATTCTCGACAGCCTTATGGGCTCCATCACCCAAATGTCCGGTGGGGCCACTGCGGGGGGGCTGGCAGGCAAAGCCAGATCCACGTGGGACGGGCAATCCTCCTTGGGCAAAGGGGCCATCGCGGGTGGCCTGTTGGGTGTCTTGCTGACCGGGGGCGGGCGCAAGTTGTTGGGCACGGGCCTGAAGGTTGGGGGCGCGGCCCTGATCGGCGGCCTCGCCTACAAGGCCTATGAGGATTGGAAGGCCGGAAAGCCCGCGACCATAGAGCCGGGACCCATGGCTTTGCCACAGCCAAAGGGCACCGCGTTTTTGCCAGATGATAGCCAAAGTGCCGATGATCTGGCGGCGCGTTTGTTGCAGGCCATGGTGGCCGCCGCAAAGGCCGATGGCCATGTGACGCCCGAAGAGCGGGCCCGCATCGACACGCAACTGGCCAGTCTTGGCCTTGGGGCCGAGGCGCAAGCCATGATCGCAGCAGAACTTGACTCTCCCTTGGATGCTGGCCGCATCGCGGCCCTTGCCCGCAGCGAGGAAGAGGCGACCGAGATTTATGCGGCCTCACTCCTGACGGTGGACCCGGAGGGGGCGGCAGAAAAGGGCTATCTGGCGATGTTGGCTGCGCGCCTGAACCTGCCCCCGGGTCTGGTGGCGCATCTGCATGCGCGCGCGGCATCGCTTGGCTAAATCGGCACCCTAAATCAGGACGGCCCTAAACCTTTTCCACCCCAAGCCAAACCCCGCCTTCGGGGCGCAGTGTCAAGATCATGACCGGCTTGGGGGCCTTGCCCGGAACAAGGCTAAATCGGAAACGCGCCAGCAAGGTTGCCAAGATGATCACAGCCTCTTGCAGCGCAAAAGACGCCCCGATGCAAATCCGTGGCCCATCCCCAAACGGCAGATAGGCAAAGCGGTCGATGGACTTCGGATCGGCAAAGCGTTCGGGGCGAAAGGCATGCGGGTCCGACCATAGCGCATGGTGGCGATGCAGGGCGTAGATCGGCAAGATCACGGTATCGCCGGGCCGGACCTCGCGGCCGCAAAGCTCATCCTTGGCCTGTGCGGTGCGGGACAGAAAGGCCGCTGGCGGGTAAAGCCGCAGCGTTTCATCCACGATCTGGCGGATGAGGGGCAGGGCAGCAAGATCCCCTACTTGTGCGGCCCGGTCGCCCAGAACCGCGCAGGCCTGTGCGCGGGCGGCATCTTGGATCGCCGGATCGAACGCGCACAGGTAAAGCGCCCAAGACAGCGTCAGCGCCGTTGTCTCATGCCCTGCCACGATAAAGGTCAGCAGGTTATCACGCAGCTCTGGCGTATTCATCTTACGCCCGGTTTTCGGGTCTTCGCCCGCAAGCAACAAATCCAGCAGGTCAGGCACGGCCTTGGCGCCGTCGGCCCTGCGTTGGTCAATGGATTGATCCGCCACCCGCTTCATGGCCTGCATTGCAGATCCGGTCATCAGACGCCCCGGTCGGGGCACCCAAGCGGGCGCGCCAAGGATGTCCAGCAACGAGACCTTTGCGGTCTGCGAAATATAGGCCTCCAAGGCGCGATGCACCGCTGCGCGGTCAAAGCCATCCTCATCCGAAAAGGTCACGTCCGAGATCACCTCGAAGGTCGCGGTCACCATTTCGTCATAACAATTGGCCGCCCGGCCTGCAGCCGTGGCAATGCGTGCGCTCGCCCGCTCGGCGGCGGCGGTCATGACGGGGGCTAGGGCGGCGACATTGCGATGGGTGAAAACGGGGGCGGCTGTGCGGCGCTGCCAAAGCCATTCCTTGCCCTCGGCCACGAAAAGGCTGTCGCCGATGGCGGGTTCAAGGATCAGCTTGGTCACCATCGATTTGGGGTAATCCTCCACCTTGTCACGCAAAATACGTTTGAGTGCAGTGGGATCCATGACCATGTGCCAGCGTTTGCCGGTCCTGCCCGAAAGGATTGGCGCATGGGTGGCGATCTCGGGGATCAGTTCAAGAACATTGCGCCGCCCGGCCCTGAGCGATCCCCAGACCCCAAGCGGCGTGTTGGTCAGGGGCACCTGCACGGGGTAGTCCCCGTTTGGGGGGGATGTGACGGGACGGTGATGTGTCATGTCGGCCTCATCTCTTTGGCTGCAATATAGGGGGCAATGGGCGGAAGTCATCGCCCCAGCTTGGCTTGCGCGACTTTGAGTCACGGGATATCCAATGGGCAGACGCCCAAAGGATGTTTCATATGACGCTTTTTCGACTGTCGACCCTTGGCCTGATCATCGCCCTTGTCGCGGGTTGTGCCCGCAATGATCTGGCAGAGCCACCCGTGCCCTTGGGCGATTTCGCCTTGGGCCTCAATATCGTCGTGGCTGACAATGTCCAGAAAGTGCCGATTTCGCGCAACGCCACCCCGGATGAATGGGAAGAGGCGATGAAAAAGGCCGTCTCTGATCGCTTTGACCGCTATGAGGGCACAAAACTTTTCAACATCGGCATTTCTGTCGATGGCTATGCCCTTGCCCCGCCCGGCATCCCGATTGTTGCCGCGCCAAAATCCGTGTTGGTGATCACGGCGAATGTTTGGGATGACGCGGCCCAGAAGAAGCTGAATGTCGAGGGAAAGCAGTTCACCGTCTTTGAAAGTCTGTCAGGAGAAACCGTTGTAGGGTCAGGGCTTACCAAGACCAAGCAGCAGCAGATGGCGGCGCTTTCGTATAATGCGGTGAAGCGGGTGGAGCAGTGGTTCTTGGACAACCCCGAATGGTTTGGTCTGACCGCTGCGTCACAACCAAGCCCTGCGGATACACCAACCGTTGTCTCAGTTGTGCCAAAACCCAAGTGAGGCTTGATTTTCCCCTTTCTTCGGCTTAAGTCGCCGCGCGTGTACCACGGGGTCCTGGCGAACAATCCAGAGGGCCCCCCGAACTTCAAGGGCGCTTCGGAATGGCAAAGGCAAAGTTTGAACGGAACAAACCGCACGTCAACATTGGCACGATTGGCCACGTTGACCACGGCAAGACGACGCTGACGGCAGCGATCACCAAGTATTTTGGTGACTTCCGCGCCTATGACCAGATTGACGGCGCGCCGGAAGAGCGTGCTCGCGGGATCACGATCTCGACGGCGCACGTGGAATATGAGACGGAGAACCGTCACTACGCCCACGTCGACTGCCCCGGCCACGCTGACTATGTGAAGAACATGA
>JAIOYF010000011.1 GCA_021741245.1 Paracoccaceae bacterium
GGCCCTTGAGACAACAACACACACAAATAACCATACCCAACAGAAACTTTGTTTCCCAGATTCCAGACAAAATTCCGCACAAAAACACACAGTGCAAAGACTCACGCCAGCCGGGCGCGGGGTGACCAGACACGGACCAGCAAAAGCGCCACTACGGCAGCCGCTGCCAAGTTTCCGGATCGATCCGCGCAGCGACCTTTTGAGCAGCAAGCGGCATCCCGCCGCCAAAGGCATTCCAGTGCAGCGTGTCGCCCACCGATCGCAGGCCTGCGGCCAATAGATCATGGCGCACCGGTCACAAGAAGTGGAAGAGAAGCGATCTGGAGCGTCCAGCAGATTGGCCCTTGCTATTGGGCTTCAACCGATACCCCCCTCTCTGGCATGCCCTATGTCAGGGTCTCGCTTGCCTGCCAGAATGCGCGCCTCGCGTTCTGCGTCCTTGATCCGCGCCTTTTTTGGCGGATGTCCGGACGGGCCATTTGCTTCCATCACACTGACCTGGCGCGCTCATACGCTAAAGGATCGCCCGATGAGTTCCGGGCGTCAGGTCAAAGTTCTAACGGCTGGCTGAATTCGCAGCATTGCTGGCAAGGATCGGCCGCATAGGTCATAAGCCACGTTAGCATCCTAATCGAGCGTTCGCGCGTCACGGCACCCGCAACGCGGTCACAGAGCTTGCGGAAACCTCAACTCCACCGCGCAAAAGAAGTTTTGTGCCGCCAACACCGCCACGCGCCTCAAGAATTTGTGCATAGCTTTCAACTGGCCCTGTCGACAGCATGTCACCCTGAAAATAGCTCTCAAGGCTCAGCGTATAGGTTGCGTGTTGCAAGGGGTCGCCCCTGATATCTGCGCCCAACCATTCGTACTGATCCTCGCCCAAGGGCACATCCTCGCGTGAGACGATGGTTCCCGCCGCGTCGCGGACCACTAGGACCGCGCGGTCTGCGCTTGCGGCGGGTTTGAGCGACACCGTGACAGGCGCGCCATCCAGAAACACTGGCGCAGCGGAGCGCGCTTCTTGCCCAACCCAACCTGCGAGCTGCGCCATTCCAAGCACATCGAATTGCGACTGCATCGCTTCCAGCAACTGGTTCGTTCGCACCGCTTGCTCCACCCCGGAAAAGGTCGCCAACTGAACCGCATAGTCAGCAGAATCAATGGGGTTGAGTGGATCTTGGTTTTGCATTTGGGTGGTCAGCATCTTTAGGAACGTCTCATAATCAGAGCTGATCTTTGGGGTACTGACTGATTGAGATATGGCTGGAGTGCTGGTGAACGGGGTCACGTCCATGGCAATGTCCCTTTCTAAAGACGCAAATCAAGCCGCCCATCGGCGGCAATCAGACGGGAATGAGGAAGAGATGGGGTGATGGCGGATTCGGAAGGGTCGATCCCATCCGGGGATGCGGCCCGTTCCCCTTTTGCCTGTTCCCGTTGTGACCAGTTGCCAAAACTCAGGCTAGGTTGACCAAGGCCCGATTGGCGCAACTCCCCAAGCAACTGATCGACATTGCGCCGCAAGAGTTCCATCGTTTCGCCCCGTTCGACATAAAGGCTGATATGGAGCCGATCGCCTTTCGTTGTCATTTCGAATTGCACGTGGCCAAGCTCTTCCGGACTGAGCGTCAGCTTGATCTGGTCTGCTGTTTCTTGACGAATAAGGGTCTGTAAACCCTGCGAAACCTGCACGAATAAGTGTCGTGGAGCGATCTGGGACGTCATGGAATGATGTAGGATGGGTTGCAAAAACCCAATGCCGCTTCCCGTCATGAACGCATTTTCCAGATCCCCCCGCTCAGAGTCCGGGGATATCAGCGGCATCGAAGGATCCGTGATCGGTGCCATCAAGGGGACCGCAGAACCAAGGTCGGAGGACGGTTTTGGCTTGGTCTGTCCTTTGCTGTTGGCCGTTTGCGATAGCTGCTGATCTTCGTCTGCGCCGGTTGAACTTGCGTTTCGGCCTGCCCTTGCTGGGGAGCCATGCTTTACTTGTGGCCGATCCGCCAATAGCCCAAGTTGTTCACTTTGCCTGGTCAAGCTGCCCCCTACAGCCATTTTTGTTGCAGCCGCAGGCAAATCGAGGATCGGTGCCGCCGTTTGGGGTTGGAGGACACCCTCTTCCCTTTTGTCCGGCAAAGCCGATGGCCGCTGATGATCCGCGCCGTCAGGTGGCATTGGTATAGCGGGTTTGGCTGCAACGGGCGTCGTATCCTGCGCAGCAATGGATTTGGACGGGTTGGCCGTAGATGAGTTTTGCCCATCGTCTATGCCCCTGACGCCGGCCAGTTCAGCAACCGACCTAGTGCCCGTAGGATCATCCACCGCGTGCAACATGAACGCTGTCACAAAGGACCGCTCTCCGCGCAGTTCGGTTGCTTTATCTGCCACGGAAAAGGGAACATCTGCGGAGTCTGTCACAGGGCGCACCCTGACGGTGGCCATAGGATGGAAGCTGTGCGGCATAGAGCGGGCCAAACTTTGATCTGCTGGAACGCGGAAAAGCAGATCTTGTGTTTCCTGATCAATCGCAAGGGGGGAGGTTATGGGAACGTTTCCTGCTGTCGATGTGGAAACACTGACCGCCCCCGCAGGGTCGACGCGTTGCATCATGGGGCGGCGCAGATCGTCATCCCCCGGCGCATGCGCGGGCAGGCCTTGTCTTTCCTGCGGACCGGAAAGGGGCGATCTTTGAATCGTTTGTTGTCCAGACGCCGACGATGCCTCAATCGTTTCGATCAGAGCGGTCCGAAGCGGCATTGAGCGGTTTGACACCTGAAAAACAACTGGTCGAGCTATCGGGCTTAAGGTGTCCCCCAGAACCTGATCTGGGAGAACACCAGACCTTTGATTATCTGTCATAGAGGGTGTCTTGACCATTCCCACGACACCTTCGGGGTTCGGCCTAAATTGTTCTGGGGCCAGATCAGCTTGAGTACCTGACGACGGACTTTGGGATGGCGCCCCCGCAACGACTTTACTGTTCCCGACAGGGGTTGTCGCCATGCTTAGGGGAGGCTCCTGCAATGGTGAGGTAGCGGCCGATCCGTCCCTGTCTTGATTTGGCTGGTGATCAAAACGGGACCGATTATTCACCCCGCCACGAAAGGCCGCGGCAGTCAGGGGCCGTTCATCGCTGGATCCCGAACCGCCATGCGCCTTGGCTGCCACCTCTGCGCCCTGCTGTGAGGTAAGGCCTGGAACATGGGCTGTTGGTTGCCGTTCTATGACGAGACCGGGCGTCAGACCCCTATCTGAAACTGTTTTGCCCGCAGAATTCGTTTTCGATCCGTCATTGGATGACACTTGACCCGGAAGCCGTTGAACGGTTTCCCGACCGTCTGGCATTTCAGTTTCTAGGCCCGCACCTTCGGGCCCAGTAGCCGCCGCAAGGCCGCCATGGTTTGAGGCACTTGATAGATCGGCGCTTGAGCGGACAAAGGACTGCGCCACCGCGTTCAGCACGGGGGAATCGATGCCACTTTGACCGAGAGTATCCGGGTCTGAGTCCGGCTTTTGCTCCGCTGCACCAAAAGTATAACTGCCCGCTTCCATTGCCGATTGCGATTGTTGTGGCGGGATTGTGTTGCTGCCCAAAGACGGTTCAACCAAAGCCTCTGGTTCACCCCCCGTCATGCGCCCCATCAAACCTGAGGTCTGATCGACTTCCGTGGGACTGTGTGGCCCCAGCCTTTCCGTTCGAACCGCCGACGCAGAAGGCACCGCAGTCAAAATTCGGGCCTGCGGTTCAGAGGTTGGGGACAGACCGCCGGATTCGATAACTGTCGCCTGTAAAATCCCAAGCGCTTGCCCGTCTGCGCCCTGTTGATCATCCCCAAAGGGTTCACTGTCGGACTTCCCCGCTTCTACAGGGGGCTCTGAACTCACCAAATTTGCCGAAAGATCGCGTGCCTCGGCGGAATCGGTCTTTGCGATGGGATTGCCGGACCCAATGACCTGTCCCTTCATGATCTCCAGCGCAGAGCGCTCAGGCAATGACCTGTTTTCGGCCGCCATAAGGGCGGCAAAGTTTCCGTCCCCCGCCGCAGAAGGGCCCAAAGGGGTGCCAACGGGTTGGGCTTGGTTCTGCGTGGCGACAGATGAGATTGGTCTGTGTATGTGCATTCTGCATTCCGACTGCTGTCGTGATCAGCCTTCAAAATGACCGCCATTGCTTACCGACTGTTTACCCAACTTGGGGATAGTCAGAAAAATTCAACGGAAAATGGAATCATGTGATGCAGAACGTTTTGACAGGCCCGCACCCTTTGGTCGTGCCCCAGCCCCAAGCACGTCCTGACGGACCCGCGGGGTTGCGCGCCAAAGCGATGGAGCTTGAGGCTGCATTTCTTGCTGAAATGCTGTCCTACACCGGGCTGGGTGACGGTTCGACCTCGTTCGGGGGGGGGGTCGGAGAAGAGCAGTTCGCATCCTTTCTTCGGGGGGAGCAGGCAAAACTGATGGTCCAAAAGGGCGGTATCGGATTGGCGGAAACGATTTTTGATGCCTTGATCAAGGCAGAGGAACGCAAACATGATTGAAAACATACAAACCGTTCTGGATGATATGCGCGGAGCAATTGTCGCCGGGGATTATGAAAAGCTGACCGGACTTTTGCCCGCGCTGTCTGCGGCAGAAAAAAGCCTTGCCCCAACAGGCATGGCCGACCTTGCGGCCCTGCGCGCAAAGGCTGCGCAGAATGCAGCCTGCCTTGACGCCGCGATTTCCGGGGTGAAATCAGCCCGTCGCCGCCTTCGTGAAATTGCACAGGCCGAAATGGGCCTGACAACATATGACCGCGAAGGCGCAAAGGCGGTGCACCTGGCAGCCCCCTCTAAGTCAAGACGCGTCTGAATTGTCTCAAATCATCGGTGTATGGTCCTGCCTGATTCACCGATGCTTAGGGGTTAGAGGATTTGATCGGACTTGCGCCCCGAGGTCGGGGTGGCGCTGTGGGTCACACCCAAGGCAAAGGCAAGAATGCCCTTCCAGCCGTCTGCAGACGGTAACTTATGCCGCGAAAAAGCGCGGTGCTTGCGAAGGAAACGAACATGTCCTCTATTCTGACCAACAACGGCGCGATGGTCGCATTGCAGACCATGATGTCCATCAACAAGAACATGGGCAAAGTCCAATCTGAGATTTCCACGGGTAAATCGGTGGGCTCGGCAAAGGACAATGCGGCGGTCTGGGCCATTTCCAAGGTGATGGAATCTGATGTAAAGGGCTTCAAGGCAATCTCGGACAGCCTGTCGCTTGGCTCGTCGACCATTGCCGTTGCCCGCTCCGCCTCGGAACAGATCACCGACCTTCTGACCGAGATCAAAGGCAAGATCGTCAACTCCCAGGAAGACAACGTTGACCGCACCAAGATTCAGGCCGACGTTTCTGCACTGCGCGATCAGATCGGCTCCATTGTGGGCGCGGCACAGTTCAATGGTCTGAACCTGCTGTCGAACCGTCAGGGCGGCACCACGGTGGCCAATATCGTTGGCAACACGGGCGCGGGTGCCGGGATCCTCGGATCCAGTGAGGTCAACGTCCTGTCCTCACTCGATCGCAGCTCTACCGGTGTCAAATCGTCCAGCATCTCTGTCGGCAAGGCGGATCTTGGCACGCAGCAACGCACGGCTGGGGCGGGCACGGATATCGCGTCGGCAACTGCTGCAACGGGTGCAGGTGCAATTGCAGCAGCTGCGTCGGGGACGATTGCGATTGTTGGTGATACGGGTACGGCTGCGCGCGGCGGAAACAAGGTCATCGCAGGCGACACCTATACCATCGCAGGCGTGACGGGCATCTCGGCAACGCTGAACTATGTTGCGCGCGACGGTGACAGCACGACCGATATCGCCAAAGGACTGGTGGCCCGTGTCAATTTCGAGGCGAAGAAGGCCGGATTGGCCTATACGGCAGAGCTTGACACCTCGGGCACGAACCCGGGCGTCAAGATTACCAACAACACCGCAGCCAGCATCACGACGACCTCTGCCGTAACAACCGGCGGAACGGCTGGTGGTGGCCTTGAACTGCTGCGCGAAGTTGATGTCTCGACCTCGGCGGGTGCGGAAGCGGCACTTGCCGCCATCGAAGGCCTGACCCAGACAGCCATTCAGGCCGCGTCTGACTTTGGTACCGCACAAAAGCGGATCGACGTTCAGCAGGACTTCGTGACCAGCCTTGTCGACTCGCTCAAATCAGGCATCGGCTCGATGGTTGATGCGAACATGGAAGAAGCCTCCGCGCGTCTGCAAGCGTTGCAAGTGCAGCAGCAGCTGGCCACACAATCCTTGTCGATTGCCAACCAGGCACCGCAGAACATTCTGGCACTCTTCCGCTAAGGCATTGGGCCGGGGGCAACCCCGGCCCCATCCCCTGATCAACACAGCAAAGCGAAGGATTCGCCGTGAACGCGCTTATTCACCCGAAAACGGGTTATGCCCGACCGGATGCCACCCTGCGTCCCATGCGCAGCATCGAATATGAGGCCTTGGCCCGCGTGACGCGCAAGCTGTCCGCCGCATGGCCGCGCCGGAAAGATGACTTTCCAGCGCTCATCGCTGCCCTCAATGACAATCTGACACTTTGGTCGACCTTGGCGGCCGATGTGGCCCTGCCAGAAAACGGCCTTCCAGCGCCGCTGCGCGCACAATTGTTTTATCTTTATGAGTTTACGGATCATCACAGCCGCACGGTTCGCGATGGCAAGGCGACTGTGGATGTATTGATTGACGTCAACACGGCTGTCATGCGGGGTCTTCGCGGCCAAGGCGGTGAGCTATGAGCGGCCTTGTCCTGAAGCTGGGCCCGCACGAGAGGGTCTTGATCAACGGAGCCGTGATCGAAAACGGGGATCGACGCTCTCGCCTCGCGATCATGACGCCCAATGCACATATCTTGCGCCTGCGGGACGCAATCCACCCCGAAGAGGTCAACACGCCAGTGCGCCGTGTGTGCTATATTGCACAGTTGGTCTTGTCTGGAGATACAGATGCCAAAGACGCGCAGATGCAATTGTTGCGGGGTATCGAACAGCTTAGTCAGGTTCTTACCGATCCCGACAGCCGCCTTCAGCTGTCAATCGCAAGCAAGGCGGTTCTGGATAACCAGCACTATCAGGTTCTCAAGGCATTGAGGAGCCTTTTACCACGAGAAGAACGCCTGATGGCCGTGGGGGCAGCATGACATTCTCCCCCGTCTTGCCCATTGGCGGCTTTGCTGGCTATGCCTTTTTGAAGCGAACGATGGCGGCCCAAACGGCTGCCTTCACAGCCCAAGCCAGCGTAAAGCGCGATGAGGCCTACTTTCGGGACAAGATCGGAACGATCAACACGGCAGAAGAGCTTGTCAAAGATCAACGCCTGTTGCGCGTCTCGTTGGCGGCTTTCGGTCTGGAAGACGATGTGCCGAACAAATACTTCATCCGAAAGGTGCTGGAGGACGGCACTTTGAAAACGGATTCATTGGCCAACAAGTTGACGGACAAACGCTATGCCAAGTTGGCGACGGCATTTTCCTTCAATTTGTCGACACCCCGCACAAAACTTTCCGACTTTGCCGACAAAATCCTGAAAGACTATGAAACCAAGCAGTTTGCGGTCGCTGTGGGCCAGCAGAATGAGGATATGCGCCTTGCCCTCAATGCCGAGCAAGAGCTGCCTGCTCTTGCCTCTTCGTCGTCCTCGGCCTCTGCCAAATGGTATTCGGTCCTTGGCAATGGTCCCCTGAGGACCGTTTTTGAGAAAGCCTTTGGACTGCCAAGTTCCTTTGGCGCCATCGATATCGATAAACAGGTTGAAACGATGCAACGACGGGCAGAATCGCTGTTTGGGGCGAACACGGTTGATCAATTCAGCGATCCTGAAAAGGTGGACACATTGGTGCGCAAATTCCTGATCCGCTCAGAGGTTGAAAGCTACAACCTCGGTATGAGCCGTGGTCAAGTTGCGTTGACGCTTTTGCAAAATGCCAACTCCTTCTGATTACATTTGCAGACAGGCCTGCAAACGGCGAAAGCTGCCCTGCACATTCCCTTCGGGCGCATCTTCGGCCAAGAATGCATCCAACGCCGGGAACAGACGGATCGCCTGATCGATCAGGGCGTCTGACCCTTTTTGATAAAGGCCGGCCTGAACCATCATCTCTGCGCGATCCCAAGCCGATATCAGACGCCTGGTCCGGGCGATGAGTTCATTTTCGGCCTCTGACGCAGCCCAAGGCAAGCTACGTGAGACAGAGCGCAAAAGATCAATGGCTGGATAGCGGCCCCGCTCTGCAATGCGGCGATCAAGGACGACATGGCCATCCAGCACCCCGCGCAAGATGTCGGCAACCGGTTCATCCATATCTGATCCGGCGACCAGAACCGAGAAGATAGCGGTGATATCGCCCTGCCCCTCGGCACCCGGACCCGCGCGTTCGGCCAACGCCATGATCGCATGTTGCAGCGACGGAGGATAGCCGCGCAGACTGGCGGGCTCACCAGCTGACAGGGCGATTTCACGATGCGCCTCGGCAAAGCGGGTGACGCTGTCGGCGAGCAAAAGCACATGCAATCCCTGTTCGCGGAAATGTTCGGCCACTGCCATCGCCGTGAAGGCACAGCGGCGGCGCAAGAGCGGGGAGCGGTCCGAGGTGGCGGCCACCACGATACTGCGCGCCATGCCTGTCCTGCCAAGGATGGTTTCGGTGAATTCACGCAGCTCACGCCCACGTTCCCCGATCAGCGCAATGACCACAACATCCGCCTCCAGCGATCGGGCGAAGCTGCCCAGAAGACTTGATTTACCAACACCAGAACCTGCAAAAAGGCCAATCCGCTGGCCGCGCACGATGGGCAGAACCGTGTCGAATGCGGCTTTTCCCGTGCTGAGCCTTTCGCCCAGCCTGCGGCGATGTGCCGGGTCTGGCGGGGCCGCACGCAAGGCGCGGGATGTGATGCCTGAAAAGATCGGGCGCCCGTCCAACGGGCGACCCAAAGGGTCAAGGACACGGCCAATCCAACTGTTGTCGGGTGCAATCTCGGCGGCCCCTGCAAGGGCGATTTCCGTCCCGATTGACAATCCTTCCATCCCATCATCGGGCAGGATCGTAAGCAGGTCTGGGCCGATGCTGACCACCTCTCCGCCGCTGCGATATGTGGCGCCGATCTGGACCCGGTCGCCCAGCGCCGCGCAATGCTGCAGCCCCCGCACGGCAAGGGTGCCACCGCCCATGGACACAACCCGACCAATGGGTCGCGAAACCCCGATCCGGGTGATTTCCTTGGCAAGCGGCGCGAAAATATCGGTCATGGGATTCTCCCTTTGTTCGCTGATTACCCTTTCTAAAGGAATCAGCCCTAAGAACTGATGAAGGTGTTCGAGGGAGAAGCCCCGATGTTTGAAAAACTTGAGTTGACCAGAATGGCACAGTCGCTTGCAGCCCATGCAGGCAACAGGTTGGGCGTGATTGCCCGGAATGTCGCCAATGCCGACACACCCGGATTTCAGGCTATGGATGTGAAGGATTTCGCCAGCGTTTATGAGGGGAGCATTGCTTTTCCCATGCAGGCCACCCGCCCTGGCCACCTGACAGACCGCACCGGCGACACTGCTTCAGGTCTGATCCATTCCGGCTCTGGCATGGCACCCAATGGCAACGATGTCTCGCTTGATATGCAGATGATGAAGGCGGTTGAGGCACGGCAAAGCCATGAAATGGCTCTTGCGGTCTATCGCAGCACCTCTGGGATCATCCGCGCCAGTCTTGGCCGAAATGGATAGGGGATAGACCATGAGCGATCTGTTAAAGTCCCTTACCCTCTCGGCCTCCGGCATGCAGGCACAGGCCAGTCGCCTCAGGCATGTGTCGGAAAACATCGCCAATGCCGATACGCCCGGCTACCACCGCAAAATGGTCTCGTTTCGCGAGGTGATGGACAGTGGCTCCGTTGTCACCGGCCCTGTGCGGCTGGACCAAAGCGAATTGCAGAAAATCCACGATCCCGGCCATCCTTTGGCCGACGATACCGGTCACTACGATGGATCGAATGTCGATCTGGTGGTCGAAATCGCTGACGCGCGCGAAGCGCAGCGCAGCTATGAGGCGAACCTCAAACTCTTCGATCAGGCCCGTCAAATGACGCAAAGCCTGTTCGATCTCATCCGTCGTTAGGGAGATCCAGAATGGATATCAAGAAGTCCCTGGCCGCTCAGGCCTATGCACAAACACGGTCGGCAGCCCCCCCTTCGGGGTTGCCGAATTCCGCCGAGGAAGGCGCCGCGCGGTTTCTGGGCAGTTTTGCCGAAACCCTGACGCGTGGCGAAGAAACTGCCCGGTCTGCCATGACCGGCGGCGCAGACCCCCATGCCTTGGTTGAGGCGCTGGCCTCGTCCCAAACAGCCGTCGAAACCGTGGTGACGGTGCGCGACCGCGTGGTTGAAGCTTATCAGGAAATCCTGAGGATGCCGGTGTGACCCAAGCCATCAGCGAAGGCGTCATCTTCGACATCTTGCGCCAAGGGCTTTGGATCGCCGTAACCATTTCCGCCCCAATGCTGATCACGGCCTTGGTGGCGGGGGTGACGGTGGGCCTGTTTCAGGCCCTCACCTCGGTTCAGGAAATGACCCTGACCTTTGTGCCAAAAGTCGGGGCCATGCTGCTCATCTTCTGGGTCTCGATGAGTTTCATGACCTCCACCCTCGTCACCTTTTTCACCGACGGGATCATCCCGTTGATCGAAGGAAACTAAGATGGAAACCCCCGGCTATACGACGCTCACCCGGCAATCCGGTTTGATGCGGGAAATGCAGGTCATTGCCCATAACATCGCCAATGCCTCCACCACCGGATTCCGGCGCGAAGGCGTTGTTTTCTCGGAATTCGTGGCCCGACTTGGGGATGAGCCTTCACTATCCATGGCCGATGGAAATGCCCGCTTGGTTGACCTGAGCCAAGCCGGTTTGACGCAGACCGGCGGCACCTACGATCTGGGAATTCAGGGGGAAGGGTTCTTTCTGATTGCCACCCCCGATGGCGAACGTCTGACGCGGGCCGGCAGCTTTACCCCCTCGGCCGAAGGTTCTCTGGTCACCCCAGACGGTCACGCACTGCTGGATGCCGGGGGCGCCCCTGTTGCGGTGCCCGTGGGCGCGCGAACGGTGGCCATTTCTTCGGATGGCACGATGTCGGCCGATGGCACCCCCGTGGCCCAGATCGGCCTGTGGCAACCCGCCGATCCCATAAGCCTGCGCCATCAGGCGGGCACCCTGTTTTCCGCTGATGCTTTGGAACCGGCCGAGGCCGCCGTGCTGCGCCAAGGCTTTTTGGAGGAGAGCAACGTCCAACCCATCGCCGAGATCGCGCGCATGATCGAAGTGCAGCGCGCCTATGAGATGGGTCAAAAATTCCTCGATGCCGAAGATCAGCGGCAGCGCGGCGTCATTCAGACACTTGGCCGATAGGAGCGTTTCATGAAAGCCCTACAGATCGCAGCGACTGGAATGAGCGCGCAGCAGATGCGCGTCGACGTCATCTCCAACAACCTCGCGAATATGTCGACCACTGGCTACAACGCCCGCCGCGCCGACTTTGCTGACCTTCATTACCAGCAAATCGCCCGGCCCGGATCGGTGACAGCAGCGGATGGAACGATGCTGCCCACGGGCGTGCAGCTTGGCCTTGGCGTCCGGCCCTCGGCGATTTCGGTCATGCTGGCGCAGGGCTCTCTGACCCAGACCAATGGCGATCTGGATGTCGCGATTGAAGGGCGCGGCTATCTGGAGGTGACGATGCCGGGCGGCAGCGCGGGCTATACCCGTGATGGCGCACTCAAGCGGACAGGTGATGGCTTGATCGTCAACTCCGAAGGCTATCAGGTGGCCCCCGGGATCACCATTCCCTCTGACGCCCGTTCGCTTGCCGTCAACGCCGATGGCGAGGTCTATGCCTATTTCGCCGACCGCGTCGAACCCGAGCTCCTTGGTCAGATGTCCCTTATCGGCTTTACGAATGAAAAGGGGCTTGAGGCCGTGGGCTCGAACCTTTTTCTTGAGACGGAGGCATCGGGCCCACCCGTGCAGGGCACACCGGGGCAAGAGGGTTTGGGCACTTTGCGGCAGGGTTACCTGGAAGAAAGCTCCGTCGATGCGGTGCGCGAGGTGACAGAACTGATCAAGGCCCAGCGTGCATATGAGTTGAACGCAAAGGTGATCACGGCGGCCGATCAGATGTTGTCAGCCACCACACAGGTGCGCTGATGCGGTGGGTCCTGATTGGCCTTTTGATCTTGCCCGCCTTTGCGAATGCGGCCCTCGCCGATGCCCTTGTCACCACCCGCGTCATCAAGGCAGGGACGATCATCCAACCAGATGACCTGACGGTGGTTAAGGCCGATATTCCCGGGGCAATTTCAGACCTGCTGACCGTCGCCGGGCAAGAGGCGCGCGTTGCCATCTACCCGGGCCGTCCCATTAGGTCGGATCAGCTTGGCCCCCCGGCCGTCGTGGACCGTAATCAGGTTGTTTCTCTTGGCTATATCGTGGGCGGCCTCTCCATCACGACAGAAGGCCGCGCCTTGGTACGCGGTGGTGTCGGTGACGTGATCCGCGTCCTCAACCTGTCATCTCGCAATACGGTTCTGGGGCAGGTTATGCCCGACGGCTCCGTCCGTGTAGGCCCCCCACAAGGATAATGAAATGAGAACACCCCTGCTTGCCCTGATCCTGGTGACCGGCTGTGGTCGGTTGGATCAGGTCGGAAAAGCCCCCGATTTCAGCCCACTAGAGGGCAGCTATCAGCACCATGCGATGTACTCTTCCCCCATGCCAGAGCAAACAGATCCCAATGATCCGTCAGATGCATCCTCGCTGTGGACAGCAAACCGGGCGTCCCTTTTGGGGGATCGCCGCGCCGGGCACAGCGGCGATATCCTGACCGTTGTGATCGAGATCAACGACAGTGCGCAGATCTCCAATTCTTCGGGGCGGTCACGGACGGGAAGCCAATCGATGGGCATTTCCTCCCTGTTTGGAATTCCGCAACGTCTGGATCAAAAACTGCCTGAGGGTGCCTCGATGGCCGAGGCGGTTGCCACGGACTCAAGCTCAACTTTCTCTGGCAACGGCTCCGTCGCGCGGAACGAAAAGCTGACATTGCGGGTCGCGGCGACGGTGGTCGAGGAATTGCCGAACGGCGTCTTGCGGATTGAGGGGCAGCAAGAGGTTCGCGTGAATTTCGAACTTCGCGAGTTGATCGTCACGGGCTATGTTCGCCCTGCGGATGTGTCGCGGCAGAATGAAATCACTTATGACAAAATAGCCGGGGCCAGGATTTCCTATGGTGGGCGCGGCCAGATCACCGATGTGCAACAGCCACGTTATGGCCAGCAGATCACCGACATCCTCTTGCCATTCTGAGCGCCATGATCCGCAAACTCCTTCCCCTTGTCCTTGCCTTGATCGGCCTTGGCGCCGGTGCCGGTGCCGGACTTTTCCTGCGCCCTGCCCCAGATCCTGACCCTGCAGCAGAAGAGGTGGCGGCCCCGGTCGATCCGGCCTTGGTTCCAGATTATGTCAAGCTTTCCAATCAGTTCGTGGTGCCCTTGGTGGAGAAGGACCGCATCACGGCGATGGTGATCCTGACCCTGTCGCTGGAGGTCAAGCAAGGCACCTCGGAACAGGTCTATGCACGGGAGCCAAAATTGCGGGACGCATTCTTGCAGCTTTTGTTCGATCACGCCAATACGGGCGGCTTTCGCGGCTCCTTCACCGATGCCGCAAATCTTGTCATCTTGCGCGAGGGCCTGCGCGAGATTGCCCAAAAACTGCTTGGTGACAGTGTGACGGATGTCTTGATAACCGATATCGTTCGCCAAGACAGCTAGCCGCTACTTTTTCCCCAGCAATGACTGCACGACTTGGGCGCGGCCAAAGGCCTTTTGCGCCGCGTCCCGTGCGATGATCCAACTTGCGGTGTCCCGGGCCAGTTGTTGGTTGAGGACAATGCGCCTGTTTGAGGTCCACAGGCCATAGCGTTCCACGACCAAAGCCACCGCCGCAGGGCCAAGGTCCGCTGGCTGTGATGTCTGGTCCAAGGCCCGCAGCAGCGCTTCGGTTCTGGCCTTTTGGGACTGCGCTTTGCTCAGTTGGGCAATATCGCGGTCGCTCAGCATATCGGCAATCTGCTTCAAGGCCCGCAGGCGCGCGGCGTCGTTCATCTCAGGCTTCCCTTCGCGCGTTTGCGCATGGCTTCTGCAAATCGGATGGCTGCGGCCACTGCACGATAATGATCGGGGCGGATCGACTTTCCCAGATCAACACTGGCATGGATCGCGCGGGCCGTTGGCGGATCGGAATGAATTGGCACGCCATGTTCGGCTGCGCGCTCCCGGATCTTCCGGGCGACTTCATCCACGCCTTTGGCGACAAGAAGAGGAGCCGACCGCGCCCCGCGCTGCCATTTCAGGGCCACTGCATAGTGCGTTGGGTTGACGATCACGACATTGGCCTTTTCAACCTCGGCCAACATCTGGTTCATCGCGATCTCTTGGCCACGCTGACGGCGTTGCGCCTTGGTATGGGGATCGCCCTCGCTATCCTTCATTTCATCCAGCATTTCTTGGCGAGACATGCGATTGCGCTGCATCAACGCATGGCGCTGCCACAGAAAATCAAGGGCGCCAATCGCAAAGGTCATGACGATCACGATTGCCAGAAACCCGCCCAGCAGCCCAAAAAGCGAGAGGATCCCAAGTCGAGGGTCCGTTGCAGCAGAGGCCAGAATGGTTTCGGAATTGCTTACCAAGAAATAGGCAAGCACGATCGACACAAGGACCATTTTGACAAAGCTCTTGGCGAACTCAAACAGACCCTCGGCACCGAACTTCTGTTTGGCCATCGAAAGCGGGGATATGCGCGAAAGCTTTGGCTTCAGCTTGTCCGGGGCAAAGACAATGCCCCGCTGCGCCAAAAGCGCCCCAAGGCTGCAGACGGCGGGCACCACAAGGAATAAGGTCAGGGGCAAGATTGTGGAGATGAGCAACCCACCCACCACTGGGTGCGCGCCCGTGCCAGCCAGCAGTGCCAAGTCGGGGGCCTGATCCAACATCACAACGCCGGTCGAGGCGGCTGTCGTGACAACGCCGCCGCCCATAAGTGCCGCGATCATCAGCCCGCTATAGGCCGCCGCCGCAGATAGTTCTGTCGATTTAGCGATATCGCCCTGGCGGCGCGCATCATCGAGCTTTTTTTGCGAGGGGGCGTGCTCCTTGTCGCCCGGACTTTTCTCGTCTGACCCGCTCATCGCATCACCTTAAGGAAGGGTCACGAAAGGTGCGGCCAGAAAGTTGTTCATGGCACCAAGCCAGACCACCAAGGCCAAAGGGCAGACCAGCGCAAGAAGGACGAGCCCCCCGAGGCTAAGCGCCGGGGCACCCACCAACGAGACCATAAGTTGCGGCATGGCGCGATTTATGACCCCGAGGGCCACGTTGTAAAGCAAGGAGGCGATGACAAAAGGCATCGCAATCATAAAGGCCAGCGAAAAGGCATTGGCCGATTGTGAAATGCTGAGCTGTGCGAGAACAGCAGTTTGGGGCCATTGGCCCGCAGGCATCAGGTCATAGGACAGGATCAGATATTCGATTAATCGCAGATGCAGATCGCTTTGCACTGCAAGCGCGAGGCCCGTTACAACCAATAGCTGTGAAATGGCAGGCTGCGGTTCGGCGCCGCTGGGAAAAAGTTGTGAAAGCGACGTTGCATTGGCCGCGATGGTGCCCGCGGTCATCAAGGCAAGAACAAACAGCCGGATCGATAGGCCCAGAAACAGGCCGATCATGACCTCGGGAAGGAAACTCTCCTCCAGGGTGGTGCCCTGCAAACCGGTCAGAAGGGTCGGCGCAATCGCTGCGGTGAACACAAGGGCGATGATCAAGCGAATCCGTGCTGGAATGGTCTGCTCGCCAAAGGCGGGAAGGGCCGCCATTGCCGCGCCGATGCGCAAGAAAAGGATCGCGGCCCCTTCGGCTTGTGCCGCAAGGGCCGACTGATACTGGAGGATCAGGTCAAAAAGCTGGTTCATTGGGTCACCAATCCCACAATCGCGGGCCGCGCTTCCAGCCCGATTTCCTCATAAGACAGGACCGGTGCCGTCAGGCCCTTGGCGGAAAGCACCGTGCGCAAGAACCGCCTGCGCAGGGTTGACGTGACGACGGCGGCGGAAATTCCGCTTTCCGCAGCCCGGTTCAACCGCTCGGCCAAAAGGCTGGCAAGGCGCGCGAACTGATCCGGCGGAAGGGCGACATCGCGGTGGCCACGCTCTCCATCCACCTGATAATCCTGAAACGTTCGTTCCCATTCCGGCGCGATCTGAATCAACGGAATCGTCCCATCCCCACGCTTCAGATCAGCCACCAATTGGAAGCCGATCCTTTGACGCACATGTTCACAGATTGCCTCGGGCGAGGGCATGCCCCGCCCCTCGGCGATGGCTTCAAGGATCAGGGGCAGATTGCGGATGGAAACGCGCTCCTCGAGCAGCAGGCGCAAGACGGCAAGCAATAGATCGACGGGAACCTTGTCGGGGATCAGCTCATCCAGCAGTTTGCGGTTCGCCTCTGCACGCGAGGGTTCGGAGACATTCACAAACTCATCCATCAAACGGCGAAGGCTGCGCATCGACAAAAGCCGCGAGAGGTTGGCCCGGATCACCTCCAGCAAATGGGTGGCCAGAACCTCGGGCGCGGAAACCACGGTCAGCCCTGAAATTGCCGCCTCCTCTTGCTGATCGGCAAGAATCCAGCGTGCGGGTGTGCCGTATACCGGTTCGGCCACATCAATCCCGTCAGGGGCCGGAACGCCATCGGTCAACAGCACCAAGGCACGCTCAGGCATCAGCCGGTTCGTCACCCGCTCAACCCCTTGAATGCGGATGCGGTAGGTGCCGTTTGGCAGGCTCGCCTCATCCGTCAGGCGGATTTCCGGCAAGATGACCCCAAAGGAAGACGCCACATGGTTGCGCATATTGCCAATGCGCCCGTCCAATCCTGTTGCCGGGTCCAAGACCATCGAGACAAGGTCATTGGAGAATTCCAGATGAATCTCATCAAAATCAAGAACATCACCAAGCGGGCGCTTGCGCACAGGTTCAGGCACGGTGTCCGGCGCAACCTGTCCTTTGGCATTGCGCTGACTGACCCACCATGAGGTGCCACCCAAAACGACGGCCCCAATGATAAAGGGGAAGAACGGCATGCCGGGAACAAGGGCAAACAGCGCCATCAGAAGGGCCACCGTGCCCAGCGCCCCGGGATAGCGACCAAGCTGCGCAAAAAACGAAATGTCCGCCGCCCCCTTGGAGCCGCCCCGCGCCAACAAGAGCGCCGCCGCGACCGAGATCACGACCGCCGGGATCTGGCTGACCAGACCATCGCCAACGGTCAGGATGGCATAGGTTTCAAAGGCACGGCCAATAGGCATGTCATGGACAAACACCCCCATGACCAGCCCCATGATGATGTTCAAAAGCGTGATCAAAAGCCCCGCCACCGCATCGCCCTTGACGAATTTGGACGCCCCATCAAGCGAGCCGAAAAAGTTCGTCTCAGCCAGTTCACGTTCGCGCCGCTCTTTCGCTTCGGCATGATCAATGGCACCGGCGGCCATATCCGCGTCAATGGCAAGCTGCCGGCCGGGCATCCCATCCAGCGCAAAGCGGGCCCCCACCTCGGCCATACGACCGGCACCTTTGGTGATGACCATAAAGTTCACGATCAACAACACGCAAAAAATCACCAGCCCCAACAGCACGTTGCCGCCCATGATAAAGCTGGCGAACCCTTCAATCACGGCACCGGCGGCATCGGTTCCAGTATGCCCCTCGCCTATGATCAGCTTGGTCGAGGAGACGTTGAGGGAAAGCCGGAGCATCAGGGAGGACAACAAGATCGTCGGAAAGGCCGAGAAATCCAAGGGTCGCTCAATGAAAAGGGTGACCGTCAGCATCAAAATGGCCAAGGCGAAAGACAGGGCCAGACCAAGGTCAAGAACCCAAGAGGGGACTGGCAGCACCATCATCACGATGATGCTCATCAGCGCGAGGGCAAGCAGGATCGTCGGTCGGAAAAGCTCTGAAATCCGAAAGTTCTGAGGCATGTGCTGTTACCGCAAAAGGGATGTGGTCGACGAGGCGTGGCGGGTCGACACCAAGGATCCGGGCATTCGGCCAGCGCCGGGCCGGGCGAGGAGCAGCGGATAGCGGTTTTCGGGTGTCTGCGCGACGGTTTGCCGAGACGGCTCTGCGCCGATCTGGTCCGGCAGGCGGCCCCCCGCAACGGCGGAAACCTTTTTCAGATACTCTGCCGCTGCGATGTCGCGGCGGGAATGATAGGCCCCGATTGCCCCATCCCAACTGCCCTCTTTGTCAAAAAGCCGTTGCAGATAGCGGGCGGCATAAAGCGCATTTTCTTCGGGATCAAACATCGCCGCCAGAGTGGCAAATTCCGCCCCATGCCAGCGATAGCTGATCTGAAAGCATCCGATATCAATGTTGGTTTCGCCATTTTGCACGGCTAGGGCCACGTGGTTGAAGGCCTCTGGCGCTGATTGAAACCACGCACCTTGCCCGCTTTGATTGACAGTCCATGGCCAAGGGCCATAGCGACCCGCGACCGTGCGCCCCGTTTCAACGCGCGCAATGGCGAGAAGAACGTTGCGCGGAACGCCCGTCACCTGTGCCGCCCGCACGGCCGCAAGATCACAAAGCTGGGCATTTTCCGCAGGTTTGCTGGCAAAAGCGGGATAGATGGCAAGCAAAGTGGCCAGCACAAAAAGACCAGCGCCCATCGGACGCGCAAGGAAGTGCAACTTTTTCATCATGGGATTCACCCGTTTGCCATGCCACAGATTCTTGCGGCTATGACCGACGATAGGAGTTGAACCTTTCCAATTCGGTAATGATGCTGCAATGGCTTTGGGTGACATGTCGCGGGGTTGACCCTGCCCCCCACCTCGCTACCCTGTGGCAGACTCAAGTGGCCGTTTGGTCACCTTATGATTGGAGCTTTCAAGTGACGCAGCGCCTGCACCTCGTTTTCGGTGGCGATCTGATCGACCCGTCTGAAACTGTTTTCAAGGACGTGAACGATATTCATATCGTTGGGATGTTTCCCGATTACGATAGCGCCCACAAAGCATGGAAGGCCGAGGCACAGCGCACGGTCGACAATGCCCATACCCGCTATTTCATTGCGCATATCCACCGTCTTCTCGATGAAGAGCAACCGGGTTCGGCAACTCAAGCACTGGGCACGTGACACATAGGGCAGTATGGTTCATTCCCTTGGTCTGACCCTTTACAACCTGCGAACCCGACGTGATGCGCCGGACCAGACAACGCGACCAGACCGTCCGCCGGGTCGTCTGATCTGGCTCCATGCGCCATCTGCGGATACGTCACGGGGCTTGCTTGAACTTGCACGGCGGTTGATCGAAGAAGACGGCCTAAGCATCCTGATGACCTGCGACAGCGATCTGCCCCCCCAAAAGGGGATGATCGCACAGCCTGCACCCGGCGACAGCCCCATCGACGCACGGGCGTTTCTGGATCACTGGCGGCCGGAATTAGGCGTGTTTTCGGATGGGGAGTTGCGCCCCTCGATCCTGCACGAAGCGGCAGAGCGGGGGATCCCCCTGATTTTGGTAGACGGTCGCAGCCCCCGTTTGATGCGGCAAAATGATGGCTGGTATCCGGGGCTGATGCGAAGTGCGATGCAGGCCTTTCGCCATGTGGTGACCCTTGACGAGGCATCCGCACGGGCTTTTCGGCGATCCGGCGCGCTGCTTTCCGGGGTGCAGCCCATTGGCCGCCTTGAAGAGGAAAGCGCAGCCCCCCCGTGCCTTGAGGCGGAACGTGCTGCGCTTGCGCGCTTGCTTGCCACGCGCCCCGTTTGGTTGGCGGCGGGTCTGCCGGAGTCAGAAGAACAAGCCGTGATCACAGCCCATCGTGCGGCCCAGAACCTCGCGCATCGCCTTTTGCTGATCATTGCGCCCGAAACCCCCGAACGCGCTGCCCCGCTTTCCAAACTTTTGGCGGAACGTGAGGGGTGGATTGTCGGTGAACGGGGTGCGGATGAGGAACCGGAGCCTGATGTAGACGTCTATGTGGCTGACGGGATGGCAGAGCTTGGTTTGTGGTATCGGTTGGCGCCCATCACTTTTTTGGGCGGAAGCCTTTCCGGAAACGGCTGTGTGCGCAACCCGATGGAGGCGGCCTCGCTTGGGTCGGCCATTCTCTATGGGCCGCGGCCGGGCAAATTTGGCGGCATGTTCGGGCGCTTGGGTGCTGCACGTGCAGCCCGGGCCATTGGCAGCGCCGTTGATTTGGGCGAGGCCGTGTCGGACCTTATGTCACCTGACCGGGCCGCAAAGCTGGCGCAGGCGGCTTGGGATGTGGCAACCGAAGGCGCCGATGTGACCGAGCATGTCATTGGCCTTGTGCGGACGCTCACGGATGGTGGCACGTGATGCGCCCTCCGGCCTTTTGGCAGCAAAAACCAGGGCTTCTGGCGTGGGCTTTGTGGCCGCTTGGCGCGCTTTATGCGGCGGCCACGGCGCGGCGGCTGAAAGGCATTGGATACTGCGCCGCAATCCCGGTGATTTGCATTGGAAACCTGAATGCCGGGGGAACGGGCAAGACCCCGACAGCCATCGCGCTTTTGCTGCGGCTTTCAGGCAAAGGGCTGACCTGTCATGTCGTCACCCGCGGTCATGGTGGTTCCTTGATCGGCCCTGTCTTGGTCGATCCGAACAGCCATAGCGCCGACCAGACCGGGGATGAACCGCTTTTGATGGCCGCCTTTGCCCCAACATGGGTTGCCAAGGATCGCGCAGCAGGGGTCCGGGAAGCGGAAGCGGCAGGCGCGCACGTGATCTTGCTCGATGACGGCTTTCAGAACCCCGGCGTGGTCAAGGACCTGTCGCTTGTCGTGGTGGATGCCGAGCGTGGCTTTGGCAACGGCTTTTGCCTGCCTGCCGGGCCATTGCGCGAACCGGTCAAGGCGGGGCTACGACGGGCCGATCTGGTGCTGAGCATCGGGACGGATGAGGCCCAACAGGGGTTTGACGATCAATGGGCCGCGCAAATAACGCAGCCTCGTCTGCGCGGGCGGATAGAACCCCTGCGTATGGGGATGGATTGGCAGGGGCAACGGGTGCTTGCCTTTGCAGGGATCGGCTACCCCGAAAAGTTCTTTGCCAGCCTTCGGGCCGAGGGTGCACAGATCGTCAAGGCCGTTGCACTGGATGACCATCAACCGCTGACAGACAGCCTGTTGCGGCGGTTGGCGGGTGAGGCCGCTGCCCTTGATGCGCAATTGGTGACCACCGAAAAGGATCAGGTCCGCTTGCCGCCCGCCTATCGCCAAAACGTGCTGGCGATGGTGGTGCGGTTGCACATCACGGATTGGGGGCCGCTGGATCTGGCCTTGGCAAAGCTCGGGCTTTGGCCCCAAACTAAGGGTAGCTAGTCCCGCAGATCGGCCTGATGTTCCCCAAGCTTCGGGGCCGGACGATCTAGGGAAAGATCTGCGCCCGAAAAGCGGAACGGGGCCCGCACGCCGGGGATGCCATCTGGCGCGATCTGCATGCCACGCGCGATGATCTGCGGATCGGCAAACACCTCGGCCAGATCGTTGATCGGCCCGGCGGGAACGCCAGCACCCTCACAAGCGGCAAGCAGATCGGCCTTGGCCCATGTGCGGGTGGCCGCCGTGATCCGCGCCGTCATCTCTGCCCGATTGGCGACCCTGTCGGCGTTGGTCACAAAGGCAGTGGCCTTTGCCATATCGTCCAGACCCAAGATCGCGCACAGCCGCTGATATTGCCCATCATTCCCCGTTGCGAGGATCAGCCAGCCATCTGCACAATCGAACACGGCATAGGGGGCAAGGTTCGGATGGGCATTGCCCATCTTTTGCGGCGCTATGCCCGTGGTCAGATAGTTCATCGCCTGATTGGCCATGATACTGGCCGCCACATCCATCAGGGCCATGTCGATCTGCTGGCCCATGCCCGTGGTCTGGCGCTGATGCAGGGCCGCCAGAATGGCTGTCGCGGCGTAAACCCCGGTAAAGATATCGGTGACGGCCACCCCCACCTTTTGCGGCTGACCATCGGGCTCGCCCGTCACGCTCATCAACCCGGCCATGCCTTGGATGATGAAGTCATAGCCCGCGCGATGCGCATAGGGGCCGTCTTGCCCAAACCCTGTGATCGAACAATAGATCAGACGCGGGTTAACTTGGCTCAACGCGGCGTAATCCAGCCCGTATTTGGCAAGCCCGCCCACCTTGAAATTCTCGATCACCACATCTGCATCGGCCACCAGCCGACGCACGGTTTCCTGACCCTCCGCCGTGCGGAAATCACAAGTCACAGACCGTTTGCCGCGATTGGTGGCGTGGAAATAGGCGGCGGATCGGTCGCCGTCACGCTCGATAAACGGGGGGCCCCAGCGGCGTGTATCATCGCCTTCGGGGGCCTCAACCTTCAGCACATCCGCCCCAAGATCTGCAAGCGTCTGTCCGGCCCAAGGCCCGGCAAGGATCCGGGCCAGCTCTATGACTTTCACACCGGCAAGGGGGGTCGTCATTTACTTGGCAAGCTCGGCGTCGAGGATCACCTTGAGGTCGGCATAGTTCATGTTGGAATGGATCGTGCCGTTGATCACAAGGGTCGGTGTGCCCTTGATGTCATATTCCTTCATGTTCGCCTCATAGTGATTGATCAAGGCCTGCGCGGTTGCGCCATCTTTCAGGCAGGCATCAAGCTGGGCGTCGTCCATCCCCGCAGTCCGACCGATTTTCTTGAGGTTGCCAACAACCACGTTCGGATCGTCCGAACCTGCCCATTCCTTCTGGGTGGTATACAGGATGTCGGACACCCCGAAATACTTCATCTCGCCGCCACAACGGGCGACCATCGCGCCCCAAAGGCCATAGCGGTCAAAATACACTTCGCGGTAGATGAACTGAACCTTGCCAGTGTCGATGTAATCTTTCTTGAGGTCCTTGAAGACCGTCGAGTGGAAATTCGCACAATGCGGGCAGGTGAAGGACGCGTATTCCATCACCTTTACCTTGGCATCAGGATTTCCAAGGGTCATGTCAGCCACTTCAACGGCCTGCACCTCCGCCGTTGTCGCCTGCGCCTCGGCGGCACCCACGGGCAAAAGGGTCTGTGCGGTTTTTGCGGGCATCAGGGCAAAGGCGCCAAGGCCTGCGACTGCAACAACCGCCAAAGCGGCAAGTGAGGATTTAAGGGACATCATGATTTGCCTTCTTTCGTCTTGCGACGGTTTAGAATGTTTTCAGCCAAAGCTTCAAGGGCTGCGCGCAATCCGGGGTCATGGATCGGTGCGGCGGTTTCGGCGGCGGCTGCGCGAATGGCGGGATCGACGGGTTTGGGCGCCTTTGGCGCGGGGGTGAATTCGGCCTGACCTTCGGCAAAGCCGATGGGGGCGGTTTGGGTCAGGACCACCCGCGAAATGGCGTTATAGCCATAGATTGCGTTAACGCGGGCGCGGATCTTTTCCTTTTGCATTTCGATCATCGGGGCCATGGCCCCTGTGGTCAGCAAAGTCAGCGTGGCCCCAAAACCTTCGCGCCCATAGCCCACCTTGACGGGTCGGGTCGCCCGCGCGAGGTCTTCGCCCACCACCTCGGCCCAGTGGGTCAGCAGACGGGCAACGGCAAACCCCCGAGACTCCCCCGCAACGCGCACAGGCTCTTTCATCAGGCCAAAGGCGGGTTCAAACCCGCGCATTCGGCGTGAGGGGCCAGAGGATGGGACTGGGCTGCGGGGCATCTGGTCTCCTGACAGGTTATCGCTATCTTACCCGTGCTGACTGACGGCGCCAGAGGCAAGCAGCTGTAAAGGGGATAAAGATTGCGTTATGAAGGCCGTGAAGAGGCGCTGCGCGCCAGATTGTTGCACTGGTATGACGCCCATGCACGGGTGATGCCGTGGCGCACCGCCCCTGCAGACCGCGCGGTGGGGGTGTTGCCCGATCCCTATCGGGTCTGGTTGTCTGAGGTGATGTTGCAGCAAACCACCGTGGCGGCCGTAAAGGACTACTTCCACCGCTTTACCGCACGATGGCCCACTGTGGGTGATCTGGCAGCGGCGGCCGATGCAGATGTGATGGGCGAATGGGCCGGGCTTGGCTATTATGCACGGGCGCGCAACTTGCTGAAATGCGCGCGGGCCGTTGTGGCCGATCATGGCGGTGTGTTTCCCGCCACGCGCGACGGTTTGCTGACCTTGCCGGGAATTGGCCCCTATACGGCGTCGGCCGTTGCCGCCATCGCCTATGATGAGGCGGCAACCGTGGTGGATGGCAATGTCGAGCGGGTGATGGCGCGGCTGCACCATGTGGAAACCCCGCTGCCAACCGCCAAGCAAGAGTTGACCGAACTGGCCGCCTCCCTGACCCCACAGGTGCGGCCCGGTGATTACGCGCAGGCGGTGATGGACCTTGGTGCCACGATCTGCACCCCACGCAAACCTGCGTGTGGCATTTGCCCTTGGATGGCGGATTGCGCGGCCCGTGCCGCCGGTGTGCAGGCCGAACTGCCGCGCAAACTGGCAAAGCCGGAAAAGCCCACGCGACACGGCACCGTATGGCTCGCCTATCGCGGGCAGGACTGGCGCGGGCAGGACTGGCTTTTGGAAACACGGCCCGAACGTGGCCTTTTGGGCGGGATGCTGGGCTTTCCCGGTGATGGCTGGGATGGTGCGGGTGGGCAAGCCCCGCTGCCCCTTGCATGGGAAAGGGTGGCCGAGGTGCGCCACACCTTTACCCATTTCCACCTGATTCTTGATGTTCATTTGGCCAAAGCACCAGAGGATGCCCAGCCAAGCCGAGGCACCTTTGTTCCGCATCGGCAGTTTCGGCCCGCGGATCTTCCAACCGTCATGCGAAAGGCCTATGACCTTGCGTCATCCGTAATTTTGACGCGTTGATCCGTTATGGACATTGGCTATTGTTTTGCAAACAGCCCAAGGAAGTTCATGACGACCGCAACACAGACGCCCTATGCCGCCGTTGGCAGCGCTTTGCCGTTTTGGCTGTCGCTGGGGATGATGCCCGTGGCGTTGATTGGCGTGGGCGTGGGCGGGTGGGCTACAGCTTTGCTTCCACTTTATTCGTGGGGCTTGTTTTCACTTTTGGATGCCATTGGCGGGCTGAACACAGCCAACGCCAACCCCGAGACGGATGAAGACGACATTTTCCTGCATACCTTGCTGACGCAGATCTGGTTTCCCCTACAGTTTTTGCTTTTGTGCGGGATGCTGTGGTTTGTGCCCCGCGCCAATGATCTGGGCATGGCCGAGAAGATCACGTTGTTTTTCGGCATGGGTGTGGTGTCTGGCACGATCGGGATCAACTACAGCCACGAATTGATGCACCAGAAATCAAAAGTGGAGCGATGGTGCGCGGACCTTCTGTTGGCGACCGTGCTTTACAGCCATTTCCGGTCCGAGCATCTGCGGGTTCATCACCTGTATGTCGCGACCCCGCGCGATCCTGTCTCGGCACGCTATAACGAAGGTTTTCACAGGTTTTTCCCCCGCGTCTTGCGGCAATGCCATGTATCGGCATGGCGGGCCGAGGTGGCGATGCTGGCCCGCAAATCGCGCCCTTGGTATCACCGAGCAAACCCTTATTGGCGCTATGCCGCCTTGCAAGGGGCGATGCTGGTCCTTGCCTATGCGCTTGGCGGTTGGATGGGGCTTGGGCTGTTCTTGTTTCAGGCCTTCATTGCCATCTGGCAGTTGGAGCTGGTCAATTATATCGAGCATTACGGCCTGACCCGCCGGCATCTGGGTGGCGGCAAGTACGAACACGTCCTGCCGCGCCATTCGTGGAACGCAGCCCATCGGGCGTCAAACTGGTTGCTGATCAATCTGCAGCGCCACTCGGACCACCACTACAAGCCGGATCGCCGCTTTCCGTTGCTACAGACCTATAGCGCGGCAGAGGCTCCGCAACTGCCCTATGGCTATCCGGTCATGACGATGATCGCGATGGTGCCAACACTGTGGAAGCGCGTCATGAACCCGCGTGTGCGGGCATGGCGCAAGGCGTTCTATCCCGACATTACGGACTGGCACGCCTACAACAAGGCGCTTAATCCGCTGCCGCGTTAGGCTTTCAATCGCGTTTCATTGCGCCCGGTGATGCGGGCGGACACAATCTGCCCCTCGGGCTGATCGGCGGCGAAATCCACTTCTGTGAATTGTGCCGTGCGGCCCATGCGGGCACTTTCCATCAGGATCTGATGTGTCACACCCTCCTGAGCGGCCAGATGACGGACAAGGGCCGCGTCACCCTCGGCGCGCAGCCGGGCGGCGCGGGATTTGATCTCGGGGCCCTTGAGTTGCGGCATCCGTGCGGCAGGCGTGCCCTTGCGCGGGCTAAAGGGGAAGACGTGCAGAAAGGTCAGATCGCAATCGGTGATCAACCTTATGCTGTTGGCAAACATCTCTTCGGTTTCGGTCGGAAACCCTGCGATGATATCGGCACCAAAGACAATATCAGGGCGCAGGCGACGCGCCTCTTGGCAAAAGGCAATCGCATCATCGCGCAAATGCCGGCGCTTCATCCGTTTCAGGATCATGTCATCGCCCGCCTGAAGCGACAGGTGCAGATGCGGCATCAGACGCGGTTCGGTGGCGATGGCCAACATCAGATTGTCATCCGCCTCGATCGAATCGATGGAGCTGATCCGCAGCCGGGGCAGGTCTGGCACCAACCGCAAGATGCGCATCACCAGATCGCCAAGACGCGGCTCGCCGGGCAAATCTGCGCCCCATGAGGTCAGATCAACCCCGGTCAGCACAACCTCCAGAAACCCCTTGTCCACAAGGCGCTTGATCTGCTCCACCACCACCCCTGCCGGAACCGAGCGCGAGTTGCCACGACCGTAAGGGATGATGCAAAAGGTGCAGCGGTGATCGCAGCCATTTTGCACCTGAACATAGGCGCGGTGGCGACCGAACCCGTCGATCAGATGGCCTGCTGTTTCGCGCACCGACATGATGTCATCGACCTGCACCTTTTCGGTGCTGCCGATCAGATCAGGCACGGCGAGCCCAGACCACGTTTCGGCCTGCATCTTTTCATGGTTGCCGATCACCCGCGTTACCTCGGCCATAGCGGCAAAAGTCTCGGGTTCTGTCTGCGCGGCGCAGCCTGTCACGATGATGGGCGCACCGGGGTTTTCGCGCGACAGGCGGCGGATTTCTTGCTTGGCCTTGCGCACAGCCTCGGCCGTCACGGCGCAGGTGTTCACGATCACCGCGTTCGACAGGCCCGCACCCTCGGCCAGTTCTTTCATCGCCTCCGTCTCATAGGCGTTGAGGCGGCAGCCAAGTGTTGCGAAAACGGGCGCGTTCATGGATGGGCCGCCAGAAATTCGGGCGTCAGCCAGCCGTCAAAGACATGCGCCGTGGGGCCTGTCATCCAAACGCCATCGTCGCGCCAGTCAATCTCCAGCACGCCACCATCCAGATCAAGCGTGACCCGCCGCCCGGTCAGGCCCCGCAGATGGGCTGCAACCGCCGTGGCACAGGCACCCGAGCCGCAGGCAAGGGTGATCCCCGCCCCGCGCTCCCATACCCGCATGCGAAAGCGATCCGGCCCAGTCAGGCTGGCGAATTCAACATTGGTGCGTTGGGGATATAGCGGGTCATGTTCAAACCGGGGGCCAAGACCCGGCAGATCAATCGCCTCGGCATCCGCCACAAAAAACACGCAATGCGGATTGCCCATGCCCACAGCCGCCGGATCGCCGGGCAAGGGCAGGTGCAACGTATCCAACGCATGCGCCAGCGGCACCTCGGCCCAATCCAGCTGTGGCGCGCCCATATTCACGCTGACACGGCCATCGGGCAGCCGCACAGCCGCCAATCCACCCCGCGAGGTGGTCAGCCGCACCGCATCCAGCCCAAGGCCCGCCATCACGTAATCCGACACGCAGCGGGTGGCGTTGCCGCAGGCTCCCGCACGGGTGCCGTCGTTGTTCCAGAAATCGAGGGTGAAATCGGCACCATCGCCATCGCGAATCTCTGCCAATTGGTCAAACCCAACACCGCGGTTACGATCGCCCAGCGCAAGGGCCAGCGCAGGCGTGACAACAGCACCCGCAAGACCGCGCGAGTCGATGACAACGAAGTCATTACCAGCGCCATGCATTTTCATGAAGCGCAGGCCATTTATGGCAGTCTGTGTGGATTTGTTCATCGTCATGGCGGGCGATATACGCTCTCGCAGATAAATTTGCCAGAGGGCTACCTTTTTTGCCCTTGACCCCATCCGCCCTTGCCCGTAATCACCGCCCTCGTTGTGGGCCGGTAGCTCAGTTGGTAGAGCAGCTGACTTTTAATCAGCGGGTCATGGGTTCGAATCCCGTCCGGCTCACCACTTCATCTAAATGTTGTCAAAAAAACCACCCCTCTTGGGTGGGATTTTTGCATGTGCAGACACCAGACACTGGATGTACAGATGTCAGACGCAAGATGCACTGACGCCAGACACTGGCATCAATCGCTATGATGTGAGGAAGGGGTTGGTGATCCCGACAGGACTTGAACCTGTAACCTGCCCCTTAGGAGGGATTCATTCATTTTCCTGATCTTTATTTGTTTTCTTGTGCTTGGGCTTTTCGTCAGGGGTCGGCTGTACATAGTTTGTACGAAACCGCTCCCTGACATCGGCCTCGTCAGTCTCTGCATGGGCGTAAATCCGCATCGGCAAAGTGGCGTCTGACCACCGTCCCGCCTTAGCCGCGGTGACCGGATCGACGCCTTGGCGCACCACCAGTTCGGTATAAAAGCTGTGTCGTCCTGCGCGGTGCGCGGATAGATACGGGATGCCCGCGTCTTTGCAGATGGTCTTCCAGCGGTTGTTGTAGCCGGTCGGGCTGCCATAGCCGAAGACGCGCGGTGACAGGAGCCTCCCGGTCTTGAGGTTCTTGGGCCGCTTGGGCTTCAGCGCTATCAACTCTGCCATCATCTGCGGCGAAACGGTGATCCAACCCTCGGGGTGGCCTTTCTGGGCCTTGATCTTGACCTCGCATGTGGCTGGCCTCAGATCGCGCGGTTCAATGGATACCGCCTGATCGATCCGCGCTGCCGTTTCGAACATGAACCGTAGCATCGCGGCGTTATAAGGGTCGGCGGCGGCACAGAACGCCTCGATCCAAGTGCGGGTTGCAGGGGTGCGTTCGATCCGGCTGGTTTTGCCGCGCCGCTCGTCCTGCGCGATCCGCTCGAACTTGTCATAGCGCTTGACCGTCAGATGCGGCGTTCCTTTGTGCTCATGCGCATGGTTGATGACCGCCCGCGCCGGGGTCACGATCTCGCGCCACCAGGTATCGGTGCAGCCTCTCGGCTTCATCTTGGGGCCAAGGCTTTTCAGCAGCGCCCCGGTGATGGCCCCCAGCGGCATATCCCCGATCTGATCGAGGATCGGCAGAAGCTGCCTCGCATCGTTGGGCGTTGCCGGGTAGAAATTGACAGCATCCGCGAACCGCAAGCTGTGCTCTTCCCCGACAAGGTGCCTGCGGATCTGCAGCTGCGTTTCGTCGTTTATCCAGTCCCGCGCGCCAGCTTCAGTAGTCGCTCGCGTGCTTTGGCGGTATGGACCGGCGATCGGCCTGCCATTGTATTCGACCCAGCCCTTGACCCAGAAGACGGAGCCACGCTTGTAAATTTCGAGCGGCATGCCTGTCCTTCCTCGAAGATGGTGTCAATTTGGGCGGGCGTGATCAGCATCGTGCGCCCCAGCCGGAAGAAGGCGCCGGTGTCGTTGGCCTTCTCGCGCAGCGTCCGCTCTGAAATCTCGATACCGTGTGTGGCCATGATCTCGACCCACTGTGCAGGAGTCTTGCCGATGGTCAGGATCTGGGACTGCTCCGCGTGTTCGGTGTTCATCATCCCCTCACCCCTTCCGACCGCTACGGGCAGTCTTGCGTTCAGCCGTGACGGTGAACTGCGAGACATACTTCTCCCAGGCCCCGCTCGGGATCTTCGGATTGCGTTTGCCGGGGGCCGTGTAGATGTGATCCAGCATATCTTCGCGGATCAGGTAGCGGATGTTGGTCACCGGAATGCCCACCCGGTCCGCCAGTTCCTTGGGTGTTTCGAGAAGTTTGGTCATGCTTCGCGCCCTTCTGTTCTGCTCACAAAACAAGGCGATAGATTTCGTTTTGCGTTCAGAAAGAAACAAAACTACGCTGATCTTTGATGAATCACGCGTGTCGCCATCGTTCGTGTCACTATCAGATAGATATGATTACAAATGAGGTCAACACAAATACAAACGAAAGTTGCACATGGCTATTGTTGGCCTTGGAAACCGCCTTGCTGCCGTCAGAAACACGGCGCGGCTCTCCCAAGAGGAGATGTCGCAGCGCCTTGGCATCAGTCGGAGCGCCTATCAGAACTACGAACGTGGCCAGCGGGACCTGACGGCCCAGCTGCTGTTGGTGATCTATGAAGAGTTCGACGTGGACCCTCTCTGGATGTTGGAGGGTGACACGGAGACCGGAAAGAGCCGTCACCATGAAGAGGCCGCTGTTGCCTACCGCAAGATCGGTATCGCGGTCGAGCATCGGATCATCGAGCGCGGCCTGACCATAACCCCCGAAAAGAAGTGGGACGCCATCGAGTTTCTGTTCGATGAGGCCCTGAACGCTGACGCCCTAAGCCCTGAAAGTGAGGGGCCGGACACAACAAGAATCGACAGTATTCTAAGGCTGGTGAGCTGATGTTCGACGACGAATTTCCGGAAGAAGTGAGAAGGCTGAAGCCGCGCAAGGTGCGGTTCAGTCGAGATGTCGAACGGCTGCTGGGAAGCGTGCGGTCTGCCCGGACGGATGACGCTAAGCGCACGCCGCAGGCCCTGCGCCCAGAGCCCGGGTGCCAGAATTCGATCTGCTGCGCAGCCTGTGGCCAGTCCGAGTATCTGTCCCGTCCATATTGCAGATGCGGGCACTACCTGCATGGCCAGATCGAAGACGAGTATCTGGTTTGGGAACGTGACCTACGCGAGATGCATGAGATCATTGCCCGCGACGCGGAACGGAAGCTTAAACCACTTCGCTGGTTGGCGCTCGTCGCTATGCCCTTCCTGATTGGGCCAATGCTAATTGCGTTCCTTTCAACAACACCGTCTGTCACCACGTTCCTATGGTGGCTCCCGGGCTTTGCCATCCTCGGCGGCACTGTTTTGGCCGATAAGTTTATCGCGCGGCATAAGGCCGAAAGCTCCGCGTTCCTTGAAAACGCTAACTTTGAAACCTTCCTTCTGGTCCGCAATGTGTAAGCTATTGCTTGACATGTGTAAGCAAATAAACTACATACTGAGATGATAAAGACGTTCACGAATAAGCAGCTGAAGGCCCTCTGGGAAACGGGGAAGTCCAAGATCGACGCACGGTTTCACAAGCGCATCCTGCGGCGGCTCGACGCCCTTGACGCCGCCACCGCGCCCGAGGACATGAACCTTCCCGGTTTCGACTTTCATGCACTGCGAGGTCACAACCCGACGCGTTACACGGTCCATGTAAACGGGCCTTGGTGCATTACGTTCGAGTTCAGAGATGGCGATGCCTATGTGCTGGATTTCGAGCAATACCATTAGGAGGCACGCATGAGCCGCAACCCCGACCGCTGCCCGACGCATCCGGGCGAATTGCTCCGGGAGGACGTGATCCCCGAGACCGGCAAATCCAAGGCAGAGATCGCGCGGATGCTGGGTATCTCGCGCCAACATCTGCACGACGTCTTGGCGGAGCGCAAACCGGTTAGCCCAGAGGTCGCCGTGCGCCTGGCAAAGCTGTTCGGGAACGAGCCCCTTTTCTGGATCAGGATGCAAGGTGCCTATGACGCTTGGCACGCATCTCGGGAAGTGGATGTTTCCGGCGTGCCTACGCTGTTTGCTGCGGAATAGCTGGGGCAAACCGACTGGCTTTTGCAGTTCACATGTGGCGCCACCGGCCGATACCAGTCAATCGTGAAAGATGCAGCAGATGACTGGTCTTAGGCCTAGGGCCACATGCAACAGAAAAGCCTATTCTCTTGGAGAGTGGGCGAGATCTATGCAATTAGTCAAATATGCTGGGCGATGGAACAAGACCCAGCTCAGAGGGCACGAGGCATGGGTCACAACTACAAACCAACCGCAATCACAAGAGTTGGCTTCGAGTACCAGGACTTGGTTGCCGCAGAGACACTGCTTGACTTCTATCGTAACCCCAAAAAATATTCGTGGGTGCAGGTAGAAGCATCCGACCCGTCATTCCGGGCCGTAGATGACGTGGTTGCGTGCCTAGCTGACGGGCGGTTTGAAGTCACACAAGTCAAATTTGCTGTCGATCCGGAAAACCTAAAGACAGCCCTTGATTGGGAATGGCTCTTAGGCGCGAAGCCCAAAGGAAAGTCTTTTCTTCAGCACTGGGCTGTGCCGGTCTTGAAGATTTTGGATGATGGTTTTCTGGCGAATGCTCGTCTGATGACGGATCGAAAACCGGATTCGGAATTTTCTAAATCTTTGAAGGGCAGCCGCGTAAATTATTCAAAAATCCCTTTGCCAATTCTCACGAGGATTATTGCACAGCTTGGATCGGCTGCGGCCGCTCAAAAGTTCTTTAAAAACTTTGACTTCATTCACTCTCAGCCCATACTTGAGGATCTTGAAGCTACTCTCTGGGCGCGTATAGCATCTGACACGGACAGCGCTGGCTGGGCTTTATTCCAGAAACAGCTCCAACTTTGGGCGACCCAAAAAAATCGGCCTGGCCCTGACGGGCGTATTCGCTATGTCCATCTCCAGCAAGCTTTTTCCCCCGAAAGAGCCAGGCCCCTTCCCCAAGATTTCACGGTGCCAGAAGACTACCGCGTGCCGGACAAGAGCTTTTCCGACGATTTCTTTTCGCGGGTACTCAATGACGATGGCGTCACGGTTCTTTGGGCCCCTCCAGGGCGTGGGAAAAGTACTTTTCTCAGCCACTTTAAGTCGAAACTCGATGCTAAAAAGGTTGTGTGTATACGGCACCACTACTTCCTTAGCCTCGATGACAGATCTGAGGGAAGGTTCCACGTCCAAGCTATTGCACGTTCGCTAGAAGCCCAACTTCAAGATGCGATGCCTGACTTGAGAGTGCGGAAGCATAGTACTTTGGGCGAAACGATCGAACAGGCGGCCCAGAAAGTCGTCGCGGAAGGAAGGCGCCTTATCGTGATCATCGACGGACTCGATCACGTCTGGCGAGAAGGCCATGATCGCGAGCACGCCGAAGAACTCTTTAACGCGCTTATCCCCGTCGTACCGGGTACCCATCTGGTAGTTGGGACGCAGAAGATTGCGGAAAAGCACCTCCCAACAAGGATGCTGGTTGCAGCGCCGATGGAAGGCTGGGTCGAACTTCCTCTCATGAACCGCGCTGCTGTTGAAGGCTGGATTGCATCACAACACCGCGCTGGAAGGCTAAATCTCTTCCACTGGCCTCACCAATCGAAAGCGAAAGCGCTCGCTGCGGTTTCTGATGCTTTCTTCGACATCTCCAAAGGCTTGCCTCTGCATATGATTTATTCATTCGAGGCCGTTGCCCGTGTCGGCAATGAAGTGACGCCAGACCTAGTTCGAGCGCAGCCGGCCTGCCCCAGTGGAGACATCCGGGATTACTACGCAGGGTTTATGTTGCAGCTTTCTCCACGCGGGAAGGCAATTCTGCACGTCCTAGCTGGTCTCGACTTCAGTCCGCCGCCATTTGCTCTCAACAACTGCTTCGGCGTGGACGATCAGAGCATCTTGGGGCTGGCGGAGATCGGTCATCTCCTCGACTTTCGAGAGATGGAAGTGCGCCCATTTCACGGCAGCTTGTTCGCCTTTCTTCGAAATGATCCCATTCACCATTCAACTTTCATGGCCAACAGCGCGCCGACTTTGGCATGGCTGGAAACAGAAGCGCCTCCCTACTGGCGAGAGGCGTGGCTATGGATCACTCAGGCAACACGCGGGAACGCACAGAACCTAATCAAGGGACCTTCCCGTGAGTGGGCGTTGTCCTTCGTCACTGCGGGGTACCCGATCGACCGCTTGATCAATGTATTGAATCATGCCGAACAGGCCGCTTTCGAAGTATTTGATTTGGCAAGCGTCGCGCGTCACCGACTTGTAAAGATTCGTGCGATAAATGCCGATGAGCTGCAGCACGATGAACTAGCCCAAGTTTGGTATGTTGCCGCCGCTTTAAGTGGCGACATTTTTGTCCCGGCCGTCCTTCGCGCCGACTTGGGTAACTTGCCTCCCTCGCTAATCCCGGCGCTCGTCCAGATGACCGATGAGAGTCAGCGAGATGCGCTTGTCGACCGAGCTGTTGAGGAGCTTAACGGACGCATCACCCAGAACCGTCACAACGAATATATCAGCAATGACCAGCAAGGCGAACTTGCTCGGGCTGTGGTTTCTGTCGTTGCTACAAGCAAGAAGAACGAGGTTGCTCGGGTGCTGCGTTTCGCGCGCGGTTCTGGTCAAGCGGACCCTATCGTTGCCGCTTTCGCTCAAAGCGCGCGCCTTGTCGGAAATGTTAGTTCCGTCTTCCAAGCGGGCAAGAGCTTCACGGGGGGCGAATTCGACCAGGAACTGTTCGTTTGCCTATGTCTCGAAGGGCTCTCACCTGCGAGCCAAACTCCGTTAATGGCAGGAAAGCACCCCGCTATTCGCTGCTTGGGGATTGCCAAGGGCGACGCGGTAAAAGGCAGCAGCTCAGGCAAAAACCTGTCAGCACTTTTCGCGGGCGCTGACGGCCCGGAAGATCGTCACCAGACGAATATCCGAGGGATCGTTTACAATAATTTCATGTCCGCACTAGCGGCTGCTCTGGCGGGAAAGCCAACAGAAAGCTGGGTAAAGATCCCGGATCATGCATCGGAAAGCTGGCTCGCGGGCGCAGTACGTGCCTTTGAAAAACTCGCACGACGCATCGCCGCACACTGGGCTAACGCAAGGCATTGGCCAACTCTCGGTGACGTGTTTAGTTGGTATGATGGGCAACCTTGCCACGAGCGAGGTTACGACGCTCAACGCTGTTTCATTGCGGTGCGCCTTGCGCTTATCGACGCCGCTTTCGACCTCTGCCTCATCGGCCGAGGGCTAGATGCTGCATATCAGATCGACGATATTGCCCTTTCTAAGGCGCGGACATCGCCTTTCTGGCTAGACGAACTTTGGCTGGAAAAGCTCACAACACGCCGGGTATCATTGCATGACCCAGCTAGCGCTGAGAGGTTCATTGCGACTTACATGGACGAACTCAGGCAGTCCGTGACTGTGTTCAACGAGCGAGCTGCTACCTTCGGCAAGCTGGCTCTTGCTGCGCACGACCACAACAAACTTCAGCTCGCAGCCCAGGCATTGAGACATGCTGTGGATTGTTTATTTGGGTATGGCTGGCGGAAGGATGCTTTTGCAGACGATGTGCTTACCGCGTTGGGAATGATGATCGAAGCTGGGGATCAGGACGCCAAGCAAACCCTCTTGGCTCTAGCTGGCGCGTTTCACCGCATCACCGACTATACCGACGGTGATGGAACGAACCATATCCGTAGCGAATATTACACTGCTGTTGCAAGGCATTATCCTGAACGCATCGCGCCCATGCTGAACGATCTAATCAGGGCTGAGGACTGGCACTATGCCGAAGGTTTGTACAAGGAGCTTCCCTCGCTCCCTTTGGCCCAGAGCGTCGAAGGCGCTGCACTTTTTTCCACTTTCATCATGCCTAGCGAACGGATCGCCGTTGAGAAAGCCAACCTAGCGTTGGACATCGCGAAGACTCTCCGCCACAAAGTCGGGCCCAACTTCGAACACGCTCGTAAGGCAGATCGATACGCCACCGAGAGTCATCAGGATTCGGAAAAGGAAAATGCAGAAGCTCCTAAACCTGACGATTTCCCCCCAGGAAAGCTTTCGGAGTTGATTGCTGAGCGTAGACGCCTGAATCTTTACGATAGCTCTAGATCGACCGTCACTGAATGGCTTAATTATTGGAATGCTAAGGGACGGGGTGTAGCGGCGCTGGCTGATTTGGAGGTTGGGCTGTCCGAACCACGACTTAACCTAGAAATCGAAAGCGGCCTCGATACCGCGGCTGAAATGGCGGCGAAGCTTCAAGGTCGCAGCGAAGCATTCAAGTGGTTGGTGCGCGCCCACATCGCGCGCTATGGCTGGCAAAAATATTTCACAAGCAAGGACGAGGCGGAAGCTCGGCTTGGGCTTGTCGCTCGCGACTACAGGGCGCGTTGGAAGGACTTTGTCCGCGAGACCAGCAAACCCGCGCTCAACCTTCGAGAGAGTAGAAACGGATTGGTGATCGGCTTCACGCGGCTCATCTATTTCCTCATCCAGATAGGCGAGCTTGAACTCGCCAAAGCCCATACCAAAGCGCTAGTCGACGCTTTCATGGAGGAAGTTGCGCAGCAGCCACTGGATAAACCTTCATGGTCATAGCGGTGCATTCAATAGATATCCTGCTGACTCGGCTTCTTTGGCCTGTCCCCCGTGTTCGATTGGAAGCCGCGAGAGCTCTAGCGGAGCTGATCAGGGCTGGTGATCACAATGCCGCCGACCGCCTGCTGGAGTGGATCAGCCAAAAGAAGTTTGAAAGTGAGGTAATCCTTGGCCTCAATATCATTGAGGCATTTAACTTGGGAGCCCATTTCGCGTTTGATGAGGTGCGGAACTCCGTGAATGCCGCGTCACACCTATCTGACTGGCTTGTGAAGGCAAACTTTACCCAAGCCGATAGGCTCTTTCCATTCAGATACGCTTACGCTCCCCCAAAGAGAGCGGAATTGCCGGAGGCAGTGCGCCGTTCGTTTTCGGCCTTCAATGGTGTGCCGCAGATGTTTCATTCTCACCTTTCTCATCTGGAGGAACAATCGGGACTGCCCTTCTGTAAGCGATGGCAACATGAGTGGGAGTGGCTCCAAGCAGGGGAGTTTCGGAGTCAGGGCAATCCTTCCTACTTCTTCCAGGGCAACCGCGAGATAACCGGGCAGTTCGACTTCGCTGATCGTGAGACCTACGTTTCGGCATATTTGCGGACGCTCTCCTTTGCCGCTTCCGAATGGGGGCTTCCTCATTCTATAGCCGAGCAACATTCGCGTGCGGCTCTAACTTTGAATCGCGGCCTCGCCGGGGTTGCGCCAGTGGAGCGACCCGGATGGTCGGATGGCATTCTGCTCGGCGAGCGTGACCCCAAGTCGGTGGCATCATCCATTTGGGCTGCGGCTTCTTCAAGTGCCGCTCCGGGTCAAATGCTCACGGCTCTACGCGCCGTCGAGGTGGGCGAAACCGGCTATGCGGTGGTCGAGTTTGATGTTGTAACCGGCAGCGCCGCTGCATTAGCAAGTTCAGATGAGCCTGATGATTGTCGATGCTCTTTTCTGGCTAACCCTGCTCGCTACGAAGGCGGCTTCTATTCCAGTCCAGATATCGGTTTCAAACCAAAACCAAGAAGGCTTTGCGGCAATGCCATGGCGCTTGATGTTGGGCGCGCTTTGGTGGACCTCGTTCCGCATGTGCACCTACCTTCGCCTCACGCGGATCAGCCACGATCGGAGGTTGTCTGCCTTGAATGCGGAATAGAGATGCAGGTTGGTGGATCACCTATCGGCTTCTGGGAGCACTGGTATAGCGATTGGGAGCCCGCCTGTTCTCGTGAAGCGCATAATCTAGTTGGTTACAAGACCACTGTGAAACGTGATTTCATCGAGGCTTTTTGCGAACGAAATTCTCTCAAGGCCGCTGTATGGTGCAGCGTGAAGTCAGGCACACGGCAATACCGCTACACAGAGTTTCAGGATCGGGAAGAAAAATTCTGGATCGACGCCTAATTTAGAGGAATTTTCCCTTAACCGGCCATTCGCACGTACTGCAGCTTTCCGCCCTTTGTGACGTTGGTCTCTCAGCGGAACGCTGCAGGAACCATGAATTTAGGGCGCAAGCCCTCGACCTGATTTCTATAGCTTAGGGACTATTTTGTAGTTTTATAGGCCCTGTACTATATTGACAAAATATCGCCGCTGGGCTATTAAAGTGCCATGGACACCTTGCCCGCATACCCTATTCGAAGCCTCCGACAGGCTGGGGCCGTGCTGCGGGCGCGGCGAGCGGCGCACAAGATCAGCCAGATGCAGCTTGGCGAGATGACAGGCACCGCCCAATCCACCATTTCCGACATCGAAAACGGAGTCGTGTCCGTCAGCCTCGATGTCTACCTGCGCCTTCTTGAGGCCCTTGGTGCAGAACTGTCCGCGACGGATCGTATAGCCGACCCGGGGCAGCACTAAAATGGCACGGATCGCCCGTGCTGGTCGCCGCACACGCCAAAGCAAGACAGCCGTCTGGCATGAAAGGGCGAGGGTGGGCACGCTGACCCGCGCAACGGATGGCGCCATCGCATTCACCTATGATCCTGGCTGGCTCGCATCCGAAGCCGCTTTTCCGGTTGCCAGCGCCCTGCCGCTGTCCAAGCTCAAATGGCAGGGCGATCCGGTTGTCGCCGCCTTCGACAACCTCTTGCCCGATGCCGAAGGCGAGCTGCGCGAAAAGATCGCCGCGCGCGTCGGGGCGCAGGGCAAGGATATGTTCTCTCTGTTGTCTGTGCTGGGGCGCGACTGTGTCGGCGCGCTGCAATTCCTGCCAGTGGACGAGGCACCGTCCGAGCAGGACATGCACTATCGCGTCATTTCGGAAGAGGAGATGGTCGCCGACCTGAAAAACCTCGCCGCCGCGCCGCTCGCCCTCGGTGAAGATGAGGATTTCCGGATTTCCATCGCAGGCGCGCAGGAGAAGACGGCCTATCTGCGTATCGACGGACAATGGGCCAAGCCGCGCGGCATCACGCCGACCAGCCATATCTTCAAGACGCCGATGGGCATCCTGCCCGGCCCGGATCAGATTGACCTGAGCGACAGTGTCGAGAACGAATTGTTCTGCATGGCACTGGCCCACGAAATCGGGCTGCCTGCCGCGCATGTCGAGAAGGTCACCCTTCCGGGGCAGGTGGTGCTGTCGGTTGAACGGTTCGACCGGGTCTGGCAGGGCGACACCCTGAAACGCTTGCCGCAGGAAGACATTTGCCAGTCGTTGGGCTACCCCTCGGCGATGAAATACCAGAAGCTTGGTGGCCCCGGCATCGCGGAGATCATGGAGCTTCTGCGAGAATCCGATACGCCGATAGAAGATCGGGAGACGTTCTTTCAGGCGCAGATACTCTTTTTCCTGATCGGCGCGTCGGATGGGCATGCCAAGAATTTCAGCCTGCGTCTTGGGCGTCGCGGACGGTTCAGGCTCGCACCGCTCTATGACATCTTGAGCATTGCCCCAGTCGTGCGCGCCGGACGCTTGCAGCGGAAGCGCTACCGCCTCGCCATGTCGATCGATGGCCATTACGGCATCGACGAGATCGTGCCACGCCACTTCGAGGCCGAGGGGCGCGCTGTAGGCCTGCCCAAGGGCCGCGCTTTGGAGCTGTTGCAGGACATGACGGATCGGCTGGGCCCTGCGCTGGAGCGCACGCTTCTGGCGGTGGGCGATCAGGTCCCGGAGGCGGTCAGCGAACCGATCGCAAACGATGCGATGCAGCGGGCGGGGCAGATGCAGGACCTACTTTAGGGCTCCGGTACCTTTGCATCCAACCCTGCCAGCGCCTTGTCGACCTCGCGCGTCATCGCGGCCTGCTGTGCCTCCCACAAGATTCGGAACTCCTCGGCAAATTCGACCAAGCCCCCCGCGAAGGTGCGGATCGTGGTCATGTCGTCATCCGTGAACGGGATCGGGCGGCCGCGCAGCTTCGCCTCGTTAAGCTTGCGGGCGATGTGGTTGACTGCGGCACCATCCGTCGCGACCTGTGTGCCCCAGGCTTGCAGATGGTCGAGAACGACTGCGTCTGCCGGACGCAGCAGGATGTCGGCCGAACCCATTAGGCGGCGCAGGGCGGCGGGTTGGTCGGTGATGCCGCGACGTGCCAGCGCGGCCTGAAGCGCCGCAAGCTGGCGCGCGCTCAGGCGCATGCTGATCGTCGTTGTCGGGCCAGGGCGCGCGCCGTCGGCCCGGCTCAGCGTGTTGTAGATCGTCCGGGTCGAGACGCCGAACCGGTGGGCCAGCAGAGCCGCAGGGGTGCCCCCGGCGCGCGCCTTGACGATCTGGCGGCGTTCTTCGTCGGTCAGTTTGCGATGGTGGCGCATGTGAAGTTTACGTTCCTATTTCTTGCCAACTTCATCCAAGCTTCCCGCCTCTCAGCGTTAGCGGAGGCGGATCAGAGGCTTGGATTCAATTTCGATGATTTTGCGAGTTGAGGCGGGATGCAGGGGACGTGATGCGGGAAACGCGATGCTTGAAACCCGGAGCACGAGACGGGGTGCAAAGGACGCGATGCGCGGTACAAACTGCACGGCGCAAAGGACGCGAGACGCGATGCGCGATGCAACCTACACAGAACGCGCCACTCATGCCGCGAGCCCCGCCGCGCGCAGCTGGCCATCGGTCACCAGCCCGGCCGCTACCAGCGCTGTGACCTGCGGGGCGGTGATGTGTTTGCACATCGGGCTGCGGTCGCGCACCCACGCGGCCAGCCGTGCGTGGTGGTCGGCTGCGAGGGCAGTCTGCGTCTGCCGCTCCTCGGCCATCGCCTCAAGGAACCTTTGCCAGCGACGGTCAGCGAACCAATTATCCGAGAAACAGACCTTTGACCGGGTAAACCCCTCGCTCTCGGTGGCGTAGTCCTGCACGGCGCGCAGCAGGTCGTCGGAGTCTATCCCCTCCTTCACGGCCTCTGCGATCCGGGCAAGGCACGCAGCTTTGCCACGCCGGCGATCCCTCGGGTAGGCCGTCCAGATCTTCTCAAATCTTTCATCCTCCACCGCCGCCACCGCTTCCGCACGCTTGCGCGTAGGTGGTTTATGGATGGTTTTAGGGTGGTTTGGGGTCCACCCTGGACCCCGTACCCCGTCCACTGTGGACCCCGTCCCATCATCGGGTTCCGACATCGATTCCAGCGTCATCACGCGGGCCAACACGATGCGGTAGATCACGGTAAATCCGTTCTTGCAGGGGCGGCGTCCGGTCTCGATCAGGATGCCCTCTTTCAGGAAATCGCTGATCGTTCGCTTCACGGTGCTTTCGCCCAGCTCGGTGTGCCGCTGGATCGTGCCTTTGGAGCACCAGATGCCCGAGCCGTCATCGCTCGCCTTGTCGGCCAGGAACATGATGATCTGCTTGCGCGCGGCGCTGCCGAAGCGGCGGTCGGCGCATTCATTCGCGACGCGCCAACTCATTGCAGGGCCTCGCCATGTCCGAAACCGGCGTCAACTTGTACAGGTTTTGTACAGAAATCCAGCCTGCCGCCCCAGATTTCCTCGGGAATCAAACGTGCGTTTCTGCAACCGCCTTTGCAAGCCCCTGACAAAACGCCATAATTTACTGGGTTTTCTGGTGACCCCGGCAGGATTCGAACCTGCAACCTGCCCCTTAGGAGGGGGCTGCTCTATCCAGTTGAGCCACGGGACCACAGAGCTTTCATGGGCAAAAACGGCCAAGAACGCAAGTATCGGGGATGTCATGCTCTAAAAGAAAAGGGGGAGTGAAGTTTGGCCCACCACTCCCCCTTTGGGTCCATTGCGTCTGGGTTGAGAGCTTGCAGGACGCTTTGGATATCGCCAACCACCGATAAAAGGATGGCCGTTAGCGGTAACATAACAAGTAAACTTGGCTTGGACAAGGGGTGGCTTTGGCGCTAACAAGAAAAAAAGACTTAGCGCAAAAGGCCCCACCCTTGAACAGACCCCCTCCCGCTGATCCACGCCGCACACTGACCCTACGGGACGTCTCCGAAGCCTCGGGCGTCAGCGAAATGACCGTGAGTCGGGTTTTGCGCAATCGTGGCGATGTGTCCGAAACCACGCGCGAGCGTGTGCTAGAGGCGGCACGGGCCCTGGGCTATGTGCCCAACAAGATCGCAGGGGCCCTTGCCAGCCAGCGGGTCAACCTTGTGGGGGTCATCATCCCGTCTCTGTCCAACATGGTTTTCCCCGAAGTTTTGACCGGCATCTCGGAAGTTCTGGAAGACACCGGGCTGCAACCCGTTGTTGGCGTTACGAATTACTCTCCGGAACGGGAAGAGACGGTTTTGTATGAAATGCTAAGCTGGCGCCCTTCGGGGGTGATCCTTGCTGGTCTGGAACACACCGAGGCAAGTCAAGCCATGTTGGCACAGGCGGGCATCCCGATTGTCGAGATCATGGATATCGACGGCACACCCGTGGATAGCGCCGTAGGCATTTCACACGTTCGGGCCGGAAGGCAGATGGCCGAAGCCATTTTGGCGGCAGGCTATCGGCGGATTGCCTTTCTGGGCACCCAGATGCCAAATGACCACCGCGCCAAAAAGCGCCTCGCCGGATTTGAAGAGGCTCTGGCAAAGGCGGGCGTCACGTTGGCAGACCGGGAATTCTATTCAGGCGGCTCTGCTCTGCTCAAGGGCCGCGAGATGACCGCCGCCGTTTTAAACAGAACGCCGGATGTCGATTTTCTGTATTACTCGAATGACATGATTGGTGCGGGCGGTTTGCTTTATTGCCTAGATGCCGGGATCGACGTTCCCGGCAAGGTCGGTTTGGCAGGGTTCAACGGTGTTGAACTGTTGGACGGTTTGCCCCGGAAACTTGCCACAATGGATGCCTGCCGCCTCGAAATCGGCCGCGCTGCAGCTGAAATCATCGGAGGAAAACGCCCGAAGGGGATCGTTGGAGGCGAGGTGATTGAACTGACACCCACCCTCCAACAAGGCGATACGATTCGGAAGATCTGATTCCTTATGGCTTTGCGCCTCAGGGCACAAAACGCTTGATTGCGGCCACGTGGTCGGCGCTGGCACCCACGGCATCAGCGGCGAGGGCGCGCGCCTCGGGCAAAAGTGTTTCGGGCGCGTAGATCCGATCAACAAGGCCCCAGGACAACGCTTCCTCCGCGTCGATGCGCACCCCAGCCATCAGCAGCATCTTGGCGCGGGCTGGGCCGACGATGGCGGCAAGGCGGCGTGGGTCCGACGGTTGGGGCAGGAAACCCAGCTTCATCACCGGATAAAAGAACTTGGCCCCCGGCACACAAACACGGAAGTCGCACGCCAGCGCCATCCCCATCGCACCGCCTGCCAAGGTGCCATTCAGGGCGGCAATCGTCAGGCAGGGCAAACTTGCAATGCGCGCCGACAGGCGTTCCCAGACCGGGTCTGTGGCAAGGCCTGCCCGCGCATCTTCCAGATCGGCACCGGCAGAAAACACATTCCCTGCCCCCGTCAGGATCACAGCCCGCACGCCCTTCATCTCGGCTTGGGCGACGGCGGCGTCCATCTCTTCCAGCATAAGGCGCGTGAGGGAATTCGCCTTTTCCGTCCGGTTTACCGTGAGCGTCAGAATGCGCCCTTCGACTTCAACATTGATCATTCAATCACTCCGATGTTGCGGCGAATTCCTTCATCCCGCAGGCTGATTTCCTTGCCCAACCATTCATCGGACCCCGGTCCGCACATCCACAAAAGGCATTTTGCCGGCCAGTCGGCGGGGATATGCACGGTCGGATCAAGCTGGCTGATTGGGTTGACGCCGCTTGCCTTGATCTTCACCTGCATTTCCGTTGCCACCGTTCCGGGTGACAGCCCCATGATGCGCAAACCGTTGGCTCCTTCCTCCAGATGGGCGGCGCGGGTCAGCATTGCGGCCCCGGCCTTGGCGGAACAATACGCGCTCCATCCTTCCAAAGGGTTATGAGCGGCACCGGAACTGACGGTAATAATCGTGCCCGCACCTTGGCGCTTCATCACTGGAAGAACGGCCCGCATGCCATGAAGCACACCTTTGAGGTTGATGTCGATTGCCCGCCCCCATTGGGCAGGGTCTACCTCTTCGATCCGCGCAATCGGCTCGATCACACCGGCATTGCCGATCCAGGCATCCAGCCTGCCGAACCGCGCGACGATGCTTTGGACAGCCGCGTTGACCGAAGCCCAATCCGACACATCGCAGGGCAAAGCCATCGCATCGGCCCCGATGTCTTGCGCAAGGGCCGCGATATCGGTTTCGCTCCGGGCCAAAAGCGCCACGCGCCAACCGGCTTTGGCAAAGACCTTGGCCGCAGCCGCCCCAATGCCACGGCTTGCGCCGGTAATTGCCACCACTTTTTGGGTCATCTGCCATCCTCCGCACTAGACACCTGTCTGTGTTATCGACACGCAGGTCGAACGGAAAGCCTTGACCGGCTCTCAAAGCATGATGAGGATGCTGCCAAGCAAATTTTCCGTTGAAGGAGTTCGTTATGAAATCGTGGGGTTTGGCGGGATCAACCGCTGTTCTGGCCGCCATTTATGCAGTTTCTGCACAGGCACAGGTCACACCTGAAGAGGTCTGGCAAAACTGGCAAAAGCTGAGCGCGACCTATGGCCAGGCCCTTGTGGCCGATTCGGTGACGCGCAACGGCGATACGCTGGTGGTCAGCGGCATGTCGATCAGCATGGATCAAGATGGTGCAAAGCTGAACGGAAAGATGGATGAGGTGCGCTTTCGCGATATTGGCGACGGGAAGGTGGAGGTGACAATGTCTGACACCTATCCAATCACCATGACCATGCCGAATGAAAGCGGTGGCACAGAGGATCTGGCAATCACCATCACGCAGCCGGGCCTGACACTTATCGCGGGCGGCAGTGCGACCGAAACCTCCTATGTCTTCAACGGCCCCTCGATCGGAATCGCCACAAAGGCCATAGAGGGCGGGAAGACCTTGGCCGATATTTCGGCCACGCTGACAGGATTGCAGGGCAACTATCTGGTCGCGGATGTCGACGGACTCAGTTCGTTGGAGTCAAACCTCGAGGCGCAAACGCTGTCGTTTTCGGTTCAGGCGAACAACGAAAGTGGAGGCCTTGATATGACTGGCAACCTTGCCGGTTTGCGGATGGAACAAAGCGGCGATTTTCTTGGGGTCGCGGCCATGGAAAATATGGCTCAGGCGCTCCGCGATGGTTTTGCGGCGGATGGCAAGTTCAGCTATGGCGCGGGCAGTTTTTCCATCGATGCGATCGAGAATGGTGTTCCAACCAAAGTCACCGCCACCAATGAGACCGGCTTTTTCAACTTTGGTCTGAATGGCCAGAACATGTCCTATGGTGCCGGGGGAACGGGCGTCAATATGGCGATCTCGGGCGCTCAGATCCCGTTTCCCGAGTTGAAGATCACCTATGGCGAGGCGTCCTTTGACATCTTGATCCCCGTCGCAAAGACTTCGGCGCCAACAGATTTCTCTTTCCTGACGCGGATCGTTGATCTGAGCATTTCGGACGAAATCTGGGGGATGTTCGATCCAACAGCCGCCTTGCCGCGCGATCCGGCCACGCTGATCATCGACACCAAGGGTACGGCAATGCTGGCCAATGACTTGATGGATGAAAAAGCGATGGCGACTTTGGGCGACGCCCCTCCGGGAGAGTTGCATTCCCTTGAAATAACCGAGTTGCGGGCAAAGGTTGGCGGCGCAGACCTGAGCGGCACCGGGTCATTCACCTTTGACAATTCGGACCTGACCACCTTTGACGGCGTTCCAGCCCCGACCGGAAAGATCGATCTGGTGCTTGCAGGGGGCAATGGCCTGCTCGACAAGCTGGTGTCCATGGGGCTGATCCCGCAAGATCAGGCGATGGGTGCGCGGATGATGATGGCGATGTTCGCCAAACCGGGCGAAGGGCAGGACGTGCTGAATTCAACGCTGGAATTCAAGGACAAAGGCTTTTTCGCAAATGGTCAGCGCCTGAAATAAGCGACCGTTTCAAGAACAAAGGCCCCCGGCGCGGCTTGGGGGCCTTTGTCATGCCTTGCGCCCCGGGGGTTCACGGACTACCTCCGTTTCATGCCCCATAAAGGACAACGCCATGACTGACCTTTCCCGCCTGACCGATGCCCTGATCACGGCGGCCAAACGCGCCGGTGCGGAGCAGGCCGATGCCTTGGCGGTGGAGGGGACCTCCATCTCTATCGACATTCGCGCGGGCAAGCTGGAACAGGCCGAGCGCGCTGAGGGAACCGAGATTGGGCTGCGGGTCTTGATCGGTGGCCGTCAGGCCTGTGTCTCTGCCTCTGATATATCCGACGCCACCATTGCGCGACTGGCCGAGCGTGCCGTGGCAATGGCGCGCGAAGCGCCGGCAGACCCCCATGTGGGACTTGCCGACGAAAGCCAGATCGCCCGCGATTGGAATTTGGCTGACTATGAAATGACAGATCCCGCGCCTGAACCCGATGCACAAATGCTGGAGGCATCGGCCCGCGCGGTTGAAAATGCGGCAATGGCGGTCAAGGGGATCACGCAGGTAGAGGCCTCGGCCGCTTATGCCCAGCGCAAGATGCATCTGGCCGCGTCCAACGGCTTTGCAGGTGGTTATGGCCGCACGTCTCATTCCCTCTCGGCAGTGGCCTTTACGGGTGAAGGCACCGCGATGGAGCGCGATTGGGCCGCTGAGGGGCGGATTTTCGCGGCCGATATGCCGGGGCCGGATGGGATCGGGGCCTTGGCGGCAGAGCGCGCATTGCAACGCGCCGGGGCCGTCAAACCCCGCACAGGAACCTTTCCGGTGCTGTTTGATGAACGCGTCGCCTCTTCGCTGATCGGACATCTGTTGTCGGCCTCGAACGGGGCGGCAATTGCACGTGGGGCGTCGTGGTTGCGCGATGCACTGGGCACGCAGGTCCTGCCAAAGGGGATGTCGGTGATCGAAGACCCACACCGCCCCCGCATCTCGGCCAGCCGCCCCTTTGATGGCGAAGGGCTGCCAACGGCCCGGCGTCTGATCGTGGATGACGGCGTCTTGATGGGATGGACACTTGATCTGGCCACGGGGCGCAAGCTGGGCATGCCCTCTACCGCCAATGCCGCGCGCGGTGTTTCCTCGCCGCCGTCGCCCGCCACATCGAACATCGATCTTAGCCCCGGCGCGCTGACCCGTGACGATCTGATTGCACAGATGGGAACGGGTCTGCTTGTCACCTCGATGATCGGATCGACGATCAACCCGACGACGGGGGATTATTCGCGGGGGGCGGCGGGCTTCTGGGTGGAAAACGGCCAAATCAGCCATCCGGTCAACGAATGCACCATCGCCGGAAACCTGCGGGACATGCTGTTGCGGATCATCGCGGCCAATGATGCGCGCGCGCATCTGTCAACCCGCGTGCCCTCTTTGCTGATCGAGGGCATGACGCTTGCTGGTGCCTGAGGATCGGACCGCGACCGCAGATCTGACCCTGATCGCCGAGGCCGCCCGTGAGGCAGCAACCATCGCCATGCGGTATTGGCGGCACGATCCACAGGTCTGGGACAAGGGTGATCAAGGCCCCGTGTCCGAGGCTGATCTTGCCGTAAATGCCATGCTGACCGCCACATTGCGCGCCGCCCGCCCAGACTATGGCTGGTTGTCCGAGGAATCCCCGGATGATCCGGCACGGCTATCTGCCCAGCGTGTGTTCATCATTGATCCCATCGACGGCACACGCGCCTTTATCGCGGGTGAGGATAATTTCGCCGTATCTATCGCCGTAGCGGATCAGGGCAAAGTTGTGGCGGGTGCGGTGATCCTTCCCGCCAAAAATAGGCTCTATACAGGCGAAATCGGCGGGCCAGCCCTGTGCGACGGGCTGTCTATTCAGGCCTCAGACCGCAGCGATCTCACGGGGGCCGGTATCCTTGCAACCAAATCGAACATGACAGCCGATCATTGGCCCGGCGGTGTGCCGGACCTGCAGCGCAGCTTCCGCACCTCGCTGGCCTATCGGCTGTGTCTGGTGGCAGAGGGGCGCTATGACGGGATGCTGACCTTTCGCGACGCGTGGGAATGGGACATCGCGGCGGGTTCGCTGATCTGTGAATGTGCAGGGGCGACTGTGACGGATCAACGGGGGGCAGCCCTGCGCTTTAATGCGCCGCACCCGCAAACAGCCGGGGTGATCGCGACCACCCCCGGATTGCACAACGCGATCATGGCCCGGCTTTAAGGGCAGCGGCCCGACCCAAAAACCTGTGGCCGCTTAGAGCGTATCGCCACATTCCCAACGGCTTGCCTGTCTTGGATCGCGTTCAATCTGGATCAGACTGATCGCGATCAGCGCTAGCATCCGGCGTTGTTGATTGACCCATCTGGCATGGTCGTCTTGCAATAGATCACGCCCGCTGTCTTTGCCCCATCCAATACCGCACCAAGCAAGGTGGCCCCGTGCAGGTCTGCCCAACTCAGATCAGCGCCTTGCAGATTTGCGCCACTCAGGTCGGCCCCCTCCAGATTGGCCCCGAAAAGGTTTGCCCCGGACAGATTTGAATCACGAAGCTTGCCGTTCACAAGGTTCGCCGCCCCGGCAAGCTCTGCCCCAGAGACATTCGCCCATCTAAGGTCAGCGCCGCTCAGATCACACCCGATGCAGGCGCCGGTTTGCTTCAAGATCTGAACCGCAGCGCCATCCATTGCCAAGACACCCATCGGGCACGCAACTATGAACGAAAGCGCCAAAAGCCTTATCATGCCATGCCCCCCACCGAGGCAATCAGCATACCATCCGATCCTGTTCCAGACGAGCCGGAATCTTGGGGAAAAGGGCAATCTGCACTATTCGCTTGATCGGGCGGCCAAGTGGTCCTCTAAATCCGGCAAAGACTTCCCCCATTGGGCGCTTGTGAGAATTGTGATCAATCGTTCCATCCTTTGGCTTGTGACGCTGTTTTGCTGCGCGCAAACAGCCGGTGCGCAGATGGCCGCGGTCGATTGCAAGATCGCGCTTGGCGATTGCCTGATCCAGGAGGCAAAAGAAATCGCGGAATCTATCCCCGATCCTGACCAAAGCGACGAGGCCTTCTTTGCCGTCGCCATAACGCAAGCCGCCGTTGGTCAGATCGCCGAGGCGCTTGCAAACGTCGACGCGATCACCAATGAGCGGACAAAGGCAGAAGCCTTGGCCGAACTGGTGGGTGCCGAGGCGCGGCTGGGTCATTTCGACAGCGCCCACAGAATTGCGCTTGGCATTCTTGATTCACGCAGTCGCTCCACCCGCGTCAACGCGCTTGAATATCTGGCGGCCGAACAGGCGCGGCGCGGTGAGATTGACGCCGCCTTTGAAACGGTCATCGCAATAGACAACCCCTATCGTCGATCCGAGGCACAGGCAGCGATTGCCACCGCCGTCGCGCGGTCAGGCAACATTTCCGGGGCGATCCAAACGGCCAGCAAGATTGCGACCGACTATTGGTTCAAAAGCGATCAGCACAGTCTGAAGGTTGCCAGCGGTCTGGTCTCCCGCGCTGGGGAGTTTGACGATTTCTGGTTTTTTGAGGCGCTTGGCAACATCTCGGACATTCAGGCGCGGGGTGGTGATATTCGCGGGGCCCTGAAAACGGCAAGGGCGATCCCGGACGTCTCTGGACGGACCCGCGCCTATAACCGGATTGCAGCGGTTCAAGCCCGCAACGGTGATCTTGAGGGTGCGATGAAAACCGCAGGTCGCATCGAATCTGCCTTCGGGGATCTTCCCGCACTTGTGGCCATCGTTGGCGCGATGGCGGCACAGGGGAGTTTCGACGCCGCGATTGAACTCGCGGGCAATGTTGAGGCCGCCTATGGCGATGATACCGGCTTTGTCGCCGTGGCCGTAGAAATGGCGCGACAGGACCAGCTTGAAGCCGGGCTTGGGCATGCCAAAGCACTTGCCAGTGCAAAGGACCGCACGCGGGCCTTTTCCGACATTGCCGTTGTGTTGGCGCAAAAGGGGGGGGTTGAGGATGCTTTGCGCATAACCTCGCTTATTCCCGATCGCCGCGATCAGGCGCAGGCGCTGCACGCCGTCGCAACCGCCCTTGCCGTCGGGGGTGACAGCGCGCGCGCGCTGCAGGTTGCGGCAACCACGCCCGACCCTATCGACCTGAACGCTTTGGTCGTGGACATTGCCTTGGCGCAGGCCCAGTCCGGCGATACACAGGGGGCCATTGCAACAGCGCGTCTTGTCGATGACAGCATGTCGCGGGCAATTGCCTTGTCTGGGATCGCACGCGTCTTGCCATAAGCTTGCTGGGGCATATGGCGGGTGGGCTAAAATGCTACCGTTGATCCATCATTGCGCCAAAGAATTGCCCGTGAATTTGGGTAACCTGCCAAAAGGCCCGGTGCAGCCGCCTCGCCCGCGACATAGATCGCCGTAGACAAGGCATCGGCCCAGACCGCTTTTGGCGATGTGACTGCCACTTGCGTCAAACGGTTGGCGCTTTGCCCCGTTGCGGGATCGAGAATGTGATGCGTCCCGGCGCGGTCCAGTTGCATGCCATACCCACCCGAAACCGAAAGCGCGGCATTGCGGAGCAAAACATCTTGCGCGATGAAACCGGGCGCAAGGGGATCGACCACGCCGATGGCAAAGGGTTCGCCATTGGGCGTGGCCCCAAGGGCACGAGTTTCCCCCAGTTCGATCACTGCGTTCTCAAAGCCCTCATTTCCCAGAATTTCCGTGATCCTGTCGGTAATGTAACCCTGCGCGATGCCATTGAGGCTGATTGCCAGACCTGCCTTTTCAAAGCGTATTTCACGCGGGCTTGCGGAAATGGCGGCGTGGTCGATCAACGCAACTGCCGCTGCCCGCTGCGCCCGATCTTGCGCCGAGAACACGCCGGGGGACCGCAACCCGCGCTTTGAGTAGAACTGCCACAGCGTCTGTATGGTGGGATCAAATGCGCCGCCACTGGCCTCGGCGATCTGGCGGCTATGGTCCAGCACCGTGACCAGATCGCGCGAGGGCTGCGCAAGATGCCCGTCAAGGTTCAGCCGGGTGATCTCGCTATGGTCACGGTAAACGCTGAGCACGCTTTCCAGACGATCAACCTCAACCAGCATCTGATTTATCGCGCGGCGGGCAACTTTGGGGTCGGTGTGCCAAAGGGTCATGCTGGACACGGCCCCCAACGTCTCGCCAGACCAGCGCACGGGTTCAGGCAGACCGGGGATCGCGCGAAGGGCCAAGATACCCAGTGGCAGTGCCATCCCCGCCCCCATGATCTTGAGCGCATTGCGGCGTGTCAGACCCCGGGTCATGGGTTCAGTCCTTCTGGGATTGTCAGGCCGATGCGAGCGCCATCCTTGACCGCCATCCTTTCGCGCAGCTTTCTGGCCTGCGCCAGTGGCGGGCAACGTTTGTCATCATAGTATTCAACCTGACAATCGAGGCACTGGAAGCATTCCGCCATCTTGATCTTGCCCGACGTTTCAATTGCACGCACCGGGCAGGACCGCTCGCACAAATGGCAAGGGCTGCCGCATTCGGGGCGGCGCTTGAGCATGTCCAACAGGTGAAGCCTGTCAAGAATGGCAAGCGCACCACCCAATGGGCACAGAAAGCGGCAAAATGCCCGTTCGGTGAACAGCCCGATGCCAAGCAGGATCGTCGCGTAGATCACATAGGGCAGGCCGCGCACGAACATGGCGGTGATTGCGGTCTTGAACGGCTCTATCTCTTCGGCAATTGCCGCCAATGCGGGATCAATCACGATCAACGCCAAGATCGTGGCCAGCGAAATATACTTCCCCATCCAGAGGTGTCGCTGCACACCCTCACTCGGGTTCCATTGCGGCAGTTTCAGCGCCCGCGCAGTTTGTGCCAAAAGCTCCTGCAGCGCCCCGAAGGGGCAAAGCCAGCCGCAAAAGACGCCACGGCCCAGCAGCACAAGCGACACCGCCGTATAAATCGTCAAGATGACGATCAGCGGCTCGGCCAGATAAAAGGCGAAACCCAACTGATCAAACGGCGCCCGAAGGTAGTTGATCAGGTGCACGATAGACAGCTGTGCGCTGGCGATCCAGCCGATCCAGACCAGCGTGAACAACAAGAACCCGTTGCGCACCAGCCGATGCACGGCACGGCGGCGGCTCAGCTTGGCCTGAAACGCAAGGATCAGGGTCAAAACCGCCAGACTGGCACAGAGGATGGCAATATCCACCCGCCCCTCTTTCCAAGGTTCCAGCCAGGCATAGCCATAGCTAACTTCGGGCATGAGTATGTACTTTTGCGGCAAGACATAGTCTGCGCCCGCAAGAACAAAGGGTTGCAGCGCCCCATCGGGCCGCATGGCAAAGGCATGCAGGTCCACATGCCACGGCTGCATGGGATCAAACCCGCTGTCGGCGGGCAAGATCAGCAGATCCGCGATCTTGCCCATGGAAAAGACTGCATCGGATTTCACGAACTTAAAGCTGTGCTCGCCCTGCGAAACCGTCACCCGATCCAGCCGGAACTGGTGCGACAGGTTGTTGAACTTGGTCCCCCGGTGGTCATAAACCCCACCAAGGGAGCCTACGAAGATTGCCTTTGTGCCTTCGGGCATCCCGCTGGCCAGCTTGTCAAAGGGATCTTGCCCGACACCGTTGCGGCCGATCGTGGGAGGGTTGGCGTAGCCCGCAACAAAATCGATATAAAGATCATTCGGTCCACCAGAGATCGGCACCTCTGGCAAAAGATCAGCCAGACCTGCCCGCTCCATCGCGGCAAAAAGTTCGGAATTGGTGACACGCGCCCGCACCAGCCCGCCATCGGCAACCAGTTCATCCGCGCTTTTGGGTCTGAAGTTGATCGTATCGATTGTGGGTTCGGTCACGATGATATCTTCGGTGCGGAACCGAAGGACCATCCGCGCGCCCTCCAGCACCGCATTGCGCATTGCCCGGGCCGAGATCGTGGCACCCGATACAAAGGACGGCTGATAGCCCCCCTCTGCCCCCAGCCGCCCCTCAACCCCCTTCAACGTGCCCAGAAACTCTACCAGTCGGGCTGTGCGGCGCTCATCATTCAGCAGATAGGGTTCGCGGTGAAACAGCACCACGGCCCCTGTCACCTGCCCCTCCAATGTCACCCCGGCCACGACATCGAATGGCACGCTGGAATAACCGGGCGCGCGCAGCACATCGAGGGTGGAAAACACATAGCCCACCATCACGTCATTTGCATAGGCGGCGGCGGCCACGGGGCCGTCATCTTCCACCATGGCGACCCGGTCTGCACCCGCGAAGACAGCGTTCAGAACATCGGGGGTAAGCCGATCCAACAATGGCTGCGGCGCCTTGCTGACATCAGTGGAAATCAGGTCCATCGCGGTGCCAGTTTTCTTGCCACCTTTTGCCTGCACTTCTTTGGGCAAGGGGGATGGGGCTGGCGGTGGCGCGGCAGCGTCTGGCCTGATGTAGGCATCCTCTTCGGGATTTGGCTCCACCCATGAGGGGGAGTTCATCTCTTCTTCGCTGACCGCCCTGACGGCTGGTGGTGTCTGCGCCTCTTCTTCAGGGTTTTCCTGCGCCAAAGTGGGCGAGGACGACACGGCACAGATCAGCAGGACGGCAAGTAAAAAACCCCAAGTACCATCAGGCAATATTGCCATGCGGCTGAGCCGTGGGCCATGCCGGGCAGTGGATCTGGAAATTGCACTCTTCAATTGTCTCCACATCCCGAATCTGAAACCTCACCATCTGGCAAGATCGTATTGCACTGTGTTGCGGCATCCAAATTGGCCCCGGCGGTCATCGCGCCCAAAAGCGTCGCGTCATAAAGATAGGCGCTTGCAAGGTTTGCAGCCTTCAGATCGGCCCCACTCAGATTGGCCCCGTAAAGATCGGCCCCACCCAAATCCGCGTCCGCAAGGTTGGCCCCGGATAAATTCGCGCCAACCAGATTGGCCCCGCTTAAATCTGCGCCACCAAGGTTGGCCCCTGCTAGGTCCGCATAGAAAAGGCTGGCCCCCCGAAGATCCGCTTTTCCAAGGTTCGCCCCGGAAAGCGTGGCCCCGATCAGGCTGCTGTACAACAACCGCGCCTCGCTTAGGTCAGCCCCGTTCAATTTGGCCGCGCGCAAGTCCATCTTGACCAGATTGGCCCCGGCAAGGTCGCACAGGCCGCATGACATGGACCCAAGAAATCGGTCCAGGTGACCCGCATCCCACGCCACAGATGGCGCAGGCACGAATGCCACGAATGCAGCCACGATTACCTTCTTCAAGGCGTCCATCATTTGAATATTTCGAAAATAGCCCGTTTCAGCTTCACATGGACCTGTCGCAAGTTGAGGGCAGAGTAAGCCGCAATTGATTTGCGACGCAAGCAGTGCAAATGGGACTGGCAACGGGTCATTTCATTCGCCGGGGCACTTTTCCCTTGTTAGACAATACTTCACCCACAAAATAATGACTATGCTGACCGGTAGATTGATGTCATTGGTTTATTCAATAGATAATCCCGTCGTTTTCCAATCTGAAGCATTGGCGCACCCAACTAAGGATTTTCGCGCAATGGTACTGATACGGCCGGACGCCGGGGGATGTGACATTGGACGACAACGGTTTTGCATCCGGGAATGTGGTGTGCTGCCGCCTTTTGGGGAGACGACCACCGAAACCCTAGGTGTGAAACGCAAAAAAGATTTGGTGCCAGATGAGCGATGACAAATACAAGATCACCCTGAAACAGCTTGAAATCTTTCAGGCGATCGTGCTTGCAGGATCGTTCACAAGGGCGACCGCGCTGACCAATCTTGCGCAACCGACCCTGTCACAGCAGCTTGCCAACCTTGAGAAGGAGCTCAAAACCCAACTGATCAAACGCGGCAAGAAATCATCCATCGAGATCACCCCGGCCGGAGATTTCTGGCTAACCAGAGCCGCAGAAATCTTGAACCTTGTCGAGTCGGCCTTGACAACGCATCAGGCGATTTATGTGGATCAGGGCATCACCATAGGCTTCGGGACCACCCCCAGCCTTCAAGGGCGGTTTGACGAACTTATCTCAACGGCTGCCCTTAATATCCCTGAAATCAAAGCCTTGAACATCCATAGCTTCCTGAATTCGCGTCAGGTGGCAGAGGCATTGCTGTCCCACCGCATCAATCTGGGCATTGCCAGCCGTGAGACATTGGACGAGCAGAAGTCATCGCTGAATGTGGTCAAACTTTATGACGACAAGATCGTCTGGGCCGTGCCGCGGGCGATCCCGATCAGCGATGTGGTGGAAACCATCAGGCGCGGAAAATGCGTGGGCGGCCACACCGGTCTGGAACGCTATGTTACACTTGGTCAGACGGTTCCATGGCACAAGCGCACGACGGACTGGTACCGCAGCAGATTGCCTTTCGCGCAACCCTTTTTTGGCGTGGCCACGCATCTTTCGGCCGTCCAGATCGCTGCGTCGGGTTTTGCCACCTGTCACACGCCGATGACGCTTATTCCCAACCTGCCAAACAACATTCTGAGAAGACTGACGTTTTACGACATCGGCGAGTTGGCGCGCGAAGTCTGCATGGCCTATCCCAAGCACTTGATGAGCATCAAGTCTTTCGTCAATTATTCGCGAGAAGTTCAGCGCATCATTGACTCGGAGTTCACTGACACGACTGACTTTATCTCACTTGAAACCGAGTTGGCGGCGGCCGTGCGAACGGCAGCAGAAACGGAGAAGGACGGATGAGGACACTTTCGCGATCCCAATTGGCCCTGTGCGCTGGCCTCGCCTTTCTGAACCTGGGCGGGCAGGCATCGGCCGGCACCATCAAGGCAAACTGCACTGGAATGCTGAATTTTGATATCTATACCTTTGATTCAGAAAAAGAATCTCAGGATGTTCAGGGGATAGGGACATCCCAATTCACCCAAGCTGATGGTTTCATCACATTGGCTGGTGACTTTGGGGAATACAAATTCGATCTTTCCGCGGGCACACTTTATCTGAACGGCAATGATACGGGCGTGTACTGCACCTATACTGGCCTTTGATAAATTCGGCAAAAGAGCCATCCAAGACATGGTTTGATTGGGCAGTCCCCCATCGCCATGCGCAATACTCTGCATTGCGACGAACGCTTTGGGGATGCCCCATCGCAACGATTGATCATTGAGTTTAGCAATAAGATATATTGGCCCCACAAGCCGCTATTAATGTTGAGGGGAAGCACTTGTCGACTAGGCTTTGTGCAGGGTTTGCCCGGGAGGAATTCATTCGCTCACTGATGCGCAGCCGGGGTTTTCAAACCCCGGTGCTGTCTTTGGTGCTCTCTCAGGCATTCGCCCCGGAGGTTCGCAATCATGGCCCGCGAAGGGCCAAAGCGGAGGGAGAGATATGGCGCTTACACTCAACATCAATGGTCGGGACTACGAGATAGATGCCGACCCGCAGATGCCGTTGCTTTGGGCAATTCGCGAAAAGGCAGGGCTTGTCGGCACGAAATTCGGCTGCGGCATCGCCCAGTGCGGGGCATGCACCGTCATCGTTGACGGCAATGCCGTCCGGTCATGCAATACGCCTGCGGCCACCGCCGTCGGCAAGGCCATCCGCACGATTGAAGGCGTGTCGGAAAACAATGATCACCCTGTCCAGCAGGCTTGGCAGGAACTGACGGTTCCACAGTGCGGCTATTGCCAGTCTGGGCAGATCATGTCGGCTGTCGCGCTACTTGAGAAAAGCGCAGATCCCTCTGACAACGAAATCGACAAGGCCATGGCAGGCAATATTTGCCGCTGCGGCACCTATCCCCGTATTCGCGCGGCCATTCATCGGGCTGCCGAAATCAGCAAGTCCTAGGAGGTGATGTCATGAACAAGATGAACTTCACGAGGCGCGATTTCTTCAAGGTGACCACCTCTGCTGCTGGCGGTCTGTTGATCGGCTTTCACTTCCCTGTCATGGCCGAAGCCGCCGCCGACAGTTCCGCTGTTGAGGTGAACGCATGGCTTACGATTGATCCCAACAATATCGTCAGCATTGTCACGCCGCAGACCGAAATGGGCCAAGGCGCGTTTACGGCTGTTCCGATGATGGTCGCCGAAGAGCTGGACATCCCGTGGGAAAATGTTCGCCATGTCTTTGCCGATGCCAACCGGCATGTGAACAACGACAACCTTTACACCACCACCTCCACGGGCGGCTCTACCACCGTTTCGCGGCGCCATCCCTATATTATGCAGGCGGGCGCCTCGGCACGTGAGCGTCTGCGGGTGGCGGCAGCAAACCGCTGGGGCGTTGCGGTTGATCAGGTCGTCGCCAAGCAAGGTATGCTGACCTCTGGCAGCAACCAAGGCACTTATGGTGAGTTCGCTGCGGACGCAGCGGCGGTGACCCTTGAGGCCGAACCCGCCATCAAAGCCTATGGGGACTGGTGGCTTTTGGGCGGCGACATCAAACGCCTTGATGTCCCGTTGAAAACAAACGGAACGGCTGTTTATCCCATCGACGTCTCGGTGCCCGGAATGGTCTATGCGGCTGTTCAGGCCTGCCCCGTGCCAGAAGGTAAATTGGTCAGCTTTGACTTTGAGGCGGTCAAGGCGATGCCCGGCGTTATTGCGGCGGTGGAACTGAAACAGGTCAAGGACGTGCCTGCCTTTACCGATTTGCGCAGCGCCATCGCGATTGTTGCCGAAAGCTGGTATCAGGCCAAGAACGCCCTCGCGGTCATGCCGATCGTCTGGGATTTTGGCCGTGGCGCGACGATCAGCTATGAAAGCCAGACCGCCGAAGCGCTTGGGCTGCTGGCAGGCGCCGGAACCGTTCTGAAAAACGAAGACGGCAATATCGGCAAAAACCTCGATACCGGCGTGAATCAGGATGCGGTGCCCGACCTGATCGCGGCATCAGGCAAAGTTGTGGCGGGCGAGGTCTATTCCCGCCCGTTTGAAGCCCACGCAACAATGATGCCCCCCTGCGCGCTGGCGGATGTAAAGGATGATCGGGTTGATATCTGGACCTTTACCCAAGATATCGGTCGTTCGCTGAACGAGGTTGCTGATCAACTTGGCCGTGACACAAAGAACGTCTTCTTGCATCAGACCTATCTGGGCGGCGGCTTTGGCGGCGGCTACAACATGGATGTGCACCGTCAGGCAGCGGCCATTTCGGCAGCTGTTGGAAAACCCGTAAAGGTTATTCGCAGCCGCGAAGAAGATATCGCACAAGACTCGCAGCGCCCACCGATTTGGGGCACGTACAAGGCGGCCTTGGGGGATGATGGTCTGCCCGTTGCGCTGGTGACCCATTTTGTTGGCGAAGAAAAGCAGCCCGTCTTCTCGCAACGGGGCGTGGCAAACATGCCGTATCTCGTGCCAAATCGCCGGCATGAATACAGCGTGGTGCAAAACCACATCCCGATTGGCTATCACCGTGCGCCGGGCGCCAACTCCAACGGCTTTATCGTGGAACAGATGGTCGACGAACTGGCACAGGCTGGTGGTTGGGATCCGCTGGAATGGCGGATCAAGATGACCGAAGGCAACGAACCATGGCAGCGCATCTTGCTTGCCATGAAGGAAAAGTCGGGCTGGACGACCGACCTTGGCCAAGGCGAAGGCATGGGCTGCGCTGTGGTTGAATCGCACGGCACCATTGCGGGTTGTGTGGCCACGGTTTCGGTCAGCAGACGTGGCCAAGTCTATGTCGACCGGCTGCAGTATTTCCTTAACAGTGGCTATGTGATCAACCCGCTTGCGGCGCGTGAACAGGCAGAAAGCTCAGCGATCTGGGAACTGGGCCATGCCATGATGGGCGGGCTTGAAATGCGCGATGGTCGGATCGTCAATACGAACTTCGACTCCTACTCCATCATCCGCATGCCCGACCAACCACCGGTCATTGATGTGAACCTTGAGATGTCACAGAACCAGTGGTGGGGCGGCCTTGGGGAGCCTGCTGGCCCGCCAACACCGCCTGCCGTTGCCAACGCGATTTTCTACGCGACCGGCACGCGGGTCCGGACAACGCCGATTTCGAAGGCAGAACTGTAGGTGGGTGGATAAGGCTCGTCTTGGCCTCATCCAAAGCCGACAAAGAACGTCAAAGGGGCCCGCAAGGGCCCCTTTTTCAATGGGCTTTCGCGTGTTCCACCGCAGCTTTGGCTGCCGCGTTCAAATCCGACCACGCCGGTTTGGCGCTAAAGCGCCACCGCACAAAGCCTGCAACGGCAGCTAGGTCTTCAGCCGACAGGCTGATCGGTTGCATCCGGCGCGCGCTTGACCCCAGCGGCGGCTCGATGCCCTTCAGAACCACGTTGAACAGGTTGGTCGGTGCGGGTGCATTGACCGCATAGGTCAGGCCAAGCGAGATTGGCTGCCCCTTTGCCACACGTTCCTTATGGCATTTCAGGCAGTTGGTCTTGAAGACCTGCCCCCCTGCCAGTATCGCCTCGGGCACCGTCTGGCCCGGAAAGGCGAAATCAAAACTCTCGGGGAAATCGAGGGCCGCAATCTCGGTCGCGCGCGCCTCACGCTCTGCCGGGTCGACCGCTGGCGTGATCTTGGCAAGCCAAGTTGCGATGGCAAAGACGTCATCCTCATTCGCATCATGCAGGTTGTCGACGACCTCTGTCATCGGGCCCGCAGCGATGCCGTGACGCTCACTCCAACCGTCAAACAGGTAATCGGCATAGTCGTCAACATCCCAACCGACTGGCGCGATGGAGGCAGACCCAAGGGGGGGGATCAGCCAGCCTTCGGCCGCGCCACCCGCCAGATATGCTGATTTCTTGACTGCGCCGAGTATGTTTCGTGGGCTGTGGCAGGCAGAGCAATGGCCAAGCGTCTCAGCCAGATAGGCGCCCCTGTTTTCTTCGTCGGTAAAGTCTGGATTTGGTGAAAACGGTTCTTGCCGATGGAACAACAGCTTCCAACCCGCAAGGATTGGACGGAAGGAAAACGGAAAGCGCAGCGTATTCGCCACGGGCTCTGAAGCAACGGGGTCCTGTGTCATCAGATATTGATAGAGCGCGTCAAGGTCATCATCGGTGACAGCGGCGAAATGGTCATAGGGGAAGGCCGGATAAAGATGATTTCCCTTGCGATCGACCCCTTCACGCATGGCGCGCACAAAGGCCTCATGGGACCACGAGCCGATGCCTGTCGCCACATCCGGCGTGATATTGGTGGAATAGATCGTTCCAAAGGGCGTGGGCAGGGCAACACCGCCCGACATGGCTTGGGTCCCTGCTGGTTTGTGACAGGCCGCGCAGTCACCCAAAAGGGAAAGGTTCTCGCCCAAATCAATCTGATCACTTGAGAAGCTCGCCTGGTCGATCTGCTCGATTGGTGCCAATTCGCGCGGAAACACATCCACGACAACCGCCCCCACCACCACGATTGCGGCCAGAGAGACCCCGGTCAATACATGCCAGCGCTTCATCGTTGATCCTTCATTATTTGCATTTTCGTTGTGTATAGGGCGGCTGAGACTTTCTCATCGTCTGACCCCCGGTGCTTCCATGGGCAGGCCATTTCCCCGAACCGCCAGAAAGAATTCCAGCGCCAGATACTCATCCGAACCGGGGGCATAGGGCTCTGACCGTATGGACTCCATGCACCATGTGAACATCCTGTGTCGCGACCCCGCCTCACCCCATGTCAGCCGGAAAATCGGAAAGGCGTTGATCTGCCCCTGACTGATCGTATCACCCCGCAGCTTTTCGCCCCAATGGTTCTGATGACAATCCTCGCAAGACAAGTTCAACTGCCCGCGCTTGGTCTCAAAAATCTCTTGTCCACGGACAAGCCAGTCTTTTGTTTCATCGGTCACATCCACCGACATTGGCATTTGCCGCGACTGCAGGCCAATCAAGGCCGTGAATGCCAGCAGATCTTCGGAACCATAGGCAAGGGGAGTGCTGCCCAGCTTCTCCACGATTTCGCTGTTGATCTTCATCTCAAGATTCATCAACCGCGACTGGCCGACATCATAGTGCGGATAGCGGGCGGCCACCCCTCGCATGTCGTCTTCGATTGTCTGATGACATGATCGGCACGACAGACCGGTGTTTGGCGCGGGCTGATCCCAAAGGGTCAGCCCCCTGTCGATCAGAAAGAAGGCGGGGTTCAGAAAATCATCGTCCTGGAGCTCACGCGTCGAAGGTTCCATGAACGCATATCCCGAAATCGGGGCAAGCGCGTCCTCGGCGGCGGCGGCCGTCGCAAAAAGAAGCGAAAGGGTGGCAATCAGCGGCTTCATCTTAATCAGTCAACGTCAACAGAAAGGCCACAACATCTTCGACCTCCTGCGCCTGATAGATCGTTGTGCCCGACCATTTTGCACCGACGCGATAGAGCCCTTCTGTCGAAAAATAGGGGGGCATGATCGTCTTGGGCGAAGATTGCCGGGCATCCACAATCCGCTGGCGCAACTGATCGGCGGTATAGGCCGTGCCAACACCATCCAACGGGGGCCCCAGACGCCCCTGATCTCGGTCTGGCAGGGCGGTGATGCTGTGGCAAATCAGGCAGCTTGCCTTGGCCGGGTCACGCATGGTCGCAAGGCCCCGGTCCGGGTCACCGGGGCTGTCTGTCAGGGGTTGCGAAAGATCGTTTGGCCAAGCGCAATTGGCTGCAAACACCAATGCAGTCACAAGAACCTGAAACTGATGCCTTCTTTGCAACACGGTGGCCTAGCCAAAAAGATAAGTCGTCATATTGGCATACCAGCTTTTGGCGTAGGCGGCCTCTGAAACTCTGAAATCGTCGCTTGCCCCTGTCGGACTGGTGCCGCCCGTGCCTTCGACCGATTTCAACCGCCCCTCTGCGTTGACGCGGTAAACCCCGGCAACCGAAATGCCATACTCTGGTCCAACCAGACTATAGCAAGTGTTCAGCAACACGCCCTGCTGCGGCGGTTCCCCCTGCAAAAGTGCCGCCACGACATGGGCGCAGACACCGCCCTGAACGGAGGCAGAAAACCCGCTTTTTGGCATATCGCCCACAATGGCCGCATCCCCCAGCACATGAACGCCGGGCGCAAAGGGGGATTCAAAGGTCGCCTGATCAATCGGGCACCATTCCCCATCACCGCCAAGGCCGGCCTGCAACAACAGTTGGGGCGCCCGTTGGGGCGGGATCAGGTTGACCACATCCCCGGCAAAAGTCTCAAACGCTGTTGTGACGGTCAGCGCTTCTGGATCCACCTCTATCACGCCGCCATTGTCGGAAAAGGGCACATGCGTGATCATGCCGGGATAGAGGTGGTCCCACGCCTCGGTAAACAAGGCTTGCTTGGAAAAGCTATCCTTGCCGTCGACGATGATGATCTTTGCGGTTGGGTTGTTCTTTTTGAAGAAATGGGCAACCAAACCGGCCCGCTCATAGGGACCGGGTGGGCAGCGATAGGGGTTGTTGGGCACAGACATCACAAAGGTGCCGCCCTGACGCATCGCGGCAATCTGATCGCGCAGCAAGACGGTCTGCGCCCCTGCCTTCCACGCATGCGGCATCCGATCTTGTAGCGCTTCATCATAGCCCGGAATGTCGGTATATTTCAGTTCGATCCCCGGTGAGACGATCAAACGATCATAGGCGACCTTGGTGCCGTCCTCCATAACCACGACCTGTCCACTGGTCTGCAGTTCGATCGCCCGGCCAATGACAATCTGCACCCCACGCGCGGCAAGGCCGTCATAGCCAAAGGTGATCGCCTCGAACGGGCGTTCGCCCGCGATGACCATGTTGGAAAACGGGCAGGTGCTGAACTGGGCGGCTTCCGTGATCAAGATAACGTCGAAATCCGGCTCAATCTGTCGCAACGTCCGTGCGGCAGAGGCCCCGCCAAAACCACCGCCAACAATCACGACCCGCGGCCGCCCCTGTGCCTTGGCGGGGGCGGCAAGAAGGCTGCCCGTGACGAATGAAGTGGAAATTGCCAAAGTCTCGCGTCGGCTGAACCGTTTCATCGGGAAACGCCCTCCAATCCGGAAATGTAGCGCGCAAGACTGTCACGCTCTTCGGGCGTCAAGCCACCCACAAACCGGTGCATGATTGTCGTGCCGGGGTTTTGGCCCGAGAAACTGGCCAGTGATTGCACTAGACCCTCATAGGGTTTGCCCTGAATGACCGGCATCATCCCCGCCGAGTCGGTTTGGCCATGGCACATCTGACACGACAAGAACGTGATTTCATCGCTTGTCGATTGCGCCAACACAGGGGTGCAGGCAACCGCAAACCCAACAGCCAATAAATATCTGTGCATGTCCGCCAGCGCCAAATTCCCAGTTCGCAGGGTCAATCTGGCACAAAAGGGCATCGCAAATTGTGATCTATACTATTTGCCTTTCCAATATTTTTGCCGCTTCCTTTTGGGCCGATTTCCTCCAGACTATGCGCCGTCAAGCCTTTGGCATTCAAATGGATCATCGGGAATTTGAAGCGTCCTAACATCATGGTCAAACCGAATGGGAACGGCCCGACGCGGCGCGCAATCTTGGCCTATGCGCCATCTGTATTGGCGTTCTCATTGCCCTCGGTCGCCCTCGCCTCGGACGAAGGTGTGCGTATAGCCATCATGGAAGATTTCGGCACAGCCGATATCTCTGACGGTGACGTGCTGATCGACATGCCCGACTACTCTGATTCCGGAAAATCCGTGCCGCTGACGCTGACAGTTCCTTGCACGATGGAGGGGTTGGATTATCCCGAGGCGATTGGAATCTATGCCGCGCGAAACCCCCGTCCGCGTGTCGCACGGGTCTATTTCACCCCAGCATGCAGTAGCGCCGTCTTTTCAACCCGTGTCAGGCTGGATTCCTATCAAGACATTACCGTTGTGGTCAGGATGGCCTCTGGACAGATATTCAAGGGAACAAAGAAGGTTGATGTGACCTATGGGGCCTGTGAAGATGCGGTTGCGAATGAACAGTTTCCCCCCGGTTGGGCCCCCCGCATCAGGGTGGCCGTGCCCAAGACAGCTGCCGTGGGCGATGCGGTCGAGGTGCGCACAATCATCGGCCATCCGATGGAGACGGGCCTTCGGCACAATTCAAAGGGTTTGATCGTTCCGGTTCGTATCGCTGAATGGTTTTATTGCTATGTGAATGGCCAACTCGCCTTTTCGGCAAAACTGGAACCCGCAATCGCAGCAAATCCCTATATAGCCTTCAACCTGCGGATCGCAGAGGCATCGAAGTTGCATTTCGAATGGAACGATACCTCGTCTGATATCTACACGTATGATGATACTGTGGCGATAGGTTAAGGGACGCCCTGCCCTTTCGCTTCAGCGACCAAGCATGTCACAATGCCGTCCCACGCATTCCCTTGCTGCCAGATTGCCAACCCTGTCTTGACATCTGAAGGCCGCTGAGCGGAATGATCGTTCAATGCCGCATCACCCATGACCGCGCAGCATGGCCCGCAAGCGGCGTTGATCAGGGCACAGCATGTCCAAAAGTCAGATCACAACCAATCACGCACCCTTGCATGCGCGGGTTTGATCAACTCAACTCATTCAATAACCGACTCATTTCCAGCATAAAGGAAGCGTGAACATGTCATGGCTCAACTCATCCATCATGGCGCGAAAGGGCGTGGCAAAGGGCATTGAAGGCGCGCGCCACAAGATCACAATCGAGGATCAAGGCGCCTTTCACTATGTCTATGGCCCCTATGCAACCCCCGTGCTTGAGGTTGAACCGGGGGCGGTCGTGTCGGTCGAAACCCATGATGCGTTTGAAGGCGCGATCACCGAGGTTGTTGAAAATCCGTCTGCTCTGCTCAACTTTCCCTTTCTCAACCCACAAAACGGACCGATCTACGTAAAGGGCGCCGAAAAGGGTGATGCGCTGGCCGTTCGGATCATCTCGATCACCCCGCGCGGGCCGCAGCCTGTGGGCACCACCTGCCTTTTGAAGGAATTTGGGGGGCTGGTCGCGACGGGTGATACCGCCTTGCTGAACCCTCCACTGCCAGAAAAGGTCAAAAAGATCGTTGTGGATGAAAAGGGCGTGCATTGGTCAGACACGCTTATCTTGCCCTATGAACCCTTCATTGGCACCATTGGCACCTCTCCCCAGATCGAGGCGATCTCTTCCCTGCAGCCCGACTATTACGGCGGCAATATGGATGTGCCAGACGTTGGCCCCGGTTCCATCATTTACCTGCCGGTCAACACCGAAGGGGGCTATCTTTACCTTGGTGATTGCCATGCCATTCAGGGCGATGGAGAGTTGTGCGGCGTGGCGCTTGAGATCCCCGCCACGGTCGAGATTCACATCGACCTGATAAAGGGATACGGAAACCGGTGGCCGCAACTGGAAACCGAAGACAAGGTGATGTTCATCGGATCGGCCCGCCCGATGGAGGACGCCGCCCGCATCGCCTACCGCGAACTCGTGCGTTGGGTCGCCGCCGAAACCGGACAATCCGAAGCTGACGCCTATATGCTGCTGACGATGTGCGGCAAGGTTCGCTTGGGAAATATGGTTGATCCCAAGTACAGCCTCGCCGCCGGAATCGAGAAGAAATACCTTAAATAAGATCAGGGAGTTAATGAAATGGATCTGGGTTTGAAGGGGCTGCGTGCCCTTGTTACCGGGGGCAGTAAGGGCATCGGTCTGCGCTGCGCAGAAATCCTTGCCGCCGAGGGTGCGTCGGTGTCGATCTGCGCCCGCAATGCAGCCGAGGTTGACGCCACCGTGGCAAAACTGGCCGCCATGGGGGTGACCGCCTATGGCGCGGCGGTCAATGTGGCAGACAAGTCGGCGTTGGAGTCTTGGGTGGCCGCTTCGGCCGAGGCGCTGGGCGGGATCGACATTGTGATCGGCAATGTTTCGGCATTGGCCGTTGCGGATGATGAAGACGCTTGGAAAGCTGGCTTTGATACAGACATGATGCATTCCGTGCGGCTGGTGAATGCCGCCATGCCTTGGCTTTCAAAAAGCGCGGCCGCATCCATCACGCTGGTTTCCTCCGTTTCGGGGCGCGAGATCGACTTTACCGGGCCCGCCTATGGGGCATTCAAAGCCGCAATCGTTCACTATGCGCAGGGGCTTGCCTATAAGCTTGCAGGGCAGGGAATTCGCGCAAACACGGTATCGCCGGGCAATACCTATTTTGACGGCGGCATCTGGCAAAACATCGAAACCAACATGCCTGATCTGTTTGCCGAGGCGCTTGCCATGAATCCGACAGGACGTATGGCCAAGCCCGAAGAAATTGCGCGTGGGATCGTGTTTCTTGCCAGCCCCGCCTCCAGCTTTACGACCGGGACCAACCTTGTCATTGACGGCGCTTTGACCAAAGGCGTCCAACTTTGATCCTTTGCCCCACCGCATGGCGCGTGGGGCAGAACCCTAGGCTTGGTCGACCGCCCGCATTGCGTGGCCTCGGCCATATCTTGGGCCTGTATGGGTGGATATTTCCGACTGCGCATTTGCAAAAAGGGCAGGAAACTGGGTAAGATGGGAACATACGGTTTTTATGTAACTTTTGACGCCTTCTGCCGTTACAAGGCCCAATACTGACACCAGACCACATTCGGCAGCCCGAGCTTTTGGTTGATCCACCTTGCCCGCTTTGGGATCAGTTTTCGCGGTCGCGTTGCGGCTGGTTTCCAGCCAACCCACCTGCGGCCCACCCAAACTAGGTCGTCAGGGGTGCACAGGTTCGCACATGCCACCGATCTGCAAGACCTTGCAGATCCGCCACGACGACGCACGATCCTTACCATCCGCTCAAAACGGTCGATCATCATCAAGATGCAGGAATGACAGAGCGCAACGCAGGTTTTACGGGCAATACGCCTTAAGGTGACAACCCCATGGATATCATACTGGTCACCACGGTCATTGCGTCGCTTTTCCTTGTTATCGGCGCGGCAGAGCCTTTGGCCGAACGGTTGCGTTTGCCCTACACGGTGATCTTAGCGCTCTTGGGGGTACTGATCGCCACCGGGGCCACGTTCTTTCTGCGGACTGAGTTAACTGACGCGCTCAACCCCGTCGCCGAGGCCATTCTTGGTCTGCCGATACGGTCTGATTTCTTTCTGTATGTCTTCCTTCCGACGCTGTTGTTTCAGGCCACATTGGGGATGAATCTGCGGCGGATGCTGGATGACTGGGTGCCGATCCTGGTCCTTGCGGTAGTTGCTGTCGTGGTCTCTACCGTCAGCGTTGGCTATGCGCTGTCTTGGGCCAGTGCGCTGCCGCTGGCGGCCTGCCTGCTGGTCGGCGCGATCGTCTCGACAACAGACCCATCGGCTGTTGTCTCGATCTTTCGCTCCCTATCGGCACCACGCCGACTTGCCAGAATCATCGAAGGTGAAAGCCTTCTGAACGACGCCGCGGCCATCGCGCTTTTTAGTCTTTTCATGGCCTTCGTGAGGCTGGGCGCACCATCGCCCACACTTTCCGAGGCGTTGGGACGGTTTCCACTATTGATTGCAGGGGGCGTGTTGGCGGGGTGGGTGTCTGCGCGGTTGGCCGTCTGGACCATGGGGCTTTTTGCCCGGCATGAGCGTGCCCAGATATCGACATCCATCGCGCTGCCCTACCTTGCCTATATCATCGCCGAGCAAAGCGTTGGCGCCTCTGGCGTCATCGCGGTTGTAACGGCGGGACTGACCTTAAACCTGACCGGTCCGGGGCGCTTGCCGCCACAGGCTTGGGCCTCGTTGCAGGAGGTTTGGGATTTGCTGGCCCATTGGGCGGGGGCGCTGATCTTTATTCTGGCGGCCCTTCTCATTCCGCGACTGCTGGAGGAAGTCCGGCTTTCCGACTATGCGCTGATCGGTGTGGTGATCTTGGCCGCGATTGCAGCCCGCGCGCTGATCTTGTTCGCGCTTATGCCGCTGTTAACAGCCCTGCGTGCGTCACCTGTTGTCGTCTGGCGCTATCGCGTGGCGATATTGTGGGGCGGGCTTCGCGGTGCTGTGACACTTGCCTTGGCTTTGGCCGTCACCGAAAGCATTTTTGTGCCTGTTGAGGTCAAGCGTGTTGTTGGTATCCTTGCCACTGGCTTTACGCTGTTCACATTGATTGTTCAGGGTGCAACCCTCAGGCCAGTGATTGCTTGGCTGGGGCTTGACCGATTGTCGCCCATTGATGAGGCGCTGTCACGGCAGGTCGTTGCCGTTGCCCTGCAAACTGTGCGGGAAGACGTCGCCCGCACCACCGAGAATTACAACCTGACCCATGAGATTGTTAGGTCAGAGGCGAAACGCTTTGGCGAACGACTGGACTTTGCAATTGAAACCGCCGAGGCCAGCGCGGATATCCTTGACCGCGACCGCATCACGCTGGGGCTGATTGCGCTGGCGGGTCATGAGCGTGATACGATCCTTGCCCGTGTGCGAGAGCGGACGATTTCCTCCAGAATGGCCGACCGCGTCTTGATGGATGCCGATCAACTGATCGAGGGCGCGCGGACGGGCGGGCGCAGCGGCTATCAAAGGGCGGCCCGGCGCAGCGTTGCTTATGGCGCGGCCTTTCAGGCCGGGGTGGCGCTGCAACGACGGTTGGGCATGTCACGCCCGTTGGCAAGGATGACAGCCGATCGGTTCGAACTCTTGCTGTCACAGCGCCTGATCTTGCGCGATCTGGGGGCCTTTATTGACGGGCGCATCCGCCGTATCCACGGGCGGCGGGTGGCCGATCTGTTGCATGAGGTTCTGTCCCGCCGGGTGGAGGCGATGGACTCTGCGCTCGAGGGGTTGCGTCTGCAATATCCGGGCTATGCCGAAGAGCTTGAGCGGCGCTTTATCCGACGCACGGCCCTGCGACTGGAAGAGCGGGAGTATAACAGCATACGCGAGGATGGTCTGATCGGAGCCGAGGTTTATGCAGCGCTCTTGCAAGATGTTGTCGCGCGCCGGGCCACCGCCGAAGACCGGCCACGGCTTGACCTTGCCATACAGCGCGCTGTCCTTGTGCGGCAATTTCCATTGTTCAAAGACCTTGATGATGGTGCCCTGACGCGGTTGGCACGGGCATTGCTGACGGTATACGTCAACGCAGGCAGCGTCATCGTCCCGCGCAACAGCCCGGCAGACCGGGTTTACTTCATCGCCTCGGGCGCGGTTGAACTGGACAGTCTTGGCCAGACCTTGCGCCTTGGGCGCGGTGAAATGTTCGGGCAACTTGCGGTCTTGTCCCGCAAATCCCGCCGCGGCGAGGTGCGTGCCATCGCGCCATCCACCCTGCTTGTGCTTGACGAAACACGCTTTCGCCGCCTGCTTGCGCGAAGTGCCGCCCTGCAAGACGCCGTCCGCAAAAGCGCCGAGCAGCGGGGGATTGACCCCGATGTGTTGTTTCAAGATCCCAAAAGGACCTGAACGCTCAACCGCAAAGCCGGTCGGTAAAGCCACCGATAAAGTCATTCGCCAAGGGAAACTGATCATCCGGCGATGGGGTCACGGGCATTTCCTTCGCGGGAAGCAGATGCTGGGCCACAGGGACCCATGCCAGATAGTGGCGGCTTCGGTGATACCCTTGCAGAAATCCGCGATCCGGGGTGCTTGGATCACGCCCATGATTTGGATGCGGGTAAAGGTTCTGCCGTGCCCGTATCTGAACGTCCTGCGTCCAGCCGAGCGCATGGCCAAAGCCATCAATGGCGCGCCCAAGCTGCAGGGTTGAGACAAGCGGAACCTGCCCATCCCGACCCGAGATCTTTGCCAGTGCCGTCAAAAGCATGACCGCCATATTGGCATACCACAAACTTGATGCACCTCGGCAAAGTTCGGCGGGGAACATGCCATCGTCCGTCATTTCAGACAGATAGCGATCGCAAAGCACCTGCGCCACCTCACGGCCCTTTTCCGCCTCTGGCCAGACAAGCAAGGTGGCCGCTTGGACCAAAAGATGGTTGTTGCGCCGTGATAGTTTCAGCGGATCATCCCCCGCCACGGGCGGCAGGTCCACAATATCGGTTGTCGACAGGGCCGCAAACAGACTGTCCCGAAGCGGGTGGTCGAAGGGCAAGGCATTTCCCAGAACGAAAAAGCCGCGCATCGCGGCAAACCGGCTGGGGATCGTAAGCGGGCCAGCCCCAAGATGGGCAAGCAACTCATCCGCTGCGGCCAAAAATGCCGGGGCCGTCGCCAGACCATCACGCGCCGCAACCATCACCCCAAACAGGTGTCGGTGCAGCCGATCTTCCGCCTGCTGTCCGTCAACGCTCACCTTATCCGAAATCCCCGTTGATCCAGTTCTGGACACGCTTTTCTACCGCAGCAACGGTCTTTTGATCCATGCCTTCGACGATTTTTGCCGCCTGTTCCCGACTGAATTTATGGCCTTGGAACGCGGCGAGTTGATACCAAAACAGGGCCTCGACCAGATCAGTTTCCACGCCTTGCCCCTTGCGATACATTTCCGCAAGGTTGGTATAGGCTGAGGTGCGGCGCAGTTTGGCCGCCCGCTGAAACAGTGTAAGGGCCTGCGCAAAATCAACAGCGACCCCTTCACCCTTGCGATAGGCGGTTCCCAGATTGACGATGGCCGAGGCATCGCCCAATTCCGCGCCCCGTTCGAAAAATGCGACCGCTTTCACAGGATCAGCGGCTTGCCCCTCGCCCTTGGCAGCCATCAGGCCCAACTTGTCAAACGCGGAAGGATAGTCTTGGGCGGCCGAACGTTCGAACCAGTCTTTGGCCTTTTCCAAAGACAACTCCACCCCGCCTTCACCCTCGCGGTACAAAACGCCGACGTTATAGGCATCTTCGGGGTGACCCCGTTCCGCGGCATAACTGAAAAGCTCCAACGCCTTGACCAGATCCTGCTTGACGACTTCGCCCCTGCGATAGTGGTTGCCCAGATTGTGGTAGCCCCCAAGATACCCCATCTCAACCGCCTTTTGGTCCAACTCGAACGCCTCGGCCTGATCCCCGTTCGCGGCAAGCGCACGGGCAAGCTGGGTCATCAGACGGGGGTTTTGCGGATCATTGGCCAGATCCGCCCTGCAAGCGGCAATGGCGGGCGCCGGCCGCATCAGCCCATAGCTTATGCCAACATGAACCCGTTCGGGATCAGAAGGATGGCCCGCCATGATATCGCATTGCGTGACCCGCGTTGCCGGATCAACCGCCTCATCCTCGCGGGTGCCAAGATAGATATCTTGCGTCAGGGATGAGTTTTCCCATGGCACCTGCTTGTAGTCGGTGGCCCCGATCACCTGCGTACGGGCAAGCTTGAAGACGCTTTCAATCGACAGGCCCGGTCGTTCCAATGCCTTGGACAAGGCAAGGCTATAGGGGCTGTTCCTGCTCTCTCCGTCCAACGCCACTTTGCCGGGTCCGGTTGAATAGGCGATCAAAGACCCGCGAAAGCCAGACACGATCGGGGCCAAGCCTCGGGTATCGCCGCCCGCAACGCTGCGAACGGCATCGTCTTCAAAGGGGTTGTTGCGGCAGGCATCGAGAATAAAGATATTTGCCGCCGCCTCACGGTCTTTGAAGATCCCCAATAACTTATCCACAGACAACGACAAAAACGGCAAATCCGCTTTTGAGGTCGGATCAATATCAATCGGCAGCAGGTAATTCTGCCCCTCTACCTGCACACCGTGGCCTGCATAGTAAACCAAAGAGATCGCATTTTTTGGGACACTATTGGCATATTGCACGATGGTGCGGTTCATCGTGACATAGTCTGCATCGGTCACCTTTGTAACCTGAAAGCCGATCTTGGTCAAAGTCTCGGCCATAAGGTCGGCGTCATTGGCCGGATTGGAAAGCGGTTTGGCAATCTTGTAGGCGGAGTTGCCGATGATCAGGGCAATACGCGGGGCATCTTGGGCTATGGTCGAAGGGGCCGATGCCGGGTCGGTTTGGGAAAAAACGAATGCCGGGTTCATCACGCACAGACTGGCTGCGACCAACAGATTTGAAAGAAAAGGTTTCATTATGTGCTCCTTGAAAGAGGGGGCATTTTCGTAATCAGAATATCCGAAACACAGGCACAACTGTCGCGGTCACAGGTCACCGGAACCACGGGCAAATCCAGACTGTCTTCTCCAATGCGACCAAGACAGCCACCCGATCCACAGACGGCACGATACACGGTTCCATCGGCTTTGACGCGTAAAGATTCCAATCCTGCCTGGCATCGAAAGGATCGCCAATGATTTTCGCCGGCCAAGATCAGATCATTTGCCCGCACCTTTTCCGTCGTCCCATCGCTCAACCACCGCAACATCAAACCACGTTGAAAGTCCCAAGCGGCCTTCTTGCGGACCTCATCCCCGTTGCGCGCAACCCGCCGGGGCCGTGCTGCAAGTCTGGCCATTTGGGCGTCGCTATAGGGGTAAAGTTCGGTTCCAAACCCGATGCGCAGCGGCTTGACCGTCAGTGTTGCCGCCACCGATTGTGCAAGAATATCTTCGGCGGATGCCATGATGTTTTCAAACCGGTCAGGATGCGCAGTGACATTCACGTGCACGGGTACGCCTGCCGCCTCAAGAATGCGCAGCGTTTCAATGAAACGGGCGTGGTCCACCTGCAAATCGTGGTAGGTCAGGATCGCGCTGGACAGCACGCTTGCTGCTTTTTCCCAAAACCGCGCCGTCCGCGATCCATTTGAAATCACGGCGACCTTGATACCCAACGACTGCGCCGAGGCACAAAGGTCGAAAAACCGGGGGTACTGTGTCGGCTCGCCACCCGTCAATTGCAGCCAGAGGTTCCGCCCCAGACCCTCGACATAATGTGCGTGCAATTGGGCAAGAAACCTTGTGGCATCGCCCAGTGAAATCCAGTCAATGGAGCCGTCATGCAGGTTGGTCGGGCAATAGTCACAGGCAAAATTGCAGTGATTGCCAAGCATCCAGTCAACCAAGACCACCTTTGCATGGGCTGGATCAACGTGGGTAAGCGCATGGGCATCTAGATTAACCGTGCCCATCTGCCCCAAGCCTCAGGTTTAGTACCCGCTAGACTGTGTTTGCTGTCCAGCAGCAGACTTGGGTTTTGCAGAAACAGTTCTGGGTGCAGTCTGCTTTGCCGCCCGAACAACAGGTTTCCCAGCCTGAACGGTGGGCGTTTGCCCTTCGATCTGGCACCCAGACGTTGCAAGGGAGGCAAGAAGCAAAGAAACCACCGAAGCAATGCGCTTGTTCAAAAAGGCCATCAGTCCACCCAAATCAAGTCTAAATATATCCATCAACGCTACCATAGGGTCATATCTGCGTCAAAAGATTCTACCCTCGGGCCCGGCGGCCCCATCAATCAGATTACCGATGTAGGTTTTTTCATCCAACCCGTACTGAAAAATGAAATCTGGTTGCCACTTTCTTTGTATCTGCTCAACACGGGCAGACACATAGCGCCGAATGGCATCGGGCGATTTATTGGCAACTTCCATCGGTCCGGGCAGGGTTTCAACAAGCGCCCCCCCGCGCGTGGCATCGACAAGGTCGTTGGCTGTGATGACGAAAACCAACCTGTCAAACTGCAAGAGCTGCCTTTGCGCGGCCTCGACCATCCGCGTACATTGACCCTTCTCGATGCCAAGGAGAGAGATCAAAGCCAGAGTTTCCGTGGCCCCGCTTGGGCGCAAAGAATAGGCACCCGGATCTTCGCCCCGCATTTTCTTTGTCCGAAGCAAGAGCCATCTACTAAGGTAGACCCGAATCCTGCGCGAATAAGAGATCGGTCGCGGCCGCGTGCCGTCGGGTGCAAAGGAAAGAGAATTGTTCTTCGACATAGTATTTGTTGCCGATCCAAGATTCCCGGGGGGAACCTCAACAGCCTTGGCAAGTGAAGTCAAGGCAGCACGGGCAGCGGGCATGACGGCGGCGCTAAAGCCGATCCATAGCCCGGTTCTGCGGCGTGCGCGCCCCTTTCACCCCGAGGTCCTTGACGCCCTGGACCTAACCGGCACCCCCATTTTGGGGTCAGACGTTGCCGTAACCTGCCGTTTTGCCTTGCTGCATCACCCGCTGGTTTTTGACAGTTTCCCGGCAGAGGCGCTGAAGATCACCGCAGATCATGCGGTGTTGATCCTGCACCATCCTCCGAAAGAAGGGGATGGCCGCGATAGCTATAATGCAGCGGCAATTCGGCGAAACGCGGCATTGATCATCGGACAGGACCCTTGGCTGGCCCCCGTTGGCCCTTTGGTCCGCAAACAACTGCACCCTCTGGACGGCCGGATTCTAGACGAAGATTGGACAAACCTTATCGACATCACGGATTGGCCTGATCAATCGGACCGGATTGCCGCACCCCTTGGGCCTGTCTTGCGCATCGGTCGGCATTCCCGTCCACATCCCCCGAAATGGCCCGAGACCTTGGACAAAGGCTTGGCCGCATACCCATACTCTGCCGATATCGCGGTCTCGATGCTCGGGGCCGATCCCGATGCGCTCAGGCGCCGCTTTGGTCGTGTGCCATCGCACTGGAAGACCATCCCCTTTGGCGGCGTTGATGTTGCAGAGTATCTGTCATCACTGGATGCATGGGTCTATTTCCACGGCACCGATTGGGTCGAGGCCTTTGGCCGTGCGGTCCTAGAGGCGGCAGCCTCCGGTCTGCCTGTGATCGTTTCCAAGACGTTTCGCCCCCTGTTCGGTCCAGCCTGCATTTACTGCGAGCCCGAAGACGTTCTGGATGTGCTCGCGGATTTGCGGGCCGATGATGCGGCGCGTGCCTTGCAAGCCCGCCGCGCGCGACAGCATGTGTCAAAGGTCTTTGGGCTGGAGCGATTTGCTGCAAGGCTGGATTCTTTGGACCCCCTTTGGGCAAAGATGCGCCGCGCGTCAACAGTGTCTGTCGCGGCCCAAACAGCCTTGGGCAACCCAAGGGCGCATCGGCACATCGGCGCAAAACCGGCCTTGATGATGAGCTCAAATGGCGTTGGTCTTGGCCATCTGACCCGGTTGCTTGCGATTGCAGAGGCGATCACCACATCGCCTCGCCCAACCTTCTTTACGCTGTCACGGGGGGCGGGCTTTGTGCAACAGGCGGGCTTTGCCTGCGAGTTTTCGCCATTTCATCGTGGGTTAGAGATTGATGTCGATGTGTGGAACGACCACCTTGCGCTTTCCTTGATCGACGCCGCAGATTTCCACGGCTCTGGGCTGTTTGTCTTTGATGGCAACATGCCCTATCGCGGCGTTCTGGATTTTCTGGCGGCTCGCCCCGAAATCCGATCTGTCTGGTGCCGCCGGGGCATGTGGCGCGAGGCGCATCGTGAGGCGTTGCAACGGGGGGCGCAATTCGACCTTATCCTCGCGCCCGGTGACATCGCCGGCCTGCTGGATACGGGCCCTACACAAAAAGACAGCGCCTCCAATATTCTTGAGGTCCCCCCCATTTGGCGCGATTTGGGCGGCTTGCGCCTGTCACGAGAGGCCGCGTTGCGGCAGCTCGATCTTCAACCCGATGGCGCCTATGTGCTTTTCAGCCTTGGGTCGATGTCGAATAATGATCTGGGCGATCTTCCTGCGCTGATCATTGAGGCCGTCTTGCGGTCGGGGAAAACGCCGGTGATGCTGAAATCCCCGTTGGAGCGGGACAGAGACGTTTTGGCGGGACTGAACGACAGGGTGATCACGCGGCAGACCTATCCCATCATGCCCTGCCTTGCCGCTTTTGATTATGCGGTGTCGGCGGCGGGCTACAACAGCTTTCACGAATTTACGGCAATCGGACTTCCGACGATCTGGGTGCCCAATGAAGCGGGCGAAATGGACCGGCAAGATCTGCGCGCGCGCTTTGCCTGCCTTGCCGGAACCGGCGACCAGTTGCGAAGTGGGGATGCGTCACGTGTTGGGGCGGCCGTGGCCCGCTTTGACGATGCAGGGGAACGCCGCGCCATGGAACAGCGCGCCTTGGATTTGCGCGTGGAAAACGGTGCCGCAAAGGCTGCGGGCATTTTGGACGATTTTTCGTGCATGACGATGTTCGGGCGCTGACTATTCAATCAATCGCGATTGCACCGTTTGAACGGCCCGCCATTGCGCATGGCGGGCCAATCCTCACCGCATGGGGAAAAGTTATTTTCCCCAACGCAAGGCGATCAGATCCAACTCTTTCGCCAGATCCAAAAGCCGCGACTTGGTCCTTGGGTTCAGTGGTTTAAGCGGGTGTCGCAAATAATCGCTGCGGATCACGCCGCCTGCAGCCATCACGGATTTCGCGGCCCGCAATCCGCATTGGCGATTTTCGTGATTGATCAGGGGCAGGCAGAATTTCCACTGCTCCAAGGCGCCGTTCAGATCACCATCGCGATAGCGCGTCACAATCTTGCGGATGTGTTCGGGTTGCAGGGCCGAGGTCATGGTTCCAGTGCATCCTGCATCCAGATCGGCCAGCAGGGTGGCCGCCTCTTCCCCATCAAAGGGGCCTATGACATCCTCGCCGCCCGCTGCGATCAGTGCCGCCAGTTTGTCGGCGGCATAGGGTGTCTCGATCTTGAAATAGCTGACATTGGCAATCTCGCGCGCCATCCGGGCCAGAACCGGCACCGACAGGGAAACCCCCGACAAAGGCGCGTCTTGAACCATGATCGGGATCGTGATCGCGTCAGATACAGCGCGGAAATGCTCAAGGATCCCGGCCTCGTCCGGCACAAGACCAACACCGTGATAGGGCGGCATCATCATCACCATACCTGCCCCGAGGCTTTGTGCCTCAACTGCGCGGGTCCGGGCAATGTCGGTCGAGAAATGGCTGATCGTCACGATCACAGGCACCCGGCCCGCCACATGCTCCAACCCGATCCTTGTCAGCGTTGCCCGTTCGGCATCCGACAGCAAGAACTGCTCTGAGTAATTGGCAAGAATGCAGATCGCATCCACCCCTTGGTCAATCATGCAATCCAGCACCCGGCGCATGCCATCCTCATCCACAGCGCCGTCAGCGTGAAACGGGGTGGGGGCCACGGGCAAAATGCCGGTCAGTGGGGTGATCATCAAGATTTCTCCTCATCGGTCAGGAATCGGCGCTGATCGGAAACGACCGGGTTTTCTGCTGTGTCAGACCCTCTATGTCTTCAGCATCATCCATGCCTTTTGCAACAGATTATTTGGGTGATGAGGTCCACCTCCGTTTCATGTTCTGCGGATCAGATCGGCTTGCGATACACCAGCCACGGCCAGAAAGGCGGGTTCGGGCCGTTCCCGTCGATACTCCGGCCCCACATCACAGCCCTGACATTGCATGGTGTCTGATTGACCCAGAGATCCGACCAACTGCTTGGGCGATCAGGCTGAAAAGCAAAACGCCCCGCCAGACCCCATTTCGGGAACTCTGGCGGGGCGCTCTTTGTGCCTTAAGCTAGAACAGGCTCCTGCCCGTTAGCGTTTGGCTTTTGGTGGCACGAAGCGCTTTGATGTATCGCTTGGATTTGCCCGTGGTTTTGCCGGGGCATCTGACTTGCGGGCAAAAGGTTTCTTGCCGTCTGGCGCAGCACCTTTAAACCCAGCAGGTTTTCCGAAAGGCTTGCCTTCACGCTTTACATAGGGGCGCGCTTCATCGCCCTTTGGCGCATAGGTGCGCTTTGCATCCCCTTCGGCGCGGGGGGCTGGGCGTTCGCCTGACGTGCTAGCATGGGATTTGAACCCCGTGGAACGTGCAGGCTTATCCGCGCTGCCGCCATGGCTTTTGAAACCCGTCGACTTGAACTTTGCGCCAGCGCCTGCCGGGCCACGATCATCGGGCGACCAGCGGGGTTTGCGGGAATCGCCGTCTGCTGCAGTGTCACGTGGGGCATAGGGCTTGCTTGGGCCATCTTCGCGCTTGGCGTAGGGTTTGCGTTCCGCGTCCCGTGGCGCATAGGGTTTGCGCTCTGCATCACGCGGGGCATAGGGCTTGGCACCCTCTTCGCGTTTCACATAGGGCTTGCGATCCGTATCTTCACGCTTGGCATAGGGCTTGGCGCTGTCTTCGCGCTTTGCATAGGTCTTGCGTGGCGCGTCGGCGTCATCTTCGACCACACGGGGGGGCCTTGGCGCATAGGCCGGCTTTTCGCGGTCCGACGATCCGGGGCGTGGACGCGAGGTTGGGCGTTCCGCGCGCTCTGGACGGGGGCTGCGCTCGGTCCGCTCGGGGCGGTCAAGGGCAGGCTCGCCTTCGATCCGGGTCATCACAAGGCCGGGTTCAATCTCGGTCTCGGCCTGAAAGCGGTTGGCAAGGGCCTCTGCGATTTGCACAAAGGTGTTGTCTTGCTTGACGCGGATCGCGCCGATCCCGTCTTTGGAAATCCCACCAATGTCGCAGATCTTGGGCAAGATCCACCGGGCTTCGGCGCGGCCCGTATGCCCAACCGACAACGAAAACCAGACAGATGCGCCGAAATCGCCACGCTCCCGCGGAGCGGCAAGGGCGGATGGCGGGGGCAGGCTGTCAGACAGCACTTCGGGTGCAGAGCGCCCTTCGCGCCACAGGCGGATAAAGGCGGCAGCAACTTGTTGCGCCCCGAAATCGGCCAGCAGACGGTCTGCCATCGCGGCGTCTTCGCCCACATCTTGCGACAGGCTTGGATGCTCCAGCAAACGCAGATCATCTTTTTCCTGCACTTGCTCGGCGCTGGGGGCCTTGCCCCACTCGGCAACAAGCTTTGCACCCTGCAACAGACGCTGCGCTTTTTTCATCTCAGCTGGCGGCACGATCAGGGCGGAGACGCCCTTGTTTCCCGCGCGGCCTGTCCGGCCAGACCGGTGCAGCAGCGTTTCAGAGTTGGATGGCAGATCAGCATGCACAACCAGTTCCAGACCCGGCAGGTCAAGCCCCCGTGCGGCCACGTCGGTTGCAATACAGACCCGTGCCCGGCCATCACGCAGCGCCTGAAGCGCATGGGTACGTTCGGTCTGGCTTAGCTCGCCCGACAGGGCCACGACCTGAAAGCCCCGATTGACCATGCGGGCAAACAGATGATTCACATTCGCCCGCGTCTTGCAAAACACGATCGCTGTTTGCGATTCGTAAAACCGCAGCAGGTTGAAAATCGCGTGCTCTTTATCGCGCGAGGCGACTGACAGCGCCCGATATTCGATGTCGACGTGCTGGCGCGATTCCCCCTTGGCGACGATACGCAGGGCGTCACTTTGAAAGCTTCCGGCCAGTTTTTCGATTTCTTTCGGCACGGTGGCCGAGAACATCAGCGTGCGCCGATCCTCTGGCGCACTGCCAAGGATGAATTCCAGATCTTCGGCAAAGCCAAGATCCAGCATCTCGTCCGCTTCGTCCAGCACAACGGCCCTGACGCCCGAAAGGTCAAGGCTGCCACGTTCGATATGGTCGCGCAGGCGGCCCGGCGTGCCCACAACGATATGTGCGCCCCGGTCCAGCGCGCGCCGCTCGGTCCGGTAGTCCATACCGCCAACACACGATGCCATCAGGGCCCCGGCCTCGCCATACAGCCATTCAAGCTCACGGTGGACCTGAAGCGCCAATTCGCGGGTCGGTGCCACAATCAGGGCAAGGGGTTTGTCTGCAAAAAGCAGCTTGGCATTGCCATCCAGCACTTCGGGCGCAATCGCGATACCAAAGGCGACGGTCTTGCCCGAGCCGGTTTGGGCAGAAACCAAAAGGTCACGTCCTGCCGCGCCCTCTGCCAAAACTGCCATTTGTACTGCTGTAAGAGCTTGATAGCCCTTAGCTTCCAAAGCCTGCGCCAGCGGCGCGGCCACGTTCATTTCGCTCATCATCATGTCCAAAAGGGGGGTGCCATTGCACCCGTGAAGCCCATAACGGCACCACATTCCCTTTTGCCGAGCCTCCCGCCCGCGTCATGGAATCTTTGCGCCGTGCGTTGCGCTTAAACGAAAGTGGGGCTGCTGTATAGAGGGCGACAGGATTCAAGCCAAAAGGATAGTCCAGACCGAATGGACGCGGTCAGGTGCCCCTCTGCGTTATGGGGCGTCGCGCCTTAGCCCATCCATCACCCGCACCAGACCCTCTGATATTCCGGGTTCTGACAGGGCATGTCCGGCCATGGGTATCATCCGCAATTCACAATGATCCCAACCATCTGCAAGCCGCCACGCCGAGATGGGCGGGCAGATCATATCGTAGCGGCCCTGCACGATCGTGGCGGGCAAATGCTCAATGCGATGACGCTCACGCAATATCCAGCCGTCAGCCTCCAGAAACCCGGCATTCATGAAATAGTGATTCTCCAACCGGGAAAATGCACGCGCATATTCCCCCGGCGACTCACCCATCGGACCCTCGATATGCACCGAGGCAAGGGCGTTTTCCCAATTTGCCCAGACCCGTGCAAAGCGTGTCTCTTCGATCAGGTTGTCCGAAAACAATCGCCGATGGTAGGCCGCGATCAGATCGCCGCGTTCCGCTTGGGGGATCTGATTGACAAACCGCGCCCAGTGATCGGGAAAGAAATACCCCGCACCGCCGCCATAGAACCAATCCAACTCGGCCTTTGTCATCAAGAAGACACCGCGAAGAACAAGATGCAGGGTGCGCATCGGATGACTGATGGCATAGATCAGGGCAAGCGTGGCACCCCAACTGCCCCCAAACAGGATAAACTTTTCAATTTCAAGGGTTTCGCGGATCACTTCGATATCGCGAACCAAATGCCAAGTGGTGTTGTTGGTGACACTTGCATGGGGGCGCGACCGACCGCATCCACGCTGATCAAACAAGATCACGCGATAGATCGAGGGGTCGAAATAACGCCGCATTGACGGCGAACATCCGCCCCCGGGCCCGCCATGCAGCACCAAAACCGGGATGCCTTTGGGATTGCCGCATTGTTCCACATAGATTCGGTGGCCATCGCCCATATCAATCATCCGCTGATCGAACGGGTCGATCGGCGGATAAAGAAACTCAACTGCGCGCTTTTGGCCTGATCTCTGATCCATGAGAGAACTATATAGAGGGAAAGGCCCCGCGTCTAAAGGGCATTCGAAAGGGAAACATCGCATGGATACGCAAACAACCGTTGACCCCGCAGAGGTGGCGAAATTTGAGGCGATGGCCGCCGAGTGGTGGGACACGAACGGGAAGTTCAAGCCACTCCATATGCTCAACCCTTGCCGACTGGATTACATCTCGACGCAGATCGCGGCAGAGTTCGGCCGCGACCTGACAAAACCCCTGCCGTTTGCGGGCCTGCGAATTTTGGATATCGGTTGTGGTGGCGGGCTGTTGTCCGAACCCATGGCACGGCTTGGGGCAACGGTTGTGGGCGCGGATGCGGCCCCCCGCAACATCCCCGTGGCGCAGGTGCATGCCGAGCAATCGGGGCTGAAAATCGACTATCGCCACACAACGGCCGAAGACATGGCCGCCGCGGGCGAGGTGTTCGACGTTGTCCTGAACATGGAAGTGGTCGAGCATGTGTCGGACCCGCTTGCCTATCTGACTGCTTGCCAACAATTGCTTGTGCCGGGCGGGTTGATGATCTGCTCCACCCTGAATCGCAATCCGAAATCCTTTGTGATGGCCATTATCGGGGCCGAACACATCATGCGTTGGCTGCCAAAGGGCACGCATGATTGGAAAAAGTTCATCACGCCGGATGAGCTTTTTGATCTCATCCGCCGGGCCGGTCTTGACCCCGTGGATCGCAAGGGCATGGTGTTCAACCCCATCACATGGGGGTGGAGCCTGTCCTCTCGCGATCTTAGCGTGAATTATGTCACGGCAAGCGTGAAGCGGTAGGGGCGCGCGGCCCCTTTTGCGCCTAACGCCTCAGATCACCTTATTCTCAAGCGTGCCCATGCCGGTGATCGCAACGGCAACACGGTCACCGGGGCGCAGAAATTGGGGGGGGTTAAAGCCGATCCCCACACCCGAAGGCGTGCCCGTTGCAATGATATCGCCGGGTTCCAGCGTAATGGCCGCGGACAGGGTGGCGATGATCGTGGGGATGTCAAAGATCAGGTCTGCCACGCAGGCCTTTTGCCGGGGTGCGCCATTCACCTCGGTCGTAAGGATAAGGGCGCCAACCTCTGGCACCTCATCTGCCGTTACGACAAAGGGACCCATTGGGCAAAATGTATCGGCGGATTTTCCAATGAACCACTGCTTGTGGCGCAGCTGCGTTTCGCGCGCCGTGATATCGTTCAGAATTGTATATCCCCAGACGTGATCCATGGCGCGCTCTGCCGTTATACCTCGCCCGCCGGGGCCAATGATCACGGCCAGTTCGCCCTCATAATCCAAAGTGTTGGTAGGATCGAGCCTGCTGTCGATTGCTGTATCCGGCCCGGTCACGGATGTTGTGGCCTTGGTGAAAATGATCGGCACATCCGGGATGGCCTGCCCTTGGGATGAGGCATCAAAACCCGAGTTCTGAAACTCTGCCGCATGGTCGCGGTAGTTCTTGCCGACGCAAAAGATGTTGCGCATCGGGCGGGGAAAGGGGGCAAGAACGCGTGCAGCGGCAAGGTCCATTGCCCGCGCTGTTGGGGCGGCATCAACTGCGCTTTGCAGCCGCGCCAAAGCCTCCGCCCCGCCAGCAACCAAGTCATTGAGCGAGGTTGGAAGGCCTGATCCAAGCGCCGAAAAGGGCACGATGCCCGCCGTGGTCAGAACGGCTGGGGCGGGGCCAAGGTCCGTGTGGATGGTCAATAGGCGCATAGGCTTCTCTCTCCTAAGTTAAGCCGGAATCGGGAAATTCTGAACAGGTTTTCCCGCGAAAACTGGACTGGGCTTGCCATCACGCGCTGCCCAAAAATCGTTTGCATTGCCAAATCGCCTCGCGCTACTGCACGCAGATGGGGCACCACAGACTGCTGGGAGGGCGGGATGCAGATCGGCCTGAACAGAGGATGACGGGCCTGATGCTGGGTGGCCTTGCAGCCGTCGTCTTGGGCAGCACATTCCTTGCCGGTGTCTTTGGCATGGCGGGCGGAGTCATCTTGATGGCGGCGCTTTTGTTCATGATGCCACTGGTTGACGCCATGGTTCTGCACGGGATGACTCAGCTTGTGTCCAACGGCTGGCGGTCGGTCTTGTGGCACCGCTATATCCTTTGGCCGGTTCTGTTTCGCTATGTTCTGGGCCTGATCGCGGCGGGCTGTGCGTTTTTCTCGTTCATCTTGCTGCCGGACGAGCGGGTGATTTTCCTGATGCTTGGGATCGTGCCCTTCCTTGGGCTTATGCTGCCGCAGCACCTTGTTCCGCAGGCCAATAAACGATTCGGCGCTGAGCTTTGCGGGTTCTTGTGCACCGCGCTTCAACTTTTGTCGGGCGTGTCTGGCCCCCTGTTCGACGTGTTCTTTGTGCGGGCAGAGCTTGACCGGCGCGTTGTCGTCGCGACCAAATCCGCCTGTCAGGTGGTCACGCATCTGGCAAAACTTGTTTATTTCGGTCTGCTTGTCGGGGGCACCACAGAGATTGCCACCGACCCCATGGTGATCGGCGTGGCCTTGTTCATGGCATTTGCGGGCACCACCCTGTCGCGTCCCTTTCTTGAACGGCTGTCGGACCGCGCCTTTCGGCGGATCACGATGTGGATCGTCATGACCATCGGTGCGATCTATCTGGTCCGCGGTGTGGCGGGCTTTCTCTAACACCCTGAGATCTCCAGCAGTTTTCGGCTTGCAATGCGGGCGCAGCATTCATGCTGCGCTGCGAAACTTTACGCATATTAACCGACAGAGTTGACTTGAACACCATTTTGTCGACGAAATGATCGCATGAACCAGATTACCGAGGGAATATCATGCGCGTTGTCACCTATCGAACGACCGGGGAAGCGCGACTTGGCATTCGCCAAGACGGCGATTTGTGGGAGGCAGGGTCCTTTCCAGCCACGTCGTCCGATTTCGGGCGTTTGGCGGCGGCCGTGGCAGCGGGCACCGTAAAACCCGGCGCCAAGGTAGAGGAGCCTTGGGTTCCTGCCCTGCCTTTGGTGTCAGATGCGCGCATCATCTGCCTTGGCCTGAATTATGCCGAACATGCCCGTGAGGGCGGGCGCGAGCCGCCAGACTATCCAGCCTTCTTTTACCGCGTCGACACGTCGATGGCCCCAAATGGTGCAACCGTGCCGATGCCCGCGGTCAGCCACCAGCTGGACTATGAGGCCGAAGTCTTGGTGGTGATCGGCAAGGGGGGCCGCAACATCCCCGAGGATCAGGCCCTCGATCACGTTTTTGGCTACGGTCTGTTCAACGACATTTCTGTCCGCGACTTTCAACGCAAGGGCGCACAGTGGACCCCCGGCAAGAACTTTGATCACACAGGTATCACCGGCGAAGAAATCGTCACCCCAGAAGATCTGCCGCCGGGGGCCAATGGCCTTCGCATCCGGGCCATCCTGAACGGCCAGACGATGCAAGATGCCAACACCGATATGATGATTTTTCCGGTCGCCAGATCCATCGCCATCATCAGCGAGTTCATGACGCTAAAGCCCGGCGATCTGATTGCAACGGGAACGCCCTCCGGCGTGGGGCATGCGCGCACCCCGCAGGTCTGGATGAAAGAGGGCGATGAAATTGTCGTTGAAGTCGAAAGGCTTGGCCGCATTTCGGCGCGTATTGGAGGCTTAAATGGATAAACGTCCCGGCGTCATACCCGAGCTTATCATTCCTGTCGGGGCGGTCTTGTTTGGCATCTATTATTTGTCGACCGTCTGGACGCTGCCGTTTCAGGCCAAGGTGGTCGGGTTGTATGTCACATCCGGCATCGTCTTTTTGTTCGCCATTTTGTGTTTCCGGTTTGTGCGGGAATTGCGGTCTGGCGAGAAAAGCTGGGGATTGCATGGCTTTTTCTCAGACCCGGTGACCGAGGGACGTCGCTGGGGGGTCTTGCTGGCCACGATGCTGTTCATTGCACTGATGCCCGTCTTGGGCTTTGCGCTGGCGCTGTTCTTGTTCGTGCTGTCGACAGTGCTGCTTGTGGGCGGAAAGGCCAAGATCAAAGCGGCTTTTATCGTGGCCACAAGCATCACCATCATCTCTTTCGGCATCTTCATCTTGTTCGTGAAGGTGCGCTTCCCGCTTTCCATCATCGACGAAACCATCAAGAATTTGGTACTCTGACATGGAACAGTTCCAGACCATCGCCGGATTGTTCGTCTATTCATTGCAATATTGGTGGGTGATGATCCCTGCCGTGATCTTGGGCAATGTCGTGGGGGCCATTCCGGGGTTCAGCGCGGCCAACACCATCATCATCTTGCTGCCCCTGACCCTGTCCGTGGATGTCGAGGTGGCGCTTATCTTTATGATGGCGCTCTATAGTGCATCACAACTTGGCAACGGCATTCCGGCGATCCTTGTCAACATTCCTGGCACGGGCGGTGCGGCGGCCACAACGCTTGATGGATATCCGATGGCGCAAAAGGGGCAGGCGCAACGGGCGCTGGTCTATTGCTTTGTCGCATCCATCTTTGGCGGATTGATCGGGACGATGTTCGTTCTTTCACTGCTGCCGATCCTGTCGCAGGTCGGCTACTACCTTCATTCGGTCGAGATGGTGGTGATCATCCTATTTGGCCTGACGCTGATCGCGGTGATCGCGGCCAAGGATCTGGTCAAGGGCCTGCTGGCCGGGTTGCTTGGCCTGTTGATCGGGGCCATCGGCACGGATTTCATCTATTCCGAGCCCCGCGCCACCTTTGGCTTGCTGGAGCTTTATGACGGCGTGCCGCTGGTGCCGGCCTTGATCGGGCTATTTGCGGTCTCGGAGATCTTTACGCTGATCGAACGTGGCAGGGTCGTGAAAGACGAGTTTCTGGATGTGGCCGTGAGTTCCAAGTTCTCGGACGTCTGGGCCATGGTGAAAGAGTCGATGTCGCATTGGTTCTTGATGACATGGACGGCAATCATCGGCGTTGTCATCGGCATCATTCCGGGCGCGGGCGCTTCAATCGCGTCCTTTGTCGCCTATCAACAGGCGCGCACATTCTCAAAAACGCCAGAGCTTTTCGGAACCGGCATTCCCGAAGGGGTGGCGGCCCCGGAATCGGCCAACAATGGCGTCACATCGGGCACCTTGGTTCCGCTGATGGCCATTGGCGTGCCGGGCGGGTCGACTGCTGCGATCATGATGGTTGTCTTGCAGTATCATGGCGTTACGCTTGGCCCACGCCTGTTCATTGATCAGCCAGAGCTTGCCTATGGCATCTTTACCGCCTCGCTGATCACCTATCTGATGATGATCCCGCTGATGTTCCCGATGGCCATGTATATGTCGCGGGTCACCACCGTGCCGGCCTTTCTTTTGGTGCCGATGATCCTTGCCTTTACCATGCTGGGGGCGTTTGTGCCGCGGGGCTATATGTTCGACATGGGGCTGGCGGTTGGCTTTGGCCTGTTGGGTTATATTGCCCGCAAGACCGGATATCACGTCACGGCCATCTTGATCGGCGTCATTCTTGGCCCGCTGATGGAACAATATCTGATGCGCGCGCTGCGCATCTCGCGGGGGGATGTTGGCATCTTGTTCAGCTCATACATCGGCAACGCACTTTGGGTCTTTTTGATCATCACGCTGCTGATCCCGTTCCTTCGCGAGCGCATGACGAAATCAAAGATGGAGGCTGGCTGACATGGCCGCAGACCTTTCGCGCAATTTTACCCATCTGGCGCGGGTGAACATCCCCGGTGGCGGGCAGGTCCGGGTTGATGGCAATTATTGCTATGTCGGCCATATGGACGCCCCCACGGGGACCACGATCCTTGATGTTTCAGACCCGCGCAACCCCGTGGTTCTGTCGACCCTGATGTTGGATGACCCTTGGTCACATACTCACAAGGTGCGGGTGCAGGGCGACATCATGGTGGTGAACTATGAGCAGAACAAACGCCACTTTCACCGCAAGGGTGAGGGGCTGATCGAATATACCGCAACCATGCAGGCCAAGGAAGGCCGCGATCCGACCGATGCGGAACTGGCAGAGTTTCTGGCCGTCACGGTCGCGGACATTCCCACCCTGCGCGAAAGCGCGCGGCGCGGCTATCACGATGGGGGTTTTCGCATCTATGACGTCGGCGACCGTCGCAACCCGAAACTCTTGTGCCATGAAAAGACCCACGGTTTTGGCGTGCACCGCTTCGATATGGACGAAAACTATCTCTACATGTCCACCGAGATGCCGGGCTATGTCGGCAATATCCTGATCGTCTATGACTATGCCAACCCGTCAAAACCAGTTGAGGTCGGCCGCTGGGCGATGCCCGAGCAAGAGAACTTCGACAATGCCCGCCCCACATGGAAAGGCTATGCAAAGCGCCTGCATCACACGCAAAGGGTCGGGAATGAGCTTTGGGCTTCGTGCTGGCACGCCGGGTTTCGGGTGATCGATGCCACCGATATTGGCGCCATGAAAACCGTTTGCAGCTTTGATTACCACCCGCCCAGCAAGCACCCGACCCATACGGTAAAGCCCTTGCCACAGTTGATCGACGGCCGCCGCTATGCCGTGTGCGTGGATGAGGAGCATGCCCACAAAAAGGGCCAGTTGCCCGCACATCTGTGGGTTTTTGATGTCACCGATTTTTCGGACATAAAGTTCGTATCGACGTTTCACATGAGCGAACTTGACAGTCCTTGGGCGACAGGGGCCTTTCGCTTTGGGGCGCATCAGTTCCAAGAAGTGATCCACGGCACGACGATCTTTTGCGCGTGGTTTGCCGGCGGCTTGCGGGCCATTGATCTGTCGAACCCGGCGGATCCAACGGAAATCGGCCATTTCATTCCAACACCCACGGGCGGCCATCCGGCACCGCAAAGCAATGATGTGTTCGTGGATGACCGCGGGCTTGTCTACCTGATCGACCGGCTCGAAGGGCTCGATATTCTTGAATTCAATCCGGCCTGACCCTCAGGAGAGGGGTCAGGGTACATTAAGACCAAAAAGGGAGGACGACATGACTAAGAAATTCGGACAGATGAATCGGCGCCTGCTTTTGAAAACCGGGGCCGCCGCAGGGGCGGCAGGCCTTTTCGCGCCCTCGCTGCTGCGCGCACAAGGGGCCTATCCCAATCGCAACATCAACGTGGTGATCGCAACTGGTCAGGGTGGCGGGGCCGAAACGACGGCGCGCTGCTTTACCAACGTGCTGCGCACCGATCTGGGTGTGGATTTCGAGTATGAATTCCATCCCGGTGCAGGCGGTCAAGTCGGATACGAGCTTTATGCCTTCAAGCGGGACCGCGATGGCTACAACCTGCTGTACAGCAACATGCACCCTGAGATCATCACCTATGCCACCCAGAACCCCGGCTACAAGCTGCCGGGCGATATCATCCATTTCGCCAAGACCGGCGGCACGCCCATCGTGATCTATGTCGGCGCCAACAGCCCGATCCAGTCGCTTGAGCAATTGGTGGATGAGGCCAAGAAGCGCACCGTCACTGTGGCCACCAGCCGCCTGCCGCACCCCGGTTCCATCGGCGTACTGGCCTTGGGCGAGGCACAGGGCGCGGATTTCAACCTGATCCCGTTCGGCGGCGGCAACCCGACTTCGATGGCTGCCATCACGGGCGAGACGGACTGCGCCGTTCTGACGGCAGGCGTGGCGATCAGCCTTGGCGAACAAGTGCGGGTTCTGGGCACCTTCCGTGACGTGCCTGAATTCAACGCCATGATGAACAACGCGCCCACCGTCAACTCGGTCTTTGGCACCACGATCCCCGATCTGGAACTGTCGCAGGGCTGGGCCATGCACACCGAAGTTTGGGAAAACATGCCCGAGGTGCGTGAGCGTCTGGTGACAGCAATCAAGGCCACCTTCACAAATCCTGAGTTGAAAAAGCAGTTCGAGGCCGTGAACTATCCATACGATGGCATCGAATATGGCGATGAAACGGTGTGCGGCGAAATCGTGAAAAACACGACCGAACTCGCTCAGCGCTATGCAGACCGGCTGAGAGACAGTTAAAGACAGGCCAACGCAACCTGACCCGGCGGCTTTGTCGCCGCCGGGTGCCCTCCTGAGGTTTTCTATGCAAAATGCCAACCAATCCATGGGAATTTCGCTTGTCGAAAAGATCCGCGACGACATCCTGACGTCGCGGCTTCCACCGGGAATAAAACTGACCGCCAAGATGTTGAGCGATCTGCATGATTGCGGGGCATCCCCTGTGCGTGAGGCCCTTAATCAACTTGCCTCGGACGGTTTGGTTGTGCGGATCGACAAGCGTGGCTTCTTTGTCTCGACGATCTCGCGCAGTGAATTTGACGACATCTTGTTCAATCGCTGCTTTATGGAAAGTGAGGCCCTGCGTCTGTCGATCGCGGCAGGTGGCCCAGAGTGGGAAGAGCAGGTGGTCGTCGCGCACTTTCGCCTGCACGGATTGCCGCGTGATCTTGAAGGGCCCGAGGGATCGTCGATCAACCCAGCATGGGAGGCGGCGCACAAGCGGTTCCATATGGCGCTTTTGTCGGCCTGCGGATCGCAGATCCTTTTGGCAGGATGCGACAAACTGCATGAGTTGAACAACCGCTATCGCTATGTCTCGCGGCGCAGTCCCGGCAGGCGGCGGCAGATCGAAGACGAGCATACGCAACTGCGGGACCTGTGCCTTTCGCGCCAGACAGATGCCGCCGTGAGCATGCTTGTCCAGCACTATCAAAGCACGGGTAACGCCATTTTCGCCGAAGACCCGATCAGGTCCGGCACAGATGAGACGGCCGAAAATCGGCCACCACGCGCCAAAAAGGAGGCTGTCGGATGAAGACACGCAAACTCGGATCGCTTGAGGTTTCCGCCATCGGGCTTGGCTGCATGAGCATGACGCCGATCTACAACACGCCCGATCCCGAGGAGGCCATCGCCACCATCCATCATGCTTTGGATATCGGCGTGACGCTGATCGATACCGCCGATGCCTATAATGATGGCAAGAACGAAAGCCTCGTCGGCAAGGCCTTGGCAGGCGAACATCGTACCCGCGCCGTGCTTGCCACGAAATTCGGCAACATCCGATATCCCGATGGACGGCGAGAGGTGAACGGCCACCCCGACTATGTGCGCGAGGCTTGTGAGCTGAGCCTGAAGCGGCTGGGAACGGACTATATCGACCTTTACTATATCCACCGGATCGACCCGTCGGTGCCAATCGAAGACACCGTAGGCGCGATGGCGCAACTGAAAGCCGAGGGGAAAATCCGCCACCTTGGTCTGTCAGAGGCCGCACCAGATACCCTGCGTCGGGCCCATGCCACCCATCCGATCACGGCCCTTCAGACCGAATATTCGCTGTGGAGCCGCGAGTCCGAGGCGGAGTTGATTCCGCTCTGCCGTGACCTTGGTGTGGGCTATGTGGCCTATTCGCCCTTGGGGCGCGGATTTCTGACGGCGACGATCAACTCGGTCGAAGATCTGGCGGAAACCGACCGCAGACGCGACCACCCGCGTTTCGCACCCGAAAACATCGCGCGCAATGTGAACCTGCTGGCGGCGCTGCGGGCGGGCGCGGAAAGCGAAGGGTGCACGGCGGCACAACTGGCACTGGCGTGGGTCTTGTCACGCGGCGAGGATATCGTGCCGATCCCCGGAACCTGCCGCCGCAAATGGCTTGACCAGAACGCAGCTGCAGCGGCGATTGCGCCAAGTGCCGAGACGCTTGCGGCACTGGAGGCTGCGTTCCAGCCGGACGTTGCAGCTGGCACCCGCTATCCCGCTGGCCAAATGAAGCGTGTTCATCTGTGAACCGGAAAACAGGGGGGCCGCTATGAAAACGCGCAAGCTTGGCAGTCAGGGACTGACCGTTTCGGCCCTTGGCCTTGGCTGTTCGGGCATGACATCCGACTATGGTGTGCGCGATGATGTGGAATCGGTGGCCACCCTTCACCATGCCATCGACCTTGGCGTGACGCTGTTTGACACATCCGACGCCTATGCCGCTGGCCAGAACGAAGAGTTGCTGGCCGGGGCGTTAAAGGGCAAGCGCGACAAGATCGTGCTTGCATCGAAATTCGGCAACATCCGTGGCCCCAATGGCGAAAGGGGCGGCACCAATGGCAAGCCCGATTATGTGGCCCAAGCCTGTGACAAAAGCCTTAGGCGGTTGGGGGTGGATCACATCGACCTTTACTACCTGCACAGGGTAGATCCCGACACGCCGATTGAAGACACCGTGGGCGCAATGGCCCGTCTGATCGAACAGGGTAAGGTCCGCTATATCGGTGTCTGTGAGGCAGGTCCCGAAACCATCCGCCGCGCCCATGCGACCAGCCCGCTGACGGCGGTCCAGATGGAATACTCGCTATGGACCCGCGACGCCGAGGCGGCAATCTTGCCTGTTCTCAGGGACCTTGGGATTGGTCTTGTGCCCTATAGCCCCTTGGGCCGGGGGTTTCTGACCGGGGCCTTTGCCAATCGTAATGACCTGCTTCCAACCGACCGCCGCCACGCCCATCCGCGCTTTCAGGAAGGCAATTTCGAGGCCAACCTCGCGCTGCTGGAGCCGATTGGGGATATTGCCGAAAGCCATGGCATTACCAAGGGACAAGTCGCGCTGGCGTGGCTTTTGGCCCAGTGGGAGGGGCTGGTGCCCATTCCGGGAACCAAACGTCGGACCTATCTGGAGGAAAACCTTGCGGCAATCGATGTCGTTCTGTCGCCACAGGACATCGCGCGCCTGTCTGAGGCACTGCCGCCCGGCTCTGCCTCGGGCCTGCGCTATCCTGAATTCCAACTGAAGAAACTGGGCATCTGAAGCCTGCGAACGATAAGGAAAAACCGCATCATGGTCACACCCGTTTTGCCCGCGCAAACCTTTCCCGGCACTGAACATTGGACGAAAAAGGGCGAGGCTGATCTGTATCTTTGGCAAAAGAAAGCGCATTCTGGTGCGCCCAAGGGAACGGTCTTGTTCGTGCATGGGTCCTCCATGGCATCAACCCCGACCTTTGATCTGCAGGTCGAAGGGCGACCCTATTCCTCGGCAATGGATTGGTTTGCATCACAGGGCTACGACTCGTGGTGCGTTGATATGGAAGGCTATGGCAAATCCACCAAAGACCGCGGAACGATCGCCACCATTGCCGAAGGCGGCGATGATCTGATTGCCGCAACCGACTACATTGGACAGGCCACGGGTGTTTCATCGTTTCTGGTCTATGGCATTTCGTCGGGCGCGCTTCGTGCCGCAAACTTTGCCGAGCGTCGGCCCGACCGCGTGGCACGGCTTGCGCTGGATGCGATGGTCTGGACGGGCGAAGGCAGCCCAACCTTGGCCGAACGGCGCAAAAAGCTGCACCAGTGGCGCGCAACGCCCCGGCGGTCGATCAACCGCGATTTTGTCTGGTCGATCTTCAACCGCGACCATCCGGGCTGCGCCGAGGACAAGGTGATCGATGCCTTTGCCGATGCGATCCTTGCGCTGGACGACAGTGTGCCAACCGGCACCTATATCGATATGTGCGCCAACCTGCCGCTGACCGATCCGGCAAAACTGACCATGCCAACGCTGATCCTGCGCGGCGAATTTGATGGTATCGCGGGGATCGACGATCTGTTGGCGTTTTACCGCGCCCTGCCCCATCCGATGAAGCAGTTCTCGGTGATGGAGGGCATCTCTCATGCGTCGTTGCAGCAAAAGAATTACATGATGGTCTATCATCTTTTGCAGGGCTTTTTTGAGATTCCCGAGGCCGTTTACACAGGCCATTGATGCCCTGAGATGAGGACCTGACCGTGACCACCACTTCGCCCCTGACCCTGACCTTTGCCGCCTGGGACCATGATCGTGTATTGCCCGTTCTTGATGGGCGCGTCCCTGTGCCGGGGGTGACGGTGGTGCCCCACATCCTGCCCACGACGCAGCTTTTCCCGATTGCCGTGCAAGAGGCGCGGTTTGATGTGACCGAGCTTTCGCTGTCCAGCCATATCTTGCAGGTGGCCCGTGGCAACTCTGCTTACACCGCCATCCCGGCCTTTATCAGCCGCGCCTTTCGTCACAATGGGTTTTACCGCCGCGCAGGCAGCGGCATCGAAACCTTGGCTGACCTTGCAGGACGGCGCGTTGGGGTGCCGGAATATCAGATGACGGCGGCTTTGTGGATGCGCGGGATCATGTCGGACGACTATGGCGTGCCCGCCACGGCGGTTCACTGGCGGACGGGGGCGCTGGATCAGGGCGTGCGGCATGAACGGCTGGCGCTGACCCCGCCGGCCGACTTGCAAATCACCCCGATAAACGATGGCGAAACGCTGCAAGACCTGCTGTTCAAGGGTGAGATTGACGCGCTTTTGGCCCCGAACCCGCCCAAGGCCTTTTTGGCGGGCGATCCCAGGATCGAACGAATTTTCCCCGATTTCGCCACGACCGAGGGCGACTACCACCGCCGCACCGGGTTTTTTCCCATCATGCATATCGTCGCCGTGCGCCGCTCGATTGTTGAGGCCAATCCTTGGCTGCCGCAAACGCTTTTGAGGGCCTTTACCGAGGCCCGAGACATCGCCCTTTCACGCTTGCGGGAAGTTTGGCTTGGCTCTGCCAATCGAATGAGCCTGCCTTGGCTGAACGCCGCTATGGAGCGGACCCGCACAACGATGGGCGACGCTTATTGGCCCTATGGATTTGCGGACGCGCGGGCCGAGATTGCGACCGCCTGCCGCTATTCGGTTGAACAACACCTTGCCCCACGGATTGTCACCCCTGAAGAGCTGTTTCACCCCTCGGTTCTGTGACCTCCGCGTCAACCCCTGCGGCGCAGGCTAGGACACGCTGCCGTTTGCAATGCGCCTGTCGTCTTGCAAGCCGGTCCGGGTTTCATGGAACCGAAGGCCGTCTGCATTGAGCTGGACGGCTGTCAATCGCCCTGTGTGATAGGCGCCGGTATCGACCGCGATCCGCCCTGCGGCGACCACGGGTTCAGAGACGATGAAATGGCCATGCACAATCCAAAGACCATCGTCACGGCGGCGATGACGGAACTCCCTATGCCCCCAAAGCAAGTGCTTTTCCGATTGCTGATCCATTCGCGCATTGGGTTTTGCACCGGCGTGCGTGACGGCAAGCCTGTCTTCGGTCCACATGAGTGGCCGCTCCAAAAGCCAGTCATGCATCCCCTTGGGCATAGCGTTAAGCAAGGCATCGCGCAGCGCAACCAATGGGTGGTTATCAACCGAAGTTTCGCCCTCTGAATCGTTGTTGCGAACAAAGCGATCCGAAGACAGGCCAAAGCTTTCAAGTGTCTTGTCCCCACCATTGGAAAGCCAGCGCGCGCCATTCCGAACCGGGTCGTCAATGAAATCGAGCATCATGCGTTCATGGTTGCCCATCAGACAGATTGTTTCGAAAAATGGCCCAGTGGTTTCGGTCATTTCCTGAAGGCGGCCCAAGACAGCAGCACTGCCGGGCCCACGATCCACCATATCGCCAGCAAAGATGACCCGCATGTTTGCAGCATCGGGCAGCGCCGCCAACTTGGCCAGCATCCGTTCCAAAAGCACGTCGCAGCCATGCAGATCCCCAACCACACAGATCGGGGAGTCAGGTCGCGGAGGGTCAGGATAGGGCGGTACCGGGATGAGTTGCTTCAGAAATCGTGAGATGGCCATAACTGCCTATGATTGTTTGGCCTTTTCGCGGAAATTGGACATCACATGACCGACCCCAAAAGGCACTTAAATGAATCACGTTTGATTTTGCAGGCTGTTTGTAAAAATAGATAGGGCCATTCCACACAAGCCCCCTGCCAAATACGCTGCGAAAAAATTCATCGGCTCTTTTGCGTCTTCACCGCCGCACAAGATGAAAATACAGGCACCGGAAAGGCTGCCAAGAACGGCCATGCACACATTGCCCAAGATCCTGCCCCCCCTACACGACGCATGAAAAATGCGTATCACAAGTTTGTTCTTTGTTTGGAAACAAGCTAGCCGATGTCGAGTCGCTAAGAAATAGATTTTTCTGGCTCTGCCAACTCTTTTCGCCTTCCATAAAACAGCCGATACAGAGTGCCAAAGGGGGAAACAGCTTGGATTTTTTTCCCAGTTGGGCTATCCGAAGAGGAAATCCTCTTAGACTATCGGAAAAAAATTGCTAAATATCGATCACTTCAGTGCGGGACAAAATGTCAATTGAATCATCGCGCCGCGTTCTGATTGTTGTCGAAAATCTTCCAGTCCCCCTCGACAGACGCGTCTGGCTAGAAGCGACGACTTTGGTCGAGGCCGGCTATGAGGTATCTGTCATTTGCCCGATGGGTCGGGGATGGGACTTGGCCTATGAAGAAATTCAGGGCGTTCACATCTATCGCTTTCCGCAACCGCACGAGGCGCAATCTGGTGCGATTGCCTATGCGCGCGAATATCTGAACTTCTTGTTCCACATGTTTCGTCTGGCCAGAAAAGTGCGCCGCGCCCATGGCTTTGACGTCATCCACGGTTGCAACCCGCCTGATCTGATCTGGGTTCTGGCCCTGCGCTATCGATTGCAGGGTGTGCCCTATTTGTTTGACCATCACGACGTTTGCCCTGAGCTATTTGAGGCAAAGTTCAACAAACGTGGTGTGCTTTACACGATCATGATGATCTGGGAACGGTTGACCTTCGCCGTGGCCAGCGTGTCGATTGCCACCAACGAAAGCTTTCGCCGCATTGCGATACGGCGCGGAAAGATGAAGGCAGAGGATGTCTTTGTCGTGCGTTCTGCGCCAAAGATCGAAAACTTTCGCCCGGATCCGGGCAATCGGGCCCTGCGTCAGGGCGCGAAGACCGTCATGGGTTATGTTGGCGTCATTGGCCAGCAAGAGGGGATGGACCTGCTTGTTCTGGCGGTCGAACATCTGGTCCGCAAGCTTGATCACCGGGACGTGCATTTTGTCATTATTGGCTTTGGTCCCCAGTTGGATGAGGTCAAGCGCGATGTAAAATCCCGCGGGCTGGAGAGGTACTTTACCTTTACCGGTGCCTTGTTTGGCGATGAAATGTTGGCCGCACTGAATGCCGTGGATATCGGCATTGCGCCAGATCCGAAGAATGCGATGAACGACATTTCCACCATGAACAAGGTCATGGAATACATGACCTTGGAAAAGCCCGTAGTTCAGTTTGATCTGACCGAAGGTCGCGCCTCGGCAGACGCCGCTTCGCTTTACGCGGCGGCCAATGATCCCAAGGATTTCGCCAGCAAGATTGCATGGCTGATCGAAAACCCGGAAGAAGGGCACAAAATGGGGCAAATCGGGCGGGCACGCGTGCTTGAAAACCTGTCCTGGAAACACTCGGTGCCGCATCTTCTTGCTGCCTATGACCGGATTTTCGCAAAGCGCGGCTAGGCAGCGTCGGTCCGACGTTTGGGCAAAATGGCCGACATCTGCTATAGACAAGGAAAATGTGGATAGGGGTGCTGTGACTCTGCTATAGTTCACAAAGTTAGTCTGATTTTCGCCAAAGAGTGTTCAATGGAGCTGCGGACATGACTTTTATGAAGAAGCCGATTACGGGCAATGCCATCCTTCTCGCTGCTTTTTTGGTGCCGATGTCCGGTACGGCGGCGACCTTTGATATTCAAGTGACCTACACGGGCGGTTTGACCCTATCGCAGCAAAACATGTTCAGCGCTGCTGAGGCGTTTTGGGAAAAGGCCATCACCGGCTATACGACTGCCTTCGCGGTTTCTGCGCTTGCGATCTCAGCCGCAGGAGTGGCGATTGATGGCGTGGGTGGTGTTTTGGGTTCGGCGGGTCCAGTTGCAGGCTTCGTCGCGTCTGACGTGGACATCTACTATGCAACCAAAGGCACCATTCAGTTGGATACAGCCGACCTTGTGGCAGCCGAGGCGGGTGGCTCTTTGTTCAACATCATCTTGCACGAAATGGCCCATGTGATCGGCTTTGGCACATTGTGGAACACGAAAAGCATGGGTGGGGCATATGTCGGAACCCAATCGGTCTATGCCATTGATACCGGGGAATATACCGGGTCAAACGCGCTTGCGACCTATCAGGTTGAGTTCGATCCGCTGGCCACTTTCATTCCCGTTGAACTTGATGGCGGGCCGGGCACTGCGAATTCCCATTGGGACGAGGCCTGGGCGGGTGGTCCGAATGAGCTGATGACAGGTTTTCTGAACCTTCCGACCTTTGTCAGTGACACCACGATCGCCTCGTTCGCCGATATCGGCTATACTGTGAACCTTGCGGCAAATGATGTTGCGAAGGTTCCGCTGCCCGCTTCTTTGGCCTTGATGGGGCTTGGATTGGGGCTGATGGGCTGGGCTAGGCGTCGCAGAGCCTTTGACATCGCGTGACAGTAGCAGGGTTTCTTTCCCGGTGATGCGTCTGGCCTTTCTTGTCGCAGGACTGTGGCTGATGCCCGCAACAGGATCTGCCGAATGTGCTTTGCCGCCTGCAGACACGCACAGCAGTATTTTGTCACTTGATGTGGTGGACGCGGCAACGCCTCGCCTGCCTCCACTGATTACGGTTCATGCCGATGGCAGGCTTGCCGTGCGGGGAAAACCGCCGTCATCCCGCGTTCTGTCTGGTCATATCACAAGGGCAGAGGTCCAAGAGCTTTGGGATCAGATCATCGCACGCGATGGGCTTTTGCTGATCGACAGTGAGCGCATCGCCGCCGCGCTTGGCACCCCAAACAGCGGACTTTTGGTCCCGACCATGGCCGATGCGCCGTGGTCGTTTTTGGTGGTAACCGCACCGGGATGCCACCATGCGATAAGGGTTGAGGGATCAGCACTGCGCAGCGTGGCCCGCCCGGATATTGATGCGCTGCAACGGTTTCGTCGGGTAGAAGTGAGCTTGTTAGAGATGGCAACCGCCGTTCAAATGGGCGAGTGACGGCACGAAAGCGGGTCGATCAGGGGCGGCGGTAGAGCAGCAGGCCCAAGATTGCGCCGGTGACTGCCCCACCAAAATGGGCCTGCCATGCCAAATGGTCTTGCAACCCAAGTTCCAGCAGGGTGCTAAGCGCGATCACGCCCAACACCATCGCAAGGGATCGTGGTGGCGTATAGCCCGACATCAGGCTTTGCACCCCCCAAGCAGCCCCAAGACCACTTAGCGCACCAGAGGCCCCCGTCATCACCCCTGACGTGCCGGGCAGGAGGGTGAACATCAAAGCTCCGCCAATGGCCGAAACGAAAAAGACCAAAACCACGGCACGTTGGCGCAAACGTTCCAACGCGTAATGCCCCAAGAGCGCAAGCGCGATCGCGTTCGTGATCATATGGAACGGCCCGACGTGAACGAAGATATGCGTAAGGAACATGCCATAGCGCTGCCCCTCCCAAAAGGTTGCACTAGCGGTCAGCAGGCTTGGTCGAAAAGCACCGAGAAGATAGGCATAGCTTCGCCAAAGCCGCGCGCCCCATAGGCCAAGATCCGCGCCCCACAGAGAAACCTCGACTCCCACAATCAGGGCAATCAGGACAAACAGCACCGTGTGCCGCCGATACGACTTTTGCATCGGCTGAACGTAGCTTCGGTCTTTTGATTGCATGCGCGGGGCCCATTTCGGCGATTTTGTGAAACCAATCAGAACGTTCTGCGCCTTTGGCGCGTTGCGGGCCGTAGAGGGCAGAACGTGACTGGTCACCTTCAATCGAACCACAGTCGCCTGCCGCATGCCAGCCCATTGGCGGGTCTGACGATCCAAAAAACGCACAAAGCCCGCCCTGACTGTCTTGATGCTTCATGCGAGGACTTGAGGGTTGGGTCACACAATGGTCACCAACCTCGCATGCGGCTGTCAGGGTGCTTTTGGGACTTGGGCATCCGGCACTGCCGATGGCGCACTGCCCGCCCCAAGCCGTAGGTTCAGCCGCGCAAAGGCCAATGCCCGCGTCAATCGCTGATCGGCCTGCGCGGATTGGGCCAAGGCGAGGGCCTCTTCGATGGTGATCAGATCGCTTAACGTTGCATCTCCATCAGCCGCAAGATCACGGGTCAGGGATCTGCTCTTGGCATAGAGCGATACCGCTCGGTCCGCCGCATTCTCGGACCGGCTTGCCGCGCGATAATCCAAAAGGGCGCTTTCCACCTCAGCCAGCGCCTTGAGCACCCGAGAGGTCCAATCTGCATGGGCAGCCTCAACCCGCGCGGCAGCGGCATCTATACCGGCCCTCGTGCTGTCCTGTGGCAAGACCGGCAGGCGAAAAGAGGGCCCAACCGACAGCGTAGAGCCGCTGGTCCCGCCACCCAGCCTGCGCTCTGCCTCGATGGTTCCTGACAGCGACAGGCTGGGGTAAAGGGCCGCGCGCGCGCGACCCAGACCCGCGCGGGCGGCGTCATAGCTGGCCTCAGCGACCTGTATATCGGGGCGGTTGCGCAACAGATCGGCGGGAACGCCCGGATTTGGGGCAAGCCGGGCACGTGGTTGGCCGACATGTTTGCTTAATGCGCTGCTTAGGTTCGGGGGCAGGCCACCCGGCGCATCGCCCACCAGGATGCTCAGCTGAATCTTCTCCTTCGCAACAGCCGCTTCCAGTGCAGGCATTTGCGCCTCAAGACTCGCCATGCGGGCCTCGCTGCGCAGCGTTTCGAGTCTGGTTGCCTGCCCGGCTTTTTCAAGGGTGCGCGCCAGTTCAAGCGTTTGGCGCTGACTGCGAAAATCTGACTGCGCAAGGCTAAGCCTTTGCTGGCTATGACGCAGACGCAGATAGGATTCGACTATTTCGCCGATCATGAACAAGCGCGCGCCAGCTGCCTGTGCCTGCCCGATCCCCGCCTCTGCCCGCACAGCGCGACGCGTGCTTTCCCGGCCCCGACCCGGATCAAACAAGATCTCAAGCCCAAGATCAGCTGAGGCCGTTCGGTCTGAAACAGGGGCGGACCCACCAGTCAGGGCAGCCGCAGTCCCACCCGACAAAATGATCGCGCCGGGAACCGAGCGGGCGGCGGAAACAGCGGCGGTGCTGCGTGCCCGTGCGGCGGTCAGATCCGGGTTTGCCCGAAGGCCACGTGCAACAAGCGCATCTAGAACGGGGTCACCAAAGCCAGACCACCAAAGCGCATTGTCCATCAGACGGGGCGCGCCGGGCATTGGGCTTTGCCAACCAGTGGCAAAAGGAAAGCGGGGAGGCGTAGAATCGAGCGCAGGAGCACAGGCAGCCATCAAGCCAAAAGCCAGCGGCGCGGCCCTACGCCACGATCCAACCGCCGCCCCACGTCGAGCGCCATTTTTCAGATGTATGCTCAAACTGCCTGTATCCATTGCCTGCTTGATCATACGGGCTGGTCTTTGCCAAAAGCGCCTTTGGGCGCACCCGATGTCATGGCCAAAGGATGCCTTGGTGCAGATATCTGCGCAAGAATGGATCAGGGGAAGCGCTGCTTTCGCCGAAAGGTGTGCCCTGACTGCGTCAATTCAGCCGTAGAAACGCGGTTTGGTTTGCCGGTTCCACACAAAAGGCGCGTGAAAAGCGCAGTCATTGTTGCGGCAACGCGGCGCGAGACCCCGGAGGAAAGCACTGGAAGTGGCCTCTCCGAAGCAACTCACGCCGTCAAAGCCCCGCTATTCCGGTATAAACCGAGGCAGCTTTTGCAAGACCAGATCCATCAAGCGCAACATACGTGCATCGGCTTGTTCTTCGGTCTCACCATCCTCGATTGCGGTCACGAAACGCACCAATGCGCCATCGCTGCGACCCATGGTCAGGCTATCCCAGATCACGCTGACCTTTGCTGCGTAATCATTGGTCATCCGTTTCCCGCGTTGTTCAAACCAGTAATAGACCAATTGCTTGGACAGACCTTTCTGGATCACAGCGCGGTTCAACACGAACGTCCCATAGACGGTATTGGGGAAAGAAACGCTATGCTGACCAAGGGAGAAGATCTCCCACCCGCCGACAGGCAGACAGACTTCGGGGGAATGGATGCCTGACCCTTCGGTTTGCTTTTCATACCAAGCCGAGAAAACGTTGACATAGCTTTTCTCGCCCGCAGCGGCATAGGTGGTGTTGACGTAATCGGTGGCCAAAAGCACCCGTTCGATATCAGGTTCCAATGATTGCATGACGCCCGACCATGCCCCCATATCCCGCGGAAACTGGCTAAAGCTTTCACGGGCCACAGGGTCGATCTTGCGAGCGGGGGTCAACACAAAGGCCATGGCCACGATCAAGGTCATCACCGCTGCCACGACCAAGCCACGTGCCGGTGCGATGCCTGTCACGCGGCGCAACTGGCCACCAAAGCCTTCAAAGTCAAGATCAATGGTTTCCGACAGGGTCTTAGGGTTGGGTGTCAGGCGTTGCAGGGCGATGGCCATCAGGAACAGAATGCCGATGCAGGCCCCAAAGATCACCCAGCCTTCGAAGAAATGCAAAAACCCCTCGGCTTGACCGATGCCATAGCTGTTGACCAAGACGCCGATCATTCCGATCCGGAAAGAATTCATCAGCACCGTCAGCGGCGCAGCCATCAGAAAAAGCACCGCCTTATGCCAAAACGGCCCGCGGTACAGAATACCAAAAAGATAGGAGAACGACAGGATTGGGAACAGATAACGCAGGCCCGAGCAGGCCTCGGCCACTTGCAGCTTGTAAATCCCGAGGTCGATCACATTGCCTTCAAGAAACACCGGAATGTTCATCAACTCAATGAACCACACCCCGATGTTGGACGAGACGAGTTGCAGGAAAATCGTCATTTTCCAGAACACGAATTGCGGCAAGGGCAACATGAAGATCAGGTGCAGCACCGGCAATTGATGCATCCGCCCGCGATCCCATCCCATCACGGTAAGGACCACGCCCCCCGTCCAGATGATGAAAGCATAGGTGACCACATCGGGGATTCGGATCAGGTTTCCAAAGATCCCAAAAAGCAATGCAAAGGCGATGACAGCGATTCCAATGCCGCGCCGGACAGGCGCGCTTGGATCAATTGGCGGTGCCTGACGCAACTCGCGCAAAAAAAGATACATCGAGATCAGCGGGATCAGCGGTCCGTGACTGTATTCCGGCGTAATCCAAGCGTTGCCCAAAGAAACAAAGCCAATCCAGTAAACCGGAATCGCAGCAGCGACCAGAAGAGTGAACCAGCCCAAACCAATCGGATTTGCGGCAAATGAGCCTGTTTGGCCTTGAGAAAAGGTCATGGGAGCGATGTTCCTAACGGTCTAAAATTCATCAAAATCATACGCGAAAACCCCAAACCGATCCAGTGCCAAGGGGGGGCAAGCGGCGCAAGAAACAAACTGTTGCGCCTTATATGAGGTAATTGTGATCGCGAAACACCCAGTGCAGGGTAAACCTAGCCGCCATTAAGGGAAATCACGACTGCGCGTTAGGGACGAAACTCAAACGTGCGGTTCAAGGACAAGAATACGCTGCTCGATTTGGCCCGGCCGACGCCATCTTCGTTGCGACGGCTATGGCTTGCCCCAAAGTTCATGCCCCAATCCTCGGTCAAGGCATATCGCAGGCTTGCATCGACCGTTGTGCTCTTGGTTGAAATATCAGTCAGTGTATCGCGGCTATCGAGCAGACCAAGCGTCACTGTCATTCCAAGACGCGGCGCGAGATCCTGCGTCACACCCAATGACAGGCTCGACACATCGGTTTCACTATCGCGGGCATTCCCGGTTATGGATCGACTGACCGAGAAGTTCAGCTTGCCCCGCGGCAGATCTTTTTGCCAATTCACAGATCCAACAGCATTCGTGCCAGCAATAGCTGACGACTGTGACAGACCAAAACTGGCCGAAAGTTTGCCAGACGGAAGATCAAAGTTGCGACCAAAATTCAGGCTGCGACGGTTGCCGGTATCCAAATTCGCATAGGTCGCATTCACCGTCACGGTGCCGTTTGGCAAGCTGTGTTCAAGCCCCAAAGCAAGGCTTTGATTTCTTTTGGCCGGTAGTCCAACCTCTTTAAGCTCAGAGGCGGACAGTTTTGCCGTAGCCGTTGTGACCTCGCTCAGGGCAAATCGCAACGAAAGCCCGGCGGTGATGCGGCGATTGTCAATCAGATCAGGATCGGTGGTGCCGGTGTAAACTCTCTCTGTTAGACCCAGCGAAAAATCGCCTCCGAAAGGCGCGCCTTTGCCAAATTCCAGACTTACCGTCCCGCCTCTGCGCTGCTCGGTTCCAGTGCCCTTGATCAAGCTTACGACCGGCAACCCATCAAGGCCAAAATCCGTCGCAAAGTCCGAGGTGCTGACATCACTTTCGCGCAGAAAAGCCGAAACGGCGAAAGATGAGGATGCGCCGTCCAGTCGATACGACAGATCCGCCCCTGGCAGAATAAAGCCGTTGTCGCCGCCATCACCTGCAGCAAGCGTCCCTCTGGCAGAGAAGGCCAGACGTTGTGTGCGGGTCTCAGTGACCATACCAAAGCTCAGTCGCGTACGGCTGGTTGCTTCTTGACCGGTTGAAACAACACTCAGGCTGGGATTCTCTTTCCACTGGAAACGCTGATCGACGCCCAACGTAAAAACGACACCACCGGCTTCTTGGGCCTGCGTGGCAATCGCTGGAACCAAGGCTACACACCCCACCGCAAGTGCCAAGCGGCGGGCGTTACGGCGCCAGTGGGCATCTTTGAGGGTCATGCCGTCCTTACCCAATTACTCAAACAGTTTTCGCTGAGGAACAACAATCACGTCGCCTTTGGCCAGGACGGTCGCGCCCTGCTTGCTGGTCCCTGCCTCGATCGCATTGTAATTGATCAGGTAGATCTGGTCGTCACGGCGAAGTTGGATACGCTTGGTCGCCGCGAATTTCGTAAACCCGCCCATCGTTGCGAACAATTGCAAGATCGTTGTTCCCGGAGCCACATCGATCTTTCCACCCTTGGAAGCCTCGCCCATGACGAAGATGTCGATGGTTGCAGCGGCCGCCGCGCCTGATGACGGGCGCGCTTCCCTTTGCCGCTCAAGCGCGACATAGACCGTAGGCGCTGTTGCAAAGCTGGCAGTCAAACGTGCCGTCAACTCACTCTGAATTTCCTCGATCGTTCGGCCCAGGGCGCGAACGCCGCCTGCAAGCGGCATGGAAATCCGGCCGTCGGGTGCCACCAGAACGGAACGGTTCAGGGTCGGATCTTCCAGAACCTCAATCCGCAGCGTATCGCCCGCTCGCACGCCATAGCTTTGTGCCATGGCCATGCCAGAAAAGACGAGCGCCATCAGAGAGGCGATGAAGGCTGTAAGCAGTCGTGACATGTCTTCTATCCTCCGGCAATGCAATCCAGTCGGCATTTGCTGCCCCGATCACACCGATTTTATCTTGTTAAGATGTAGCCACAAAGCCCGGCTTTCGGAAGAAAAAACACTTGGGAGCCAGAATCCATGGAATAGCAATCTGCAACCGTGTCCCGTCTGCAACTTCAAACACGGTGTGCGGAGTGGTTTACGGGCTTGCCTGCAAAGCCTTTAACCGGTCTTGCGCGATTGCCAGCTGTGGAAGATCGCGATTCTTTGCAAGGTCGATCATGAGCGTGAATTGGGCAATCGCCTCTTCCTTGCGGCCAAGGTCGGCATAGGCCATTCCCAGATGAAACTGCGCCAAGGGATCTTCGGTTAAACCCTTGGCGGCGGGTTCAAGGTATTTCAAAGCCTCTTCGACATTGCCGCGACGGTATTCGATCCAGCCATAGGTATCTTGAAAGGCGGGCTCTTCGGCATCTCGCAATCGGCGTGCGATGGCGAATGCCCTTTCCAGACTCTCCGGATCATCGCGATAGGTTGTGATCAGGCTGGCAAGGTTATTGGCCGCGATCACGTCAGAGGAGTTGGCCAAGTAGAGCTTTTCATAGACCCCAATCGCCCCATCGATGTCTTTCTCACGCTCCAGAATCCCCGCCTTCATCCACAAGAGCATTGGGTTGTTTGGCATCTCGGTTAGCCCTGCATCCAAAACGCTACTGGCGTCTTCTGGCCGATTTGCGCCAAGCAAAAGGCCATAAAGAAGGCGAACCGGAACCTCGGCCTTTGGTTGCTTTGACATGACGCTCCGGTAACCCGCCTCGGCCAGATCGACATTTCCGGTAAGTGCATCCAGATTGGCCGCCAACAGTTCCAACGAAATGTCATCGGGGTTCTTTTCGCGCGCCTCTTTCAGGAACTCCTTGGCCTCGTCAAATCTTCCAGCGCGGACTTGTGTCTGCACAACCACCGTTGTCGCCCTGATATCGCCATCAGTGGTATTTGCACCATTTTCCAACAGGGCAATGCCTTCATCAATGCGGTTTTGCCCCAACAAAATGGCAGCCTGAAGCCGTTGCGCCGCGTCCAGCGTCTGCGGGGTGTTAAAGCCTCGCAAGGTCTCGGCAATTTCGCCAACCTCGGACCATTTGTTGGTGGAAAGGTAGATATCGGCAAGCCTGATCAGAACGTCTGCATTGCCAGGAGACACCCGTCGCGCGTCAATCAGCACACGAACGGCAACCTCAGGCCGACCTTGTTGCCGTAGAAACAGTGCGTAGCGCACGGATTCTTCAGGGGCGCTGCCCGAAGCCTCTACCGCTTTCGCCAGCTGTTCCCCCGCAAGATCCTTGCTGCCGTCACGCTCATGCGCAGCGGCCATCAATGTCATGATCTGAGGATCTCGAGGTGCCTGATTCTGAGCGGCGCGCAGATCGATGATCGCCTCACCCGGCCTGTCTTCTGCGATGCGCCACGTGGCACGTAGTTTCAGCGCCTCGACGTTGCTTGGGTCTTGCTCCAGCACGGTCGCAATGATGGGTGTGGCTAGAGTCCGTTTTCCTGTCTGGTCCAACATGCGCGCAAGCATCGTTTGAATGCGCCGCGTCTGGTCCGAAACCTCGGCAGTGGCGATCAGCGATTCTAGGGCGGCAATGGCCTCTTCCGTTCGGCCCTCTTCGAATTCCAAGGTCGCAAGGAACGAACCATAAAGGTCGGCGTTCGCCGTGCCTTTGTTCGCTTCGATCAGTTTTTTCAGTTCGTCGCGTCCAGCATCCCGGCTGCGAACAGCATTGATCATCTGGACAACGGCAATGTGCCCTTCGGGGGCGGCATCAAGGGCCCCCGCCTCTTTGCGCAAGAACGCTTCGGCGCCATCCAAGTCTTTTTGCGAAAGATACCAACGAACCAACGAGGCCTTCAACTCTTGCGATTCTGGAAACAGCTCGACCATGATCTTCAATTGGGCGCCGATACCCTCCAGATCATTCGCTTGCGCCAGAATGCGCAGCTTTGTGTTGTGGAATTCGAAACTCTTGGGATCAAGCTTTAGCGCAGCATCAATTTCCGGAAGAGCGGTAGATGGATCATCGCTATTGGTCGCACGGTCTATCAAGATACGGCGCAAAACCAGACTATCCGGCAGCGTTTGCAACAAGTCTTTTGCCTTGTCGGCGACCTCTGTCCGGGTTGTTTCGTCGCGCGCCAGAACGGCGGCACGGTAGTCAAGGGCAAGCCCCAAAGCCTTGATTCCGGGCTGATCGGGCGCAAGCCCGAGGGCCGCACGACCATGCCGCTCCACCTCATCCCAATTTCCCAAACCCATCGCCATTTCGGCAAGGCTTTGGCGCACCTCGACTGTGTCCGGATACTGTTCGATCAGACGGAGATACTGGCCATAGGCTTCTTTCAGATTGCCACGCTTGTACAGCACATCGGCATAGGCCTGTCGGGCCTCTTTGTGAAAGCCATTATACTTGAAGACATTTCGAAATTCGACCAAGGCGCGATCTTCATCTCCTTGGGCAAGAAGGCTCATTCCGGATTGGAAGTAGTCCTCCGCTTTCTCTTCGGAACTTTGGCAGGCCGAGAGAAACAAAATAAGTGCAAGGGCAAAGGGCGCAATACGAAGATCGGGCATCTTTATTGAGGTCTTTCTAATGAGAATAGCTTGAACGCAACTACACAAAGAGATCGGCAACATTATGGCGCGTTTCAAGGTGCTTGTCCCGGACAACGGAAAGCGAGACAGTCATTCTCACAAAATAGTTTTCGATTCACCTCGGTGATCCGGCGCAAAGCGCGTGGGCTCAGTGACCGGTCGCGCGCACAACCACGCGAATTGTTGCAACCAGCAGCGCCGCATCCGTGCGCAGTGAAAGATTGCGACTATAGGACGTATCAAAACGTGCCCGATCGGCAAAGCATGACGCATTGCGCGCCGAAACCTGCCAGCTGCCCGTTATGCCGGGGGCGAGGTCGTAATAGTCATCTCCGGGGTAAAGCTCAGATTGGCACGGCATCATGGGACGGGGTCCGACAAGGCTCATGTCACCCTTTACGACGTTCCAAAGTTGCGGCAGCTCATCAAGCGAAGACTTGCGCAGAAAACTGCCAAACGACGTGATTCTGGGATCCGATTTAAGCTTTTGATCCCGATCCCATTCTGCGCGCGCCTCTGCATCGCTTGACAGATACTCTTCCAGTCGGGCGTCAGCATCGGGCACCATGGAACGCAATTTCCACATTGTGTAGATGCGACCGTTCCGCCCCAAGCGCTGTTGCCTGTAGAACGGCTTTCCACCATCAAGCGAGACCAAAACTGCCAGAAGGGCCACAACCACAACCACGGCAGGCGCTGACAGAAAGATCAGCGTAAGATCCAAAGTCCGCTTACCAAACCGGCGGTAAAGGCCCGCCTTGCGATTGGATGCCACCGGATTGTCGTGCGAATCAACCTCAATCCCCTTCAAGGACTGTTCAGAGGCTGGCTCGGCGATCGAAATAACCTTGTAATAAGCTGTCATCGTTTGCAAAGCCCCAGGTTTTGCTGCGCCGCAGCGCGGCAGCTCGTGATCAAAAACTTACGTCCAACCGAGGGCTGTAACCAAAAAAACATGGCCCTTTCCCCTCAAACTATACATAATCCGAATCTCAACGTACTTTAGCCATATTTATAGCTATTTTGAATAGAAGACAACGTATTTGTGAGTCTGATCGGCCTATCCGGATGTATGACTTGCTTTGAAACAAAACAGAAAATGCCCTATGCTGCCACTGTTTGAGACTTGGAAACGACACACGATTTTGCGTGGGAATTTCGCCATGGGCCAAGGGGGATCATCGGCCATATGATCACTTTTCAGGGTCTGTGGCAGCCTTGTTGGGGAGTGCATTTTTCTGTATGGCAGTACCGGAGTGTGAGAGCGCCTTACACGCGAACCTTATGTTTAAAGTTATGTTTTTTGCACATGCAGCGCAATCTTGGAACGTCTTGGATCTGTGTCTCTTGGTCTTGGCGTATGGCCTTTGGAAGTTGACGAAATGGGCGTCGGTAGCAGCTTGAACATCTACAATACGTTCTTCGGCCTTGCCGAACGCCCATTCTCATTGGTGCCGGATCCCGACTTCTTGTTCTGGTCCGGGCCGCACCAACGGGCGTTTTCGATGCTGGAGTATGGAATTCTGACCCGCGCCCCGATCACGCTGATCACGGGAGAGGTCGGTGCAGGCAAAACGACGCTGTTGCATCACTTGCTGAAGTCCGTCGGCGACGATGTTCGCATCGGCTTGATTGCGAACGCTCATGGTGATCGTGGCGAGCTGCTGCGTTGGGTCTTGCTGTCCCTAAGCCAGCCCGCCGCCCCAGAAGACACATATGTTGATCTGTTCGGTCGCTTTCAGCAGTTCCTGATCGCCGAGTATGCAGCGGGTCGCCGGGTGATCCTCATTTTTGATGAGGCCCAGAACCTGAGCCGCGAAAGTCTTGAAGAATTGCGTATGTTTACCAATATTAACTCTGGCAAGGATGAGTTGTTGCAACTGGTCCTTGTGGGGCAGCCAGAATTGCGTGACATGGTGCGCCGTCCGGATTTGACGCAGTTTGCGCAGCGCGTTTCGGCCGCATTTCACCTTTCTCCCATGGATGCGCCAATGGTTCGCGCCTATATTCGTCATCGCCTGCATGTTGCAGGGGCCTTGACCGATATTTTCAGCGTGACTGCCGCAGACCTTATTCATGAAGCCACGGGCGGTGTGCCCCGGCTCGTCAACCAACTGTGTGATTTGTCTTTAGTCTATGCATATACAAAAAACGCTAACCGTGTCACACGTTTGACTGTACAGCAGGTGCTGGATGACGGTGTGTTTTTTGGGGGTAATCTCGTAGCCAGCCTGCCAGTTTTCAACAGTGCGAAGAACAACAAAAAGGACGAATGAGTTTTAATGGACCTCCGTTTCTACCTTTCTCTTTTTCTAAGGCGACTGCATTGGTTTGTGCTGATCGTCGCAATTTGTTCAGCGGCCGGAATCATGATCGCGCGGGTGATGCCCACGGTCTACCGGGCTGAAGCGCGGCTTTTGGTGGAATCTGAACAGATCCCGGATGCTCTCGCGGCCTCAACGGTGCAAACGCAGGCAACTGAACAGTTGCAAATCATTCAGCAGCGCATTCTGACCCGTGACATTCTGGTCGAGATGTCGAACCGCCTGAATATCTATGCGGACCGCAAGGCCAAGGGACAACCACCCCTGGAATCGGAAGACATCGTCGCCGATTTGCGCAACCGCCTTATCATTCGGACGAGCGGCAATTCCGCTGGCGCACGTCGTGGTGATACTCAGGCCACGATCGTGACGGTCAGTTTCGAAGCCCCGACTTCGCAGATGGCGGCGTCGGTCACGAATGAAATCGTGACTTTGATCCTGAGAGAAGACGTGTCGATGCGCACGGGCGTTGCACGACAGACCCTCGAATTCTTTGAACAAGAGGTTCAACGACTCGACAGTGAATTGGCGCAACGTGGCGCGGCCATTCTTGCGTTCAAGGAACAAAATCTTACCGCCCTGCCAGACAGTCTTGAATTCCGGCGCTCCAAACAATCAGCGATGCAAGAGCGTCTGGTCCAGATTGAGCGGGTCGAAGCAGAATTGCTTGACAGGCGCGAGCGGATGGTTCGGTTGCACGACGCTTCGGCAGATGCCAATGACGTCGTTCCTGTTCGCGACCGCACGCCCGAACAGGCCCAGCTTCAATCTTTGCGCGATGAACGCTCCCGCGCGCTTGCCGTCCTTTCTCCTGAAAATCCCAAGATCAAACTGCTTGATGCCCAGATCATCGCCATTGAGAACATTGTGGCGACGCAGATTGCGGGTTCAAGCGTGGGTGACGATGGCCAACGGCTGAGCGCTTACGACATTCAACTGGCAGATCTGGATGGGCAAATTGCCTACCTGGGCGAACAAAAGGCTCTGGTTCAGACGCAGATTGACGAACTGACGACTTCCATCGAGGCAACCCCGAGCAATGAAATTGCCCTCGATGTGCTCCAGCGTGACTATGATGCTGTCCAGGCGCAATACAATCAGTCAGTGAGTGCGCGGGCCAAAGCTGCAACGGGCGACACGATCGAAGCCCTTTCAAAAGGTCAGCGTATTTCTATCATTGAACAAGCCATTGCCCCGCGCGATCCCGCGCTACCCAACCGTCCTGTCATTGCCGCATCAGGTGTTGGTGGTGGGCTGGCTCTTGGGCTTGGTTTTGTTGTTTTGCTTGAGCTCCTCACGGCTGGAATCCGGCGGCCAATCGATCTGACCAAAGGATTGGGAATCACACCCTTTGCAACGCTGCCTTACTTGCGGTCGCGACGTGAAATCGTGAAGCGACGTGTGCTTGTATGGGGCGGGCTTGTTTTGGTTCTGGCGGCAATCGCTGGTCTGCTTTGGCTTATCCACACGCAATATGTGCCACTTGATCTTCTGGTTGAGCAGACGATCCGACGTTTTCGCTAAGCTGTCAGCCAAACAATTTCGAGTAGATTAAGGATACCTCATGGAACGCATCCAAGAAGCCATCGCAAAGGCCCGTGCCACCCGTGACGCGACCCCGGCACCCGCAGCCCGTGTTGCGCCAACTGCGATGGAACCTTCGCTGGACAGCACACAAGTGGGTGTGACGGCGGCTTGGGGTGCGCTTTCGCCCTTGGTCATCCCGCAAAAGCTGGCAACAAAGGGCCGGATCGTCACAATATCCGGTGGTAAAGAGGCGACGGCTTTCGATGCGATGCGCACCAAGGTGATTCAACAGATGCGCGCGAACAACTGGCGTCGTCTTGCGATTACTTCGCCCGCGGCGGGGTGTGGGAAAACCACCATATCGCTGAATTTGGCGTTCAGTCTTGCGCGACAGCCGGATCTCAGGTCCATCTTGGTCGAACTTGACCTGCGCCGTCCGTCGATCGCCCAAACGCTCCAGTTCAAGCCAAAGGCTGGTTTTTCTCAGGTCTTGGAGGGGCGCTCCACCTTTGCTGATTGCGCCGTCGGTTTTGGCAACAACCTGGCCATTGCTGCCAATACGGGGCCCGTACGCAATGCAGCAGAGATGCTGCAATCCAGTGCCACACCCGTGTGCTTGGCCGAGATTGAGGCGACCTATGCCCCTGATATCATGATTTTCGACATGCCGCCGATGTTGGTGACCGATGACGCGATGGCCTTTGCGGGCCAAGTTGATTGCGTGCTGTTGGTGGCGGCGGCCGAATCTACGACGATCAAGGAAGTCGATACCTGTGAGCGCGAGATTGCCAGCCAAACCAATGTCATGGGCGTGATCTTGAATAAATGTCGCTATATGGGCCAAGAGTACGGGTATGGATACTATGGTTGAACGGGAGTTCTGCGGCCACATCTCCCAAACCCAACAGTCACCCGGATCACAGTAGCGGCGTTCCGTATTCGCGGCGGGTCAGCGCGTGATCTAGATCGCCATCCCCACAGCCTGCTTCAACATCCACATGGACCGTAACATCCGCAGCCTAGCCAAGGTGGCCACGGCAGCGACACGTTCCCTTCGATCCCGCAACGCGGTCGAAGACAGAATACGCGGTGCATGCGCCAAGATACTGACTGGCATCGCAATCGCCCGCAGCGCCCAACGGACCCGATCCAGCGGCCTGGCACCGTTCACACTATAAGACTCTTTGGTCAGCCTGCGCCACTTTCCCGACAAGGCAGCCCAATCGCCTCGTGACGGGTGCGCGACGCTCAGGCTGTCTTCATAGACCAAGGAAAAGCCTTTCGCAGTGGCACGCCTGCACCAATCAAGATCTTCGGAGAGACCCGCGATAAATGGGCCCGTGGCATTGAAGACGTCGCGCCTTGTCAGCAGATTTGCAGTCACCGAAAAGCCCTTTTCCTGAACATATGTTCGGTTATCAAAGGCAAAAACTGCTTCAAAGGCCTGCGCACCGTTTCGCGGTGGCGGGGTTTCGTCAAAGACGGAAATTCGCCCACCAATGACATCCGCCTGATCAGCCAGCCGCAATGCGGTGGCCAGCCAATCTGACGCTGGAACACAATCGCAGTCCAGAAAGAACAGCCTTTCGGCGCTGGTTTCGCGGACTCCACGGTTGCGTGCTTCGGCAGCACCTTTTTGCGGCTCAACGAGGATGCGAACATTGGGGTGGGCCAGCCTCACCGGGGTCAAATCCGACGAAGAGGCGTTGTCCACGACCACGAGTTCGATAGACGGCAAAAGTTGCGGCAGAAGTGCCTTAAGGCAGCGCGAAAGTCGCTCCGTGTCATTGTAGTGTGGGATGATAATGGCGGCGTCAGGCATGGCAACGCACGTCAATGACAGGCAGATGAGGCTGTTTACGAACCCTTTGCGCCTTGGACAAATAGACTTTCATAACGATCCCAAGCTTTTTGCTGCAGGGTTTTCCAATGGTCTTTGATCAGGTTTACGGGCCTAAGTTACCAATGGAAAGGAATACCTTTCCTCGCATGGCGAGACAACCAAGCAATGTCCGGGGATTGGTTTCTATGGGGCTTGGCGGCCGCCGCCCAAGGAGAATTTGCAGCAGCCATCAGCCCCCGCGCCAGATGAATGCGGTTGCAAGGCCGCAGCGGACCAAGTTCCGCACCGGTTAACCTCTTATTAGCACTTCATTAACCATCGAATGCTTTTGTCGTGAAAGCGCATTGCTTTTTGGCGGCGCTAAGCTTGGCTGTGAAAGGATTGTCAAATGAGAGCAACCGCCACGTTTTCTGGCGCACAAGGCCGATTGCTGCGACCCAAGTCACTAAACCCATTCCGGCCAAGCCACATTCAACTCGCCAAAATCACGTCCAAAACCATTGCAGCGGGATCGTGCTTGATCATCCACAGGACGGATCCTTTTGCATACTCAGATGGGAAAGACGCTCATCCCGACTTTCGGCAATGAAACGCGCGCCGCGGCAGGCAACTGGCAACGCAGGCGTCCAGACATTTCCTAGAAAGCGGATCGGGATGGGGAAGATAGGCGAACTTGACGGGTTGCGCGGCCTTCTGGCCGTGTGGGTGGTTCTTGTGCATCTGTTGCCCTCGATCGGGGTCGATGCAGCGCGTCTTGGCCATTTCAGCCCGCTGTTTGGCGAGCATATGCGGGTTCAGATCTTTTGTATTCTCAGCGGCTTTGTCATTTTTTTGATGTACGAAAAGCGCCGACCAAGCTATCGCAGCTTTATATACGGGCGGTTCCTGCGGCTTTATCCCGTTTATATTCTGGCGTTTCTTGTCTCGGTTCTCATGACGCAGGTTTCACTTGCGGCACTGAATGGATCACCGTTCACGGGGTCACGTCTTGAATCACGGATCACCATTCTAGAGAACAGTTTGGCCTATTTCCCCGCGCATTTCGCGGCACATGCAACTTTGCTGCATGGGGTCATTCCTGAGGCGATACTGCCCTCCGGTGCCTATGCTTTTCTGGGGCAGGCATGGAATATCTCGACAGAGTTTCAGTTCTATGTTGTCGCGCCATTCCTTTTCTTAGGCCTTGCGACTGGCCCGCTTTGGCGACGGCTGGCGACAGGCGCTGTTTGCCTTTGCCTTTGGCTGGCCCTGCGCAATTGGCCAAATCCCGCCGATCTGGCGCAATACGCCCCCTATTTCGCTTTGGGTATGGTCAGCTTTGCCATATGGACGCGCAACCTTGGCAACCACCGCCATCTGAACGCGTTTACGGTGATCCTGACGACTGTTTTGTTTTGTCTTCTAGGCGATCTGGCGATGGCGGTCTGGGCATTTGTCTTTGGTTGGCTCTTGATCCAGCGATATCAGAACCGTGGGCATCACGTTCTGGGCTGGCTGCGCAGCAGGCCGTTGCGATGGCTGGGTGAGATTTCGTACTCGCTTTATCTGCTACATATGATCCCACTTTATCTGGGCATGTATGTGTTGAACGGGTTTGATCTTGGCCGCATTTCCTATCTGGTGGCGCTTGGCCTGTTCACCTTTGGGCTTGGCCTGCCAATGTCTTGGGCCAGTGCAAAATGGATCGAGCAACCCTCGCTTCGGGCAAGCACGCGTTTCCCAAAGAAATCCGATCATGCGGAGGTGTCTGTTCGGCAGAGCGCCTGACTTTCGCCCTCTTGCTGCGGCGCAGTATAGACAGCGCAAAGATCGCTGTGATATCCATGCGAAAGAACATAGGGAAAGATATCTTTGGATAAGTTTACTGAAAAGGTAGCGACAGGGTCGTTGCGCGATACCCCCAAAAGAAACTTGTTCCTTTCCAGATCTGCCTGCATCGCAGAGGTCCGCGTTTTTTCATCTGTCGAGGCCTGTCTGCCTCTGGTCAGTGCCCTTGGGCGACCTGAAACAATGGTATAATTCCTTGGATCTTTTTCACTACCATCTGAAGTCCGGAAATTTCGGCGATGATTTGAACCTCTGGCTGTGGGATGAAATCCTGCCAGGCTGGCGCGAGGCTTTGCCAGGGCACTTGCTGGTTGGCGTGGGAACGCTGATCAACAATAAGTTGCCAAGAGGAGTGCCGAAGGTGGTGCTTGGCTCTGGCGTGGGCTACGGCGATCTGCCCGATGCAGAGCTTCGGGCTGAGTGTCGTTTTGTGGCGGTCCGTGGTCCCGGTTCAGCCGCGGCTCTTGGCCTGCCAACCGAGGCGGGGATTGTCGACCCGGCCGTGTTGATTGCCGACCTGCCAGCGTTTCAGAACATTCCAAAATCAACCCGCCCGGTCTTTGTGCCGCACCACGCCTCGGTGAGGCGGGCTGATTGGGAAAGCATCTGCCAGCGCGCCGGGATCGACTATGTCTCTCCAGAAGAGGATGCCGCTACGGTGATCCGCAAACTGGCCGCCGCACCCTTGGTGATTGCTGAATCGATGCATGCGGTAATCTTGGCCGATGCTTTTGGCACCCCGTGGATCGGCGTGTCGATTTCATATCTTTTCCATAGTGCGAAATGGCGCGATTGGGCGGATAGCCTCGGGGTGCCGCTGAAAATCCGGCCGATGTATCCTTTAATGGACAAACTGCGCAGCATGTTACCGGCCCGGGGAAGATCACCGTCTCAACCTGTTGCAGCAGATCGGCCAGCTGTGGCGATCAAAAGACAACAAGCATTGCCTTTGCGCTTGCAAATTCGTGATGCACTTGAGCGTCCAGAAAGCGTCTATCGCCTGAAGGCGCTGGCACGCGAAACGGGGCAGTTGTCAGATCGAGCCCGTCTGGAGGCTGCAAAGGCGCGTTATAGGGCGGTGATTTCCGAAACCTTCGGCACCACAATCTAAAGGAACAGCATGGCCGGCAATGATCTTAAGCGCCGGGCAATTGGCGGGGCGGCCATGACAGTGGCGGGGCGGCTTACCCGCGCAGTGCAGGGCATTGCCGCCTTGGCCATTCTGTCACGATATTTGTCGCCCGCCGAATTCGGCCTCATGTCTTTGGTGCTTTTTATCGCCAGCATTGCCCAGATATTTACCGATTTCGGCACGCGGATCGCACTGGTGCAGCGCCAAAACGTGACTCGGATCCAAGAGGACAGCGTCTTTTGGTGGAATATTGGCATGGGGCTGACGCTGACCAGCGGCATCATGTTGTTTTCCCCCCAAATTGCCCGCCTGATGGGCGAAGAAACGATGCGCGTACCGCTGCTTTGGGTTGCACCGATCTTTTTGCTTGCGGCCCTGCAAGGCGTTTCGCTTTCGGTGCTGGAGCGCAAGATGGCCTTTGGAAAGATCACCTTGGCCGAGGTGGCGGCGGCACTGTCAGGGTCGGCAGCGGCGATTGTCATGGTTTTGCTCGGCTACCGCCTGGAGGCACTAATCGCCCAGCAAGTCGTGGCGCCGCTGGTCAGTGCCCTCATCATCATAACTTCTGCCAAGTGGCGTCCGCGACTGCAGTTCAGTTATGAAGAGCTAAAGCCGCTTTTATCTTACGGCAGTTACGTCACCGCTGCGGGCGTGGTGCAAACTCTTTCAGCACAGTCTGACCGCCCCATCGTCGGCAACCGGTTGTCGGCGGCTGATCTGGGCTATTCGACGATCACCGAGCAGATCGTGTTCTCTCCTCTTCGCATCACCGTGCAGATGGTGCGCAAGGTGATGTTCCCGATCATGGCCAGCATCCAGAATGATGATGTCCGTATGCGCCGGGGCTATATTGCAATGCAGCATGGGTTGATGGTTGTCATGGCCCCAATCGCCTTGGGCCTTTGGGTTCTTGCGACACCCGTCGTGGCAATCGTGCTTGGCACAGGTTGGGAGATGGTGGCCACGCTGATGGGCTACCTTACCGTGCGCACCTTGTTTTCAACATTCAACGATTTGAATTATGTGATCTTCTCGGCAAAGGGGTGGGCAAGGTTTCAGTTCAAGTGGAGCTTGTTCTCTGCAGCGGTCGGGATTGCCGTTTTGCTGCTCGTTGTTGATTACGGCATTGAGGCAGTGGTGGCAGGCCGGTTGGCAGTCGCAATTTTTCTGACTCCGCTGAATAGCTATTTTGCGCTCAAGTTGATTTCGCAGCCCGCAATCGAGGTGGCGATGGTCCTGATCCGCCCCATCCTGTCAGCTCTGGCAATGGCGCTTGTGTTGGGTTGGCTTCAAGGGCAACTGACAGTTGGTCCGGTCTTACAGCTGCTGATCTGCATTCCGCTTGGGGCCATGGTCTATATTGCGGCCGAGCTGTTGCTAGATCGCGCGCGGGTGGTGCCTTTGTTGCACCAGATCCGCTCGCGGGGGCGCAAGGGTTAGGGCTGTGCTGAGCTTTCTTGCGCGTATCCTGTCAGCCCTTTTCGCCGGAATGGTTTTCGCTGTGTTCTGGGGTGGGCTGACCAAAGGTGTCGGTCATGCCACGCTCGGCCTCGCGAAAGAACCCCAAGAAAGTTTTGCACCGTTTCGCTGGGAAGTCGTTCCTGCCGATCGCCCGATACGTGTGCTGCTGTTGGGCACCAGCCTGACCCATCGTGGCGATTGGCCGATGGCTCTACAGGCTCAGTTATCGGCCTGCCGGGCTGGAGGAGTAGTAGTCGAACGTCTTGCAATGCCCGGGGCAAATAGCGTGTGGGGCGCGAAGGCGCTGAAGGAGCGTCTGGCAAATGGGCCACTGCCTGATGCATTGGTTCTAGAGTTTTCGATCAATGACGCCTCGCTCTGGCATGGCGTAACCCTTGCCCAAAGCGATGCTCAGCACCGCGCTATTTTGCAATCAGCCCAGCGCGCCACCATCCCAGTTTGGCTTGCGACGATGAGCCCTGCGTTTGGCCAGAACGCGTGGGAGCGTCCGGGTCAGGTTGCATATCGTGCACTGTACCATGATCTGGCCAAGGAACAGGGCGTCGGCCTAATTTCCCTTGCAGTGGCGTGGCAATCACTACCAGCCATTGAGCGTGCCGCGGCATTGCCAGATGGACTGCATCCGACCGATGCTTCGATGGTTGACCTGGCGGTTCCTGCCTTTGCAAAGGCGCTTGCTGCCATCTTTTGCCCCTGATCTTCGGGATTGCGACAACGGGCAGGTCACTGGCACCACGTCTTGGACATTGGAATACGTCAATAAGCTTGCACTGCAAACACGGACCGTCAGCCAATGGAACTGATGCATAGTCTTTTGGTCTGGCCGGATGGCTGGGCAGGATTGGTTCCCCTGTGTCTTGAACGTGACCCTTTTGGCCAAGCAATAGGGATACCAGCCGGTTCGATCTAGCCAATCTTCAACGAAAAAGGCAGCCCTGCGAAGGGCTGCCTTTTGTAAGCCAATCTAAGAATAATCAGGCTTTCTTGTTGCGACGACGCATAGCGCCGAGGCCGAACAGTGCGGCGCCCATCAGCAAACCAGAGGCCGGAACCGGCACTTCGGTGAAGCTGATCGAGTCGAGGTCAAAGCCATCACGTGCTACGCCCGACGTGCTGAAATCAACAAGCTTCACATACCGGAACGGGTCCGAGGCGAAAGTTAGAGCGACACCACCGGGCAAACCTGCAGTCTGGTTGGAAATCGTTGCAACTGCCGGATCGCTGAACACCAAGCTGTTGCTGACGAAGATACTCATCCGCTCAAAGTAACCCGCCAGTTTGAACGTGACTTCAGAAACAAGGCCGGGGGTGGCGACCCTTACGCCTGCACCAAAGTCCAGAACCAGATTACCGCCAATGCCGAGCGAATAGAAAATGCCGTCTGCCGGGCCTTTAACGGCCTCTGGATCTGAACGGTCCAAAGACGCCACTGTGCCGTTCTGATCAAAAGAAACAATGCTGTCCGCGTAAACTGTAGCAGCGTTCGCTTGTCCCACGAACCCCGCCGTTGCGAGCGCCACACCTAAAAGAACCTTCTTCATAACTGTCTTCCTTTTACTAGGTTCATAAAATTCTGAATTGCGTCCTAAAGTTTGTCAGGGCCGCACACCATCCATAAGGATAGGACACATCCGTATTCATATATGATTCCTTAACGTCGCGCAAGCTTCTGCAGGTGCGAAGAAGGCAAAATTGGGGCAGAGCTGCGGCGCCTCCGCGCCACACGTCACACGCAACTTGAAATATCCTTAGGGTTGATTTGCATCGCAATTTTCGACGTATTCTTTTGTCATTGTCCCAAGAAGGCACCATCGGCTCCTGATCTGTGCCTACATTTTGCTCACTTCGTAGCATCCAGAAACGCCGGTCGGAACGAACCGATCCATCGGAAGAGCGCAAGGGTTCGGCACAAGACAAGCGGAGCATGAGAACGTGCGCAGGGTCCACCAGATTGATTCGGGTCACCGTGCTGACCCAATCTGTTTCGCAATGGCGGGGTTTTTCTGATTGGCCACAAGCTGCGTTTGCGTGTAGCCTCACGCTTGGGGGACGGCTTTGAGAACGGTTTTCCTTTTGGGCGATTGAGCCGCTTTTGATTGCTGTCCGCATGGATTTACAGGAACTAATTTTTGTCTGACACAGCCCTCTCTTCACGACCTACCGACCGCGTGGGCCCAAGTGAAAACCGCGGGAAAGTGCCCGTTCCGATCCTGCTGTTTCTGATCCTCGCCATCCTCGTGCCGATTGAATTCAGCTTTTACGTCGGCCCCTTGTTCATGACTGCGTCCCGCGCCTATCTTCTGGTGTTGACCTTCATGCTGCTGCCGCATCTGGGACAACTGAAGCTGCGGCTGTTTGACTGGTTCTTCATTGGCCATGTGGCATGGGCAGTCGTTGCCTTCGTCGTGATCTATGGGCCGGGCGGGTCAATCGAGATGTCCGGATCTTATGTCCTTGAGTTTCTGGTGGTCTACCTCGCGGCGCGGGTCTATCTGCAAACGATCGAACAGATGCGTGCGACCATTGGAGTGATCTTTGTCATGGTCTTCGTGTCCGGAATATTTGCTTTCCCGGAGGCGTTTACAGGCATCCGCTTTGTGCATGAGATTGCATCCGGGATTACTGGCATCAACTATAAGTTTGACCCCGAAATGCGAATGGGGATCACAAGGGCCGCCTCGTTCTTTGAACATCCCATTCTGTACGGCGTGTTCTGTGCGTCAAGCTTCAGTCTGATCTGGTTCATAAGCACACCTTCGCAACGCATGTACCGCATGCCGATCATCATGTTCGCCACGTGGCTTTCCGCCTCATCCGCGCCTTTGCTGACGTTGCTTGTACAGATTGGTCTCCTGCTCATCGAGCCGTATACACGCAAATACAAACGCCGGGACAAGGTGCTGGGTTGGCTTGTCGCTGGGTTTGCCGCCTTTATGCAGATTTTCACCGGGCGAGGTGTGGTCGGGCTGGTGATGATGATTACGATTAATCCCGGCACTGCCTATACACGACGGGCACAGTGGAATTTCGCAATAGATGACGTGATGCGGAACCCTTGGTTCGGATTCCGGCCCGAGTTGTACACCCGCCCATTCTGGCTGGCCCCCAGCATCGACAACTGGTGGCTTCTGATCATGATGCGTACCGGCATTCCGTCGCTTATCCTTATGGCGCTTTGCGCCTTGTTCATGTGGATCGCTATCGCTCGGCGCGAAGGGCCGCCGCTGTTTAACAGTTTGCGCACCGGCTGGGGTATGGCGATGATTGCCATTATTCTGGGGGCGGCGACTGTGACCTTCTTTGGAAAACTTCAGCCGCTCTTTGCCTTCTACATGGGTATGGGGGCTGCGCTTGCCACTTGCACCCTGCCGGTCGCAGGGGCGGAGCCTGTGGCGCAGACTGATCAGCGCGGGCCGGTCTACACCCGCTTTCCAAAGATGAACCGCGATGCTGCACGACCAACGGACCGTACAGTTGCAACTAGGTCGTCCTCCAACCGGATCAGGTAAGGCAACATGACCAGTGCAATATCCGCTACAAAGCCCTCACAGCACTTGCATCATCTGGATGCGCTGCGAAGTTTCGCCATTCTCTATGGGCTTTTGGTTCATACAGCGACGATAGGGGTAAGCTTTCCGCTGACCCTGATCTCGGAAATTTCGGGCTATTTCCGTATGGGCACGTTCTTTTGTGTGTCAGGTTTTTTTGCTGCCATGGTGCTGCGCCGTTATGGCCCGGTTCTGTTCCTGAAAAAGCGTGCATTGGCATTGCTGGTACCGCTGATCTGCGGTCTGGTCTTTCTGAACCCGGTAACCAACTGGCTGATCTGGCAATGGCACAACCCGCCAATGCCCTTTACCGAATTTGTGAGATTGGCGTTCGAGGGCACCCTGCCGCCCCACAAGGGGCCGATCGTATGGCACCTGCATCTGTGGTTCCTGGTTTCCTTGGCAGTCTATGTGGCAAGCGCACCCGTGGCCGCAGTATTGGCACCGCGGGCGCCTGCCTTTGTGCGCCACATCCCAGACAAGCTTGCAGCCCTTCCGCGCTGGCTTTGTGTGCTCATGGCGGCGGCGCTTATTTCATTCACGGCGCTTTGCCTTCGCGTCGGCTTTGAGATAGCCATTGATCCCTTTATGCGCGGATGGGCTAGCAGTGACACTGTATGGATGGTTCGTAACACATTGTATTACTGGCCAATGTTCCTGACCGGGATGCTGATCTTTCATCATCGTGTGTTTGCAGACCAGTTCCAAAGCATCAGTCTGCCAGCACTGGCGCTGGGAATTCTAGCCGTTCTTCTGCTACGTCGTTTCGTACCCGAGGGTGGCGATCTATGGGAGGTTCTTAATATCGTCTCACGCGCCTTTCTGACAACGGCCGCCATAGCCGCACTGATGGCAATCTTTTCGCGCTGGTTCCAAAGACCAGGACTGCTCTCAAGGGCAGCCGAGGCCGTGTATTCCATTTATATTCTGCATTTTCTGGTGATCTACCTTATCGCCCACGCGTTGCGTCCCCTTGGTCTTGGACCGGAAAGCCTGTTCTTTGCGGTTGCCGGACTAACCTTTGTCGCAGTTTTTGCGCTGCACAGGTTCATCGTCCACCCTGTTCCGCTGCTGAGCCTGATGTTCAACGGCAAACCCTTTCCGGATCGCAAGAACGCCTTGCAAAAGCTATGATCCCAAGGGGTCGGTCACAACTGCCGCTAAGATCTGAGTTCACGCGCTAGTTGGCAAGATTGGTCATAAACTCTGGCATGGAAAACAGGCTCAGTGGCCGTTTCAACCAATAGCAAGATCATCAACCGGGACGTTTCGGTTGCACCCTAAACGTCCCAGCCGACGCTATTCCTCGCGGAAGGCGATGGACAACTGGCGGGACAGTGGTGCCAGAAGATAGCTCAGCACCGACCGATCCCCGGTTTGCAAAAAGGCCTGAACCGGCATGCCCGGCATGACCTCGACATTACCAAGACGCGCGAGTTCTGTCGGCGTGACTGTGACGGTCAGGCGGTAGAAACTTTGTCCGGTTTGCGGATCAACAATGGCTGCTGGCGAAACCTTGGTGACCTCGGCTGTCAGCCGGGGCGTGGTGCGCTGATCCAGACTCGGAAAGACCAATTCGGTCCGCTGGCCGATATGCACCCGTTCCAGATCTTGCGCCAAGAGATGCGTTTCGAACTCAACCCCGCCGGATTGCGGCACGATCTGCAAGATCACTTCTCCCGGTCCGACGACGCCACCTTCGGTGGTGATCTGCAATTCGTGCACCATTCCATCTGATGGCGCGCGGATGTTCACCCGGTTCAACTGTTCCGAAAGGGTGACGATTTCCAGCACCAGTTCCTCGATTGAGGTGACGGTGGCCCGCAGTTCCGTTGCGACCTGTTCTTGAAAGGCGCGCTCGGCCTGAATCGTCTCAATCTGGGCGTCGCGGGTGGCATTCGTCAGCCGGGCCTCTTCTGCGCGGTTGCCCGCAATCTGAGCCTCCAGCCCGGCGCGACGGCTTTGCAGATCCAGCAATTCGCTTTTGCGCACCATCTTTTTGGCGAAAAGGGCTTCGACATTGGCCAGTTCACGTTCAAGCAAACCAAGTTGCTCTTCGCCAGCCGTTGTCTGCGCGACTATTCCAACGATCTGGTTCGCAATCTGGGCCTCACGTTCGACAAGCTGGTCCTGACGGCCACGGCGCAATTCGGCGCGGGCGTTGAAGATCTGGAGTTGGCCCAATTCGGCCTCGGTTGTGTCAGGCGCGGCAAACGGCAGTTTAGGCTTGTCAAACACGGGAGTCTGCAGATTTTGCTGTTCTGCTGCCAGTCGCGCGCGCAGGGCAAGGGCTTCTGCCAGACGGCTGGTTGCTACATCCAGCTTGACCTTGATCAGCGTCGGATCCAGCCGCAAAAGAACCTGTCCGGCAACGACCGTATCACCATTGGCAATCTCGATCTTTTCGACAACGCCGCCATCCAGGCTTTGCACAACGCGCGGACGGCCCGGCACCGTGACCTGCCCCGGGGCAATGACCGCCCCGCTGATCAAGGTGAACTGCGCCCATGCGAACATCGCCGCCATCATGGTCACGCTGCAGATCAGACCAATGCGGCCGACCCATGTGATATCTTCCATAGGGGCAGAGCCCGAAGTGAGCGAAAGATGTGCCATGGCTTAGCCCTCCTTTCTGGATGCCGCAAAGGCAAGATTGGTGGCCGTGCGATCCGCCTCTGGCACCGTGTCCGGGGTGGGTGCTGTCGGGCCGGGTCTTGTCTTGCGATAGAACACGGCCATGGGTTCGGCTTCGACCGCCCGTATGACCTTGGCGTCGGCTTTTCCCGAAACAGCGAGGGCAGGTGTCAGCTGCAGCGTGGGGATCCGGCTGGGTGTTGCTGGCGTGGCGGCGGCTATTGCGATGCTGCCAGAGGCAGCAACAGCACTGGGTGCAACTGTCGAATTTACGGCCTCTTCGATGTCTTCAGCTTCGATTCTGGCAAGGGCGTTAATGGCCCCATTTGGCATTTTAGGCCGCAGGAAGGTGACGGGACGTGTGCCATTCTGGGCCGCTGCCGGAGTTGGTGCTGGAGCGGCAAGACCCAGACTGATCAGTACCTCGTCACGCTGACCAAACTTGACCACGGCCCCTTGCTTGAGCATCAGCACGTGATCCATTGCTTGCAATATGCCGATGCGGTGGGTGATCAGAATAACAGTCGTGCCATTTGCGCGCAGGCTGCTGATGGTATCGCGCAAAGCGGCTTCGCCAAGGCTGTCGAGATTTGAATTGGGTTCATCCAGAACAACGATCGGCGGCAACCCAAATATCGCGCGGGCCAGACCGATGCGTTGCAACTGCCCGCCAGAAAGGGGTTCATTGGATGACCCCAGCATGGTGTCATAGCCCTGCGGCAGCCGGAGGATCATGTCATGCACACCGGCAAGCCGTGCCGCATCGATCACCTCTTTGGCAGAGCGGTCGGTCATAAAGCGGCGAATGTTGTCGCGAACCGAACCGGGAAGCATCACCACAGATTGCGGAAGATATCCGATATGGCGGCCCAGATCAGGGCCCCATTGCTCCCGCGTGGCCCCATCAAAGCGCAATTCCCCAGCTTCGGCAGAACAGGCCCCGACCAACAACCGCGCCAATGTCGACTTGCCCGAGGCACTGTCACCTATCACGCCAAGACCGCCGCCCGCCTCAAGTGAAAAGCTGACCCGGTCCAACTGGCGGCGACGCTCTCGCCCGGGTTCGGTCTGCGGCAAGAAACGGGTAAGGTGGGTTGCGGTGATACGGCCTGTCGGGCTGGCAAGGCCAAGCGGTTCCGTCCGCACATTTTGCGCATCAAAGAAATCCCGCAGTCGGGCATGTGCCACACTGGCGCGGCCAATCTGCTTCCATTGAGCTACCAGCTGATCAATCGGCGCAAGCAGCCGCCCGGAAATGACCGATGAGGCAATGATCATCCCGGCAGAAATTTCATGCCCCAGCACCAGCCATGCCCCCATCGTCAGCATTGCCGATTGCAAGAACATACGGAAAGCCTTGGAAAAGGAAGAGCTGACCTCTGTCACATCAGATGTCCGTTGCGCGGTGGCAAGGCTTGCGTTCTGAAGCTGCTGCCATTGCGCGATCACGGCGTCACTCATCCCCATCGCGGCGATTGTCTCGGCATTGCGCTGGCCATGGTCGGCAAACTCTCGGCTCGCGGTTTCTTCCAGCATGCCACGGTCGATCGACCTTTGCGTAAGGTATTTGCTGGCCAAGGCCACCAGCACCACCACCACCACCCCGGCCAATGTCACCAACCCCAAAAGCGGGTGCACTGCATAAAGCACGATCATATAGAACGGGATCCATGGCAGGTCGAAAAGCGTTCCCATCACCGGCGAGGCGATAAATCCGCGCAAAATCTCAACATCCCGCAGCGGCAGGCCTGCACCACGCTGGCCATCCAAACCCGAACGCAGCCAAGCACGGAACGCCTCTGGGGCAACCCGATTGCTTAACCGAACCGCAGCACGCGATAGAACGCGCGCGCGCAGGAATTCATAAATTCCGTAAAACACATAGGCGAGGATCACGACCAAAAACAGGCCTTGCAGCGTGGCGACAGACCCTGAACCCAGCACCCGGTCATAGACCTGAAGCATGTAGAGCGAGCCCGTCAGCATCAAAATATTGATCAAAGCACTGAAACCTGCAGCAATCAGCGCGGGACGCCTAAGGTCACGCATTGCCAACTGGAAGGGATTGGCCTCTGCCTTGCCCACTGTTGGGCGGTTGGCACGGTTGAAACTGAACTGCATGTTACTCATCGGTTCTCCATTGCCCACCGGCGTGCGAGGTCGTACCATCCGTATGGCCTACAGCCATTTTGACTGCATAAACCATGCCAATTTGGATTTCGGCAGACCCCGCAAGCTGCGGAAGTATTGCACCCCTCTGCAATACCTTAGATAGTCTTCGAGTATGGGCTGAATCGGACAACAATATGACTACAACGGTGCAATCCAGCGACAATACCCTTCAAAATAAAGGCGTTGTTCAGGCACGGACGGCAAACACACCGATCGTATCGATCCTTGTGGTCAACTATAACACCCGCGAAATGACGCTGGAGTGCCTACGCTCCATCGCGCGAGAAACATCAATCCCGCATGAAGTGATCCTGATCGACAATGCCTCGCATGATGGGTCTGCAGAAGCGATTGCAGCTGAGTTTCCCGACGTTCATCTGATGGCCGAAACCGCAAACCACGGCTTTGCCAAGGCCAACAACATCGCGTCTGAAATGGCGCGCGGCACGTATATCTTGTTGTTGAACCCCGACACGGTCGTCCTTGAAGGTGCGATTGATCGGATTGTGGCCTGCGCCGAGCACCACCCGGAGGCAAAGATTTGGGGCGGTCGCACTCTGTATGGTGATCGACAATTGAATCCCACAAGCTGCTGGGGTCGGATGACATTATGGAGTGTGCTTTGCACGACAACCGGGCTCAGCAGTGTTCTGCGCAACTCGGCGCTGTTCAATCCCGAAGGCTATGGTGGCTGGCAGCGTGACAGTGAGCGCGCGGTCGATATCGTGACGGGCGCTTTCTTGCTGATCCATCGCGATTTCTGGAATCTCTTGGGCGGGTTCGATCTGCGCTATGTGATGTATGGCGAAGAGGCCGATCTTTGCCTGCGCGCGCGCGCGCTTGGTGCGCGGCCGATGATCACGCCGGACGCTACGATCGTGCATTACGTCGGCGCATCAGAGCAGGTGCGGGGTTCCAAGATCATCATGCTGCTTAAAGCCAAGCTGCTGCTGATCCGCGATCACTTTCCGGGCTGGCAAAAAGCCCCTGCCATCTGGATGTTCCGGGTGTGGCCGCTGTCGCGCTATTGGGCAAGCAGTTTGGTGGCCCGGTTGCGTGGCACTTCCGCGGGACATGAGCGCGCCCAAAGCTGGAAAGATGTCTGGGCAAAGCGGGACGAATGGTGGCACGGCTATGGCGGCCAACGCTCAGGGTCCAACCAATGACGCAAGGCGAGCCCCCTCACCCTTTTACAATCACCGCCCCGCGCGTCTCGGTCATCATTCCGGCCTACAATCGCGAAACCCTTGTGGCGCGCGCCATCGATAGCGTGCTGGCCCAGACTTATCAGGATTTTGAGCTGATCGTGGTGGATGATGCCTCCAAAGATGGCACCCGCACGGTGTTGGAGCGTTACCGGGATCACCCAAAAGTGCGGCTGATCCTGTCGGATGTAAACCGAGGTGGCTCGGGTGCGCGCAATCTGGGGATTGAGGCAGCCACAGGCGACCTGATCGCCTTTCAAGACAGTGATGATGTCTGGCTGGCCCATAAACTGGCGGAGCAAGTGGCAGCACTTGATGCCAATCCGACGGCCGGACTTTGCTATTGCGGCGCGCTATTTTCCGAAGGAACGCGCAGCTATTACATTCCCGAAGCGGTGTTTGAACGGCTTGACGGCGACATGTCGAAAGAGATGTTGCGGCGCAACACGACCAGCACCCAAACCCTGCTGGTCCGGCGCGAGGTTCTGGCGAAATCAGGCCCGTTTGATGTCACGCTAAAGCGGTTTCAGGATTGGGATCTGATGATCCGCATTGCACAGCTGGCACCACTGGTCTTCTTGCCGGAACCCATGGTCGTGATCTTTGCCACGCCAGGAAATATTTCATCTTTTGTGGTCAATGACGCAATTTCGCGCGCGCAGATTCTTGAGAAGTATCAAGATCTGTTCAACTCCGTCCCCGAACATGGCGCACGCAACCACTATATCACGGGCCGGGTCTGGCAAAAGCTGGGGGAGCACGCCAAGGCAAGGCCGCATTTGGCCCGTGCCTTGGCTTATAAGCGTGATCTTCGAAGCACTTGGTGGATGCTGCGCGCCCGCCTTGGCTAGGCAAACCTAGGCCATTGGTTCCACAACGAAGGTTTTCGTCATTTCTCAAGCAGGAAGCGTGCCAACACGCAGTCCCGTGATCTGCCCGCCTGTCGCTGAGGTCCAAGAGGCTGAACCTGCCCCCATTCTGACGCCAAGGCCTGTCCCAAACGCGCCAAGGCCGCTGTCCGGTTCATTGGTGGTCAGCACAAGCACGTCGTTGCGGTAGAGGCGCTGCACACCGGTTTGCACCTCAAACCTCATTACAGGCGTGGCCCCGATGGATTCGGTCAGTGCATAGCTGCCAAGGACGGTCACTGCCCCCGCAACATACTTCAGGATCCGCCAAGCCGATCCATTGTATCCTGCCGCAATGAAGGTCAGTTGAGACGTGCTCGCACGGGCCACTGCATAGGTCGTCAACTGGGCCGAGTTCGAGCGAATCAGGAAATCCAGCTCGACAAACACGCCATCAGCCAAAGGCTGGGCGTCGATGGTGGCGACCATAAACTGGCTATTGCTGCTTGGACCACGCACCGAATTGCCGTCGGTGGTCGTGACGGCATTGCCGGTACTAAGGCTATGGCGAACCCATGCGCCCAGATCCGCTGGCAAGTCTGTCAGAACAACGCTTGGCGTTTGCCCGACAAAGCTGTCTTCACCGGTGACGATACGACCCACGCCAACGCCATCAGAGATGGCAACCGCTAGGGACCAGAAACTCCACGGTCCCGGCCCGTCGACAAATTCTGCGCGGACGCGTCCCAGATAGTTTCCAGGGGCCAGGCCGCTGAAATCTTGCACCGTGCCAGACGTTGTGGCCGAGAGCGGGTAGCTATAGCTGCCCTCAATCCCCGCCTCCGCACGGTATTCGATGGCGCCCGGAACAGCACCCCAAGACAGTTCCAAAGTTGAGGCCGCGCTCATGCTTGCCAACCCAGGGACAACCGCCGCGCGACTATTGTTCACGGCCGCAGTCAAGAATGCATGCGCGATCACTTGATGCCCCGCGTCGTTGCAATGCAGGCCATCCGCGCCGATCAGGGTCTCAGCGCCAAGATCGCGCATCTTGGAATAGACATCCGCATAGAGCAGTCCATACTCGGATGCTATTTGTGAAGATATAGTCACATAAGATTCGTGAGTCGCGCGGTTTGATCCCGTAAAGCCCGCGCTGCCGATAGAATAGGTGGAGTCCGGGTACCAGTTCGGTGACGCCAAAACGATCTCGGAAGGAGAATATCCACCGGTCAGCAGACCGTTCAGCACCTCACGCAGGTCATTGGCAAAACCAGCAACGTTAAAGGTGGCAGGGGCCGCCGTATAGCGCAGATCATTGGACCCATAAAGCAGGAACGCCCGATCGGACTTGTTGCTGCCCAGCAATGCCGACACGAACCTGTCGCGACCATTGTTGGCACGTGGAAAGCCACTGGCATCTGCACTGTTTTGCAAAACAGTCCCAGAGACCCCCCTATTGCGAATGATTGGGGCAGCCAAGACGCCAGCCGTCAGGTTAAGTGTCTGCGTCCCTGTCGAGGAGGCACCTACCCCCTCCATGGTCGAAGAACCAAAGCCCACGACCGATGTCAGAACCACACCAGGTGTGACGCTGACGCTTAGGGTTGTGCTCCCGGAACCGGAACTGGTGGTCACCGTGGCACTGGCAGAAAGTGCGCCGCCACGGGCAATGAAAGTGCGCTGCAGGCCACTGCCCGCCAAGGACATTGCCACTCCGCCGATAGTGACACTGATCGCGCTGAACGAGGACGGCAAAGGTGCTCCGCTCACATTGCCCGTCACAGTCACCAGATCCCCCGCCACCGGATTGGTAGGAAGAATGGACAGGGTCACGCTGGGGGCAGTCGGGGGCAATGGTCCTGTCGCAGGTTCAGAGCGCGTCAGGCCGATGCCAAGGCCAAGGGCGATCTGCATCAGACCCAACCTGTCAGGCCAGTGGCCGTGGTGCCGGTTGCATGCAAGCGGCGCGCTGCGATCGGATAAGAGCCTGCGGGCAGCACACCCGTCACGTTGACTACGCCATCCCGCCCCGTCCAGCGCAGCGTTCCCGCACCGTTCAACGTGATCTGTCGGATCGCTTCTGGCAAATCGACAGTGTCACTGGGTGTGATGACAAAAGATGCCTCAGCCGAGGCGTTGGCCCCGCGGGCCTGATTGGTGAAGCGGTCTGGCATGTGAATATCCTTATGGCTAGGCTGGTCTCTGCAACTCGACCAGCAATAGCCCTAAGTCTCTTGCCATTTTCCTGTAGCTAAGGGCGCAGGAAGCGCTGAACTTGCAACGGCCCAGAAGCTATTTTACCCATGATGGACCCAGATGTGCCCGACCAGCTTGCAAGTCGGCTAGAAACGCCACCGCTCCCATCCCCGAGCTATCCAGTGGTGAGTCTGCAATTGGCACGAAATCCTGCCACCTCTCTCCGGGTCCGGAAAAAAATCGTCTCAAAGGAGCCTTTCGGCCATAAAACAGGTTCTTACCGATCCGCGAGGCCTTGGTCTCATCCACCAACAGTTTGGCCGTATTGCCCTCAACCAGCGTGCCCTCATTGGTCATCGCAGACTTTCTGGCCAGCCGCACCATGGCCCCACCATCGCCAGCACCAGGGATCAGGCTGTTTCGCCGCACAACCACATTTTTCTGCCCACCATCGATGTAGATTGAGTTTGGCGAGCGGGTACTGATAAGATTTTCTTCGATAAGTAAATCCTGAAACCCGGCCGAACTGCGCGGGTCTGACACAAAGATCCCTTGGGCAATCACATCGCCCTTTACTTCTGGGTCTATCAGCAGATTCCGGCGGATGGTGATATTCTTGGGCGAAACCCCCTTGGTCCCGAATAGCTGGAGCAGGTCTGGGTGCTTGGGGCGCTTTGCAACCGTATCGGCCAGTATGTTGTACTCAAGCAACCCATCAAAGCTGCGCCCTGTGATCCGCATCAGATCTTCGGTCGTCCAGCGGATCCGGTTTTGTGCCACAACGAACTGGCTTACCGAATTCAGGATAAGACCATACTGGCCGCCCGAAATATCGACGTCCCGAACCACCAAACCCTCAACATCACGGCAATAAAACGTACCGACTATCCGCGCACCCGTTACAGAAATCTTCGACGAGCCTTCGACAACGAAGATCCCGTTTTCGGATGCCAAATCTGCAAGCTCAAGATTCTGCGCACCCTTCAAGCGTATGCCGGCAAACACTGCCCCATGCCGGGTTTCAGATTGCAAGGTCACCAATGCTGGAAACTTTCGCTTGATTTCAAGTTCGCCGTAATTGCCTTCGGCCAAACGGATCACACCGCCATCGGTGGTCTGCAATGCCGCCTGCAATTCACCCGCACTTCGCACCAGAACGCCTTGGGCGATGGCCGCTAAGGGAGAAAAGATGGCAAACAAAATCAGAACCGCGCCACCAAGAAACGAATGTACTTTGGTATCCATGATTTCACATATCACATTGGCTAAAACACAAGGATCACGTTTTCTTGCGGATTGCGCAATGGGTGGAAACACAAAAAGGGCCCGTGCGGCGCGAACGTCATCAGGCCTCTGATATTTCAGAACCTTGGCAGGGAATGCCCTGCCAAGGTTCTGACACCTTGGTATCCCTAGATGCTCGTCTTTGCTCAGATGCTCAGTTGGTATCCCAGCGTCTCGGCAGTGTAACCTGCCACTTCGGATGACGCGGCCAGAGATGTCGCGTGATGGACATCGTCGAGCGCAGCCAATTGCTCGGGTGTCATGGCACGATCATACATGGCGACATCCGTGATTGTACCATCAAACATGGAACGAATAGCATCCGTGGTTCCAGCTTGGCTATTGGCGTTATAGGCACCTACAATCATGGCTTGATTGTTTTGTGACAGGTCAAGGTCCATGTCCGCTTGCCCTACCAGTGCATCATCCAGCCAGACTTGCACTTTTTCTTCATCAAAGGTGATCGTCAGATCGTAGTCACGGTGCGCCACAATGCCGTCTTTGCAGATCACAACCGTTTGTTCACCGTCTTGAACGCTGACCTTCAACACTCCATTGTGGATCCAGGCAGAAACGGCGTCGCCGGTTCCAGCCGAATCTTTGGAAAGAAGGCCACGATCCCATTTGACCTGATCGGCGTTAAAGGTCAGGCTTATAGTGCCTTGGTCCACCTCCATTGCCGAAGTATGGGCATCAGATCTGTAATCATTGCCCCAACCGCGCAGTTCGATCACATCATCGTTGCTGTAGATCAATTTCGGTGTGTCTTCTACCAAAAGGGCCAGAGGCGGCAACGCACCTTCTTCCACGCTCACTCCGGCAATTTCTGACAAGGCCTCCATCAGGAAGGTTTGTGGCCCGTAGTTCGACCCGAAATCGATGGGCGAACCCTCGACCGGAACATAGCTTTCCCAATTGGTGTAGTCTGTGCCGCTGAACAACTTGCTCAGGTCTGCATCCCGACCATAAACATAGTTGTCGCCCATGGTGGACGCCTTGGTTTCATCAACAATAAGCTTGGTAATGTTCCCGTCCACGGTCGTACCAGAATTGTCCAGTCCGGCCTTGCCAACCAAACGGATCATGGCGCCGCCGTCACCGACACCCGGCATCAGCACATTGTCCTTGACCACAACATTCTCTTGACCGCCGTTTATATAGATGGAGTTTGGCGAATTGACCTTGATCATGTTTTCTTCGATCAAGATATTCTTGTATCCGCCCGACGTGTTCGGATCGGATAAAAATATGCCCTGGGCAGCATTCTGACCAACAACGGCTTCATCGTACATCAGATTGCCGCGGATGGTGATATCATGCGGCGTGTAGCCGTTCGCTCCGAAGAACTGCAACAAATCGGGATGCAGCGGCTTGCCTCCGGTTGTATCTGCAATCACGTTGTTTTCAACCACGCCATTGTAGCTGTTTCCGGTGATGCGCATCAGGTCTTCGGTGGCCTCGTGAATATAGCTGTTTGTGACCGAGAAATTCTGAACCGAATTGAGCAACAGTCCAAACTGTCCACCTGATACATCTACATTGTCGATCTTCAGGCCATCTACGTCCCGGCAATAGAAGACTGAGTCAATGTCACAGTTCAAAACCGAGATCCCTGACGACATGCTTTTCACAGCAAGGCCGCCGTTTGTGTGCAGACCATCAAGCGACACATTTGTCGACCCTACAAGGCTCAGGGCCTCAAATTCGGCACCCAAGGCATTTTCTGCCTTGATTGTGACGGCTGACGTGTAATCGTTCTTGATTTCAACGTTGCCATAGTTGGCGTCCGCGAGGAGGATTGTGTCTCCTGCCGCTGCAGTCTTGAGAGCCGAGAGAAGCTCCGCCTGATTGGTCACTCTGATAGTCGCCATGAAATTCAAAGTCCTTTTCAACTAGGAAGCGATATTGCGCCATCGCTGGTTAGTATAACGGGCGCCGACATAGGGATGTTTAGGGGAGGAAAACGGCACTCAAATGGCTGGCGCCACCGACCGTGGCCACATTTTGGCCTTGCTCGGGTAAGACTTTGATAGTGCATAGAGCGGAAAACGGGCTCACGTGAACGCTATTGCGCCGCGAGATCGACCTTGCAAGTATGGGTCCAGATACGGCATCGAAACAGGAGACGTCTGGACGCTATGGGCCTCAATCGCTTCAAGAAAATCCGTGGAGTGCTGGTTGCGATAAAGCGTTCCTGGCTACGCCATATTTGGAAGATGGACATACATCCAACCGTTCAAATGTCACTCTCAGCTAAGTTCGACCTTACCCACCCAAAGGGTATCCATGTGGGTCAACATAGTTATTTTGCTTTTGATTCAAGGATTCTGAGTCATGACATGACCCGAAATTTCCGGGCTCATACCCGAATTGGAAGCAATTGTTTTATTGGGGGTCGGTCGCTTATTCTTCCGGGGGTAACGATCGGCGACAGTTGTATCGTTGGTGCGGGATCCGTCGTGACCAGATCTGTGCCAGCAAATTGCATTGTCGCCGGAAACCCCGCTCGAATCCTATATACGGACGCGTTTTTGTTAAGTTATGGCCGTATCGATCCAAAAAACCCGCCAAAGCGGGTTCGGGCAGCTCCTTCTTCGATGAATGAACCTAGCGCCGCCGCAAGCGGAATGGATATGCTTGGGGCTTATAAAGATGCAGAAGAGGAGTAAGCCGACATTTCCCAAGTGGGGTGCCTTCTGAAGACAAAATCGCCAGAATCCGTCCGCTTGACAAGCGTTTTTCGTCCTGAGCGGCGTCTTCGGTCGCGCAAGCTGCTGGAACAGGGCGGATCAGACCGCGAAACCGCCGT
>JAIOYF010000012.1 GCA_021741245.1 Paracoccaceae bacterium
GCCCCATCAGTGCAGCGAACATAAGCGCTTTCATGTACTGATCCCCACTAGACGGCAACGACCCCTTGCCCTAGACGATAACACCTAGTCAATCTTCCACGACAGGGGCTCTTTCGTGTGGCATCCCGTATCTTTCGAAAGCATAACCACCGCCCCACCCGCCAACAGCCCCGCAGTGTTTCGGTACCAGTTCAACATCAAGCTTCGAATCCTAGCACCCCAGCCAAACTTCCACACTGTGCCGGTGGTTTATGCCAAGCGGCCTTCGGGCCGCTTGGGCCGGGTGTGGTACATCTGAATGGCCGGCACGGCCGCGCCTGTGTAACGGAAAGTTCCCGCCATGTCCTTTCGCACTATCTTCTGTCGCGCAGCCCCCTTTCGGTCCGCACTGCTGTGCCTCTTGCTGCCTTTGGCCGCGTGCAGCGGCGGATCGAATGCAATGAAACTCTATCCCTTGCAGGGCCCAATTGCCGAGGCGGATGCGACGCTGGTGATCGACGCCAAGGCGCGCAACACCAATGAGACCTCGGGCCCGATCAACTTTCGGCTGCCCGGCAGGGTGCGCTGTGAAGGCACATGGTCTTCGGTGGCCCCAAAAGAGGTGTCGCGGCAAAGGGGCGTATCTTTGACGCTGCGCGATACCGGCGGACGGCTCGGGCGGGATACGAAAACCGTGGCTGGCGTGAACAACGGCGAGATCTATGCCGTGTGCAACGACGGCACCCGCGTGCAGGGCAATTTCATCAGCGGCAGCGGCACCACCAGTGGCACCGGACAGGCCACTGACACCAATGGGAATATCTACAAACTGCTGTTCTGACGCCCGTCAGCCGCGAAGGGCATCGCGCAACAGGGTCAGCACGGCCTCCGGTGGCACGTCCTCCGCGACAAAGGCTTCGCCGATACCGCGCGCCAGAATAAAACGCAGTTTGCCATCGACAACTTTTTTGTCTTGTCCCATCAGGGCAACCAAAGCCTCGGCCCCCGGCAGATCGCCCGGAATATCGGCAAGATCCACCCGCATGCCCATGGCGCGCAGATGGGCGCGAACGCGGCTAGGGGCCTCTTGCGAACACAGGCCAAGGCGCTGGGACAGCTCAAACGCGAGCGCGCAGCCAATAGCCACCCCTTCGCCATGCAAAAGACGGTCGCCATAGCCTGTCGCCTTTTCCAGCGCGTGGCAAAAGGTATGGCCAAGGTTCAAGAGCGCACGCTCCCCCTCTTCGGTCTCATCGCGCTCGACGATCCCGGCTTTCATTTCGACCGCGCGTCTTACGGCAAATTGGCGTTTGGCCTGATCGGAGGACAGGTCTGTCGCATTGACCTCCAGCCAGTCAAAGAAACCCGCATCGCCCAACAGTCCGTATTTCACCACCTCGCCATAGCCGGCCAGAAAATCGCGGGTCGTCAGGGTGTTCAGAACATCGATATCGGCCAGAACCAGCGTGGGCTGATGAAAGGCTCCGACCAGATTCTTGCCCTGCGCGGTGTTGATTCCGGTCTTGCCGCCCACGGAACTGTCGACCTGCGCCAAAAGCGAGGTGGGAATCTGCACAAAGCGCACGCCCCGCCGCATGACGGCTGCGGCAAAGCCGATCAAATCGCCGATAACCCCGCCACCAAAGGCCACGACAATATCGCGACGTTCGATCTTTTGTTCCAGCAACCACTCGGTCGCCTGCGCGAAATAGGTCCAGCTCTTGGTGCCCTCGCCCGCAGGAAGGGTCAGGGCGGTGGCGCTGATGCCTTGGCTGGCAAAACTGGCCATCAACCGGTCAAGGTGCAGGGGGGCAACCGTTTCATCGGTGACAACCGCCACTTTGCGCCGCTTGAGAAACGGCAAAACCTCGGCCCCTGCCCGGTCGATCAGCCCCGGCCCGATCCGCACCTCATAGGAGCGCGCGCCAAGCGCTACGGGAACCACATCAACCGTCATGCATCATTCCTTTTCAAGCACATCCGGGCGCGCCAAAAGCGCGTCAATCACCCGGCTTGCCATTTCATCCACCGAAAGCGGTGCAGCCGCATCCACGACAATATCGGCCAGCCCATAGATCGGCACCCGCGCCTCATACAATGTGCGCAGCGATTCGCGCGGGTTGGCGGTGCGCAACAAGGGTCTTGTTGCCTTGTGACGCACCCTTTGCCACAGCAACTCAAGATCGGCGCGCAACCAGACGGCCACGCCGACCTCTGCGATGATGCTGCGATTCGCCTCTGCCAGAAACGCGCCGCCCCCGGTGGACAGAATGCACGGAGTGCCCCGCAACAGCCGTGCAAGCACCTCGGATTCCCGGGCACGGAAAAAGGGCTCGCCATCGCGCTCAAAGATTTCGGCAATCGATTGATGCGCGGCCAGAACGATTTCTTCGTCCGAATCAAGAAAGGGCACGTCCAGCATCCGGGCAACGGCAGTCCCCACTGCCGTCTTGCCCGCCCCCATCATGCCCACCATGGCGACCGTCTTTTTCAGCCGTAGCAAGGTGCCTCTCCAAAGTGTTACCCACAACGGGCAGGGTTTCGCCCGCTTCTTGCGCTTTTTTCCTGTCATGGCGTGAACTCGCCGCGATTGCCATATATATTCGCGCAAAAAGCTGCCACCTCGGTGGCAAAATAGGCCAAGGTCACCTTGGGACAACGACGCCGGGGTTTACCCGGGGCATGGACAATCGAGCTGGAAGGAACCAAGTGCAGTGATTGGACGCATCTTTAAACTGTTGGTGGTGTTGGTGATCCTTGGGTTCATAGGCCTGACGGGATACGCATATTTGGCCGATTTGGCACCCACGCAGTATGAGGTGACGGTTCCGGTGACCCTGAATGCCGATTGACCGCCGATCTGCGCAGGTCTTGGGCGGACTCAGCCTTTGCCTGATGCTGGCGGGCGAATTGGCCGGGGCGCAGACAAAGGCCGCACAAAGCCCGCTGTCTGCCATAGACTGGCTGTCGCAATCCGTGACCACCCAAGCGGGCACCGCCGTTGGCAAACGTGCGCCGCCAAATGCGCCAGCCGAGACGCCCGTCACCGGGGATGGCGGGGCGCTGCCGTCGAATGTTTCGGTCAGTGTGCTGGACAAACCCTCATCCGATGGGGTTGGGCTGCTGGCCTCAACCTCCACCGGATTGCCGCGTGATCTTTGGGGCATGGGCCTGCAAGCCGAGATCATCAACAGCATCGGGGTTGAAAAGGTTGAACCCCTTCCGGCGCTGACCGGACTTTTGATGACACTGCTTTTGGCCGAGGCCACGCCCCCGGTCGATTCGACCCAGAATGGGGCCCTCTTGCGGGCGCGGATCGACAAGCTTTTGGATATGGGTGCCTTGGATCAGGCGGCCAGTCTGCTTGCAGCGGCGGGCAGCGCCGATCCTGAGATGTTTCGCCGGGCCTTTGACATCGCCCTGCTGACGGGGAATGAGGATCAGGGCTGCGAGATGATGCAATCCACCCCGGAACTTGCCCCGACCTTTCCGGCGCGCATCTTTTGCCTTGCCCGGTCGGGCGATTGGTCGGCGGCCGCCCTGACCTTGCGCACTGCGCAGGCGCTTGGCTATGTCACCCCCGAAGACGACAGCCTGCTTTCGCGGTTCCTTGACCCTGATCTCTATGAGGGCGACGCTCTGCCGCCCTTGCCCGAACGCATGACCCCACTTTCGTGGCGGATGTTCGAGGCGATCGGTGAGCCGCAAAGCACAGCCAACCTGCCGCTTGCCTTTGCCCATGCAGAATTGCGCGACACTGCCGGGTGGAAATCCCAGATCGAGGCCGCTGAAAGGCTGGCCCGCGCCGGGGCGATTGCGCCTAATGTGCTCTTGGGTCTGTATACCGAGCGGCTGCCCGCGGCCTCAGGCGGCGTATGGGATCGGGTGGATGTGTTTCAGCGGTTTGAAACCGCCCTGCGGACCGGCGATCCGGGGGCCGTGGCGCAAAACCTGCCTGCGGCGTGGCAAGCCATGACGGACGCCGAGTTGGAGGTGCCCTTTGCCCTTTTGTTCGCCGAGGATCTGGCCCGACTGCCCCTGACCGGCGATGCAAGCCGGATTGCGTTTGAGGTGGGCCTGCTGTCCCCCAGATATGGGGCCATCGCCAAGGCCCGCAGCCCCCAATCGCAACGCGAGGCGTTCTTGATCGGGCTTGCCACCGGATCTCTTATCGGTGCCACACCGCCAGACACCCTTGGCCGGGCGATTGCCCCAGCCTTTGTGCGCGGCACCATCACGGCGGATTATGCGACCCTTTTGGATCAGCGCCGTCTGGGCGAGGCCGTGTTGTTGGCGATCAACCGCATCTCGCGCGGGGTGCAGGGCGATTTGACAGGCGTGACCGAGGGCCTTGCGCTGCTACGTCAGGCCGGGATGGAAGATGTGGCGCGGCGCACGGCGCTTGAATTGATGTTGCTGGAGCGTCGGGGATGAGCGCACCTGCGCGCATGGAGGGGTGGATCTCCACCTTTCTGGACGCCCACGCAGCCGAATTGGATGCCGCGCGCAATACGCAACTGGCCTATGGCCGGGATCTAAAAGATTTCGCAAGTTGGCTTGCGCATCGCAAAACGGATTTCTTGGCAACCACGCGGGACGATGTAGAAGGCTATCTGGTGTCTTGCGACGCCGAAGGCCTGTCAAAGGCCACCAGGGCGCGGCGCCTGTCGTCAATCCGGCAATTGTTCCGCTTTGCCCATGATGAGGGGTGGCGCGCCGACAACCCGGCCATTCGCATCAAGGGGCCCGGTGCGGTTCAGCGCCTGCCAAAGGCGCTGTCGCAAGAGGATGTCGGGCGGCTGATGGATGTGGCCCGTGCCTTTGGGCGCGGCGAATCGGATCGGTTGCGCAACACCGCTCTGATGGAATTGCTGTACGCCACCGGATTGCGGGTGACTGAACTCGTTGGCCTCCCCGTCGCGGCGGTGCGGGGCGATCCGCGCATGATCTTGGTGCGGGGCAAGGGCGGCAAGGAACGGATGGTGCCGCTTTCCAACCCGGCCCGGCAGGCCCTTGCCGCTTGGCTGGACCAATGGGACAAGATGGAAGAGGCCGCGCGCAAGGCAGGCAAGCCGCCCACGCGCCATTTGTTTCCCGGAAATGGGGCCGAGGGCCACCTGACGCGCCAGCACTTTCACCTGATGCTCAAGGACATGGCCGTGGCGGCGGGTATCTCCCCCAGCATCGTCAGCCCCCACGCCCTGCGCCATGCCTTTGCCACCCATCTGCTGGCGGGCGGGGCCGATCTGCGGGTGATCCAGACCCTGCTTGGCCATGCCGATGTGGCCACCACCGAAATCTACACCCATGTTCTGGACGAACACCTCAAAACCCTTGTTTTGACGCATCATCCGCTGGCAAAGCCCAAGCGAGAGCCTTGAACCGCTCCGCCGGGCCGCCCATAACCTTTCACGACATAGAAACCGGAACCGACACTTATGGATGCATCAACCCTCGACACTGCCTTTTGGCTGACCGCTGCGGGGATTTTGTGCCTGCTGGTATTTTCAGGCTTTTTCTCAGGCTCGGAAACTGCGCTCACGGCAGCCTCGCGCGCGAAACTCAAGGCGCAGGCCGACAAAGGATCGCGCGGCGCTGCTGCGGCACTGCACGTGACCGAAGACAGCGAGCGGATGATTGGCGCAATCTTGCTGGGCAACAACGTGGTCAACATCTTGTCGGCCTCGCTTGCCACGGCGCTGCTGACGCGCATTCTGGGCGACAGCGGTGTGGCCTTTGCCACGCTGGGCATGACCGTGCTTGTGCTGATCTTTGGCGAAGTGCTGCCAAAGACCCTTGCCATCACCTTTCCCGAGGCCGTTGCCACCCGCGTGGCCCCCGTGATCAAGATCTTGATCTTTGTCTTCTCGCCCATTGTAAGCATTGTGCGCGCCCTTGTGCGCGGGGTTTTGCGCGTCTTTGGGGTAAAGGCTGATCCCGAGGGCAAGATGTTGGCCTTGCGCGAAGAAATCGTGGGGGCCATCGCACTTGGCCATTACGAAGGCGCGGTGGAGAAAGAAGACCGTGACCGTCTGTTGGGCGCGCTTGACCTAGCCTCGCGCACGGTCGATTCCATCATGCGCCACCGCCGTCAGATCGAGATGATCGATGCCGACCTGCCGCCCGGTGACATCATCACGCGTGTCCTTGCCTCCCCCCACACCCGCCTGCCGGTCTATCGCGGCGACGAAGAGAATATTCTGGGCGTCGTGCATGCCAAGGATCTGCTGCGCGAGGTGGACCGCATCGTGCGCGGGGAAACCGGGTCTGTCGAGGCGCTGGACAAGCTTGATATCGTCAAGGTGGCGATGAAGCCCTATTTCATCCCCGACACCACATCGCTTGATGAACAGATGCGCGAGTTTTTGACCCGTCGCACCCATTTTGCGCTGGTGGTTGATGAATATGGCGCGCTGCAGGGCCTGATCACGCTGGAAGACATTCTGGAGGAAATCGTCGGTGACATCACGGATGAATTCGATGTGGTGCACAAGGAAAGCGCGCTGAAACGGGCCGAAAACGGCGATTATCTGGTTGAAGGGGCCATGACCATCCGCGACCTGAACCGCGCCATGGACTGGAATCTGCCCGATGATGAGGCCAATACCGTGGCAGGCCTTGTGATCCACGAGGCGCAGATGATCCCCAATGAAAAGCAGGTTTTCAGCTTTCACGGCTTTCGGTTCGAGGTCGAACAGCGCCGCGAGAACCGCATCGTCAAGCTAAAGATGCGCCCGCTTTAACCGGGCGCATCCCGCGCTTAGCTGCGCTTGAACAGCGATCCCAGAACACCGCGCACAATGGCTTGCCCGGATTTCGTGCCAAGCTGTCGTGCGAAACTTTTTGCAAAAGCCTCGCCGATTGAATCGCTGCGGCTCGCGCGTGTGGTCGTATTCTGCGGAGCTTTCTTGCGCGTGCTGCTGGTCGTGCCACCGTCATACCGCCGGCCTCGGTAAAACCCATCCTCATCATCCCGCGCGTCCGTTTCCCCGTGCTGCGGCAGGGTCGATTTTTCCTCGGCGCGGGCGGCCTCTGCCGCCGCCTTATGGGCCTTTGCCCGCAGCCTCTCATAGGCGCTGTCGCGGTCAATGGGCGTGTCGTATTTGCCTTTCAGGGGGGATGACACGATCAGTTGCGCGCGCAGGCTGGGGTCAATCGGGCCAAGCTGGCTGGAAGGCGGGCGGATCAACGTGCGTTCCACGATGCCCGGAATGCCCTTGCGCTCCAGAAATGAGGTCACAGCCTCACCCGTGCCAACATCGCGGATGGCATCCTCGGTCTGAAAGCGCGGGTTGTCGCGATAGGTTTCGGCGGCCATGCGCAGCGCCTTCTGATCGCGGGCGGTAAAGGCGCGCAAGGCATGCTGCACCCGGTTGCCCAATTGGCCAAGGATGTTTTCGGGCACATCGGCAGGGTTTTGGGTGATGAAATAGATGCCCACCCCTTTCGACCGGATCAGGCGGGCCACCTGTTCCACCTTTTGCACCAATGCCTTGGGCGCATCATTGAACAGCAAATGCGCCTCATCAAAGAAGAACACCAGCTTTGGTTTATCCGGATCGCCGATTTCTGGCAGGGTTTCGAACAGTTCCGACAACATCCACAAAAGGAAGGTCGCATACATGCGTGGGCTGTTCATCAGCTTGTCCGCCGCCAGTATGTTGATCCGGCCCATGCCATTGGCATCCGTCAGCATCAGGTCTGCCAGATCAAGCGCAGGCTCGCCAAACAGCTGCGCGCCGCCCTCATTCTCCAGCACCAAAAGGCGGCGCTGGATCGCCCCGATGGACGAGGTCGCCACAAGGCCATAGCGGGTCGAAATCGCCTCGGCATTCTCCCCGACATAAACCAGCAGGGCCTGAAGGTCCTTCATATCCAACAGCGGCAGTTCTTCTTCGTCGGCCAGCCGAAAGGCCACGTTCAGAACGCCTTCTTGCGGCTCGGTCAACTCCAACAGACGGCTCAGCAGCAAGGGCCCCATCTCGGCCACCGTCGCCCGGACCGGGTGACCCTGCTGGCCGAAGAGGTCCCAAAAGGTGACCGGAAAGGCCCGGTAGTGCAGATCAAGCCCGATGGTTGCCGCGCGTTTCATGAAGGGTTCGTGCAACTTGCCCTCGGCAGAGCCAGAGGCGCCGATGCCCGACAGATCGCCTTTAACATCCGACAAGAAGACCGGCACGCCCGCCGCCGAAAACCCTTCGGCCAAAATCTGCAAGGTCACGGTCTTGCCTGTGCCCGTGGCCCCCGCGATCAATCCGTGGCGGTTGCCGTATTTGAGCAAAAGGTTCTGAGCGGCCCCATAACCCTCGCCACCACCGCCGACAAAAATGCTTGGATCGTCTGACACGCCCGTTACCCCTTCACATAGCAATCTGACAGAGGTTTCATCCATCTGCGCGCAATGACCATACTATGTTAACTTTCGGACGCCAGCCTTGATCGCATCCACAGCCGACCAGAGGGCCGGGTTGTCATCCCTTGCTGTCAGGGCGACCGCGCCCTTGAAAATGCCCGGTTTTATTGGTTTTCACATCTTAACGAATGATTATTTTCCCTGTTGACGGACGTTGAAAAGCCCCTTAGCGTCTGGGCAATGAAGTCGGCCAGTCCGACAGGGAGCAAAAAAACGAATTGAAAAAGGGCCGGACCACTGGCCCTTTTTCAATTTTCTACGGGGCCGTAATTGCTGCTTGAATGCCCTGTCCTGACGATAAAATGAAGTGGCAAGCCAACGCTTGCGTTGCTTTTGCTACCTGACAGCGCGCGGATGCCGTGATAGACGGATCATCGATGGCTTTTGCCGCAGAAAAGGCGATATGGACCTGATATGATCACCAATACTCTCTTTGCTTTTCCGAGACTCATTGTGCTTTCGACCGCCGCCGTCCTGACCTTCGGGTCTGTGGCTCTGGCGCAAGAAACACCCGCGCAACCAGAAGTTACGGCAGGCGACGCCGCATCGACAGACGGTCTGTCGATGGGGACAGAGCTTGGTCCAGACGGCAAGCCGGTCGATGGCGTCGGGACCTCATATGTTCAGGCGAATTTCGACGCGTGGGAACAGCGCTGCGTACGGACCGAGGATGGCGCAGACCCCTGCCAACTGTATCAACTGTTGAAAGACCCTCAGGGTAACGCCGTGGCAGAATTCAGCATGTTCAACCTGCCGCCGGGCAATCAGGCCGTGGCCGGTGCGACAGTGATTGTTCCGCTTGAAACGCTGCTGACTGAAAATCTTTTGCTGGCCATCGATGGCAGCAAGGCCAAGGTCTATCCGTTCACCTTTTGCTCGACCATTGGCTGCATCGCCCGCGTTGGATTTACGGCGGGCGAGGTTGAGCAGTTCAAAAAGGGCGCAAAGGGTGTGATCACCATCGTTCCCGTCGTGGCCCCGGACCAGAAAGTCACGGTCGATTTGTCGCTCAAGGGCTTTACCGCAGGGTTCACGGCGGTATCCGCCACGAACAAGTAAGCGCGCGGCTCTCAACCTCAAAAGGCCGTGCCAGACAACTGGTGCGGCCTTTTTCTATCAGACACGCTTCAAGATGATGGCCGCATTCAACCCGCCAAAGGCAAATGCATTGGACATGGCCACATCTACCCGCGCCTCGCGGGCCGTGTTGGGCACCACATCCAGATTGCAGTCCGGGTCGGCGCGTTCAAACCCGATGGTGGGTGCAATCACCCCATCGCGCAGGGCCATAATGCAGGCCAAAAGCTCCACCGCACCTGTCCCGCCGATCAGATGCCCATGCATGGATTTGGTCGATGATACCGGCACGTGATTGATATGCGGCCCAAAGACATCGTGCAGCGCCGCACATTCGGTGCGGTCATTGGCCAAAGTTCCGGTGCCATGTGCATTCACATAGCCAATCACCTCCGGCGGCAGACCGGCATCTTGCAACGCGCGCGCCATGACGCGCACCGCCCCCTCGCGGGAGGGCATGACGATGCTATGGGCATCTGCCGCCATAGCAAAGCCCGCCACTTCGGCCAGAATTTCGGCCCCACGTGCACGGGCGTGGTCGCAATCTTCAAAGACGAAAATGCCCGCCCCTTCGCCTTGCACCATGCCGCTGCGCGTGGCCGAAAACGGGCGGCAGGCATCGGGAGACATGACGCGCAGCCCTTCCCACGCCTTTAACCCGCCAAAGCACAGCATCGCCTCGGCCCCACCTGTCACCATGACCGGCGCCATTCCACTGCGCACCATGTGAAAGGCAAGGCCCATGGCGTGATTGGAACTGGCACAGGCGCTGGAGACGGTGAAGCTGGGGCCCAAAAGCCCGTGGATCATGCTGATATGGCTGACGCCTGCACTGTTCATCAGGCGCGGCACGACAAAGGGGTGAACCTTGTCCTTGCCCTGTTCATAGACGGTTCGGTAATTGTCATCGATCGTGGAAAGGCCACCGCCGCTGTTGCCAAGGATCACCCCGGATTGTTCGGCAAGTGCGCCATCAAACACCAAACCCGATTGCGCCACAGCCTCGGCCGCAGCCCAGAGGGTGAATTGCGTCACCCGATCATAAAGGCCAAGGTCCTTGGCGTCGAAATGCGCCTCGGGCGTCCAGCCCTGCACCTGACCCGCCACCGAAATGCGCAGCCGATGCGCATCGCGAATGTCAAGCGGACCAATCCCGCAGCGTCCTTCTCGAAAGCCCGCCAATGTATCGGGGACGTTCTGCCCCAAGGGGTTGACCGTTCCCGCCCCGGTGATGACGACCCTTCCCATTCGGTGCTAGGCTGCCTCCTGCGCCATCAGACCTTTGACGGCAGCGATGATGCTATCGACCGACGAAATGTCAAAGCCCGCAGCGCCCGGTTCGGCAGAGTTGAACGGGATCGAGATGTCAAACCGCTCTTCAATCGCAAAGATCGCCTCGACCAAAGCAAGGCTGTCAAGGCCAAGCGCCTCAATCGTCATGGAACCATCAACCTCAGCCGGATCAAGCATGGCTTGCTCGGCAAGGATCGCGATCACTGTCTTGGATATGTCGTTCATGGCCGTGTACCCTTTTCCATTCGGAGCGGATTTAGGTGTTCTTCATGACTTTTGAATGACTTTCTCAATCTCGGCAACTTTTGCCGCAAGGCGGGGCAATCTTCGCAGGGCCTTTTGCATTTCAACCTGTGTCTCCATTTTGACCGCCGGAGATCCAAGAAGAACCCGCCCTGCTGGTGCATTGGTGAATATCTTGGTCCCGCCGCCGCAGATCACATCGTCGCCGACAAAGATATTGTCATTCACACCACATTGCCCGCCCATGACCACCCGGTCCCCGATCCGGGCCGAACCAGCAATGCCGACCTGACCGCACAGCAGACAATCCCGCCCGATCTGAACGTTGTGACCCACATGGACAAGGTTATCAAGCTTGGTTCCCCGGCCAATGACCGTATCGCGAATCGTGCCCCGGTCGATGCAGGCATTCGCGCCAATCTCGACGTCATCGCCAATCGTCACAGCCCCCACCGAATGAATGCGGGTCCAGCTTTGGTCGCGGATTTCGGCACGGGTGCCAAGCGTTTCCCGAATTTCCTCGACCCCTGATTTCTCGGGCGTGACAAAGGAAAATCCATCGGCCCCGATCACGGCCCCGGGTTGGCAGATGAACCGCGCCCCGATCGCCACCCGCGCGCCGATGCGGGCCCCTTGTAAGATCAAGGCATGATCACCGATCTGCGCGCCCTCGGCGATCGAGACATGGCTTGCGATCCGCACGCCCTTGCCGATCTGCACCCCGGCCCCGATGGTGACAAAGGGACCGATGGCGGCCCCTTCGCCAATCTCGGCGCTTGGGTCGATCACGCTCATCGGATGCAGACCGGGGGCAATCATGGGGCCGGGATCCAGCAGCGATGTCAAACCCGCCATGGCCAGCCTGCCGCGCGGCGCAAAGATCGCGGCCTTCAACCCCAAGGCCTGCCAATCCGCACCGGGCCACAACATCGCGGCCTGTGCCTGCCCCTTCGCCAGCCCATCCGCGTATTTCGGATTGACGGCCAAGGCCAAATCCCTTGGCCCTGCCTGCTCGGGTTCTGCTGCGCGCTCAATCGTCAGGGACACATCGCCCGCGCAATCAGCCCCAAGGGCCGCTGCAATCTGTGCAATCGTATGGGGCATCTTTGCCTGCGCCTCTCTCTTGCCAGACCAACCCGGCAGCGCGCTTTTACCCCTGAACCAGCGGCGTGACCACCCCAGCCTCGTCCAAGGCGCGTGCCAGATCCGCGTCGCGCCCATAAATATCACGACGATAGGTCATTTGCCCGCGCGATCCCGGAAACGCGGTAAAGTAAACCAGATGGACCGGGATGGTTTCTTTAAGCTTTACCGTGGTTTCCTTCCTTGTCTTCAGGGCTGCGTCAAACTGCCCCTCAGGATCATCGGATTGCACGGCAAGAATGGCATGGGCAAAATCAATCGGATCGGCCAGACGAATGCAGCCATGGCTATAGGCGCGCACCTCTTGGGCAAACAGACTCTTGGACGGCGTGTCATGCAGATAGATGTTGTGGGGGTTGGGGAACATGAACTTGACCTTGCCAAGTGCATTCCCGTCCGAAGGCGGCTGGCGCAGGCCAAAGGGGAAGGTTCGTGCAGAATAGGCGGCAAAATTCACCGCACCCCGCGACACCACGCGCCCGGACCCGTCGATCACCTGCAAATGGCTGACCGCATTGGGATTGCGCTGCAACAGCGGCAGATACTCGCTCACAATGATGGAGCGCGGCACCCCCCAACTGGGGTTGATCACCATATGCTCCATCACATCCGAAAACTCGGGCGTGCGCTGATCGGGCACGTTCTTGCCAATGACGGCACGCGTCTCAAAGGTGATCTTGCCATGATCCACGATCTTTGCGGTGAAATCGGGCAAATTGACCCAGATGTGGCGATCCCCCAACGGCGCGTCGCCCATCCAGCGCATGCGTTCCATGGCCACCATGACCGAACGCTGCCGCTCTTGCGGAGAGACGTTGAGGGCCTCAATCGTGCCAGCATAGGCGCTGCCATCGGCAATCAGACCGTGATCCAGTTGAAAGCGCTGAACCGCCGCCAGCATCGCATTGTCATAGGTCTGCGTGGCCGAGCGACCAAGGTAACCCATGGCGATCAACCTGTCGCGCAGCGCGACAACGGCCTCTCCCCGATCACCGGGAACAAGGGCTTTTGCCTGAACCGGCTTGCCCCAGCCGCCACTGGCAATTTTTGCGTCCAGATCAATCTTGGCCCGCATCAGCTGTGCATATTGCGGGGATTTAGGGGCCAGATCGCGCAAAACCGCCGCAGGATTTTCGGTCATCAGCGCTGTCATCAGGGACGAGACGTCGGGCCGCTCGATGTCACGCACGATTGTTGAATCGATCTGCTTGGGCGAAAGAACGCCAGAGTGGATATCGCGGGCGTAGGCCAGATAGGCCATGGAAAAGGCGACTTCGGCGCGGGCACGGTCGCCTTCGGTCTGGGCTGTGGTCAACAGGGCGGTCAATTTGCGTGGATCATAGCGCCGCACAGGCAAGGCATGATCCCCTGCACGCGCCAGCGCATTCAACAAGGCTGAGCGACGCATCGCATCCGACTCACCCGTCCAAACGGTGGCATAGCCAATCGTCTTGTAAAATGCGGCCAGATCATCGTTCGACGAGGCTTCGGCGGCCACGACCTGAACAAAGGGGCTTGGCAAGCCTTGCGCGACAGCAACGGTCGCAAGACAGACGGACACTGCGGCAGCAGATGTCCACAAAACACCAATCCGGCCCAGCCGCGAAATCAACCTCATCATTCCCCCAAACACGCGATACGACATTCAATTCAACAAGTTTCGGCGATGGCGCGGGCAGAGTCCATTCACAACACCGCAGGTTTCTTGCGCTCAGCCCCAAAAGCGTAACATTTCCGCAACTTTCTTGTAGGAACAATGCCGCGTATGCCATTGAACCGTTTCAGCAGATTTTTGCCTACTGGCGGTGAAATGGTCGGCTACCCGGAATCTTGCCTTGGGTTGAGAATCGAGCTGTGGCATAACGCTTGCACATTTGAAGGACGTTGCGGCACACGAACCGCTCTAACAGATGTAAATAGTCGCTAGGGGACAGGCGCTTAGAATGGCAGATACGACGAAGTTCGGCATGACAAGGCGTGGCCTTTTGGGTGCGTTTGCGTCCACGGTTTTGATCGCGGCACCCACCTATTCAAATGCCTTTGGTCTCTTGCGCGGTGCAGGCGATATACGCCGGGTCCGTATGTATTCGGGCCGCACCGGGGAAAGCCTTGACACGATCTACTGGATCGAGGGCGAGTACATTCCCGAAGTGATGAAAGAGATCAATCACTTCATGCGGGATTGGCGTTCAGATGCGACCGTGAAGATGGATGCCCGCACTGTTGATATCATGGCGGCAGCACATCGGCTGATGGATGTCTCGGAACCCTATATGCTCCTCTCGGGCTATCGCAGCCCGCAGACAAATGCGATGCTCCGGTCAAAATCCCGGGCCGTTGCCAAGAATTCCCTCCACATGAAGGGGCAGGCCGCAGACCTTCGGCTCAAGTCCCGTTCGGTGGGACAGATGGCAAAGGCGGCTTCGGCCTGTGCCTCAGGCGGCGTCGGTAAATACTCCCGCTCAAACTTCGTCCATATGGATTGTGGACCCGTTCGGGCATGGGGCGGCTGATATGCATCAGGCTGGCTTGAGAAACGCGTAAAGTCTTCCTGAAATAGGGCGCCGCAATGGGCGCCTTTTTTCTTTGGTGGGGAAATGCCGATGTGGGGCCTTTCGGCCCGTCAGTCGTCGGAATCCTGCGCCTCAGCCTCCGCAGCCAGTTCCCGCCCCCGGTAACCCATGGCCACAACAAACTTTTCCGAACTGTCAGACCTGCTGGCCGGGGGTTTCACATTGGCCACCTTGCGGAACATCTTCTTCAGCGTGTTCTGCATCTGGTTTTCTGCACCACCCGCAAGCACCTTTGCCACAAAGGTTCCATCATCTTCCAAAACGTCAAAGGCAAAGTCCAAAGCCGCCTCGATCAAGGCCACGATTCGCAAGTGATCCGTCGCCTTGTGCCCGCTGGACGCGGCGGCCATGTCAGACATGACCACATCGGCACGACCGCCAAGCCAGCCCTTCACCAGATCATCGGCGCCATCGGATAGAAAATCGAGTTGATGGAGCTCTACCCCGGAAATCGGCTCCATCTCTTGCAGGTCAACGCCAATGATCCGGCCCATTGGTTTTTTGGTGTTTTCGCCCAAAGAATTGATCCGGGGCACCGCCACTTGACACCAGCCCCCAGGCGCACAGCCAAGGTCAACCACGCGCGCGCCGGGTTTCAAGAACCCATAGCGGTCGTCCAACTCCAGAATCTTGTAGGCCGCCCTGCCCCGGTAGCCTTCTTTCTTGGCCCGAATGACATAGGGATCATTCAACTGACGCTCCAACCACAGGGTCGAAGACAGCTTGCGGCCCTTGGCGGTTTTCACCCGAACGCGCAATTCGCGTTGGCCACGGCCTGATGTGTTCTTTTCGGTCATGCGAATGGTCCTTCGGTCAACACGCCATCGGCGGTCATTTGGGCGTATAGCAGCCCCTCGCGCAGACCACGATCCGCAACAGACAGGCGATCGGTGGGCCATATCCGCATTAGCGCCTGAAGGATAGCCGCCCCGGACATGATCAGCGCATGTCGGTCGCGACCAATGCGCGGATCGGTCCGCCGCCCCTCCGGCCCAAGGGACAGGTAATCACGGATCACAAAGTCAATCTGATCGCTGGTCATCTGCAAACCATCAACCTTTGTTCGGTCATAGCGGCGCAGGCCCAGATAGCTGGCCGCCACCGTGGTCACCGTACCCGAGGTGCCGATGATCTGAAACCCATCGCGCTTTTGCTGGGCATTATAGGGCGAAAAGCTGGCCAATTGTTCCTCAAAAAACCAACTCATCAGGGCAAAGCGCGGGGCATCATCCTCGACATCGCCAAACTGGTCCCGCAGCGTCGCCACACCAAGCGGCACCGAAATCCAGTCCACCACCCGCGCGCCCCCCACAGGCTGGGCGTCAAAGCCGGTGTGCAACCGCATGATCGCCCGCGGACGCTCGTCTGGCACAACCTCCGACAGGTCGATCCAGACAAGCTCGGTCGAACCGCCGCCAATATCCACCACAAGCAGTTGTTCCGTGGTCGGGCTGACCAGCGGCGCGCAAGAAATGACGGCAAGGCGCGCCTCTTCTTCGGGCGATATTATTTCAAGTTGCAACCCGGCCTCACGCCGCACTTGGCGCATGAAATCACGCGCATTTTCGGCGCGCCGACAGGCCTCGGTCGCGACCAGCCGCATCCGCCGCACGTTGTGACGCTCCAGCTTTTTCTGGCAGATGCGCAACGCCTGAATCGTCCGCCCCATCGAGGCACGCGAAAGCCGGCCCGAGGCTTCAAGCCCCACACCAAGCTGAACAGTCTTTGAAAAACTGTCCACGACCGTGAATTGACTGCCCTTTGGCTGGGCAATCAACATCCGGCAACTGTTTGTTCCAAGGTCAAGTGCCGCATAGAGCGGCCCCTGCCCCGGCTTAGGAGGGGGTGGCGATTCGAAAACACGGAAGCCCTTTTCCGGCTCGACCTGTGCTGGCGATGCGCCCCCCCCTCGAGGACGCTCGGGCGTCATATCCGCCCTCCATATGTGGTTGCACCAAAGGTAGTGCCGTTACCCCGTGCGCGCAAGGCTCATCGGAAAAGCGCCCGGCCTGCGCGGCAGAATGCTTTGACGCGGCACATGATCTGCATGAGAAGTTTTCGCACGATCAACGGTCGAAACAGCCAGCATCTTACGCTATTGTCCCCTGCATCATGGTGCTGGGTCGGTTCTTCGATCCGCCATGTCGAAAACGCACCCTCATGTCGCAAAGGCGCGATTAGAACGGGGTCAGAACGGTACAGGGGAATCGTACAGATGGTTGACGTGACAGTGGTCTTTTGGCGCGATATTCCGGCTCAGGTGATCGTGGGCAAGGGGCGGCGCGGGTCCAAGGTGCAACTGACTGAACGGTTCGAACAGGCCATCGACCGCTGCGCGATGAAAATCGGCGCAAAGGATGCGGATGCCTATCTTGCCGAATGGCGCAAAGCCCCCGCCTATGAGGTGGAGGGTGATCAAGACAGCGTCGCCCGCACCGAGGCGGATCGACTGGAAGCCGAGTATGACACCGCGCGCCTCAAGGCGCTGATCGATGCCGAAGGCTGGGCGAAAGCCTGATCTTCATGACCCTGAGGGAGAGACTGATGGCCTTGTTCAATTTCCGCGCCAAGGATCAGGCACCGGTCGCAAAGACTGGCCAGATCGAGGCCTTTCTGACCGGCTATTCGATTGAGGTGATGCCACGCACCGCCGAGAAGATCGAGGATTTCCGCGCTTTGCTGCCATTGGGCACCCGCGTCTACATCGCCCATATCGACGGCACCCCGATCGAAGACATGGTCACAACGGCCAAGCGCATCGTCGACGAAGGCTATAGCGTGATGCCGCATTTCCCGGCGCGCATCATCAAGGACAAGGCCACGCTGACCGATTGGGTTGCGCGCTACAAGGATGTGGGTGTGCATCAGGGCCTTTTGCTGGCCGGTGGCGTGGCCGAACCCGTGGGGGATTTCCACAGCTCCATGCAGTTGTTGGAATCTGGCGCCTTTGCCGGCTTTGACCGACTGCATGTGGCGGGCCACCCCGAGGGCAACAAAGACATCGACGCCGACGGATCGGACCGCATGGTGATGGAAGCCGCGCGCTGGAAATCGGCCTTTGCCGAGCGGACGGATGCGCAAATGGCCATGGCCACGCAGTTTTGCTTTGAGGCCGCGCCGGTGATCGACTGGGTGAACCGCCTGCAGGCCGAAGGCGTCAAGCTTCCCGTTCATATTGGTGTGGCAGGGCCCGCCAAGCTTCAGACCCTGATCAAATTCGCCATCGCTTGTGGTGTTGGCCCCTCGCTTCGCGTGCTGCAAAAGCGGGCGATGGATGTGACCAAACTGCTCTTGCCCTATGAGCCGACAGAGGTTCTTGCCGAACTGGCCGCCCACAAGGCCGCGAACCCGGGCTTTGGGATCGAGCAGGTGCATTTCTTCCCCCTTGGCGGCATCAAGACAAATGCCCAATGGGTCACCGAAAACGGCGGTCAGGCAGGCAAGCCTGCCCGCGCCGCGTAAGCAGACAGAAGATAAGAAAAAGGTTGAACGATGACCCGTACCGTCCTTGAATCAAAAACGAAAACCGTTGTCATCGGCTTTGACGAACCCTTCTGCGTGATTGGCGAGCGGATCAATCCGACCGGGCGCAAAAAGCTGGCCGCCGAGATGGAGGCCGGCAATTTCGAAACCGTGCTGCGGGATGCGCTGGAACAGGTTGCCTGCGGTGCCACGGTTCTGGACGTGAACTCGGGTGCTGTCTTCACCAACAAGATGGCGCTTGATCCGCGCTATGCCGACAACAACTTTGTTGAACCGCCCCTGATGCGCCAATTGATCGAGATCATCCAAGGGGTTGTCGACGTTCCTTTGTGCATCGACAGCTCGGTTCCCGCCGCACTGGAGGCTGGCCTTGCCGCTGCAGAGGGTCGTCCGCTGTTGAATTCGGTGACCGGGGAAGAAGACCGTCTGGAACTCGTCTTGCCATTGGTCAAGAAATACAATGTCCCCGTTGTGGCGATTTCCAACGACGACACCGGCATTTCGCCCGACCCAGATGTGCGCTTTGCCGTGGCCAAAAAGATCGTCCAGCGGGCCGCAGACTTTGGCATTCCCGCGCATGACATCGTGGTTGACCCGCTGGTGATGCCAGTGGGGGCCATGGGCTCTGCCGGGCAGCAGGTCTTTACCCTTGTGCGCCGCCTGCGTGAAGAGTTGGGCGTAAACACCACCTGCGGTGCGTCCAACATCAGCTTTGGCTTGCCGCATCGGCACGGTATCAACGCGGCCTTCCTGCCGATGGCGATTGGCGCAGGCATGACATCGGCCATCATGAACCCCGTCCGTCAGGTCGAGATGGAGGCCATTCGCGCCGCCAACTTCTTGATGAACCACGATCCAAACGGCGGGGAATGGATCCGTTTTTCCAAAGTGCTCGAAGCGGTTGAGGGCGGCATGACCTTTGCCGAAGCCTCGGCCTCCCAAAGTCAGGCAGCCTCAGGTCGTCGCGGCGGTCGGCGGGCACGCAGCTAAACCCTCCTTCCTTTGATCTGCCAAACGGCCCGTTCTTGCAGCGGGCCTTTTGCTTTTGCGCACTTGATCCGCATCAAGGCCATGCGGACCTGCGACGACTAGGTTTTGGTCAAAACCGGAGACACCCATGATCCCCCCCCTTGACGGTATTACCGTTCTTGACCTGACCCATGTGCTGGCAGGCCCCTTTAGCAGTCTGACCCTTGGTGACCTTGGCGCAAAAATCATAAAGATTGAACGCCCCGGCCTTGGCGATGACACACGCGCCTTTCCCCCCTTTGCCCAAGGAGAAAGCGCCTATTTCGCAGCCTTGAATGCGGGCAAGCTTTCACTCGCGCTGGACCTGAAGAATGAGGCGGACAGGTCTGTTTTTGAACGGCTTTTGGCGCGGGCAGATGTGATCTTGGAGAACTTTCGTCCCGGCACGATGGAGCGTTTGGGCTATGGCTGGGCTGATCTGCACGCGCGCTTTCCCCGGCTGATTTATGGCGCCGTTTCGGGCTTTGGCCATACCGGCCCCGAGGCAGGCAAGCCTGCCTATGACATGGTCGTTCAGGCCCGCGGTGGCATCATGAGCATCACGGGTCAAGAAAACGGCCCCCCCGTGCGTGTGGGGGCCAGCATCGGCGATATTGCGGCGGGCATGTATCTGATCCAAGGCATCCTCGCCGCCCTTTTTGGCCGCGAACGCAGCGGCTTGGGTGCCAAGGTGGATATTGCCATGCTCGATGCGCAACTGGCCATTCAGGAACATGCCATCGCGATCACCGGCACCACAGGCACGCCCCCCGGTCGCACGGGCGCGCGCCATCCCACCATCACGCCCTTTTCAACCTATCGCGCCAAGGACGGCTTCTTTGTCATCGCGGCGGGAAATGATGCGATGTTTGCCAAGCTGTGCGAGGTTTTGGGTTTGCGTTTGGATGATGATCCGCGCTTTGCCACCAATGCGGCACGCTGCGAAAACCATGCGATGCTCAAGCGGTTACTAGAGGCGGTGACGCTGGATAACACCGTCACCCATTGGACCGCCACGCTTGATGCCGCAGGCCTGCCAACCGCGCGGGTGCAAGACATGGCGCAGGTGCTGCGCGATCCCCAACTTCTGGCGCGCCATATGGTGCTGCCGGTGGCGGCGCGCAACGATGGTCCGGCGTTTTTGGCCGCCGGCAATCCGATCAAGATGTCGACCTTGCCCGAGGTTTCTGGACGCGCCGCAGCCCCTGCCCTTGATGGCGACAGGGCCACCATTCTGGCATGGCTGGAGATGGATCACTGACCCTATGCTGTGCTTTTCCATGCGCGGACGCTTGCAGACCCAAACCTGACGTTTCCTGCCATTGCACATGGCCGCGAAAGCCCTAGAAACAGCAGGTCAGCAGGAGAAGCCCCATGTCGTCAGAAGCCCCCGATCATGCCGCAGAGAACGCCCTTGTGATCTTTACGCCATCGGGCAAGCGGGGGCGTTTCCCCTTGGGCACCCCGGTCCTGACGGTGGCGCGCCAATTGGGTGTTGACCTTGATTCCGTCTGTGGCGGGCGGGGTATCTGTTCCAAATGCCAGATCACACCGGGCTATGGCGAGTTTTCCAAGCATGGCGTCACAGTGCAGGCGGATGCACTCAGCGAGTGGAACTCGGTGGAAGAGCGCTATAAATCCAAGCGCGGGCTGATCGACGGGCGGCGTCTGGGCTGTCAGGCCAAGGTGATGGGCGACGTGGTCATTGACGTGCCCCCCGAATCTCAGGTGCATAAACAGGTGATCCGCAAATCCGCGACCGAGCGGGTGATCGCCATGGACCCTGCCACACGGCTTTTGTATGTCGAGGTCGCCGAACCCGACATGCACGAACCGACGGGGGATTTTGAGCGTCTGGCCATTGCCTTGCGCGATCAGTGGCAGGTGGCGGATGTATCGGCCGATCTGGCCCTGATGCGCCGCCTGCAACCGGCCCTGCGCAAAGGCGACTGGAAAGTCACCGTCGCGCTGCATCAGGGCAACCATGACGCCACCCCCCGTATTCTGGACATCTGGCCCGGTTTTTACGAAGGCTCGATTTACGGTCTTGCGATTGATCTGGGCTCCACCACCATCGCGGCGCATCTGTGTGATCTGAAAGATGGCCGCGTGCTGGCCTCTTCCGGGTTGATGAACCCGCAAATCCGCTTTGGCGAAGATTTGATGAGCCGCGTCTCTTATGTCATGATGAACCCCGGCGGCGATGTGGAAATGACCCGCACCGTGCGCGAGGCGATCAACGGGCTGGCCAGCGCCATCGCCACCGAGGCCGGGATCCATCCACGCCAGATCTATGAGGCGGTCTTTGTCTGCAACCCGGTCATGCATCACCTGCTTTTGGGCATTGATCCGGTGGAACTGGGCCAAGCCCCCTTTGCACTGGCCACCTCGGGCAGCCTGTCGCTGGATGCGCGCGAATTGGATCTGGCCAATCTGAACGCCTCGGCACGGGTCTATATCCTGCCCTGCATCGCAGGCCATGTCGGTGCTGATGCCGCCGCCGTGGCGCTGTCGGAACAACCAAATAAATCCGATGACATGGTGTTGATCGTGGATGTCGGCACCAATGCCGAAATCCTTTTGGGCAACAAGACGCGGGTTCTGGCGTGCTCTTCACCCACGGGTCCCGCCTTTGAAGGCGCACAGATCAGCAGCGGGCAGCGCGCGGCCCCCGGTGCGATTGAACGGGTCGAGATTGATCCCGTGACCAAAGAGCCCCGCTTTCGCGTCATCGGCTCTGACCTTTGGTCAGACGATCCGGGCTTTGCCGAGGCCACAGCAACCAGCGGAATAACCGGCATCTGCGGATCAGGCATCATCGAAGCCGTGGCTGAGATGCGGATGGCGGGCCTTTTGGACCCCGGCGGTCTGATCGGCAGCCCCGAACAGACCGGGACATGGCGCACCACCCCCGAGGGGCGCACCCATTCCTATGTGCTGCACGATGGCACCGCCGATGGCGGGCCACGGATCTTGGTGACCCAAGGCGATATCCGCGCCATTCAACTTGCGAAATCCGCGCTTTATGCCGGGGCAAGGCTGTTGATGGATGAGATGGGTGTCGACAAGGTTGACCGTGTGACATTGGCCGGGGCCTTTGGCGCCCATATCAGCCCCAAACACGCCATGGTCCTTGGCATGATCCCCGACGCGCCACTGAACAAGGTCACAAGCGCCGGCAACGCCGCCGGAACCGGTGCGCGCATTGCCCTGTGCAATGTGGCCGCGCGCAATCAGATCGAGGCGACAGTGCATGAGATTCACAAGGTTGAAACCGCGATTGAGCCAAAGTTCCAAGAGCATTTCGTGAATGCCAATGCCATTCCACATGCGGTCGATCCCTTCCCCGAACTCTCATTGATCGTGACCCTGCCTGTGGTCAGCTTCAACACCTCAGGCAGCGGTGGCGCAGATGGGCGGCGGCGCAGGCGGGGTTGATTGGCTTCTTGGCCTGCGATAGGTCTGGCGCCTATGGATGATCCTGTGACACAGATGTTGCTTGGGGTGGCGGCACGGGATCGTGCGGCCTTTCGCCAGATTTATTCTGCGGCTTCCGCGAAACTCATGGGCGTTCTCTTGCGTATCTTGGGAAACCGGGCAGAGGCGGAGGATGCGTTGCAAGAGGTGTTTACACGGGTCTGGCTGCGGGCGGATCGTTACGATCCGACCAAAGGTGCAGCCATGACCTGGCTTGTGGCCATCGCGCGCAACCATGCCATTGATCGCCTGCGCGCCCGAAAGCCCGAACAGTCCGAGGATGGTGAGGCAGAGCTAGTGGTCGACCGCGCCCCCCGCGCCGAAACCCGCCTGATCGCCGCGGGCGAGGCCCGCCGCGTCACCCATTGCTTTGCCACGTTGGAGCCAGACCGGGCCGAGGCGGTGCGCGGGGCCTATCTTGACGGTCTGTCCTATCAAGACCTTGCTGATCGCTACGCCGTGCCCATCAACACCATGCGGACATGGCTGCGCCGAAGCCTCGCCAAACTCAAGGAGTGTCTGGACCAATGACCGACACACCGCTTTCCCCCCTTGGCGATGATGATGCACTTGCCGCCGAATATGTTCTGGGCGTGCTCGATCTGCCCGACCGGATAGAAATAGAGGCGCGGATCAAGTCCGACACCGCCTTTGCCGCGCGTGTCAGCGCATGGGAGGGCCGACTCTCAGGTCTGAACGACGCCTTTGACGATGCCCCTGTCCCCAATCTTTTGCCCCAGATCGAGGCGCGCCTGTTCCCCACCCCTGCCCGGCCAAAACGGCTTTGGATGGGCTGGCTGTCGGGAGCCATGGCCGCCCTGGTCATCATCGGGGCCGCCTATCTGGTGTTACAACCCGCATCCCCGCCGGGTGTGGTGGTGGCCGAATTGGGCACGGCATCGGGCGGCTTGTCCTATGAGGCACGCTATACGGGGCGCCAACTTCAGATCACCCGTGTCGCAGGAACAGCCCCCGGCACTGCACAAGATCACCAACTGTGGCTGATTGCACCCGGAGCCTCCCCCGTTTCCCTTGGGCTGTTGCGCGAGGGCACACTCAGCGTGGATTACCCCCGCCCCCCCGCAGGCTGGGTGCTGGCCATCTCGGTGGAGCCTGCAGGCGGGTCCCCCACCGGCGCGCCCACGGGCCCGGTCATCCTGACAGCAGAAATCAGCGCCTGATTTTTTTGCTGACGTATTTTTCTTTTCCCGATCAAATGTTTAGGTGAAACATTTCCGCCTGGACCAAAAATTTTGCAAAATTTTTGCCCACCCCTGAAACTTCTGTTCCGCACTCCTCGTTACTCCCATGAAGGCAGGATGGTCCTGCCTCACGACAAACCGGGAGACGATCCATGAAATTCACTCTTGCAGCCTCCATCCTTGCCCTGTCCACCGCAGCAGCCTTTGCCGAAAATCCGATGGTTGGCGGTGCGGCGATGTATGAGACCAAGAACATCGTTGAAAACGCCGTGAACTCGGCCGATCACACCACGCTGGTCGCCGCCGTGCAGGCAGCGGGTCTGGTAGAAACCCTGTCGGGTTCTGGCCCCTTTACCGTCTTTGCCCCGACCAATGAGGCTTTTGCCAAGCTGCCCGCAGGCACCGTCGAAACCTTGATCAAGCCCGAGAACAAAGAGCAATTGACCAAGATCCTGACCTGCCACGTTGTTGGCAAGGCCGTGATGGCGGATGCTCTAAACAAGATGATCATGGATGATGGCGGCAAGCACCCTGTGCCAACGCTGGGCGGTTGCACCCTGCAGGCCAGCTATGAGGATGGCATGGTTCATCTGACCGATGAGAATGGCAACATGGCCACCGTAACCGTGGCCGATGTCGTGCAATCGAACGGCGTGATCCATGTGATCGACACGGTGATGCTGCCCGCGATGTAACCTACCCAGTCCCGACCCCACCCTAGGCGCGTCACTCGTCCTTGGGTGGGATCCGGTCGGCGGAAGGGGGAAAGCCCTTTCCGCCACAGGGGCCGCGCCTGCCCAAAAGAAACTGTCCCCTCTGGCAGGGCAGGTGCGTGCCTTTTTAACTTGCCCCGACGGTTGCCCCCTCAGTCGGGGCCTTTTTATCAAGGGCGATCCTTGACGTAGGTTTCCCCTACCTTGCCTGAAACAAAGGGCGATTGTATCCCTTGGCTATTCCCGCAGCCCTTTGAGGACGCAACCATGATTTTTCGCCACCTATCCCCCCTCGCCTTTTGCCTGCAATTCCTGTTTCCCGTGGCAACGCATGCCGAGGGCAAATCCATCATCATCCTCGATGCCTCCGGATCCATGTGGGGCCAGATTGACGGCCGCCCGAAACTTGAAATCGCACGCGAGGCACTTGGCTCGGTTCTCTCAGGCCTGCCCGCGCAAACCGAACTGGGGCTGATGGCCTATGGTCATCGCGAAAAAGGCTCGTGCACCGATATCGAGATGGTCGTGGCCCCGGCGGCGGGCACGGCCCCGGCCATCATCAACGCGGCGAATGCCATGCGCTTTCTTGGCAAGACGCCGCTGTCCGAGGCCGTGCGGCAGGCCGCTGCCCAATTGCGCTCCACCGAAGAGAAGGCGACCGTCATTCTGATCACCGACGGGATAGAGACCTGCAACGCCGACCCCTGCGCCCTTGGCGCGGAATTGGAGGCGTCGGGCGTCGATTTCACCGCCCATGTCGTGGGCTTTGGTCTGACGGCGGATGAGGGGCGGCAGGTCGCCTGCCTCGCTGAAAACACGGGCGGCAAGTATATCGAGGCCAAAGATGCCAGCACCTTGGTCGAGGCCTTGCAAAGCACCGTTGCCGTTGTGCAAGCCGAGCCAGAGCCATCCCCCGCCCCAGAGCCGCCACCGCCGGCCAAGCTTGAACGCAACCTCGCCCCGCGTGTCTATCTGGCTGCGGGTGGCCCGGCCGAGGGCGATGATTTCACAGGCTCGGTCGAGATTTACCAGACCGGTGCCAATGGTGCGCGCGGTGATCTGGTCCGCCAGCAATATGGGCTTGCCCCGATGTTCATCGATCCGGGCACCTATCTGTTGGTCGTTGATCGCGACGAAGCTGTCGTCGAGGTTGAGGTTGCGCTGACCGATGATCAATTGGCCACGCCCGATATCGTCTTGAACGCAGGCTATCTGCATATCCGCCCCTTGTTGGAAGACGGCGGCGAAGTCATCGACAACTCTGGCGTAACCTTGGAGGGGGCCGGCAGGTCGATCTTCCACTACGGCAACCAAACCCGCCTTGTGCCAGCGGGCGATTATACCGCCACGGTCGGCATTGGCCGGGGCACTGCGTCCGCCAGCGTCACCGTTGGGGCGGGGGAAACAGTGACACAAGATGTGATCGTCTCGGTCGGGGTCGCAGTGGTGGACACCTATTACACCGCCGATATCATTGTCGACAATATCGGCCAAGCTGTTGATATCTTTGAAGCCAAGGTGGGGCTTGATGGCAACCGTCGCCAAGTCGAAGGCGGCTACGGCGCAGCACAGGAATTCACCTTGCCACCGGGCGACTATGTGGCCTTGGCCACCAAAGACGTGGCAAAGGCGGAAGCGACCTTTACCGTAAAGCCAAATGAGCGCGTCGCGGTGAATGTCGTCCTCAATGCCGGTGTGCTTGCCGTTTCCGCCCCCGGTGCAGGGTCAATCGAGGTTTTCAGTGCCAAGAAAAGCCTCGATGGCAGTCGAAAATCCATGCGCTTTGACTATGGCGATCAGATGAACCTGACCTTCCCGCCGGGGGATTACATTGTGGTCGTCAACCGCGATGGCGCTGCCACCGAATCCCCGATCACCGTGGTTGCAGGGGAACGCGCGGAAATCACCGTCGCCGCCCCATAATGACACCTGCAGCCGGGACCGCCCACTTGACGGCGGCCCCGGCTTGGCTTACGTCGCTGCACAACGCGGGTGTATCTCAATGGTAGAGAAGCAGCTTCCCAAGCTGATGACGAGGGTTCGATTCCCTTCACCCGCTCCATCCCTTCCCCCCATCGCTCCATCCCCACTCTATAGTGTTTGATTGCGCGGTCGCTGTGCGCCTCTTTTCTTTGGCTGCGAGGGCCGTTAGGCAGGGGTGGCAATCATCTGAGGGAACTCCATGAACGACGATATCAAACGCATTGGCACCGGCGCACGGATGAGTGAGGGCGTGTGCTACAACGGCATCATCTGGGTGGCGGGTCAGGTTGGCACGCCGGGCGACTCGGTGGCGGATCAGACACGCACCTGCCTTGCAGAAGTAGACCGTATTCTGGCCGCTGCTGGCACCGACAAGACCCGTATCCTGTCGACGCAGATCTGGCTCGCCGATATGGCCGATTTCGCCGAGATGAACGCCGTCTGGGACACATGGGTGCCGCAGGGCCATACCCCGGCCCGCGCCACGGGCGAGGCAAAGCTTGCAGCCCCGGCGTACCGTGTTGAAGTGATCGTTACAGCCGCACTGAGCTGATCCCACGACGCAGACCAAAAAGGCAGGGATGCGGACCCTGCCTTTTTCATCTTGTTGCCGCAAAGGCCAGCGGCCCCAGACCTTGACCCTGTGCTCAATGTCACAGACGCTCATCTCGCGGGTGCAACGCTAAATCATCCGCAGCATGGGGTTTATCTGCCTGAGGTCGGACTTGGGAGCAGCCTATCGGGCCTGCCCTTTGAACGCCGCCGCCCAGTTCCGCGTTTCGCCAAGAAAGGCGCTGCCGTCTTGGGTAAGATGCCCAAAATCACTGTAGATGAAGTGACCCTGTTGCCAAGGATGGCACTGGCCATTGCTGCAGATATCGCGGTCCAGCCAATAGACCGGAAGCGTTGCCTCAACCGCCCTTAGGACATCGTGCTGCACTGTTGCGTCATTGAGGGTGAAGTCACAACTGTGTGCTCCACCGCCAAAAAATGCAGCACGCACCAGACATTGCCCGATATTCTCCCCGCTTTGGGGTGTAGGTGACACCATAAGAACAGATGCACCAGTGGCGCGGATCGCATCCGCCGTTTGCACAAGCCCGTCTTGAACCGCCAGCCTATTGCCAGGTGCGTTGATCGTGCCAGCCTCGTCGACGGTCTGAAATGTCAGGATTTCCTTGAGCGGCGAAGACAGAACCACAAGGTCGACGCCTTTGGTCTTGCCGAGCCAATCCAGCACCGCACGATTGAAAGTGATGCACTCTTGCGCCCATGCGGCAGATTTGCTTGATCCCACTTGGGCGAGGCCCAAAATTGGTGCGCATCCTGACAAGGTTGCTTGTCGCAAGGAAAGCGTGGGATCCGAGGCCAAGAGCCCCTGAACCAAATGCATGGCAAAGCTGTCACCCCAGATCAGCACCCGTGGCGCAGCGCCAGTGGCACAGGCCATCTGTGCGCCAAACGGACCATCGCAGTCTTTGGACAATCCATAATTCGGGGCAAGACGCGCCTCTATCTCCCCAAAGGTGACCGCGCCATTGCTGCGCTCTGGCAAGCCATCCTTGGCGTAAACGCCAACCCCCGCCGCGATGACCAGACCCGCCATGGCAAAACTGGTGCCAAACACAGCGCGCCGCGTCGCAAGCACAGGATGAGGGGATCGCCGAAACGGAGTTTCAACAAATCGCCACGAAAGCCAGCCCAGAACCACTGCCAGAACCGAAAGGACCAACATCTGGACGGGGCTTGCGGGTATCGGGGCCGAAAGCTTTGCAAAGGCAAAAAGCGGCTGATGCCAGAGATAGGTGCTATAAGAAATCAATCCGATGCCCACCACCAGCTTGCCCGAAAGCAACCGCGCCACAAGCGTTCCTTCAGTCGCAAAGACAACGATCAGCGCAGCCCCAACAACAGGAAACAACGTGTATGGACCGGGAAACGGAACCTGCGCGTCCAAAAGCGCGACCGAGCCGGCAACGAGCATCAATCCGATGATCGACAGACCATTTCCATAGGAAGACCTCTTAGGATTGCCCCAAAGCGCACAAAGCGACCCGACCCCAATCTCCCAAAACCGCGAGAGCGAGAAGAAGAAGCTACGCTCCGCGTCAACGCTCAAAGCCCAGGTCGCGAACACAAAGCTCAGGGCAGTCAGCAATGCGATTGTGCGAAACAAGAACCGGTCCCCAAACCGCGCCAGCGCAACGATGATCCATGGGAATGCCACATAATACTGCTCTTCTACCGACAGGCTCCACGTATGAAGCAAGGGCTGTAGTTCGGCATCGGGGGAGAAGTAGCCAACTTGGCTTAGGAAAAAGATATTCGACAGCGCAAGCATCAATGTCACGGCACTTGCGGCGAAATCTGACAATTGGTTGGGGAGCATAAAGACATAGGCAAAGGGCGCAGACACAAGAATGACCAGCAACAGCGCGGGCAATATCCGGCGCGCACGTCGCTCATAGAAACCCGCGATGGAAAAGCGCCCTGCCCTTTGCTGCTCCAGAATGATGGTCGTGATCAGATATCCACTTATGACGAAAAAGATATCAACGCCGACGAACCCTCCGGAAAATGCGGAAAATCCAGCATGGAACAAGATGACCGGCAGGACCGCAACCGCACGCAACCCGTCTATTTCGCGTCTGTAGCGCAAAGCTGCCCCTCTGACCTGCCCCAACTCACGCGTGCTTACCCGTTCTTTGGGTGGGGAACAAAAAGAAAAAGCGCAGAAAACTCTGCGCTTTTCCATAGATTTTCGAAAGAGGCTTGGCTGAAGATCAGCGCTTCGAGAACTGGAAGCTCTTGCGGGCCTTGGCCTTGCCGTACTTCTTGCGTTCCACGACGCGGCTGTCGCGCGTCAGGAAGCCGGCTGCTTTCAGCGCGGCACGCAGGCCGGGTTCATACAGCTGCAATGCCTTGGAGATGCCGTGCTTGACCGCACCGGCCTGACCCGAAAGGCCACCACCGGCAACGGTTGCCATCACGTCAAACTGACCTTCGACATTTGCAATGGTGAAGGGCTGCTTGAGGATCATCTGCAACACAGGACGTGCAAAGTAAGCGGCCATTTCCTTGCCGTTTACGATGACCTTGCCTGTGCCGGGCTTTACCCAAACGCGGGCAACGGCGTCTTTACGCTTGCCCGTTGCATATGCACGGCCAAGGGCGTCACGCACTGCCACGCGCGGGGCGCGGGCTTCTGCAACCTGTTCTGCGGCCGAGGCCGAGCCAGAGACGGCCGATTTCAGATCGTCGAGGGATTTGATGTCAGCCATGATCACGCGCTCCGGGTGTTCTTGGGGTTCAGCGCCGCAACGTCAAGAACGGTGGGCTGCTGAGCTTCGTGCGGATGTTCCGTGCCGGCATAAACGCGCAGATTTGTCATCTGCTGGCGGCCCAGACGGTTGCGGGTGATCATACGCTCAACAGCCTTGATCACGACGCGCTCGGGGTGGTTGCCTTCCAGCACTTGCCGCGCGGTGCGCTGCTTGATGCCGCCCGGGTGACCGGTGTGCCAGTAATAGATCTTGTCGGCACGCTTGTTGCCCGTCATCTGCACCTTGTCAGCATTGATGATGATGACATTGTCACCCATATCCATGTGAGGGGTGAAGGTCGGCTTGTTCTTGCCACGCAAGATATTGGCGACGATTGAGGCGAGGCGGCCCAGAACGATGCCTTCGGCGTCGATCAGGATCCACTTCTTCTCGATGTCCGCCGGAGTAGCGGTAAAGGTTTTCATCGGTCGTGTCCCATGAGGAATGGCGGGGAGAGCCCCCGAGTTCTCTGATGGGCGCTTATCGCTGATCAGTTATCCAAGGTCAAGCGCCGCATAAAACAAAAATACAATTAATTTCAATGCGTTACAGAAACGGTATTATTATACCCCAAACAATCGGCCACAATCTGGCGCAGGGCTCTGGCGCGGGCTGGCGGGATCTTGGCGATTTCCACACCGGTCAAGACATGCAAGGTATCCATGCTGCGATCGACCACAGCGTGGTCACTGACCCAAGCCCCCATCCCAAGATAAGTCCGCAACAGCGCGGGGGTGCCCGCCATCGCCTCGGCAAGCGTACCCTTGCCCATAAATGCGCCCACCGCCACCCGATCCGCCACCTTTGCACGCGCAAGCCGCTCCGGCGGGGCAATACGTCCGCTCAAATGACCTATCGCTGCCGCATGGCGCAACGGGTCCGCACCCTGAAAACTGGAGCAGCCAAACAAAAGACTAACCCCCGCCTGATCCACCAAATGCGCCATGGCCGCCCATGAAAGCCGCAAGATATCAGGATCATGCCGTTCAGGATGCAGGCAAAAGCGCCCCAACTCCATCAATATACCCGGAAAATTGGCCAAGGCGGTCAGATCGTAAAACTGTGCGGAATAGGAGCGCGCAATCTCGGCTCCCTCAAAAAATTGCACGCGGTAGCAGGCCACAAGGTCAGCCGATGCCCTATCCCAGACCAAGATATGGCGAGCGGAGCGATCAAAGTCATCGACATCCAAGGCAGTGGCCTGAGTTTCCCTGGACTTGGAGAAAAACGCCCGATGCCGCAGGGATTGTGCGGCCTGAACCTCCGCCTCATCTTGTGCGAAACGAACGACATAGCGCCCCCGCGAGAGCGTCAGCGTCAAGGCCAGATCGCAAACCTTTATCCGGTCCATCCCACTCCCCCCTCTCTCTCTTGGCGACGCCGCTTTCCCTGCACCATATCTTGCGCAATGCAAACAGGATACAACAGGGCATTCGCTGGGCCTGTCAGGATCATTCAATGCACAAAGTACACAAATCCGAAGACGAGTGGCGCGCGCTACTTTCTGATCTGGCGTTTCGGGTCACCCGCAAACATGGCACCGAGCGCGCCTTTAGCAATGACAGCTTTCCAAAAGAAAAGGGGCTGTTTCATTGCATTTGCTGCGACGCCCCATTGTTTGATGATGCAACCAAGTTCGACTCGGGCACGGGTTGGCCCAGTTTCTATGCCCCCTTTGACCCTGAAATGGTGGGGGAAAGTGTTGACCGAAGCTGGTTCATGCGCCGCACGGAGGTGCATTGTAACCGCTGCGACGCCCATCTTGGTCATGTGTTTCCCGACGGCCCTGCCCCGACTGGTCTGCGCTATTGCATCAATGGCGTTGCGCTAAGGTTTGCGCAAAAGACCCCCTGACGCGGGGGCCCCATGCAAAGGCCTTCAGATCACTGACCGACGACTTGTCCGGCATTCAGGCGACCAAAGTTGGAAAACAACTGACGCAGAACACCCATGCCTTTGACATTCGTTTCGGTCACCCGACGCGACAAGGGAACAATCTGACCGCGTTCAAGCCCAAAGCGTTCAACATTGGTCAAGGTGCCCGCGTCGCTGAACGTCAGCGCCACCACCTGACGGTCGATTTCCTTTGGCGGCAAGGCCCCGCGATATTCCCAGCGGCTTTGGACATAGAACCAGCCGGTATCGTTCAGCAGGCCCGACGCCGAAGGTCTGCCGACCTTTGGCCCTGTGGTTTCCCGCGTATCTTTGCCAATCTCAAGGGTTGCAAGCTCTTCTTCCGCTGGCACGAACCCATGATTGCGGTAAATGGAAGAGCACGCTGCCAATGCAAGAACAACCACACAGGCAAGGGTCACAGATCCCCAGCGACGGACATTTTTCCGACCAGAGGCCGTCTTGCCGTCAAATCTCGTCAAAGCCATTCGTGACCTACCCCATACTCAAATCCGGCACATCTGCCGCCCGTCGTGCCACCCGCCTTGCCGCATGGAACCAAGTCCGGCCTTGCAAAGCCCGGATCAGCCCCTTACCTGCCGCACAGGCTGGTGCGCCTCCTTGTGTAAAGGCTTACAGAAGGACGCGCCCCGGTTCAAGAATGGAACGCAAGACCGCGGACGCAAGACGAAAGGACCCCAATGGGACACACCACCCCTGACGAGGCCACCCCACCGTTTAGCCATCCCTTTCCAGTGGGTGGTCTTTCCAAACGCAAGCCCACACGCTTTGCCCTCAAACCCGATGCCGCCGTCCGGGCGCAGATTGCACAGGCGCTTGGCCTGCTGGAACTGGTGTCGCTGCGGTTTTCGGGCGAGGTCCGGCCCGACCGATCACGGGATTTTGTGATGGAGGGGCGCATGGATGCGATCGTCGTCCAGCCCTGTTCGATCACGCTTGCCCCTGTGCGGGCAGAACTGTCGGAAATGGTCTTGCGGCGCTATTTGGCCGATTGGACCACGCCCGAGGGTGACGAGGTTGAAATGCCCGAGGATGACACGGCCGAGCCTCTGCCCGAGGTGATCGACGCAGGCCATGTCGCCATTGAGGCGCTGATGCTGGCCCTGCCGCTCTATCCACGTGCCCCCGGCGCCGAACTGGGTGAAGCGGTCTTTGCCGCGCCAGAGGTGGAGCCTTTGCGCGATGAGACCCTTAAACCCTTTGCCGGACTCGCCGCCCTCAAGCAGCGTTTGGAAGGCGGCGACAAGGAGTGATTTTCTGCCTGCACGAAAACCCGGCAGAAAAGGGCTTGCACCGCGCCCAAATCCGGTTATGTTCCGCGCCTCATTCGGGGCTTGGAAGCAGGCCCCCGGCGGCTTTGACCGCTTGAAGAATCGTCAAGGAAAACAGGGGCCTGTCCCCACTACCCCGAGGTCGCGACATGGCTGTCCCGCAGAACCGAGTCACCAAATCCAAGCGCAACATGCGCCGTGCCCATGACGCACTTGTTGCGGGCAACCCTGCCGATTGCCCGAATTGTGGCGAGTTGAAGCGTCCGCACCATGTGTGTGGTGCTTGCGGTCATTACGATGCCCGTGAAATCGTCTCGACGGCAAAAGAAGTCGATCTGGACGAGGACGCGGCGTAAGCCGCGTTATAGCCCACGCCCATGGCCAACGGACCTGAAAATCCGGCGACAGGCGACCTTCAAGGCGGGGCTCGTACAGTAATTTCGGTTGACGCCATGGGCGGCGACCGTGGACCGGCGGTTGTTGTCGCCGGTCTTTCCAAGTCTGCAGCACAGTTTCCCGATGTGGATTTCTTGCTGCACGGCAATGAAACAGAACTCCGGACATACCTTGCCCGTCACGCCGACCTGAACGGTCGCGTGCGCATCGTTCATGCCGAACGCGTTGTGACGATGAGCGACAAGCCAAGCCAGGTGATGCGCCATGGCGAAGGCACATCGATGTGGTCCACAATCGACAGCATCAAGGACGGGCACGCGCAGGCCGCCGTATCATGTGGCAATACGGGTGCCTTGATGGCCGTATCCATGATCCGCTTGCGCAAGATCAAAGGGGTCAACCGCCCGGCCATTGCCTGTCTTTGGCCATCGCGCAGCCCCGGCGGGTTCAATGTGATGCTTGATGTTGGTGCGGGAATCGAGGCTGAGGCCGAGGATCTTTTGCAATTTGCCACCATGGGTGCCTCTTATGCGCGCAATGGTCTTGCCCTGTCACAGCCGCGAGTCGGCTTGCTGAACGTCGGAACCGAGGAACACAAAGGCCGTGCAGAGCTGAAGGTTGCGCATGACCGCATTGCGGCGGCGGCTGACGTGGGTGGCTTTGACTTTGTTGGCTTTGTCGAGGGTGGTGATATTCCCTCTGGCCGCGTCGACGTCATTGTAACAGACGGGTTCACCGGCAACATCGCGCTGAAGACCGGCGAAGGCACAGCCAAGCTGATCTCTGATTTCATGCGTGAGGCCTTTAATGCCGGGCTTTTGTCAAAATTTGCAGCGCTTTTGGCGCTGAATTCGCTCAAGCGGTTGCAACGGCGGATTGACCCACGGCGTGTCAATGGCGGCGTGTTTCTGGGGCTGAACGGCACGGTTGTAAAATCCCACGGCTCTGCCGACGAAACCGGGGTGGCGGCCGCCATTGGCCTTGCCATCAAACTTGCCCGCAGCGGTTTTGTTGAACGCCTTGCCGCCCGGATTGCATCCACCGGACAGACGGGCCAAGACTTGGGCAAAGAGGGGGCGACATCAACCGCCCAGGGAGACGGTAAAAACGAATGACACTCCGCGCCGTGGTCAGGGGCGTCGGGCATTACCTGCCCGAACGTATCGTCCCCAATAGCGAACTTTCCCACCTTGTCGACACATCGGATGAGTGGATCAAGACCCGTTCCGGGATCGAACGCCGCCATTTCGCCGCCGAAGGGGAAACCACCTCGATGCTGGCGACCCATGCGGCGCGCGCGGCCCTCGCCCATGCTGGGCTAGAGGCTGACGACATTGATGCCATTGTTCTGGCAACCTCAACCGCAGATCTGACCTTTCCTTCGGCGGCAACGATGGTGCAGGCCAATCTTGGGATGACTCGCGGGTTTGCCTTTGACGTGCAGGCGGTTTGCGCGGGATTCGTCTTTGCGTTGACGAATGCCAACGCCCTGATCCTGTCGGGTCAGGCAAAACGCGTCCTTGTGATCGGGGCCGAGACGTTCAGCCGTCTGATGGATTGGACCGACCGCAGCACCTGTGTGCTCTTCGGTGACGGGGCTGGGGCCTTGATCCTTGAGGCGCAAGATCAAGACGGAACCTCGGCCGATCGTGGCATCTTGTCGGCGGATCTTCATTCTGACGGGCGGTTCAAGGATTTGCTCTATGTCGATGGCGGCACCAGCACCGGCACCATCGGTCACCTGCGCATGTCGGGGAAGGAAGTTTTCCGCCATGCCGTTGAAAAACTTGCCGAAACCGCGCATACCGCGTTGGAAAAGGCCGGGCTGTCGGGCGAAGATGTCGATTGGATCGTGCCGCATCAGGCCAATATCCGCATCATCGAAGGCACCGCAAAACGGATGCAGGTGCCGATGGAGCGGGTCGTCGTGACAGTGCAAGATCATGGCAATACCTCCGCCGCATCAATCCCCTTGGCGCTGTCGGTCGGCTATGACCGGGGGCAGATCAAGCAGGGAGATTTGGTGGTCACTGAGGCGATTGGCGGCGGCCTTGCCTGGGGATCGGTCGTTTTACGCTGGTAGAGCGATTTAACTACGCCCCCCAAGCCTATGATATTGACTCGCAAATCCCTTAGGCGCATCTTTCGGTGAAAATCTTTGGGGGGTATGAAGAATGAGTGAAAAGACTTTGACGCGTATGGATCTGTCTGAGGCTGTCTTTCGCGAAGTCGGACTTAGCCGAAACGAATCCTCACAATTGGTAGAAGCGGTGCTTCAGCATATGTCCGATTCCCTGGCATCGGGCGAACAGGTCAAGATCTCTTCCTTCGGGACATTCTCGGTTCGCGACAAATCAGCCCGCGTGGGTCGCAACCCAAAAACCGGCGATGAAGTGCCGATCAGCCCGCGTCGTGTTCTGACATTCCGCCCGTCGCATCTGATGCGCGACCGGGTTGCGGCGGGAAAGACAAAGTAACGGTACAAGTAAAGGAGTTCGCGGCGCATGGAGAAATCGCCCGACGCCTTCCGCACCATTTCGGAAGTGGCCGAACTTCTGGAAACGCCAGCGCATGTGCTGCGGTTCTGGGAAAGCCGGTTTCCACAGATCCGCCCGGTAAAACGGGCCGGTGGGCGGCGGTATTATCGCCCCGCTGATGTGGCTTTGCTGACAGGCATCAAACGGCTGTTGCATGACGATGGGATGACCATTCGCGGCGTGCAGAAGATCCTGCGCGAACAAGGCGTAAAGCACGTCTCAGGGGTGACCGAAGACACCGGCACCGATGATGATGCCGCACTTGAGGCCGCATTGGCGGCCTTGGGGGGCGAGGCCCGTGATGCGCCCTCCCTGCCCGCAGCCGAGGCGGAAACCGCCCAGATCATTGCCCTGCAAACCGCCCTGAACCCACAACCCGATACTTCAGCTTACGCCAAAGTGACGGATGAGGCGGAAGAAATGGCCGCGCAAGACAACGATGAGGTTGAAGGAGATGCGATTGGGGCAAGCACCCAAGCCGACAAACCTGAAGACCAAGACGCCGCAGCCCCCCCGGCAGACAGCGAAGAAGAGGGACTTACACAAGCAGGGTCCGGGTTGAATGAGCCAGCGCCTGAAGGCGAGCGCGTCTTTTGGCAAGGCAGCGCGGAACCTGTGTTTGATCCGGCAATGGGACGCGGGGAAAATCTCGACCTTTTTGCGCATTCCGCCATGACGGACCAAGCGGGCACATCCGAGACAATCCCAGCACCCCAAGAGCCTGAGCAAGATACAGAAGACGAGGCCCCGATGTCTGTCTGGGCCGAACCCGAAGAGCCTGACGCGCGGCCAGAGGCCAATGTGACGCGCTTTGCCGATGCCCGCGCAGACAGCCCCTCAGCCTTGGGGTCCGACACCATCCCTGAACAGGCGCAAGAGCCTGAGCAGCCCTCTGAGGCAAGCCCCGCCCCTGTTCAGACAGAGGAGACGGCTGCGCTGGTGACCTTGGCCACGAGGTTGCGCGCGCAGACGCCAGAGGCTTTGTCTGCCGCAGACCATGCAAAGGCATCAGAATTGCGGGATGCCGCGCGTGCTTTGCGGCAACGCATGGCTTCCCCTGTGCGGCCCAATTTGTGATCTGCACAGGAAGATCGCAAATACATGCGCATATCCTCTTGTGCCGTCTGTGAATATCAGTATGAAGACCGCGTGTCGGGCCGTGGCGCAGCCTGGTTAGCGCGTCCGTCTGGGGGGCGGAAGGTCGTGAGTTCGAATCTCACCGGCCCGACCATTACCGAAACCGCCCGCTTGGTCTTAGACCTTGCGGGCGGTTCCGTTTCAGGCCTTTGACATCTGGGGGAATATGCGATGACAGGCACCGGCGTCCTTCCCGCTCAAACCCTTCGGGCTATGATCGAACGCGGCGAGATAAAGGCCGATCCCGCGATCATTGCGGCACAGGTGCAGCCCGCAAGCCTTGATCTGCGCATTGGCACAGTGGCCTACCGGGTGCGCGCGTCATTCCTTGCTGGAAAGGGCCGCCCCGTGGCAGAGCGTCTAGCCGAATTCGAGATGCATCGCATGGACCTGAGTGCCGGCGCGGTTTTGGAAAAGGGCTGCGTCTATGTCATTCCGCTGATGGAACGCCTTGCCCTGCCCCATGGCTTGTCGGCGGTGGCCAATGCGAAATCCTCGACCGGGCGTTTGGATTTGCTGACACGTACCATTACCGATGGCGGGGTGGAGTTTGATCGCATCCCCGATGGCTATGATGGCCCGCTTTATGCCGAAGTATGCCCGCGCAGTTTCAGCGTGCTTGTGCGTGCCGGGCAAAGGTTGAACCAGATCCGCTTTCGGCAGGGACAGGCGGTTCTGTCGGATGAAGAATTGGCCCAGTTGAATGCCCGCGAACCCCTTGTCAGCGGAACTGCGGTGATTTCCGAGGGGCTTGGCTTCTCGGTGGACTTGCGGCCCGATGTGGGTGATCTGGTCGGCTACCGCGCAAAACCCCATGCCGGAGTCATCGATCTGGACCGCATCGGCCACTATCCGGCGGCGGAGTTTTGGGAGGAAATTCGCACGACCGAAGGGCGCGTCATCCTTGATCCGGGTGCGTTTTACATTTTGGTCAGCCGTGAGGCCGTAACGATTCCCCCCGATTATGCCGCGGAGATGGCCCCCTACCTTGCGATGGTGGGCGAATTCCGGGTGCATTACGCGGGCTTCTTCGATCCCGGTTTTGGCCATGCCGCCGCAGGCGGGGCTGGCAGCCGGGGTGTTCTGGAAGTGCGCTGCCACGAGGCCCCCTTTGTGCTGGAGCACGGACAGGTCGTGGGGCGTCTGGTGTATGAGCGGATGGCCGAGCGGCCAGATGCGCTTTATGGCGAAAAGATCGCCTCGAACTATCAGGGTCAGGGGTTAAAGCTGGCAAAGCAGTTTCGCTAGGCGAAAGGCTTTTAAGCCGACCCTTTGTTCGGACATTTCCTCAGACATGTCGCGTGATGCAGAAAAGCCCCTCGATCCGTGACCGGGGGGCTTTGGTTTTTCAGCGGGCAGCGGTAACCGCGCGTCCGGTCAGAACCTTGACAAGGTTGGCGCGGTAAGCGGCAGTTCCGTGCAGGTCGTTGATCATCTCGGAGGCATCAACCGAAAGCCCAGCCAATGCCGCCGCAGAGAAGTCTTTTGACAGGGCGGCCTCGGCCTCGGCCCAACGGAAGACACCGTTGTTCGAGGCCCCCGTCACAGCCACCCGCACCCCCGTATCGAATTGGGCGACAAAGACGCCCGTCAGGGCGAAGCGGCTGGCGGGTTGGTTGAACTTCACATAGGCCGACTTTGCTGGCACCGGAAAGATCACCGATGTGATGATTTCTCCCTCTTCAAGGGCGGTCGTGAACATGCCCTGAAAATAGTCGTCCGCCGCGATCTTGCGGGTGTTGGTGACGACCGTGGCCCCCGAGGCAAGCACCGCCGATGGATAGCACGCAGCGGGATCGTTATTTGCCACAGAACCCCCAACCGTGCCACGATTGCGCACCATCGGATCGCCAATGCCCCCGGCAAGGGCGGCAAGGCCGGGGTAAAGGCTGGCGGCCTCTTGCGCGACGGTTGCGTGGGTGGTGGCGGCCCCGATATGCAGACCGCCTTCGCCCATGCAGACGCCCTGCATCTCGGGGATAGCTGTCAGCGAGACAAGGGTTTCAGGCTGCGCCAACCGCTGCTTCATCGTGGGCAGCAGGGTCTGCCCGCCCGACAGCGCCTGTGCGCCTTCGGACGCCATGGCCTGAACCGCATCCGCGATATTGGAGGGTTTTACGAACTCAAAGTTATGCATGTTTGTCTCCCTCGGATTACGCGTTGATGGCCTGCCACACCCGACCGGGCGAGACTGGCATATCGATATGTTTGACATGGGTGATGCCACCACGGTGCAGCGCGTCGATCACCGCATTGATCACCGCCGGGGGCGAGCCGATGGCCCCCGCCTCGCCACAGCCCTTAACCCCAAGCGGGTTGTGTGTGCAGGGCGTGGCGCAAGAGGCGTCAACCGTATAGAACGGCACGTCATCTGCGCGTGGCATGGCGTAATCCATGAAAGACCCGGTCAAAAGCTGACCGTTTTCATCATAGGTGGTGTTTTCCAGAAGGGCCTGACCGATCCCCTGCCCCACACCGCCATGCACCTGACCTTCGACGATCATCGGGTTCATCACATTGCCGAAGTCATCGGCGCAGGTAAAGCTGGCGACTTCGACACGGCCCGTATCGGGGTCAACCTCGACTTCGCAAATATAGGCTCCTGCGGGATAGGTGAAGTTGGCCGGATCGTAGAAGGCCGTTTCCTCCAGCCCCGGTTCCAGCGTTTCCAGCGGATAGTTGTGCGGAACGTAGGCCGAGAAGGCGATTTCGCCAAAGGTCTTGGCCTTGTCGGTGCCAGCCACGCTGAATTTGCCATCAGCAAAGCTGATGTCGCCTTCGGCTGCTTCCAGCATATGGGCTGCGATCTTTTTGCCCTTGGCGATGATCTTGTCCATCGCCCGGTCCATGGCCGAGCCGCAAACGGCAAGGCTGCGTGAACCGTAAGAGCCCATGCCAAACGGGATCTTCGCTGTGTCACCATGGACGATCTCAACGGAAGACTCTGGAATACCCAGCTTTTCCGCCACAACTTGGGCAAAGACGGTTTCATGCCCTTGTCCGTGGCTGTGGGCGCCGACCATCACGCTGATATTGCCAGTCGCATTCACCCGCACGGTTGCCGCATCGTAAAGGCCAACGCGGCTGCCAAGGATACCGACAAGGTTCGACGGCGCGATGCCGCATGCCTCGATCCATGTCGAAAGACCCATGCCCCGCAGCTTGCCCTTGGCGGCAGAGGCGGCACGGCGGGCCTCGAACCCAGCCACATCGCCAAGTTCAACGGCCTTGTCCAGCGTTGCCTGATAATTGCCCGTGTCATACATCAGGCCGACGGGCGACTGATAGGGGAACTGGTCAGGGGTCAGCAGGTTGCGGCGGCGCACCTCGAATGGATCAAGGCCCAATTCGCGCGCCATCATGTCAATCACACGCTCAAGGCTATAGGTCGCCTCGGGGCGGCCCGCGCCACGATAGGCATCAACCGGGGCGGTGTTGGTGAACACGGCTTTCACGTTCACATAGACATGCGGCACCTTGTAGGGGCCAGACATCAGCGTGCCATGCAAGAAGGTCGGCGTCGCGGTCGAGAAGTTCGACAGATACGCGCCTACATTCGCATGGGTCTCGGTGCGAATGGCAAGGATATCGCCCTCTTTGGTGCAGCCAAGCTCGATCTTGGTCACATGGTCGCGGCCATGCGCATCGGACAAGAAGCTTTCGGTGCGTTCTGCCGTCCAGCGCACAGGGCGGCCAAGCCGTTTGGCAGCGGCCAGAACCAGCGCCTCTTCGCCGTAGTGATAGATCTTGGAGCCAAAGCCGCCGCCCACATCGGGGGCGACCACTTGCAGTTTGTTTTCCGGAATGCCCATCACAAAGGCCGCAATCAACAGACGCGTCAGGTGCGGGTTCTGGCTGGTGGTGGTCAGCTTGTAATCGCCCGTGCCGGGGAAATACTCGCCAATGCTGGCGCGCGGCTCCATCGCATTTGGAACAAGACGGTTGTTGGTCAGCTCCAGCGTCACCTTGTGCGGGGCGGCCTGCATGGCGGCATCCACAGCGGCGCGGTTGTCCTCGATCCAGCCCCAGTCAAAGCACAGGTTGTCGGGGATTTCGTCGTGAACGCGGTTGGAGGCATCGGCCAGTGCGGCCTTCATGTCGACAATAGCGGGCAGTTCTTCGATCTGAGTGTCGTCGGACAACGCTTGGGCCGCATCTTTGGCCTGCGCATAGGTTTCGGCAATGATCGCAGCATAGGCGTCGCCCACATGGCGCACCTTGCCATGGGCCAGCACCGGGCGCTTGGGTTCGCGCATCGGCGTGCCGTCACGGCTGTTGATCAGCCAGCCCGCAGGGTTGCCACCGACGGCGGCGAAATCCTCGCCCGTGAACACGGCCAGAACGCCGGGCATTGCGGCGGCGCGGGCGGTGTCGATCTTGACGATTCTGCCATGTGCGACGGTAGAGCGGACCATCACGGCATGGGTCTGGGCATGCAAGCTGAGGTCATCGGTGTAGTTGCCTACCCCGGTCAGAAAGCGAACATCTTCGCGGCGCTTGGACGAGGCGCCAATTCCGGTATCTTTGGGCATCTGTACTCCCCCCTTATTCGGCGGCAACGGCAGGCACGTCTTGCCCGCTGGCGGCCAGAACGGCTTTGACGATGTTGTGGTATCCGGTGCAGCGGCAGATATTGCCTTCCAGATGGTGGCGCACTTCAGCCTCGGTCGGCTTTGGATTGTCGGCGAGCAGGGCGGCGGATGCCATCACCATGCCCGGTGTGCAAAAGCCGCACTGCAGACCGTGGTTATCCTGAAACGCCTGCTGAAGAACGCTTAGCGATCCGTCGGCATTGGCCATGCCCTCGATTGTGCGAACCTCGCTGCCTGCCACATCCATCGCAAAGACCGAGCACGACTTGACGGCCTTGCCATCCACATGAACGACGCAGGCCCCGCATTGCGACGTATCGCAGCCGATATGGGTGCCGGTCAGACCCAAACCTTCGCGCAGATAAGCCGACAGCAAGGTCCGCCCTTCGGCCTCGGCGGAAACGGCTTTGCCGTTCACGGTCATAGAGACTTTCGTCATAGTTTCCTCCCTTGGAAATTTCGCAATCTTGTTTGTGGTTCAGCTGATCAAACGCTTGAACCAGCCCTTTTTCGTCTCAGCATCGCCGGACTCGTCGGTTTCGGCAACAGCTTCATCTTCGGTTGTCGGGCCTTCTACGGCCGCCTGAAAGCGATTGAAGAATTCATCCGCCATCTTCTTGGCAAAGCCATCAATGATCCGGCTGCCCAATTGTGCAAGTTTGCCCCCAACCGAGGCTTCGACCTCATAGGTAAGCTGCGTGCCCTCGGGGATGGATTCCATCCGCACAACTGCACCACCCTTGGCAAAACCGGCAGGGCCACCCTTGCCCTCACCGCTGATCTTGAGGCTTTCATTCTCGACCATCTCAGACAGCGTAACGGCCCCTTTGAACGTGGCTTTTACGGGGCCCACCTTTTGCGTCACCGTGGCCTCAAACCCATCGGCGGGTGAGCCGCTGATCTCGGTGCAGCCGGGGATACAGTCTTTCAGGACCTCTGGGTTCAGGATCGCGGCCCAGACCTCGGACGTGTTGGCCTTGATCACCCGTGTGTCATTCATTTGCATGGTTATTTCATTCTCCCCCTGGTCGGCAGTTTACGGCGCGAGGCTGTGACCTGCTATGGAACTAAAGTACTATCTGCGATTGCCACAGCCAATCCGAAATCGGCCTACCCTGCCGCGGGGCACCGCGCCATGCGACCATGGTGTTAATTCCGCCCAAAGCCCTATAGGACATTGGTCGCACTGCCCTGCCGTCAAGACACCTGTTCGGGAAGTTCGGAGAGGAACGCCACAAGGGCACGCGGCTCAAGCGGCTTGTTCATCACCTGAATCTGCGCGGCTGTCGCCTTCGCCAAAAGATCGCCAGACCGATCCGCCGTGATCAGACGCGCCGGCAAGGCACCGTGGCGCGACCGCAGGTGCAACAGCAAATCGAGGCCCGTCATCCCCTCACCCAACTGATGATCTATCAGCAAAAAGTCGGGTAAAATGCCAAGCTCGTCCAAGAGGGCAAGCGCCTCTTCGCCGCTGCCCGCATCAATGACCGAAATGCCCCATTTTTCCAACAGCAAGCCAATGGCCCGCCGCAGATCCACGTCATTTTCGACCAAAAAGCCGATCTTTCCGGCCAGACGCAAATGGGGTTCGGGGCGGCGCGGGCTGGCGATGATCTGGGCGGGTTCATGAACCTCGGCCAAGGGCACCTGCAGCATGAAGCAACTTCCCCGGCCAAGGCGGGATGCCAGCCCCAAGGGATGCCCCAAAAGCGCGCAGGCGCGTTCGACGATGGCAAGGCCAAGCCCCATCCCCTCGCTGGCAGAGGCGCGGGCATTCAGGCGGTGAAACTCTTTGAAGATATTGTCTTGCTCTGCCTCGGGGATGCCGGGGCCGGTATCCCAGACCTCGATCCGGATCATGGAGCCACGACGCCGCGCCGCCACAAGCACACGCCCGCTTTCGGTATAGCGGATGGCGTTGCCAATCAGGTTTTGCAAGATACGGCGCAGATATGTGGGATCAGACAGAACCAAAGCCTCGCTCGGGCGCACCGAAAGCCGCAGGCCCTTTGCCGCAGCTATGGCCCCGAACTCTTCGGTCAGGCGCGACAAGATCCGGCCCAAGGGGACCTGCCCGACGGAAACGGCCGCCCGACCGGATTCCAGCTTCGAGATATCAAGCAGCGCATCCAAGATCCCCTCAACCGAAACCAGTGCATTTTGCGCCTTGGCCAAGGTGTCGCGGGCCAATGGGTCAATCGCGGCATCGTCGATCGACGAGATGAACAGCTTGGCCGCCGACAGGGGCTGCAACAGGTCATGGCTGGCTGCGGCCACAAAGCGTGAGCGGCTGGCATTTGCCCGTTCGGCATTGGCCAGCGCATCCTCCAGTTCCAGCGTCCGCTCCATCACCCGCGCTTCCAAGGTTTCATTGGCGCGGCTCAGCCCCTCAATCGCGGCCCGTTCAGCGGTGACGTCACTGAAACTCATCACAAAGCCACCGTCGGGCATTTCTTGCGCAAAGACGGCCAGAATAAGCGCCGCCCCACGCCGCACTTCGAACGACAGGGGCGCGCGCATAGGCCCCCCCTCGCTGCGTGGGCGATGGACCCATTCATCCAGCATCTGATCCGTCATGCCCGTGGAAAACCGGATTTCGGCGCGAAAACGGTCAAGCAGATAGTCGAACGAGGCACCGATACGAAACCGCGCCAAGGGAATCGCCAAAAGCTGCCCCAAGCGCACATTCCATCCCATCAGCCGGGCCTCGGCATCAAAGATCGAAACACCCTGATCGATATGATCCAGCGTCGCACGGATGATCCGGGCCTGCTCATCCAGCATCTTGCCGCGCGCACTGCGTTCGGCGCGGATGATGTCGGTCACATCCGTCTGCAAGATCACCGTGCCCCCGTCCATGGTCCGGTGTTCCGAGACCTGCACCCAATGGTCGTCATTCATCTGGACGTTGAAGATCACATGGCGATCTTGGTGGCGGCGCATGCGCCGGACCGCCCATTCCTCGGGGCGCTCCCCCTCGGGCAGCGTCAGATAGCGCGAGCGCGAGACTGCGCGGACATAATGCTCAAAACTCAGGCCCGGCTTCAATGCGCCCAGAATATCGCGCATGTGCATCCCGAAACGGGAATTGCACAAAACAAGCCTTTCGTCAGGGTCAAACAGGGCAAAGCCCTCTTGCACGGTTTCGATCGCATTGGCGAGGTTGTTGCGGGCCGCCTCGGCACGGGTGTTCGCCTCTGCAAGACTGGCGTTGGAGGTATTGAGCAGATCCAGCGCCCGTTCCAGATCGCGGGTGCGGTCGCGGACCTGATCCTCCAGCATCGCTGCGCGCTGAAACTGGGCATAGGCCACACCGCCATCATCGGTCGTCTGTTCGACCCGCCGCATCAGAACCTGCGTGATGGTCATCAGCTTTTCCATCTGACGCTCTGGCGTGTCGGCAGGGTTGATCAGGTTTTCGATCACGACTGGCCCCCGTCGTCGTCAGGCGGATAGATCGCAACACCCGTCATGGTGTGGTTCACATGCATGGTGTTCCACTGCTCGCCATAGGTCGAGAAGCCAACCACGCGGTGGCGGCGCAAAACATCCGAGATGGCGAGGGATTTTTGGTTTTCCTGCGCCTCCATTCGCCGCAAGATGCAATCGCAGGCAAGGATGGCCGCAGGCGGGCCGGCCTCGGACAGGCGGGCCAATTCTCCCTCCAGATGGCCGACCATATCTTGCGGCTGGGCAAGGGTCAGAACCAACCCTTCATCAATGGCGGAAAAGAACACAAGGTCACCGTTTTCATCAACGCGTTGAATGGCCCGCACATGGTGCCGCCCGCCGATGCGCACCACGATTGGGTGCGCGGCAAAGGTGAAGGTGGTCAGTTGCGCGGGGTCCTTGCCCAAAAGCCGGGCATATTCCTGTGCGGCGGGTTCTGCGTTGATCTGTTGCACCGTGCGGCGCGAGGGGTCTGCCATGGTGACAACCATCCGCTGCTCGGTCGGCACCAGATGGTCAAGGTTGAACACCCGAACCCGGCACTTGCTGCGCACCACCATCAGCACCGCCGCATTCGACAGCGCCCGCCCCTGCCAAAACACATGGGTTTGGCCAAAATCAATTCCATCTCCCGCCGAGCCACCAAAAAGCGGCAAAGGCCCCAATCCGGGGGCAAGCGCGCTTGTCAGCGCATCTTCGCGGGTCGACAACCCATCGACCATCAAAAAGGCAAATTCGTGGTCCCATCCGGGGTGGCCCGCCGACAGTTGGGCCCGGGCGCGGATCATCTGGCCAATCAATTCCTGCCCGTCAATGGCCCCAAGATCGGGCACAAACAGGCATTGGGTGGCAAAATTGGCCTCTGGCAGGCCAACGGCCACAACCTCCCCCTCGGCATAGCCCTGATCCGAAATCTCGCCCGCGGTGGTGCAGCCGATGATGCGATCCACCCCAAGCCTTGCTGAAAGCTGCGCCAAGAGGTTGGCAATATCGGTGCGCGGTGAGGCAAACAGGATAACGCGGCTAAAGGGGCCTGGACCAAGGCCCGCCAACAAATCTGCCGCCGCCGCCCGATCATCGCAAGACACGGCAGCCGTCGGCAAAATCGGGGCGGGATCAGCGGTTTGCAACCCTGCGAAGGGGTGGTTTTGTTCCGTCATCCGCAAAGCCCCCCTTTTGCCAGACTTCCCCGCCAAGGCTAGGCCGGACGCCACCCAAGCAGCAAGGGGTCTTGGCCTGCAGGCTTGTCATTCTCGGGCATCAGGCTTTCAAAACTTGCCCCGCGCGCGATCAAGACCGCCTGCGTGCGGCTTTGGACGCCCAATTTGCGCATGATTGCGGTGACATGTGCCTTGACCGTGGTTTCGGCAATCGTCAGCTCATAGGCGATTTGCTTGTTCAGCATCCCCTCGCAGATAAGCTGCAAGATGCGCGCCTGTTGGCGGGTCAGCAGCGACAGACGCGCCACCGCATCCTCTCGCCGCCCTGCCGGGGCCGCAGGATCAGATTGCGGGGTATAGCCTTCGGGCGCGAAAATCCGGCCAGTGCGAACGGCCTCAAACGCGGCGCGGAACACATCGCGGTGACTGTGCTTTGGCACAAACCCCGCAGCCCCCGCCCGCAAAGCCGCCCCGATCACCCGGTTATCGGCCAAAGATGAGACCACCACCACCGGCACTGTCCCCACAATGGATTTCAACCGGATCAACCCATCCAAGCCATCCACATCCGGCAAGTTCAGGTCCAGCACAACCACATCTGGCGCAGGGCCACGGTCCAGCCGGTCGATTGCTGTGCCCAGACGGTCCGCCGTTTCAATGCGGGCAATCCCAACAACCGCCTTGAGGGTCATTGCAAGCGCATCGCAAAACAGCGGATGGTCATCCACGATCAACGCCGAGGTCAGCGTCAGCCGAATTGCTTGATCACAGTCGGATGTTGGGTGTTGGGGTGTCATCACTGGCCAAGGTTACGCATCATATTCTTCTTACCAAATCCACCCCTCGGGCGAAAGCGGGCCAAAGGTCCTATGCCCCGGCAACAGATTGCCACCCTGCCCCAAACCGGCAAGCAAAGGCTGGAGCGCGCGCGCGCCATGCGCTATCAGCCCTGAACAGCCAGCGCCCCGTTGGCCCCCATGGTTGAAGAGGTTAAAATGATCCTTGGTCGGCGCTGCTTTTTCGCGATGGCTCTTGCCCTGCCCCTTGCTGCCTGTGGCGGTGGTCGGACCCGGCGTGAAGCCTCCTCTGCTGGGCTCTATCCGGGGGAAACAGCCGCTATCCGGTCATTGGTCGAAGAATACGCTGATATCTATGATGTTCCGGTCAGCCTTGTGCACCGGGTCATTCAGCGCGAAAGCGATTATAACCCCATCGTGCGCAACGGGCCCTATTACGGGCTGATGCAGATCTTGCCACAAACTGCCCGAACCATGGGCCATCGTGGCCCAGCCGATGAATTGCTGGATGCGGAAACCAACTTGAAATATGGGGTCAAGTATCTGCGGGGGGCTTGGTTGGTCTCAAACAGAAATCAAGACCGCGCTGTGATGTGGTACGCCAAAGGCTATTACTACGAGGCCAAGCGCCGGGGCATGTTGGAAGAAACAGGTTTGCGCAGTTGACGGACCTTTCCCCAAGAATCCGCGCCACAACAACCGTCGCAGGTCTGGTTGAAGCAGGTTTCGTGCCCGAGGCCGACATCGCCCTGCTGGAGCGTGTCGTCCAAGATTTCCGTCTGCGCCTGACGCCCGAGATGCAGGCGGCCGCGCAGTCTTCGGACGGCGTCGCCGCGCAATTCGTGCCATCTGCCGAAGAATTGGTCACGCGGCCCGAAGACCTGCGCGATCCTATTGGCGATGATGCACATTCCCCGGTTCGCGGTCTGACCCATCGCTATCCTGACCGTGTGATCTTGCATGTCACCAAAACCTGCGAAGTCTATTGCCGCTTTTGCTTTCGCCGCGAAACCGTGGGGGAGACCGGGCATCTGCCGCAAGATGATCTGACAGCGGCGCTGGACTACATTTCCGCCACGCCCAGCATCTGGGAGGTCGTGCTGACCGGGGGCGATCCGCTGGTTCTGTCGCCCCGACGGTTGGGCGAGATCATGGCGCGACTGGCCGCTATCCCCCATGTCGGCATCGTGCGCTTTCACACGCGGGTGCCCGTCGTGGCACCCCAGCGGATCACCCCGGATTTGCTGAACGCCCTGAAAACAAGGCTGGTGCCGTGGATGGTCATTCACACCAACCATGCCGATGAACTGACCACCGCCGCCCGTGCCGCCCTGTCGCGTCTGGCGGATGCGGGCGTGCCGCTATTGTCGCAAAGCGTATTGCTGCGTGGCATCAATGACCGGGCCGAGGTGCTGGAGGCGCTGTTTCGCGCGCTGATCGGCCTGCGGGTCAAACCCTATTACCTGCACCATTGCGACATGGCGCGGGGGGCAGGCCATTTCCGCACCACGATTGCGGAAGGTCAGGCGATCATGGCCGCCTTGCGCGGGCGGCTGTCGGGCACCTGCCTTCCGACCTATGTGCTGGACCTGCCGGGCGGGCATGGCAAGGTGCCCATCGGGCCGGACTATCTGGCCCCGCAGGGCGATGGCACGTGGCAGGTGACCGATTGGCGCGGCACCGTTCACCTTTACCACGACCCGATTTGACGCCACTGGCTGCCGCGAAATCCGATAATACCCGACTGCGTGGCCCAGCGCCTTAGTACCAAGCATCTTCCATGGTTTGTTTCTTTTCAGCGATGAAATCCGTCAAGCCATCGCGCAAACCTGCATCAAGGCTCGGCGCTTCAAACTCTGCAAGGCGCTTTTTCCACAATGTGTTGGCGCGGGTGGCGGCATCGGTGGCACCCGCGGCCTCCCATTTTTCAAAGGGTTCGTTGTCGGAAAGCTCACTGTCCCAAAACGCCGTTTCATAATTGGCCAGGGTATGGGCGCAGCCGAAGAAGTGGTTGCCGGGGCCGACCTCGGCAAAGGCGTCGACGGCCAGTTGATTGTCGTCGATCACCACCCCATCAAGATAGCTGTGCAGGCTGCCGCACAGATCGGCATCAAGCATGAATTTCTCATAGGACATTGACAAAAGCCCATCCAGAAAACCCGCCGAATGCAGAATGAAATTTGCGCCGCAATGGATGGCCGCAAGCATCGACATCGTGCCCTCCATCATCGCCTGCGCGTCGGGCAGTTTGGATGTGGTGAAATTGCCCGAGCAGCGCAAGGGCAGGTTCAGACGGCGGCAGAGTTGCCCGATGATCATCGACCCAATCGCAGGTTCCGGCGTGCCAAAGGTGGGCGAGCCTGATCGCAGCGACATCGACGACAGGAAATTGCCAAAGATCACAGGCGCACCGGGGCGTTCAAGCTGCGTCAGCGCACATCCGGCCATGGTTTCCGCCAAGGATTGCGCAATGGCACCGGCATTGGTGACCGGGCCCATGGCCCCGCCCAGAATGAACGGCACAATGACCGCCGCCTGATTGGCCCGCGCATAGGCCCGCAAGGACCGGGTCATCGTGCCATCCCACACAAGCGGAGAGTTCACGTTGACATTGCCCAAGATGACACAGTTCTGATCGACGAAATCACGGCCAAACAAGATGCGGCACATCTCGATGCTGTCTTCTGAACGTTCCTCGGCGGTCACAGACCCCATGAAGGGGCGGTCCGACAGTTCCATATGCGCCATCACCATATCAAGGTGACGTTTGTTGACGGGAACATCTGTCGGCTCACAGATCGTGCCGCCCGAGTGATGGAAATTGGGGCTGGACTGCGCGAGTTTGATGAAGTTGCGGAAATCCTCGATCGTGCCAAAGCGGCGGCCGCGATCAAGATCCATCACGAAAGGGCTGCCATAGGCGGGGGAAAACACCACGTTCTTGCCGCCGATCCGCACCGAATTGGCCGGGTTGCGGGCGTGTTGCGTAAACTCTGCCGGGGCGGTCTTGAGGATTTCGCGCAGCATCCCCGGTTCAAACCGCACAAGCAGCCCGTCCACCGATGCGCCCGCGCGTCGCCAATGATCAATCGCTATGGGATCATCACGAAACTCGATCCCGGTTTCGGCCAAGATGCGGTCCGCGGCGGCCTCAATCCGCAATAGCCCCTCTTCGCCCGCAATGTCATAGGTGGGGATATTGCGTGTGATATAGGGGCGGCCCAGCTTGGCACCCTTGTTGGCGCGTTCGGCCTGACGGGCCTGACGGCCCGAGCGTGCGCGATGTTCGTTCATGATGGACCCCTGTCTGGTTTCCATCATGTCAGCGCGGGCGGGGCGCGAAAGTCCGCATCGGGCGCGACGGTTAAACGTCTGTTCGCGCCATGCACAGAATTCGCGCCGGTTTCAGGCAGTGTCAGGTGATGACATTGGGGGCCGTGCGCCCGGTGAAGCGCGCGATCCCCGCCAGATCATGCGCGGCGCGGATCACGGGGGCGAGCGCCTCTTGCGGGTCGTGATCAAGGCCACCGGGGCCCGCCACATACCGCTCCAGATACAAGCGCAACGTCGCCCCCTCGGTGCCGGTGCCCGACAGGCGCAAGACGATACGGCTGCCATCCTCGAACAAGATGCGCACCCCCTGCCCCGTGCTGACTGACCCGTCGACCGGATCGGTATAGGCAAAGTCATCGGCGGCGGATATCCGCATCCCTTCGACCATTTGACCGGGCAAACTCGCCAAGGTGCCGCGCAAAGCTGCCATCATGGCATCGGCCTTATCGGTGGCAATCGCCTCAAAATCATGGCGGCTGTAATAGTTGCGGCCATAGCGCGCCCAGTGATCTTGCAGGATCTGCGACACCGTCTGTTTGCGCACCGCCAGAATGTTGAGCCACAAGATCACGGCCCAAAGACCATCCTTTTCGCGCACATGGTCAGATCCGGTGCCAAAGGATTCCTCGCCGCAGAGCGTGACACGGCCTGCATCCAGCAGATTGCCAAAGAACTTCCAGCCGGTCGGCGTTTCAAAGCAGGCGATCCCCAGCGCATCTGCCACGCGGTCGACGGCAGCAGACGTCGGCATGGAGCGGGCAACCCCGGTCAATCCCTGCGCATATCCCGGTGCCAAGTGGGCATTCGCCGCCAGCACCGCAAGACTGTCCGAGGGGCTGACATAGATGCCCCGCCCGACCACCATATTGCGGTCGCCGTCACCGTCAGAGGCCGCGCCAAAATCGGGGGCGGCATCGCCCATCATCTCGGCCATCAACTCATGCGCCCACGTCGGGTTCGGGTCCGGGTGCATGCCCCCGAAATCGGGCAAGGGGATGGCATGGGTCACGGTGCCAGCGGGCGCGCCTAGGCGGTTCTCAAAAATCTTGACCGCATAGGGGCCGGTCACGGCGCACATGCTGTCCATCCGCATCCGAAACCCGGAGGCAAACATCGCGCGGATCGCCGGGAAATCGAACAAGCTTTCCATCAGCGCTGCGTAATCGCTGACCGGATCCACCACATCAACGATCATGGCCCCCAGATGATGGCGGCCAATGGTGCCCAGATTGATATCCTGCGCCTCGAGGATCTTGTAGGTCGTGATCTCGGTCGTGCGCCGGAACATGGCTTCGGTCACGCCTTCGGGTGCGGGTCCGCCGTTGGCCATGTTGAACTTCACGCCGAAATCCTCGGTGGGGCCGCCGGGGTTGTGGCTGGCGGACATGATGATGCCGCCATCTGTTTTATTCAGCCTGATCAAATGGCTGGCGGCGGGTGTTGACAAGATCGCGCCCTGCCCGATGATCACACGCGCCGCCCCGTTTGCCGCCGCCATCCGCAAGATCACCTGCGCCGCCCGGTCATTGAAATACCGCCCGTCGCCGCCCAGAACAAAGGTCTTTCCAGCCGCCCCGACCACGTCAAAGATCGACTGCACAAAGTTCTCAAGGTAATGCGGCCCCATGAACACGGGGGTCTTTTTGCGCAGGCCAGAGGTGCCGGGCTTTTGCCCTGCAATCGGGGTGGTGGATACGGTGGTGATCATTTGGGTCCTCCCTCAGCCTGTCCCGCAGCAGGGACAGAGACGAACATCAAAACGGATTGTGCAGGCAAAGTCGCCGGAGCGGCACCTTGGGTCAGCGCGGGCCGCGTCGTGTCCAGCACCAACGACCATGTGGCCGTTTTTGGCAGCGACAAGGCACATTCCGCGCCGCAGTTGAAATAGAGCAGAACCGCCGCGCGGGTTGTATCGCCGGTTTCGGCCGCCATGCGCAGCTCTACCCCAAGGGCGCGAAACGCAGGATCATGCCAATCTTGCGGGGCGGGATGGCTGGCGTCGGGTTTGCGCCAGATGACATCCGGCAATCCATCTGACAGCCGTGTGCGGCCGTGCAAGAACCGGCGTTGGTGCAAAATAGGATGGGCGCGGCGCAGGGCGGTCAGGCGGGCGATAAACGCGACCAGATCCGTTTCCCCCGCCCCCCAGTTCAGCCACGTCACCTCATTGTCTTGCGCATAGGCGTTGTTGTTGCCGCCCTGACTGTGCCCCAACTCATCCCCGGCCAAAAGCATTGGCACCCCTTGCGACAGCAGCAACGTGGCCAGCAGGTTTCGCTTGCGCAAGGCCCGCGCGGCCAGCACCTCGGGGTCTTCACTTGGCCCCTCCACCCCCATGTTGTCCGCATGGTTGTCGGAATGGCCATCACGGTTGTCTTCGCCATTGTTCCAATTGCGCTTGACCGTAAAGCTGACCAGATCCTCCAGCGTAAACCCATCATGGGCCGTGATGAAATTCACCGAGGCCGTGGCCGAGCGGCCCGAATGGTCAAAGCGCTCCGCACTGCCCAGCAGCCGTTTTGCCAAGTCTGGCACAAGCCCCGCATCGCCACGCCAAAACCGCCGCACCCCGTCACGGAACTGGTCATTCCATTCCTGAAACGGATGCGGATAGCTGCCAAGCTGATAGCCGCCGGGGCCGATATCCCAAGGCTCGGCAATCAGTTTGACGGTGGACAGAACCGGGTCTTGCCGGATCGCATCAAAGAACCCGCCATTGGGATCAAAACCATGCGCCTCGCGCCCCAACACGGTGGCCAGATCAAAGCGGAAGCCGTCCACATGGCAGGTTTCCACCCAATAACGCAGCGAATCCATGGCCATCCGCAATACCATCGGATGCGTAAGGTTCAGCGTGTTCCCCGTGCCTGTGTCATTGACGTAAAACCGCCCGCCATCGGCCAGACGGTAGTAGCTGGCATTGTCGAGCCCGCGAAAGCTGAGCGTGGGGCCAAGATGATCGCCTTCGGCCGTATGGTTGTAGACCACATCAAGGATCACCTCGATCCCGGCAGAATGCAGGCGGCGCACCATGGTCTGAAATTCCCACAGTGCCCCTTTGGACATGAACCGTGGTTCAGGCGCAAAGAAGGCCAGCGTGTTATAGCCCCAATGATTGCGCAGACCGCGCGCCACCAAAAACCGGTCATCGACAAAGGCCTGCACCGGCATCAGCTCAATCGCGGTGACCCCCAGCTTTTGCAAATGTTCAATCATCGGGTCAGACGCGATACCAAGGTAGGTGCCGCGAAGGGGCTTCTCCAGCCCCGGATGCAGTCGGGTCAGGGCTTTGACATGCGCCTCATAGATCACGCTGTCACAGGGGGCGTGGCGCGGGGGCAGATCGTCGCCCCATGTGAAGGAGGTATCTGTCACCACGGCCTTGGGCACGGCAAAGGCGCTGTCGCGGGTATCAAAGGACAGGTCGGCCCTTGGGCTGCCCACCTTGTATCCCATCAGCGCATCCGACCAGCGCAACCGCCCCTCAAGCGCGCGGGCATAGGGGTCAAGCAGCAGTTTGTGGCGGTTGAAGCGGTGCCCCTGCTCGGGGGCATAGGGGCCATCAACGCGCAGCCCGTAAACCGTACCGGGTGTCAGCCCGCCAAGATGCAGATGCCAGATATCGCCATCGCGCTCTCGAAAGGCGATCCGCGACAGTTCTTTGCGCCCGTCGGGCGAAAACAGGCACAATTCCACCAAAGTGGCATGGGCAGAAAACACGGCAAAATTCACGCCGTCGCCATCAAAACTGGCCCCCATGGGCCAAGGCCGCCCCGGACCGATCGCATGGCCCAAAAGCCGATCCGGCAGCGGGGCAAGTCCGGCGGTCATCCGATCAACCTTTGATAGAGTGCCGCATAGGCCGCCGCCGAGGTTTCCCACCCAACCGGGTGTTTCATGGCGTTCTTTTGCGTGTTCACCCACAGTTTCTGGTCAGCATAAAGGCCAACCAACTGCGCCAAGGCCTGACCAAAGGCCAGCGCATCGGTGGGATGAAAGCTGATCCCGGTGGCAACCCCCGCCGCAAGGGCCGCGGGTGAGGCGTGAATGACCGTATCGGCAAGCCCCCCGGTTGAGGCCACCACCGGCAGCGTTCCATAGCGCAACCCATACATCTGGGTCAGGCCGCAAGGCTCAAACCGGCTGGGCACCAGCACGGCGTCGGCCCCACTGAACATGCGGTGGCTCAGGGGTTCACTATACCCGATTTTCACCGCAACCCGGCCCGGATGCGCATCAGCCAAGGCCTGCACGGCGCCCTCAAGCGCAAAGTCGCCAGATCCAAGCACGATCAGGCCACCTCCAGCGGCAACGAAGTCAGGGATCACGTCGGGCAAAAGATCAATGCCTTTTTGATCCGTCAAACGGCTGACGACGATGGCAAGCGGGCCGGGCACGGTCAAGCCGAACTCTTGGCAAAGAGCCTCTCGTGCCTTGGCTTTCCCGGCCATTTTTCCGGGACCGTAGGAAATTTCCTCGCGTCCGGGGGACCAGACATCGGTATCAACGCCGTTCAAGATCCCCGAAACCTGCGCCGCCCGCGCCGCGATCACGCCTTGCAGACCCATGCCGAATTCCGGGCGCATCAACTCGCGGGCATAGGTGGGCGAAACGGTCGTGATCCAATCAGCGGTCACCAGCCCAGCCTTCAGGCTGGACAGGTTGCCATAATACTCAAAACCACCGGGATGAAACTCTGACACCGGCAAGCGCAGGGTCTGCAAAAGTCCGGCATCGGCCCATCCCTGAAAGGCGATGTTATGCACCGTCATCACCGACTTCACATCCCAAACGCCGGCATAGCGCAGATAGGCCGGGGTCAGGCCCGCTTGCCAATCGTGGGCATGCACGACATCCGGCCGCCATCCCCCAACGCCCTCTTGCGCAAGACGTGCCGCCATCCATGACAGGGCGGCAAAGCGCTGTGGGTTATCCCAGAAATCGCCATAGGGCCCGCTGTAGGGCCCCCCTTCGCGATCATACAGATGTGGCGCGTCCAGCAGCATCAGTGACACGCCGTCTTGCAGGCCAAAATATACCGTCGCCGCACCGCCAAACAGATCGTGCTCTGTCCAGACCGGTTCCATATCGGCAAGATACTTGCGCAAAGGGCGATAGGCGGGAAGCAGAACCCGCATGTCCCAGCCCTGCGTCGCCATGGCAGCAGGCAGCGCCCCCACCACATCGGCAAGACCGCCCGTCTTTATGAAAGGGACACATTCCGACGCCACCGAAAGCACCCGACCTTGCATCTTTGCGTCCTTCTTCAGTTCTTAGGCATCATTGCGGCGGGTGAAGATCCGGGGTTTCCATACCTTCACCCTGCCAAACTCTTGCGCCTCAGGACAATGTCCGCGCCCGCGCGTCAAGCATATCTTGCGTGATCAAAACGATCCCGGCATCGGTCCGGCGAAACCATTTGACGTCTTCTTCCGGGTCATAGCCGACGACCAGCCCCTCAGGGATGATCACACCGCGATCAATCACGCAGTTCTTCAACTCGGCCTTGCGGTTCACGATCACCTTGGGAAGGGCCACAACATATTCAAGCGTGCTGAAGGAATGCGTGCGGCACCCGGTGAACAGCAAGCTGTTGGACACGGCGGAACCCGAGACGATGCAATCACCCGACACCAGCGAAGATACCGCCGATCCACGGCGGCCATCGGTGTCATGAATGAACTTGGCCGGTGGCAAAATCTCGGCATAGGTCCAGATCGGCCAAGAATTGTCATAAAGATCAAGCTTGGGCACGAAATCCGTCAGGTCGATATTGGCCTGCCAAAAGGCATCAATCGTGCCCACATCGCGCCAATAGGGTTCATCTTCCAGCCCGCTTGTCACACAGCTGTCGGCAAACTTGTGCGCCACGGCTTTGCCGTTCTTGACGATCTGGGGAATGATGTCATTCCCAAAGTCATGCGAGGAATTCGTATCCTCGGCGTCACGGATCAACAGATCCCGCAGCAGGTCCCAGTTGAACACATAGATGCCCATCGAGGCCAAGGCATTTGCCGGATCACCCGGAATGCCGGGCGGATCTGCGGGCTTTTCCAGAAACTGGGTGATGCGCATATCCTTGTCGACATGCATCACGCCAAACGCCACAGCCTCCATCCGTGGAACGGTCAGACACCCGATTGTGACATCCGCCCCCGAAGAGACGTGCTGTTGCAACATCACCTCATAGTCCATCTTGTAGATGTGGTCACCTGCAAGGATGACGACGTATTTGATGCCATAGCTGTCAACGATATCAATGTTTTGCGTCACTGCATCTGCGGTTCCCAGATACCATTTGCTTTCATCGACGCGTTGGCTTGCGGGCAGGATGTCAAGGTATTCATTCCGCTCGGCCCGAAAGAACCCCCAACCGCGCTGCATGTGGCGGATCAGGCTATGCGCCTTGTATTGCGTTGCAATCGCCATCTTGCGGATGCCCGAGTTCAGCGCATTGGAAAGCGCAAAGTCGATGATCCGGGTTTTCCCCCCAAAATACACCGCCGGCTTGGCGCGGGTATTGGTCAGTTCCTTCAGACGGCTGCCGCGCCCCCCGGCCAAGACGAACGCCATCGTCTGGCTGGACAATCTCGTGTTTGGACTTGCTTTCATGTTCCCATCCCTACCGGCTTAACGCTCATTTTTACCTGTCTGAAGTAAACCGCAGACAACGGCGGCAATGTGACAATGGCCGAGTGCCGCTGGCCATGCCAGGCCACCTGCTCTGCGGTCACACCGCCCAGATTGCCACGATTCCCCCCACCATAAAGCGCGGAATCCGTGTTCAGGATTTCCTCCCAATGGCCATCGGCTGGCAAACCAAGACGATAGTCCCGCGCAACAGGGGTCATATTGACCAAGGCGACAATCAACGGATCGTCCGCCCCTCCCTTGCGAACCCATGCATAGCTCGACCCCTCGGCATCCCCCGCTTCGAGCCACGCAAAGCCTTCGGGCCGGCTGTCATTCACATGCAGCGCGGGGTTGTCACGATAAACCCCGTTCAGATCGCGCACCAAGGCCTGCATGCCCGCATGCGCGGGTTGATCCAGTTGATGCCAGTCAAGGCTTTGATTGTGGTTCCATTCCGCGCCTTGGGCAAACTCTTGCCCCATGAACAAAAGCTTTTTCCCCGGATGGGCCCACATGAACCCATAATAGGCGCGCAGGTTTGCGAACTTTTGTTCACCATCCCCGGCCATTTTGCCAAGCATTGATCCTTTGCCATGCACCACTTCATCATGGCTGATCGGCAATATGAAATTCTCGGTCCACGCGTAATGCAGGCCAAAGGTCATCTGATGATGATGGTATTTGCGGTGGACCGGGTCTTTTTGCATGTAAGACAGGGTGTCATTCATCCAACCCATGTTCCATTTGAACCCAAAGCCCAAGCCCCCGTGGTCCACAGGCCGGGAGACGCCGGGAAAGGCCGTGCTTTCCTCGGCCACCGTCATCACACCCGGGCATTCGCCATAGGCCGTGATATTCATGCGCTGCAGCATGGCGATAGCCTCAAGGTTCTCTCGCCCGCCGTCGCGGTTTGGAATCCACTCGCCATCCTTGCGGCTGTAATCGCGGTAGAGCATCGAGGCCACAGCATCGACACGCAGCCCGTCGATATGGAATTCCTCAAGCCAATACAAAGCGTTGGAGACCAGATAGTTCTGAACCTCAACCCGGCCATAGTTGAAGATAAGGGTGTTCCAGTCCTGGTGAAACCCTTCGCGCGGATCGGCGTGTTCGTAAAGCGCCGTGCCGTCAAACTGCGCAAGACCATGAGCATCCGACGGGAAATGACCCGGCACCCAATCAAGCAAAACGCCAAGGCCCTTGGCATGGGCTGCCGCCACAAAGGCACGGAATTCGGCAGGCGTGCCGTGGCGGATGGTGGGCGCAAACAGACCAACCGGCTGGTAGCCCCAACTGCCATCAAAGGGATATTCCGAAACGGGCATCAACTCGATATGTGTAAAGCCCATGTCGGCCACGTAAGTGACCAATTGTTCGGCCAGTTCGAGGTAAGACAGCATCCTGTCCCCCGGCGCGCGCCGCCAAGAGCCAAGATGCACCTCATAAACCGATATCGGCGCGTCAATGTTCTGGTGGTTCTGGCGGGTTTCCATCCATGCCTGATCCGAAAGCCCCCCTTTGATGCTGCGCACGACCGAGGCATTGGCTGGGGGATGCTCGGACCCGAAACCAACCGGATCGGCCTTGAGCGGCAATTGCGCGCCACCGGGGCCGCGCAATTCGTATTTATAGATCGTGCCCTCGCCCAGACCGGGGATGAAAATCTCCCACACACCCGTAGGCCCCCGGCGCCGCATCGGGTGGCGACGGCCATCCCAGATGTTGAAGTCACCCACCACACTGACCCGTTCCGCATTGGGGGCCCAGACCGCAAAATGCGTGCCCTCAACCCCTTCATGCGTGATCAGATGCGCCCCCAACACCTGCCAGAGGCGCTTGTGCGTGCCTTCACCCAAAAGGTATTCGTCCATCTCGCCCAGCACCGGGCCAAAGGCAAAGGGGTCCTCAAACTCCCACGTTGTGCCATGCCCTTCGGCGCGCAAACGGTAGCTTGACTTGCGCGGAAGCGGGCATTGAAAAATCCCCTGCCCCCAATGCGTTGCCTCTGTTTCCTTACCTGCTTTGCCGGTCAGAACCCAAAGCCGCTCAGCCCCCGGAACAAAGGCCGTGACGCCCCATTTCCCATCTTGCTTTTGCAGGCCCAAGACAGAAAACGGGTCGCCGTGACGCCCTTCGGCAATTGCCCAAAGCGCGCTATCATCCTTTAGCCTTTCGGCCATGCTTCACCCTCCCCAAGCTCAGCAGACATCCGCCCTACAGGGCAGATGATACGGACCAGATATCGGACATATAGCTCCGGATCGTGCGATCTGAGGAAAAGAACCCAGATCGTGCCGTGTTCATCGCCGCCATCCTAACCCAAGCCTCCCGATCGGCAAACACTGCATCCACACGGCCCTGTGCGGCGTGGAATGCATCGAAATCACTGGCCACAAGGAAATAGTCGTGATCCCAGACCCGACGCACCAGTTCATGGTATCGATCAGGTTGATCGGGCGAAAAGCGCCCCTCTGCAATCATTTGCAGCACGTCTTGCAGCGGTTGACTGGCCTCAATCGCCTTGCGGGCGTGGTCGGGGTCTTCGCGGCGCGCAATCGCCTCTTGCGTGGTCATTCCGAAGAGGAAGAAGTTCTCTTCGCCAACCTCTTGCAAAATCTCGACATTCGCGCCGTCAAGCGTGCCGATGGTCGGCGCGCCATTCATCATGAACTTCATGTTTCCGGTGCCAGACGCCTCTTTTCCGGCAGTCGAAATCTGTTCTGACAGATCAGCCGCCGGCACAAGACGTTCGGCCATCGAGACATTGTAGTTTTCCGGATAAACGATCTTCAGCAAATCGCCTGTCAGCGGATCATTGTTCACAACGGTGGCCACATCATTGATAAGACGAATGATTTCTTTTGCCACGGCATAGCCGGGGGCGGCCTTGCCACCAAAGATCTTGACGCGTGGCACCCAGTTGGCCCTTGGGTTCTGCCGGATCTGGTCCCAATGGGCGATGGTTTCCAGAATGTTCAAAAGCTGGCGCTTGTATTCGTGGATCCGCTTGATCTGCACATCAAACAAGGCGTCAGGACTGACCAAAATCCCCTGCGTCTGGCCGATCCAGTTTGACAAAGCCACCTTGTTTTGCCGTTTTGCGGCATCAAAATCATCACGGAAGCTTTTGGTTCGTATTGGTTTTTCCAAACCCGTCAGGCGATCAAGATCATCCTCCCAGCCCTCACCGATCGTTTCGGTGATCAAGCCCGCCAAGGGGCGGTTGCACATCTTGAGCCAGCGGCGCGGGGTCACGCCATTCGTCTGGTTGATGATCCGATCGGGATGCAGGCGGTGCAATTCGGGAAAGAGGTTTTGCTTGACCAGATCCGAATGGAGCGCAGAGACGCCATTGACCTTATGCGCCATGATAAAGGCCAATTCCCCCATCCGCACCTCATTGTGCTTGACGATGCCCACATAATGCGGACGCGACGGATAGGTTTGGCGATGCCAACTGTCGATGCGTTCCACAATCTGCATATGGCGCGGCAGAACATTGCCAAAGGTAAAGGTAGCCCAGCGCTCCAGCGCCTCGGGCAACAGCGTGTGGTTGGTATAACCAAGACAGCCACGCGCAGTTTCGAGGGCGGTATCAAAATCCATCCCATGTTCATCCACCAACAGGCGGATAAGTTCTGGCCCCGCAATGGCCGGGTGGGTGTCATTCATCTGGATGGCAACATATTTCGGCAAATCACGCAGGTCAGTATGCGAGACAAGAAAGCGGCGCAGAATGTCTTGCAGCGCGGCCGATGTCAGAAAGAACTCCTGCTTCAGGCGCAATTCCTTGCCCTGATAGGTGGTGTCATCCGGGTACAGCACGCGGCTAAGGGTCCGCGCCAAGGCTTCGGGTTCGGCGGCAGCGGCATAGTCACCGCGATTGAACCGTTCCAGATCAAACTGCGTTGTAGGTTGGGCCCCCCAAAGCCGAAGGGTGTTGGCCCATTTACCCTGCCAGCCAACAACGGGCGTATCATGGGCGCTAGCGATCACCGTTTCGCCCGGCACCCAGACATCGCGGCCTTCATGGTGTTCGACATGCCCCTTGAACGGGATGGTATAGGCCGCCTCTGGGCGCGCGAATTCCCACGGATGGGTCTGCTTCAGCCAATCCTCCGGCGTCTCGACCTGACGACCCGCCTCAAACCTTTGGCGGAACAATCCATGCTCATAGCGAATGCCATAGCCATAGGCGGGGCAGCCAAGCGTCGCCATGCTTTCCATAAAGCAAGCCGCCAACCGACCCAAACCGCCATTGCCAAGGGCCGCATCGGGTTCGTCTTCGACAATGGCCCGGAAGTCTTGGCCAAACTGGGCCATGATCTCTTCGGCCATATCCTTGAGCCCCAGATTGACGGTGGCATCCTCAAGAATGCGGCCGATCAAGAACTCCATCGACAGATAGTAAACCCGCTTTTGGTCTTGCGCCCAAGTGCGCCGGGTTGACGCAAACCATGGGGCCACGATCCGGTCACGGATCGCAAAAGACAACGCCATGCGCCAATCATAAAGACTGGCGTGATCAGGGTCTTTGCCCAAGGTAAAGGTAAGGTGGCGCAACACATCAGAGCGAAGCATTGTCGGGTTCGGGCTGAGATCGTTCAATTCCAATTCCATTCACTGGGTCGCTATGCATGGCTCGCTTGCCTCGTCAGGCTACGCCCCCACCATGCCGGGTCAAGCAAACATTGCGGCACGATCTGCAACCAGCATGATGGACCGCACATAAGCCTAGCATGATGTTACCGCAAACAAAGCGCAAAGGCACGGAATTAAACTCCATATATTTCTGTGCTTTACGATATTCAAAGCGCTTTGGTTGACGTTCCACGTGCCCAAAGGTGCGTCAAAGCCTTGTCGTACGTTGTTTCGTGATCGCCATTGCAGCGGGGTGGAAAATCTATCGCAGCCAGACATTTGTGCGGAAAAAATAGGCCAACATTCGCCCCGTGGAAAATCTGACTTCGGCGCGTCCAGCACCACGCGATCTGATCCAGATCATGGCAGGGGGCAATGATCTGGCACAAATTCGCCGGGAGGTCTGATAAATAGGGGACAGAAAAATGCGATTGACCACCCGAACCAACTTAGCGATCCGAACGCTGATGTTCTGTGCCTCCAACCCAGACCAGATCGTTCGCAAGCACGACATCGCCATCGCCTGCAACGCCAGCGAAAATCATCTGGGACAGGTGGTGCACCTTTTGGCACAAAAACGCTTCATCCTGACCCAGCGTGGCCGGTCTGGTGGACTGGTCTTGGCCCGCCCCCCAGAAGACATCAGTATCGGCGACGTTTTCCGCGTCTTTGAGGGCAGCGTGCCGTTCACCGAATGCCTGAGCAAAACCGATAACAACTGCCCATTGTCGGGCATGTGCCGCCTGACCTCTATTCTGTGCGAGGCCCTCGAAGGGTTCTATGCCCGGCTGGACAGCGTAAGCCTTGCTGATCTGACAACGGGAAACACCGCACTGACAACTTTGCTGCGCGTCGCCTAGGGGCTATCTTGCCTTTGACGGTCTTTTGAGCAGATCAAAGAGCGGTCCTATGATCCGTGTTGCGACTGGAATGACAAGCAGACCAAGGGCAAGGCCAAACAGCCCGTCGATTGCCGCCGTTACCAACCAAGTGACAAAGCCCGCCGCCTGCGGCAGGGCATGTGCTGCCACTTCGGCAAGATGATGGATCTGATCATAAAGCCAAGGCCAGCCCAGACCCTCCAGACCATGGGTGATGATGTTGCCCCCGACCCAAAGCATCGCAAGCGTGCCCACGCTGGACAAGACCGCCAGCAACTTCGGCATTGCAGCAACCAGCCCACGCCCAAACCCCCGCCCTGCCCGGCTGTGCCCGTTGGCCGCCAGATACAGGCCGATATCGTCCATCTTGACGATCACTGCCACCGCCCCATAGACGGCAATCGTGATGAATATCCCGACCAAAGCCAATGTAGCCGCCTCTTGCCAAAGGGTGGACACAGGGATTGCCGCCAGCGATATGGTCATGATCTCGGCCGAGAGGATGAAATCCGTTTTGATCGCACCCAACACCTTTTCTTCCTCAAGACGCATCGGATCCTTGGTATCAAAATCCTCTGCAACCTTTTGATCCGCTTTGGGGAAAAGCACATGAAGGACCTTTTCCGCCCCCTCAAAGCAAAGATAGGCACCGCCCAGCATCAAAAGCGGCGTGATCGCTTGGGGCAAGAACGCATTCAGCACCATCAAGGCAGGCAACAGGAAAAGCAGCTTGTTGCGAATTGAACCGACACCAATGCGCCAGATCATCGGCAGTTCCCGGTCGGCGCTGAACCCGGTCACGTATTTGGGCGTGACGGCGGCATCGTCAATCACCACCCCCGCCGCCTTTGACCCCGCCTTGGCCGCCGCCCCGGCGATATCGTCGACCGAGGCCGCCGCGACCTTTGCAATCGCAGCCACATCATCCAACAAGGCCAGAAGTCCGCTCATGTCACATTCCCCGTGTCCGAACCCCTGAGAACACCCAGTGAAAACGACTTCTATCTGCATGCCGGGCAAAGGCAAAGGCCATGTCTTGCACTGCGGCGGAATGTTGTTAGCGCAATCACAACAAGTTTGCGCTAACAACATGAAAAGACGTCGTTTTTGATCTTTGCTGCACCTGCATTCAGGGGTAACCAAAGACAGGGACTATGACAGGAGATGCTGATGACCATCACGGTTGGGATCAATGGCTTTGGCCGCATCGGGCGCTGTACACTGGCGCATATAGCCGAATCCAATCGCAATGATGTGCAGGTGGTCGCCATCAATGCCACAGGGCCGATTGAGACGAATGCGCATCTTTTGAAATACGACTCTGTCCATGGTCGCTTTCCCGGCACCGTCAGGGTCAAGGACAACACCCTTGATCTGGGGCGCGGGCCGATGCGGGTGATGAGCACATATAATCCGCAAGAGCTTGATTGGGATGGGGTGGATGTTGTGCTGGAGTGCACAGGCCAGTTCAATGATCGTGACAAGGCCGCCGTGCACTTAGGCCGGGGCGCCAAGCGGGTGTTGATTTCTGCCCCGGCCAAACGCGCCGATATGACCGTCGTTTACGGGGTCAACCATCGCAGTCTGACGGGCGAGCATCTGGTTGTGTCCAACGGGTCGTGCACCACGAACTGCCTCGCACCTCTGGCAAAGGTCTTGAATGACGCCATCGGGATTGAGTCGGGCATCATGACCACGATCCACAGCTATACCGGCGATCAGCCGACGCTGGACCGCCGCCACACCGATCTATACCGCGCCCGCTCTGCCGCGATGGCGATGATTCCGACGTCTACGGGTGCCGCCAAGGCCTTGGGCGAGGTTCTGCCCGAACTGCGCGGCAAACTGGACGGCACCGCATTGCGGGTGCCCACCCCCAATGTCAGCGCTGTTGACCTGACCTTTATCGCCGCAAAATCGGTGACGGCTGAGGATGTGAACCGCATCGTGCAAGAGGCCTGCGCTGGCTATATGGGCATGGTCATGTCCTATGATCCCGAACCCAAGGTTTCAATCGACTTCAACCACACGCCACATTCGTCTATCTTTGCCCCGGATCAGACCAAGGTCGTGGGCCGTTCGGTGCGCGTTCTGGCGTGGTATGATAACGAGTGGGGCTTTTCTTGCCGGATGGCCGACGTGGCCGGGGTGATGGGACGCCTTTTGCATTGACCCAATTGCACCCTTTGGTGTGAAAAGGCATCAAGGGGAACGCGGTGACGGACAAGCTGGCCATTATTCTGGGATCCCTGATCCTTGCCGCGATTGCGGCGGATTTGCTTGCCAATGGCGGGCAAGCAATGATGTTCCTTTTGAAAAAATTCGCCGATATGGTGGAATGGTTGGCGTTCTGGCGCTGACCGCGTCAAACTCCGGTTGCTTTTCAGCGTTAACTGGAGATGTTAGCGCTAAACTGACATCCGAGTCGCTTCAGAGGAGATTGCCATGACAGTCAAGGTTGCCATCAACGGATTTGGGCGCATCGGGCGCAATGTGCTGCGCGGGATCCTCGAATCCGGTCGCAAGGATATCGAGGTCATTGCGATCAACGATCTGGGCCCGGTCGAAACCAACGCACACTTGTTGCGCTTTGATTCCGTGCACGGCCGCTTCCCGCATGAGGTGACAACGGGCGAAGACTGGATTGACGCAGGCTTGGGCAAGATGCGTGTGACCGCCATCCGCAACCCGGCTGACCTGCCATGGTCCGATGTGGATGTCGTGATGGAATGTACCGGTATCTTTACCAGCAAGGAAAAGTGCCAGGCCCATCTGGAAAACGGGGCAAAGCGGGTTCTGATTTCGGCCCCGGGCGAAAATGCAGACAAAACCATCGTCTATGGTGTGAACCATGGCACGCTGACAGCAGATGATCTGATCGTCTCGAATGCCTCATGCACCACGAACTGCCTGTCGCCTGTCGCCAAGGTGCTCAACGATGTGATCGGCATCGAAAAAGGCATGATGACCACGATCCACAGCTATACCGGCGACCAGCCAACGCTCGATACGATGCACAAGGACCTCTATCGCGGGCGTGCAGCGGCCCTGTCGATGATCCCCACCAGCACAGGGGCGGCCAAGGCCGTGGGTCTGGTTCTGCCCGAGTTGAAGGGCAAGATGGACGGCTTTGCTATCCGCGTGCCAACCCCGAATGTCAGCGTGGTGGACCTGAAGTTCATCGCCAAACGCGCGACCTCGGTCGAAGAGATCAATGCCGCCATCAAGGCCGCCGCCGATGCCGGGCCGTTGAAGGGGATCTTGGGTTATACCCTGTTCAAGAACGTCTCAAGCGACTTCAACCACGATCCGCACTCCTCGATCTTCCACATGGATCAAACCAAGGTGATGGATGGCACGTTCTGCTCGATCCTCACGTGGTATGACAATGAATGGGGCTTTTCCAACCGCATGGCCGACACGGCCGTCGCGATGGGTAAACTGATCTAAATTTACGAACAGGGTCTGTCGGGGGCTGTCACCATCTGGTGCGGCCCCCTTTTTTGTGCAACTCGGCACGCCGCACTATGGCAGTTTGCTATACCGCGTCTTGAGGGCCGCTTCGACCGGGGGGGTGACGAACTTTGACACATCGCCGCCCAACCGTGCGATTTCCTTGACAAGTTTTGACGCGATGGCCTGCCTGCGGGCGTCGGCCATCATGAACACCGTCTCGATGCTGCTGTCAAGCGCACGGTTCATGCCAACCATCTGAAATTCATACTCAAAATCCGCAACTGCGCGCAGGCCGCGCACGATCACCGTTGCCCCCACATCGCGGGCGCAATCGATCAGCAGGTTTTCAAACGGGTGAACGACAATCTCGCCCCCGGTCTTTGCTATGATGGCGGCACATTCGGCCTCCACCATGGCAACCCGGTCTTCAAGGGGGAACAGCGGGCTTTTGTCACGGTTGATCGCGACCCCGATGACCAACCGATCCACCAGCTGCATGGCGCGCTGAATAATGTCGATATGGCCCAGCGTTATGGGGTCGAACGTGCCGGGATAAAGGCCGATGCGCATGTGGTTCTTCCCCTTTCGCGAACTTGCCGATCACGCAACATTATTGCGCGCCCGGTTGCAAGGGCGAAAGCACGAAAACCACGACAGCGCTGCTGGCAAACCGCGACTAGAACCCCTTGATCATGCCCTCAAGCGCCTCTTTCTCCATTTTCAGATGCGCAAGATGGGCCTTGACGACATCGCCGATAGAGATCAGCCCGACCAACTGCCCGCTTTCGACAACCGGCATATGGCGGAACCTGCCATGGGTCATCTGCTCCAGCACATGCTCCGACGTATCGTTGCAGGCACAGGTCTTGACGTCGGCGGTCATGATCGCCTCAATCGGGGCAATCAGACAGACATTTCCATTGCGCGACACTTCGGCCACGATGTCACGCTCCGAGACGATGCCGAGAATTTTCTTGCCGTCTTGCGACACCACGACCGTTCCGATCTTGCGGGTGGCCATGATCCCGGCCACGTGGCTTACATCTGTGCCGGGCGGCACGGTCACCACGCCATCATCTGCTTTCAGCTTCAGTATTTGTTGAACAATCATCTTCGACCTCCTCCAAATAGGAAAAGGGTCCTCCTCTGCCCGAGTCCTGTCAAGTCATAGCTTCCAGACGCACCACTTCCCGGCGGAATCCAAGGACCAACGCCTCGGCAAAGCGGTTCAGGCGCGTCACACGGGCATCGCCTTCGTGCCGGATCAACCAAAATGACCGTGTCAGGCTGACCTCGCGCGTCAGAACCTTGCGCAAACCGGGTGCAAAGGGCAGCGCAAAATCGTGCACAACCCCGACCCCGCCCCCGGCCCGCAGCCAATTAAGCTGCACCGCAACCGAGTTTGACGCCATCGGCACCGAGGTGACGCCCACCTGCGCCAGATAATCCAGCTCTTTGTCAAAGATCATATCGGGAATGTATCCCACAACCCGATGTGCCTTCAGATCATCAATGCAGGTCAAGGGCGGCGCTGACGCCAGATAATCGGCCGAGGCCGCAATATGCAGGCGATAGTCGCTCAGCTTTTGCACCCGCAGCCGCCCCGCCTCGGGCCGGGAGACGCCGATTGCCAGATCCGCCTCACGTTTTGACAGGTTAAAGACACGCGGCAGGGCCACGATCTGCACCTCCAAGGCCGGGTTTTCGGCGCAAATCTCGGTCAGGACCTGCGGCAGCAGGTAATTTGCGCAGCCATCCGGGGCCCCGATGCGGATTTGCCCCGACAAGCCAGCACCAAGGGTGTGTTGGCCCGCCATCACCTCTGCCGCCCCCTCCATCGCGGCCTCAACCGCCTCGGCATGGGGCAAAAGGCCAGAGCCTTCCTCGGTCAGGGCATAGCCTTGGGGGCTTTTGACAAAAAGCCGTGTGCCCGTCCCCTCTTCCAACCGGGCGATCCGGCGGCCCACGGTGGCAGGGTCCAGCGCCAGCCGTTTTCCCGCGCCAGACAGGCTTTCGCTACGGGCCACCGCCAGAAAAACCCGCAAATCATCCCAATCCACGCCAAACCCCTGCAATTTTGCAAAACCTTTTTGAGATATTGCCGCTTTATCTGGCGTTTGTGCAAGAGTAACTTGCCGCCAACAATTAGGAGGACTCCCATGAAAGAGATCGGTCACTGGATCAATGGCGCTTTGGTTGCGGGCACGTCTGGCCGCTTTGCCGATGTGTTCAACCCAGCCACGGGCGAAGTGCAGGCACATGTCGCCTTGGCCAGCAAGGCAGAGCTTGATGCCGCCGTGGCGTCTGCGGCCGCCGCCCAGCCCAAATGGGGGGCCACCAACCCACAGCGCCGTGCGCGGGTTATGATGGAATTCGTACGCCTGCTGAACCGCGACATGGATAAACTGGCCGAGGCGCTGTCGTCCGAACATGGCAAGACCATCCCCGATGCAAAGGGTGACATTCAGCGCGGGCTGGAAGTGATCGAATACTGCATCGGTGCACCGCAGATGCTGAAGGGTGAGTTCACCGATAGCGCAGGCCCGGGCATTGATATGTATTCCATGCGCCAACCCATTGGCGTTGCGGCAGGAATCACGCCATTCAACTTTCCGGCCATGATCCCGATGTGGAAAATGGGCCCGGCCCTTGCCTGTGGCAACGCATTCATCCTTAAGCCATCCGAGCGTGACCCAAGCGTGCCCCTGATGCTGGCGGCGTTGCTTAAGGAAGCAGGCCTTCCCGACGGCATCTTGCAGGTCATCAACGGCGACAAAGAGTCGGTCGATGCCATTTTGGACAACCCCGACGTGGGCGCGATCGGCTTTGTCGGCTCCACCCCGATTGCGGAATATATCTATGGGCGCGGCTGTTCCAACGGCAAGCGCGTGCAATGCTTTGGCGGTGCCAAGAACCACATGATCATCATGCCCGATGCCGACATGGATCAGGCTGCCGATGCTCTGGTGGGCGCAGGCTATGGTGCTGCGGGCGAGCGGTGCATGGCGATCTCGGTCGCGGTGCCCGTGGGTGACGAGACAGCAGACCGTCTGATTGCCAAGCTGATCCCCCGGATCGAGAAGCTGAAGGTCGGCCCCTATACCGCTGGCAATGATGTGGATTACGGCCCTGTCGTCACCGCTGCAGCCAAGGCCAATATTCTCAAGTTGGTGGAATCGGGCGTGGCGCAAGGTGCGACGCTTGTGGTCGATGGCCGTGGCTTTAATCTGCAGGGCTATGAGGACGGCTTCTTTGTCGGACCACATCTGTTTGACCACGTCACCCCCGACATGGATATCTACCGCAAGGAAATCTTCGGGCCCGTCCTGTCGACTGTGCGCGCCAAAACCTATGAAGAGGCCCTTGGCTATGCCATGGATCACGAATATGGCAACGGCACCGCGATCTTTACCCGCGATGGCGACACCGCGCGTGATTTCGCAGCGCGTGTGAATGTGGGTATGATCGGGATCAACGTGCCGATCCCGGTGCCGCTGGCCTATCACACCTTTGGCGGCTGGAAGAAATCCGCGTTCGGCGATCTGAACCAGCATGGGCCAGATTCGTTCCGCTTTTATACGCGGACCAAGACCATCACCTCGCGTTGGCCAAGCGGAATCAAGGAAGGCGCTGCCTTTAACTTCAAGCAGATGGACTGACTTGACCTAAATCAGGGCATCTTTTCGGGTGTTATGGTAAGATATCGGCATTCCCGGCACAATCTCGTGCCGGGAAAGGAAAGGCCGGATCATGTTCACCACAAATATCGGATCGACTGACCGAATCCTGCGGATCGTTCTGGGCGCAGGCCTTCTGGTTTGGTTTTTCTTTGATCAGACAAACGGTGCTTGGCACTATGCCAAGCTGATCGGGATTATCCCGCTGCTGACTGGGTTTATGTCGTCTTGCCCGCTTTATTCTGTGCTGGGGATATCCACGCGCGGGGCCAACAAAAAGGGATAAGCGCGGTCCCTCCCCAAAGACGCCTGCCAAAAGACACCATGGGGCGGTTCTCAGACCGCCCTTTGAACCTTTTATGTTGCGCCAGTGGCGATTGCCGTAACAGACCGACAGCCACCGTCACGTGTGCCCCGCAAAGGTCCGCTGAATTGCGATCACTCAGCGGCCACCTTGCGGGGCTTGAGCATCTCTTTCAGATAGCGCCCGGTGTGGCTGGCCTCCACCTTGGCCACGTCCTCAGGGGTGCCTTGCGCCACAATCTGCCCGCCGCCATCGCCACCCTCGGGGCCAATGTCGATGATCCAGTCGGCGGTTTTGATGACGTCAAGATTATGCTCAATCACCACCACCGTATTGCCCTGCTCTACCAACTCATGCAGCACTTCAAGCAGTTTGCGCACGTCTTCAAAATGCAGGCCCGTGGTTGGCTCATCCAGAATATACAGCGTCCGGCCTGTGGCACGGCGCGACAGTTCTTTCGACAGTTTGACCCGCTGCGCCTCGCCCCCTGACAGGGTCGTGGCCTGCTGGCCCACTTTGATGTAGCCAAGCCCCACCTGACACAGCGCATCCATCTTTTCGCGGATGCTTGGGACGGCTTGGAAGAAGACCTGCGCCTCTTCGCACGTCATATCCAGAACATCTGCGATGCTTTTGTTCTTGAACTTAACTTCGAGTGTTTCGCGGTTGTACCTTTGGCCTTTGCAGGTTTCGCAGGTCACATAGACATCGGGCAGAAAGTTCATCTCGATCTTCAGAACACCATCGCCCTGACAGGCCTCACACCGCCCGCCCTTGACGTTAAAGCTGAACCGCCCCGGCTGATAGCCGCGCGCCTTGGATTCGGGCAGGCCCGCAAACCAGTCGCGGATCGGCCCAAAGGCCCCGGTATAGGTGGCGGGGTTTGAACGGGGGGTGCGGCCAATGGCGCGTTGGTCGATATCAATGACCTTGTCCAGATGCTCAAACCCCTTGATCGTCTCACAAGGGGCCGGAGTCTCACGCGCGCCGTTCAGCTTGCCAGCGGCCGTTTTGAACAATGTCTCGATGGTCAGCGTCGATTTGCCCCCCCCCGAGACGCCCGTCACGCAGACAAACTTGCCCAGCGGAAAATCAACCGTCACATTTTGCAGGTTATTGCCCGTGGCACCGACCACCGTCAGCTTTTTCCCGCTGCCCTTGCGCCGCACGCGTGGCACCGCAATGGCGCGGGTGCCGGATAGATATTGCCCTGTCAGGCTGGCAGGATCTGCGGCCACTTCGGCCGGGGTGCCGTGGCTGATGACCCGCCCCCCATGCACGCCCGCGCCGGGGCCGATGTCAAAGACGTAATCGGCCTCGCGGATCGCGTCTTCGTCATGTTCCACCACCAAAACGGTGTTCCCCTGATCGCGCAGGTTTTTCAGCGTGGTCAGCAAACGGTCATTGTCACGCTGGTGCAGGCCGATGCTGGGTTCGTCCAACACATACAAGACCCCCGTCAGGCCAGAGCCGATCTGGCTGGCCAAGCGGATCCGCTGCGATTCCCCACCTGAAAGCGTGCCCGCGTTGCGCGACAGTGTCAGGTAATTCAGGCCGACATTGACCAAGAACCCCAGACGTTCGCGGATTTCCTTCAAGATGGCCTTGGCAATTTCGTTCTTTTGATTACTCAAGTTGTCCGGCACGGTTCCGATCCAGGCAAAGGCCTCGCTGATCGACATGCGCACGATCTGGCCAACATGCTGGCCGCCGATCTTGACCGCCAATGCCTCTTCACGCAGGCGGTAGCCGTTACAGGTGCCGCAATGACGGTTGTTCTGGAACCGCTCCATATCCTCGCGGCTCCATGTGCTGTCCGTCTCGCGGTAGCGGCGTTCCATATTGGGGATCACCCCCTCGAACACGCGGCGCACCTGATAGACACGGCCGCCTTCGTCGTAGCGAAAATCAATCTCCTCGCCGTTTGAGCCATGAAGGAAGACTTGCTGCACATGGGCGGGCAGGTCTTTCCATTTTTTCTTGGCATCAAATTCGTAATGCGTGGCAAGCGCCTGAATGGTCTGGGTGAAATACGGGGATTTCGACTTTGCCCAAGGCGCAATCGCCCCTTGCAGCAAGGTCAGGCCCTGATCTGGCACCACAAGGCGTTCGTCAAAGAACAACTCCACCCCAAGCCCGTCGCAGGCAGGGCAAGCCCCAAAGGGCGCGTTAAAGGAAAACAGGCGCGGCTCAATCTCGGCAATGGTAAAGCCACTGACGGGACAGGCGAATTTCTCGGAATAGGTTGTCCGCTCGCCCTCGCCCTCTGCGGGGGCGGTTTCGATTACGGCGATCCCATCGGCAAGGTTCAGCGCGGTGCGGAAACTGTCGGCAAGCCGGGTCTCAATCCCTTCGCGCACAACGATGCGGTCCACCACCACATCGATGTTATGGCGGAACTTTTTGTCGAGGGTTGGCGGCTCCTCCAACTCATGAAACTGGCCATTCACCTTGACGCGCTGAAAGCCCTGCTTTCGCAGATCAAGGAATTCCTTTTTGTATTCCCCCTTACGGTCGCGCACGATGGGGGCCAGCAAATAGGCGCGGCTGCCCTCGGGCATCGCCATCACGGCATCCACCATGTCTTGCACCTGCATCGCGGTGATCGGCAGGCCGGTGGTCGGGCTGAACGGGGTGCCTGCACGGGCATACAAAAGGCGCAGGTAGTCGTAAATCTCGGTCACGGTGCCAACAGTGGACCGTGGGTTCTTGCTGGTGGTCTTTTGCTCAATCGAAATCGCGGGTGACAGCCCGCTGATGTGATCGACATCGGGTTTGCCCATCATATCCAGAAACTGGCGGGCATAAGCCGACAGGCTTTCGACATAGCGCCTTTGCCCTTCGGCATAGATTGTATCAAAGGCAAGGCTGGACTTGCCCGACCCCGATAGGCCGGTAATCACCACAAGTTGGTCGCGCGGAATATCCACGTCGATCCCCTTGAGGTTATGCTCGCGCGCGCCGCGCACTTCGATGAACTTCTGCTCTGCCATGACCGACCCCGTGTTCCGTCCAGACAGATAGGCGTATTTCACTGAGTCTCCAATCCCGAAACAAGAACATTAAGAAAACATCAGTAAATCTGCTGATCGGACCTGTCTGTCCCTGTCGTTTCTCTATCCATATGGTTGGGTTTACGGGCCAAAGCATCACGCCTATCACGAAGAAGAATTCAAACTTGAGGATGTGTTATGTCAGTTCCAGTGCCTAGTATTAGCGCGCCAGAGGCGATGGCCCTTCAGAAATCCGCAAAAGTGCTGATGCTGGACGTGAGATCCGCCTTGGAAATCAACCACAGCGGCACCGCAAAGGGCGCGATGTGTATCCCGGCAATCGATGTCTACCCAAGGGCCCGCCCGGCCTCGCCCAAGTTTGACACCAAGTTTACGCAGGCCGAGACGATCATCGTGTTCTGTGCCGTTGGCGCAAGATCAGAGGCCGTGTGCGTCTCGTTGCTGCGGCTTGGCTACCAAGATGTGCGCAATATGAAGCGGTTCTCCGATTGGGTTGCCGCTGGCGGTGCGGTGCAGGCCGCTTAGACTGCGGCCATGCCACGCCGTCGCAGCGCAAGAAGGGTTTGGATCGCAATCCCAAGGCCACAGGCACAAAGCGCCACGATTGCAAGCCCCCATGGCCCAAAGGTGACCATGACAGCCGCCAAAAGCGGCGTGCCGGTCGTGGTGCCAAGATTGCCCATTTGCGCCACGGCCCCTGCCGCGCGCGCGCGATCATAAGCCTCGGCGTTGATCTGCGGGATCGAGGCAAAGCTTGCCCCCTGAACCAGCCCAAGGCACGCCGCAATCCAAAGTGCCGCAAAGGCCATCGCAGGCCCCTGCCCCCAGACAAGGGCCAGCCCGACAAACCCCGGAATGCTGAGGGCATAGCCAATCTGAACAAGTCGCACTGCCGTCACCTGCGACAACATCCAGACCCCCAGCGTCAGGGAGGCCGCGATCGAAATCAAGGGCATCCCCGCCGCGACAAGGCCGCGCTGCGCCTCTGGCACCTCGGATGGCAGCAGGGTCAGAACCGCCACGTAAAGGAAGGTATAAGAAAAGAAGCCAAGCGCTGGTGCGGCCAGTCGGGGTGATCCATATATCTCGATATGCTGGGCCAGAATGCCCTTGGCCCCCTGCGCGACCATTGATTTCGGATCGGATGGCAGGATCAGGAACAAGATTGCGGAAAGGGATACCATCCATACAGCGTGGCCCCAAAACAACCCCTCTGGCCCAAAGCGGGCGATCACGCCTGCGGCAAACAGGGCCAGCAAGGCGTAACTGACCCCGAAAAAGCTGCTCCACAGCGTCATGGCTAGGCCGCGATACCGATCTGACGCCAAGGCGGCGATCAATGTCGGGCCAACCACAACAATCCCAAGATGCGACGCCCCCTCAACCACCCGGCTTGCGATCATCAGACCATAGCCAAGGCCCAGCGTTTGCAGCGCCGACATGCCCGCCCCCATGGCAAGGCAGGCCACCATCACCCGGCGCGGCCCGATCCGCGCCACGAACAGGCCCGCCGTCGTGCCAAAGACCAGACCGACCATGCCGACAACCGAAACGATCAAGCCCAGTTGCACCGCAGACTGCCCGGCGTATTGCAGGCGAAGCCCCTCAAATATCACGGAAATCTTGCCAAACTGTGCAGCAGCCCCCAGCCCGGCGGCCCAGATGGCAAGGATGGCGACGGCGGGGCTGCGCAAGACGGTGTATTTCATTGAGCGGAGCCTATTTGCCCCCCCGTGCCAGAGCAAGGCTGGCCACGTAAATGTTTTGCAAATATTTCACGACATATTATCGTTTAATCATGAAGGTTCTGCGATACATCCCTGTCGTGGCGATAGCTGGCCTGTGCGATGCCCCTGCGCAGGCGCTGACCGACGATGCGATCTGCGCCTTGGTGCGTGACCTTTCCCCCCATATCGCGGAACATGAGTATTTGGCGCCCCTTGAAGGCTGCCCCCGGATTACGCGCGACATTCCTGATCAGCCCGGTTTGGCACGATCACAGGCGGGCGCATACGATCCGCTGACCGGGGCCATTGCGCTTGCACCCGACCTTGATCTGACCTCGGCTTACGGCCAAAGCTATTTGCTGCATGAATTGGTGCATGCCGCACAGTTTCAGGCAGGCCGGGACAAGACGATGCCCTGTCCCGCCGCACTGGAGGGGGAGGCCTATCAGATCCAAGCCAGCTACCTTATGCAGCACGGCCTGACGCGTGAGGCCGTGCTGATCCGCCTGATGGCGGACCAACTATCGGCCTGTGGGATGAGTGATCGGGATTATTAGATGTGGATCGCCCGGCCATAGGCATCCAGCACCGCCTCATGCATCATCTCTGACAGGGTCGGATGCGGGAAGACGGTGTTCATCAGATCCTCTTCGGTCGTCTCAAGACTGCGGCCGATGACATAGCCTTGGATCAGCTCCGTCACCTCGGCCCCGACCATATGCGCGCCCAAAAGCTCGCCCGTCTTGGCGTCAAACACGGTTTTGATCATGCCCTCGGATTCCCCCAAGGCGATGGCCTTGCCATTGCCGATGAAAGGAAAGCGACCCACCTTGATGTCATGGCCCGCTTCTTTGGCCTTTGCCTCGGTCAGACCAACGCTGGCGATCTGCGGCTGGCAATAGGTACAGCCGGCAATCGAGTTTGGCTTGATCGGATGCGGATGCTTGCCCGCGATCAATTCGGCGACCATTACGCCCTCGTGGCTGGCCTTGTGTGCAAGCCATGGCGCGCCTGCGATATCGCCGATGGCATAAAGCCCCTCAACCCCGGTGCGGCAATATTCGTCCGTCACCACATGGGTGCGGTCGATCTTGACGCCCAAAGCCTCCAGCCCAAGGTTTTCGACGTTGCCCACGATACCCACGGCCGAAATCACGGTATCGAACTCTTGCGTCTCGACCTTGCCGTTCACCTCGATATGCGCAGTGACGCCCACGCCCGGCTTGCGGTCCAGCTTTTTGACCGCCGCCTTTTCCATGATCTTCATGCCTTGCTTGACGAATTGCTTTTTAGCAAAGGCAGAAATCTCGGCGTCCTCTACGGGAAGGATGCGGTCCATCACCTCAACCACCGTGGTATCTGCGCCCAGTGTGTTGAAGAAGCTGGCAAATTCGATCCCGATTGCCCCAGAGCCAATGACCAGCAGCCGCTTTGGCATCCGCTTGGCCACAAGGGCATGCTTGTAGGACCAGACCAGATCGCCATCCGCCTCCAGCCCCGGCAATTCGCGCGCCCGCGCGCCCGTGGCAAGGATGATGGATTTCGCCGTCAACTCTTCGGTACCCTTGTCGGTCTTGACCGCGACCGTTCCCTTTTTGGGCAGCGTTGCGGCCCCCATAAAGACGGCGACCTTGTTCTTTTTCATCAGATGGCCAATGCCGCCCGACAGTTGCTTGGCCACGGCACGGCTGCGGGCCACAACGGCCGGCAGGTCATAAGAAATCCCCGTGGCCCCAAGGCCAAATTCCTTGGCCCGCTCCATCAGATGAAACACCTCGGCGCTGCGCAACATTGCTTTGGTGGGGATACATCCCCAGTTCAGGCAAATGCCGCCCAAGTGCTCTCGTTCGACAATCGCGACCTTCAGACCCAACTGGCTGGCCCGAATGGCCGCCACATAGCCCCCGGGTCCAGCCCCGATCACGATCACGTCGAAGTTCTGCGCAGCCATCATTTCCCTCCCGTTAGAAATTAGTTTGCCATTAAACTACTTTTTAAGCCGGAGCAACTTGCACCGCGCCGCAGGCCTATGCGTCTGGCGCATGGCTTGACTGCAGGCGGCGGACGATGGCCCCATAGCCCCCTTCGGACAGGAAAGCAGCCTCTTCGGGGGTATTTTCGCGCCCAAGGGCCGCATTGCGAAAGGGAAAACGCCCGAATTGGGTGATGATTTGCTGATGCGCACGGGCATGCAGCGCAAGATCGGGCGAGGCGGGCATGCGTTCGTCCATCAAGGAAACCGCCAGGATTTGATCCGCTGGGTCCTCGGAATGCTCAAAGGGCATGTAAAAGAACTGCCGCTCAGGCTCTGGCGCGGCAAGATCCCAGCCTTCGTCAAGCGCACGCCGCGCCGCAGCCCGCGCCCGGATGTCGGTTGCAAAGGCCTCGGCCTTGCCCCGGTTGATGTTGCGCGCAAACTGATCGGCCACGATCAGATAGGCCAAGGTACCGACCACACCATCTACCCAATGCTCCAGATTGCCTTCGTTCAGTGCCGCCCACAATTCACCGAATTGAACCGCAATGGCATCGTCAATCTCATCTCCGCCAGCATACCAACCGCTGGGGCCAATCTCCCCCAACCAGAAATCGAGAACTTCGACAGGGTCTGACATCGTGCACCTCTTGCTTTTTGCCAGCCTGACAGGCCGCGCGCCAACAGGCAACCTTAGTTGCGCGCAGGGTCTTCATTGTCGATCATGGCTGCTGTCTCCACCGCCACCAGCGAAGCCGACGGGGAAACGGCCGTATAGCTGGACGTTGCCTCGGGTGTCGTGCGCCGTTGTGTCATCCGCCATGCTGCATAGACCGCCAGAACGCCGAACAAGATTGCCATAAACAGGAAAAACCCATTCGGCCCAATCGCCCCCATCAGCCAACCCGTAATCACTGGCCCGGAAATCGCACCCAAGCCATTGATGAACAACAATCCGCCCGAGGCTGCCGCCATATCTGGCCCGTCAAGATAATCATTCACATAGGCCAGAAGCAAAGAATACAGCGGATTGGACACGCCGCCGCCAAGCGCCCCGACGAAGACCAAAACCGCAAAGGGCAGGTCAAAAATCACCGGAACCATCAAGGCCAAGGCCCCGAATGCGGACAGCCAAAGCACAACCTTGCGCCGATCCATCCGGTCCGACAGCCAGCCAATGGGGTATTGCAGCACAAGCCCCCCGGCATAGATCGCCGAGACAAAGATCGTCAGATCCGCGACAGACAACCCCACCTGCGTGCCCCAGACCGAGGCCATGCCGAACTGTGCCGAAAACACCCCCCCCAACAGGAACATCCCCACGCAGCCCAGCGGCGAGGCCGAATAAAGCTGGCGAAACGACAGTGGTTTCGTCGTCTCGAACGCCGGGGCCTGACTGACCGACAGCAAAATGGGCGTAAAGGCCAAGGATACCAGAACCGACGGGATCACGAACAACACATAGCCCGACGGATCGCCCACGTTCAAAAGCAGTTGTGCCGCGATAATCCCGACCATCTGCACAATCAGATACAGCGACAGTGCTTGCCCCCGCGTCTCATTGGTGGAGGCGTTGTTAAGCCAGCTTTCGGCGGTGATATACACCCCCGAAAAGGAAAAGCCGATCAAGACACGCAGCGCCGCCCAGATGATCCAATCGGGTGCGGCCGCATACAAGATCAGCACCGCCGAAATCATCGACCCAAGCGCAGCAAACACCCGCACATGCCCGACCCTGCGGATCATTTCCGGGGCCATGCGTGACCCAAACAAGAAGCCCACGAAATAGCACGACATCACGATCGACATCTGAAAGGTCGAAAACTGCTCAATCGCGCCACGAATGCCCAACAAAGTGCCTTGCATGCCGTTGCCCAGCATCAAAAGCCCCAGCCCGAGCAAGAGGGCCCATGTATTTCGCAGCACTGTCAGCATGTTCTTCGCCTTTCGCGGCTATTCGGTCGCTTCGCGCGGTGTCGCGATTTCGGTTCGATCTGCGGCCCAGCCTAACTTACAAACATAAAGGATAGGCATCATGCCAAGGGTCAACAAAAGCGCTGTCCCAAGGCCAGAACCCGACCAGATCAAGGTAGGCTTGGACGATAGGGTCGTGTCCTTTGAATGCCCCTCAAAAACCAAGCGGTTCGTTGGGACGTCGCCGCAAATCGCGCGATCACAGCGACCCAGCAGGCGGGGTCATCCGCCCCTTGTCGGGAATCAACAAGGAGGAATCACCATAGCTGAAGAAACGATAGCCCGTGTTGATGGCATGGGCATAGATGCGGTCGATCACATCTTTGCCCATAAGGGCAGATACCAGCATCATCAGGGTTGATTTCGGCAGATGAAAGTTGGTCATCAAGGCATCGGCGACCTGAAAGCGAAAGCCGGGGTAGATAAAGATATCCGTGGGCCCCTCCCACGGCAGAAGGGTTCCGCCCTGTGCTGCGGCCTCGATCAGGCGCAGGGCGGTCGTGCCCACGGGGATCACCCTGCCACCTGCGGCGTTGGTGGCGGCAATCTCCTCGACCGCGCGGGCGCTGACTTGCCCCCATTCGGCGTGCATCTTGTGGGTGGTCACGTCATCAACCTTGACCGGCAGGAAGGTGCCCGCCCCCACATGCAAGGTCACTTCGGTCAGGCCAACCCCTTTGGCCACCAAGGCCCGCAGCAGGGCCTCGTCAAAATGCAGACTGGCCGTCGGCGCCGCAACGGCTCCCGCATGGCGGGCAAAGACGGTTTGGTAGTCATCCCAGTCTTGCGCATCCGGGGCGCGCTTGGCCGCGATATAGGGCGGCAAGGGCATCGCGCCCGCCTGCGCAAGGGCTGTGTCAAAATCCACGCCCAACAGGTTGAAGACAAGTCTAAGATCGCTGTCAGATTTCTCGACCACCTCGGCAGAGAGCGCGGGCGAAAACACGATCACTTCGCCGATGTTCAGCTTGCGCAGCGGCTTGGCCATCGCACGCCAACCGCTGGCGGCGGGTTCCATCAGGGTGATTTCAATCTTGGCCCGGGCGTCACCCCGCGCACGATACCCTGTCAGACGGGCGGGAATGACGCGGGTGTTGTTCAAGATCAGCCTGTCACCGGGACGAAAAATGTCGATCAGATCGCTGACATGGCGGTCAGAAATCGCGTCGCCCTCGGCCAGGAGCAACCGCGCAGAGGTGCGGGGCCGCGCCGGGCGGGTCGCGATCAGTGCCTCTGGCAAATCAAAGTCGAAATCGGAAAGTTTCATTGGCTTTGGCGTCTCAATTCGGGGGCTGGGCGGCGGAAAATCTCGCGGAACATCCCCGGCGTCAGGATCGACAGCGGGTTTACCTGCACCTGAGGATTGTCCGACGTGCCGCGAAGGGCATAGTTAAAACCAAACAATCCCTCCCCCTTTCGCGTCAAAGCCGCCCCGATGCCGTTGAGCAGATAGACCGGAGAGATCACCCCCTGCAAGGCCAGCTTTTTGGTTTGCGTGCCATAAAGCCCCGCCATGGAGACCCCAAGCGATGCCCCAATGGCAGAGCCGCGCGAAATCTCGATGGCCTGCGGCGTTATGATGAACTCGGCACTCGCATCCCCGAAAAGGATGCCTTCGCCATTCAGTTGCTCCAGCATCCCCACGACAGAGACCGCAGACAGCAATTCTGCCAGAACATTGGCGTCGCGCACCCTGACATTGCGGATCGTCGCCCGGCCATCATAATGGCCATTTTGTGCCCTTGGGGTCAGTTGCATATCCAATGCCCCCCCCCGCGCGCTGGAAAAGATGCCCGCAGATCGCAGCGTTGCGCCCGCATCGGCGGATTGAACACGCACCGCAAGGCCATTTCGCGCCGGGATCACCGTTCCCGTCACCGCCGCCTCGCCATTCACGCGGGCCTGAAAGGTGCCGCTGAACCCCTGCCTTTGATTGAAATCCCCCCGAAACCCTGTCAGGCGAATACCGTCACTGACGATCAACTGATCCAGTCCCAGCCGCAAGGTGCCACCCGATCCCGCCCCCTGACCAGACCCAGCGGGGCGGTCAAACCGACGCAGATCGACCGTGCCGCCTGCAAGAACAACATCCGGCGCCTGCCCCGCCTGACGCCCGACAAGATCGACAGGCGCATCAAGCCAATCGTTCAGCGTCACGCGGGTAAATCGCGCCCGTTCCAACCCGCCGCCATTGCGCAGATCAATGGAGCCAACCGCATCCAACCCCGCCCCCTGAAGCCGCAGCCGCGAGATTTGCGGCGGTTGGCCAAGGGTCGCCTCAACCTCCAAAGTGCCGCGCCCACCTGCAGGTTTTGACCAGCCGATCTGGGGCAAGCTCAGGTCAAGCCCGGCGAGGTCAGAGCTGAGCTTCAGCGTTCCCTGCGCGCCCTTTTGCAGCGCGATTGTCAGATCGGCCCGGCCCGTTCCACGCACCATGCCATCGGGCAATCCCAAGCCAAATTCCGCAACCGTGGCGGGGGACAGATCAATCTTGCCCTCAATCCGGCTTTGCCCCTTGTCTTGCGCCGAAAATCCTTGGGAATAGGTCACATCGAAGGGAACCTTGCCAAGCGTGCCCTTGCCAAAAATCTGCAACCCCGTGGGGTCCGCCTGCAAGGAAAGCGCCTCGGCAGAAACCGTCTTTCCCTTGATCAAGACTGTCGAAGACACTGTCAGCAGCGATCCCGAGACGCGGTAATCTACATCCTTTAGCTCCACTCGCCGCACCAAGGGCAGCGAAAGAACCGTATCCACAACGGCGCGCCCCTTGCCCAGATCCGCCGGAAGACCTGCCTTTGTCATAAAGCCAAAGGGGGGCAAATCCAAAAGAGACAGCGCCGCTGTGATCGCACTTTCGGTCTTCAGGCGAATCTCGGCCCGTGGCGGTTTGGCCAAGATGTCAGGCACGGTGAAGACGGATCCCGCCACTGCGATGTCGCCCCCGATGGGCGCCTCCACGGTGCCCTTGTCCAATACCAGCGTATAGGTGGCGCCCTCGATCGAAGATCGACCACTACCGTCCCGGATTGGCGGCAGGGTCCGCAGAAAGGTGACCTCAGCCCCGTCAAACTCATAGCCCAATGATAGGCGTGGCTCTTGTCCCGGCACGATCCTAAGGGCGGCTTTCACATCCGTCAGCAGGCCTTTGGCGACGTTCTGTCCAACCCATTCGCGCGTTCCTTTGACCAAGGCCCTTGGCCAAAGTTGCAGCAAACGGTCATGGGCAATCGCATCCAGCCCCAGATCAAGCGCCACCTGCCAGCCATCGGGCTGCACTCCGACCTTGCCAGACAAGGACAAACGACGCCCCTTCTCCTCGATCAAGGCGATCTGGCCGATATCAAGGCGAAAGGGGTCAAGCGTCAGTCGGGCATCCATCGCCCCCTTGGTAAAGACCAACGGCCGCTCGAAAAGACCATCTGGGTCAATCTGCGCCTCGCGGATCTCAACTTGCCCCATAAAAGCTGTTGGCAGACGCCCGCCAAGCGGGCCACTCAGGATTGCGCCATCCGCCCCCAAGGGAAAGGCTTGGCCCACGGCCTTTAGCCGCAGGCTGGAACTGTCAACCGTCAGGTCCGTAAGGGCAATGCGGCCCAGGCTGGGGTCATAGCCCAGCCGCATCGTCACCCCGTCAAAGGCGATGGGGCGCGCGACCTGATCGGGGCGCAGGGCTCCGGCCGCAATCTGCATCTCGGCGTCCAGAGCGGTGACGCCTTGGGCGGAAATCTCGGCTGCAATCCGCCCCGAGATGGGCGCATCCAGAACCGAAAGCCACGCCAGAACAGGGGCCTGAAGGGCAATGTCGCTCGCCGCGACCCGGTCAAAGGTTGCCGTGAGGCGCACCTGTGCCTGCCCTTTGGGGTGGATCATCGTCACAAGCGCCTGCGCAGGGGCCGCCCCCCCGCCCACAAGCGTCAACCCAAGTTCGGCGGCCAAGCTATCCGGGCGGTTTTCCAAAAGAATGCGCCCATCCCCGACATTCCACACCCGGCCCGAGCGCGCATCCTCAATCGTCAAAGACGCCGCTTCGGCCTCAATCCCTTTGAGTTGCGACAGAAATGGCGTTTGCAAACCGGTATCAATGGCCGCTAGCAGCCCCGTCAGGCCGTCAATGGGCGGCCCGCCACCGTTATTGCCAAAGCGCAGGTCAAGCGTGCCGTCCAACTGCCGCTTCAGCGCGATATTTCCCCCAATCAGCCGCAGACGGGTAGGCAGAAGCGCGCCTTGGGTGACAAAGGCCGCCGGATCAAAAGCCACCCGCAGATCTGGCAAGGCAAACAAGGTGGTGCCTTGCCCCTGCAAAAACCGAAGATCCTCCAGCCGAAGGCGCGGTGTCCAATCGGCCTCCACCATAACCTCAATTGCCCCGATAGAGACACCCGCCCCCGCCAGATTGGTGTCCAGCGCGTCATTTACGCGGCGCTCCACCTCGGCCACCGCCCAAACTGGCAGACCGATGGGCCGCCCTGTCAGCGCCAAGATACCAACGATGGCAACCCCTGCGAAAAGCAGGCTTACAACCAACAAAACAAAGCCAATTCGGCCAACATGGCGACCTGCCGTCTTACCCGCCGACATGACAGCGGTCCTTCGACGTGGTCTTGGCAAGGGGGTGTCTGGGGAGTCGTCGCTTACGATCCCGTCAATCTGATCCGCTGTTTGTGCTATCTGCTCCGGGCACGCGTTCTCCGTGCTGTCGCCTGCGGGCAGGTCAGCATCACCGTTTTCAACGGGTTCCTTTGGGTTGCGCCCCAAAGCCGTTTCGTCAGTCATGAACCCCGGCCATCCGCCATCCCAACCTTTATGCCCCTTTTCCCGCTTATTGCGCGGGCTTGCCTTTATCTTCGCGGATAGGCAACTAAAACGCAAAGGGTCTTGACCCATTTAGCAAGGAGCCGCCCATGCCTGCCCAAACACCAATCCTAGGAACGCCCGCCCCTGATTTCACGCTTCCGCGCGATGGTGGGGCAAGTGTCACCTTGTCTGCCCTCAGACCCGGCAAGGTCGTTTTGTACTTTTACCCCAAGGATGACACCCCCGGCTGCACGCTTGAGGCACAAGATTTCTCGGCCCGTCTTGCGGAATTTGCCGCCGCGGGCACGACAGTCATCGGGATCAGCAAAGACAGCGCCGCAAAGCATGACAAGTTTTGCAAAAAATACGGCCTTTCGATCATCCTCGCATCCGACGAAGAGGGACAGACCTGCGAAGACTATGGCGTCTGGGTTGAGAAAAGCATGTATGGCAAAACCTATCAGGGCATCGAACGCACCACACTTTTGATCGCCGGGGACGGCACCGTGGCACAGGTCTGGAACAAGGTGTCTGTCAAAGGTCATGCCGATGAGGTGCTGGCCGCCGCACGTGCGCTGAATGGCTGACAGTCTAGCACAAATGGCGGTGGAGGTTCTGACCACCGCCGACGGGCGCGCAAAGACCGCCCTTAGCCGCAGCCATGCTGCCCGCTGGTTTGCCGCGCGTGCAGTCGGAGAGGCGCTGCCCATCGGCCACGCCTTGCCGCCCGACATGCCCGCACGTCCCGAAAAACCCGAATTGTTGCACCCAAATGATGTGCCACGCCGCAGACCGGGGTCCGAGGTTGGGCGCATCGCGTTGCTGCATGCCGTGGCACATATCGAGTTGAACGCGGTTGACCTGCATTGGGACATCATCGCCCGCTTCTCAGATCACCCCATGCCCATCGGATTCTATGATGATTGGGTAAAGTCGGCGGATGAAGAAGCAAAGCATTTCAATCTGATCTGCGATTGCCTTGAGGGGATGGGCAGTCACTATGGCGCGATGGCCGCCCATGCCGGCATGTGGCGCGCGGCGTCCGATACCGCCCATGATCTGCATGGTCGCCTCGCAGTCGTGCCAATGGTGCTGGAGGCGCGTGGGCTGGACGTGACTCCGGGGATGATCGAGCTTTTCAAAAAGGCTGGCGCGACCGAGGCCGTTGCCGCCCTTGAGGTGATTTACGGCGAGGAAGTCGCCCACGTCGCCTATGGCTCGAAATGGTTCAACTGGCTGTGTGGTCGTGATGGAACCGACCCGAAAGAGGTGTTTCATAGCTTGGTCCGCCGCTACTTCCACGGCACCCTGAAGCCGCCGTTCAATGAGGAAAAGCGCGCCGATGCCGGCATGCCACCCGATTTCTATTGGCCCCTGACGGAGGCAAAGCCCGCCGAAACAAGGGGGTAACCCTGCGTTTTCGGCAAAATACCGCCGATTTGCCCCGTTGCCTCACCCGAAAAGCGCCACCTCTGGTCAAAATTGTTGCGATGTAAAAAGGGCTTGGCTAATCATACAACACCCTGTGCACACCCAAGCATGGGGGACCTGTTGATGGCCCGCTTCTGGGTGCAAGGTTTTGGCGCGACTGCGCCCTAAAGGCAAAGAACGGATCCTCACCACGTGCTCACGCGCCTAGAATATCGCATAAACACGGCGCTGGAGCGGTACTTTCCCGAACAGCGTCTTTTCCTGAAATCAGACAGTGAAACCCGCTTCATTCGCCTGCGCCCTGTGACTCAGGCGGTGGCGCTGACGGGGGGGACCGTGGCCCTTGCCTGGACCATCCTTGCGACGGCCATCATTCTTATGGATGCGATATCGGCAGGATCGGGCCGCGATCAGGCACAACGCCAGCAGGTGCTTTATGAACAGCGCCTGACCTCGCTCAGCCAAGATCGCGATGCCCGCGCAGATGAGGCCGCCCGCGCACAAGAGCGGTTTAACTTGGCGCTGGAACAAGTGGCCGCGATGCAGGGGCGTCTTTTGGCCTCCGAGGATCGGCGGCGGGAACTTGAAACCGGCATCGACGTGATCCAAAACACCCTGCGCCGCACGATCAAGGAACGCGACGAGGCCCGTGAACAGACCGAGGCCGCGACCCTTGCCCTTGCCTCGCAAACCGGGACCAAGAAAACAGATGCGGGTCGGGCACAAGATGCCATGGCCACCGTGGATATTCTGGCGGACGCCCTGTCTTCGACCGCACAAGAACGCGATCAGATGGAAGACATGGCCGAGCGGGCTGCCGCGCGGGCCGATGTCATCAACTCGGAAAAGAAGGCCCTTATGGCCCGCAACAACGAGATCTTTTCAAAACTCGAAGAGGCCGTTTCCGTCTCCATGGAACCGCTGGACAAGATGTTCCGCGAGGCGGGCATGTCGCCTGATGAGCTGCTCAATCAGGTGCGCCGCGGGTATTCGGGCCAAGGCGGGCCGCTGACGCCGATCAAGCTGTCCACCAAGGGGGCCGAGGCCAATGCCGATCAAACCCGTGCAAATGCCATCTTGCAGGGCCTTGACCGGATGAACCTGTATCGTCTGGCGGCCTTCAAGGCCCCCTTTGCGATGCCGGTCAAAGGCGCGTTCCGCTGGACCTCTGGGTTTGGCTATCGTCGCGACCCCAAAGGGGCCGGAAACCGGATGCATGAGGGCACGGATATGGCGGGCGCTTATGGCCTGCCCGTCCATGCCACGGCCGAGGGTGTTGTGGTGCACGCGGGATGGGATTCAGGTTATGGCCGACTGGTAAAGATCAAGCATGAATTCGGAATCGAAACGCGCTATGCTCATTTGTCGGCGATCCGTGTCAACGTAGGCGATAGGGTATCGCGCGGCGACAGAATTGGTGATATGGGCAATTCCGGCCGGTCTACCGGCACGCACTTACACTACGAAATCCGCATCGGCGGCAGAGCCGTGAATCCGATGACCTTCATAAAGGCAGCGAACCATGTTTTCTAAGAGCCGAATCAATGAACCCGGGCCAAAGGCAGACGACAAGCCAAAGGCCCCCGAAACAGCGGCAAAACCCAGCATGGACTTCACGCCAACGGCCCCCAAGGGCAAAGCATCCGCGTCGATCCTTTCGTCTGATTTGACGATTGTCGGAAACCTGCGCACCACCGGCGATATCCAGGTCGAAGGCACGGTCGAGGGTGATATTCGCGCCCATTTGTTGACTGTCGGGGAAACCGCGACAATCCGGGGGGAAATCATCGCCGATGATATCGTGGTCAATGGCCGCGTGATCGGCCGTGTCCGTGGCCTGAAAGTCCGTCTGACCGCAACCGCACGGGTTGAGGGCGACATCATCCACAAGACCATCGCCATCGAATCGGGCGCGCATTTCGAGGGTTCCGTCCAACGGCAGGACGATCCGCTGGCACAGGGGCGAATCGCGCCCCCTTCCCCTCAACCCCAGTTGACCGCGCCCGCAACCAAACCAACCGACGGCGTGTAATCCACACCACCGTGGTCACCAATAAAAAGGCGCCCCTGTCGGGCGCCTTTTTTGATGCGCTTAACGCGGCGCTGCCGCCAAGGCCACGCGGTACAGATGCCAGGTTGCATGGCCCAAAAGCGGCAGCACAAAGAACAGGCCCAAAAAGCCCGGCAGCATCCCCAGCACCAAGAGCACGCCGATCGTGGCGGCCCAACTGAGCATGACGCCGGGGTTTTCCACCACCAAACCAAGGCTGGTCAGCATCGCTGTGATGAAATCAACCTCACGGTCCAGCAACAGCGGCAGGCTGATCACCGTCAGCGCATAAAGCAGCCCGGCAAGAACAGCGCCGATGGCCCCACCGATCAAGAGCATCATCAGGCCGTTGATCGTGAAAAACACATCAAGGCTTGTGGTGACATTCACAAGGCTGATCCGCCCCAAAAACAGGGCAAAGATCATATGCGCAAGGAAGTTCCAAAACAGAAAGAACACCACGATCACAGCCGCCATTGACGGGATCTGTCGATCCTTTTGCCGCAAGACCACGCCCAGAACCTCTGGCCAGACCAGCGTTTGCCCACCCTCCAGCCGTCGCGATACCTCGTAAAAGCCACATGCGATAAAGGGGCCAAGGATGGGAAAGCCGGTTCCGGCAATCACCGCCCACCAGAACTGCCCCTCGGCCATGACCGCCCAAGTGATCAGCCATCCGCCAAAGATGTAGACGCCAGCGAAAAAGAGGCCAAAGAGCGGTGCCTTGGTAAAGTCGCGCCACCCGGCCCCAAGACAGGCCCACAGGTCCGCCATCCGAACCGTTTGAACAAGCGGACGCGGCTCGCCCGCCTCTACCTGCCGATCAACCTCCAACATCCCGACCTCCCCGTGATTTATCTCAGGTTAGGCGCAGGGCAATGGGTTTCAAAACTGTATCTCAGACATGGCATTCCCGACCGTCGGGGCCCGACTGTCGGGGAATTCAGATTACTCGGCATTTGCCTCGGCACGGCTTTTGCCAGCCACATCCAGCGCGAGGGTGGCCGCCATGAACTGATCAAGGTCACCGTCGAGCACACCTTGGGTGTCAGAGGTTTCCACGCTTGTGCGCAGGTCTTTGACCATCTGATAGGGCTGCAGCACATAGGACCGGATCTGATTGCCCCAACCCGCATCCCCCTTGGCAGAGTGCTGGGCATTTACCACAGCATTCCGGCGATCCAGCTCTTGTTGATAGAGGCGGGATTTCAGCGCGTTCATTGCAATTTCACGGTTTTGGTGCTGCGACTTCATCGAACTTGTCACCACGATCCCGGTGGGCAAGTGGGTGATCCGCACGGCCGAGTCAGTGGTGTTGACGTGCTGCCCGCCCGCCCCGGATGATCGATAGGTATCAATCCTGATCTCATTATCGGGCACGACAATCTCGATATTGTCATCGACCACAGGGTAGACCCAAACAGAACTGAAAGAGGTGTGGCGACGCGCGGCGGAATCATAGGGCGAGATGCGCACCAAGCGATGCACGCCGCTTTCCGATTTCAGCCAGCCATAGGCATTGTGGCCCGAAATCTTATAGGCCGCCGATTTGATCCCCGCCTCTTCGCCAGCACTTTCGGACTGCAACTCGACCTTGTAGCCCTTTTTCTCGGCCCAACGGACATACATCCGCGCCAGCATGCTGGCCCAGTCACAGCTTTCCGTGCCGCCGGCACCCGAGTTGATTTCAAGGAAGGTGTCGTTGCCATCGGCCTCACCGTCCAGCAGGGCCTCCAGCTCTTTGGCGGCGGCAACGGGCACAAGGGCGCGCAACGCGGCCTCGGCCTCGGTCACGATCTCATCGTCGCCCTCCATCTCGCCAAGTTCGATCAGCTCGACATTGTCGCGCAAACCTTGATCGATCATCTTGTAGGTAGAGATGGAATCCAGCAACGCCTGACGCTCACGCATCAGTTTTTGCGCCTTGGCCGCATCGTTCCACAGGTTTGGGTCCTCGATCATCGCGTTGAATTCCTCAAGGCGATGCGGTGCAGTTTCCCAATCCATCCGCTGCGCCAAAAGCTTCAGTGATTTCTCAACGACTGCAATGTTGTTCAGCGTCTCGGCGCGCATTGTCTTTCCTTCGGGCGATGTCCCGCGTCATTAGCGAAAAGACCGGCGCACGACAAGAGAGGCCCCATGTCCTGCGCAGGTCAGAATGGATGTCAATAAAGCCCGCCGGAACTGAGCGTGCCAAAATCGGCTTTCTTGGGGACGATTTTCCTCTCGCCCGTCGCCGTTGTGACCGTGGCGCTGCTGGAGCCCTGATCCACCTCGCCATAGGCAAAGAGCGGCAGATTGCCCCCCATCGAGAAGCCGCCGTCGACCAGCGCCCCAAGGCCAAAGATCGGCTCTTCGCCTTCGCGGAAGTATTCAGCCACAACATTGTCGCCCGTTGCCCCATCCGACAGACGGGCACCAGAGAAACGGTCGATGCTGATGAAATAGCCCCCCGGCGGCACCTTGAACTTGGACCCGCCATATTTTTTGATCGCCTGACCCATGAACTGTTCAAAAACCGGGCCGCAGAATCCGCCACCAGATGCGCCAGAGCCAAGGGTGCGCGGTTGGTCATAGCCGATATAGCAGCCAGCCACGATATTGGAGGTATAGCCGATGAACCAAACATCCTTGGCGTCATTGGTGGTGCCGGTTTTGCCCGCAACAGGCACAGGCAGGTTCACGCCGCGCGCCGTCCCGCGCTTGACCACGCCTTCCATCATCGAGGTCAACTGATAGGCGGTGATGGCATCAATCACGCGCTCCCGCTTGGAAACGATGTTCAGCGCATCCCCGGCATTCAGGCTGGCCAATTGGCAATCTTCGCAAAGGCGCTGATCGTGGCGATAGACGGTGCGGCCAAAGCGATCTTGGACGCGGTCAACCAGCGTCGGCTCGACCCGCTCACCGCCATTGGCGAACATCGCATAGGCTGCAACCATCCGAAACAGCGTGGTTTCCTGAGACCCAAGCGCATTGGACAAAAACGGATCCATCCGGTCGTAAACGCCAAAGCGTTCGGCATAGCCCGCGACCGTATCCATACCGATCTCTTCGGCAATCCGCACGGTCATCAGGTTCCGCGACTGTTCGATCCCGGTGCGGATGGTTGTCGGCCCGTAGAACTTGTTTGACGCATTCTTGGGGCGCCATAGGCCCTGTGGGGTGTTCACCTCGATCGGGGCGTCAACGACGATGGTTGCCGGGGTAAAGCCACTGTCCAAGGCTGCGGCATAGACAAACGGCTTAAAGCTGGAACCGGGCTGCCGGGCTGCCTGTGTGGCGCGGTTGAACACCGAATCCTGATAGGAAAAGCCGCCCTGCATGGCCAAAACCCGACCGGTGACGACGTCCATCGCCATGAACCCGCCTTGCACTCCGGGCACTTGGCGCAATGACCAGCGGACGAAGTTGCCGGTCTTGTCATCCGTCACAGCCCGGACAAGGACAACATCGCCGACATCAACCAAATCCCCGGCGCGCTTTGCCTTTGGCCCCAGTTTGCCATCCGCCTGTCGCTTGCGCGCCCATGTCACGTCATCTGCCGGGATGAAATGGCCATCTGCATTCTCGGGTTCTGACTCAATCCCGATGCGTGCGGAACGATCCCCCACCTCCAGCACAACCGCCGGAAGCCAACCTGCGATATCCCGTGGAACATCTGTTGCCAAAAGCGCATCGCGCCAAGCCTGCTCCGAACCCAATTGGTCAGGGGCTATGGTCTTGCCCGTGCCCCGCCATACGCCGAGACCACGGTCATACCGCTCCAACCCTCGGCGCAGGGCTTTTGCCGCCTCGGCCTGAAGGTCGGAATCCACCGTTGCCCGGATCGACAAACCACCGCCAAAGAACTCTTCCTCACCAAAAGTGCCCGAAAGCTGCCGGCGGATTTCGTCCGTGAAATAGTCGCGCGGCGGAAGGGCATCTCGAAACGCAGGGTAATCGCCATTCTGCACCGATTTCAGCGGCAACTCTTTTTCCGCCCGATACGTCGCCTCATCGATATAGCCGTTTTGCCACATTTCCCGCAGCACATAGTTGCGCCGTTCTGTCACCCGCTTCATCGCGCGCACCGGGTGATATTGACTTGGGGCCTGTGGCATGGCGGCCAGCATCGCGGCTTCATGCGGGGCAAGGTCGGTCAGCGGCTTGTTGAAATAGGTCTGCGCCGCCGCAGCCACCCCATAGCTGTTTTGACCCAGAAAAATCTCGTTCAGGTAAAGTTCAAGGATCTTGTCCTTGCTCAGCGTTTCTTCAAGGCGGCTGGCAAGGATCAGTTCCTTGATCTTGCGCTCGCCCGTGCGATCCCCCGACAACAGAAAATTCTTCATCACCTGCTGCGTGATGGTAGAGGCCCCGCGCAGGTTCTGGCCCCGGCTTTTGATGGCATCCACAAAGGCGCTTGCCATGCCTGTCACGTCATAGCCGTGGTGGGTGTAGAAATTCTTGTCTTCAGCACTGATGAAGGCATGCTTCACAAGATCGGGAACATCCTCGATCGGCACGAAAAGACGGCGCTCTTGGGCAAATTCGTCAATGATCCGCCCTTCGGTCGAATAGATTCGACTGATCGTTGCAGGCGTGTATTGGGCCAATCGCTCATGGCTGGGCAAGTCGCTGGAGTACATGTAGAAAATGGCACCAACAGACAGGGCGACAAACAGCACACCCATTGTCACCAATGTGAACAGCCCGCCGAATACCGACCCTACAAACCTGACCAAACCCTATCCCCCGTCCAATGCACGGGCCTTATACAGCGGCTGACGCCTAGGGTCAAAACGAACGGTCGTGAACAGGCACGCTCCCGCCCAGTGTTTCCACGTCCCTTATGGCTTGCGCAGCGCGGCCAGGCTGGCATCTTCGTCCGCCCAAGACCCCAGCCCATCACGCAGCGCCGCCGCCATTTTCGCCCGCCAATCCGCATCCGTCAGCCGCGCCATATCCCGCGCCGAAGACAAGAACCCCAACTCCAAAAGGGCCGAAGGGATATCGGGGGATTTCAACACCGAAAACCCGCCCGTCTGGTGCGGCCTTCGGTGCATTTTCAGGCCCGCCCCCTTGATCGCGCCCTCAAGTGCCGCAGCAAGGCGCAAGACACGGGGTTCGGTTTCTGTGCGGGCCATGTCGATCAAAATGGTGGCCACCAGATCATCTTGCGCCGTCAGATCCACGCCAGAAAGCAGATCGTCGCGGTCATGGCGTTCGGCAAGCGCTTGGGCGGCCTCATCCGTCGCTTCATCATCCAGCGTGTAGAGTGTGGCCCCGACCGCCTCCCCCTCGGCCAAGGCATCCGCGTGCAAAGACAAGAACACATGGGCACCAGCCGCACGGGCAATGGAAATCCGCGTCTCCAACGGCACAAAGACATCATCATCGCGGGTCAGCACGACCAAAAAGCGGCCATCGCGCAGCAGAACTTCTTTCATCTCGCGCGCAAAGGTCAGCATAAGGTCAGCCTCTTTATGCCCGTCGCGCTCTGCCCCCGGATCAATGCCGCCATGTCCGGGGTCCAGTACCACCACAATCGGTCCGGTGCCCCGCCCAACAGGTTTGGGCAGATCACTGACCGCAGGCAGCGCCCATTGCGGGGGTTCTGGCAAAGCGGCGGCGGCACTAAACGCCTCCTGCGACGCGGGCCTTAGGGTCAGGCGCACGCGGGGAAGGTTTTGATCGGTCGACATTTCTGCCATTTCGACCAGATAGGGGCCGTTCAGCGCCAGCACCAACCTTGACCACCCCTGTCGAAACACCCCTGCCCGCGCCGCCTCTATCGCCCCACTTTCCAGCGCGATCGAGGATAGCCCCGTCCAATCCACCTCACGTGTGTCAAGCACAAGGCGCGGCGGGTCGTCCATGACGCGCACACGCCATGGCACAGGCTGAGTAATGGCAAGGTCAATCGTGACGCCATCTGCGCGATCTTCGATCCGCGACTGAGCAGGCACCAGTTTCGCGAGGGCCGACAGCTCCTGCGCCACGGCAAGTCCACCCGGCAAAAGCCAAAGGACCATCGCCAGAACTGCCCTGATCGCCATACTGCCGCGCACCTTCATACCCTGCCTGCTGTCCCTTATTCTTCCGACGGCCTCGGCGTCGTCAAATCACGCCCCCGTCAGAGTGCCCCTTACGGCCCATCCGCCCGGCCATAAAGGCGCACAGCCGATCCATCCCCTCGTTCAGATCCTCCGTCGCCCCGGCGTAGGAAAAGCGCAGGGTCTGCCGCCCCCGATGCGGATCAAAATCCAACCCGGGCGTGACCGCGACCCCCGCCTCTTGCAAAATCTGTGCGGCGAAGGCCACGCTGTCCTTAGTGAAATCCGACACATCGGCATAGATGTAGAACGCCCCATCCGGCGGCGCGATCTTGACGAACCCAGCCTGCGGCAGACGATCCAGCAATAGCTGGCGATTGCGGGCATAGACGGCGCGATTGCCCTCCAATTCGTCAATGCAGTCAAGGGCTGCAAGGGCGGCGACCTGACTGGCATGCGGCGGGCAGATGAACATGTTCTGCGCCAGACGCTCGATCTTGCGCACATGGTCCTCTGGCACCACCATCCAACCCACGCGCCAGCCGGTCATGCTGAAATACTTCGAGAATGAGTTGATCACATAGGCCTGATTGCTGATCTCAAGCGCGCTGACGGCACGTTGGTCGTAATGCAGACCATGGTAGATCTCGTCCGAGATAAAGGCGATATCACGGCTGGCACAATGCGCCATAAGGGCGGCAAGCGCGTCACGATCCAGCATCGTGCCACTGGGATTGCCGGGCGAGGCCACGATCAGCCCCGCCAGATCGGCAACCCCGGCCACATCTTGCGGCACAGGCTGCAAACGGTTCTCGCTGGCCGACGGAATGCCCACAGGCTCCAGCGACAGGGCCTTGAGGATCTGGCGATAGCTTGGATAGCCGGGCTCGCCCAAGGCCACGCGATCGCCTGCGTCAAACAGCGCGGTGAAGGCCAGCACGAAGGCGCCCGAAGACCCTGCCGTGACAATCACCCGCGCAGGGTCCAGATCAACGCCATACCACCGCTGATACAGGGCCGCGATCCCGGACCGCAGCGCGGGCAGACCAAGGGCGACGGTATAGCCAAGCGCATCTTGGCCCATATGCCGCGCCAATGCGTCTCGGGCAGCGGCAGGCGCTGGGGTTCCGGGTTGGCCGATCTCCATATGGATGATCTTGTGGCCCGCCGCCTCCATCGCCCGCGCTTGCGCCATGACATCCATCACAATGAAGGGATCAACGTCGCCCCGGCTTGAACTTCGCATGCAGTCCCCCTTATTGTTCACGCCGATGTGTCCCGGTTCGCGGGACAAAGGTCAACCCTGACCATTCCCGCCCAACCAATTCGTGCAATGACGGAGACTGCCATGCGTGCCCCCCTTTTCGGACTGATTGCCCTTTTGCTTGGCACGACGGCCGTCTCTGCCGAAATGACTGATCCCGAGCGTGAGGCATTTCGTGCCGAGGTTCGCGCCTATCTTCTGGAAAATCCAGAGGTCTTGGTCGAGGCCATGAGCGTGTTGCAAGACCGTCAGGAAAACCAGTCTGCGGAGCGCGACCAACAGATTTTGACCGACAATGCCGCCCAGATCTTTGATGATGCCAATTCTTGGGTGGGTGGCAATCTTGATGGCGATATCACGGTGGTTGAATTCACTGATTACCGCTGCGGATACTGCCGCAAAGCGCATGACGAGGTGGCAGAGCTGGTCAATTCCGATGGCAATATCCGCTTTATCCTCAAAGAATTCCCGATCCTAGGTGAGCAATCCTTGCTGTCGTCGAAATTCGCAATCTCGGTGCGCCAACTTTATGGCGATGACGCCTATAAGGCGGCCCACGATGCCTTGATCACCTTGCGCGGGGATGCAACGCCGGAAACGCTGGCGCGGCTGGCTTCTGATCTGGGCCACGATGCCAATGCGATTGCCGAACAGATGAAAAAGCCCGAAGTGATGGCCATAATCGACGCCAATCACGCCCTTGCCACCACGATGGAGATCAATGGAACACCGACCTTTGTGATCGACGGCACCATGCTGCGCGGTTACGTGCCGCTGGATGGCATGCGCCAGATCGTCAAGGAACAGCGGGCTGGCTAAGCGCAAAGCCCATTGCCGACGAGCTCGCCGCAGCCAAGACGTAAGATTTAACATTACATTTCGCCCTCAGAGCATTGATTCTGAGGGCGAATTCATAAAGAGGCGTCACTCGGCCGCTTCGGCTTCCTCGGTTGCCCGGATCTCTGCGGCCTTCTTTTCCACCAGTTCAACGATGTGGTCGATCATCGCCTCATTTCCCAACTTGTGGCTTTGCTTGCCCGCAAGATAGACCATCCCAGACCCGGCCCCACCGCCCGTAAAGCCGATGTCGGTCATCAGGGCCTCGCCCGGACCGTTCACGACGCAGCCAATGATTGACAGGCTCAAGCTCGTGGTGACATGGGCAAGCCGGTCTTCCAACGCGGAAACCGTTTTGATCACATCAAACCCTTGGCGCGCGCAGGACGGGCAAGAAATGATGGTAACGCCGCGATGGCGCAGTCCTAGGGATTTGAGGATCTCAAACCCAACCTTGACCTCTTCGACCGGATCGGCGGACAGCGATACGCGGATCGTATCGCCAATGCCCATCCACAACAGATTTCCAAGGCCAATGGCTGATTTCACCGTGCCGGATTGCAAACCGCCTGCTTCGGTGATGCCCAGATGGATCGGGGCATCGGTGGCCTCGGCCAATTGTTGGTAGGCGGCAGCGGCAAGGAACACGTCCGAGGCCTTCACCGAAATCTTGAACTCGTGGAAATCGTTGTCTTGCAACAGCTTGATATGATCGAGGCCGGATTCCACCATCGCCTCGGGGCATGGCTCGCCATATTTTTCCAGCAGGTGTTTTTCCAGACTGCCTGCATTCACGCCGATACGGATGCTGCACCCATGATCCTTGGCCGCACGCACCACCTCGGCCACGCGTTTTGCATCACCAATGTTTCCGGGGTTTATGCGCAGGCATGCAGCCCCGGCCTCGGCCGCTTCAATCGCCCGTTTATAGTGGAAATGGATATCGGCCACGATCGGGACAGGGCTTTCGGCGCAAATCTCTCGCAGCGCGCGGGTGCTTTCCTGATCCGGGGTTGACACGCGGACGATATCCGCCCCCGCAATGGCGCAGCGTTGGATCTGCTCAATGGTCGCCGCAACATCCGTCGTCAGCGTGTTGGTCATCGTCTGCACCGAGATCGGCGCATCGCCCCCGACAAGAACCTTGCCCACACTGATCTGACGCGAGGTGCGGCGATAAATATTGCGCCAAGGGCGAACTGGATTATGGCTCATGTCGATTTATCCTTAGCGGCTACTCCGTATAGATAAAGCGCCACGCCCGGCCCGGCAATGCCCGGCGCGCACCTGTAAACCCGCATTTACAGTTTTATTCGGAAACTGCGCCCGAACCCTGGGCATCAGAAATCGCTCCAGTTGCATCGGCCACCGCAACAAAGGCCGCCAGATCAGCATCCCGCGTCAAATCTGCAACCGCATATTTCCCGGTAAGGGCCTCTGGTGACAGAGCAACATTCTTGACAACCTGCGCCCCGGGCGAAGCTGGACCATAGGTTTGGCCGTTCACAGCAAAATAGACCGACCCGGAATTCCCTGCCCGCAGAACTGGCGCTTCTTCCAGTTGCGGCACCGCCCACCGTTCGCCTGCGTCAAGGATTTTCTCAAACAAGACAGTGCCATCGGCAGATTGCACCCGCACCCAAGACGGCCGCACGGCAAGGATCGCAACACCCGGCTGGGCCGCAGCGACCACTTGCACAGGCGTTTCAGCCTGCACTGCCTCAGCCACAGCGGAGTCGATCGCGCTCATCCCCGGTCCGGGCATGGCCCCGCTGGCCCGAGGGTTGATGGACACGATTGGCCCATCACGCGACACCATCACAGGAACATCCAAGGCCTGCGGGCGATACAGGCGATCCAGACCTTCGGCCTGCTTGACCGGATCAAGCGCCGCCACATCATTCTCTATCGCACTTTCAGGCGCGGATCGCACCAAGGGCGCAGCGCCCGTCACATTTCCCAATGGATCGATTTCGGCAACCACCGAAGGGGCTTGATCAACTGGCGCAAGCTGAACACGCTGCACCTCTTGCAAAACGGACCAGCCGCCGTAGCCAATCGCACCGATCAAAGCGATGAGAACGACAAGCGAACCCACGGCACCCGGCTCTACCCGTGCCAGCAAATTTTCGCCACGCGGAACAAAGGTGGCATTCGGGTTGGCCAATGGATCGCGGAACTCTTGCGTGCTGCGGATCCGGGCTGCGGTCATCCCGCTAGAGGATGCAGCGGCACTCATGCCATGCGCCACTTCAAAATTCGCCTCACCGCAAAAGCGTTGGAACGCCCAATCCGGGTCCATACCAAGATAGCGCGCGTAAGACCGCACATATCCGGCCACAAAGCCTTGTGTTTCAAACGCCGAAATGTCGGCGTTTTCAATCGCAGCAATATAGGCCGCCTTGATCTTCAATTCGCGTTGAACATCCAAAAGGGACTTGCCGAGTGTCGCGCGTTCACCGCGCATCACATCGCCAAGACGCAAATCGTAATCATCAAACCCTTTAGGTTTGTCTGACTCTATCGTCGAAGGTTTGTTCCTCCGCCCGATCATTCGACCTGCCCCATGTATTCCCCGTCTTCCGAGAGTCGATTGTGCAACGACTCATATCCATTCGTATTAGGCAATCGGTAACACAGCACAAGCGATTCTGCACATTTCCGCGAGGTCTAGGCGGACTCTTCGGCACGATTCAGCGCACATTGCTGCCACAGGTGATCCATGGCGTGAACGAGCGCATCAATTTCCCTTGGATCATGCACTGGCGATGGCGTGAAACGCAGTCTTTCCGTTCCGCGCGGCACCGTTGGAAAGTTGATGGGCTGCACATAGATGCCGAACTGCGCAAGCAGCATGTCCGACATCATCTTACAATGGATAGGGTCGCCGACATGAACGGGCACAATATGGCTGCCATGGTCGATGATCGGCAACCCAAGGGACTTGAGCCGGGCCTTCAGGATACGGGCATGCAACTGCTGGGCATCGCGCAAATGTTGCGCGGTCTTCAGCACCCGAACCGAGGCCGCCGCCCCCGCCGCCACCGCAGGTGGCAAGGACGTCGTAAAGATGAATCCCGGCGCATAGGAACGCACCGCATCCACCATTTTCGCACTGGCCGCGATATAGCCGCCAAAAACACCGTAAGCCTTTGCCAATGTGCCATTTATGATGTCAATGCGATGCATCTGGCCATCACGCTCGGCCACGCCAGCCCCGCGCGGGCCATACATGCCAACAGCGTGCACCTCATCAATATAGGTCATGGCACCGAATTCCTCGGCCAGATCGCAAATCTGTTCAATCGGGCCGAAATCCCCATCCATTGAATAGATCGATTCAAACGCAATCAGCTTTGGCGCGCTTGGGTCGTCAGCCGCAATCAGGCTGCGCAGATGGGCCACATCATTGTGCCGGAAAATCCGCTTCTCGCCGCCACCGCGACGCACGCCCTCGATCATCGAGGCATGGTTGAGGGCGTCGGAATAAATGATCAGACCGGGAAAGATCTGCCGCAAGGTGGAAAGCGTCGCATCGTTGGCAATGTAGGCCGAGGTAAAGACCAACGCTGCCTCTTTTGCGTGCAGGTCGGCAAGCTCTGCCTCCAGCCGTTTGTGATAGACGGTCGTGCCCGAAATGTTGCGGGTTCCGCCCGATCCGGCCCCCGTGGCCTCCAGCGCCTCATGCATGGCGGCCAGAACCTCTGGGTGCTGGCCCATGCCCAGATAATCATTGCCACACCAGACGGTGATATCAGCTTGGGTGCCATCCGGCTTGGTCCAGACCGCATGCGGAAAATGGCCCTTACGACGTTCGATATCGATGAAGGTCCGATAGCGCCCCTCATCATGAAGGCGCTTCAATGCGATATCGAGAGCGACGTTGTAATTCATTGATCTTCTCCGAGGCATAGGTCGCTCAACTTGGCGCGTGCAGGTCAGCATCATCGCTTGCCGATGGCGGCCCGTCCTTGACATGGGTCATTTCAAACTGCCGCGAAAGTAGGCAATTTGACGCCCCCCCATGGCGATGCGCTTATTTGGCGGGGCCGACCTCAAGCACGACGACACAGTTTTCCGTGCCCTGACGTGCCGTATCACAGGCGGCAATCGCCGCCTCGCGCGCGGCCTGCGCTGTTTCGAAATCGGCAAGGGCGATGGCCGAGGCGGCTGGTTTTCCGTCACGGATGAACCCATCCGATTCCGAAATCGCCAGCGCGGCATGCCCTGTCCTGCTTGTCACAAAAAGCGAAAGTGCCTGTTCATTGGTGGCGACCACGCGCAAGGTCGCCAACTCTTCGTCCGTCAGAAACGGCAACAGATAAAGCGTGACCATAGACCCGGCCAGCGTTGTCACGTCGGTCTGTTCGGCCGAATGGGCAGGCATGCTCAGCCCTGCCGCAAACGCCGCTGCAAAGATCAAAGCCCCGCCAAGACTGCGGCGAAACACCCGTTCAGGCGTCATTGCACTTGTCATCAACATGCCAGTTCCTTTGCCCTCAACACCCCAAAGTCGGGCACCAACCTTTACTGCCCCGGTCTTTACGACCCGGCTGTTTTAGCGCAAGTTCTGGGCACTGGACAGGGTCAGATCACCTGATACCTTCGCCGCAGAAATCACCTTATCTTGAAGAGCAGGAATATCGCATGACATTGGACGCCGTCCTGAACCGCATCGACGAAGACTTGCCGCAGGCGTTGGAGCGTCTGATGGACCTGCTGCGCATTCCGTCGATCTCGACCGATCCTGCGAACAAGGCAGATTGTGCCCGCGCTGCCGATTGGCTGGTTGACGAACTGCGTGCCTTGGGGTTTGAGGCAAGCGCTCGCCCCACCCCCGGACATCCCATGGTCGTGGGGCATTGCGGGGACGCGGCAACGGATGGCCCACACCTGCTGTTCTATGGGCACTATGACGTGCAACCGGTTGATCCCCTATCGCTTTGGGATCGCGACCCCTTTGACCCAGAAATTCAAGACACCCCCAAAGGGCGTGTGATCCGTGCCCGTGGGGCCTCGGATGACAAGGGGCAGTTGATGACCTTTCTGGAGGCCTGCCGCGCCTGGAAGGCCGTGCATGGCACCCTGCCCGGCCGTCTGACGATCTTCTTTGAGGGCGAAGAGGAATCAGGCTCTCCCTCGTTGATCCCCTTCATGCAAGAAAACGCCGATGAGTTGCGCGCCGATATCGCGCTGATTTGCGACACCGGCCTGTTCGAGGACACCGCCCCCGCCATCGTGACAATGCTGCGCGGCCTTTTGGGCGAAGAACTGACCATCCGTGGCCCGGTAAAGGATCTGCATTCGGGTATGTATGGTGGGGCCGCGATCAACCCGATCCGCGTCTTGTCGCGCATCCTTGGGAATATGCACGATGATCAGGGGCGCATCGTGATCCCCAATTTTTACGATGGGGTCACCGAACTGCCTGATGCGATCCGCCAACAGTGGCAATCCTTGGCCTTTGATCATGCGAAATTTCTGGGCGATGTAGGCCTTTCCGTGCCCGCAGGGGAACAAGACCGCACCCCGCTGGAGATGATATGGTCGCGCCCCACCGCCGAGATCAACGGCATTTGGGGCGGCTATACGGGGGATGGCTTCAAAACCGTGCTGCCAAGCGACGCCCATGCCAAGGTCAGTTTCCGCCTTGTGGGCGAGCAAGACCCCTTTGCCATTCGCGAAAACTTCCGCGCATGGGTGCAAAGCCAATTGCCTGCCGATTGCAAGGTGGACTTCCACGGCCATGGCAACAGCCCGGCAGGCGTGATGGCGATTGATGATCCGGCGTTTGAATCCGCCCGCGCCGCCTTGACCGAGGAATGGGGCCGTTCCGCGGCCTATGTGGGCTGTGGCGGCTCCATCCCGATTGCCGGGTATTTCAAGACCTATCTGGGAATGGATGCGATGCTTCTGGGTTTTGGGCGGGATGACGACCAAATCCATTCGCCGAATGAAAAATATGATCTTCAGTGCTTTCACAAAGGCATCCGGTCATGGGCCCGCATCTTGGAAAAGCTGGTCTGAGCGTTCAACCGATCCGCCAATGCCTTATGTCCGGGGTAAACTCTCGGGCATAAGCCGTTGACTTTCCATCATTCCAACTGACTCGCGCCTTTGCGCGGAAAGAAGACTGACGATGATCCTGCGTGATGCGCAACCGGCTGACAAAGCGGCATGGCTCGCCCTGTGGCAAGACTATCTGACCTATTATGACGTGACACTTCCTGCGGGGGTGACCGAGGCCACTTGGGCCCGCATCATCGACCCCGATCATCGCCTTGCCTGCCGATTGGCAGTGGAGGGGGACCGCGTCTTGGGCTTTGCCACGCATCACAATCATTGCTCTACATGGGTCGCGGGCGAGGATTGCTATCTGGAGGATCTTTTTGTCGCCAAAGCCAGTCGCGGCAAAGGAGTGGGGCGCAGTCTGATCGAGGACCTGATGGCCAGTGCCCGCACCAAGGGTTGGCACAGGGTTTACTGGCACACCGATGAAACCAACACGACCGCGCGAAAGCTGTATGACAGCTTTACCAAATCTGACGGGCACATCCGCTACCGCGTTGTTTTATAGGTCATTGTAGCGACCCACCGTTATATTGCCGACCTCGCCGATAAAGCGCAGGTCCGGCCCCATCACCTCAACCGCATAGCATGTCCAGGAATGGCGCGGCGGCCATGTGGAGCAATAAAGATCTCCCCGAACTTTCCATTTGCCATGCTCTTCGCCAAAAAGTGTTGTTCCATCAGGCAAAAAATCCTGCGTCTGCCCGCCCTCATAGACAACGGAACGTGAGGTCAGCGCCGCCACGATTTCCGGCCCGTCCAGCCGTACCCAGTCTTCTGCACTCGCCACGAGTGGGAACATCGCGGCGCTCAGCATCACAGCCATCGCCAATTGCCGCATACCCTGCCCCTTTGCCTTGCGTCACCCGCCCCCGCAGTCTAAGGGGGCCGCACCCCGCTTTCCAGTCAGAGGTTCGTGATGATCCCGCGTTATTCCCGCCCCGAAATGGTCGCCCTCTGGTCGCCCGAGACCAAGTTCAAGATCTGGTTCGAGATTGAGGCCCATGCCTGCGATGCACAAGCCGCCCTTGGCGTGATCCCGAAAGAAAATGCCGAGGCCGTCTGGAAGGCCCGCGATGTGGAGTTTGACGTGGCCCGGATCGATGAGATCGAGGCCGTAACAAAGCATGATGTCATCGCCTTTCTGACCCATCTGGCCGATATCGTGGGCGCAGATCAGGCGCGCTTTGTGCATCAGGGCATGACCTCTTCGGACGTTCTTGACACCACGCTGAACATCCAGCTCGTCCGCGCAACCGATCTTTTGATTGCGGGCATGGACAGGGTTCAGGCCGCTCTCAAGACCCGCGCCTATGAACACAAAGACACCGTCCGCATTGGCCGCAGCCACGGCATTCACGCCGAACCCACCACGATGGGGCTGACCTTCGCGCGGTTCTACGCCGAAATGGCCCGGGGCCGCGCACGCTTGGTTGCCGCACGTGCCGAGGTTGCCACGGGGGCGATTTCCGGTGCGGTCGGCACCTTTGCCAATATCGACCCGGCGGTAGAAGAGCATGTCTGCAAGATGCTTGGCCTAACGCCTGAACCGATCAGCACCCAAGTCATCCCGCGCGACCGTCATGCGATGTACTTTGCCACCCTTGGGGTGATCGCCTCCAGCATGGAAAACATCGCCATCGAAATACGTCACATGCAACGCACCGAAGTGCTTGAGGCAGAAGAGTTCTTCAGCCCCGGCCAAAAGGGCTCGTCGGCGATGCCGCACAAGCGCAACCCGGTTCTGACCGAAAACCTGACCGGCCTTGCGCGCCTTGTCCGTATGGCCGTTGTGCCAGCAATGGAAAACGTGGCCCTTTGGCATGAGCGGGACATCTCCCACTCTTCGGTGGAGCGCGCCATTGGCCCAGATGCAACGATCACCTTGGACTTCGCACTGCACCGCTTGGCAGGCGTCATCGAAAAGCTGGTAATCTACCCGGAAAACATGTTGAAAAACATGAATAAATTCCGTGGCCTTGTGATGAGCCAACGTGTGCTTTTGGCCCTGACCCAAGCGGGCGTATCGCGCGAAGACAGCTATAAGCTGGTGCAGAGAAACGCCATGAAGGTTTGGGAACAAGGCGCTGATTTCAAAACGGAACTTCTGAATGACGCGGATGTGCTCAAGGCGCTTTCTGCGGCCGAGATCGAAGAGAAGTTTGACCTTGGCTACCACACCAAACATGTCGACACGATTTTTGCCCGCGTTTTCGGCAGTTGACGAAACCGTGATCGGCGGGCGGAATGCGCCCGTCGAAAACCACGCTTGACCTTCGACAAACTGTGCTAACCTTTCCTGCAGGTTTCACAGGTCGGGGCTGATTGATGTGTCTTTTCCTTGTTGCGGCTTTGACGGTTGCGCCATGCTTCGCTTTTGCGGATGGCAGCGACGACAAATTGCCGCCCAAACCGACCGAAACCACCACAACCTGCATCAAGGCGATGGTTTGGGATGAGAAACAGCAAAAATGCATCAGCCCGCAAGATGGGGCGTTGAACGACGACACACGGTTCCGCGCCGTGCGCGAACTGGCCTATGCCGGGCGCTCTGAAGAGGCGCTGATCGTGCTGGAAGCGATGACCGAAGGCGACAGTGATCGTGTGCTGACCTACAAGGGGTTTGCGCATCGAAAATCCGGCCGCCCCGACCTTGGGATGGACTATTACGCCCGTGCCCTTGACCTGAACCCCGACAACATCGTGGCCCGCAGCTATCTGGGCCAAATGCTTGTGGAGATGGGTGAAATCGCGGCCGCCCGCCGTCAGCTTGACCAGATTCGCGCCCGTGGCGGGGCGGGAACCCATGCCGAAGCTAGCCTTGCGCAATCCGTTGGCTCCGGACAAACGCTTTCCTACTGACCCCCCCCAAACAAAGAGAGAGGACGACCGATGAAGACCAAGATCACAGCTGCCCTCATTGCCATGATGTTAACCCCCAGCCTTGCGCTCGCCATGGGCTGCTCGGGTGAGCATATGGATATTACCGTATCCAGTTGCAAAGAGGGGGCAACATGGGATGCCGCCAAAGGCGAATGCATCGTGACCCCAACCACCTGATTGGCGTAAGGGGCCGTTAACGCGGCTCTGTCAATCTGCCCCCGATCTGAGACAACACCAGAACGGGGGATTCGGATGGCCGATGACTACAGTCAGGCACTTGCACGCATAACGCCTGTTCAACGCGGCGTGTCCTATGGCGGAAATACCTTGCCGTCGGCGCATGTTCCCAACTCCAAGGAAAAGGCGGCGATCATCGTTCGCCTTTTGCTGGCCGAGGGGGCGAGCGTGCCGATTTCATCCCTCCCTGATCATATGCAGGCCGCCCTGACCGAACAGATTGGCCAGATGCGGCTGATTGATCGCACCACATTGGCGGCCGTGGTGGAAGAGTTCCTGAGCGAATTGGAGGAGGTGGGTCTTGCCTTTTCCGGGGGCATTGATGCGGCCTTGGCAATCATGGATGGCCATATCAGCCAAACCGCAGCCAACCGTCTGCGCCGCCTTGCCGGGGCCTCTGCCAAGATGGACCCTTGGGATCGGCTGACGTCACTGCCTGCTGAACGGCTGCTTCCGGTGGTTGAGGCGGAAAGCATCGAAGTGGCCGCCGTCATGCTGTCAAAACTTCCGGTGCCAAAGGCTGCTGAAATCCTTGGGAAATTGCCGGGGGAACGGGCGCGCCGGGTGGCCTATGCGGTGTCACGGACGGGGGCTGTTGATCCCGAAACTGTTCGTCGGATCGGATTGTCACTTTCGGCCCAACTGGACTCGCAACCTGCCCGCGCCTTTGACGCAGGCCCGGTGGAGCGGGTGGGGGCCATCCTAAACGTCTCGACCGCCGCCACCCGCGACGATGTCTTGCAGGGGCTGGAGGCGGAGGATGCCGATTTTGCCGAACAGGTCCGCAAGGCGATCTTTACCTTCAACCATATCCCGGCCCGCATCGCCGCCCGCGACATCCCCAAAATCGTGCGCCTCGTTGACCAACCTACCTTGGTCACCGCCTTCACCACAGCTTTGACGAAACCCTCAACCGCACCTGTGGTTGAGTTTTTCTTGGCCAATATGTCCCAACGGTTGGCCCAAGGGGTGCGTGAAGAAATGGCTGCCCGTGGCAAGGTCAAGGAAAAGGATGGCGAAGACTCGATGTCGGCGATTGTCACCACCGTACGCCAACTGGAAGGTGCCGGTGAATTGGTCATGATCCGCGAGGAAGATTAGACCCACGTCTGATCGCCGCCCCCCTTGCCGCGCCGCGCGCAAGGGCCTAGCGTCCGCGCCAGACAAGCAATGGGCAGGCATATGCAGGGCGAGAGTTAAATGGCACCATCGCCCGCCGCGACAGCGCGTGGCATCTTGTTGATGCTGCTGGCAATCTTTTTGTTCACTGCGATGGACGCAGCGGCCAAGGGCCTCATCCAGCGCTACTCTTTCGGCCAAGTGGTCTGGGCGCGTTTTACCGGGCAGGTGGTTGTGGTTGCGCTGATTCTGGGGCGTGGGGCGCTTGAAGCGTTGCGAACCCGATACCTTGGGCTGCATCTGGTGCGCTCGGCCTGTCAACTGGGGGCAACGGGCTGCTTTTTCGCCTCGCTCTCACATATCGGACTGGCAGAGGCGACGGCGCTGACCGATCTGAACCCGATCATCATCACGCTGGGGGCGGCCTTGTTTCTGGGCGAGCGTTTGGGGCCGCGCCGCATCTTTGGGGTCGTGCTGGCGATGGTTGGCGCCATGATCGTGATCCGTCCGGGCTTTGGCGTGTTCACGCCTGCGGCCCTGTTACCCTTGGCTGCGGCAGTCTTTTATACCGCAAACGCCCTGCTGACCCGCAGATTGGGGCCCTTGGAAAGCGTCTGGACGCCACTTATCCACGCCGCCTTGTTTGGCGCAGTCATAACGTCGGCCTTTCAACCCATGGTCTGGCAACCCATTGCCGGGCAGGACATCCCGATTTTTCTGTTGATCGGGTGTCTTGGCACCGGCGCACAGCTTTGCCTGATCCGCGCCTTTACGCTGGCCGAGGCCGGGGCCGTGGCCCCCTTTGCCTATATCGGCATTTTGTTCGCGACCGGCTGGGGGATTGTGCTTTACGGCGAATGGCCCGATACGGCGACGGTCATCGGTGCGCTTGTGATCGTGGCGGCGGGACTTTATGTCTGGCACCGAGAAACCCGGGCACGTCGCCCTGATGACAGGATTGATGACCCAAGCCCCCGCCCCCTTTAACGGCACCACCGCGCAATGGTTGACAGACCGGATGATCCGGGCGCTGTTCTGGGGATTGCTGGTGCTTCCCTATCGCTGGCGTGTGCCCTTGTGCGGCTGGGTCATGGCGCGCATCATCGCTCCGCTTGCGGGCTGGCCAAAGCGCATCCGCGCCAATCTGGCGCTGACCCTGCCCGATCTGGCCGAGACCGAGATTGCCCGCATGGTGCGAAAAGTGCCCGACAATATCGGCCGGACGGTCATCGAGATCTATTCGGGCAAGGATTTCATTGCACGCGCCACCAGCCTTCCGCTGACGGGTGACGGGGTTGCCGCACTTGAGGCCGCAAAGGCCGAGGGTCGCCCCGTCATTCTGGCCACCGGGCATTTTGGCAATTATGACGCGGTGCGCGCCGCGCTTATTGCCCGTGGATATCCGCTGGGTGCGCTTTATCGCCCGATGTCCAACCCGTGGTTCAATGATCACTATGTGCGCGCCATCGGCACGATCGGCCAACCCTTGTTTGAGCGCGGTCGCCACGGCATGGCGCTGATGCTTCGGCATCTTAAATCTGGGGGGATGCTGGGCATCTTGCCGGATCAGCGCATCGGGGCGGGTGCCAAACTGATGTTTTTCGGGCAAGAAGCGCTGACAGCCCTATCGGCGGCTGAGATGGCCCTAAAATACGACGCACTTTTGATCCCGACCTACGCGATCCGCCAATCTGATGGGTTAAGCTTTCGGATCATAGTCGATGCACCCATCCCAAATGGCACGCCCGAGGAAATGACCCAAGCCTTGAACGACAATCTTGAAGGCTTGATCCGAAAATACCCGGATCAGTGGTTCTGGATTCACCGCCGGTGGAAGCCTTAGGCCAGCGTCCCTATTCCACCCGTGCAACGGCCAGAACTTCGGCAGGCCCCTCATTTTGCACGATCACGACGACAGGGTCCGCCCCCGGCGCATCGGCCCGCATTTCAAACGGGGCGGTGCCATCCCATTCGGCAATCGGTTGCCAGCTTGTGACGATATTGTAATAGACCACTTCGCGACCGGCATTTTCGCCCCGACCGATCAAGACGCTTTTCTTGGAAATATAGCGCACCAGTTGAACCCGCATCTTGGCCGGGTCTGAATCGCTTCTGACGGCCGTGATCAAGACCTGATTGCCATCGCGCACCACACTCAGTTGCACGGGACTTTGCACGGTCATGTGGTGGCGGATCTTGTCAGACACCTCCATCGGATCATTGCCTTCAACCCGATCCTGCCCCGCCACGATCATTTGGGGGGTATAGATCGTGCGACTGCCTATCGCGCGGGCATAGGCCTTTTGACGCTTGGTGTATTGGGGGGCAGCGAAGGTATCTTTCCAGCCGATGTAATCCCAATAATCGACATGAAGGGACAAGGCGATCACGTTGGGATCTTTGGCCAAATGTGCCATGAACTCATCTGCAGGCGGGCAGGACGAACAGCCTTGTGAGGTGTAAAGCTCCACCAAGACGGGGTGCGTCTGTGCCGTTGCCGCACTTCCCAAGGCAAGTGAAAGCCCGAATGCGGCGCTGACGATGTGTCGTATCATGAGTATTCCAGTCCCAAAGTCGGTCCTTACGTAGTATAGAACGATGGTCCCTATTGCCAATCAAGGTTTTGAGAGTGCCCCAGAACGAAAACGTTCATCAACTGAGGCAGACAGAGCACTTGGCAGACCCCGACATACCTCTTGTGTCGACCATCTGAAAAAGAGAAAAATTGAGTTTAAAGAGGGCTGGATTTTTGGCATACTATTGCATACAAAGCCCGCGACTTCCCCTTCGGGCCTGTCCCAAACCGGCCCCCACCGTTTCAAACCGCAAACAGCCAGGAGGCGACCAATGACCGTCACCGTCGGACATGACAGCCAGAAAACCAAGCAGACCTTGACCGCCGGCGGCCAGACCGTCAGCTACTACTCCATCCCTGCCGCTCAGGCCGCAGGGCTTGGCGATTTTGCCAAACTGCCAGCCGCCCTCAAGGTGGTGCTGGAAAACATGCTGCGCTTTGAGGACGGCAAGACGGTCAGCGTCGACGACATCAAGGCGTTTTCCGACTGGGGCAAGATGGGTGGCAAGAACCCGCGTGAGATTGCCTACCGCCCTGCCCGCGTCTTGATGCAGGATTTCACCGGCGTTCCGGCTGTGGTTGACCTTGCGGCGATGCGCGACGGTATCCTTGGCCTTGGCGGTGACGCACAAAAGATCAACCCACTGGCGCCCGTTGATCTGGTCATCGACCACTCAGTCATGATCGACGAGTTTGGCACGCCACGCGCGTTTCAGGCCAACGTTGACCGCGAGTATGAGCGGAACATGGAACGCTATGTGTTCCTGAAATGGGGCCAGAACGCCTTTAACAACTTCCGCGTTGTGCCGCCCGGAACCGGGATTTGCCATCAGGTGAACCTTGAATACCTGTCGCAAACCGTTTGGACCGACACCGATCAACATGGCAATCTGGTCGCCTATCCTGACACACTTGTTGGCACCGACAGTCACACCACCATGGTCAATGGTCTGGCCGTTCTGGGCTGGGGCGTTGGCGGGATCGAGGCTGAGGCTGCGATGCTGGGCCAACCTGTTTCCATGCTGATCCCCGAAGTCGTGGGCTTCAAGCTGACAGGCGAGATGGTTGAGGGCACAACGGCGACTGACCTCGTTCTCAAGGTCGTGCAGATGCTGCGCAAGCACGGCGTGGTGAACAAATTCGTCGAATTCTATGGCGCGGGCTTGGATCGTCTGCCCTTGGCCGACCGTGCCACCATTGCCAACATGGCGCCCGAATATGGCGCAACCTGCGGCTTCTTCCCGATCGACAATGAAACCATCCGCTATCTGCGCAACTCGGGTCGTGAGGAATCGCGCATTGCCTTGGTTGAGGCCTATGCCAAGGCGAACGGCATGTGGCGCGACGAAAACTATGATCCGATCTACACCTCCACGCTGCACCTCGACATGGGCGAGATCGTTCCCGCGATTTCCGGCCCCAAGCGTCCGCAAGACTATCTGCCGCTGACCGAGTCCAAGGCCAGCTTCTACAAGACCGTCTGTGATTACCGTGGCGTCGATGCCAGCGACCCGGCCAAAGAGATGGCGTCCGAAGGGCCAAATCACAGCGGCACCGTCGATGCGCGCAAATCGGCTGCTGTTGCAGGCCAAGACTACAAACTGCGCGATGGGTCGGTTGTGATCGCCTCGATCACCTCCTGCACCAATACCTCCAACCCTTACGTGATGATCGGCGCTGGCCTTGTTGCCCGCAAGGCACGGGCCTTGGGTCTGAAGGCCAAGCCATGGGTGAAAACCTCGCTGGCACCGGGATCGCAAGTGGTGTCGGAGTATCTGGAGGCTGCGAACCTTCAAGAAGACCTTGATGCCGTCGGCTTCAACCTTGTGGGCTATGGCTGCACCACCTGTATCGGCAACTCTGGCCCTCTGGACCCTGCGATTTCCTCCGCCATTTCCGAAGGCGATCTTGTCGCCACGGCCGTGCTGTCGGGCAACCGCAACTTTGAAGGCCGGATTTCGCCAGACGTGCGTGCAAACTACCTCGCAAGCCCGCCGCTTGTCGTGGCCTATGCGCTGGCAGGTGACATGAACATCGACCTGACCACCGAGCCTTTGGGCATGGGCACCAATGGCCCGGTTTACCTCAAGGACGTGTGGCCAACGAACAAGGAAATCTCGGACCTTGTGGAATCCACCGTCACCCGTGCGGCCTTCCAAAAGAAATACGCCGATGTCTTCAAGGGCGATGCCAAGTGGCAGTCGGTGCAGATCACCGACTCCGAGACCTATGATTGGCCATCAACCTCGACCTACATCCAGAACCCGCCCTATTTCCGCGGCATGTCCAAGACCAAGGGCGTGATCACGAACATCGAAGGTGCGCGCATTCTGGCCCTTTTGGGCGATATGATCACAACCGACCACATCTCGCCCGCAGGCTCGTTCAAGGATACGACGCCAGCAGGCAAGTATCTGATCGAGCGTCAGGTTCCTGCGCGTGAATTCAATTCCTACGGGGCCCGTCGTGGCAACCATGAGGTGATGATGCGCGGCACCTTTGCCAACATCCGCATCAAGAACGAGATGCTTGATGGGGTTGAGGGCGGCTATTCCAAGGGCCCGGACGGGGTGCAAACGTCGATGTTTGATGCCTCGATGGCCTATCAAGAGGCGGGCACACCGCTGGTCATCTTTGGCGGCATCGAATATGGCGCAGGCTCATCGCGAGATTGGGCTGCCAAGGGCACAGCCCTGTTGGGCGTAAAGGCCGTGATCGCCGAATCGTTCGAGCGTATCCACCGCTCCAACCTCGTGGGTATGGGCGTTATCCCGTTCGAGTTCACCGGAGGTGACACGCGCAAATCCCTTGGTTTGACGGGGGATGAAGTTATCGCAATCCACGGCCTTGATGGCGACCTCAAGCCGCTCTCAACGGTGTCGTGCACGATCACCTCGCCCGATGGCACGGTCAAGACCATCCAGATCAAGTGCCGCATCGATACCGAGATCGAGATCGAATACGTCGAACATGGCGGCGTGTTGCAATACGTGCTGCGCGATCTGGCCAGCGCCTGAGCTGCAGCCATAGGCCCAAAAGAAAACGGCTGGTCCATATGGGCCAGCCGTTCTTGTTTGTCGGGGCGTCCTTGGCAGCCCGTTTCACGCCAACAAAGGGCTACTTGCCCTCGGCCAAAGCAGCAGCCAAGGCGGGCTTGAAACGCTGCTCATAATCGCTTCCCACCAAGGGGCCGATGAACTTGAACGCCACGCTGCCATCACCCCGGATGATGAATGTCTCTGGCGGGGCGGTCACGCCCCACTCCACGCTGTTGCGGCCCTTGGGGTCGGTTGCCAGCGCAAAGAACGGATTGCCATCCTCGGCCAGATAGGCCGCCGCATTTTCTTCATCATCCCTCAAGTTAATGCCTGCCACGCGAATGCCATTGGCGGCCATTTCCATCAGCACCGGATGCTCGGCCCGGCACGGCGGGCACCATGACGCCCAGAAATTCACGACCGTCACCTGCCCCGACCGCAGGTCAGCGTCGGTCAGAACCTCAATCCCCGGCAACCCCGTTTGCGGCAAAACCGGCGCGGGACGGTCGATAAACACCGATGGCAAATCTTGCGGGTTGTCGCGCATCATGCCGGTGTAGAACATCCCTGCCAACCCGGCGAAAATCACCGGGGGCAGCACCATCAACCATCTAGCCATTGTTCTTGCCCTGCCTTGCCTCTACCTCGGCCAATTCCCGCTTTACACGCCGGCCTTGCCAGATTGACAGGGCCACCAAAGCTGCCAGCAAGGCGACCGAGGCCCCATAGGATGACAGCACGGCAAACGCGTATTTCCCAAGTTCAGGGATCATGCCAACCTCTCCCGCGCCAAAAGCGCTTGCAAACGACGGGCTCTGATTTCGGTGCGGGTGCGCATCAGCACAAGGGTCAGAAACAACAGCACGAACCCGGCGATACAGACCAAGAGCGGAATCCAGAAGACATCCGACACGTTCTCTTTCTTATCCATCGACAGCGACGCGCCCTGATGCAGACCCTGGTTCCAGAAGTTGACGGCATAGCGCGACAAAAGCGCAAAGACCGATCCCACCATACACAACACGCTGGTCAGATCGGCGGCGGTATCGGGATCCTCGATCGCCTGCCACAGGGCGATATAGCCAAGGTAGAACAGGGTCAGGATCAGGAACGACGTCAGCCTTGGATCCCACGCCCACCATGTGCCCCACATCGGCTGGCCCCAAAGCGCGCCCGTCACCAGCGCAATGGCGGTAAAGGTCAGGCCAACGGGGGCCGCCGCCTTGGCCGCAAGCGCGCTGACATGGTGGCGGCGGATCAGCCAGATCAGGCTGGCCACCAGCATCATCACCCATGCGTTGATCGCCATCATGGCACTGGGCACATGCAGGTAGATGATCTTGACGGTAGAGCCTTGGCGGAAGTCATCAGGGGTGAAAAAGAACCCCCAGATCAGCCCCGCAATCAGGCAAACCACGGAAAGCCCCGCCACCCAAGGCAAGGCCCAGGACGAGGTTTCCATGAACTTCTTCGGATTGGCGTATTCCCAGATCGACATGCGTCTTTGCCTAGCCTCTCTTAATTCTGGCCTCAAGTCACTATCATGTAATGTCTAGCGAAGAGTGATACGGATTGCCGCAGCCGACGCAAAGGGCAGCATCGCACTTGCCCCAAGTGTGATCCCCGCAAGCAACATCAGGGGTGTCGCCACCTCCATCCCCAAGGCCCCGCGCTTGACCACCTCGGCCCCAAAAATCAGCGTCGGCACATAGAGTGGCAAGACCAGCAGGCTAAGGAGCAATCCGCCGCGTTTGACCCCAACCGTCAATGCGGCCCCAAAGGCACCAATGACCGAAAGGGCGGGTGTGCCAAGTCCAAGTGAGAGCACAAGCCAGACATAGCCCGACGCAGGCAGGTTCAAAAGCACCCCCAGCACAGGCGCACAGACCGTCAGCGGCAGACCCGTCACCAGCCAATGCGCCAGCGCCTTGACCGCCACCATCCCCTCCAGCGGGATTGGCGAGGTGGTCAACAGATCAAGTGATCCATCCTCAAAATCCAAGGCAAAGATCCGGTCCAGCGACAGCAAACAGGCCAGCAGCGCCCCCACCCACAAGATCCCCGGCGCGATCAGCGCAAGGGTGCTGCCCTGCGGCCCGACACCCAGCGGGACCAGCACCGCGACAAGCAAGAAGAATGCAAGGCCCAGACCAAAGCCTCCGCCCGACCGAAAGGCCAACCGCAAATCCCGGATCAAAAGCGCTCTCATCAAAAGGCCTCATCAAACCCGCCTGTGGCGGCTGAAAGCGGGTGCTGGGCCTTGAAAGGCGTAAGGTCCAGAACGGCAGCCTCGGGCAGGCCAAGGTCGATATGGGTGGCAATGACCGCCATGCCCCCCTGCCCCAGATGCCCGCGCAACACGGCACCAAACAGCGCCACACTTGCCGTATCAAGCGAAACCGTCGGTTCATCCAGCACCCAGATGGGCCGCCCCGTGACCAGCAGACGTGCCAGCCCCAACCGCCGCTTCTGCCCGGCAGACAGATTTGCCGCCCGACGCGCCCGCAGGTCCGACAGGTTCATGTGTTTCATCGCATCGGCGACCGTCGCCGTGCCATGCAATGCCGCCCAAAAGCCAAGATTTTCTTCAACCGTCAGCGCGCCCTTCAGCCCATCTGCATGGGCCCCATAGGCCAGACTTTCCGCCGCCATCGAAATGCTGCCCGACACAGCTGGCTGCAAGCCTGCAAGGGTGCGCAAAAGCGTGGTCTTGCCCAGGCCATTTGGCCCCCGCAAGATCAGCGCATGGCCAGAGGTCAGGCGAAAGCTCACCCCCTCCAGCACGGTCAAACCGCCGCGCGCCACACAAAGATCGCTGACCACCAGATCCATTCGTCCCCCCTAGCCCATGAGAGGCCCGGCGAAAAGACCCATCACGGCCATAGCGCGCCCAAGGATTAGAATTGCTGGCGTTGAAACTGGGTGTCCGTGGGGACAAGGCCAATCATGGGCGCAGGGCCTCAGCCCTTTTCCCCGACCGGCAAAAGCGCCGCCGCGATGCGGCGACCCTCGCTTAGCAAGACATTGTAGGTCCGGCACGCGGCGGGGGAGTTCATCACCTCAACCCCGATTCCGGCGGCTTCCATCGTTTGACGAAAGGCGCGGGGCACATGGGCAATCTCATCCCCCATCCCCACGAACAACACGTCGATCTGATCCACCAAGGACAGCGGGGTGGCTGTATCCTCCAGCCCACCCCAGAGGCCCGCATCCCATGGGGTGATCAGGCAAGCCCCCCGCAGCACATGGCCACCCACCCGAAAAAAGCCGGGGCCATAGCCCTCAATCGGTTTGGCGGTGCCATAGCTGATTTCGGTCAGTCGCATGGCGTCACGCGTCGATATTGGCAAATTCACCGGATTTGCCGTTCTTTGGCTTGTCCGACCGGTCAAGCCCGATCATCAACACGATGTTCTTGGCGACATAGACCGACGAATAGGTGCCCAGAACGATGCCCACCGTGATCGCAAAGACAAATCCCCGGATCACATCGCCACCGAAGATCAGCATGGCGATCAGAGCAATCAGTGTCGTGCCCGAGGTCATGAGCGTGCGGCTCAGTGTTTCGTTCACCGTCAGGTTCATCACATCGCGCAATGGCATGGTCTTGTATTTCAACAGGTTCTCACGAAGCCGGTCAAAGACCACCACGGTGTCGTTGATCGAATAGCCAAGGATCGTCAGCAAGGCCGCAATGATCGGCAGATCGAACTTTATCTGCAAAATCGCAAATAGGCCGATGGTGATAAAGATATCGTGGATCAGCGCGGCAACAGCCCCCACGGAATATTGCCATTCAAACCGCAGCCAGATGTAGATGATGATACAGACCGTCGCGATTACCATCGACAGAATGGCGGTGCGGATCAACTCGCCCGATACTTTTGGGCCAACCGATTCCACGGATACGAATTTCACAGCCGGATCATAGGCCTGCAGGGCGCTTTCCACAGCGGTGATGGTTTCCGGCGAAACCGCCTCTTCCCCTTCGATGGCGGCAATGCGCACCATCGCCACATGCTGATCGGCCCGGAAGGACGGGTCGAACACCTGCGTGATTGACACATCGCCCAAGGGCTGCCCCTGAAGGGCGCTGCGATAGGCCCCGATATCCACGGCTTGGGTCGATTCCGTGCGGATCGTCGTCCCGCCCTTGAAGTCGATGCCAAAGTTCAGGCCAACAACCGCCCAAGCGACCAAAGCCACGACCATCAAGGCCATAGAGCCGCCAAAGGTGAACCACTGCCAACGGAAGAAATCGATATTGGTCTTTTCGGGGACCAGCCGCAAACGCCATGCCATAGGACTGCTCCGTTATACCGTAAGGGATTTGGGCCGCTTCCACGAGAACCACATCTCGACGAAGACCCGCGTGACGAAGAGTGCCGTAAAGACCGACGTGATGATGCCGATCCCCAGTGTGATCGCAAAGCCGCGCACAGGGCCTGCGCCCACCGCAAACAAAACGACGGCTGTGATGAAGGTGGTGATGTTTGCGTCGACGATGGCGGATTTCGCCCGCTCATAGCCCAGCTCAATCGCCCGTCCGGGGGATTTTGCGATCCGCAACTCCTCGCGGATACGCTCAAACACCAGCACGTTGGCATCGACCGCCATACCGATGGTCAAAACGATGCCCGCAATGCCCGGCAGGGTCAGCGTGCCCCCGATGATCGACAGGGCCCCAAAGATCAGCGCCATGTTGATGGCCAAGGCAAAGTTGGCAAACAAGCCAAACAGGCCATAGCTTGCCCACATAAAGAACACCACGGCGCACATCGAAACGACGGCTGCGATCTTTCCCGCATCAATGCTGTCTTGCCCAAGTTCCGGGCCAACGGTGCGCTCTTCCAAGAAGGTCATTTCCGCAGGCAAGGCCCCTGCCCGCAGCAAAATCGCAAGCTGGGTGCTTTCTTCAACCGTGAATGACCCGGTGATGATACCCGACCCGCCCGGAATATGGCTTTGGATCACCGGGGCCGAAATCACCTCATTGTCCAACACAATCGCAAAGGGTGCGCCGATATTGGCGGCCGTGTAATCGCCAAACTTCCGCGCGCCCGAGGGGTTGAAGCGAAAGTTCACCGCAGGGCGATTGTTCTGGTCAAAGGCAGGCTGTGCATCGGTCAGTTCCTCACCCGTCACCACGGGGGTTTCTTCCACGATGTAATAGGTGCCGGATTCGTTCATCGACGGCAGCAACAGATTGCGCGCACCGGGATTTGCCCCGGCATCGGCTGTCCGGCCAACGACGGCGTTAAAGGTCAGCTTGGCCGTTGTTCCGATCAATGCCTTGAGCTCCGCAGCCGAGCCAATGCCGGGCACCTGAATCAAGATCCGGTCCGTGCCCTGTCGCTGGATCGTCGGCTCTCGCGTGCCAACCTCATCCACACGACGGCGGATGATCTCAAGGCTTTGCAAGATCGTGCGGTTGTCTGTGGCGGTGCGTTCCGCCTCGGACAGTTGGATGACGATTTCTTCGCCCTCAACCGTCACGTCAATATCGTTCTGGCCCACGCCGGTCAGGCTGACCACGGGGGTTGCAAGGGCGTTGACCGCATCAAGTGCCGCCGTCAGGCCCGCCGCATTGGAAATGGCCACGCGCAAGGTGCCATCCGGGCTGGGCTGGCGGCGCACATTGCCCACCTGATCGCGCAGCGGGCGAAGCGCGTCGCGCACCTCGGGCCACAGGGCATCCATGCGGGCCTTGTAAACATCGGCCACCTTGACCTCTGCCAACAGATGCGCGCCACCGCGCAAATCAAGGCCAAGGTTCACAAGCGCCGAGGGCATGAAATTCGGCCAAAGGGCGGCATCGGCCTCTTGTTCGGGCGTGGCGACGCCGCCTGCAGCCGTGATGGCCGCGGCGGCATCATTGTGCCGCTCTACATTTGTGTAGTTCAGATTGGGCATCGCCATGATGATCCCCAATGCACAAATCACAAGCAAGATCAAACGCTTCCAAAGCGGCATCGGGTTCATCGCGGAATTCCTTAGGACGCTGCAGGTTCAGTTTTGTTCATCACCTGAACGATCGTCTGGCGCACGATCTTGACCTTTACGCCATCGGCGATTTCAACCAGCGCGGTGCCGTCTTCGTTCACATGCGTCACCTTGCCGACAATGCCGCCTTGGGTCAGGACCTGATCGCCACGGCGCAGCGCCTCGACCATCGCCTTATGCTCTTTGAGCTTCTTTTGCTGGGGGCGGATCAGCAAGAAATACATAATCCCGAAAATCAGGATAAGCGGCACAAATGACGTGAACGCGGCGGCTCCGCCTCCGGCGGCTTGGGCATAGGCGGGGGTTACGAACATGGGCATCCTCTTGTTGGCGATGGGGTCATTGCCCCATATTGGTCGGCGCGCACCCTAGCGTTGGGGGTGCGGATAGGCAAGGCGCGGCAATTCACCCCCTGCTTGCGCCCATATAGTCGTGCAAGACAGCAAACGGTAGGGATAAGATCGGATTTTCCGCCCACCCTTTTCCCGGCGGATCAAATCGGGCATAAGCCGGGCAATCAACACCGATGAGGCCAGCCATGCACGATATCCGCGCCATTCGCGAAAACCCCGCCGCCTTTGATGCGGCATTGTCACGCCGGGGTATGGCGGGGGTATCGTCAGAGATTCTGGCGCTGGACGCAGACCGCCGTGCAAAGATCGCAGCGGCGGAAACTGCACAGGCCGACCAGAACCGCGCCAGCAAAGAGGTGGGCGCCGCCAAGGCGCGCGGCGACGACGCTGAATTTGAGCGTCTGCGCGCCCTCGTGGCCGAGAAAAAGGCCGAAATGGCCCGTCTGAACGCCGAAGCAGCCGCGCAAGACGAGGCTTTGCGCGACATGCTGATGCGCATCGACAACCTGCCCTTGGACGAAGTGCCCTTTGGCAAAAGCGAGGATGATAACGTCGAGGTGCGCCGTTGGGGCACGCCCCGCGACTTTGACTTCGCCCCTGTGGAGCATTTCGATATTCCGGGCGTGAAGCCGGGCATGGATTTTGAAACGGCGGCCAAGCTGTCGGGCAGCCGTTTTGTGGTGCTCAAAGGCGCCGTGACCCGCGTGCACCGGGCGCTGGCGCAGTTCATGATCGACACCCATGTCGACGCGCATGGGCTGACCGAGATGTGGACCCCGGTCTTGGTCAAGGAAGAGGCCATGTATGGCACCAACCAATTGCCCAAATTCGCCGAAGACAGCTATCAGACCACCAATGGTTGGTGGCTGATCCCAACATCCGAAGTGACCTTGACCAACACCGTGGCGGGCGATGTGCTGGACGAGGCCGCCCTGCCCCTGCGCATGACCGCGCACAGCCAGTGCTTTCGCTCCGAAGCGGGCTCGGCTGGCAAGGATACCAGCGGGATGCTGCGCCAGCACCAGTTTGAAAAGGTGGAAATGGTCACCATCTGCACGCCCGAGACAGCACTAGCCGAACATGACCGCATGACCCGCTGTGCCGAAGCGATCTTGGAAAAGCTTGGCCTGCCCTATCGGACAATCGTTTTGTGCACGGGCGACATGGGCTTTGGCAGCCAGAAAACCCACGATCTTGAGGTTTGGCTTCCCGGCCAGAACAAATACCGCGAAATCTCCAGCTGCTCTACCTGCGGGCAGTTTCAGGCACGGCGCATGAATGCGCGCTATCGCCCGGTCAAGGCCGAGGCCGGGGCCGCAAAGCTGGATTTTGTGGCCACGCTGAACGGATCGGGCCTTGCCGTTGGGCGCTGCCTGATTGCCGTGCTGGAAAACGGCCAACAGTCCGATGGCTCGGTAGACTTGCCGGCGGTGCTGCATCCCTATCTGGGTGGGCGCACAAAAATCTTGGCATCCGGCGACTTGGTGTGAACCAGCGTGAAGAGCGGTGCGTAGAACCATCATGAAGATACGCGCCCTCATCTTGCTGATCGTGACGCTGGCCTTTGGGGCAGCCCCTTTTGTCACGGAACCCTTTCGGGGGTATGATCCGGCGATGTTCCCTGTCCTGATCGCCCGCCCTTCGATCCAACCTGCGGGATATGCCTTTGCGATCTGGTCGGTGATCTATCTTTGGCTGATCACCCACGCCGTCTTTGGCCTTTGGAAACGCGCCACCAATCCCGCGTGGGACCGCACGCGCCTGCCACTTTCGCTGGCCATCGGGATCGGAGCCGTGTGGCTGGGCATCGCCAATGGCTATCCGATCCTTGCCACTGTCACGATCTGCATCATGATGGCCTCGGCGGTGCTTGCGTTTCTCTGGGCCGATGTCGATGTGGACCGCTGGTTGTTGGCCGCGCCCACGGCGATTTTCGCAGGCTGGCTTTCGGCGGCGGCGGCAGTGTCTCTTGGCGTTGTGCTGGCGGGCTATGGCTGGCTCAGCGATACGGTGTCTGCGGTCACGATGCTGGGCGTAGTGCTGGCGATTGCCGTCAATGTGCAGATGCGCCGCCCCCAGATGCCCGTCTATGGGATGACCGTTATTTGGGCGCTTGCCGGCGTGGTCGCGGTGAACTGGGGGATCAACCCCGTCGTGGCCACAATCGCCGCGTCGGGCATTGTGATCATGGTGCTGACAGTTGCCACCACCTTTCGCCGCAGCCATTGACGCCAGCCGCCGCATAGGGCAAGGCACGGCGCATGCTACGCATCGAAGACATCACTTATAACGTCGAAGGCCGCCCCCTGTTTGAGGGGGCCTCGGCCACCATTCCCACCGGCCACAAGGTTGGCCTCGTTGGCCGAAACGGGGCGGGTAAAACCACCTTGTTCCGCATCATCCGGGGCGAGTTGGCGCTGGAAGGTGGCAGCATCAGCCTGCCCTCGCGCGCCAAGATCGGCGGGGTGGCGCAAGAAGTGCCCTCATCCTCGACATCGCTGCTCGACACCGTGTTGCAGGCCGATACAGAGCGGACGTCCCTGCTGGCAGAGGCCGAGCATGCCCATGATCCCGCCCGCATCGCCGATATTCAGGCGCGTCTGGCCGATATCGATGCATGGAGCGCCGAAGGCAGGGCAAGTGCGATTCTCAAGGGCCTTGGCTTTGATTCCGAGGCACAGCGCCGCCCCTGTTCCGACTTTTCGGGCGGCTGGCGGATGCGGGTGGCCTTGGCCGGGGTTCTGTTCGCCCAGCCTGACCTTTTGCTGCTGGACGAACCGACCAACTATCTTGACCTCGAAGGTGCGCTTTGGCTGGAAAGCTATCTGGCCAAATATCCTCATACCGTGATCATCATCAGCCACGACCGCGGCTTGCTGAATCGCGCCGTGCAGGGGATCTTGCACCTTGATCAAAAAAAGCTGACCTATTGGAACGGCCCCTATGATCAGTTTGCGCGCCAAGTGGCCGAACGCCGCATGGTCCTGCAGGCCGAGGCGAAAAAGCAAGACGCCCGCCGCGCCCATCTGCAATCCTTTGTTGACCGCTTCAAAGCCAAGGCATCCAAGGCCGTACAGGCCCAAAGCCGCGTAAAAATGCTGGAAAAGATGACGCCCATCGTGGCGCCAGAAGACGCCAAGCGCGTCGTCTTCACCTTTCCCGCGCCCGAAGAATTGTCCCCCCCCATCATCAATATGGAAGGGGCTGCCGTCGGCTATGGCGGTCCAGCCATCCTCAAAAAGCTGTCCCTGCGCATCGACCAGGACGACCGCATCGCCCTGCTGGGCCGCAATGGCGAAGGAAAATCGACCCTGTCAAAGCTGCTTGCAGGCAAGTTGCAGGCCATGGACGGACGCATCACCCGTTCTTCCAAGCTGCGCATTGGCTATTTCGCACAGCATCAGGTGGATGAGCTTTACATCGACGAGACGCCGCTTCAGCACCTTCAGCGCCTGCGCCCGGCCGAGGGGCAACCCCGCCTGCGCGCCCGGCTGGCAGGGTTTGGCCTTGGTGCGGATCAGGCTGAAACCGTGGTGGGGCGTCTCTCTGGCGGGCAAAAAGCACGTCTGTCGCTGCTTTTGGCCACCATTGATGCCCCACACCTTCTGATCCTCGATGAACCGACCAACCACCTTGATATCGAAAGCCGCGAGGCGCTGGTGGAGGCGCTGACCGAATACTCGGGCGCCGTCATCCTTGTCAGCCATGACATGCACCTTCTGGGGCTGGTCGCTGATCGTCTGTGGTTGGTCAAGGGCGGGGCTGTGACCCCCTATACCGAGGATCTTGAGGCCTATCGCCGGATGCTGCTGGCGGGGGACGAAGATGCCAAACCCGTGGCCAAGGTGGTCGAGAAACCAAAGAAGGCCAGCCGCGATGAAATCCTTGCCCTGCGGGCCGAGGTCCGCAAAAGCGATGAGCGTTTGGGCAAGCTCAATGAAATGCGCGACAAGCTTGCCAAGAAACTTGCCGATCCCTCCCTTTATGAGGCGGATCGCATTGGCGAGCTGGAAACCTGGAACAAGAAATACGCCGAAGTCATGGGCGCGCTTGACAAGGCCGAGGCGCTTTGGATGACCGCGCAGGAAAAACTGGAGCGGGCCGAAGCCTAGCCGCGCCCGCCCGCCCAGTTTCCCCGCCCAAGCCGTTCGTGCCATGCACTTGGCCAAGGAGTGACTTTGGCGCCTCCACACTCGGCCAGCCCCGGCCCCACCTTCATCTGTTCAAAAATATCCCGGGGTGAGGCCGCGGCACGCGGCCGAGGGGCAGCGCCCCTATTCTTCTTGCCCTTCCCCGCCCATCCCCGTAACCCTTGACAGATGGACAGCGCCTTTCTGATCACCGCTTTTGCCACCTTGTTCGTGGTCATCGACCCGCCGGGTTTGGTGCCAATGTTTATTGCACTGACCACGGGCATGTCGGCCGAACATCGCCGGGCCATGGCGTTGCGCGCCTGCCTCATCGCGACAATATTGCTGACCGCCTTTGGCTTTTTTGGCGAATCGATCCTTGGGTTCATTGGCATTTCGATGCCGGCTTTTCGGATCGCGGGGGGGATATTGTTGTTCCTGACCGCCCTTGACATGCTGTTTGAACGCCGAACCCAACGGCGCGAGGGGCAGACCCCGGACCCCGAACATGACCCATCGGTCTTTCCCCTTGCCACGCCCTTGATCGCGGGGCCCGGTGCCATCGCCACGATGATCTTGCTGATGGGGCAAGCGGGCGAAAGCTGGACGGCCACGGCGGCCATCTTGGGGCTCTTGTGGGCCATGATGCTGGTGACGTATCTGTTCTTGCTGGCCTCCCCGCCGCTTGAGCGCATGTTGGGCCGCACGGGCACAGTTGTCATCACCCGCCTGTTGGGCATGCTGCTGGCCGCCCTGTCTGTCCAATTCGTGATCGACGGCGTCCGCCAAACCGGGCTGATCTGAGCACGCTCTCTTGTCGGGATGGGGCGGCAGCCTTACGTACAGATCAAAGAAAGGGCACTGCTGATGGATGGCGATTCACTCGCACGGCTGGGATATCTGGCGCTTTTGTTGGCCGCCGTAGGAGGTTGGGTGATTGTGGAGTTTCGCGAACGGATGGGTCAGGCCCTGCGCACCGCTGCTGCTTGGGGATTGATCTTCATCGGTCTGATGGCAGGCTACGGCCTTTGGCAAGATATCCGCACCGACATCGCCCCGCGTCAGACAGTTATGGAAACCGGCGAAATCCGGGTGCCACGGGCCGAGGATGGGCATTATTACCTGACGCTGCAAATCAACGGCACCACGGTTCAGTTCATGGCCGACACCGGGGCAAGCAATGTCGTGCTGAACGCAAAGGATGCCCGTCGCCTTGGCATCGACCCCGATGCGCTGATGTATCTGGGCGAGGCGCGCACCGCCAATGGCACCGTGCGCACCGCCCGCGTCACCCTGCCCGAGGTGGCCCTCGGGGCCTATCTCGATCAAAACATCAATGCTTGGGTGAATGAGGGGGATTTGGACATCTCGCTTTTGGGCATGGATTATCTGGGCCGCTTTCGCATTGAAATCGCGGGCGGCGAGATGATCTTGCGCCGTTAGTCGCGGTTGATCCACTCTGCGACCGTTGCCAGTTCTGGCCGGAAATAGGCGATGATCCGCCCCTCGCATGGCGCGATAGCCCCTTCGGCCCATGGGGCGACGCCATGGATCATGTGGCGGTGCAGCAAAGTGGCCTCGCCGGGTTTGATCGGCACCTCACGCCGAGGGCATTGGTCAAACACCGCCTTGCGGGCTGTCTGATAAGCCTCGGTCACGTCCACATCGGCCCAGATTTCGGGCGGGTGGCCGGAAAGCGCCGCGCGCAAGGCCGCTTGCATCAAGATATGGCTGCCCTCCCACACGACCAAAGGCGACGCCCCTGCCCCGCAATCGTTCAGTGCAATGCCAAGGATCCAGGCATGCGGTTCCACGATCTTGCGGCGCTTGTCCGGGCCATGCGGCAGCAGCCCATCCAGATGCGCCGCGTCGCGGTCACGGCGAAAGGCAAAGGCCGCCGGGCTTTCTTGGTCCGAAGGCATTGGATAGCCGGGGCGCAGGGTGGAAAGCTGTGCGCGATGCACAGACACCGGGTCCAACGGCACCGCCTGCCATGGAAAGGCAACGCCAGCTACCCCGCCATCCGCGTCATTGGGCAGCGCATCAACGCCGACAAACCAAGTCCCCCCACAGCGCCAAGGCTCTGCGCTGCGGTCGATGGCCGCGCAGGCCGCTGGCAGGGCTGCGGCGGCCCATGCCGCGAGGCGCGGGTCCGGCCCCAGCTTTTGCCAACCCAGCTTTTGCCAGCCAAGCGCTGCTACCATCCGAAAACCTTGCGCAACATGTTCAACGCCACCAGCGTGATAAAGATCGCAAACACCCGCTTCAACGGCTTGGGGTCCATTGCATGCGCCAACCTGACGCCCAAGGGCGCGGTGATCAAGGTCATCGCCACAATCAGGCCGAAGGCAGGCAGATTGACAGCGCCCACGGTAAAGGGCGGCGCGTCTGTGATCGACACGAACAGAAATCCGAGGACCGAAGGCACGGCAATGGTGACGCCAAAGCCTGCCGCCGTGGCCACGGCGCGATGGATGGGCACGCTATACAGCGTCATCAAGGGAACGCCAAAGCTGCCCCCGCCAATGCCCATCAACACGGAAAGAAACCCAACAATGGGCGCTGCGACCAAGCGGCGCGGCCCCTTTGGCATCTCTGCCCCCAAGCGCCAATGCGATTTTCCCAGCGCCAGATACAGGCCGACACAAAACCCAACCACGCCAAAAATGATCTGCAAGGTGGCCGATTTCAACGAGGATGCCGTCATCACCCCAACAACCGACCCTGCCGCGATATAGGGTGCCCAACCGCGCAAGATCGCCCAATCGACGGCCCCCTTTTTGTTGTGCGACATCACGGTGCGGATCGATGTGACAATGATCGTGGCGAGTGAGGTTGCCAGACAGACCTGCATCAACTGCGGCCCGCCAAACCCAAGATAGGTAAAGGAATAAAAGAACGCGGGCACCAAGATGATCCCGCCACCAACCCCCAACAGGCCCGCGATGACCCCGGCAAAGGCCCCGATCACGGCCAACAAAGCCACCATTGGCAAAAGTAGGGACAGATCGGGCATCAGGACCTCCAAGTTTGAACGGCCCCTGATAGCGCGGGGTCTGGGCGGGGGCCAGAGGGGCTTTGCAGGTTCTGGACCCAAGGGTTTTACTTTGACCACAAATGGCGTATAATTTGCACCGCAGCCCGTTGTTCGTTTCGCGGCTTGCGCATGACATCCTTCCCCATCAGCCGCGTCTGGACCCTGAAATGTCGTCAACTCTTTTGCGCCCGGCGCTGGTGCTGGGCCTGTTGTCCTGCGTTGGCCCCTTTGCCATTGACATGTATCTGCCCGCGATGCCGACGATCGGCCTTGATCTTGGCACGTCCGAGGCCGCGATGCAGGGCACCATCACCGCCTATTTCATCGCCTTTGGTCTTGCGCAGTTGGTCTATGGCCCCTGGGCCGATCAGGCGGGACGCAAGCCACCGCTTTATGCGGGATTGGCGGTGTTTCTGGTGGGCACGCTGATCTGCGCCTTGGCCCCCTCGATTTCCGTCTTGTCTGCAGGTCGTTTCGTTCAGGGCCTTGGCGGGGCCGCTGTGATGGTGGTGCCCCGCGCGATCATCCGTGACATGGCCACCGGGCATGAGGCGACAAAGCTGATGGCCGCGATCATGCTGGTGATCTCGGTCTCGCCCATGTTGGCCCCCCTTGCCGGGGCTGGGGTTCTGGCCATTGCAGACTGGCGCGCGATCTTTGGGGTGCTGGCGGTTGCTGCGGGCCTTTCGGTCGCCATGATCCGCTTTGGGTTGACAGAAACCCTGCCCCCCTCGCAGCGGCAAAGGTTCAACCTGCAAGAAACCCTGTCGGGAACACGGCGGCTTATGCAAGACCGGGGCTTTGTCGTGCTGACCTTTTTGGGCGGCTTTGGCATGGCGAGTTTCTTCGTGTTCATCGCCGCCGGCCCCTTTGTCTACACCCGCGCCTTTGGCCTGACGCCCACCGGGTTTTCGCTGGCCTTTGCCGTCAATGCGATCGGGTTCTTCTCGGCCTCCCAATTCGCAGCAAGTTTGGGCCAGCGGTTCGGCGCGCCCATGGTGGTGCGGTGGGCCGTTGCCGGGTTTGCCCTGTGCACTGTCGGGCTGATGGCTTTGGGAGTGATGGGACTGGCCAGCTTGTATGTGGTGATGGCGGGGCTCTTTGCCGCCAATGCCTGCCTTGGGCTGGTCATTCCCACCGTCATGGTTCTGGCACTGGATGACCACGGGGCCGAGGCGGGGCTTGCCTCTTCACTGGGCGGCACGCTGCAAATGCTGGCCGGTGGGGCGATTGTGGCCATCGCGGCACCGTTTCTGGACGGAACCGCCCTGCCGATGTTGGTGACCATTGCCCTGTGCGGCGTGACCGCCTTTGTGCTGTCACGCTTTGCGGTAAAGGGTCAGACCGTCACCGCCTGAACCTGTTCAAGGGCGCGGTCCAGAAGATCGAGGCCCGCGCCCTCGCGCGATGCGCCATCCGACAACACCCGGCGCCATCCCCGCGCGCCGGGACGCCCGGTAAACAGCCCCAGCATATGCCGCGTGATCTGATGCAAACGCCCGCCTTGCGCCAAATGCATGGCGATATAGGGCCTCATCGCCTCGACCACGGCGAAGGCGTCAGGTGCAAAATCGCTGCCCCAAAGCGCATCCGCCCCAAGCAGCGTCGACGCCGGATCATGATAGGCGGCGCGCCCGATCATCACACCATCAAGCCCCTGATCCAAAAGATCCTTGGCTTGTGCAAGTGTGGTGACACCACCATTGATGCAAATAACAAGCTCGGGAAAATCCCGCTTCATCTGAAGAACCAGACCATAATCTAAGGGCGGAATTTCGCGGTTTTCCTTTGGGCTTAGCCCCTGTAGCCACGCTTTGCGGGCATGGATGATGAAATGCCGCACACCTGCGGTTGCAACCTGATCGATGAAGTCGGGCAGCACCTCTTGCGGCACCTGATCATCCACGCCGATCCGGCACTTCACGGTCACGGGCACATCCGTTTCCCCCATCATGGCCGCAACACAGTCGGCCACCAGCGCGGGCCGCTCCATCAAAACCGCCCCGAAACACCCCGATTGCACCCGGTCCGAGGGGCAGCCGACATTCAGGTTGATCTCATCATAGCCCCAGTCGCGGGCAAGCCGCGTCGCATGGGCCAATTCCTGAGGATCAGATCCGCCCAGCTGCAAGGCAACGGGATGCTCTTCCTCGCTATAATCCAGCAGCCTGCCCCTCTGGCCATGCACAATCGCGGGGGCTGTGACCATCTCGGTGTAAAGCATCGCCCGACGCGTCATCAAGCGATGGAAGAACCGGCAATTCCGGTCCGTCCAATCCATCATGGGAGCGACCGATAGTCTATGTGATTGATTTTCTGTCATTTTTCTTGTATCTTCAATCCGTTGGCACAGTTTGTGTCCACGCCAGACTACGCCCTGATAGCCCCCAATATCCCCTGTTTCGACGACTCAATGCACACATAGCGCACACGATGTTAATTTTCACCCAGAACTGAGCCGGTTAGGCGCATAATTTTCACCCAGAACTGAGCCATGTGAACCTTTCCCCGAAGCTGTGAGCGGCGGGGGCAAGGGAGTGATCCACATGGGACTTTTGAACATCATTCGACGCATGCATTTGCGGCAGAAGCTGTCGATCCGCGAGATTGCACGGCTGACGGGCGTGTCACGGATCGAAGCCATTGGACGCCATTGGTTCGAGACCAATGGCTGAGGCGTGACCAAGCATCTGGCGGCGAACACCATCGAGCCTAAATTCGCGACGCCCGAGCGGCAAAGCAAGATTGATCCCTTTGCCGAGAAGCTTGCAGGCTGGCTCAAGACCGAAGCCGGGAAGTCGCGCAAACAGAAGCGAACGATGAAGCAGTTGCACGCCGATCTCGTGGCGCTTGGCTTCACCGGTTCCTATGCCCGGGTGGCGGCTTTTGCGCGCAGGTGGCGGTCAGATCGGCAGCGCGAACAGCAGACGACAGGGCGCGGGACCTTTGTGCCGCTGCATTTTGACCCGGGCGATGCCTTCCAGTTTGACTGGAGCGAGGATTTTGCAGTTCTGGGCGGCGAACGCACCAAGCTGCAGATGGCGCATATCAAGCTATCGCACAGCCGGGCCTTTTTGCTGCGGGCCTATCCGTTGCAGACCCACGACCTCAGCCATCGGGCTCGGACCGATGGCGCCGCGATGGCTTCGATGTTCGATGCCCATTGGCATGCGTTTCGGGTCTTTGGCGGCGTGCCGAGTCGTGGGATTTACGACAACATGCGCACGGCGGTTGATCGTGTCGGCCGTGGCAAGGAGCGGCAGATCAACATGCGCTTCCTCGCGATGCATTGCCCGGCAGGCGCATGCACAGCATGCTGCCGAGAGGGACAAACCACTACGTCTATGAGCCGGAGTTCTGCAATCCGGCCGCGGGTTGGGTCGAGCCAGCGAGTCGCCATCGGTTCGAGACCGCTGGCGAGGGGGTCAGGTTGAGAAGAACGTTCGGGATTCCCGCCATCAGATGTTGCAAAGAATGCCGGACTTTCCCGACCTTGCCGCGCTGAATGCCTGGCTGGAAGCGCACTGCCTCGAACTGTGGCGGGAGACCCCACATGGCAAACAGCCCGGCACCATCGCTGATGTCTGGGCTGAAGAACAGGCTGCGCTGATGCCGCTGCCCGTCGCGTTTGACGGTTTTGTCGAACTCAGCAAACGCGTCTCACCCACCTGTCTGATCAGCTTCGAGCGCAATCGCTACAGCGTTCCGGCGTCATTTGCGAACCGACCGGTCAGCCTGCGGATTTATCCGGACCGATTGGTTGTGGCGGCCGAGGGCAACATCCTGTGCGAACATGCCCGCGTGATCCAGCGCAGCCATCATCTTCCACCGAAGACGACCTACGACTGGCGGCACTATCTGGCGGTCGTTCAGCGTAAGCCCGGGGCTTTGCGGAATGGCGCGCCGTTCCTGGAATTACCACCTGCCTTCAGACAGTTGCAGGATCACATGCTGCGCAAGCCCGGCGGTGACAGGGAAATGGTTGATATCCTCGCCCTCGTGCTCCATCACGACGAACAAGCCGTGCTCACCGCCGTTGAGCTTGCCTTGTCCGAGGGTGTGCCCACCAAGACACATGTTCTGAACCTGTTGCACCGATTGGTCGATGGCAAGGTGATCGGCGGGCCACCGCTGGACACGCCGCAAGCGCTGGCCCTGCACCGTGAACCCAAGGCCAATGTCGAACGCTATGACGGCCTGCGCGCCCAGATCGCTGGAGGTCGCCATGCGTCATGATCCAGCCGCCGGCGCCGTGGTCATCATGCTGCGCAGCCTCAAAATGTATGGCATGGCCCAAGCCGTCACTGACCTGATCGAGCAAGGGGCCCCGGCTTTTGAAGCTGCAGTCCCGATGCTGTCGCAATTGTTGAAGGCAGAACTGGCCGAGCGCGAGGTGCGGTCGAGTGAACCGCCCCGGGTTTGCCGGAGACCAATTAGTCCGTGTTACGCGACCATATCGAGTGTGTTCAAGTTTGCATAGAAGGCCTCCTCTGCTTCGGCGGGTGGGATGTTTCCAATGGGCTCAAGCAGGCGGCGGTTGT
>JAIOYF010000023.1 GCA_021741245.1 Paracoccaceae bacterium
GACTGCCCCGGCTACTGGCTGTATGACGATGAAAAACGGCGTCAGGCGCGCATGCCGTCTGCGTCGAAAGACCCAACACCGAACGCCGCCGCCCACACAAAAGGGAAACCATTCCGTCTCGCAGACTTCTTCAGCACCCACTTAAGCGTTCTGGCGGCAAGGGGGAGAGTGTCTCGACCGCCTCATAATCATGGTCGACCATGGCCCTAAGTGGCAATGACACATGTTTTAGAGCGCGCGACTTGCGATTTGCGATCTGGCTGTCCACCCGCCGCATTATTGCGTGGATTTCTGTGTGGGCCAGCAGACCCTGCGGCAAGATGTCCTCAATATATGCCTGAACACTCTGCACCGACCTTTGCGTTGGCACTTGGCGGCCAAGCCTGAGCGCAACTGCCAGAACTACCGCAAGCCGCTCTTGTTGTTCTTGCATCCCACGGCACCCCAAGAGGGCGTCTTCCAGAGTTTGCAGGCGTCCGTCCGGCAGTTCCGCAGGCGGTGGAAGGCTGATTCACGACGGCTCGGAAAGGGGCTGAACCTCTTCGGCTTCCGGCACAGATCCGAACCGTGCGAAGCGATAGGCTACCTTCATCCCGTAGGCATGGCTGACGAGGCGCGGCTCGTCAAATTTGTCACCCCAGAGAAATGTCGCAGCGGTGGGATTGTAGTCATAGCCTTCATTCGGATCGGGCACAGAAGCGCGCCGAGCGCTTGAGAAATCTGAGGGCTCCGCGCCCTGCGCGCTTGCCACACCCGAAACCGACCACTATCAACACCAAGGACTCTCGTTATGAACAAGGGACGATCGGGGGGCAGCTCACAAGCTTTACGAGATGCGCAGCGCCTATGACGAGGTTATGGCCGCAGGTATCAAGCGCCAGCACGAACCGACCCGCATCGTCGGTGACCTGTTGCAATCTGAGATCGCGAAGATCGAACCAGCCCCTCGCCATCGGTTCGAGACCGCTGGCGAGGGGCCAGATCAATCCTCGACCAGATGACCGTCGCCAAACTGCCGCTAGCCAAGGATATCGACGCGTTCGACTTCACCGGCACGCCGATCAATGAGGGGCTGGCTCGGGAGCTGGCCACCGGTAGCTTCGTCGCGGACCAGCGCAACGTCGTCATCATCGGCGGTACGGGCACGGGCAAGACCCATCTCGCCATCGCCATTGCCCGTGCGCTGATCCGCAATGGCACCCGCGGCGGCTAACAAGGGCGGCTGGCCGATTACATAACCCGTCTCGACTTCGTCATCCTCGTCCAGCTCGGCTATGTGCCCTTCGCGCAGTCCGGCGGACAACTGCTCTTCCACCTCATCAGCCGTCTCTACGAACGCACCTCGATCATCGTCACCACCAACCTCGCCTTCGGCGAATGGCCGACCGTCTTCGGCGACGCCAAGTTGACCACAGCGCTGCTCGACCGCCTGACTCATCACTGCGAGATCGTTGAGACCGGCAATGAGTCATGGCGCTTCAAAAACTGCGCCTGACCCCGATCAGGGCCTGACCCGCCTCCACTCTGTGATCAGTTCCACCGGCTTAGGCCCTGATCTCTACGTCGCAACGGTGGTCAGTTTTGGACGCCGATAGGGGGTGAGTTTTGCGTGCCGATCTGGCCAAGTGTCTGCGTCAGGCGTCTGCCGGGCAAAGACTGCGCGGTCAGATGGATCGCAGATGTCGGCGCACCCTTTCTTGAGGCGGGGCAGGGGGCTTGGCAGCGCAAGAAGGGCACCGTTCATGTGTGCTATGAGCAGGAATACTGCTGTCCGATCAAGCCGGAGCCTCGGCAAAATAGAAGCAATCCACAAGCGCGGCAGTCGATGCCTTGAACGCAGGTTGGCCCCTCCAGGCGACGGGCGGAACATCTCCGGTATTCATCCGGTGCATCGCTTTTGCGATGCTGCTGGCCAAGGCGGCGATGCTGTCTTGTAAAAAGAGCAGGACAAAGTTGGCAATCAGGGCCTCGATCTGGCCCCAGATCCCACCGCCTTCGGCCCATGTTTTCGACTGAGGCTTTGGATCGGGGCGCAAGAGAACTGTGCCGGTCTTGGCATCAAAAGCAAAGGGCAAGGTCATCGTCATTTCGGTGTGCAAGGTGATCGAATGCCCGTCTAGCCGGGTCACGCAGTAGACCGACAGGTGCAGACCAGCCCCCTTGCGCACGAAGGTCAGCCGGTGCAGGACAGGCCGCAGCAGATAGCCCGCCTCCTTGCGCGGCGGCAGGGCCAAAGGCGTGGCCAAGCTGACGCCTTTCGCACCGATACTGAACCGCCCGCGCGGCCGAAAGCCGTCATTCATCCAAGGGCCGAGAACACGGGTGAAAAACGTTTTGTCTGACAGCGCAAAGGCCCGCGACCGCCCATCGTTAAGCAACCTTGGATCGGCGTGATCGGGCCGCATGTCGGGCGTCGGGTCGGCAATTGAGCCGAACATCGCCAGATGCCCGCCCTTTGTCGTTTCCAGCCAAGCCCAGTCATGATGCGCCATATCCATCGGGCCTGACGTGCGGGTGCGGGCGAAGACATGGCTGATCCGGTCCGGATGCGCCGATAGGCAGGACGCCAGCGCCAGCATCAAGACCCGTGATGCTTGCGCCCCCATCCGGGCCTCGCCGCCCTCCAGCACCAGTGGGCGCACCGCCGGCAGGGCAGTGTCCAGCCCGTCGCGCGCCACATCAAACACCAGATCCTGCGCGCCCGGCTCGTCGGGCGCGGGGATCAGCCGCAGGGCCAGTTCCACCCGCAGCACCAGACCCGCCAGATCGACAATCGGCGGGCGACCTTGCGCGTCAAGATAGCGCCCCTCGGCAATCGGGATATCGACGTGCAGCAACTGGACGGACCCGCCGGGAACGATGCGCCAAGGGCCGAACCGACCTTCGATCAGGAGCGGCCTTTCGCGATAGCTGAAGTCAACCGGCGTGTCGCTGGATGCCGCCATGGCGGCATTCACGCGCTCCATCGGCACGACCGAAACCATATCCCATCCATCAAGGTTCATGGCCGTGGCTCCGCGGCAGGACGGGTGGCCATGATCTGGGCAAATTCCGCTTGGAAATCCTGCTGCGCCGCCATCAGCGCGTTGCCCTTTGGTGCCATAAGGGTCCCGCCAATCTGAAGCGATCCGTTCAGCCCGACATTGACGGGGTCGAACCGCTGCCCGGTGCACCAGCGCACCGACCCGGTGGCATTGAGCGCGAAAAGGTCGATGGTCGGGCCCTTGCCCTCGGCCACCTTGCCAATGATGTCCTTTGTCAGCATCGCGCCGCCCAGACCAATCAGCGCATAGAAGGCGGCACCCGCCAGCACATCGAACGCCCCTGCCGTCGCGATCCCCAACACAACAAGCGCCACGGCCGTCAGCGCAATCAGCATCCATTGCAAGATATCCAGCCCCTTGGATTGTTCCTTCCAATGGGTCTGAAGGGGTTCGCGCGTGGGCTTGTAGCCCATCGTCTTGCCCTTTTCGCCCGCCAGTAGACCGAAGGTGAAGGCCGAGACGTTCTGGCACATCGAATAAAGGCCCGGGGTGATTTCGGTGCGGGTCAGGCTTTCGATGGCGACCTCATCATTGCGCAGCGTGATCTCCAGCCGCTCGACGATTGGTGCATAGGTTTTGCCGTCGATCTTCTGACGGTCCAGTTGGATCGGGTCGGGAAAGTAAAGCCCGGTATCTTGTGCCTTGAAATGCTTGGCCGCGACCTTCAGCCCTTTGAAGGTGAACTCCAGCGAGGGTGCCAACATGTCCTTCAGGAACCTGCCGTAAGAAATGCACAGTCCCGCCTGCGCGCCATCGGGAATTGCGTCGGCCTCCGTCTGCTGGATCAGCCCTTCGGACGACCGACCGGCAGTCTGGCACAAAAAGGCAAGCGTGCTGCGCTCGGGCCAGCGGCGGTTGGAGCCAAAGGCATAGGCAACCGACGAGGGTTTCAGCCACGCAAATGCCGTGCCCTTCGCCTCGTCCTCGGTCATCGACACGATGTCCACCGCGCCAAAGACATGGCGGAATTCGTGCAGGTTGGCGTTCAGCCAGTCCTCCAGCGCCGTGGTCAGCGCGGCAATGGCCGTGATCGGCAGATCATCCGCGATCTCAAGGTCCAGAACCTTGGCCGCCCGCGCTGCGGGATCGGCGGCCAGCAACCCCGCATCGACACCTGTGCAGATCACCAGCAGATGTTCCGCCCCCGGCGGGCCGTCTGCTGCCGCGCGCATCCGCCCGGTTGGCAGCAACTCCAGCCGGACACGCACCGAAGCCATGGCCGACGCGATCCGCCAAGTCTTGCTGCCGCGAACAAGTTCGAGGTCCGACAACGGCAGGTGCAGGGTGATCAGCGGGCCATCGCCTTCCTCGGTCACAGACCATGGGCCAAAGGTCGCCGATGCCTTTGTGCCGCTGCGGTCGATGGCAAAGCCCTTGGGCGATGTGCCCGCCGCCGCGATGGCCGCGTTCACCTCATTGATGCGCACGGCACTGACCACGTCCCAGCCATTGGTCGGCGCCGGGCGCGCGCCCGGTGGCGTGCCAAGAAACACCATTGAATCGGATGCCGCGTTCATGATGTGACCAGTGGTGTGCCGATCACATGCAGCCCACCGTTGAAGGCAAGGCGATCGACATGGAACTCGGCCTCTGTCTCGGGCCATTGCACGGGCTGCATGATGCCCGACACGAAGGCCTTTATATCGGGGATCTCATCTGCGGCCATGTTGGAGTTGGAGGCGATGCGCTGGAACTCGCTTAGCCCAATCGGAATCCCTGCCAGCGCAAGCATGCCGATGGCGTGCAGGGACTTGCTGTTGAAGATCAGGAACTTGCTCAGGGTAACGGCCCCTTGTTCGGCGGCCTCGGCCACGGCGACGGCCCCTTCGGCCAGCACCACCTCTGCCGCCTCGGCGGTCGCGGGGGCAACTTGCGTGACATCGGCGGCCACTTGCGCCCCGGTTGCGGTGGCCTCTGCCGCAGCGCCTGCATAGCGCGCATAGGCAAGCTGCCCGATCGGGATCACAAAGGCCGCGATCTCTATGGCAAGGACCACGTAATCCATGGCCTCAGCCAGTGGCGTCTTTTCCAGCACGGCCCTGTGATGGATGATCGGCGTTCCCTTGTCGCTGGTGGCTGGCATCAAGATGAACTTCTGATCCTCGTTCACCGTCGCCTGAAGCCGCGAGGTGATCGAATGGATCGCATTGAACCAGCCCGCGCGATAGGGATGGGTAAAGCCGGTCATCCGCAGTTCAAGGAACAGATCCTCAAGCGTGATGGTCATCTCGCCCGCTGCCATGGTGGCGCGGACATCGCCATGTTCGGTGCGGAATCGGTCGATGGCGATGTCAAAGCGGTTGCGCAAGAGCGTGCCGTTGCCGCCAAGCTCAAAATAATCATCGGGCCATTTGCGGCCTTTTTTATCCTGCGGTTCGCTGAACATGAAACCAAGGCCGGGCAGGATCATCTTGGTCAGATAGCGTTCCTTGGAAATCAGGAAGGCGGCATTCACGCCGGGCGGCACCAGATCGACCGACACCATTTCATCGGGTGGGGGGGATTTGCCTTCGGTCATGCACAGCACGGCAAACACCCCATCCTCGGCCCCTGCGGCCACAACGCCATAGGCCAGATGCGTGGGCATGACCCATTGCAGATCACCCACCGCCGCCTTGCCGTTCAGATTGACCACCGCGAAAGTGTGGTTGAACCGCGCAAGGTTTTCGGGCGTCCGCATCCAGCCTTGCAACAGCAAGCGCACCACCTCGGGGATCTCACCGTCACTTTCGGACCCGGGATAGTCAAACGAGGTGACCGAAACCGAGGCATTGGATCGGTTGGGCAGCCGGATCTTCAGCGCATAATCCGTGCCGCTTGCCGCGCCCGGTTGCGGGATCGCCTCCAATTCGACTGTGATCAGGGCGACCGCGTCGCTGCGGCTGATGGCAGGCTGGCCGTCGGGTTCATAGGCAAAGGACGGGATCGGCACCCGCATTTCCAAAAGGTGCCCCGATCCGCCGGTGATCGACCATGCGGCAAAGGGGCCGAACACCCGGTTCGTCTCGCCCCCCGAGGTTTCGCTGTGATCGAAATCGGTGGGTGAGGACCCCTTGGCCGAGATGGCCGCGTTGACCGAGGCAAAGCGGATGCCATAGGCGGTGTCCCAGCCGTGGGTGCTGGCAATGCCAAGGGAATGGCCGGAATCGGCCTTGAACATGTCGTTCATGGGGTGATCCTTTCGATGGGTTAAGCGTCAGGGCCGGCGGCGACGCAACATAAGCAGCGCCCCTGCCAAAAGCGGCATGCTGGCCGGAAGCGGCACCGGGACAGGCGGTCGGTCGGCCGTGCCGGTGATGGTGAAGCGTGGGGTAGAGGTCGTCCATGGTTCAAAGATCGACGCGGGGGGCGCGCCACTGTCGAAATCATCCGGGCTCGCGATCAGGAATGCCCCGCCAAGCGTGACCTCCGGACCGCTGGCAACCGCATTGCGAACGGATCGCCAAAAGCCATCTCCCGCCGTCAGCGACAGCACAAGTGAATAGGTGACGCCCGCCGTCAGGCTGCTCCAACCCACGCTTCTGGGCACCAGATCATAGGCGAAACTGCCCGCGCCGGAAAAATCGCGGCGGGTTTCAAGCTGCGACACACCAAACCCCGGCCCCGGCAATCCGTTTATCAGGTAGAGGGTCACATCGCAGCTTGGCAGGCAGAACATTTCCAGCCCGATGCGCGCATCGGTTAGGGTTTCGTTGACCGTGAAAGATTGCGCAACGCCGGGGGAAACAACGGCGCTGCCCAGAACCGGTGCCCCTCCTACATCGCCCTCGACCGACCAGCTGACAGTGGAGGCCGCAGCGGGAAGCGTGAGTGTGGCAAAAGTCGCGGCGGCAGCAAGGGACCTGATGGCGAAAGGCGGCATGGCGATGGCTCCGTCCAATGTTCTGATGAACCAGATTTCACCACAACAGCCGGGCCGGACCTGTGACGCACGTCACAGGCAGATGCGAAACGATGGGAAAAGACTTTTGACGGGACGATCCGTCCGGGGAATACTGGAGGCATGCGTGACGATGGGGAAACAATCCAGAGCGGAAGCAGCGTATTGATGCGCGCATTGGGGCCACAGACCCGTTCGGCCTTGCTGGCGCTGGGCCAGCGCACCCGCTTTGCGCCCGGTGCGACCATCTACTCCTATGGCGAACCCGGTGCCTCGATGCTGGTGATCGAATCGGGACAGGTGGAAATAAGCCTGACCGCGCGCAGCGGTCGGCGGTCGATCCTGAACGTGATGGGGTCGGGTGAGACGCTGGGCGAGATTGCGATGCTGGACCGCCATCCCCGCAGCGCCGACGCGATTGCGCGAACTGAGGTGACAGGTTTGGTGCTGCACCGGCCAGATGTGCTTGGACTGTTGTCGCGCGATCCTGATGCCATGCTTAGCCTGATGGCCGAGCTTTGCGCCAAGGTGCGCAATGCCTCCGAGATGTTCGCGGCGCAATCCAACACCTCGGCGGCGGCCCGTCTGGCCCGCTGCATCTTGCGCCTTGGTGCAAAGTGGGGAGAGCCGATGGCCGATGGATCGGTCAGGCTGACCAGCACCTTTTCGCAGTCGGAACTTGGCGATTTTTCGGGGCTGGCACGTGAGAACGTCAACCGCCATCTGCGGTCGTGGATCGAGGAAGGGATCATCGTGGTTGACCGCGACGGCATCACCTTGGCCGATCCTGATGCCCTTCGCGTGCTTGCAGAGGTCTGAGGTCGATCAGACCAGCGCGCGTGCCAGCACCGGATCGGGCAGGCCACGCAAGTCATGCGGCGTGGCCGTGTCGGCATCCTCACCCGCCGCCACCAGAACGGTGGCGCTTGCCAGCGCCTGACCCGGCGCGGCAAGGGCGGCAAGCCGCGCCGTCTTGTTCACCTCGACGCCAAAGATCGAGACATCGCGAAACAACCCCTTGGCCGCCCGAACGGTCGAGATATAGACAGGCCCATGGTTCACCGCCACACCGGCGGCAACCCCGCCCGGTATGGGCCCGCGCAGCGCCCGCGCCGCCATCAACGCCTTTGAGGCGTTCTGTGGGCCGCAAAACCCCGGTGGCCAGACGGCCACGATACAATCGCCGTAAAAGGCCATCAAAAACCCGTCCTGATCGGTGATTGCGCGGGCGGCGTGATCCAGAAACCCGTTGATGCGCGCCGAAACCTCGGCTGGCGCATGATGTGCGGCCCAGTCGGTCGATTGCCGCACATCGACGAAAAGCACCGGCATTGTGACTTCGGCCCCACCGGGAAAGGAGTCGAGAAAGCCATCGCAGGCATTGCAAAAGTGCGGGTTGCGGCTGGAGGGCGCCTTGCCCCGCCGCCGCATCACCCAACCGCCGATCCCCGCAAAAGGGACAAGGCAAAGACGGCAGCGGGGCGGCGATGGCAAGATACGGTGCAGCCGGTGTTGCTTGAGCAGTGCCGGGTGACCCTCACAAAAGATCTGGTGCCACAGCGGGCCATTGCCGTCTTCGCGTTCCAGATCCCCGGTCATGGCCGATCCTTCCAGTATTCGCCCGGCATCTTGGTGATGTGGAACGACATGCCGGGCGTATCGCCGACGATCTCGGGGCTGTTGCACACGACGCTGGCCCAAAGCCACCGGGGGCCAGCCTTGACCCGGCGCACCGGGCCCATGCCACGATAGAGGGTTTCAACCATCTCTCCCGGTGCAAAAGGCGCATCGGGCAAAATGATAGGGTGGCCATCGGCATCCAGCCGGGGAATGGCCGGAAGGCTGACCACAATCCCGGCCTCCAGCATCGCGGGTTCCAGCCACTGCGGGGCCTCGGCCAGACTGGTCACATGGTCATAATCGATGCCGAACCGGGGGGCGTCGAACGGGCCTGTCAGCAGGCCCGCCGTCTGCAGGTTGGTCATATGTGCCTCTGTCCCATGGCCGAACAGAAAATAGGACGGGTGCGGCGGCGGCGGTTCATGATGCGCAAAGGGGCGAAACAGCACGACCCTCTCTACCGTCACCTCCACATCCTCAATCATGGGAATGGTCCAACTCAGATCCCATGGGAACCACCCGTCGGGAGCAGGCTCGGGCGGATCGCGAAAGCCAAAGAAGATGTTGCCGGTAAAGGTCGGCCTGCGACCCGATGCGATGTCGGGCACAGACAGCAGCGTGATCCCCCGATCCGGGTCGGCGGGCGCGTTGCAAAGCACGAATGTTGCAGTCGGGTTGCGCCGCCGAAGATCGCGCAACGCCTGTCTTGCCTCGGGCGGCAGGCCCAGTCGCAAGACCATCTGATACTTGTGAATCTCGCAGTGGTATTGGGTCATGTGCGTGCCGAAAAGCACGTCGTTGCCCGTCAGGATGAAGGCATGTTGATGGGGTGGGTTGATGACCGGCGGCACATCTTCGTGGTGCCCGTGACCGAAATGAACCATCTCGAAACCCTCGCGCGAAAACCGGGCCAAAGGCTAGTGGCAAAGGTTGCGCTGTGTCAATGATAAGTCCGAGCGCCAAGTCTTAGCGCCAAAGCCTTGCGCCATGCCTTTGCGCCACATCCTGCGCCGCCCTTGTCGCTGTCTCGCGCAGAACGCTCATCAGTTCGGGCAAGAAGTTCCCGCGCGCAGTGTCGGTCAGCCACGGGTTTTGCACGGTCGAGATCAGGAACCGCAGGCCCATGCCCCGGACAGGCACAATGCCCGCGCGCCCCGCCAGACTGTCGATCATTGCCGCCGATCCTGTCCCGTCGAGCACCGAAGAGGTGACGAACATCGGCACGGTGGGGATCTCGCCGGGGTGGCTGTCTTCAAGGCTCAGCGTGCGATAGATTGTCTCATTCACCTCATTCATGATGGCCTGATCGCGGTTCGGACCCTCGTCAAGCCGCAGGTTCACCGCATAGGAGGTGACCGTCAGATCCGGCCCCAGTGCCCGGAACAGCGCCATAAGGTCGGGATCCCGGTTCAGGTGGTGCACAAGTTCTGCATTTGACCAACCGGCAATGTCACGGGCGATGCGCGCCTGTTCCGCGGCGATGTCGTCTGGTGATCCCCCGTTGCGTTCGGACGGCAACCTGTTGAACGGCACGATCAGGAACGGGTCGTCCGGCCGCGCAAGGGCCACCAGTTCGGCGTGCAACCGCTTGGCGTTGAAGATGCAGCGCGACAACACTCTGCCAAAGCCCGAGGCATCGGGCGGGATCGTTGCATGTGACAGCGCCACACCTGCCGCCGCCGCCCCGGGCTTTGATCCTTCGATGCCAAAAACGCCCACCCCCGGCACCTTGCCATCGTGCCAGACCACCGGTGCGGTATGGGCGACCGTGTGCCGCATCCGGGCATCGCGATAGCACAATGCACCCGCCGGATAGGGCATGAACCCTGCCTTGTGGGGGTCAACCGTGATGCTGTCGGCCTGACCCAGCACCGTGAAATGGCGTTGCACATGATCCGACATCGCCATCTCTGGTGTGGCGTCAAAGGCCGTGCCCTGCGCATCTGGCGGCGCGTTTCGCATGGGCGGGCGCAGCATCGCGGCAAAATATCCGCCCCACGCGGCATCGGCATGCACGGAAAATCCCATGCCCATGGCCCCATATTCCGCGCGGATCGCCAAAATCTCGGCCAGCGGATCGACTGCGCCTTCCTCGGTGGTGCCCATCACCGCTACCACGGCCAGCACCGGCCGTTGCGCATCAAGGCAATCATCCAGCGCCGCGCGCAGGCCGGGCATGGACATCCGCCCGTCCGCATCCACCGCAATCAGGCGCACCGCACCCTTGCCAAGCCCCAAAAGCGCCGCGCCCTTGGCCCAAGAATAATGCGCGGTGGCCGGCACCAGAATGGCGGGCGTCGTAGGCCCCTTGCCCCCGCGCAAGAGGGTGTGCGCCTCGACCAAGCCAAGGGTCTGGACCGACCAGCGGTCCATCGCCCGCCGCACCAGCGCTTCGTCCAATCCTCCCGCTTCGGCCACACGCATCGGCAGGTTCAGGGCCTCGTGCGGCGTGATGTTCATCAAGGACCAGCCGTCAAGGTCCAAAAGCCGGACCCGCTGCCCCTGCGCTGTCACGACACTCATGCGCGCGGCGGCGGCAAGTTCGGGTTCTTCGCGGATCGCCTTGGCAAGGGCCGCAGGCTGAAAGCGCAGATTGCGCGCGGCCCACAGGGCCTCGGCATTGGCGACCGAGCCATCGCAGGTGATATGGCCCCAAGGTTCGGGCTCTGCCCCATATCCCAGCATCGTGCAAAGCTGCAGCCCGACCTCGATCTCCAGCGCCGTGGTGACGGGCGATGCCTCGGCCGCGACGTTGTTCTGGTTCCACAGCATTGCTGCGAAATACCCCACAGCACCGGGCAGCGAGATATCCCAATACATGTGGCTTTGGTTGCGCCAACTGGCCAAGGGGATTGATCCGCGAAGGGCCGCCGTCAGCGCCCCAAGATTGGCCAAAAGGGCAGCTTCCGTCTCGGCCACCGCCGGATCGCGGCGGGCGTCGGGCGACACCATGTCCGGGTCGTCCGGCGCATAGGCGTCACGAGCCGTCAGATGGTCCTCGATGGCGGTGGCAACCAGACGTGTCAGTGTCGCCCGGTTCTCTCCCTTGGGACCAAGAAACCATGCCGACGGCGCAAGGCCGGTCGGGTGGACAAACTTTGGAAGGGGCTTGCGCGTATCGGTCATCGGATATCCTGACATTGCTTGACCGAAAGCCAATCGGACCATCTGCTGTAAGCCATGCACAGACGAGATGACCCGCATCCGTGTTTGGGCAGGCCGCGTGCATGACTTTGGTCTAGGAAATTCGATTACAGGCCTGTCGTCAAACGTTTTGGAACCGCACCCCTGTTTTTGGGCGATGCTAATCTGGGCGCCCCCCGGCCAGCAGGGCGGGCCGCGCCCCCATACCACCCGATCAGGGGGCAGGCGGACGGTCGGTATCGTCTATGATGCTCACATGGGCTGCAACCACCCGCCAACCGTCAGCCAGACGCGCCCAGGTTTGCATCTGCCGCCCCACCTTTCCGGGTGCGCTGTCGCGGTAAAACAGCGTGCTTGCCGTGGCAAAATCAGTGCCAAAGGTGGTGATCGTCGTGTGTGCCAAGTGCCGCGCCAGACCCTTGGCGGGGCGGGCCTGACGAAAGGCCAGAATTTCAGCCGCGCCATGCAGGATTTCGGTGATGCCATAGCGGATCACCCGGGCGTCTTGCCAAAACAGCGCGTCCAGCACCTCAACATCATTGCCGACCAGGGCCGCCTCATACCGGGCAAAAACCGCCTCGACCTCGGCCAATGTGGCGGGATCATTGACCAACATTCAACGCGCCTCGATCCGGGTGCGGAGTTCGCGCAAGAACGGGATCGTTTCATACTGATCCTCGCGCACCTGATCCCAGTCCACCCCCGTCGGGCGCGGGTCGGCATTGCCGGTCACGATCAACTCGGCCTCGGTTGCCACATAGTCCAGCGGGCTGTCATGCGGCATCATCACCACCCGCGCCTCTGGCACCAACTGACAGCTGTGCACCGTCGTCGCCATCACCGTCTTTGGCCCGATCTTGCCCAGCGCGCGGAAAATCCCCGTCTCCAGATCGGCAAAGCCCGCCCCCTTGCCCGTGCGCCCGCCCAAGCGGCCAACCGCGACAGAGCCGACGATGCAAAAATCAAGGGGATCAACATCTTCAAAGCCAATCCTCTCGCCATGCATCATGTACCCTTCCGAGGTTGCTGCCAGTTCAAAACTGATCCCCTTGGCCGCAATCTTTGCCGGATCTATCCGCAGATAGGGAAAGTCGTGGGTCAGATAGGGCACCGGGGCAAACAGCATCTTGCCCTCGTACAGCGCCCGCAGGCGCAGCGGGATCTGTGGCGGATCGGGGTTGCATTTCACCGTTTTGGCGGCCTGCCATTGTGGCGTTTGGGCCAGATGCCACGCGGCCTTATCCGCGCCGATAAAGTTTGGAATGTGGCTCCAGGTTGGCCCCATGGCAACGCCGCCTGTGTCCAGCACCTGCCAGATATCGGAACGAAGCGCGTCTTTGTCGCTGTTGCGTCCAGCCCAGCGCCCGGTCTTGTCCATCACGTTTCTCCTCTTGCGACGGGTGCCGCGACGGCCCCGGCCAGTTCCAGATACCGCGCCACCCGCAGGCACAAATCCTCGCGCCACGGCGGCGCGATCACCTGCACGCCGACGGGCAATGCAGCCCCCTCAATCCAGACAGGCACCGCCACAACCGGCAGGCCGATGGCCGAAATCGGTTGGGTAAAGATCCCGATATTGGGCCGAAGCGGTACCCGTTCACCCGCAAGATTCAGCCACTTTTCGCCCAAAGCCGGGGCGGTGCAGGGGGTGGCGGGGGCCAGCAGGATATCGGTCTTGCCGAACACCTCTGCCATCCGGGTGGCAAAGGCGCGGCGCTGCTTTTGCGCCGTCACGATCCACGGGGCGGGCAACATTGCCCCGGCCAGCAGGCGGTCGCGCACATCGGGGTCAAACTCTGCCGCGCGGCTGCGCAGCCGCCCCAGATGCAGGGCCGCCGACTCCGCCATCGTGATCAGAAAGGCCGCAGAGCGCACCTCGGCCACATGGGGCAGGTCAATCTCCTGCGTGGCACCCAAGGCCCGCGCCACATGGTCAAGGGCGGCCAGCGCCTCGTGCCCCGCGCCGTGGCGGAAATAGCCGCCCAGACGCGCGATGCGCAGATCGGCAATGCCGCCGTCCAACCCCGGCAGGGTCGGTTCAAACGCGCGCGGGGTTTGCGCAGGATCGTCTGCATCGGGGCCTTGCATCACATCATAGGCCAAGGCCAGATCGATGACCGACCGCGCAAAAGGACCCAGATGATCAAGGCTGGCAACAAAGGGAAAGGTGCCATGCCGCGACAGCCGCCCATATGTGGGCTTCAGCCCGAAGATCCCGCAAAAAGACGCAGGCACCCGGATCGAGCCATTGGTATCAGACCCAAGCGCCAAGGGCACCATCCCCGCCGCCACCGCCGTGCCAGACCCGCCAGAAGAGCCCCCCGACATCCGCCCCAGATCATGCGGGTTGACAGAGGCCCCGTCATGCGCGTTTTCACCCGTGAAATCATAGGCATATTCACCCATGTTCAAGCTGCCGCACAGCACGGCACCCGCCGCCTCCAGCCGCGCAGTCAGGGTGGCATCCGACGCCGCAGGCGCAGTGTCGCGGTTGATCCGCGATCCTGCACGCGTGGTCAGGTCCGCCACGTCAAACAGGTTCTTGACCGCAAAGGGCACGCCCGCCATTGGCCCCGGATCACGCCCCGCCGCCACCGCCTGATCCGCCGCTGCCGCCTGCGCCAAGGCGCGGGTCCGGGTCACATCAGTAAAGGCATTCAGGCGCGGGTTCTGTGCGCCAATCCGCGCCAATGCCTGCTGTGCGACGGCCACCGCAGACAGGCTTCCCGCGCGGACAGCCGCTGCAATTTCGGCGGCACTTTGTTTGGCATCTACGGTCATTTCAACGCCTCTGGCCGAAACACGGGCGCAGGTTCGGCCATGTCATCCAAGGGGGCCGCAGCCATGCGCCGCATCGCCGCCTCGGCTGCGCGCAGGTTTTGCACGATGCCGGGGAGATGCGCGGGATCAATCGTCAGCCCAAGCATCGGCGCCATCGCGTCGATCACGGCCTCTGGGTCAAAACCACTGCTCATAGCGCAGCCTCCAGCGCCGCAAAGGGCGCGGCCCAACCGACGATGCCGCCTTGTGCGGTGATCATCGCAATGGTCGCGGCCTTGAATTCGGCAAAGTAGCTTTCGGTGGCATCCGTGATCAGCAGGCAGTCATAGCCCCGGTCATTCGCCTCTCGCATCGAGGTTTGAACGCAAACCTCGGTTGTCACCCCGGCAAAGATCAGATGGCTGATCCCCTCGGCCTGCAACACCTCATGCAGGCCCGTGGCCCAGAACATGCCCTTGCCGGGCTTGTCCACCACCCGCTCACCCGCAAGGGGGGCAAGGGCGGGCACGATCTGGTTGCCTGCCTCGCCGCGCACCAAAAGCCGCCCCATCGGCCCCACCTCGCCGATCCTTGGGCTTGCATCGCCCCGCGCAATCTTGGCGGGCGGGCAATCGGACAGGTCGGGCAAATGCGCCTCTCGCGTGTGGATCACGGGCCAGCCCTTGGCGCGAAACAGCGCAAGCAGGGCCGCGACGTTCGGCACGATGGCCAAAAGGCGGCTGACATCATTGCCCAAGGCCGCACCAAAGCCGCCCGGCTCAATGAAATCGCGCTGCATGTCGATGACCACCAGCGCGGTCTTGCCGGGGGGGAATGCATAGGGATAGGGGGTTGCCTGAACGGTGATCATGCGTGCCCCGCCATATATTTGCCAATCTGGTTGCGATCTGCGCCTGCGGCCTCCACCACATGGGTGATCCGCCCGCCCGACATCACCGCCACGCGGTCTGACAATTCCAGCACCTCATCCAGATCCTCTGACACCAGCAGCACCGCCGCCCCCTTGTTGCGCGCCGCCACGATCTGGGCGCGGATTTCGGCCACCGACATGAAATCAAGACCAAAGCACGGGTTCGCCACGATCAGCACCTGCACCTCATCGGACAGTTCGCGGGCAAGGATGGCGCGTTGCACATTGCCGCCCGACAGGTTCTCGATCGGGGTCTCGGTTGATGGCGTCTTGACGCGGTAACTGGCAATCAATTCGGCGCCACGGCGACGAATTTCCACGGGCCGCAACCACCAGCCAAGACCCGCCATCGGCGGCTTGTCAAAGGATCGGAACGCAATGTTCTCGGCCACCGACATGCGCCGGACAGCGGCATTCTTCAGCGGCTCTTCCGGCAGGCCAAAGACCTTGAGGCTGTGGTAATCGCCCCGCTTCGCCTCAAAGGGCCGCCCGTTGATGAAAATGCGCCCATCGCGCAGGGGGCGCTGGCCGGAAATGGCCTCGACCAGCTCACTTTGCCCGTTGCCGGACACGCCCGCGATGCCGACGATTTCGCCGCCGTTGACCTTCAGATCAACCGCCTCAACTGCAGGCAGGCCTTCGTCGTCATCTACATAAAGGGCGACCAGATCCATTCGCGTGTCACTTAGCACGCTCGCATCGCGCGCCTCGGGCGGGCGGATCGTCGCCTCGCCGATCATCATCCGCGACAGGGCGTCGGTCGTCATGTCACTGACCTTGCCGCCGCCGACATATTGGCCCCGACGCAGGACGCTGACGTGATTGGCAAAGGCCGTCACCTCGCGGAATTTGTGGGTGATCATCAGCACCGTGATATCGCCGGCATCCGCCATGCCGCGCACAAGGCCCAGAACTTCATCCGCCTCGCCCGGTGTCAGAACCGAGGTCGGCTCGTCCAAAATCAGGAACCGCTGATCCAGATACAGTTGCTTGAGGATTTCCAGCTTTTGCTTTTCCCCCGCCGACAGGGCCGAGACGGGCGTATCAAGCGTCACACGAAACGGCATGCTGTCCATGAACTGGGTCAGGGCCGCCTTTTCGGCCTTCCAGTCGATCAGATTGGGCACATCACCACGCGCGATCACCATGTTTTCGGCCACGCTTAAACAGGGCACCAGCGTGAAATGCTGATAGACCATGCCGATGCCCAAATCCCGCGCCACAGCCGGGCTGGGGATTTGCCTTTCCTGACCTGTCACAAGGATCTGTCCGCGCGTGGGCTGATAAAAGCCCATGATGCATTTCACCAGCGTCGATTTGCCCGCACCGTTCTCGCCCAGCAGCGCGTGAAAGGTTCCCGGCGCCACGTGGATCGAGACATCGTCAAGCGCCACCAGCGACCCAAAGGTTTTGGTCATCCCGCGGGTTTCAAGGCCGATGGCCCGTTGTGTCTTGTCCGTCATCACATCCCCTCCCGCCGTGCGATCACGGCCACGGGTCCGCCGCCATCCGGCCCCTGATGTTCAGCCCCGCCCGAGACGTAAATCTGCGCATGACCGACAAGCCCCGCCAGCGCCCCGCCGACAAAGGCGCGGGCGTGGCGGGTGGCGGAAATGTCGCTGTCATCCAGCATGGTGTGCCGTCGTCCGCGCAGGTGCCCCGACCGCCCCGCCTCGGCCTTGGCCAGCAGGGCAACCATCCGGCCCTGTTGCGCGGGCGAAAGTTGACCGGGCTTGCCAAGGCCCAGTCGGCCAAGACAGGCGCGCACGGGGTCGATATCGACCTGATCCGCCATCACCGCATGATCGATGGCCAGCGGCCCGCCCCAGCCTGTCGCCATGCCCAGCACCACAATCTCATGCCCGTCGAGTTCAACCCCGGCCGAGGTGCTGGCCCGCCCTGACCACAACCCGGTATCGGTGCCAATCGCCGCATCGGAAATCTGATCCGCCGTGACCTCTCCCAAGGCCAGCGCCACCCCAAGCGCCGAGGCCGCCCGCGACAGGGACATGCTTTTGAGTGCGTCTTGCGTCACGGGGGTGGCGCAACCCGCCATGCGCGCGGCGGTCAGCAATGGACATTTCACCTGCACGAAATGCACGTCCCCAGCCCGCGCAATGCCTGCATCAACCATCGCCTGACGCACGCCCGCCGCCACCTGATGCACCTGCGCGATCCGCCCAAGGTTCTGCCAGCCCAGCGCAGCCGTCTGCACCGCCCCCACCGCCAAAGCAGGGCCCGCTGCCGCCAGTTCCTCACGCTGCTCGATCACCAGCATATGCGGCGACAGCGCACCCTCGGTGCCGCCCGACATCACCAGCACGGGCAGGCCATCCTTGCGATGCGGGGCCAAGGCATCCGCCACGGCACGGGCGGCAAAGGCGCGGGTGAAATCGTTCACGCAGCCATTGCCCTCGGTCTTGCCAATCACCGCGATCACGCCTTCGGGCCGAATGTCCCCCGCTTCAATCGCGGCCAGCAACCCCGCCACATCATCAGGCGACGCCATGGGCAAAAGATGAATCCGTGCCACCCTCATCCCAAGGCCCCCAAGACATCAGCCGATGTTGCAACCGCGCCAAAGACGCCGCCCTGCATCTTGACCATATCCAGTGCGGCAAGGTGGTTCTCCAGCTTGGTCGCGCCACAGCAATCCGACAAGATCAGGCATTCAAAGCCGCGATCATTCGCCTCACGCAGAGTGGTGTGCACACAGACATCGGTGGTGATCCCGGTCAGGATCAGGTTGCGGATGCCCTTGGTGCGCAAGATCAGCTCCAGATCGGTTGCGCAAAAGCTGCCCTTGCCGGGTTTGTCCAGCACGGTTTCATGGGGCAGGGGGGGCAGTTCGGGGATGATTTCCCACCCCGGTTCCCCCCGCACAAGGATTTTGCCACAAGGCCCCGGATCGCCGATGCCCGCGCCAATCTGGCGGCTGCGCCAACGCTTGTTGGCGGGCAGGTCCGACAGGTCTGGCCTGTGCCCTTCGCGCGTGTGGATCACCGCCATCCCCTTGGCCCGCGCGGCGGCCATCACGGCACGGATCGGCGCAATGGGCGCGCGTGTCAGGCTGATGTCATAGCCCATCGCATCGACATAGCCCCCCGGCCCGCAGAAATCGGTCTGCATGTCGATCACGATCAGGGCTGTGTTTTCGGCACGGAAATCGCCGTCAAAGGGCCACAGATAGGGATCGGCGGCGATGGGGGCAAAGCTCATTCCGCGGCCTTTCTGATACTTTCGCCAAACACCCGCGTCGGAGCCGCAAACCCGCATGAGGTGCCGTCAGTCACCTTGACCTCATCCTCCCACGGCAGGCGGTATTTGCCCGCCATCAGGTCTTGCATATAGGTATAGGGGCAATCTTGCGCGCCGCCCTTGACCGCCACATAGGCGCGGTGGCCGAATTGGTAGATGTTGTTTTCCACGCCCCAATGCACCCGCGCTTCGCGGATCAGATCGGGGCGCAGTTCGGCCACGATGATCTCATCCACCCGGCCGGAGGTGCCATGCGCAATCACCGCGCCGTCAAAGTTGACGATCATTGCCTCGCCCATGCTGTCAAAGGTGCCGTCCGATCCGCACATGCAGACATTCGCCGTGGCCATCAGGTTGCAAAACGCATTCGACTGGTTGGTAAAGCGCCAGCTGTCGCGGATGGGCGCGGTATAGCCTGCGGTGCGGATCATGATTTCGGCACCCTTATAGGCGCATTCGCGGGCCATTTCGGGGAACATGCCGTCATGGCAGATGATCAGCGCCAGCTTTGCGCCCTTTGGGCCATCAATCACCGGGATGCCGATATCGCCCGGCTCCCACGGCTCCACCGGCACCCAAGGGTGCATCTTGCGGTAATACAGACGTAGCTCGCCTGTGTCGTCGATGATCAGACCCGTGTTAAAGGGGTTGCCATCTGGATTGAACTCCATGATCGAAAAGCAGCCCCAGATCTGGTGCATGGCGCAGGCGGCCTTGAAGGCCGCCACTTCGGGGCCATCCATCGTGCACATGATGTCGGGGTTGGTGTCCATCGACAAACCATGCAGCGCGTATTCCGGGAACACGATCAGGTCCATCCCGGCCGTGTTGCGCCGCGCTTTGCCCACTAGTTCCACCACCCGCGCCGTCTGGCGCGCCAGATCGTCGGGTGTCACAACCACGGGCAGTTGCAACTGGCACAGGCCAATCACCACGCCATTCGGGCTTTTGTTCAAACCACCAAGTCCGTTCATGGATCACCTCATTTGACGATGGAAAGTTCGCCCGGCGCGCTTTGCGCAGCCAGCCCAGCACGGGCCGAGGCGATCATGATGAAAAGGGTCAAGATGTAGGGGGCTGCGTTAAAGAAGTAATAGCCCTGACTGATCCCCACCGATTGCAGCGCAGGCCCGATGGCCCCCGCCGCCCCGAACAACAGCGCGGCCCAGACACAGCGCAGCGGGTTCCAGCGGGCAAAGATCACGAGGGCCACGGCCATCAGCCCTTGGCCCGAAGACAACCCCTCATTCCAGCTGCCGGGATAGGACAGCGACAAAAAGGCCCCGCCGATCCCCGCAAGACCACCCCCCGCGACGGTCGCCAGAATGCGCACGCGCACCGGGTTCACCCCCATCGCACGGGCCGAGGCTTCGCTATCGCCCGTCATGCGCAAGATCAGGCCGGGGCGGGTATTGGCCAGCGCCCACCATAAAAGGACGGCAATCGCGATGCCCAGAAAGAACAGCGGGTTGATCAGCAAGGCCTGCTTCAGCGCCGGATTCGACGACCACTCGCCCAGTGCCAGACCCTCCAGCCGGGGGGCCTGCGGCTGAATATAGGGCTTGCCGAAAAAGAACGCGGCCCCTGTGCCAAAGGACATCAGCGCAATCCCCACGGCGATGTCATTCACCCGTGGCAACGAGCAGATCACGCCATGCAGCAGGCCCAGAAACAGCCCCGCGCCACAGGCGGCAAGCACGCCCAGCCACGGCTGCCCGGTGTGAAACGACACCGCATAGGCCATCATGGCCCCCAGAACGAGGTTACCCTCCAGCCCCAGATTGATGCGACCCGATTTCTCGGTCAGCGTCTCGCCCAAGGCGACAAACAGATAGGGGGTCGAGACGCGGATCGCGCCCCCCAGCATGGCGATCAGCACGGTCAGAACCTCGGGCGACAGCATCAGCGGGCCTCCCTTTCGCGAAAGATCGCCAAACGCCCGTGCAGCGTGTCAGAGGCCAAGAGCAGCACAAAGATCAAACCCTGAAGCAGCGCCGAGGTTGCATCCGGCAGCCCCATCCGCCGCTGGATCAACCCGCCCGATGCCTCGATCGCGCCAAACAGGATGGCGATGGGGACAATGGCAAGCGGATTGTGCCGCCCCAGAAAGCTGACCAAAATCCCCGCAAAGCCATAGCCCGCCACAAGCGAGGCATTGGCCTGCCCGTGAATGGCGGTGACCTCGAAAAACCCTGCAAGCCCCGCGCAAGCGCCCGAAATTGCGGAACAGGCAAGGATCAGCCCGCCCACCGGCAGCCCTTGGGCCTTGGCCGCACGCGGGTTGCCCCCGGTCACACGGGCGGCAAAGCCAAAGGTGGTGCGCGCCATCAGCACCCAAAGTGCGACTGCCAGAACCAGCCCCGCAACAAAGCCCCAATGCACGTCCGTTCCCGGAATGCTGCCCACCATATAGTCTTTGCCGATGGGCGTGGTGGAGGGTTTGTTGGCGCTGCCCGGATCGCGCAGCAGCCCCTCGACGAAAAAGCTCATGGTCGCAATCGCGATATAGGTCAGCAAAAGCGAAGAGATCGTCTCATTCACCGACCGCGCATGGCGCAGCCAGCCGACGATCATGATCAGACCCGCCCCCGTGGCCATCGCGGCCACCGCCACCAAGGGCAGCGTCAGGCCCACAGGCACGCCAAGGGCAATCAGCGGCAGCGCCGTTACCGCCGCGGCAAAGCCGCCCAAGACCAGCGCCCCTTCGGCCCCGATCATGGTCAGGCCGATGATGGCAGGCACCGCAAAGGCAAGGGCCGTCAAGATGATGGGAGAAGAGCGTTGCAAAGTATTCTGGATCGAAAAGGACGAACCAAACCCACCTTGCCAGATCAGGGCAAAGAACTGTCCGGGGGATTTGCCCAAGAACAGCAAGAACAGGGAAAACAATGCCGCCGCCGCACAGACCGATGCCAGCGGAATGACAATCGCCTCTGCCGTCATGCGCAGTCTTGCGCCACCAACCGCCACAGCTGCTGTGGGCTTTAATGTGCCGTCCACCCGAAACTCCCCTATCACGCCCCCAAGTGAAAGACGGGCGGGACAAAGCCCGCCCGCAACATCCTTGTGGGGGTCAGGTGGTGGAACCGATGACGCCCTCAAGCAGATAGCCCATGCCATCAAGGAAGGGGTCATAGTTGTCATAGATCTTGTCGATCACAACGTTGCCTGCGTTGTCTTTCAAGGGGCCTGCATAGATCGGCTTGCCTGCCTTAAGATCGGCAATCGCGGCGTCGGCGGCGGCAATCGCCTCAGGCGTGGCCCCCGCGCCATAGGCGGTGTTGCGCACCATGTCATTGTGATAGCCGCCGACCACGACGTTGGGCAGCGCCTCGCCCTTGGCCAGCATGTCGGCATACATGGTGTAGATGGTTTCCCACTTGTATTCCGCCCCGGTGATAAAGCCGTTTGGCGCCAGTGCCGCCTGACTTGCGTTATGGCCGCAGCACTTGACGCCGCGCGCCTCGGCGGTCTCGATCACCACTTTCGGGCCATCGACATGGCAGGTCAGAACATCACAGCCCGCGTCAACCAGCGCATTCGCCGCCTCTGCCTCGCGCACGGGCAGCGACCAGTCGCCGGTAAAGATGACCTGAACCGTCGCATCCGGCCGGACCGAGCGCGCACCCAGCAGGACCGAATTGATGTTGGACAGAACCGTTGGAATGGGCTTGGCCGCGACAAAGCCGATCTTGCCCGTGGTTGACGACAGGGCCGCCGCCACACCGTCAACGAAATGCGCCTGATTGAGATAGCAGAAATAGCCGCCAAGGTTCATCGGGTGCTTGTCCGCACTCCACAATGGGGCGGCGTGGCGGAACTGGATGTCGGGGTATTTGTTCGCCAGATCAACCATGAAGGGGTCGAAATAACCAAACGAGGTGCCAAGGATCAGCGTGGCCCCGTCAAGGTTGATCATCGATTCCATGGATTTGGCGCAGGCGCCGGTTTCGGGGACATTCTCTTCCTCGACCACCGTCACCCCCGGCACGCCCTTAAGGATATCCATGGAAACAGCGTGGGCTTGGTTCCAGCCAAAATCATCCTTTGGCCCGACATAGACCACCCCGATGGTCAGCGCCTCTTGGGCAAGGGCCGCACGGGGCAGGCCAAAGGGCAGCATCGCCGCCCCAAGACCGGCGGCACTGGTTTTCAAAAGGCTACGGCGCGTAAGTCTTGCAGATGACATCCCGAAAATCCCCTGTTGGTGTTTTGCTTTTCAACAGTGGATTGCCTGCGCGGAGCTTGCGTCAAATACCAAGATGCCTGCCGTGCAGGTGCAGCAAGGAACGCATAAAGGTTCATCGCTTTCCGCAGCAGCTTGCGGGGAAATGCGGCACTTGGCTGAATATGGGACAGGTGCGGCCAAAACTTGCACAGATTCTGGCCAGACTCAGGGCCGCGCAGGAGGGCCATCAAAAGCAGATTGCCCGCGTGCGATCAGGTGACCCATGCCCAAAATGCTGTCGACCGAACGCCAGTTTCCCGGCGATCGGTCTTTGACATTACGCTGCCACGGAACCGCGGCCCGTCAACTTGCGCCTACGCGACGCGAACACTCCAAACCCAACAAGGGCTGATCCCAAGAACAACCCCGAGGCTGGAACCGGAATGGCCGGGAGCGGATCTGTCTGAAAAGACAAGGTGATGGGAACCGGGTTCGAGATACCGTCACTGAAGAAGATTGAGAAAACATCCCCCGCCATCAGCGACAAGCCTGCAAGGAAGCCACCGCCAAAGGCTGTGTTTCCCGACGTCAGAATCGTTGTGAACGGGTTCGTGCCCGGCGAGGTGAACCCGAACGTTATATCTTCGATATCCCCCCCTTCGCTGTTCCCGGTGCCTGACAAGGCAAAGGAAACAATCTTGAGGTCTTCCAAGGCCGTATAGCGGAACTCGACCTCTTCACCCGGCAAAATTACCTGCGCTTCGTTCACGATCGAACCAACAGACAAGTTCGAATTATAGGTAACTGTGGCTGCATTTGCGGTTGGAGCCAACAAAAGAAGTGCAGCCACAGCAATGAGTTGGTTTCGTCCGGCAATGGCCATTCTGAAAATCCTTTCCAAGAGTGTGTTTGCAAGGTCTACGGAGAATCCGTACCTAAACATGCAACTTGACGGTGTGTCCGAAATTAACACAAATCAGCCTTTGAGGCAAATTCCGGCGGCCAAAACACGTTTCTCGGCTTCTGTGATCGGAAGGTTTCTACCGGCACATTCGCCTTTGTCGTGGTCGATTATCATCGGATTTCCGGGCTTGCGCGATGGGGTTCCATCGAGAAATCGCAAGCCGCATACCCTAAACAAAGACTCAACGCGGGCGTTTCAACATGATCTTGATGCGTCGCCGAAGCTGGCACCCACGCACCCTTGCTGTGCTACTGCCTTGGGAACAGAAACGTTACTGCAACTGAAAGGTGCATTTATGTGGTTTCCGAAGGGCAATACCTCTGATATGTATTTGAGATACACCAAAGGTTGCGCAACGAGTCTGGTGATTTGGTTCCCGATAATATCCTTTAAAATGAAGGAGGGGTCATGGCTCAGCTCACTCGAGAAGAATTCGTTCTGGATCTGGTCAGAGACGTTTCCGGTACATTGGAAGACATCATTGGCCTCGAAGAGGCCGAAGGATATCTTGCCGTCGTCGGCCATATGATGGGCGAGCGGCTTTATGAGATGTATCGTGCCATTCCCGCCGAAGAAATTTCGCCAGAACGCATCCCCGATGTTCTGGTCGATCTCAAACGACGCATCGGCGGCAGTTTCGCAGTTGAGTCGATTGACGAGAAATCAGTGACCTTTGTGAACCATGACTGCCCCTTTGGCGCGCGGGTAGAGGGTCGGAAATCCCTGTGCATGATGACGTCGAACGTGTTTGGCTACATCACCGCCGAAAGCCGTGGATACGCAAAGGTTGAACTGCAAAAAACAATCGCGGCAGGCGATGGAATGTGCCGTGTCGTCGTCCATTTTGAGCGAACAGACACGGATGGTCGCGAATATTACGGCAAAAGTGGGCTAGGGGTATGATGTGCGGATTGCCAGCGCCATTCTAGAGGCTGAACTCTCGCCCGCGGCAATATTGACTGCAGATGGAAACGTACAGGCCTGCAACGCAGCCTTTCGGTCCCATGTTGGCTTCGAATTTTTAAGCGACCAGTTTCGCAGAAGCTTACGCATCAGTTTGGGCACAAACGGGCCCGTGCCCTGTGGCGTCAGAAAGCATGACGGGGTCGTTGTCCGTGGCAAGCTTTTCGGCCTTGAGGGATATGGGCAAAACAGAATCTTCCTGTTGCGGGTCCTCTTGGCCGGGGCCGAGCAAAAGTTTCAACATCTGACAGAGCGGATTAACCAACGCAACGCGGACCTGTCGCAAAAATCCCGCGATGAAAGCATGTTTGGGCATATTCTGAACGCAACCGTGGAAGGCATTTTGGTAGCCGACTCAGCGGGGCGGGTCATTGAAAGCAACGTGGCCCTTGCCAATATGCTGGGGCCGATTGACCATTTGGATCAGGTCTTTCCTCAGCGGGGATGGCAAAAGCACTTTCTTCTCCAAGACGCAAAAGCAGACGGCAAACCCATTCCGATAAAGTTTCGCAAGCCGTCAGACGAAGACCTGTTTGCCGAAATCACCATGGGGAAAGCAAAGACCATTGATGAAACCCTGTTTGTTTTTGTGTTTCATGATGTCACCGACCGCATCAAGCTCGAGACCGCAAACGCAGCGGCGGATGAGGCGGATCGGCAAATGAAAATCGCGCAGTTGCGCGACGAAGCCAAATCACGGTTCCTCAGCGTCATCAGCCATGAATTGCGAACCCCGCTGCATGGGATCATCTCGGCGCTGGATTTGATCGAGCAACACGGCATTCAAGATCCTGACCTGCAGGAACTCTTCCAGATTGCCGCGAAATCCAGCGAAGCGGCCCTCACCCAAGTGAACCGGATCCTTGAAATCACCCGGTTGGAAGCCCGGATAGGGTCGGACTTGGTGAGTGATAGCTTTAATCCTGCCAATCTGGTCCGCAATGTCATCAAGCAGCAGCAGGCTTTTGCCACGAAGAACAGCAATGCCGTCAGCATGGTTTTCTCTGGCCTGAAAGAGATCCACGTCACCGGGGACGCGTATCTTTTTCTTCAAATCGTTCAAAACTTGGTCAGCAACGCGTTGAAGTTTACCAAGAAGGGCAGCGTTGATGTCGCTCTTCAGATCGCGGCGGCACATCACAACAAGTGCGACATTGATTTTTCGGTTTCCGACTCCGGCGTCGGTTTTGACGTTTCGCAAACGGATAGGTTGTTGCGCGAATTTGAAACCGGCAATGACCGCTACTCGCGCATAGAAGACGGCGCGGGCATTGGTTTGGCTCTGGTCCGCAGAGCCGTGGCGCGGATGTCGGGCACGTTGCTGATCGATTCAACCCCGGGCAAGGGGTCGTCTTTCCGCGTCAAGCTGACCCTTGAACGTGGGGAAGGGCCCACACAGGACGTTGTGGCCGTTGTGCCAACCAGCGATTCATCAAGCTATAAGCTTGATGTCTTGGTCGCGGATGACACGGCAATCAATCGCGATGTCTTGCAGCGATTGCTTGAAAGGTTCGGCTGTCGAACATGGACCGCAGAAAATGGACAGACAGCGCTCGACCTCCTCGCTGATCGCGTGTTCAATATCGTGTTCATGGATGTCAGCATGCCCGAAGTCGACGGTATCGAAGCGACCCGGCGCTTTCGCCTGACAGAACAGCACAGCAGAACGACAATCATCGGTGTGACAGCACATAGTGATCCTGAAACCCGCATGCTTTGCCTTCAGGCAGGTATGGATGACGTCGTGGTCAAGCCGTTTCGAACAGCCGCACTGGAAGCGCATTTGAAACGCAGTCGCGATAAAGACGCGACGCAAACAACCAAGCCGCATTAAGGCTGAAGCCAAGGTTGGCGCTCAAATCGACCAGCTTGGCTTGATTTCCCGCAAATCTGACCGCAATCGCGTCCCGCGCATGCCCGGGCATCAATCCACGCAATATCCGGGTCGCCAAAGATCAGGAACGCCTCGTGATAGATTGACCCAAATTGTGTTGCCGGCCCATTGAACGCGGGTCTATCGTCTGGGACCAAAAGGGTCGCCCTTATAGGTCAGGCATCTTGCCACTGGGGCGTGCGTTTGTGGAGGAAGGCGCCAATGCCTTCTTCCGCATCACTGGCCAGCATGTTGTCGACCATCACGCCCGAGGCATAGGCATAGGCCTCTGACAGGCCCATGTCGCGCTGCGCATAGTAGGCGCGTTTGCCAGTGGCCAGTGTCGTGCTGGATTTGGAGGCAATCTTGCGGGCCATCTCAAGGGTCGTTTCCCGCAACGTCTCCGGGGCAACGCTGCGGTTGACCAGACCAATTTCCGCGGCGCGTGGCGCCGGGATCATATCACCGGTCAACAACATCTCCATTGCGTGCTTGTCTGCCACGTTGCGCGACAGCGCCACCATCGGGGTGGAACAAAACAGGCCAATATGCACGCCGGGCGTGCTGAACCGGGCAGTCTCTGCCGCAAGAGCAAGGTCACAACTGGCGACAAGCTGACAGCCTGCCGCTGTGGCGATCCCTGTCACCTCGGCAATCACGGGCTTGGGACAGGTCACGATGGCCTGCATGACACCCGAACACAGTGCCATGATGCCGGTGAAATAGGCCCTGCCGCGATCGACCTGTTCCCGAGCCGCCGTCATTTCTTTCAGGTCATGACCCGCACAAAAGGCCGGACCGTTCGCGGCCAGAATGACCACCCGCACCGCAGCGTTGCCGCCAGCTTCGGCAAATGCATCAGCCAAGGCCGCCAACATCGCCTCCGACAGGGCATTGCGCCGCACCGCATCATTCATGGTCAGGCGCAAGACGCCGTCACTGCCCAACTCACGCAGCAGGATATCGTTCATTTGATCGAAGCACTTTCTGGTCGGGCGCTACAGAATGTTGACTTCAACGCTGTCGGCCAAGGTGTTGGCGATAAAGCAATAACGGTGCGCGCGGTCTTGCATCTGCGCCAATGCGTCAGCATCGATCTGAAAACCGGTATCGAACTGCACAACCGGGTGCAGATCGATCCGCGTGACCGACATTTGCCCCTTGGCGTTCTTGCCAAGATGCGCCTCGGCATGATCATGGTAGCTGGCCACCGGCCAACCCGCCTTGGCGGACAGGGCCAGAAAGGTCATCATGTGGCAGCTGGACAGCGCCGAGGCGAGGGCCTGCTCGGGGTTTGTGTTCTCTGGCTTGCCGCCCCAATCCGGGGCGGCGTCGACCTGAACCTCATAGCTGCTGCTATAGCGCACCGTATGCTCGGCGGAGTATTTGCCGGGCTCGAGAGTGGCTTCTTGACGATGCCAGTGCAGGTCGATTGCGAGGTTGGACATGGGTCAGGTCCTTGCTTTTGGGGGCGCGCTCAGGCGGCCGCGATCTTCTTTTTGGGGTCATAGAACGGGCGGTCAACAAGGATGGCCCGCGACGCCCCCGTATTGGTTAGCACCTCAACCTCGGCGCCGATATTGGCAAACTCAGCCGAAACCATGGCCAAGGCGATATTTTGCTGCAAGCGCGGGGAATAGACTGCCGAGGTCACCTTGCCGATGGCAGCACCTGCCTTGTTTATGGTCCAGAACGTCGTGTTCGGCCCCTTCAACGGCGCACAATCAATGATCAAACCCACCTGCTTGCGGCGGGCACCTTGCTCTTGAATGCGGCGCAGGGCGGCCTTGCCAATGAAATCCGCCTGCATATCCAGGTCCACAAGCCGGTCAAGGCCCAGCTCATAGGGGTTGGTGTTGATGTCAGCATCCGCATGATAGGACAGCATCCCGCCCTCGATCCGCCGAATAGACGAGGTGTGCCCGGGCTTCAGGCCAAGGGGCATCCCGGTCGCCATGATCCGTTCCCACAGCGCATCACCATGCGCGCTGTCCCGCAGGTAAATCTCGTATCCCAATTCACTGGACCATCCCGTGCGGGACACCAGCAACGGAATACCGTCAAGGTCGAGTTCACGCAGCCAATAGTATTTCAGGTCCAAGATGCTGTCGCCAAACAGCGCTCGCATGATCTCGCCCGACTTTGGACCCTGCAATTGCAGCGGCGAGACATCGGGTTCGCCAATCGTGACATCCATCCCGGAATGCACGGCCAGCCCCTGCGCCCACAGCAGAATGTCGCTGTCTGCCAGCGAGATCCAGAAGTGATTTTCGGCCAGACGCAACAAAATCGGATCATTCAGGATGCCGCCTGCGGCATTGGTGATCAGGATATATTTGCACTGCCCCACAGCCATCTTGGACAGATCACGCGGGGTCAGCATCTGGACAAATTTCGCAGCATCCGGGCCTGTGATCTCAACCTGACGTTCAACCGCCACGTCACACAAGATTGCATCGTTGACGAGGTTCCAGAAGTTCTGTTCAGGATCGCCAAAATCGCGCGGGATATACATATGATTATACACCGAAAATCCCTTGGCGCCCCACCGCACGGTGGCTTCAAAATAAGGGGACTTGCGGATCTGCGTGCCGAACCCGAAATCGTCTGTCTGCGTCATTGTTTTCGCCCTTGTTTCCAGCTGGCCGATTTGGCCGTGTGGCACCTAAATCTGTCGAAGATTTAGTCCGGGTCAAAGCCTGAAAGTTGACTGAAAACAGGCAAAGCAAAGTCTGAACAGACTGTTTTTCGCGTCCAGATGGGGCCGATCGGACGGCAGCGTCAGCCGCGACCCTTGGCCGCCAGTTTCATGAGGTTCGGCTTGCTGGATTTGATCCGACGCGTTGCGATATACGTCATGTAACGGTCAATCCCCAACTCGGCCGTCAGCAAGGTCTCCATCAAGGCCTGAAAAGAGGCCAGATCAGGGGTGATCGTTTCCATGACATAGTCCATGCCACCCCCTGTGGCGACGCAATCGGTGATTTCGTCAAGGGTCCGTATCAAGGCCTCGAACCGGTCAAAATCTGCCTTTCGGTGATGCGTCAACGAGATCGTGACGACGACTTGGGTGAAATCGGCAATCTGCTCCAAGACGATATCGGCATGATATCCGCGAATGAACCCAGCCGCCTTTAGCCGGTCCAAACGGGCCCAACAGGGCGTGGCTGATATATTGGCAATCTCGGCAAGTTTGGTTTTGCTCAGTTGTCCATGCTGCTGGATTGCACTCAGAATGCGGATATCGGTGCTATCAAGACCAAACTTTTTCATGAGCCCAAACTTTCACCGCACCGTTTTGTGCCATGGAAATCGCACGCTGCGGCCTGCTGCATAGACTTTGTCTTAGATCATGCTTCTTGGGGCTGCGACCGGGTTTGCGACACCGTCGGGACCAACCGCGTCAGGAACCATCAGCGGCGGGGGTTTCTGGATCTTTGGCCTGATGGCTGGCAGGGCTCAACCATTCTGGTGGCTATGTCGCGTGAAGTTCCTGAACCGCAGTTGTGCTATACCGCCAGATCAGTGAGCCTCGGCAGCCAAGGTCCACAGTCCGACCGCCTGCACTGATGCAAGACTTCGATCAGGCCAGATCATATCGCCCAAGGCAACGCCGCGCCAAGTCGGCTGACAACACGACAGGCAAAGCCGCTACCCCCCTCGCATGGTCTGGGTGCCTGATCGGTTCGCTATGCCAAAGCCATTTGCGTCAAACTGCATTGCCGTGGCGTCACACCTGCTGTGACTCAACCACCAGAACTTGTGCGGCCTGCAGCGGTGCTGCCAAAACCACCCCGTGAGAGGGCTGTTGCGCGGGACATTGGCGGTTGGCCGACAGTGGCCGCGGGGCGGGCAAACTGCGATGAACTCATTTTTCCGGCTCCCGAATTGCTGGAAAATGTGCTGCTGCGGGCCGCGTTTGTATATTGCCCGTTCGGGGTCTTATACAGCGGCTGGCTGGCACTGGCACCACCGCGCCCGCCAAGCATGTTGCCGATCAGATATCCCATCATCAGGGGCATGAAAATGCTGCCAGATCCCCCCGGTGACGCCGCCGACTCTGTGCCGCAGGCCCCTTCGCCATGTTGTTCTTCGCAAACGGCAAGGCTGTCATAGCGCGGGGCGGCTTCGACATGCAAAGCGGCGGCTTCGGCAAAGGCCGCGTCACAATCTTGGGCAGAAAACTGCCCCCCGTTTTGCGCCGCAGTGGTGCAGCTTTTCAGATCGGGAAAGGCTGCCGCATCGACCTGTTCCTCTTGGCACCCTGCCAGCGTGAAAGCCGCAGCGCCAAGGATGGTGATGGCGACGTGTCGAGAGCGTTTAATCATGACAACTTTCCTTGCAGTCCCGTTGGATTAAATATTTAGGGTTCTTCATGCGGTAATAAAGTGCGGCTTAAAGCGCGACAAATCCTGCGTGATGCGGGAACGGTCTTCGCGGATGCCCATCCCTGCACAGGTATCGCCCACAATCCACGCGCCAACCACCGGGCGGAACCCGTCAAACTGCGGCAAGGAGTGATAGGCCTGAACGATACGCGGATGGTCCGCATACTCGGTATTTTGCGCCTGCTCGATGATCTTGCCATTCTTGTAGATCGAAACCGATGCGCCTTCGCGGGACAAGATCGGCTTTCGAACATGCCCGGCCCTAAGCTGCGCCTCTGCGCGTTCAAACGCCGCAGCCACGCCCGGCGCAGGCGCCCCGATGCCCGCCATGGCATCCGCGATATCGTGTTCAAAGAACGCGGGCAAAAGATTTGGGTGACCTTCAAACATCTGCCAAAGCACAGGCAAAAGCCCCTTGTTGGACAAAAGCGCCTTCCATGGCGGCTCCAGGAACAGGCAGCCAGATCCGGCTATATGATTGGCATAGTCATCACGCAGCAGGTCTTCCCAAGGGTACAGCTTGAAAAGCACGCCGATGACCCGTTCTTCATCATCAAGAAACTGGCCTTCCGTGCTGATCGCAATCTTTTCAAGGTCGCAATAATGCGCGCCAAGATCGGCCTCCCGCGCGGCCCATGCCATTGCCTCCACCGTGGCATAATCCTCGGGATTATCGGCGACGGCGGCGAAATGCAGATCGGTGCCGGATTTGAACAGCATCTTGAATCGCGCAACAAGCGCCTCATGCAGGCCATTGAACTGGTCACTGCCCGTTGGCAGCACACCCGTTTCTAGCTGATCTTCCAGCCATTGCCACTGAAAGGCGGCACTTTCATACAGCGACGTTGGTGTGTCGGCGTTATATTCCAAAAGCTTGGCAGGACCATTGCCATCATAGGCCAGATCAAAACGCCCATAAATCTCAGGGTCGCCCCGTCGCCAGCTTTCAGCGACAAGATCGCGGTGCGCTTCTGGAATGGCAAGGCGCTCCATCAAGGCCTCGCTTGCGAGGATGTGATCAACGGCCTCACGACACATCGCATGCAACTCGGTTGCCGGATCTTCGATATCCGCTTCGATCTGCGCAAGCGAGAAAGCATAGGCCGAGGTTTCGTCCCAATAGGGCTCGCCGTGCATATCGGCAAAGGTAAAGCCAACCTCTTGCGCATGTTCGCGCCACCGTCGCCGCTCGGGCAGGTCAATCTTTTTCACACAGCACCTCTTCAAGCCTCATTGGGCACTTAGGTGGTTTTCCGGGCGGAAACCAGTGTTGGCCGCGAAATTAGCGCGGCACAGAGCCCAAGGCGTCACGCAACGCCGATCGTCTCTGCCCAAGAGTTTGCCCCCTTGGGCAGGGTCACCCTCCCCGGACCATTGGCCCGTCGGCCACCTTGCCTTATCCCCCCGGGGGGGATAGCATCCGGACATGCCAAATCATCACACCCATGCCAGCCACCCTGCCATTGCCACCCGGCTGAAGCGCGCCGAGGGGCATCTGCGCAGCATCATCGGCATGATCGAAGAGGGGCGGCCCTGCGTCGAGCTGGCAACACAGTTGCACGCGGTTGAACGGGCGGTGGCCGAGGCAAAGCGGGCGCTGATCCATGATCACATAGACCACTGTGTGACCACCGCAGGCCATCATGACTTGGCTGAAATCAAATCCCTGACAAAGCTGTTGTGATGCTCAACACGCTGCGCAACCCGACCTTCCGCCATCTGTTCGCCGCGCAGCTTGTGGCCCTTCTGGGCACCGGGCTCGCGACTGTCGCGCTTGGGCTTCTGGCTTGGCAGCTTGCGGGCGACACGGCAGGTGCCGTGTTGGGCACGGCGCTGGCGATCAAGATGGTGGCCTATGTCACACTTGCCCCGGTGGCGGCGGCCATCGCCGAACGTCTGCCGCGCCGGGCCTTTCTGGTGGTGCTCGACCTGATCCGCGCGGTCGTGATCGCCTGCCTCCCCTTTGTGACCGAGGTTTGGCAGGTCTATGTGCTAATCTTTTTGCTGCAAGCGGCGTCCGCCGGGTTTACCCCGGCTTTTCAAGCAGTGATCCCCGATGTGCTGAAGGACGAGAACGACTATACCAACGCCCTGTCACTGTTGCGCCTGACCGAGGATCTGGAGCAGCTTGCCTCGCCCATGCTGGCTGCCTTGCTGTTGACGATGGTCAGCTTTCCGGTCCTTTTTGCCGGTACGGTCCTGGGCTTTGTCGCCTCGGCCCTGCTTGTGGTGACCGCGCGCCTGCCGGACAGGGTGCGGGGCGAGGACAGCCATTTGTGGACGGACGTGACCAAGGGCATCCGCATCTATACGCGGACCCCCCGCCTGCGCGGATTGATGGTGATGGAGGCCGCCGTCGCCGCCGCGGGGGCGATGGTCTATGTCAACACCGTCGTGCTGGTGCAGGCCCGGCTGGGCTTGGGCGAAGAAGCCGTGGCGCTTGCGTTCGCAGGGTTCGGCGCAGGGTCCATGCTGGCTGCGTTCATGTTGCCGCGCATTCTTGAGCGACGGCAGGACCGCCCGGTGATGATCGGCGGGGCGGCACTCATGGTGGCGGGCGTGGCGCTGGTGCCACTGGTGGCAAGCCTTGTGGCCTTGATCGCGCTTTGGGCTGTGATCGGCTTTGGCTTTTCGCTGACCCAGACGCCCATCGGGCGGATCATCAACCGTTCCGCCCGCGAGGCCGACCGTGGTGCCGTCTTTGCCGCGCAATTCGCGTTGTCCCATGCCTGCTGGCTGGTGACCTATCCGCTGGCAGGCTGGGTGGGGGCGGGCGCGGGCCTCAGTGTCGCGGCGCTGGGTCTTGCGGCCATTGGCGCGGCCAGCCTTGCCGCAGTCCTCCGCCTCTGGCCAGCTGATGACCAGACCATCCTGGCTCACGACCACCCCGACCTGCCGCAAGATCACCCGCATCTGGCTGAACACCAAACGCCCCATGCCCATGCGGTCGTAATCGACGAATTGCACCGCCGCTGGCCAAAAGCTGCCTGAGATACCCCGTTTAGAAAGGTCAGACCAATGTTGCACAGCCAACTCACCCGCCGCACGGCCATTTTGGGCTTGGCCACCACCCTCGGCGTCGCGCTGCGCCCTGCCACCAGCGTCGCCGCCCCGACAGAGATCCGGGTGGCCAAGGATCCGAACTGCGGTTGCTGCGGTGCCTGGATCGACATTCTCAAAGCCGACGGTTTTGCCGTCACTGTAGAGCTTCTCGATTACGATGCCTTGCAGGCCCACAAGGTTGCCAGCGGCATTCCTGCTGACATGGTCTCGTGTCACACCGCACACATAGGGGGGTATGTCGTCGAAGGCCACGTCCCGCCGACCGATATCCGCCGCCTGCTGGCCGAACGCCCAGAGGGCATCGGCCTTTCGGTCCCCGGCATGCCCTACGGCTCACCCGGCATGGGGCCGGAAAGCGACCGCGAGGCCTATGCCGTGCACCTGATCCGCAGGGATGGCACGACGCAGATCTTCGCCACATACGACGCGGGCTAAGGTGACATCGTTCGGCCATCAATGCCTCGGGCGGCCCGGCGCACGTCTGGAACCCATCCGCCATGACGACACAACAGCTTTGCCCTCACAAAATCTGCTCGACCGGCAGCCAGCTCAGAAAGCAAACCATGCTGCGCTGAAGTGTCGTCGTGTTGGGCTCTTGGGCACAAGCTCGCAACCCGCCATCCGCAGAGTTCCCGCAAACAACAAAACAATCCATCCGCAGCAGGGTGAGAACGCTTTAGTAAGGGCTTTGTGGCGGAAGCAGTGGGAGCGATACCTTTCTGTAATTACAGGAATTTATTTGCAAAAAATCTATATATAACATCATTTTATATAAATTATTGTCGCACTATGTCCTATGTTGTCCTTATCAATCTCAGGCCAAAAGTGTATCCAATTGTATCTACATGGAGTCGCCTATGCCACTCACAACAGATCTAGCCATTCGAAAATGGAAGCCGCGCCAAGATGGTGAGGCGGTAGGCACCGGGGGGCGGCATGGCCTCTATGTTCGGGGCTGGATGTCTGGCACCAAAGCGTTTTACTTTCGTGCCGGGACATGGATGAAGATTGGCGATTATCCTGATACGTCGCTTGCGATAGCCAATGAATTGGCGGTGGTGGCTAGACGGTTGGTCAAGGAAGGTTACGGCAAGGCCGCATTGGCTCGGGGCTTTGCGCTTTGCAAGACAGCAGCAGAACTAGAGGCAGTGGTCAAAGGGGCTTTTTTGACCAATGTGGTTGGCAGAAGCCTTCCAACCTATAGTGACATGTTCACGGACTGGTTTTCAACGATTGAACCCGGCCTTCAGGAAGGCCCAAGCAGAAGGCGCCCGAAGGCAATCCATGATTTGCACATTGCACCAAAGATCGGGAACCGTCCAATTAATGAAATTCGCAGGCGGGAAGTGTTTGAGGTGCTGTCGGGCTTATACCGCGACACGCCCGTTACTGCCGGTCATGCCCTTGGCCATCTGAGGAAGGTCTTTGAGCGTGCCGTCAATCTTGAACTGATTGAGGCAAACCCGGTGCCGCCACGTGAAGCATTTCCAGCCATAACTAGACAAAAAAAAAACACCACGGAGCGCTGCAACTAAGCCGCATGGCAGAGCTTTGGCAGTGGTTGCAGGGTCGTTCAGCAAGCCAGACTGCAAAGCTTGCCATCCTGACCAGCATGTGCACAGCGCATCGGATCGGTGTCATTGTGAACGCCAGATGGCAAGATATTGATCCTGAGACGGGTATCTGGACTGTGCCCGCCCGTGAAGACAAAGCTACACTAGGACGTATGAAGTCAGGGCGAAGCTATTCACTCAAATTGCCGGAACGCCTTTTGATACTGTTACTTGAGAACCGGCAATCCCCAAGCCAGAGCTATGTCTTTGAGAGTCCATCGACCACAGGGCCCATATCGCCCAATGCCATCCTGAAAACTTTGAAGTCTTTTGAACCATCCATGACCACACATGGATTTCGAAACACTGTGAAAGTCTGGTGCCGCGGTGCGGACCCTGCAATACCCGACCACATCGCTGACGCATTTTGTGACCATGCCTTGCGAGGCTTGGATGCCTCTTACCGGCGGGCCGACACGTCGCTTGAACGGGCGGCTGTTGCGGAACGGTTGTTCGACTTTGTCCATTGCGACTAGATGTAGATATGACTCGCTCAACCCTCATCACATTTAGCATGACCGAGATTGTCGCATCCCGTGTCTTTTGACCTGTAGCTCATAGGACGTGCAGCTCGCTTTTCATCTTCGGTTGAGGGTTGCACGCTTGTTTGACGCAGCACTCTCCGAAAAATGTACGGAGAGACCATGGCGAAGCCAATCAAACACGAGAGCAAGATCGCTGACAGTTCGAAAAGAGCATGTCTGCAGCAGGTTGCGATACCGATCAAACAACAGTTGTTGACCACATCCGCCCCGCCGTCCATTGCGGATAACCCATTTGCGCTTCTGGCCAAGCCGTCTTCGAAATACGTCACCGATGCAACCATCGCATCGCTCATCGAAAGCTCCCGATCAACGATCTGGAGGTATGTGAAAGATGGCATTCTCCCGCCCCCAATTAAGATTGGCCGCCTGACTCGCTTTGATCTGGGCCATGCTTTGGCATGCATTCGCGCTGGCACAATTGTCCCGGCGCCAACCGACAGGACCTGAAGATCGTGCCCCGGTCCCGTTTCCGCAGATGCCACATCGGCTTTGCGTTCATCGCGTGCGGCCGCTGCATCCTTTATTCAATCGTCGACGTTGCCTTCAGGCACGAAGCAAAGATGCACAAGCGATTCCCTTTGCCACAGGGTGACCCAAACCCTTTACCCGCTGCCAGCAGCAATTCTGCCGGAACAGTTGTTTGACCTGAACCAAAGACAGGCCGCCATTCGCGCAGCCCTGGCACACGGCCGGGCGAACCCGAGGGCGTATGACCTCATGCGACGGCCCAACGTTAAGGCCGCATCTCGGGGCGGCGCACTGAACGTGATGCGCGCCTCGGCTTGGTCGGGATCGCCACCGCCGCCTCCCGCAAGCTGACCCAACATCATGTCGGAGCGCGCCTCTATTGCAGGGATCGAACACGCTTACCAGTGGCGGCACCCGCGCGAACCGCCCGAACTCCAAATGCCCTTCCTGTGTCCGCTATGACATTGGCTTCAACGTCTTTGCCGACACCCGTGACCTAGAAGATGAAGCCATGCACCTGTTCCTTGGGATCCAAGAGAGGAGAGACGGACTTACAGTGCTGATGGCTGACAAGACCAAGGCCCTTGGGTTGCTGGCCGACCATTTCGGCATTTTTGAAAACCCGTCGAAAACACCGCTAGTGCGTTCACTGGCATGGTGTCCCAACTTCTACGGGCTGAAGGAGCGCACACCCGCGCCCCAATCCGCGAAGACCCGCTGGCTAAAATACTGGAATGAACAAGAGGCAGTCGATCTAAGGCGATTATTTTCCCATGTGCAGGGGAACTGCATCGTATCGCAATGCAATGCAACGCAATCTATTGCCTGCCTATCCCCGCGTGTGCGGGGCAACCTGCGCAGATCCGGCCCATGGGGATCAGGGCGGCGGGCCCATCCCCGCGTGTGCAGGGGAACCTGCGCACAATGAAAACTACGGACCTAGCAGGGTGCTGAAATAGTTGGCTCTCGACCTGTTTTGCGGAACATGATTCACTCTCTGCACATCAATGGCGAGGGTGAAGATGCGTGGGACGGATGAGGCAAGTGGGTCGCTGTTCAGCTTTGTCGATCTTGAAG
>JAIOYF010000024.1 GCA_021741245.1 Paracoccaceae bacterium
AACCCGATCTGCCTGCTGCAAGCCTGCACCCTCTGGGTGATCCATAAAACAAACCTCGCGTAGCCATCAACGCTATGATTTATATAGATAATAACATGGTCGGGATAGCAAAATCAGAGATTTACTTGGGGAATATGGGATCAAGATCAACCATGGCAAAGACTGGGGTCGCGTTGGTTTTTGTCAACCAGTTCAGCGCAGCGCGCCCTTCGTGAAACACCGACAGTGGCAGGTCCTTGCGCCACGCATGTATGCACGCTTCCAACGGTTCCGATAGGACACTATATCTCGTAACAATGACAATCTTTGTTGCCAAACTTAATTCATCTCTCATACGGAGTCCCGGTCTTTTTGTTTACTCGAACGCGTTACATCTGAAGTCTTTCCAAACACAGGTGTGCTTTTAAAAGGGTAGATCGTTTATTTCAGGTATCAAGTGGATAATATATATTTTGACAAGTTTTAGTGTGTTTCGGTTTTCGTGCCATGCTTTACCTTATCCGTCTTATCATCACAAAACCCTTCGGGCAGGACCATTAACGCCCCATCCGATCGCGATTTTAGCGATGTCATTATTTTTTTAACGCTGGCCACCTATGTCATGGCCAACATCTTGATAAGTGCGCCGCCACATCGTGGCGAAGCCTGCTGTTACACTCTGTTTCTTAAATAAACAGAGGATCGGAATTTTAGATCTGCAATCTTTGGTGGCAACGGCAATTAAAATAACGACCGCTTCAACCACTGTGTCGTTCGGCAATCAGCAGGTGCCGAGCATTCTTTTAGATCGCCTGCGGTTGTGCTGATGCAGATCCTTGCGCAGGGGGTTTTGCGTCGTCAGCGTCTCCTTGCTGGGCATCGATAAGAATCTCCGTGACCGCTCCCAATTCAAACTAACATACTACCTGTATCATGACAGTTTTAATTTGTAATTCACATGTTCATATGACTTAGGCAGACCTAATCTATAATCTGGCCCTAAAAGGATGGGAAAATTACAAACTAAAGGTCAATTTCGCCATTCGGGCCGGGTTCCGGCAGGGCGGGCGCGGTTTTGCGGCGTGGGATGATGATATCGCCATTGGGCAGCATATGGGGCGCATCGTAATTGCGCATGTCATCAATCAGCGACAAAAGCTCTTTCATCGCGGGTTCCACCTCTTGCAAGGCTTTGCCCATTTCATTGAACGCGGGTTCCATTTCCGACATCAGCCCGCGCAACAGCAGTTTCGCGCCCTCTTCCATCAGATCAAAGCCGTCGTCCTCAGTCGCGGCCTCTTGCGCCAATGCCGGGGCAGGGGCGGAAAACGCGATCAAAAAGGCGGCAATATGGGCTTTCATGCGCAAGACTATGCCCAAAGCGGGGCAAAAAGGCAATCAAGTCTGCTTCAGCGCCAGATCCAGCGTGACCGGAAAGTGATCCGAGGCTTGCAAAAGCGCCTCATGCAGTTCCGGGGTATGCAGGCAGGCCGGGTCGTTCCACGGGTGCCAGATGCGCCACTCTGGTGCCAAGGCCGCCAGATCGGGCGAGATCATGATGAAATCCAAAAGCGCCTCGAAATACCGCTTGGCCGGGGCCATCCAAAAGCGCGCGGTGGTGGGGGCCAGCCCCAGACGCCCACCCAGCACCATGGCCGCATGCGGATCGAAAAGACGCATCTCGGCTGGCAGGTGGGTGCCCAAAACCACCTCGATCCCCGAATGGCCAAACAGATGTTCAAACTCATCCAGACCGGGGCCATCGTTAAAATCGCCCAGCACGATCAGGCTGTCGCCCGCTGCCAGATGCGCACTGACCCTTTGGCGCAGCCAGATGCATTGCGCCAATTGCTTGCGGCGGTTCTCAATCGACAGGCGGGTGAATTCCGCCCCCCTTGCCCCATGCGGGGCCTTGGATTTGGCATGCACCCCGATCATGCGAAACACTTGGCCCACAGCGGTCTTCACTTCCAACTCCAGCGGCGGTTTGGAAAACCGGATCACCTCGGGCGTCTGATCGGTGTCCAGATCATAGCGAAAGCTGCCATCAAAGCGCGGTGCCTCCGTTGACCCATGCTTGCCCGTGCCTTCGCCCTGCGGGTCATGGCGCGGGGTCAGGCGGTGCGGATCATACAGCAGGCTGATCTCTTGTTCCGTCTCCGAGGCAAAGCCCGTGATCGCCCGGTTGGCCCGCAGACCAAATTGCGCGGCAAACCGCTCCAGCGCCATCACAGAGGACCGCCGCGATCCGGTGTCGGGGGCCTCGATCACCATCACCGCATCGGCATCCAGCGCGGTAAAGACAATGCCAAGCGCCCCGATCTGGGTGGCGCGGTTGATTTGATAGCGCGACGAAGGCTCCCCATCCGTCAACAGCCGCCCCTGATCGTCGAACAGGGCGTTGAACCATTCGACGTTATAGGTGGCGATGCGCAAGCGTGACACCTCAGGCCGCCCTGCGGCCCGAAATCTCTTCCCAAGCCGCATTGATCGCAATCAGCCGCCGCTCGGCCAATTTGACCGCCTCGGCCGGCACCCCGCGCGCCATCATCTGGTCGGGGTGGCTTTCCTTGACCGCTTGGCGCCATGCGGCCCGCGCTTCGGTCAGACTGGCCCCCGGCGCGATGCCCAGCACGTCATAGGGATCGCGCGGCGCCCCGTCGACAAAGCGCGCCCGCATGGTTTTATAGCAGCGCTCATCCAGACCAAAGATCGCGGCCACTTGGGCCAGAAAGGCATCCTCGGCGGGGTGGAATGAGCTGTCCGCCATGGCAATGTGAAACAGCCCCTCCAAAAGATCGATCAGCGTGTTGCGATCATCGGCGCACAGCGGCGCGTCGGTCTCGCGAAACATCGCCGCGATCTTGCGGGCATAGGAGTCAAAGCCCGCCACATCTTGCCGCGCCAGATTGAACACGCGGGCGGCATTGCCCTCTTCCCCCTCGGGGATCGCAAAGACGCGGCGAAAGGCTGTCACCTCATCGCGGGTCACCATGCCATCGGCCTTGGCCATCTTGGCCCCCAGCGCGATCACCGCGATGGTAAAGCCGACCGATCTTTCGGGCATCGAATCCGTGCCGCGCAGCCGATCAAACACCGCACCCAGCCCTTCACCAGCGGCAAGGGCGGACAGGGCATCGGCTATGCGGGTCCAGATCGACATGAGGTAAGTTTATCGTGCCCTTGCGGGAATGTCAGGTCAGGATTTTGTGCAAAAGCCACAGGTCCATCCAGCGCCCGAATTTATGCCCCACCTGCGGCACGGTGCCCGAAAGCTGATAGCCCATCGCCTCGTGAAAGCGGCGTCCCGCCTGATTTTCGGAGGATACCCCGGCGATCATCACATGCACGCCTGCCATACGCGCATGATCCTCCAACGCGGCCAAAAGCGCCCGGCCAAAGCCCCGTCCATGGGCGGCGGGCAAGACATGCACGCTGTGTTCCATGCTGTGGCGATAGCCAACGCCGCCGCGAAACTGGTCATAGGTGCCAAAGCCCACAACCCCGCCCGCCTCTTGCGCCACAACAAAGGCCCGCCCCGCCGCCTGTCGCGCCGTTACAATGGCCGCGATGTCCGACACCGACTTTTCCTCGGCATTAAAGGTGGCAGCCGTGTCGCGGATCACATGGTTCCAGATCGCAGCTATGGCCCCTGCATCCTGAGGCAGGGCAGGGCGGATCATTCCAGCACCCGCATCCCATGGGGGGTGTCAATCTCGGCCCGCATCGCCTTGACCGGGCCTGACAGGATCACAACACGCGGATCGGTCAGGCCAAGGGCGGCCCGCAATGCCTCGGCCTGCGGATGCGCCACCTCCAGCCGGCGCAGGCGTGCGCCCAGATCGGGCAGGCGGGCGGCGGGATGCGGGCCCTGCCACTGGATCAGCGCCGGAAAACAGCCGTCAAAGGGCAGGCGCCCATCGCCAGGCACCGCCATGCGCCAACGCAGATCGCCGCGCTGCAAATCCACAGGCACCCCCACCCCGGCAGGGGCCGCCGCCACGGCCGCCTCCAGATCGTCACAGGCGCAGATCCAGTTGGTCAGCCTTGGCGCGCCCGTGAAACTGTCCAGATCGAACCAGCGGGGCCACTTTGGGCGCGGCGCTGCGGGATCTGCGGCAATCACCTCCAGATACACCTCACCCAAGCCCAGCAGCCGGTTGTGCGTGGCCATATGCGGATGTACGCCCCCGACAGCGAGGCTCAGGCCAAGGGCGGCCTCAACCGCCGCCACCCCCGCCTCCAGCGTCAGCGCCGATACCGCCAGATGATCAATCGTCAGCATCATTCACCGTCGTGACCGCAGCCTCACCCTTCAGCGATGACGCGAGCGAGGCAAACCGAGCCCGTGCCACCTCGCCAAACAGGCCTTGCCCATGCGGGGTCAGCACCAATTCCAATTCCCGCTTTTCCGGCGTCCAGCGCAGCTGTCCCGCCTTGGCCGGATCGCCCCCGGCCAGCATCGCGCCAAAGCGCATCGCCTTGCCCAGAACCTCGGCGGCGCGAATTTCCTCGTCGCTCAGCAGTTTGAACAACGGCTCCAGCCGCGATCCCGCCCGGCTGTTTTTATAGCGGTGCAGCAGGCTCAGGCCCAGAAACACCCGCCCCGGATGGTCAAGCCCGCCCAGATTGGCCCTCGTCGCATTGTCAAAGCACACTTCCGCCCGGTAATCGGGATGGGCGCGCCATGTGGTGTCGTGCAACAGACAGGCTGCCTTGATCAGACGAATGCGCTCTGGCGTGGCCCCCTCAAACAGCGGCAACAGGAATTCATAGAGCTTCTTGCCCGATCCGGGCAACCGGGCCGAGGTTTGCTCGGCACTGCGCGCGGCCTCGATCAGCGGGTCCCGCGCGCGCAGCCGCTGCGGCATCTGCTCATACAACAGCCCCTCACGGATGCCATAGGCCGAAACGTCCAGTTCCGCCGGCTTGAACACCCGCACCACCTCGCGCAGCACCTCACAGGCCAGCGGCACCAATTCCATCCGCGCCTCGGATGTGCCCGTTTTGGAGCGCAACTGCGACAGATCGCTCTTGTCCAGCCAATCCAAGGTCTCCAGCAGGCTTTGCGTCTGCATCCGGTATTCGTGCAGCACCGTCAGCGGATAGCCGCGCCGCTCCATGTCCAGCCGCGCAATCACCCGCCAGCTTCCGCCCACCAGATAGAACCGCTCGCCGGTCGAATTCAGCACGGCCTGCGCCTCGGCAAGGGCCGCTTCAATCGCCGCGCGCCGCTTGCCCTTGCCGCCATCGATCTGTTGCAGGCGGAACGGACCCACTTGGGTGGACACGCGCTTGCCCACCTTGCCATCGCCAAGCCGCGCCAGTTCCATCGAGTTGCCGCCGATGTCGCAGACGATCCCCTTGGCCTCGGGCCAGCCCAACAGCACGCCCTGCGCCGACAGGCGCGCCTCTTCATCGCCGTCAATCACCCACAGCTTCAGCCCCGTTTCGCGCAAGACCTGCGCCTGAAATTCCGGCCCGTCCGCGGCCTCTCGTGTCGCCGCGGTCGCCACCACCGTCAGCGGTGCGGCCCCCATCCCATCAGCCAAAAGCGCAAAGCGTTTCAGCGCGGCCAAGGCCCGCTCCTTGCCCGACGGATTCAGCCGTCCGGTTTCCGCCAAGCCCTTGCCAAGGCCGCACATGATCTTTTCGTTGTAGAAATACGCAGGCGACCGCGCCGCGCCGTCAAAGACCACCATCCGGACCGAGTTCGATCCCACATCGACCACCCCGACCCGGCTCAGCGCGCGGACCGAAGGGTCATTGAAAAGCGGTTTGCCAAATGGACCACCCTCCTCATCGCCCGAAGCACGGGCGTTGCGGCGTTTCTTGGCGTTCATGTATCCCCCAGAGTCTGTCTGCAATGACCTTGCCGCAAGGATCCGGGCAAGGTCAACCTGTCAGACCACGTTCAGTCCTTGGTCGTGGCCAGTTTTGGAACATCCTTCGCCCCCGCCGTCCCACGGCCGGAAAGCGACGGGTTCTCCATGAAAAACCTGTGGCAATTGAACAGCTTGCCATCTCTGGCCTGCAATTCCCGCAGATAGGTGCCATCGGCCTGCAAAACCCACGATTGCGCCTCATCGGCAAGGTTCGCCGCCATGATCTGGCTGACGATCTGGGCCTTTACAGTGTCATTGGTGATCTCGACCAAAGTCTCCACCCGCCGGGTCAAATTGCGCCCCATCCAGTCGGCGCTGGAGATGAACACCCGCGCCTGTTGGCTGGGCAAGCCGTGGCCCGACCCAAAGCAGACGATCCGGCTATGCTCCAAGAACCGCCCCACGATGGATTTCACGCGGATATTCTCGCTCAACCCCTTGATGCCGGGCCGCAGACCGCAAATCCCGCGCACGACAAGGCTGATCTTCACCCCTGCCTGACTGGCTGCATAAAGCGCGTCAATCACATCGGGTTCAATGACCGAATTCATCTTGGCCCAGATTTCCGCCGGACGGCCCGCACGGGCATGCTCGGCCTCGGCGGCAATCATCGAAAGCAGGCGTGATTTCATCGAAATCGGCGCAATCGACAGGTTTTCCAACCCCTCGGGCTGCACATAGCCCGACAGATAGTTGAACACCTTGGTCGCATCGCGCCCCAAGGCGGCATCGCAGGTGAAAAACGAAAGATCGGTATAAATCCGCGCGGTGATCGGGTGGTAATTTCCGGTGCCATAATGGGTATAGGTCACCAGATTTTCGCCCTCGCGCCGCACGACGGTGCTGATCTTGGCGTGGGTCTTGTAGTTGATGAACCCGTACACCACATGCGCACCCGCCCGCTCCAACCGACGGCTCTGGCGGATGTTCGCAGCCTCGTCAAAGCGCGCCTTCAACTCCACCAGCGCCGTCACCGACTTGCCCGCCTCGGCAGCCTCGCACAGCGCGCTGACAATCGGGCTGTCCCAGCTTGTGCGATACAGCGTTTGCTTGATGGCCAATACATTGGGGTCACGCGCGGCCTGCTCCAGAAACCGGATCACCAGATCAAAGGTTTCATAGGGGTGGTGCAGCAGCATGTCCTTTTGTCGAATGGCGGCGAACAGATCGCCCTCATGGTCTTGCACGCGCTCGGGCACGCGGGGGGTAAAGGGCGGCCACAGCAGGTCTGCCCGGCTGGACAGGACCAGTTCCTTGACATCCGCAATGCCCAAAAGGCCCTTGATCTCCACCACCTCATCCTCGGTGACGCCAAGTTCCTCCATGATCAGCGCGCGCATGTTGTCCGGCGCACCTGCCGACATCTTCAGCCGGATCACCTCGCCCCGACGGCGGCGTTTCAGCGCGGTCTCAAACTCCCGCACCAGATCTTCGGCCTCGTCTTCCACCTCCAGATCGCTGTCGCGCAAGACCCGGAACGTGCAATGCCCTCGGTCGGTATAGCCGGGAAACAGCATCCCCAGATGCAGCAGCAGCAATTCTTCCAGCGGCAAGAACCGATGTTCCCCCGGCTTGCCCGGCAGCGGCACAAACCGCGCCACCTGTTGCGGCACTGGCAACAGCGCTTTCAGCGGGCGATGGTCCGACAGCCGCTCCAACTCCAACGCCAAGGAAAAACCGGTGTTTGGAATGAACGGAAACGGGTGCGCCGGATCAATGGCCAGCGGCGACAGGATCGGGAACACCTTGTTCAGAAAGTATTCTTCCAGATGCTTGAGGTCCCGCAGGGTCAGCTTTGAGCGCGTCAGGATGCAAATCCCCTGCGCCTCCATCTCTTTTTTCAGCGTGTTCAGCACTGATTGCTGTTTTTGCAGCAAACGGCGGGTGTTTTCATGGATCAACACCAGTTGCTCTGCCGGATTATGCCCATCTTCGGACAAGACCGCATTGCCATTGCGCCGCAGGGCCCGCAGCCCCGCCACCCGGACGGTATAGAACTCATCAAGGTTGGTGGCCGAGATCGACAAGAACCGCAGCCGCTCCAACAGCGGCACAGTGGGGTTAGACGCCTCATCCAGCACACGCCAGTTGAAGGCAAGCCATGAAAGCTCACGGTTAAAGAACCGCCGGGGGCCGGAAATCTCGGCCTCGGGCAGGGGGGTCGGGGCCGCAAAGGGCGCCTTGAGGAAATCAGCCTGTGTCATGATTCTGGCTTATGCTGCGGGAATGTAACGGGTCTAAGACACCTTTTCACTCATTGCGCCCCGCGTCCAGCGGCCCAAGGTGGGGCGGCGCCTCGCCCAGCACGGCTGCGGCCATCGCGCGGTTGATCGGCTTGCCCTCGGCCAGCGCCCTTGCATCCAGATACGCCACCAAAACCCGCGCGGCGGCAATCGACCGCTCCATCCGCTGCACCAGCCATGAGATCAGCGCAGGCGCGACCGCCACCTGACGGTCGGCAAAGAGTTTGACCAAAACCGCGGCCAGCAGCGCATCATCCGGCGCCTCCAGCCGCACCACGCCTGCCGCCTCCACCCGGCTTTTCAGATCGGGCAGGCGCAGACCCCAGTCGCGCACCGGGCGTTCCGCCGTGATCAACAGCCGCCCCGCAGGCAGCACCATATTGTGCAGGTGAAACAACGCCTCTTCCCCCGCCGCATCCCCGGCAAGACGCTCGGCATCCTCCACCACCACCATGCCGCCCGCTGTCAGGGCAGGCAGATCCCCGGTGTCCAAGGCGCAGGCCGATACGATGACCGCCCCCGTCGCCTCGGCCCACAGATGCGCAAGATGGGTCTTCCCCGTCCCCTCGGGGCCGACCAGCACGATTTTGCCCCCCGGCCAGTCCCGCCATGCGTCAATGCTGGCCAAAGCCATCGCATTGACCGGCGAGATAAAGAAATCCTCACGCCGAAACGCCGCCACGACAGGCAGATCAAAGGCAAGTTGCCGGGTCACGACCGCTTCGCCTCCGGCTCCGACGTCTTGTCTTCTTGCCCGTCAAGCGTCAGCGGCTCCAGCCCGCGATAGAGCAGGCTTTGCTGATACTGCTCCACCCCGAACCGGGTCAGCACCCCAAGCGAGGCCGCAATCGGCACTGCCACCAGCATCCCCACAAACCCAAAGACCGAGCCAAAGGCCGACAGCGCCAGCAACAGCCACACCGGATGCAGCCCCACCGACTTGCCCACCAGTTTGGGCGTTAGAACATTGCCCTCCAGAAACTGCCCCGCTGCAAAAATCGCAGCCACAATCCCGATCGACACCCAATCCCCCCAGAACTGGAACAGCGCGAGGCCAATCGCCAGCACGCCCCCCACCAGCGCCCCCACATAAGGGATAAACGTGACCGCCCCGGCAATCGCCCCCACGATCAGCCCAAATTGCAGCCCCGCCAGCATCAGCGAGACGGCATAGTAGCTGCCCAGCACCAGACAGACCGACAATTGCCCGCGCACAAAGGCCGCCAGCACCCGGTCAATCTCGCCCGCAAGGCGCCGCACCACCGACGCGTGATCGCGCGGCACAAGGCTGTCGATCCGCGCCACCATATTGTCCCAGTCCAAAAGCAGGTAAAACGCCACCACCGGCACCACCACGATGAACACGACCGCCGAGATGATCGACAGCGCCGAGGTCAGCGCCGTCTGCGCCAGATTGGCCCCTTTGGATTGGATAAAGCCCGCGATCTGCGCCAAGGTCTGCCGCACGGTCGAGGTGCTGTCTTGCAACTCGGGGAAGCGCTCGATCAAGAACGCCTGCAGGCGCTGCGAAATCTCGGGGGCGGCATCAATCAGCGCCGCCAATTGCGAGATCAGCGTCGGGATCACCGCCAGCACCAGCGCCACCATCACCAGCACCATGGCCAGCGTAATCAGCGTGGTCGCCAACGTCCGACTTAACCCCAGCCGCTCCAGCCGGTCGGCGATCGGGTCAAGGAAATAGGCAATCGCGCCCCCCACCAAAAACGGCAACAGCACATCGCCCATGAACCAAAGCACCGCCAAAAGCACCAGCGCCGCAATGCCCCAGTATTTCGCCTGCTGTGAAATCGGAAGTGCCATGCAAAGCCCTTGTCGCTGCCCAAGGCCCAGATATCATCATTCCTCCCCCCCAAAGCAACCCCGCAAGGCGGGGCGAGCCTGCCGCCCGCTCCGGCAAAAAGAAATACCGGTGCCAGCAGAACTTCGGTGGACGTCTGTTGGACCACAAAACGCCAAAAGTACCCCTTGGCGCGCCATACCAAGGTCGGGCGCTGCCCTGTGGAGCATGTTGCCACACTAACGGTAAAGGGCAGAATGGACCTTGGTGGGGGTCTTTGCCGAGGGAAAAGGGGGGGTGCATAGGGGTGCACGGGGGTGTACGGCAGGTGCACGGGGGGTGACGGCCAAAATCTGGCCTTGCAGCACCCCGCTTGCCTGCCCGCAGGGTTCCCGCTAGGAACGTGCAAACCCTTTTGCCATGAGGCCCGCCATGCGTCTGTCGCGCTACTTTCTGCCCGTTCTGAAGGAAAATCCAAGCGAGGCGCAGATCGTCTCGCACCGCTATATGTTGCGGGCTGGTATGATCAAACAGCAGGCCGCCGGCATCTATTCCTGGCTGCCGCTGGGCTACCGCGTCCTCAAGCGGATCGAACAGATCGTGCATGAGGAACAGGTGCGCGCCGGTCACATCCCGCTCTTGATGCCCACCTTGCAACCGGCTGATTTGTGGCGCGAATCCGGGCGTTATGATGATTACGGCCAAGAGATGCTGCGCATCAAGGACCGGCATGAGCGGGACATGCTCTATGGCCCGACGAACGAAGAGATGATCACCGATATCTTCCGTTCGCATGTCAGCAGCTACAAAGACCTGCCGATGACCCTCTACCACATCCAGTGGAAGTTCCGCGATGAGATGCGGCCCCGGTTCGGCGTGATGCGCGGGCGCGAGTTCTTGATGAAGGACGGCTACAACTTTGACATCGACCGCGACGCGGCCTTGCACGCCTATAACCGCCACATGGTCAGCTACCTGCGCACCTATGAACGCATGGGCCTCACCGCCATCCCCATGCGCGCCGCCTCTGGCCCGATTGGGGGCGATAATACCCATGAATTCCTTGTGTTAGCCTCAACCGGGGAATCCGAAGTCTTTTACGATCAGACTGTGACAGACCTGAAACTGGGCGCGCGTGACGTTGATTACGACAATCGGGCGGAGGTGGAAGGGATCTGTAAAGAGTTTACCACACTCTATGCCCGCACGGATGAGACTCATGACGAGGCCCTGTTCAACGCCATCCCCGAAGACCGTCGTCGTGTGGGTCGCGGCATTGAAGTGGGCCAGATCTTCTACTTCGGCACCAAATACTCGGAAAGCATGGGCGCCACCGTCGTGACCGCCGATGGCACCAAGGTTCCGGTCGAGATGGGCAGCCATGGCATCGGCGTCAGCCGCTTGCTTGGCGCGATCATCGAGGCCAGCCATGACGACAAGGGCATCATCTGGCCCGAAGGCGTGACCCCCTTCCCGGTGGGGATCGTCAACCTCAAGCAAGGCGATGGCGGCACCGATGCGGCCTGCGACAGTCTGTATAAAATGTTTTTGGCCAAGGGGTTGGAGCCACTTTATGATGATCGGGATGAACGCGCAGGGGCCAAATTCGCCACGATGGACCTGATCGGCCTGCCATGGCGCATCACGGTCGGCCCGCGCGGTCTGGCCAATGGCGTGGTGGAACTGACCAGCCGCCGCACCGGTGTCAGCGAAGAGATGTCGGCCGAGGCCGCCGTGGACCGGATCGTTCAGATCTACGCGGCCCACGCATAAAGCGCAGCGTATATCACAGAGGCCTTGGCGGAAGAGATTTCGCCAAGGCAGATCTCAGGTGCCCAGAACCACAGCGCCGCGAATCGCATAAAAGTTATTATAATCAATATATTGTCCGGCTTAATTAAAGTGGGCTCAGCCAGCCCCCCCTTTCAACGGGTGCTCTAGCAGTCCGGGTCCATTGTGGGTGAGGAGGACGCGGACCGAATGGCAGCGATCCCCAAAGGACCAAAAAACTATCTTGCGACACGGGCATATCCAACCCGTCTTCACCGCGCAGCTTTGACAAATCGCCTGAAAAGACACTGCTAAATCAAGCAATATCAGGCAAGACGAGTCGCTTGACGTGGCATCGGCAAAGGGAAATGCTTTCTCGGTCAGGGAGGGGCGACATGGCAAAAGCATTGATCACTTGGGGCGGTTGGGATGGGCACCAGCCCGATGTCGTGGCGGCGCTTTTCGCTCGCTGGCTGCGTGAGGCGGGCATGCAGGTGCAGGTGACCGACAGTCTGGCTTGCTTTGACGATCCTGATGCTTTGGCCGACCTTAGCCTCATCGTTCCGGTCTGGACGATGGCCGAGATCGCCAAGGAGCAGGCCGAGAACGCCGCCGCCGCTGTGGCCGCAGGGGTGGGGCTTGCGGGCTGTCACGGCGGGATGTGCGATGCCTTTCGCGCCAATGTGACATGGCAATTCATGACCGGCGCGCAATGGGTGGCGCATCCGGGCAATGACGGGGTCGACTACCGGGTGCGGATCATCTCAAACCACGACGTGGTGGTGGGGCTTCCCGATTTCGATGTCAGTTCCGAGCAATACTACCTGCATGTGGACCCCGCGGTGAAGGTGCATGCGGTGTGCGATTTCCCGGTGGTTGATGGCCCCCATTCCCCCAATGGCCCCGTAGAAATGCCGGTTGTCTATACCAAGCATTGGGGGCAGGGGCGGGTCTATTACAATGCCTTGGGGCATCAGGCGAATGTCATCGATCACGGCCCTGCAGCAGAGGCGATGCGCCGGGGCCTGCTTTGGGCGGCGCGGTGATCCCGCCGATGTGAGCGGGGCGTGCCACGCCTGCCCTTGACGCGGGGGACGGCAAACGACAGTGTCGCCGCAAAAAGGCAAATCAGCAGACATGGCCAATACCGCCCCCTTTTCCCGCTTTGAACGCATGATTGCCTGGCGCTATTTGCGCGCCAAACGGGCCGAGGGCGGGGTGTCGGTGATGACGTGGATCAGCCTGATCGGCATCACATTGGCCGTCTTTGCCCTGATTGCCACCTTGTCTGTCCGCGCCGGGTTTCGGGCAGAGTTTGTCGATACCATCCTTGGTGCCAATGCCCATGTGACGGTTTATGCCGCCACGCAGATTGATCAAAACGGAAATCAGATCAAAGGGTTTCAGGACTACGACGCCATTGCCGCGCGTCTGGCCGCTGTGCCCGGTGTAACCCGCGCCGCCCCCATGATCCGTGGTCAGGTCATGGTCAGCGCCCAAGGGGCCACCAATGGGGCCGAGGTCTATGGCCTGTCGCCCGAGGATCTGGCCGCGATCCCGCGCGTGGGCGTTGGGGCCGATGCTTATGGGGATCTGGACCGATATGGCGAGGGGATTGCCATTGGTTCGGTCCTTGCGCGGGAACTGGGCGTGGGTGTGGGCGACAAGGTCAGGGTGATCTCGCCCACCGGGGTCAAGACCGCCTTTGGCACCAGCCCGCGCGTGAACGCCTATGAGGTGGTCTATGTCTTTACCGCCGGGCGCTATGACATTGATAAGACGCGGCTTTATATGCCGTTCACCGAGGCGCAAAGCTATTTCAACCGCGAAGGCTTTGCCGATGAGTTTGAGGTGATGGTCGCAGACCCCGACCATGTTGACCAATACACAGGCCCCTTGTTGAGCGCAGGGGGCGATCAGGCGGTGCTGTGGACATGGCGTGACAGTTCGGGGGCCTTTCTGCGGGCGCTGGATATCGAGGATAATATCATGTTCATCATCCTGTCGATCCTTGTGCTGATTGCCACGATGAACATCATCTCGGGCCTGATCATGCTGGTAAAGAACAAGGGACGCGATATCGGTATCTTGCGCACCATTGGCCTGACCGAAGGGGCTGTGCTACGGGTGTTTTTCATGTGCGGTGCCTTTACCGGGATCGTGGGCACGCTGGCGGGGGTGATCCTTGGCTGTCTTTTCGCCCTTTATATCGACCCGATCTTTTCGGCGGTGAATTATCTGGCGGGCGGCGGGGTCTGGGACCCGTCGATCCGCGGCATCTATGCATTGCCAGCCAAGCTGCAATGGGGCGATGTTTTGTCGGCAGTCAGCCTGTCTTTGGGGTTGTCGTTCATCGTCACAATCTTTCCTGCGCGGCGCGCCGCCCGGATGAACCCGGTAGAGGCGCTGCGCTATGAGTGAGCTTGCCTTGCAACTGGACGGGATCGAGAAATCCTACAACCGCGGCAAACCGTCCGAGGTGATGGTGCTGCGCGGGGCGTCGATTTCGGTCAAAAAAGGAGAGGTCGTTGCGCTGGTTGCCCCCTCTGGCGCAGGTAAATCCACGCTTTTGCATATCGCAGGTCTGCTTGACACCCCTGACACGGGGCGCGTCTTTTTGGGGGGGCGCGATATGGCGGGGCTGGCGGATAAGGCCCGCACCGAAGTCCGGCGCGAGGATGTCGGCTTCATCTATCAGTTCCACCACCTGCTGCCGGAGTTTTCTGCCTTGGAAAACATCGTCATCCCCCAGCTTGCCAATGGCGCGTCAGAGGCGGTTGCCAAAGCCCGCGCCATGGATTTGCTGAATCGCGTGGGGGTTGGCCCCCGCGCCGATCATCGCCCCGCTGCGCTGTCGGGGGGCGAACAGCAGCGCGTCGCGTTTTGCCGCGCCATGGCCAACGGTCCCCGGCTGTTGTTGGCGGATGAGCCGACGGGAAACCTTGATCCCGCCACCTCGGACCAAGTCTTTGCCGCACTGATGGATCTGGTCCGGGATACCGGCCTGTCGGCCCTTATCGCCACCCATAATATGGAGCTTGCCGCCCGGATGGACCGGATCGTGCGGCTGGATGCGGGGCGTGTCGCCTGAGTGGCGGCCCCCAAAGAGTTGATTGCTTCAGGTTGGGGTAAGCTGGACCCTGTCAATTGCCCTTCAGCGCCCGTGATCGGGATTATCTTGCACAAGACTGGGCCAAGAATGACATCACCCAAACGCGTTTTCCTAGGCCTTTCCCTTATGGCCAGCCTTGCAACCCCGCTGCAAGCTGGCGACACCCTGACCAAAACGGGCGACGTTCTGCAGATCCTGTTGCCTGCGATGGCCGAGATTTGTGCTATTCGTCAAGGCACGGGCACCGAGTTTGCAGCAGGGTTCGTCACATCCGAGATCGTGACCCACGGACTGAAAGCCGGGTTGGGAAACACCGCGATCAACCAACGGCCCGATGGGGGCGGGCACGGCATGCCCTCCGGCCATACGGCGATGGCCGTGTTCGGCGCGATCAGCCTTGCGCGCAAATGCCTGCATGACAAGCCTGTTCTGGGGGCCATTGCCTATGGGGCGGCGGCGGTTGTTGCGGCCTCACGCGTCGATGCGCATAAACACACGGCGGGTCAGGTCGCGGCTGGGGCGCTTGTGGGCTATCTGGCCAATGGCGTCACGGCCGACTTTTCTTCGGGCCGGGTCGCTTTGGGCTATTCGATGACGTTCTAGGCGCAGGCGCTAGTTCTTTGCCGTGGCAATCGTCAGCGGCATGTCGCCCGCAATCTCCAGCACCAATTTGCGCCTGACTGCGGCGGCGAATGAGTCGCGGTCATCCGCTGTCACCACAAAGGCCCCCGGCCCGCCGATGATCTGGTTGGCATAGGCCGCCTCCAGCCCGCCTTGGGCGCGGCCCGGATCGCCTTCGCGCAGAATCGGCAATGCGTTGATGGTGATGCCCCCCGCCAGAACCTCGGCCCGCGCTTCGGCGATAGAGGGGCCGGACCAGTTGTTCACACTGTCGCCTGAAAAGTCGATGACACGCCGTAGGCCCGTGATGTCATTGCCCTCGATCAGCCGCTTACCCTCCAGCAACGCCGCCCCAATCGCATTGCGCCCGGTGGCAAGGCGTGGCGGCACCAGTAAGCGTGCCGCGAAATCCTCGGCCGCGGCTTGACCGTCAATGATGGCCCAATCCACCACCACCGCCTGATTGGCCGCCCATTCCACGTAAGTCACCGCAATGCTTCCCGTCAGCGTGGATTGGATCGCATAGACCACATCGGGGTGGGTGATGGCGGTGGCATAGCCTTGGCGCTGAAACACAATTTCGGATTGGTCGATGGAGCCGGAGGCATCGGCGAGCAGCACCAGTTCCACATCAACCTCCTCCGCCAAGGCGGGCAGGGGCAGGAACAACAGGGGGATCCACCATCGCATGGGTCAAAGGTAGCGCGCATCCACCCGCCGCGTGATCACGATGGCGTGGGGTGAGCCGGAAATGTAAACAGTCCAGTGGACTGTTTACCCGGCGAACGCCCGAGCACGCCTGCGAGGGCCGGGGGGCAACCAGCGCGGGCCCCTATCCCCTCCCCATGACGGGAGAGGGGAGTGACGTGCGGCAAAGCTGCGCTGTGCTTGTCCGGGCGGACCTGCCACGGCCTTACACCTTGGGCGCTGTGTGGGGTTATTTGACCTTTTTGCCCGCGATCACGGTGCCATCCTTGCCCGTGTTCGAATTGGCGGTGGCCAGAACCTTTGGCACTTCCTTCTTGGGCTTTTTGGTCTCTTTGTTGCCTTTGCTCTTTTCCTTGGACATGGCCAATTCCCTTTGTGTCGAAGTACCCGCCAGCCCATGCCGAGGGGATCGCTGCCCCCGGTTTCGCCCGATGGGGCAGGGGGCATCAGGGGCGGCGCGCATCGCTGCGGAGGTCGGAGCCTGTGGTGATAAGATGGGGCTTTGGGATGGGGAACACAAGGGAGAGACGCGGGGCGCATCGTGGGGTGAACTGGGCCGTCGGATGCCAAAAAACCGCTGTCACCGCCCGTACACCCTGCGTACACCCCCTGTGCAGATGGGGGTGAGGGGCGGCGCGGGCGCTGCCCGCGCGAAAACAGTCCAGTGGACTGTTTTCAGCCCCGAACGCCCAAGCACGCTTGCGAGGGCGGGGCCGCTTGCCAAGGGGCTCTTTTTCTACCTCTGCCTCCCATCGCCACGCCGGGTGCAAAGCTGACCGCGCCCGAACCGACGGGGCCCTTAGGGTGCGACCAGTGTCGCGCCCGCCCCGGTGGGGTGAGGCGGATCAGAAAACAGTCCAGTGGACTGTTTTCCCGCCGAACGCCCGGAGCGCTTGCGAGGGCCGGGCTGTCGATGCAGCAGACCCCTTTTCTGCCCCTGATGCCGCAACCCGCCGTTTGGGTGCAAAGCTGACTGCGCCCGAACCGACGGGGCTCTTGGGGTGCGACCATTGTCGCGCCCGCCCCGTGGGGGCGGTTCGGGCGCGGTCAGATTTGCTTTTTGCAAATCTGACGGTGTCGGTGGGCAAAGCAAGTTTTCAACACACTTTCCGAATGGCGAGATTTATAGACGGTATTTCAACCAACTTACTTCCTCAGTAAGAAGCGAAAAAATCTAAAAATCTGGAGAGGCTTCTTGGTTCAAGAATACTTGACATGCCCAAAATAACCGGAACGATAAAATTATACAAAAAACCAATAGAAACGTTAAAGTAAGAGTATGACCTCTCAACTAGTGAACGCCTTAATACTCTTTTCTTTCTGTCTTCAGAAAATTTTAATTCCCACTCTTCGGGATCTTCAGAATAGCCATCGTATGGCTCCTGATCAAAACTTGGAAAGTTGGCAACAGTCACTTTCTCCCAGTTTTCATCGACTTGGGTGAGTTTCAAATGGGTCCACTTAATCAATTCGCTCGCCGACATAGATAGAAACCTGACCATCAAATAGAATACACTAAGTTGTCCAATGATGATCAAACGATCATGGGAAACTGCAACTCTCAACCCAAAGAAATTGAACTCGTCGCTTAAAAAATTCAAGGAAGAAAAGAAAAGCAAAAGAATGCTTGCGCCAAAAAGCGCGCGGCGGGCTTTCTCTATACTTTCACTATCAATTATAAACGATAGAAAACTCAAACATCCAACTCCTCCACAAACCGCGCGTTTTCCTGAATATACTGGAAGCGCAACTCCGGTTTCTTCCCCATCAGCCGCTCCACCAGATCAGACGTATCCCCCGGCTCATCCTCATCAATCGAAACCCGGATCAGTTTCCGCGTCGCGGGGTTCATGGTGGTGTCTTTCAGGTCTTTGGCGTCCATCTCGCCCAAGCCCTTGAACCGCTGCACGTCGATCTTGCCCTTGCCGCCAAGGCCCTTGGCCAGCCACAGCTCTTTCTCGGCATCATCCGCGACATAGAGCCTGCGCGCCCCTTGGGTCAGGCGGTACAGCGGCGGGCAGGCCAGATAGAGGTGGCCCTTGTCGATCAGCGGGCGCATCTGGGTGAAGAAGAACGTCATCAACAGGCTGGCGATATGCGCGCCATCAACATCGGCGTCGGTCATGATGATGATCTTGTCATAGCGCAGGTCATCGACATTGAACTTGGTGCCCATGCTGACACCCAAAGCCTCGCAGATATCGCGGATTTCCGAGTTGTCGTGCAGCTTGTTGGAGGCCGCGCCCAGCACGTTCAGGATCTTGCCCTTGAGCGGCAACAGCGCCTGCGTCTCGCGTGAGCGCGCGCCCTTGGCCGACCCGCCAGCCGAGTCGCCCTCGACGATGAACAACTCTGTCCCCTCACGGTTCTTGGCGGTGCAATCGGTCAGCTTGCCGGGCAGGCGCAGCTTTTTGGTGGCCGATTTGCGGGCGGTTTCCTTTTCCATCCGGCGGCGCAGGCGTTCTTCGGCGCGCAGCACAAGAAAATCAAGGATCGCCCCCGCAGATTTCGGATCGGCCGCAAGCCAGGTGTCAAAGTGGTCGCGCACGGCCAGTTCGACATAGCGGGCAGCCTCTTCCGTGGCCAGACGGTCCTTGGTCTGGCCCACAAACTGCGGCTCGCGGATAAAGCAAGACACCAGCGCACAGCCCCCCGTCAGCAGGTCATCGCGGGTGATCTGCTCGGCCTTGCGGTTCTTGACCCGCTCGCCATAGGCGCGGATGCCTTTCAGGATCGCGGCCCAAAAGCCGCTTTCATGGGTGCCGCCCTCGGGCGTGGGCACGGTGTTGCAATAGGATTGGATGAAACCGTCGCGCGCAGGCGTCCAGTTGATCGCCCATTCGACCGAGCCGGGGACGCTGAATTTTTCCTGAAACGTCACCTTGCCGGCAAAGGGCTTGTCTGCATAGGTGGTTGATTTTGCGAGCGTATCGGTCAGGTAATCGGCCAGACCACCGGGAAAGTGGAACACGGCCTCCAGCGGCGTATCGCCATCGACTACCGCCGATTTCCAGCGGATTTCGACGCCCGAAAACAGATAGGCCTTGGAGCGGGCCATTTTCAGAATGCGATGCGGTTTGAACAGCTGGCTGCCAAAGATCTCGGGGTCGGGGTGGAAGGTTGTGGTGGTGCCGCGCCGGTTCGGGGCCGCACCAACCTTGGCGACCGGACCCTGCGGGATGCCGCGCGAAAACTCCTGCACATAAAGCTCGCGGTTCAGCGCCACTTCCACCCGCATATGGTCGGACAAGGCGTTGACCACCGAAGCCCCGACGCCATGCAAACCGCCCGAGGTCGCATAGGCATCGCCGCCAAATTTGCCGCCCGCATGCAGGGTGCACAAGATCACCTCCAGCGCCGATTTGCCGGGGAACTTTGGGTGCGGATCAACAGGTATGCCACGACCATTGTCGCGAATGGTGATGGAATTGTCAGCGTGCAGTTCCACCTCGATGCGGGTGGCATGGCCGGCCACCGCTTCATCCATCGAATTGTCGAGAATTTCCGCCACAAGGTGATGCAGCGCCCGCTCATCGGTGCCGCCGATATACATGCCGGGGCGCTTGCGTACGGGCTCCAGCCCCTCAAGCACCTCAATGGAGCTTGCGTCATAGACAGGCGTCGCGCCGGACAGAAGGTCATTGGCCATGGGATGCTCGATTCTTGGTTTTGCTTTTGGTGACCGCCATTAGACCACCTCAACGGCAGTGGACGCAAGATGTAGGGGTGTCTGCGGCGTCAAGGCGCGCTGAGAATGACCTGCATGGTCTTGAAGCTCGCCGGGGCAGAGCTGTGTTCATGCGCCACTTGCCATTTGCCGTTTTCGCGGATCAACGACCATGTCAGACGGTTCTCCATACTGCGCAGCTCTTCGCCCTGCGCCGAAAGTCCAGCATATCGCAGCGTCGCACAGAATGTGGCCCTGTCACCATCGACGCGCGACCACAGCGGCGCCACCGTGACGGCCACCTGTTCCGTGCCAAGCGAGTCAAACCACCCCTTTGCCATGGCCTCAACCGCGGCCCGCCCCCGCAGGGACCAGCTTTCCCACATATCAAAGACAAAGACATCGTCGTGATAAAGCGCCCCAAACTGCGCCACATCCTTGGACCGTACCGCCTTTGCGTAGGCATGGGCTACAGTCAGTACCTCATCTGTCGTCTGGCTCATTGTGCTTGCCTTGCTGCTTCAAATCACATGGGGTCGTTCGACTGGCTCATGTCTCCCCGGTCAATTCCACAAAACACTGAGCGCTCCGGCGGGCAGGTCAACACCAACGCAGGCTTGGGCACCCTAGAGTGCCCCACTTCACCGCAGATCCCGCAAGGCGCGCCTTGGGCCCCATTCCTCTGCCCCATCTCATCTGTTTAAAAATATCCTGGGGGTGAGGGGTTTTGTTTACAAAAGCCCGAGGGGGCAAAGCCCCCTTATTCCGGTTCCGCCATACGCTTGGCCCAAATCTCTTGAAACGCGGGCCGTGCCTGACAGGCGGCCATCCACCGTGCCACATTGGGAAATGCTTCCAACAATGGGCCATAGGATTGGCCATAGCGCAGGCATTCCTCTACCATGATATCAGCCACGGAAAAGCGGTCCATCAGCCAATCACGCCCGGCCAGATGCCCCTCAAGCCGCGCAAGAGGTCGCGCAAGTTTTTCAGCCGCAACCCGCATGATCCCCTCACCCGTCGGGGTATTGGCCAGACCGTCCCGCGCGGTGTAAAGGATTTCAATGGCATAGGGCTCCACTGCCGTTGCTGCAAAAAGCGCCCATTGTTCCATCACCGAGGCGTCGTCATCCGAGGCGGGGCCAAGTTTGCCGCCAAATTTGCGCGCAATGTGCAGGCAGATGGCAAGGCTTTCTGACAACACAAGCGCCCCGTCCCGCATCGCGGGCACCTGTCCCAAAGGGTTAACGGCCAGAAAATCTGCCATCGCCGTGTTCAGGGGCGCGCCGGGGGCATGTGGGTCAGCCAACCGATAGGCTTGGGTGACGGGCACATGGGTGAAGGGGGTCCCGCTTTCCGCCAGCAGCCACAGGGGACGGATCGCGCGGGAACGGTAAACGCCATAGATGGTCAGCATCGGCTCGGGTCCTTTTGGGGGTGTCAATCTATTGTTTTGCCAACGTGAGGCGGCGTCTGCGGTGGAGACAGCCGGAATCACAGCAGCGACACTACCATAAGGTGTGATTTTCCTGACTTGATCAAGCAGGGGTTTGCGGCCATCGTTAGAGCACTTACAGCTTCGTTTTTGCCATAGAACCTTTTTATTTGGATAGCATCATGTCAGTCATTGTGACGATGAGCCTCGCTTTTATTGCATCAATTTTCTATGTCGGCGCGGCTTTGTTCCTAAAGCAATGGTCAAGTTTTCCACCTGTGCTGGCGGTTCTTGGGATCACGGTTTGCTTGGCACTTGCCTGTGTGGCCGAAATCCTTGTCCTGCAACGCGCCCGCTTTGCCGAAGTGGTCATTTTGATCATCACTCTGGAGGTTGGGGTTGCCGTGGTCTTGTCGCATTTTGCCTTTGGCGAAGCGTATAGCCTGCGCGATTTGACCGGGATTGCCTTGCTGGCGATCGGGGCGGGTGTGCTGCTGTGGCAGCCGACGAAAGAGGCCTCTCTTTTGCCGGTGAATACGGCTGTCGCCAGTTCGGATCTGACCGAAATCATCTGAACGCCCCGATCTGTGATCTGCCTGCCCGACATACGCCTTCCTCGCTGCCTTGCCCGGAGAGCGCGCCCGATATAAGGCAGGGCCATGACCACGATTGCACATCGCCAAGATCAAAGAACGCCGCTTACTGCGGTGTCCCATGCCCGTGCCATTTTGGCTTTGGGCCTGCCGCTCGTGGGCAGCCATCTGGCGCAATTTGGGCTGCATGTCACCGATACGATCATGTTGGGCTGGTATGGAGTTCTGCCCCTGGCGGCGGGCGTTTTGGGGGCATCGAGTTTCTTTGTGATTTTCATCCTTGGGTCAGGCTTTGCCAAAGCGGTGATGCCGATGGTCGCTGGCGCCCAAGGTCGCGAGGATGAGACGCAGGTGCGCCGGGTGACCCGGATGGGGCTTTGGCTGTCCGTTCTGTTTGGGGTGATCTGCTATCCGGTGTTTTGGTGGTCAGAAAGCCTGTTGCTGCTTTTGGGCCAGAAGCCCGAGGTCGCAGCCATGGCACGCGAGTATCTGCGTCTGATCGGCCTTGGGATGATCCCTGCCTTGCTGGTGATGGTGCTGAAAAGCTATCTCGCGGCGCTGGAGCGCACGCAGGTTGTCTTGTGGGTGACCGTTGCGGCGGTCCCGTTGAACGCGGCCCTCAATTGGGCGCTGATCTTTGGCAATTGGGGTGCGCCCGAATGGGGTGTGGCGGGGTCGGCCATTGCCACCTTGGTCGTGCAGATTGTCTCGCTGGTTGTCTTGTGCCTTTATGCCGGGCTTTTGCCGGATTTGCGCAAGTATCAGTTGTTCATTCGCTTTTGGCGGCCAGATTGGCAGGCCTTTGTCGATGTGTTTCGCCTTGGCTGGCCGATTGGTCTGACGGGTCTGGCCGAAGGCGGCTTGTTTCAGGCCAGTGCCCTGATGATGGGGTGGATCGGCACGGTGGAACTTGCCGCCCATGGCATCGCGCTGGAAATTACGGCCCTGACCTTCATGGTGCACGTGGGGTTGTCAAATGCGGTGACGGTGCGCACGGGGCGATTGTCGGGCGCGGGCGATTTTGTGGGGGTGCGGCTGGGGGCCAAGGTCGGGATCGCGATGTCGGTTCTCTTTGCGGCGGTGACCATGGGTCTGTTTTTGGCGCTTCCCGTTCCCATGATCTCGATCTTTATCGATGAGGCAGAACCCCAGCGGGCCGTCATCATTGCGACCGGAACCGCGCTTTTGGTCTGTGCTGCGATCTTTCAATTTGCCGACAGCATGCAGGTGATGGCCTTGGGCCTTTTGGCTGGGGTGCAAGACACGCGTGTGCCGATGTGGCTGGCGGGCTTCAGCTATTGGATTATCGGTTTTCCGGCGAGCTATACCTTGGCCTTCGTCTTGGGCTATGGGGCCATTGGCCTGTGGCTGGGCCTTGTGGTCGGTTTGGCCGCCGCCGCCGTCAGTCTGATGTGGCGGTTCTGGGTGCGGCTGCCCAAGGCCTGAGCCTGCGGCGTTATGGTCAGATGGTTCTTTCAAAGGCCACAGACCGATTGGTGGCTTGAGGGCAGGGGGCGCGCGCGCTATTTGGGCTGCAATCGCAAAGGATACCGCCAATGCCCATGTTCCTCTCTAGCCGTGATGCCGATTTCGAGGCCCGTTTTGCCGCCCTGTTGGGCATGAAGCGCGAAGAGGCCGAGGATGTGGATGCCATTGTAGCGGGCATCATCGCGGATGTGCGGATGCGTGGTGACGATGCGGTGCTGGAGTTGACCGCGCGGTTTGACCGATTGACGCTAAGGGCCGAAGACCTTGCCTTTTCGCCGGAACAGATCGCGACCGAAATTGCCAAGGTCAGCCCAGAGGACCGCGCCGCCTTGGAACTGGCGGCAGAGCGGATCCGGGCCTATCACGCCCGGCAACGCCCCGAAGATGCCAGTTGGACCGATGCGGCGGGGGCCACACTTGGCTGGCGCTGGACGCCCGTTTCGGCGGCGGGCCTTTATGTGCCGGGGGGGCTGGCCTCTTATCCCTCCAGCGTGTTGATGAATGCTATCCCGGCCAAGGTGGCGGGGGTGGAACGGCTGGTGATCGCCTGTCCGACACCGGGTGGCGTGGTCAACCCCTTGGTTTTGCTGGCCGCCCAGATTGCGGGGGTTGATACCGTGTACCGCATGGGCGGTGCGCAGGCGATTGCAGCACTTGCCTATGGCACGGCCACGGTGCAGCCCGTGGACAAGATCACAGGGCCGGGCAATGCCTTTGTGGCGGCGGCCAAACGGCGGGTGTTCGGGCGGGTTGGCATCGACATGATCGCAGGCCCGTCAGAGATTTTGGTGATTGCTGATGCAGGAAATGACCCCGATTGGATCGCGCTTGACCTGTTGTCACAGGCCGAACATGACGAAAGCGCGCAATCAATCTTGATCACCACGGATGCGGCGCTTGGTGCGGCTGTGGCGGCGGCGGTCGAGGCCCGGCTGGAAACGCTGGAGCGTCGCGCCATTGCGGGCGCAAGTTGGCGCGACAACGGTGCCGTGATCGTGGTCGAAACCCTTGATCAGGCGGCGGCCCTTGCCAATCGCATCGCCCCCGAACACCTTGAGATCATGGTGGAGGATGCCGAGGCGCTGGCCGCCAAAATTCCGCATGCCGGGGCAATTTTCCTTGGTCCTTGGACGCCCGAGGCGATTGGCGATTATATTGGCGGTCCCAATCACGTGTTGCCAACCGCCCGCTCGGCCCGGTTCTCCAGCGGTTTGAATGTTCTGGATTTCATGAAGCGCACCACGATGGCCCGCATGACCCCCGAGGCGCTCAAGGCCATCGGCCCCAGTGCCGAACGCCTGGCAATCAGCGAAAGCCTTGAGGCGCATGGTCTGAGTGTGCGCGCCCGGCTGGATCGGCTGAACGGCTAGTCGATTCCCGTGCTTTGCGCGGGGAAGAAGCCCAATCGCGCTTGCACCATGCGGCCCAGTCGGGCATCACGGTCAGGTTACCGTGTAAGGCCCAGCCCATGACGAACCGCATTTGCCATATCGAGATCGACGAGAAAGGTCTCGTCCGTCCGACGCCCGAGATCGAACAAGAACGCCGCGTGGCGATTTTTGATCTGTTGGAGGAAAACTCCTTTGCCTTGCCCAAGCGTGAGGATCGCGCCGTGCCGTCAGGCCCCTATCGCCTTGGGCTTGCGATCCGCGAGGGGCGTTTGGTGTTTGAAATTGCCACGGAAGATACCGTCAAGATCGGCGAATTTCACCTGAGCCTTGGGCCATTCCGGCAGGTGGTGAAAGACTATTTCCAGATTTGCGAAAGCTATTTCGAGGCCGTCAAACGCCTGCCCCCCAGTCAGATCGAGGCCATTGATATGGCGCGCCGGGGTATCCACAACGAAGGGGCGCGCGTGTTGCAAGAACGGCTGGAAGGCAAGGCCGAGGTCGATACCGATACCGCCCGCCGCCTGTTTACCCTGATTTGCGTTTTGCACTGGGGGTAAGCTTGGCCGACTTTCCCCAGTCAGTCTTGTTTTGTTGCGATCATAACGCCGTGCGGTCGCCCATGGCCGAAGGCTTGATGAAAAAGATGTATGGCCAAAGGGCCTATGTGCAATCTGCCGGGGTCAAGAATGACATGGAGATTGATGGATTTTCGGTCGCTGTGTGCAATGAGTTGGGAATAGAGTTGTCGCGCCACCGTTCGCGCTCGTTTGATGAAATGCAACAATGGGGCGATGATCTGAGCCAGTTTGACCTGATCGTGGCGCTGTCGCCGGCCTCACAGCGCATGGCGCTGGAACTGACCCGGCATTACCATCTGGACATCGAGTATTGGCCGATCCTTGACCCGACCGGTCTTGGCGAAAGCCGCGATGCAAAGCTTGCCTCCTACCGTCAGGCCCGCGATCAGATCCGCGACCGGATGCTGGTGCGTTTTGGGCCGCCGTCGGAGCCATAGGCCGTCATAGCCCAAGTGGGGGCAATTCAAAGGCTTTGGGGGGGCCTCGTCTTGTCGCTTTGACACGGCGCGCCAGTTCTGCATGATGGCGGCGCACCCCGAACCCAAAGGCCCGCCATGACAGACGCCCGCGCCACGATCACCGCCTATTACGCTGCGTTTAACGCCGGAGAGGCCGCTGGAATGCTGGCCTGCGTCACCGATGATATCGAGCACCGGGTGAATGAGGGGGGCATCCGCCATGGCCGCGAAAAATTCGCAGAGTTCTGTTCGCATATGGGCGTCAGTTATCGCGAAGACCTGCGTGACATCGAGATTTTCGTCAATGATGCGGGCACGCGGGGGGCTGCGGAATTTGTGGTGCATGGGGAATACCTGAAAACCGATCCCGGCCTGCCCGAGGCAAAAGGTCAACGTTATATCCTTCCCGCCGGATCATTCTTTGATCTGCGTGACGGCAAGATTTCCCGGGTGACCACATTCTACAATCTGAACGACTGGATCGCACAGGTGAGTGCGTGACCCGCCCGCCCTTGCCCGAGGGGATAACCGTCCGCGCCCTGACGGGGGACGAGCTTGAGGCGCATCTGGATGCCGTGGCGGGCCTGCGCATCGCGGTGTTTCGCGACTGGCCCTATCTCTATGACGGATCGCTGGACTATGAACGCGAGTATCTGCAGACCTATCGCGACAGTGCAGGAGCTTTGCTTGTTGGGGCGTTCCACGGCGAAAGATTGGTTGGGGCCTCCACCTCGACCCCGATGGAGGATCACGCCTCGGAATTTGCGGCCCCCTTCAAGGATCAAGGCGTGGCACTTGAGTCGATCCTTTACGGGGCGGAATCGGTGCTTTTGCCGGAATATCGCGGGATTGGTCTGGGCCACCGTTTCGTCGATCTGCGCGAGGATCACGCCCGCGCCCTTGGGCGCACGCATGTGGCCTTTTGCTCGGTCATCCGGCCCGGCGATCACCCGTTGCGGCCCGCCAGCTATCGCACCAATGACGCGTTTTGGCGCGGGCGTGGCTATGCGCCCTTGCCGGGTGTTCTGGCCGCGTTTGCGTGGAAAGACCTGGGGGATGCAGGCGAAAGCGTAAAGCAACTGCAGTTCTGGATGCGCGCGCTGTGAGCCCCTTTACCCTTGCCGCCGCCGCCTATCCGCTGAACTGGTTTGACCGGTTTGAGGATTATGCCGAAAAGCTGACGCAGTGGGTCGCCCAAGCTGCCGGACAGGGGGCAAAGCTGGTGGTGTTTCCCGAATATGGCGCGATGGAACTTGCGTCATTGGGGGGGGCCGAGGTTGCGAGTGATCTTGAGCGCGCCTTGCAGGAGGTCGCACGCCATGGCGTGGCGGTCAGTGCCCTGCATCTGGAACTGGCCCGGCGGTTTGATGTGCTGATCCTTGGGGCCTCTGCCCCGGTTTTTGCAGGGCCGCGCCCGGTGAACCGTGCCATCCTGTTCGGGCCGGATGGCGTCATCGGTCATCAGGACAAACAGATCATGACCCGGTTTGAGCGCGAGATTTGGGATGTTGTGCCGGGGCAGGGCCTTGCCCCGTTTGACACAGATCTGGGGCGGATCGGGGTTGTTATCTGTTATGACAGTGAATTTCCGCTGCTGGCCCGTCATCTGGTGGAACAAGGGGCCGAGGTGCTTTTGGCCCCCTCTTGCACCGACAGTCTGGCAGGCTTTACCCGCGTGCGGGTGGGCTGCAGGGCGCGGGCGCTGGAAAACCAATGCATCGTGGCGCAATCGCCCACAGTGGGAAGCTGCGATTTTTGTCCGGCGGTGGATGAAAACGTGGGCCGCGCCGCGATCTATGGCCCGCCCGACCGGGGCTTTCCCCCCGAAGGCATTTTGGCCGAAACCGCGCTCAACAGCCCCGGTTGGGCGATGGCCGAGGTGTCTTTGCAGGCGCTGCGGGAGGTGCGCCGCGATGGCGGGGTCTTGAACCATCTGCATTGGGCGGAACAGGCCGACCGTTTGCGCAGCTAGGGCGCAGCCTTGGTCGCAAGTCAGGCGCCCCTATCAAAGAGGCGCCTGCAAAAAGCGTCATAAAATTTGGCTCAGTTGACCAGCGTGGCCTCGGTTGCGGCGCGGAACTCGGCCTCGGATACGCCTTCGGCCAGTTCGACCATCTTCAGCCCGCCCTCAACGACATCCAGCACACCAAGGTTGGTGATGATGCGATCAACCACGGCCTTGCCTGTCAGCGGCAGGGTGCAGGCTTTCAGCACCTTGGATTCGCCCGCCTTGTTGGTGTGATCCATCACGACGACCACACGGCCAACGCCTGCCACAAGGTCCATGGCCCCGCCCATGCCCTTGACCAGCTTGCCCGGAATCATCCAGTTGGCCAGATCGCCATTTTCGGCCACTTCCATCGCCCCAAGGATCGCCATGGCAATCTTGCCGCCGCGGATCATGGCAAAGGACTGGGCCGAGTCAAAGAACGCGGTCTGCGGCAATTCGGTGATGGTTTGCTTGCCCGCATTGATCAGGTCGGCATCTTCTTCACCCTCATAGGGAAAGGGTCCCATCCCCAACATGCCGTTTTCCGACTGCAGAGTCACCTCCACCCCCTCGGGGATATAGTTCGACACCAGCGTCGGAATACCGATGCCAAGGTTCACATACCAGCCATCTTGCAGTTCCTGTGCGGCGCGGGCGGCCATCTGATTGCGGTCCCAGGGCATTTGATTTCTCCTTGTTCAAGCGGTTGCAAAGCCACCCGGCCGGGCCGGGGGCTGAAGTCGTTGGCCCGAAAGATCCGGGCAATGTGATGCGATCGCATCAAAGGCGATCAGGCCGTAGTCAGCGTTCATGTGGCGGGCGTCGCGCGCGGCGTCTTCCAGATGATCAGGAAGGCTCAGCCAAGGCTGCGCGATGGTTTCACGCGGTTGGGGCACAAAGCTGATCCCCACCGCTGCATGGGCGCGCGCCAATTCGGCCTCATAAATCTCCATAAGGTCGGCCGCCGACTTTTGGCCCGCGACGGCCCGCGTGACGGGTTGATACAACTCTCCGGGTTCCAGCACGATGGTGGCAGGATAGGGGGCTGGCAGGGCCACGAACCGGGCGTCAAAGGGCGTGCGGCTGTTTTGCCCCCGCAGGCTTGCCTTGATATCGGCGCGAATGGCGGCCTGCAAGAACCCCTTGGACACACCAAGTGCGCCCCTGCGGCGGCCCCATTCAAGCGGTTGCAAACTGCGCATCATTTGCAAAATCGGGCGCAAGCCATAGCGCAGGCCGACCAGCAAGATGCGATCGAAGGGGGCAAGGTCGATGCTGTCTTGACCATTCCATTCGGCGGCTTTGCGACGGCTGATGGCGTCCTCGGGGTCGGGGCGCAACTGGCCATCCGCCCCGACGGCGGCTTTGGCAAAGGCCGCACTCGGCAGGCCCCAAAAGCAGAGCGAAAGGCCCGGATAGGCCGCCGCAATGGCGGGAAAGGCCCGCCGCAAGGTGGCCGCATGCGAGGTGCCCAGAACCAGAACCTTCATCACTGCGCCTCCCGCCGGGCGGTGGGGTCGTTCAGCATTTCTTCGCAGATGACGGCGTTATCCTCATCCTCGCTTTGCACTTTGGGGGTGGGTTGGGCGACAGGGGTTTCGCTTGCCTGCGCCCCCTCGTGTGCCGAAAAAAACTGCCCCATCACCACGGATACGCCCTTTGGGCTTGGGTCGCGCAGGTTGGCCGCATAAAACACGCTGCGCGCGGCGGGGTTGGTGATGATCTCATACGACGGGAAATAGTCGATCCCATCATCCTCGGCCATCAAGGTCGCCACCGCCGCCCGAAGAATGGCCTTTGACGCGGTTGAGGCCACCAGCACATGGGCGCCGCTGGCCGTGGCGGTCAACGGCACGGGGCTGACGGTCAACAGCATCTTGATACCCGGCGACAGAGCGCGCAGATGCCCTAGTGCGGCCCGAACATCCTCGACAACCGCATCGTGGCCAAGGTTCACAAAGCCGATGTCAGCCCCCGCAGGCGGATCGGCAATCACGCCGGGTGCCGAGGGGTAGACGGTGCCACTGCTCCGATCTTCCCATGTCTCGGTCAGGCCAAGCGTAAAGACCACGACTTGGGCCTGTGCTGCGGCCTCGCGCACGGCGTTCAGATGGTCCGCCCGCGCAGCCAGCACGGCCGCCTTGCTGCCATAGCCATCAGGGTCGGCATTGGGCCGCAGCGCATCAAAGAACTGCCCGTCCCGTGTCCAGATCAGATGGGCGGGGGTATGGCTTCCCGCAGCCTCTTCCAACAACTGGCGAAATTGCCGGGCGGTGTAGACGTTGCCATAGCGTGCTGAAAAACTGCCATAGAAATAACGGCTTGCCACGGCTGGATCGACGCCTTCGGGGGCTGGCTCCGCCTCGATCACGCTATAGCCACGGTCTTTGAGGGCGCGGTGGACGTGTTGGGCAAAGCAACTGCCCGCCGTCATGACGCGGGTTGTCCGCTCAATGGCGAACCGGGGATCATAAAGCCCGCGTAACCGGCCCGGCCCCCGCCCAGCCACGGAGGCACGCCAAAAGGCGCGCGGCTCCAGACCGTCATAGGGGGACCCGGCCATAGGATGGCCGCTCAGGCGCGTTTGCGCACGGTGCGCTGTTCGATGCGCTTTTCATGCTCACCTTGGATCAGGCGGTGCACATAGATGCCGGGCAGGTGGATGGTGTCTGGATCAAGGCTGCCCAAGGGCACGATCTCTTCGACCTCGACCACGCAGACCTTGCCACAGGTCGCGGCGGGCGGGTTGAAGTTGCGCGCCGTCTTGCGGAACACAAGGTTGCCCGACGGATCGGCCTTCCACGCCTTGACGATGGAAATATCAGCGACGATGCCACGCTCAAGGATATATTCCTGACCGTCGAACACCTTCACATCCTTGCCATCAGCAATCACTGTGCCAACGCCAGTCTTTGTGTAAAAGCCGGGAATGCCCGCGCCACCGGCGCGCATCCGCTCGGCCAAGGTGCCTTGCGGGTTGAACTCCAACTCCAGCTCGCCCGACAGATATTGCCGCATGAATTCAGCATTCTCTCCCACATAGGACGAGATCATTTTCTTGACCTGTTTGCTTTCCAGCAACACACCAAGGCCAAAGCCATCAACGCCTGCGTTGTTGGAGGCAACGGTCAGGTTCTTTGTGCCCGCGTCGCGGATGGCGGCGATCAGCAATTCCGGGATGCCGCACAGGCCAAACCCGCCCGAGGCAATAAACATCCCGTCAAACAGCAGCCCGTCAAGCGCGGCAGTTGCGCTTGGATAGATCTTCTTCATGGTCGGCTTCCTCGCAAACTCTCGGCCCCATAAAGCGGATGTTGTTCCCCAGAGTCAATTGCGGCAGCGCGGCATCTGGAACTGGGGGGATGGAACTTTTCCAACCTGTCCCGCGGTCGCAATCAGGGGGTAATGCTGCAAGGCCGGGGGGGGCGGGCGGATGGCGATCAGCCGGAAATTCCGGCAAAGGCCACCAAGAAGAAACCCAACATCAGGACCGAACCGGAAAAGAACCTCATGGCAATATCCTTTGGCGTCATTGTTTCCAAAAGAATGCAAATCAAGCTTGACCGTTGCTGGGCCGGAAACGGGCAGAACCGGGGCAATTTTATGCCGGAAAAAGTGCGACCGCCCCTTTTCCCCGCGGCCCGGATCGCTATGCTGCCCGTCGCCGCCCGCGTGGTGAAATGGTAGACACATGAGACTTAAAATCCAGCCTCCCGGCCTGAGAAACGCATTGTTTTCATGGCCTTAAGGCGATACGAAGAACTTTGGGCCTGAATTAGACCCAATGCACGTCTTTGCGGGCGTGGTGGAACGGTAGACACAAGCGACTTAAAATCGCTAGAGCCAAGCTCGTGCGGGTTCGATTCCCGCCGCCCGCACCAATCACTTGGACCCTAGTCTTCGGATGCGCGGGCTTGGCTAGGCAACATCCTAAACAACATGTCTGCCCAAGACTTCTGCTACCGAGGCCCCGCGAACCACACGGGGCCCTCTGTCATTCGTGGATTGGAGCAGCCCACGAACATACCGCCCGACAGTAGAGTCAGGTGCCGTCTCCGGTGCCGCGATCCGCATCGCCTCTACTTCGGTGTAGAACGCCTGCATTTCTGCCGAGGTGGCGTGCAAGTCAAGATTCCTGCCTTGCTTGAACAGCAAACGATCAACCTCAACAAAGAGAGTGTAAAAGTCGGCCTTTTTCCATGCACGAGATGCTTCTGGCAAGTTCATGCCTTCGACAGCAGCAATAGTCGCATCAAACCGTGCGGCCAATTCGTCCTTTCTAGGAAAGTCCTCGTTATATTGCTCTAGGAACGTTTCAACTTCATCGTCACGATTGAAGTAGTCAGACATCATTGTAACGGTTAAGGATGCCGTAAAGGATATATCTTTCATCCGTCGTATATCTGCACTGCTGAACACGCCATGCCGGAGAAATATCTCCTTCTTGGTCATTTCTTCAGCGAACTTCTTGAACTCCCCCAAATAGACTGCATTGATCCTCTCCATGTCGTTCAAATCATAGGAGGTGGCATTCATCCTCTGAAAAACAGCCCGGATTGTCTCAATCGGGACAATGCCGAGGTTCCGTACTGATACATCGTAGTTTAGAAAATCAGTCTTCTGCGCTTCCTCAAGTTGCGCGTAGCGAGGCAGCGTTCCTGCCCGAGAGAATGGAGGCTTCTCCAGAAAATACTCTGTAATTGTCGTAACTCGTTGTTGGCCATCAACTAGTAGCTCTTTTGCTTCGCCGGTTTTGGTATTAATTTCACCAACGGCAACGTAAATCTCTGGAAAAGGGAAAGATTCAAGAATTGTTCTGATGAACTCAATCTTGTCCCTGTTTGTCCAAACAGATCGACGTTGAAACTCTGGCCTAGGGATAAGGCTACCATCACGGACTGACTTGATGATCGCTGCAACCTTTCGACTTTCAGGTGCTGTTCTCATTATATACCCTCCAACTCCAGATACTTGCGGCAGTCAATAAGAGAACGCGATGCGTATTTCTCCCAGAAGTGCTCGCTATAGTAGATACCCGCGCTCACTTTGTGCCCCCCAAAGTCGCCAGATCCCGTCTGCTTTAAGAAAAAATCAAACCATAACCGCGACGGCTCAAACTCGCTGTCAATTGGTAGCATGTCTGGTCGCATCCAGCCTCGAAACAAATACTTTCTGAAGCTGCCTAATTTTTCCCATTCACGCACTTCAGAATAGTAGTTAAATGCCTGCTCCCAGTAATACTCGAAAAGCCTACTTGAGATGATCGCAATGTCAATATCTGAGCCATCGCTGAATGGGGAAAGTGGCGGTCGTTCCGGCTTTTGTGTCAGGGTGCATCCGATTTTGGCAGATCCAACAAGAATAACATCCCGCATTGAGACATTAAATTCATCAGAAACACGCCTTCGCAGCAACGACTGCTTCTCTGCCGGAAGGATTGGGCTCTCGGTGTTATGATAAAATAGGTCGATGAAGGCTTTGTCGTCAGCCTCAATGATACGCTGACGCACGCCCGCTATGTGCTCCGGCAAGTCAACCATACCTGGGATCCATCAATACTCCCGCATCAGTACTATACATTCAGCCCACATCTTGTGGCTAGAAACTTTGGCATACACTTCCCTGAGTGTCCATGGTAACTATGCTCTCATGGGAAGCGGAGCGCCAGTCAATGCAGCTAAACTTTGTAGACCTGTTCTCATGCGGAGGTGGCATGTCTACCGGCTTTACGAGGCAGGGCAGCTTTAGGACCATCGGCGCGGTTGACCTGGAAGTGGCAAAGCCGAGCTACGGTGTGGGTGCAACCAACTGCAACGACACATACGAGGCCAACCTTGGCCTGCGTCCCATGTCCGCCAATCTTGCCCACACTCCACCTGAAGACATTTCGAACCACTTCGGCTTCTCGGCGTCAGATGTGGACGTCCTGATTTCCTGCGCGCCTTGCACTGGGTTCAGTCAGAAGAAGGCGAACAACCACATTGAGGACGACGCCCGCAACCAGCTTGTGGAGCGGACAGCCCTATATGCCGAAGCCTGGCGGCCACGTTACGTGGTCATTGAGAACGTCAAGGAACTGCTGAACGGCAGGCACAAGCACCACTTCCAAGGGTTGCACCGAAACCTGACCCGCCTGGGCTATGAGGTCTTTGCCGAGATACACAACCTTCGCGACTTTGGGCTTCCACAATCCCGGATCAGGTCACTGATCGTGGCGAAGCTAGGCGGGACCTTCCACATGGAGTTGGCCCCGGTAAATCGGCCCCGCACCGTCCGGGACACCATTAGCCACCTGCCACACCTTGAAGCCGGGGCGGTTGATCCACTCGACCCGATGCACACCTGTCCGAGGATCGCGGGCCGATCCCTGGAGCGGATGCAGGCAATCCCGAAAGATGGTGGAAGCTGGATCAACCTCACCGACGAAAACGCCCACCTTCGCATCCCGAGCATGAACCCCGCTAAGCCTGGGTCGTTCCCGGACGTTTACGGGCGCCTTGCCTGGGACAAGCCCGCGCCAACCATAACCCGAGAGTGCAGCCACCCTGGAAATGGGCGCTACAGCCACCCTGAGCAGGATCGATTGTTGAGCGTGCGGGAAATGGCCCTGCTGCAAGGCTTCCCTGCTGACTACCAGTTTCTAGGGCCCATATCTTCCAAATATCGGCAGATTGGTGACGCAGTGCCCCCGATGATTGCTACGATGATCGCGCAGGCCATCGCAGATGATGTGGCGGGGCTGAGCGCCCCAAGCCAGTTCCGTATGGCGGTTTAGCCCGGAGGCAGGAGGCTCCACCAAGCGTGAAGCGGGCACATTGAAACGTCGAGCCCCGAAATGGTGATTTTCTCCACACTCCCGTCCAAACGCAAAGTGAAGGCAACTCGACCATTGTAGCTCACTTTGGCACTTGTGCCATTTGCCTTGGTCAGCTTTCCGAAGTCCTCGGCAACCAAGTCGGCCGCGCTAGCAAGGATAGCCTTCGGGATCTCTCTCAGGTCGTAGCGAACTCGCCCCTCATCCCCGTAACTACGCAGGATGTATATCTGCTCATACTCATCTAGATGAGAGAGCATCCGGCTCTTAATCTGCGCTGGCGCGTCTTCTGGGCCCTTAAGATCACGAATCCACCTAGCCTCCATCAATTTAGATATAGTGATCTTCTTTGGATTTAGGCCCTGCGCTGCCTCCGTTTTGAGCGAATAGAAGCGACCGTCTACCTCCAGGTCTGCGCCCCGGTGAGTCATGTCAGCCGTCCGCTTGGCTGTGTGGCCTGCCCTCTTGAATGACTGCTCCAAGATATGTTCAAAGTTCTCCTTTTTGAGGGCGACTCCGCTTGAAGCGTGATGCACCGCTAGCCTTGTGGAAAAGTATTCGAATGCGGCGAGGTCGATGAAGTCCGTTCTGACTAACTCCTTCTCCTGCTTGTCGGCAAATCGTTTGATGATTGTGGACAGAACTTCCACCTGGATCGGGTTGAGGCCACGTAGAGCCTCTATCACTTCAGCAATGTCTTTGAACTGAACCGCCCCGGGTTTGCCGGAGACCAATTAGTCCGTGTTACGCGACCATATCGAGTGTGTTCAAGTTTGCATAGAAGGCCTCCTCTGCTTCGGCGGGTGGGATGTTTCCAATGGGCTCAAGCAGGCGGCGGTTG
>JAIOYF010000025.1 GCA_021741245.1 Paracoccaceae bacterium
CTGATCAAGATTGGTGCCCGCGTCATCCGTCATGCCCGCGCCATTACCTTCCAACTGGCAGAGGTGGCCGTCACCGGCCCGATGGTGCGCGCCATCCTCGCCGCCATCCGCCGATTGCGAGCGCCACCGCTATGCGCATGATCGCGATCCACGCTCAAACTGAACGAAAGCGGCTGGACAGGTCTGTCCGCTGCGCTGAAAAACACCGCCGCCGAGCCAGAACACGGCGGTTACGCGGTCTGATCCGCCCTGTTCCAGAAGCTTGCGCGACCAAAGACGCCGATTGGGGCGAAAAATGCTTGTCCAGCGGGCAAAATCACGCGATCTTCACGTCAACCAGCATGCCACTTGGGGAATGTCGGCTTGATATTTCAGACATGGATGGCAATGACGTGGTTTCCACCCTGCGAGAGCAGTATCCGAGCCTGCCTGTCATGCTGGTATCGCTTGTGGAAACCAAGACGGGAAAAACTTCATCCGTCACCTATCACGCCCATAGTTCTGCGGAGGACAGGTTTCCCAAACGCATCAGCACGGCGCCTAGCGTGAGCCGAAAGGTTCTGACGAGCCGGGAAATAGAAACGCTGCGCCATATCTCAAAGGGCTATACCTATGAGCAAACGGCGCATGCCATGAATATTTCGCTTTCCACGATCCAGTCGCATATTCGGAACACCTATCGCAAACTTGGCGCACGCAATCAAATGCAGGCAACCGCAAAAGCACTGAGCCTGGGCCTGATCTAGCAGACGTGGCGCAAGACTGTGCTGCATCTGGGCAGACGCTTGTGCGATTGCATGCCAGAGACACGCCCACCCCGGCCGCCTCTTTGTGCCGGGCCTTCAAGCCGCGCTGTCCTATCGCCCGGAGTGACCGCAAGGCGACCGCGATCATCCCGATCCGGAAGAACGGCCGAAATCCTGCCTCAGGCCCGAGGTGCACGACACCGCCCCTACGCGCCGCCAGAGTCCGCCGGATTGTCGAGGCCGGCCACTGCCTTGCTTTGACGCCGAAGATTGCGGAAGCTTGCGACTTGGGTGTCGGCGATCACCCCGATCAAGATGACGCTGCCCATCACCGCGAAGTTGAGCGAGGACGGTATCCCCAGCAGGTTCACCAGATTTTGCAGCACCTGCAACAGGACCACGCCCAGAACGACCCCGACAATCGAGCCCTCGCCCCCCCGCAGCGAGAACCCGCCCAGAACGGCGGCGGCGATGCCGTAAAGCTCATAGAAATTGCCATGCGATGAGGGCTGAATGGACCGGGTATACATCGCGAAGAAGATCGCGGACATCGCGGTCAGCAGGGCGCAGATCACATAGGCCAAGACGGTGACCCGGTCGGTGGCGATGCCGGAAAACCGCGCGGCCTCGGGGTTTTTGCCAACGGCGAAAAGGTGGCGGCCAAGGACGGTGCGGTGCAGCACAAACCACGCGATCACCGTGACCACACTGAAGGCCATGAACGAATGAGGCACGCCGCCGCTGCGCCCCGACACCAGCCATTCCAATGTGGGAAAGCTGTCATCAAAGGAAAACCCCGCCGTGCCGTCCGCGGTGTAAAAGCGCGCGATGCCGCGATAGATCAGCAGACCGCACAGCGTGACGACAAAGGGTTGCAGCTTTAGCCGCGTGATCAGCCAGCCGTGAACAAGACCGATCACACATCCCAGCAGCAAGACAACCGCGATGGCTGCGGGCCAAGGCATGTCGCGCGTCACGATCAGATCGACAAAGACCACCCCCAAAAGCGCAATGACCGACCCCACCGACAACTCGATCCCCGCTGTCACGATGACAAAGGCCTGCGCGACCGAAAACAGGCCAAACAGCCCGATCAGATTGGCGGTATTGGCCAAATTGATCGGCGACAGGAAGCGCGGGTTGATCACGCTGACCACTGCGCCCACGACCAGCACCAAAATGCCAAGGCCAAGGTCTTTCTTCTGCATCGTCCCCCCCTTATCCCACGGCCAGCCGCAGGATGTTTTCTTCGGTCATCTGCGACCCTGCCAAGATGCCGGTCACGCGGCCCCGGTGCATCACCGCCACCCGGTCGGACACGGCGATCACCTCCTCCATGTCGCTGGAGATCATCCAGATCGCCACGCCCTCGGCCGCCAAGGCACGCATCACGGCATAGACCTCGGCCTTTGCGCCGACATCAATGCCGCGCGTCGGCTCGTCCAGAATGATGACGCGCGGGTTCAGGGCCAACCATTTTGCCAGCACCACCTTTTGCTGGTTGCCGCCCGACAGTTCGGCGGCAGCGCGGGTCAGGCTTTGCGACCGAATGCCCAACCGGTCGCGCCCGGCGCGGGCCAAAGCCATCTCGGCCCCCCGGTCCACGACCCAGCGGCGCGACAGCGCGGCAAGGTTGGGAAGGGCGATATTGGCAGCAATGGGAAAATCGAGGACCAACCCGTGCTCTTTGCGGTTTTCCGGCACAAGGCACAGGCCCGCCTGCAAGGCCGCAGCGACCGACCGGGGCGGCAGGCGCGTGGCCCCCACGGTGACCTCGCCTCGCCGCCCGTCGATGCCAAAGGCGGCACAGGCAAGTTCCGACCGCCCTGCCCCGACCAGCCCTGCCATTCCAAAGATCTCGCCCGCCCGCAGGTCAAGATTAACCGCGCTTTCGGGCCAAGCAGCGGTGCGGACACCGCGCAGGCGGAGGGCTGTCATGTGGTCGGGCTGCGGCGCTGTGTCAGGGCGGCTGCGGATCAGATCCCGGCCGATCATCAGGCGAACCATGCGGTCCTTGGTGATCTCGGCCCGCGCCAATTCGCCTGCGTTGCGGCCATCACGCAACCCGATGACCCGGTCTGCGATCTGCCCCACCTCGGCCAAACGGTGGCTGATGAACAGCACCGCGACCCCTTGCCTGCGCAGATCGTCAATCACCCCCAGCAGGGCTTGCGTTTCAGGGAGGGTCAAGCTGGAGGTCGGCTCGTCAAAGATGACCAGCCGGGCGTCCATCGACAGGGCACGGGCAATTTCCAGCAACTGTTGATCGGCCAGCGACAAATGCGCCACCGGGTCCAACGGGCCAAAGCGGGCGCCCAACCGCTTGAGGATCGGGCGCACCTGCCGCACCATGGCCTCGCGGTCCAATGTGCCGAAGGGGCGGCGCGTGATCTCGCGGCCCAGCAAGACATTGCCGGTCACATCCAGATTGGTAAAGGGGTTCAACTCTTGATGAACAAAGGCAATACCCTGCCGTGTGGCCTCGGCCGGGGTCAGGCCCGCAAAGGTGGTGCCGCCGATTGTGATGCTGCCCCGGTTGGGGTGCACCAGCCCGCCCAAAACCTTCATCAAGGTGGATTTGCCGGCCCCATTCTCGCCGATCAGGCCAACCACCTCGCCCCCAGACACTGACAGGCTGACATCTTGCAGGGCCACGACACCGGGGTAGACCTTTGTCACCCCGGTGAGCGTGTATCTGTCTTGTCCGCGACCGGTCATCGGGGCGCAGTCAGGGGCCGCGCGGGCGGTGCCCTGTCCCGCGCGGGGCGGTCTGAAACGGCGGGAGGTACCGCTTTAGCCACTGATGCGGGCCCGCAATTCAGCCTCGAAGGCATCAACGTTGTCTGCCGAGATGACCTTGGTCGGCACGATGATCAGCCCGTCAACCGGCACGCCAGAGGTATCCCCCTCCAGATAGGCGGCCATCAGCTTCATGCCCTGATAGCCCCATTGGTAGGGGTCCTGAACGACCGTTCCGGCAAATGTGCCTTGGCGCACGGCCCCCAGGGTCTTGGGGTCTTCGTCAAAGGCGACAACCGTAATCTCGCCCAGCCGACCGGCCGCTTGCAGGGCGTCGTAGATGATCGGCGGGTTATAGGAGTAAAAGCCGACCATGCAGGTGATATCAGGGTTTGCCGCCAGCACGTCATCGACATTGGCCCGCGCACGGGCAAAATCCACATCGTCGCCGCGCACGTCCACCAGTTCGATCCCCGTGCCTGCCACTGCCTGCCGAAAGCCTGCAATCCGCTCGATCGCATTGTCGGCCCCGAGAAATCCAACAAAACCCATGCAAGCCCCCCCGTCGGGCATGGTCGCCACGGCGATCTCGCCCGCCTGAACGCCAGCCAAGGTGTTGGATGAACCGAGGTAAGCGATCCGCTTGCTGTTTGGCGCATCGCTGTCGGTGGTGAACAAGGGCACCTGATCCGCAATGCGGTTGAAGGCATCGGTCGAGGTCTTGGGATCGACGGACGAGATCATGATGGCGTCGGTCCCGGCGGCAACAAGGTCATCCATCAGCGCGTTTTGCAGGGCCGCCGTGCCTTGGGCGGGATAGCGGAACTGCAAATCATAGCCGGGCAATTCGGCCTGCGCGGCGGCCACCCCCGCTTCGGCAAGTTTCCAAAAGTCCGAGGCGGCGTTGACGACGAAGGCAAGCTGCGGCTTGTCTTGGGCAAAGACCGGGCCGGCAAGGCCCGCGACAAGCGCAGCCAATGCGGTGGCAAGATGTCTGGTCATGGTGATCCTCTCTGGGGTTGGACGCGCAGGACTATGGGCGCGCGCGACACGGCGCGTCGCGGCCAATGGCCCGCGCTGAATTGCTAATATTACTTCGCACCCGCCGCCGAGGCTGTTCCCCGGCGGCGAAAAGGGATCAATTGTTGGCGCAGAATCCAGCATCGCTCTGGTTGCAGACATCCAACCCGGTGAAGAGCGGATCTTCTACTGTTTCGCCATTGATCAGCTGGATCATCACGTCCGGCGCGCGCAGGCCCATCTCGAACGGGCGCTGGCCGACTTGCGCATGGCTGCGACCGTCGCGGAACGCTTGGGTCTGCGGCGGCAGCGTGTCGCCCGCGATGATGATCAGCTCTTTCGACTTCAGCTTGTCCATCACCTGATCGGTGACTTGTGCATAGGCCTGCGGGGCGAACTGGGCCCACCCGCCGATCAAGATGAAGGCGCCAAGATCGGGGTTTGCGATAAAGGTGTCAGCCATCTGCTGATTGGCCAGATCAGCCTGATCATTGGTGTAGACCGGGCACCCTTCGATCTCGGACCAGCCGCCTTGGCCCGACAGCCGCTCTACGCCCTTGGCCCCCGCGATGGTGTCGCGGAACCCCGCGGCACGGGCGTTGATATTGGCGGCGGCCACGTTGCCCAATTGCAGGCAGACCGTGCCGCCATCGGCGTCAAGCGCCACCAGTTGCTCGGCCATCTGGACGCCCATCAGGTAGTTGTCGGTGCCCAGATAGGTGGCGCGCAGATCGCTGTCTTCAGGCAGAAAATCAGCGTCGATGGTCATCACCGGCACGGTTGGCGCAATCTCGCGGACGCGGTTCGCCATGGCTGGTGCATTGGACGGCGAGATGGCGATGGCTGCGACCCCACGCGTCATCAGGTCATCGACGATCTGCACCTCGCCCGCCTCGTCGGCGGAGGAGGCAGGGCCGGTATAGAGGCATTCGTAGTCACTTTCTGGGTTGTCGGCCATCCACTTCTGACAGCCCAGATTGATCTGCTCGAAGAATGGGTTGTCGAGGCCCTTGACCACGATGGCCAGCACCTTCTTATCCTGCGCCATCCCGGCGGACGCCATCAGCGCAAGTGCAGCCGTGGCAGTCATCATATTGCAAATATTCATTATTTCTCACTCCCCTTGGTTGATGTGCTTCCGGTTGTTCTTTTTGCGGCCTAGCCCGGATACCAGACCTTGCGCGGGTCGCCCTCCTTGCGGTTCCACGCCCATGCCATCTCGACCATGGCCTCAAGATCGACGGATGGTTCCCACCCCAGCGCGGCCCGCGCGGCAGTGATGTCCAGCCAATTGCTGTGAAAGGGTGTCGCAATCTCGACCGGGCGCAGGTTGCGGGTCCGGGCAAGAATGGCCGCCAGCAGGCCGTAATCAACGGGCTGATCCATCGCGATGTGAAACAGCTTTTGCCGCGCGGCCGGGTTGTCCAATGCCGCCAGAATGGCGTTGATCAAGTCACTGACATGAACGAAGTTGCGCTTCAGCGCGGCCCCCGTATGGTCACGCAACAAGGGAACCGCGTTGCTGCCCGCCAGGGCCGCCACCTCTGCCGCTGGCATCAATGTATGCCAAGCCGGCCCACCAAACTGATCCGGCCCAAAGCGCAGGACAAAGCGCAGATCATCCTTTTCCATGATCCATGGCGCCCGCAAGATACAGCCGTTCAGCCCGTATTGGATCTGCACCTGCTCGAGCATCACCTCTTCCAGCACCTTGGTCAGCGCGTAGCACCCGGCATAGGCGCGGCGGGGTGAGGTTTCGGTGATCGGTCCATCGTAGCCGTGGATGACATGACCAACCGAGCAATCCCCACCGATCAAGATGAACTGGCAAAAGCTTGTGGATTGGCGCGCTTCTTCCAGCAAAAGGAACATGCCCTTCAGCGCGACGTCGATGGCTTGGTCAGGCGTTTCCTTCACCGCAGCCATGTGGATGACATGGGTCACCCCCGCCATGGCCGCGGCAATGGCCTGTGGGTCCGCCAAAGAGCCTTTTACGACCTGCACCCGGTCCGTCACCGAAAGCATCCTGTGATTGCAAAGGGCAACCACTTTGGACCCCGCAAAGCGGCTGTCGTGCAAGAGGGCAGGCAGCAGGTTTTGCCCGACCTTTCCGGTTGCGCCTGTCAGAAGAATCTTCATGGATCTCCCCGTGCAGTTAACTAAAATGTTATTTACTAATATTTATGAGTCAAGTACTCCTTTGACTGAAGGCGGGCAGCAAAGGACGGGAGGGCGACGTGTCCAGACTGAAACTGACGGGACTCTCGCGCAGCTTTGGCGCCATTCAGGCGCTGGACGATGTTTCGCTTGAGGTCGCCCCGGGCGAGGTCTTGGGGCTGATGGGCGACAACGGCGCGGGCAAATCCACGCTGGTCAAGATCGTCGCCGGGAACTTTCGCCCGACCAAGGGCGAGATTCGCATCGATGGGCAGCTTGTCGAACTGCACAAACCGATCGACGCGCGCGAACGCGGGATCGAAGTTGTTTATCAGGACCTTGCACTGTGCGACAATCTCTCTGCCGCCTCGAACGTCTTTCTGGGGCGTGAGCCTGTTCGCCGGTTTGGCCCCCTTGCCGTGATCGATTACCCGGCCATGCGCATGCGCGCGGGCGAGCTTTTTGCCCAACTCAAAACCGAAACCCGCCCGCGCGATCTGGTGCGGCGCATGTCTGGGGGGCAGCGTCAGGCGGTTGCCATCGCGCGCACGCTTTTGTCAAAGCCGCGCATCGTGTTGATGGATGAACCCACTGCCGCCATCTCGGTCCGGCAGGTGGCCGAAGTGCTGAACCTGATCCGCCGCCTGCGCGATCAGGGCATCAGCGTGGTGTTGATCAGCCACCGCATGCCAGACGTGTTTGCTGTTTGTGACCGGATCGCCGTGCTGCGACGGGGCCAGATGGTTGCCAGCAAACGTGCCGCCGCCTCTTCCCCGGAAGAGGTGACGGGGCTGATCACCGGCGCCATCGAGACCGCGTGAAGGAGCCCCGGATGACCGATACCTTGCAATCTGCCATTGACCAGAGCCAGCACCGCAGCCCCCTTGCCCGTCTGGCAGGCACCCAAGTCTTCTGGGTGCTGGCGGCGGCTATTCTGGCCTGTCTTGCGCTGACCGTGCTGACGGACTCTTTTGCAAGCGAGCGCAATCTGTTCAACGTCGCGCGCAACTTTGCTTTTGTCGCGATCATCGCCATCGGCATGACTGCTGTCATCGCCTCGGGCGGGATCGACCTGTCGGTTGGCTCCAGCTTGGTGCTGGCCGCCATGGTCGTCTCGGTTCTGATGGAGGGCGGACACAGCTTTTGGCTGTCGGCGGCGGCGGCGATGGGGGCGGCCCTTGTGGTGGGGCTGATCAATGGCATGCTGATTGCCTATGTCGGGATGCCCGCCTTTGTGGTGACGCTGGGGATGCTGTCGGCGGCGCGGTCTTTGGCGATGGTGCTGTCCAACAACAAGATGATCTATCAGTTCGGTCCCGACCATGACCTTCTTTTGTGGTTGGGCGGTGGATCGACCTTCGGCCTGCCGCACCCGCTTTACATTCTGATCGCCCTTTGCGGCGTCATGTCTGTCGTCTTTCGCTGGACGCGCTGGGGCCAGCATGTGTTCGCCATTGGCGGAAATGAGCATGCGGCCACCTTGACCGGCATTCCAGTGCGTCGGCTGAAGGTCAGCATTTACATCTTTTCCGCCCTTACCGCCGGGCTTGCCGGAATTCTGATGGCGGGCTGGCTGGGCAGCGTGACCACCAACCTTGGCCAGTCGATGGAATTGGCGGTGATTGGTGGGGCCAATCTGGCGGGTGGCGAAGGCACCGCCCTTGGGGCCGTTGTCGGCGCGCTTTTGATCGAGGTCATCCGGAATTCTCTCATCTTGTTGGGGATCTCCACCTTTTGGCAGGGGATGTTCATCGGAACGTCGATCATCATCGCCGTGGCATTCGATCGTATTCGGCACATGAAAGCATGAGGGCCAGTGGACGTTCCTTTCCGGCCAGTCTAAAACGCTGACCGATCAAGACGGGGGACAGGGTGAGACCGACCATGATGGATGTTGCGACACGCGCAGGCGTTTCGCAGGCGACCGTATCGTTGATCTTCAACGGAAGCGCCGGAGTTCGCTTCAGTGAGGCCACGCGCGCCAAGGTCTTTGAGGCGGCAGACTCCATCGGATACCGGTTCATTCGCCGCGCCCAATCCCGCACCCCCAACGACAGCAAGGTGATCGGCTTTGTGGTGGACGAGCTTGCCTCGGACCCGTGGATGTCGCTGGCCTTTGAGGGCGCGCGCAGCAAGGCCGAGGAATTCGGACTGACCTTGATGCTTGCCGTGGCGGGCGAAGAGCGGGAACAAGTTGATGATGTGTTTGAGAAAATGGCCAGCCAGCCGCTTCTTGGGCTGATTTACGGCACCATCCTGACCCGACGGGTGGTGCCCCCCAAGGCGCTTACGAAATGGCCATCCGTCTTGTTGAACTGCTATGAGGCCAAGCACAAGATACCCTCGGTCTTGCCCGCCGACATGGTTGGTGGCCGCACGGCGACCGAACGTTTGATCCGGGCTGGGCGCACGCGCATCGGCTTTATCAACGGTCAAGAAGGCATCGACGCCTCGCGTGATCGGCTGAGGGGCTATCGGCAGGCGCTGTCGTCAAACGACATGGCTTTTGACCCCGCGCTGGTCCGTCCCGGAAACTGGGAGCCGTCGGCAGGTTATGACGGTGCCCGGGCGCTGATGGCGCTGGCCGAACCGCCGGACGCGATCTTTTGTGCCAACGACATGATGGCGCTTGGCTGCTACGACGCCTTGCGCGAATTGGGCCTTCGGATTCCGCAAGACGTGGCCGTGATCGGCTTCGATAATCGCGAGATTGCCCAGTTCATGCGCCCTGCCCTGACGACGCTGATCCTGCCACATTACGAAATGGGCGCAATCGCCGCCGAGATTCTGATCGACCGCACCGGTGGTCTGGAACGGCAACATGACCAGATCAAGGTAGAATGCCCTTTGGTGGACCGCGACTCGGTCGAGATGCCTCGCGATTAGGTGGGGCTGTTTCTGTGGCCGTCGGTCATGGTTCTTTCGGTCGCACCGCGCGAGTAACGGCATCTGCCCAGCGCCGCCGTGCGGCTGGCGATTTGCGCCGGGAGGGAGTTGCGTGCGAAACGTCTGCGCGAACTAGGCGGCACTCTTCCATTTGAGCGGGGTCAAGTTAACGATGCGATCCCCCACACTGACCATCACATCGCCGTCCTGAATATTGATCTGCAGCCTCATCGCGCGGCTTGCCAGTTTTGCCAGTTCGCCGGTGTCTTTTTCGGAAAAATTGATCACCTGAAGATTGTCAAACCGGGTGGTGCTGTTTTTGATCTTGTCCCACCAGATCTCGGCCGTCTTGCCGCCGTAGGGATAGACAATCACCTTGCCGGCCTTGCCACAGGATTGACGCATCACTTTTTCGCTGGGAAGGCCCAGCGCCACCCACACATCAAGCGCGCCACTCAGGCTTTTTTGCCAAATGTCGGGCTCGTCATCCGTTGAAAGACCCTTTGTCATTTCAAGGTTCTCATGGGCATTCAGCGCAAAGGCGACAATGCGCACCATCAGCCGTTCATCCGTCTCGGATGGATGCTTGGCCACGGTCAGTTTATGGGTCTCATAATAGTGACGATCCATGTCAGAGATCGAAAGTTCAACTTTGTAAATGGTGGCATTTTGCGCCATGGTTTGTCCCAAATCTGCGAAGATTGCGATCCATACAGTGTCTGGCGATCTTATCAAAGCAGATAAAGGGGCCGCGACCCTTGGCGTCAAACAGGTTTTGCCACGCTTGCACAAACGGCCGCTTTGGGGCGCGGCATAGGTTCTGGTCCACTTAATGTGTTGTGCAGATCGACAGCAATGACGATGCTGAAAAGATGGCCACCGAGATCGAGTTCTCTTTTGCAGCACTGAACGTGTCAGCGCGACGGCACATTCGCGTGTTTCAGATACACCAGTTCCTTGACCGTTTTGCGATGGGATTGACAGTCGCCGTTGTTGCTCTGGCCTTGACTGACCGTAGCATGGACCTCTTTCAAATCTCGCTTCTCTTCGGGATCTACTCGCTCACGACGATGGCGATGGAGCTGCCCTTTGGTGGCCTCGCAGACAGCATTGGCCGCAAGCCGGTCTTTTTGACGGCGGTCGTCGCCAGCTTGATTTCGCTCGTGCTTTTTCTCTCAACGCGTGATTTCCATGTTCTGGCGCTTTCCTTTGCATTCATCGGTTTTGGACGCGCGCTACGGTCAGGCACGCTTGATGCGTGGTTCGTCGAAAACTTTAGGGCCACCGCGCCGAATGTGGATGTCCAGCCCGCACTGGCCAAAGCGCAATGGGCCAATGCCGTAGGGTTGGCCATTGGCGCCGTCGTGGGGGGTGTTCTGCCCGATCTTCTGGGCGAGGTCGCGAAAAGCCTGGGGTTCAGCATCTATGATGTGTCCTACGTGGCAAGCTTTGCTGTGATGTTGGGCGTGTTTGTTTTCACGATGGTGGCCATTGTCGAAAAGCCGCACCCGATGGACGTCACTGCCCTCATCCACGGCTTCGCCAATGTCCCAAGGGCGATAAAAGACGCGAGCCGTTTGGCGCTGAAACATCCCACTCTGTCGATACTTCTGGCAGCCTTGGCGTTCCTTTTGATGGCCACCAACCCAGTCGAGGTGATCTGGCCGACCCATGCAAAACCCATGTTGGACGCGGGATATGCAAACACCGTCATCGGTATCGTGACTACGACCTACTTCTTCTCCATCGCGTTCGGCGCATCTCTGTCGCCATACATCAGCCGGATCTTCAAGCGGCGGCACGCCATGACGCTGGCGGCAAGTTTTGTTTGCTTGGCAGGCGTTCAGATCGCATTGGCGTTGCAAGGCAGTATAATCGGCTTTGTGACCGTGTTCGTTCTGTATTCTGTGATCCTTGGGGTTATCGAAACGCCGGCTAGCAGCATTCTGCATCGCTGTGTCGAAGACCGTCAGCGGTCGACCATGCTCTCTCTGCGGTCTCTGATACAACAGTTGGGGGCCGCATTGGGTCTGGTGTTGGCCGGAACTGTCGCTGAACTTTACTCGACACCTAGCGCATGGATTGTTGGTGGGGTGTTTCTGTTCATTGCCGTGATACTGATCTTGGTGTTGGTCAGACGACTGGCCGTGGACGGCGAATAGCTGACATTCGTGCGGCACCGGATCTGTCTTGCCTGCGCCAGAACAGGACGAGGTGTTCGGACGAAAGTCGACCGCCAAAACCGGTTAAAGATGCAAGGGGGCCGTCAATCGGGGCGGCACTTCGTGCCCTGCGCCGCATGTTTGGGCGTCACTGGTGGCACGCGGTTTCTTAGCGTCTCGCCTGTGCCTGGCGCGTTGGGACCGCAAGCGCGGCAGCGCAGCATTTTACGACGAGAAAGACCGCGGGAGCTGGGTTTGTGGCTGGGCATCGCGTGTGTGGTTGGGGCAGTCAATCGGGGGCTACACACCTGAGACCAACGCTTTTATCTGCTGCCTGAGCCAAAGACTTTGCGGACTTGCGTTGTCGCGACGGTGCCAGAAGGCCGAGATGGGGAAGCTGCGCAGATCAAGCGGCGGTTGGGCCAGAACCAAACCGAACCGGGGCGCAAAAAGGGTGGCGACCTGTGCGGGCAATGTTACCAGCGCGCCGGAGGCCGCGACTGCCGCCAGGGCAGGCAAAAACGCGGACAGGGCAAGCGTAACAGTGCGGGAACGGCCAAGCTTTGCCAAAGCGTCGTCGACGATGCCCTTGGAGTCGCCACCCGGCGCGACCAAGACATGATCCGCCGCGCAATAGGCGTCGATGGATACTTTTGGCGCTTCAGGCAGCGATGACGCAAGGGCCGCGACCAGATAGGTTTCTTGATACAGCGGCTCGGCGCAGATCATGTCGGGCAGCGTCCAGATGTAGCCAAGGGCAAGATCGACGCGGCCTTCCACAAGGGCCTGCACGGCCTCACCGCGCGCCAGTGGCAGGACCGACAACCGCAGGTTCGGTGCAAGGCCCCGCAACCGCGCCGCAAGCGCGGGGATCACGACAGCCTGTTGCGCATCCAGCGCTGCTACCCGCACGATACCGTCGGCGGAGGACGGGTCAAAGCGCCGAGTGGCCCCCAACGCGCCCCGTAACGCGTCAACCGCGGCCTCCACCGCCCCCTCCAAGGCCAGCGCTGTCGCGGTGGGCTCCATCCCATGGGGGCGCCGCAGAAATAGTTCATCCCCAAAAATATCACGCAACCGCTTCAGCGCCTGGCTTACGCCGGATTGTGTCAGGCCCAGTTCAGCGGCCACGTCGCTGGCCTTGCGGTGTCGGATCAGCCCCAAGAACACCAAAAGCAGGGTCAGGTCCAACCGCCTGAGTTCGGAATTTGTGAAATCAGACATGAGCCTTATTCGTTTTTACATCATTCCATTATTGAATATCCCTTGCCAAGCGAGTGAAGCAAGGACGAAATCAATGCGCGTTGCGATCATCGGAACCGGATCCGTCGGACGGGCCTTGGCACTTGGTCTGACGGGCAAGGGACACAAGATTGTCTTTGGCTCTCGCGATCCCCAACGGGAAGTCGACATGGCCGAAAGCCTTGCGGCGGCTACGGCCACACCGGCCATCGCCGCGAAAGGGGCGCAAATCGTCATTCTTGCCCTGCCTTGGCGCGTGGCACAGGATGCGGTCCGTGAACTGGGCGATCTGGCTGGCAAGATTGTCATCGACTGCATGAACCCGCTTGGCATGGTTGATGGGGCGCTTGGGCTGGTGCTTGGTCATGACACCTCAGGTGCCGAACAAGTGGCTGGCTGGCTGCCCGGCGCGCGTGTCGTCAAGACGCTGAACCAAGTCGGCGCAGAAGTCATGGCAGACACCTCTACCCTGCCGCATCCGCCCGTCATGTTCATGGCGGGCGATGATGCCGCCGCAAAGGGACAGGTTGCGTCCCTTTTGTCGGATCTCGGGTTCGACGCCCAAGATGCTGGCGATCTGCGCAAGGCCCGCCTGCTGGAACCCTTTGCAATGGTCTGGATCAATCAAGCCCTTGCCAGAGGCAAGGGGCGCCATTGGGCCTTGGCCGCCCTTCATAGCACAGGAGAACCACAATGACCGCAACTCTATCGGGGCACTGCCATTGCGGTGCCGTCCAGTTTACACTTCCCGCAGAGGCGGCGGGTGTTCTTGCCTGCCATTGTGAAGATTGCCAGCGCATGCATGGAAATTTCAACGCCTTCCTTGCCGCCCCGATCGATCAAATCACCCTCGAAGGGGCCGAGGCCCTGATCTGGTATGCCTCCAGTGACGCGGCACGGCGCGCCTTTTGCGGCACCTGCGGCGCGCGGGTGCTCAAGGAAGTAACCGCCGCCGGTCGCTGGTTGATGTCGGCGGGCCTGATTGATCAGCCGACAGCCAAGCAGATCATAAAGAACCTGTGGGAACACTCAAAGCCGGACTGGTATGACCTTCCTGCCGTCCGCTAAATCATTATTTTTGTTGAAGGAATGCTTACAATGATCAAATTTTTGGCCGGGTTCGCCGCTGCGGCTCTGTTCACCTCAACCGCCCAAGCCGAAACCTTTGTTCTGGTCCATGGGGCCTTTCAGACTGGCGCGGAATGGTCACAAACGGCGTCTGTCTTGACAGATGTCGGGCATACAGCCGTAGTCGTCACTCTGCCCGGCCGTGCGGGCGACGGGCGTGCCCTTGGCGACATCACGATGGCAGATCATGTCACCTTGCTGCGCGCCTCTATCACAACGGCCACCGCCGGCGACCCGGACGGTCGGGTTGTTCTGGTCGGCCACAGCTTTGCTGGACTGGTGATATCAGCCGCCGCCGAGGCAGACCCCACACCAATCGCCACACTGGTCTATGTTGCGGCCTATCTTCCAGCGGTCGATGTAACCCCGGGTGACACCTTGCAGGATCTGGCCATGGCCGACCATCATGGGGCTTGGCAAGCAGACAGTTTTGTTGTTGCCGCTGACCACTCCAGCGCGTCGGTCAACCCGCGCGACCGGATCGCGATTTTTGCCAATGACGCCCCTGCCCCGCTTGGCGAGGCGATTGCTGCCGCGATGGTTGATGAACCTCTTGCACCGCTGGCGACGCCAGTCGCGCTGACAAAGACCCGCTTCGGGTCCGTTCGCAAAGCCTATGTTGTGACCCTGCGCGACATGGCTGTGTCGACCGACCTGCAACTGACACTGTTGGGGCAAGGCACAGTCGCCGAGGCGGTGCCACTTGACACCGGACACACGCCCCAAGTCACCGCGCCCGACCGACTGGCCGCTGCGATCTTGCGCGCGGCAACACCAGACATCGAGTAGACGATGGACGACAATCCACAACCCGTGACGGTCATCGTGCGCAGGACGGTAAAGCCGGGTCATGAGGCCGCTTATGAGGCTTGGCTCGACCGTTTGACCGCTGCGGTGGCTGCTGAGTTCCCCGGCTATATGGGGGCGGAGTTTCACCGCCCCGCCAACACCGGCGATGCCTATCGCTCGATCTTTCGATTTGACAGCCTCGCCCATCTGGAAGCCTTCGAGGCGTCCGAATTGCGTGCCCGCATGTTGGCCGAGGCGGCACCGCTCTTTGCCGCCGATGCTGTCTGGGCGCGGATGACGGGGCTGGAATTCTGGTTCGATCCGTCCCCCGGCACCCACATGCCCCAACCCTCGCCGCACCGCATGGCGCTGGTGCTTATTTGTGTCGTCTTTGTCCTTGTGATGGCGATCACCCTTTTGCTTGGCCCGTTCATGCAGGGCTGGCCACTGGCGCTGCGCGCGCTGAGCGCAGTTACGCTTCAGGTCCTGCTGATGACCTACGTCATCATGCCCCGGCTGAGCCAAGCCTTGGCCCGGTTCATTTTTCCAACTGTCAAATACACTTGAAAGGAACGCATCATGACTGCTGTAATTGATATTCACAAAAGCAAAAAGATCCTGATCATCGCCGCCAATCCCGGCACTTCGTCGATCACGGGATGGCCCATCGGGTTCTGGTGGGGCGAACTCACTCATCCCTATTGGACGTTTTCCGAGGCCGGCTATGATATCGACATTGCAAGCCCCAAGGGGGGTGCACTTGTCGGCGACAGCTATTCAGACCCCGAGGACGAGTCCGGTTATTCAGCGCATGACCTGATTTCGCTTGGCTTCAAGAAATCGCCCGCACATGCGGGCCTTTTGTCCCAATCCAAGGCCATCGCTGATCTGGACCCCGCTGCGTATGACGCGATCTTTGTCTGCGGCGGGCAATCGCCAATGGTCACGATGATCGACGACACCGCCTTACATTCCTTCGTTGCGCAGGCCTATGAGGCAGGCAAGGTTGTCGCCGTCGTCTGCCATGGGACGTGCATCTTGCTGAAGACAAGGCTGTCAAACGGCGATCTGCTGGTGAAGGGCAAGACTTGGACAGGCTTTGCCAACTCTGAGGAGAAATTCGCTGACAATTTCGTGGGCAAAAAGATCCAGCCATTCTGGATCGAAGACCAAGCAAAGGCCCTGCCGGACACAAACTTTATCGTGCAATCCATGTTCAAGTCCTTTGTCGTCAGGGATGGCAACCTGATCACCGGCCAGCAACAGTATTCTGGCGCAGCGGCCGCCGACTTGGTTGTCGATGCGCTTGGTCGTTGACGCAAAGCCGTCCACGTCGCGCCATCACACCGGCAGGTAGGGTCGCACTATAGCGCGCCTTGGCCGATGCCCTTGACAAAGGCATGGCTGATCTGGCGGGGTGAAGGGCAAGGCGGTGCGTCATCCTGATATCTGGCCGAAACGCTAACACAAAACCCCGTCTCCCGTGCAAGACAGCCCAGCGCTATTGGGCGCATCCTGGCGGTGAATGCGAAGCACAGGCCCGCAAGGACCCTTTTCTTGCCCCAACCGATCTGGGTCCCGACGTCTTGTCTTGCCCCCGGCCTGCGATGCCATTGCCCAACGATAATGTCCGTCAAGGGCAAGGGGCAGACAACGGTCTTGGGGCCGCGACCTTGCAGGTCAAGAATGGCACGTCATGGACGGGACTATGCGTTTTCAGAGATGGAATGTGTGGCAATCCGAGAGTCAAATGCAGCGTTCACCGGAACAGTGGGGTCATGGACAAGCCTGTCCATGACGGTCTGCCGATCCATATCCAAACTGACCAAACTCTCTGCACACGACACGTCCTTGGCAGAGCGCGGCGAAATCAAGACTTGTTTGCCGGACCACCAGAACTTTGGATCGACGGTCACGCTGCACCACGATCACCGACCGGGAGCGTTTGTCTGTGCATCTGCTCATAAGCAGCCAACGGGACGGCGGTGAGCCGCTGTCCATTCGTCACTTGAACAAACAGGTCGTTGAGGATCACGTCATCGACCCATCACGTGTCTTTATCACGCGGATGTCCTCGGGTGGTGCCATGACATCGGTGCTGCTTGCGCCATATCCGAAGGTGTTCGCGGGGCTGTCCTACCGCAGCGCGGACAATATGTTGGAGGCGACGGCTCGGAGGAATGGATGTGGCCGTCCGTCGGACAGCCAGCTCGACGTGCTGGTGCGCTGGGCCTCCACATTTACAGCTCCATGGCCGACGATCTCGGTCTGGCATGGCGACAGCGATACAACGATCGGCAATTCCAACGCCCGCACGATCGTTCGGCAATGGCATAGGATCCACAAGGTCGAAGGACCAGCGACAGGTGTTGAGTTGGTCGACGGCTACCCTCGGGAAGTCTGGGGCGACGCGAATGGGCGGGTGGTGATCGAGCAATATCATTGGGGACATGGGCCACGGCACGCCAATCAGTGCCAAGGGCGACCCGGGCCTTGGGGAAGTAGACGACTAGATGCTGGACGTCGGCATATCCTCGACCCGCCACATCGCAGATTTCTGGGGTTTGGCACAGTCGGGTGCAGCGAACCGGGCAAAGCCGAAAACGGCAGCCTAGGTCGGCTGAGCCCCATGACCGCACTACTCCACCGCCCGGCACGGTTTGATCGGGTGCCTTTGTGCGTCGCAAGGACATGCGCCGCGCGAGGACGCGCCACCTGACGAAAGGTTTCCGATCTGCCTGGCGGGCCGCTCGTTTGTTCAAACCAAAATCAAGGCGCATCGCTGCGGGACGGAGTTGCTGTTCAGAATATGCGCAACAGAGGGCGGCGCCCGACCTCGGGGCGGCGCACCGAAGCCTGTTCTCGGCACTTTATAGCTCAAATACTACCCCGAATTTCTACTGGCAACGGTTGCAAACGCGCCCTACCGGGGGAAGGTCGGGCGCGGCCCGGCGGCGCAAGCGCCTTGATCCCGGGCAAGAAAAGAGAGTCGTGATGGGCTCAAAACCGTCCTCTGACACCTTAGTTTCGCGATGTTGCACCGCTATCTGATGCACTGATTTCAAAGGGGCACTTGTGTCAGGTGGGAAACACCGGGGCTTTGTCGCGCTGCTTTTGAAGATTCAAAAGAAGAGTGCGGTCAAAGGCAGGGACTGTCGGCCCCCTGCTGTCGCGCAATACCTGCATGTCCGACTTGAACCGCACCGGGTTTGCCGGAGGGTGATTGAGAGGAGCTAAGCTGCCAGAGTCCGTTTTCTTCGGATACATGCGACGCATATCGAACCAAAACGGTTCCACCAGAACGGCACAGCGCATGGCTGATACCGATACCAGATTCATGCCGCAGGCCATTGATATTACGAACGCAACGCGAAAAATGCGCAAAGATCATCTTAGACAGACCGATTGTCTCAGGTGACGTTTTGAAAGATCGGAAAGTTTTAGGTTTTGTCATTCGGCGGCGCTGGCCAGCGTGGTGATGCAGGGCTTTGCCGGGGAGACGTAGCTTGATCCCAGCACGGCCGAAAGCATGACCATTTCACCGGGGGCAAAGGCGCGGGTCAGGGTATGTGTGCCTGACATCCGGGCAAAGGGGACGTTCCAGCCGATGACGGTCTCTTTGGGCAACGTGACCGATCCTGTGTGGCGCAGCACGACCTCATACCCGTTGCATTGGCAGATGATCCCGGCCTGAGCTGCGGCCAAGACCGCGGGATCGGCCATATCTTCGCCGAACGACGGCAAGGCAAGAGCGCTGACCATCCCAACAGTGGTCATGACGCGCCGGTGCCGGGTCACGGTTTGGGCCCAATCCTGATCCGGCCCAACTCCTGAATATCGAGCGAAAGGGGCGTGGTGCCCGGCGGGACCCCGGTCGTGGCCAGCATATGCGCGATGATGGCCAAATAATCTTCCTCAGGCAAAAAGCCCGGATTGCTTTGCGGCATGGTCATCCGCGAATAGGACAAAAGCGCCCCCAAGGACCGCCCATTCCAGACCCGCAAAAAGTTGGCGCGGGCCAAGGGGGGGGCCGGGCGCATGTCTTGATCATCCGGGGCGCCGTTCAGCCGACTGCCGTGGCACAGACCGCAGGGGCTGTTAAAGACAGCGCGCCCCCTGTCGGCCTGTTCTTGGGTATAGACCCCGTCCCAGATCGAGCGAACCTGACCTACCGGTTCAAGATCGGCACGGGTTGCGGCCACACCCGCTTCTGTCACACCACCATAGGTATTGCCAAAAGAGTTGCGCACATAGTTCGCCAAAGCGGCAACTTCGACATCGGAAAGCCACGGAAACGGGGGCATCGTCACGACCCCATTGTGAATGTTGGTGACGACATAATCTGCATCCGCAAGGTTTTCGCTGCCCGCAAGCGGGGGAAAGACACTGGCGGTGCCCTGACCTTCGGGTTTGTGGCAGATCTGGCAGTGCTGCGCGTAAAGGGCCGCGCCCTGTTCCATCATCGCAGGGTCCACGCTGTCTTGCGCCAGCGCGATCCCTGCCGACAAGGTCAGAATGGCAATGGCACTAGGCCCATGCATCGGCATCGGTGAACTCCCTGTCTACATACATTTCTGCGGTCAAGGACATGTCATCCTTGACCTCACCTGTGGTCTTGAAGGCAAAATAGGGCGGCCCCGACACAAAGATGGTAAAGCGACCCCGCGGCAGCCGCACCTCGGCCCTGCCCTGTGCATCGGTGAAGGTGCGATACGGATGCACCACCACACGGGCGCGTGGCACAGGCGCGCCAGTCTCGGCGTCAACGGCCAGAACCTTCAGCGTTACCTCTGGCGCGGTCTGGACATTCAGGTGCAACGGCAGGCTGCGTTGGATATGGGGTGTGGGGTGATCGGGAACCAAGGCGGTGACGGTCCAGTCTTGCGCGCCAAGGCTGTCAGGGGCCACAAGTGCGACCGTGGCGTGATAGAGACCAGATGTTCCGGGCCAAGGATCATGGCCGGTCTGCCCTTCGGCGACGATTTGGCCGGCGCTGTCCGTGATCCGAAAGGCCCAGCCCTCTGCCATGCAACCACAGGGGCATTTTATCCCCAAGGTCACTTGAAACCCCGCCCCCTGTTCGACCGCATGCGGAACATCCCACAGGGTCAGTGCAATCGGATGGGCGGCGATTGCCACGCAAAAGTCCTGCTTGCCCAACACCTCTCCGCCCGGTCCCTCCATCACCGCGCTGAAGGCATGGCTACCGGGGGCGTCGGGCGCCACCCGTTCAACGGGTTCCGAACGCAACGCCCCGCCCCTTGCGTCGGTCAGGGGTGCACGCCCGATTGGGGCGCCGTCAGCATCCCGGAACAGGACCGTTGCATGAAACAGGGCCTGCGCATGCTCGGGCGCGACAAACGCCGTCATCACGATCTCGGCCCCCGGCTCTATGGTCGCGGGCGATGTTTCGATGATGAAGGGCACGCCGCGATCTGTGTCGGCGTCGCCGTCCAAAACGGGCTCAAGGCCGGGGGAACGATTGGCAGGCGTGTCAGACGTCGTGGCTTTCATTCAGGCAACCTCATTCATTCTTGGCAAATCATGGCTGAGAAACAATGCGGGTGGTTGGGGGGGCGCCCCCCCCCAACGGCTTTTGTTCAAAGTTCTCGCGCTGCATGGGTTCCGGCGATAAAGCCTTGCACATGGCCCTTGCCCAGCCCGTGCTTGTTGAACCCACCGACGGCTTCGCCCCCGGCATAAAGGCCGGGAATTGGCACGCCTTGCATGTCGATCACCTGCTGACGGCCATTGCAACGCAAGCCTCCATAGCTGTCGTGCCAGATCACCATGATCGACAGCGCGTAGAAGGGCGGCTTGGCGATCGCATACATCGGCGCGTCCTTTTCGCGCTCAAACTCCGGGTCGGCCCCGGCGGCGACATAGCCGTTCCATGTGGTGACCGTTGTGGACAGATGCCCCAGCGGCACGCGGGAATAGGGATGGCCCGCATAGATCTGGCGGGCCAGATCGTCGATCGTGTCAGATTTGAAGTAATAGCCGTTTTCTTCGCTGACATAGGGAAAGCGGATTTCCCACCCGGTCCGGTCGATGGCATCTTGATCGAAGATCGCCCAAAGGGGTCCGGAATAATAGTGCGGCGCGCGGGAGCCTTCGTTCAAGGCAACAGCCGCATCCAACCCATGGTCATAGGTATAGCTTTTCCTGATCCATTCGGCCGAGCAGTTGCGCCAGTCAAGCGGCGTATGGTCAAGGCCCTGCCCCGGTGCGGCACCGTCGCCGGGATAGCGGTTGGCACCCGGACGTTTGGGCAGACGCACCTCATTGAAGAACCGCTTGCCGACCTGATTGACGGCAATGAACTCCTCAAAGCCCGCATTTCCGACGGCAACCCCGGTGGATTTGCGAAAGACGAATGTGGGGTGGCCCGGCATCATATCGGTATAGGCATCACGCGTCCCCAGACGCGAGGAGATATGGAACGTGGTCGGGTAGGACAGGTTTTGCTGCATCCCCGCCATATTCGCCCCGATCTTGAGTGCTGCCTTCAACGCACTGGCATCTTGCCCGCCAGACCCTTGAAGGGCAGAGCCCGAGGTGGGAAAGGCAGGATCGCGCAGGGCTGGATAGAACATCGAGCGGACCTCGGGGTTGCCTGCATGGCCACCCGAAGCAAGGATCACCGCCTTGCGGGCACGGATGTTGAGAACCTCGCGGCGGTCGTCGACATTGCCCAGTTGCCAAAAGCTTTCCAACCTGATGCCCGTATCGGGGTTCACACGCGGACTATAGGTCGCGGTCAGGCCCAAGACACGTCCATCAAACGGGCGCTCGCGGATCAGGTCGTTAAAGCTCCGGTGCAAGATGAACATCACACCTTTCTTGCGGGCCGAATACTCCAAGGGCCGGGCCAGTGCCACGCCGTTGCGCACGGCGTTGGGGCCCACAAAGCTAGTCGCATCTTCCATTTGCACCGGGGCAAAGGGGCTGGTGCGTTCGGGGTCCGCCACACCTGCATCTTCGGCGGTGATGGTGCCTGCCTCGATATCGGTCCGATCCCCCAGCATCAAAAAGCAATAGGGCGCGCGGGCACGGCTAAGACCGCCACCGCCATGTGTCCCACTGATCCGGGTAAAGCGCACATAGTTATCCATCAAGAACTGGCGTGTCGGCGGGCAGTTCTCGGCCCATGCCCGCATCATCTCACGCTCATTATAGCGGTAGGGCGATTGCGCTTTTGCATCCACCACAGACCAATCTGTCACATCGGTGAACAAAAGCTCTATATTATCATCCAGTTCCGGCGGGTCCTCGGCCGGGGGGACCGTGATGAAGCCTTCGGCATCAGCCGCCCCTGCCATGTCACGCAGCTGGATCGCATCCCCGCCTCCAAGCGACAGATACGAGCCGGAATGCAACATCCGCCCGCCAAGGTCATAGTTCTGATCGACCACCAGAACCGATGCCCCCGCATCGCGGGCGCGGATCGCGGCTGTCAGCCCGGCGCAGCCACCCCCCGCAATCACGACATCGACCTCATAGTCCCAATGGATGGTGCCATCCGGGGTCTCGGACGTCTGGGCCATCACTGTGCCCGGAACGGCAGCCGCCGCCGCCGTCATGCCCGCCGCCGCCCCGACCCTGAAAAAGTCGCGACGATTGAGTGAGCCTTCCTTGAAATCTTGGTCGTCAATACTCCGTTTGTCCGTCATCACCAATCCTCCACTGGTTGCACCTTCGATGGCAGCGCGGGTTACTCCCGGCCCGGCTTACGTCTGGCAAGCGCGGCATATGACTGCGCACCTGCCAAGGCAGACATGACCTGACAGGGCACCCCAAGCCTTGCCGGGGGCATGCTGTGACCCGTCATTTTTTCGACTAAGACCGCCAGTATCGGGCCTGAAAAAAAGCCCCCTGATGGATGGCCACGCAGCCACCGCCGACGGAAACCTTCCACTGGCATCACAGGTGCGACCATGGCGCAGCTATGAATCTGGTCGGAACGGTCTGGTTGCCGCACGGGGGCCGATTGTCCTGAAATCCACCTTAAGGAGCGTCATCAAAGCCTGTCCATTGCAGAATTCTTCAATCTACCTTAGGTTTTGCTTCATGCTCCAGATCTTGGGAGGGGGAGGGGCGCCATGGGACTGACGTTACGTCAGCTTTACTACTTCGTCGCCATCGTGAAAGCTGGCAGCCTGACAAAGGCCGCGGGTGTCTTGCATGTGGCACCGACCGCGCTTTCCCTGCAGATCAAGGCGATGGAGGAAGACTTCTCGGTCACCCTGCTGCGCCGTCACTCTCGCGGGATCGACGTGACCTTGGCGGGCGAGGATCTTTACACACGCGCGCAAGGGATTATCGCACTGGTGGAAACGACTGAGGCCGCGATGCGTGGCGCGAAAGCAGCCATGCCGCGGTGTCTGCGGCTTGGCGCACCACCTGCAATTGCGCGTCTTATCGGGGCCGATGCGGTCTATGGCGCGCAGGAGCGTTTTCCGGGCGTGACGATTGATCTGTTTCAGGATTGGAGTTCGCTTCTTGAACGAAAATTGCGTCTGGATGAGTTGGATGTCGTTGTCGGCTATGGTCTGCAATCGGATGACACGATCCTAGCGATCCCGCTGCAAGAAGATGAAATGGTCTTTGCCGCCGCCCCCAAGATTGCCGGCGGGACCCGCCCGATCACCCTTGCCGAGGCATTGGCGAAAGGTCTGGTATTTTATGGCGCGGACAGCGTTGGCTGGCGTGCAACGGTCGAGGCGGCCATGCAGGCACACCTTCCGCCACCGCCCGAGGTCCATGTGAACTCGATCGACCTATGGCGTGCCATGCTGTGCCGGGGAATGGGCAGCACGATCACCTCATTCAATGCGATTGCGGATGAGCATGCCCGAGGTCAGATCGTCGTCCGGGCCATCGCGGACTACCCGATCCGCCGCCATATTGCGACGGCCTACCGTTTGGATACGGGCGCAAGAGAGTGGGCCGTCGCGTTCAGCGGGTTTATCGGCGAGTTGATCAGCGCCGCACAATCGAAACTCAGCGTGGCCGTCTCATCGCCGCTTGATGACCTGACGGCGAAGAGCAACCCGTTTTGAAAGAGGTACTTTCGCGACAAGCCGGAGTCTCAGAGCAATGCAGCCCAGTCCCGGCTAGCCCAATGCTGACCAGCATCCGGTTGCACCGAAGCCGTGCAGTTCTGTCGCAAACTGCCAGATGGGTTGAATACAGGCTTACTTTACAAATAGTTATGCAGCGAGGAGGACAAACTGCTGCAATACGGTGTAACAATGTTGTGAATTGGCACTTGCGATCATGTGCGCGTTCTGAGGCCCATCGAGCGCGGCGGATGCAGAATGGAACGGTTTGAAGCCTAGCACGCGCTCCGAAATTCGCTCTATGTAGAGATCACCCTGTTCAAGAATATTGTTGAGTTACTTTACCCGCTGGATCGCAATGCACTTTCCCAAACTGGTGAATTTTAGGATTGCGTTCTCAACTTCCAAACCCGCCAGATTGGCAACACTTTTGTTGATAACGATGCGATCGGGGACACCATTGGTGCCATTTGCCTGCCGGACGAAGCACTGCGCACCTGGCTGGCCACGATGCACAGACTGCATGAAATAAGCGATTTCCCGTTCCCGTTCACCGTAGGGTAGCGATACGTCCACTTGCCCTTGACCTTGATATACGTCTCGTCCACGCGGCATGACGCGGCCGACGAACGTTTTTGGTCTGCGCCTGAGCGGCGAGCAAAGGAGAGAATGTAATCACCCAGCGGCTCAAGGTCGCCTTGTCGAAATCGACCCCACGCCCCTGCATGATCTCTTCAAGATCACGAAAAGAAACCGGGTAGCGCAGATAAAAAAATACGACATGAAGAACCAATATTTCGGTGATCTAAAGCGCTTGATGTCAATCATCTTGCCCATCCAAGCACCGCTGCAAGGCAACCGCCTACCACGATCAAAGAGGCACGGCAGGATTAAACCCAGAATACTTGCGACAAATCCCTCTAAGGTCACCTTTCTTATCCAGAGACTCCAAATCGCGGCCGGGCGACCCTGAGAGAGGTGGTTTGACCTGCGACGGGTTTAGCCGAGCTTAAGATTCTTTTCGATATTGGCAGTCAGCAAGGTGCCACCGTCGATTGCGTAGACTATGTTTGAACTCCCAGCATCCTACCTCAACTGCCCTTCGCCTAGCCTTGGGGCGCAGTGGTGCTGCCGATCATCTTACATCATGCAGCCTTTTGCCGGTTGATGGCGAATTGCGGGGTGAATGTTCCTTTCGCGGAATCGTGAAATTCATTCGGCGGCTTGAATAGGTCTCGAAGCGGATTGCAATTCCTCGACCAGAAGGGCTTCCTCCTCGGCTTTTGGCCGCGATAGTCGTGCAAGCGCAAGATAGACGACCGGGGTCAGGTACAGCGTCGACAATGTTGCCATCCCGAGGCCCCCGACAATGATCCAGCCAAGTGCCTCACGCGCCTCTGCTCCGGCACCGGCGGAATAAATCAACGGGATTCCCCCCAGCACGGTCGATGTCATGGTCATCATCACCGGACGAAGGCGGATGGTCGACGCCTCATAGATCGCGTCGCGCACGGATTTCCCCTGATCTCGTAGCTGGTTGGCAAATTCGACGATCAGGATTCCGTTCTTGGCCATGATCCCGACCAGAAGGACAAGGCCAATCTGGCTGTAGACGTTCAGGCTGCCGCCCGTCAGCAGCAGCGCGAAGATCGCGCAGGCAAGACCAAGCGGCACGGTGGCCATGATGATGACGGCAGAGACAAAGCTCTCAAATTGCGCCGACAGCACCAAAAACACCACAAGGATCGCAAAGCCAAAGGTGATCAACAGCCCGAACGAGGTTTCCGACAGGGTCGCGGCCTCGGCCAGCGGCACGATGCGCTGTCCTTCGGGAAGGACCTCGGCCGCGATCGACTGGACTTGCTCGAATGCATCACCCAGTGACAGCTCAGGCGTCAGGGCCGCGGAAATCTCGACAGAGCGCATCTGCGTCTCGCGGGCAAGCTCGGGTGCGACGGCCCGCTCTTGCAAGCGCACAAAGCTTGAGATCGGAACCATCTCGCCGTTGCCCGCCTGAACGAAGATCCGCTCCAGATCGCCCGGATCGTTCACCGGATCGGCGGTAGAGACCATCTTGATCTCAAAACTGCGGTCGTCGATGAACACGGTACCGACGGTCCGCCCGTCGAGAACCGCCTGCAGCGCCTCGCCCAAACCGTCGATGTTTACCCCAAGGTCCGAGGACCGGTCGCGGTCCACCTCGATGAAAAGCTGCGGCTGCGTCGTCTCATAGCCCAGTGTCACCCGTCCGAAGGCCGGATTCTCTTCCATCTTGGCAATGATCTTGTCTGCCGAAGCGGCAAGCCTGTCGTAATTGTTTCCCGTAAGGGCAACCGTCAGGCCGCGTCCTGCCCCACGGATGCCCAGCGAATTGGGCTGGATCGCAAACGCCCGCACACCGATCACTTGGGCCATCATTCCATTGATCTGGCCGACGATTTCTTGCTGGCTGCGGTCGCGGTCTTGCCATTGCGCAAGGGTCATCACGATGAAGCCGCTGTTATCCGACCCGGTTCCCGCGATGGAAAAGACATTCGTGATCTCGCCCGAGGCCCGCAGTGGCTCGATCAGGGCCTCGATCTCGCGCATTTTGCCAGCGGTATAATCCAACGACACGCCCTGCGGTGTTGTCACACGCAAAAGCGCGATGGAGCGATCCTCTGCCGGGGTCAATTCCTGGCGGATGCTGCCAAAGGAAACTGCCGCAACCGCCGCAAACCCGGCGGATATCACGATGACCAGCAGCGGCATGGCAAGGCAGGCCCGAAGGGTCAGCGCATAAAAGCCGGCCAGCCTGTCACCCAGCCAGACCATCGGCCCACGCGCGGGGGGGCCGCCCGAATGACCCTTGAGCAGTTTGCTTGCCAGCACAGGGCACAGACTTAGGGCCACGACAGAGGACAAAAGCACCGACATCGCCAGCGTAAAGCCGAACTCGCGGAAGAGGCCGCCGGTCTGACCGGGCAGGAACGACAAGGGGATGAATACAGCGGCCAAGGTCGCCGTGGTTGTGACAACCGCAAAAAAGACCTGCTGTGTGCCCAGCACGGCCGCCGCGCGTGCGCCCATCCCTTCGGACCGTCGCCGCACGATGTTTTCCAGCACCACGATGGCATCGTCTACCACCATCCCCGTGGCGAGAACCAGCGCCAGAAGCGTCAGGATATTGACCGAAAAGCCCACAAGATAGATCGCGGCCAAGGTGCCGATCAAGGACACCGGCAGGGTCACGGCGGGAATGATGGTCGCGCGAACATCGCGCAAAAACAGGAAGATGATCCCGATCACAATTGTAATCGCGATGGCCAGCGTGTTCAAAACCTCAGTGATAGAACCGTTGATGAAAACCGCATCGTCGCTTGTGACAAAGACCTGCACATCGGGCGGAAGGATGGCTTGCAGGTCATCCACCACAGCCCGAACCGCGCTGGAGATTTCCAGCGTGTTGCTTTGCGCCTGCCGGATGATCCCCAGCCCAAGCCCGGTCCGGCCATTTGCGCGCAGGACGCTCTCGCCGGGGGCTGGGCCCAGTGTCACGGTTGCAACATTGCCCAAGGTCACACCATCGCGGATCGTCAACGCCTCAAATGCCGCGGCCGAGGTGACTGTGGCCGTTGTGCGCACAACAATGCTCTGACTGCTGGAGCTTAGCGCGCCAGCGGGGGCATCGAAGGCGACATTTCTAAGGGCATTGCGGATGTCGGCAAGGGTCAGGCCACGGCTGGCAAGCTGCATCTGGTCGATATCGACACGGAAGACCGCATCGCGGTTTCCGAAGATTTGCAGATCGGCCACGCCCGGAACCGAGATCAGGCGGTCTTCGATCACCTCTTCAGTAAACTGAGTCAGTTCTTGCGCGGTGCGGCGTTCCGAGGTGACAGCGATGCGCATGATCGCTTCGGCATTGGCATCGGCTTTGACGATGCGGGGATCATCGGCTCCGTCTGGCAGCGAATTCTGAATACGCCCGATCGCGTCGCGCATGTCGGTGGCGGCAACATCAATATCGGTATCGTCCCCAAACTCTACCGTGACTCGGCTGCGGCCAAAGCGGGAGTTCGACGAAATGGAATTGACACCCGCAACCCGGCCCGCCGCACCTTCGATCTGGGCAGTAACTTCGCGGTCAATCGTTTCTGGCGAGGCGCCCGCAAAGTTGGTCGTCACAGTGATCACAGGTCGGTCAACATCGGGCAATTCGCGGATTTCAGCGCCGAAAAATCCTGCCAGACCCGACAGCACAATCAACGCTGACAACACGAAGGCAAGGATCGGCCTACGCACGAACAGGGCTGTGCTGGACGACTGGACGGATTGATTTGTGACGGACATGGGGTACCTCTTATCCGCGCGAGACAGGCAAGGCTGCCTCTGCGGGGATTGATGTCGCCTGCACCCGGATTTCGACACTCGCGCCGGGCCGCAGGTTTTGCACGCCTTCGGTCACGACCATATCGCCAACCGAAAGATCACCGCTGACCAGCACCGAGTCACTGTTGCGCTGCATGATCATGACCTTTCTTTTCTCGGCCTTGCCATCTTTGACCACCCAGACGAAAGGGCCATCGCTGCCCCACTGGATCGCCAGTGGATCGATGGAGGGGAAAGCCTCTCCAGTGAAGTCAACAATGATGCGAAACGCCATCCCGGCGCGAAGCGTGTCATCGGTATTGGCGAGCGAGGCTTGAAGTCGCAATGTGCGGCTGTCGGCATCCACACGACTGTCAAGTGCTGTGATCTTGCCTGCCAATTCGTCTTGCGGGCGCGCCAGTGGAATAGCGCGGATCGCGTCACCTTCTTTAATCTGCCCCACGAACCGCTCCGACACCCGGAAATCGACGATGATTTCCGACCGATCGTCGATCTGTGTGATCTCGGTCGATGCTGAAACCTGTTCGCCAATATTAAGGTTGATAATACCGACCCACCCCGAAATCGGTGCGATGATCTTGCGGCGTTCCAGCTCAAACTCGGCCTCTTCCAGATCCAGCTCGGCGGTTTGCAGGGCAAGGGCCGCGTTGCTGCGCTGAAGTGCCGTGGCGGTGGTGCCAAGCGCCTTGAACCGATCAACCGTCGCCTGAGCATCCGCGAGCAGGAACTGCGCGCGTTCCACCGCGATCCGCTGAATCCCGTCTTCAAGCGTCGCAATGACGTTCCCGGCCTCAACATATCCGCCAGATTGCACGTTGATGGCAGAAAAGCGTCCCGAAACCTCGGGCAGGACCTTTATGCTGCGCAGGGCGCGGCCATCACCGATTGTCACAATCTCGTCAAAGATATTGGACAACGCGACCTCAATCGCGATCACCTGCGCCGCACCCCGCGATCCGCCCTGAGGTCTAGCGCCACCGCCTTGTGCGGCAACTGGGGTCTCGGGCACGGAAATGCCAAACGGCTCCAAAAGCCCGAAACGGTCAAGGACCGGAAGGGAGGCCGGTACAAACGTCACCAGACCCCAAAAACTTGCCGCAAGAAACAAGACCGTGGCGGCGATTTGTTTAAGCCATGACATACTAAACCCCTTTTGCATGACGAGTTTCACATTCGCTCGTCAGCCCTTCTGTGCAACATCTGCGGTGTAGGACATATTTCGAAGGTTGCCGCAGAAATTCGCATCACATCAGCAACTCTGGGTAAATAGCGCTGCGCAAAGGCCAGAAAAGCCCTTTGCGCGGCTGCCGTTCGTTGTTGGCATCTCAATCGGGGCTAACTGTGATCCAATCAGTCGTTTGCCACTTGCAGCCATTGTGTCCGCCGGCATGAAAACTGAACCCGTATCTGCGTCCAAAATTGCCTCCAAAATGCTGCGCGGAGACAAGGGCCCGAGTCTACAGAACTGATCACAGAGTGTAGGCGAGTCTGACCCTGATCGGGGTCAAGCGCGGTGCTTGAAGCGCTAGGTCTCGTTGCCGGTTTCGACGATCTCGCAGTGGTGGGTCAGGCGGTCGAGAAGTGCCCTGGTCATCATTGCGTCGCCGAAAACGGTCGGCCATTCACCGAAGTCAAGGTTGGTAGTGGCGATGATCGAGGTGCGCTCATAAAGACGGCCCATAAGGTGGAAGAGCAACTGTGCGCCGGATTGCGCGAAGGGCAGATAGCCGACTTCATCGAGGATGACGAAGTCGAGGGGCGTCATGTAATCGGCAAGGGGAAGTCACGCCCCAAACGTCCGTTACGCAACAACGCCCCTCTGGGGCCTGCGCACCGCTCTGGCTCTGAAATCACTACAGGCCGCCAACGGTCGCGCGGGATCTTTAGTACCACGAGGCCCTTTGCCCCGAATCACCGAGGCGAAATCCGCCCGAAACAGCCCGGCAACGCTCCACTAAAGCGAAGTCTTAGAAAATGCCGAAAATGCCTCAGCAGCGCGAACGAATGCGCGAACAAAAAGCAATCCGAGCTTTAGTGCGATGCCCACAGCCAAGAAGGCATGATAGTGCACGAAAACCAACATAAATTAAAGAATACAAACTAGAGCCGTGAGATGCCACTACCCTTATGGTCCAGTTTTGCCAACGCGGCGAAAATCTCGGGCCAGGTGATGGTTGAAAAAATTGAAATCCCTGCGATCAGGAATCCGAGGATCGCTGTCGTCAGTGTAAATCCGATATCTGAGACTTGCCCTATGAATTTCCCTAAGGCGTCCATCGGAAAGATCGTGAGGTGCAGGCAATAGTCGGCACCACCTACCGCAAGGAATCCCAAGAAAAAACGCCGCGGCAACAAAGTTACTACGGGATGACGCAACTTTTCGGTCTTTGCGGGATCCCAACGACGGCCATACTCTGTGTCCGGCACTAGAGCAGGTGGAAATCCTGACCGTCCGGCGCCCCGACCTCGCTGTCGTCGACCGTAGCTATCGTGGTCACGGTGAAAACAGGACCCGCGTTCTGATCAGCGCCACAAGGCCCGTCTTGACGCGAAAACTGATCGCAGACCTGTGACGCCGAAGCGCCACCGAGGCCGAAATCGCCGATATGAAAACAGACGGCC
>JAIOYF010000005.1 GCA_021741245.1 Paracoccaceae bacterium
CCGCCGCCTGCTCGAGCCAATCGGGAACATCCCGCCCGCAGAAGCCGAAGCAAAATACTACGCAGCTCTGGAAACTCAAGCCATGGCAGCGTAACTAACGTCAATCAGCCTCCGGCAAACCCGGCGCGGTTCAGGATGCATATTTGTGATCTCTACTCAAGCCAATCCAACCGTCGAAATTGTCGCCCAATGGATAGACGAAGTTCAGTTTTCTAAGACGAAGGAAGCCCTTGGATTCAAGGCTATCATTTAATGCGGAAGCGACAGCCTTTATGAACTCGCTGCCGGTCGTAAACGGCCCCAATTCGCTTCTCATCGTGGTTCGCCCCCAATTTCTTGACGTCTCGCGATTTTCAACCTTTCGAACGAACTTGTGCGCCTAGAAAGAGTATTGGGCGTTTTGGATGCTGCAGTTGCTCTTTGCAGCATCCAAAACTTTCGGCGCATTGCCGTCATCTGACCATTTCGCTGATGGGGATTGGTCTCGGATCTGATATTCTGCATCCAGTGGGCCCTTTGTGTCAGGTGGGGAGCATCAGGGGTAGGTGGCTGTGGGGAAGGGCGCTGATTTAGAAGGGAATTTGGACGGGGGATTGTGTGGCGGCGGCGGTCTGGATGGCCTCGATCACCTGCATGGTGCGAAGGCCCTCTTCGGCGCTGACGAGCGGTGTGGCGATGCCGCGGATGACATCCGCAAAATGGGCGATCTGGTTGATCAGCGGGTCTGCGGATGCGCGGGGCATGGAGGTGGCTGAAATCGGGCTCCACCAGCTTTTCCCGCCCACATGCCGCCACAGCCGCAGATCGGGCAGGGAGAGCGCGCCGTCGCTGCCGCCGATCAGGTAGCACGATTGGTCGGTGACCGGGTAGGCCGGGTTTTCGGCTGAGGTCATCTCCCAACTCCATGGTGCGGCGATGCTGTCAGACACGGTGATAGTGCCAATGGCCCCGCTTTCAAACCGCAAGACGGCGGCGGCGACATCCTCATTTTCAAAGCCGCGCAGGGATGGCGCGGCGATGGCCTGAACCGAGGTCACCTCACCACAGAAATAGCGCATCAGATCGACGTCATGGACAAGGTTGACCGAGATCGGCCCCGCGCCAAGCTGTTTGCGCCAAGGGGCCGCGTCAAAGTAATCGTCGGGTTTGTAGAACCAACAGGTGCTTTGGGCGGCGCGCACTGTGCCGATCGCCCCACCGTGGATCATGGTGGCGGCCTTTTGGATCAGGGGGTTATGGCGGCGATGGTGGCCGACCAGAACGGGCACCCCGGCGGCTGCACTGGCGTCTGCGATCTGGGCGGCCTCAGCTGCGGTGGTGGCAAGGGGCTTTTCGACCAGCACTGGAATGCCGCGCGCGATGCAGTGCAGGGCACCGGGCAGATGCAGCGGTGTAGGGGTCGATAGGATGATGCCATCAATCTGTTGCGCGTCAAACAGGCTTGTCAGATCCGGATAGATCGGCACAGCCCCAATCTGGGCGCCCGGGGGCAGGTCATTGGGGTCGACGATGCCGACAAGCGTGGCGTCAGGCGTTTTGTTGATTGCCGCGATATGGCGCAAGCCAATAAGGCCAGCCCCAACGACACCAAGTTTTATCGGCTGAGCCATCGTGCCTCCGGTGGTTTTTGGCACAAACCCTAGCACCATCCACGGACGGTGCCAGAGGTTTTGACGGGTCTTGGCGTGGCGGAAACGAGCCGCGGGGGCGCAACCCTGAAATTCAACGACGAGATAAGAAAACAGCCCTGCGCGCCCGGCCCATAGCCTTGCCTTGCAAGTCTGGTTTTCCAGATCGCGCCATCGGAAAAACGTGAACATGCCAGAGTTGAAAACAACAGTCCGTGTGGCATAAGCTGACTTTGGGTCAAGGATTTAACAATAATGATTTCGCGCCGGCTTCTTTTGGGTGCCCTACTATCCGGGGTCACTTTGCGCAGCTTGGCTTGGGCCGAGCCACCTAAGACTTCGCTGCGCCCACAGTTGCGTGGGGACAGGTCGGCGGATACCCCCGTTTCCGGTTCAGCGGATCGGCTGGTTGATGCGGCAAAGCTGGGTGGTGTTGTCAGCTATATGGTGGTCGACCGGGCAACAGGCACGGTGCTGGAGGCGAGAGAGCCACAGTTGCGCCTGCCCCCGGCCAGCGTGGCAAAATCAGTGACGGCGCTTTATGCGCTGGATCGGTTGGGCCCGACTTTCCGCTACCGCACGCGCGTTTTGGCCACTGGGCCCATCGTGGGCGGCATTGTTCAAGGCGATCTGGTGCTTGTGGGGTCTGGCGACCCGACCTTGCAGACCGATCAGCTTGGCGATCTGGCGGCGTCTTTGGCGGCGCGCGGGGTCAAAGGGATTACCGGGCACTATCTGACATGGGATGCCGCCTTGCCCCGGATTGAACGGATCGACCCCGATCAGCCGGTTCAGGTGGGGTATAACCCGGCTGTCGGGGGGCTGAACCTGAATTTCAACCGCGTGCATTTTGGCTGGAAAAAGGCGTCAGGCGGCGGCTGGGGGCTGGCCATGGATGCAAGGGGCGAACGGTTCGTCCCGCAGGTTCGCATGGCACGCGTCAAGGTGGTGGAACGGGATCTGCCCGTGTTCACCTATGCCGCCCAAGCCACCGAAGAAGACTGGACCGTTGCCTCGACCGCGCTTGGCAAAGAGGGGAGCCGCTGGTTGCCCGTGCGTCTGCCGGGGCTTTATGTGGCGGAGGTGTTTCAAACCTTGGTCAAGGCGCAGGGGATCAAGCTGCCACCTGTGCAAATGGTTGCGGTGGAACCCGCAGGTCAGGAACTGGCGGCGCTGGAAAGCGAACCCCTGACGGAAATCTTGCGCGATATGCTGAAGTTTTCGACCAACATCACGGCCGAGGCGGTAGGGCTGCGGGCTTCGGGCGCGGGCGATCTGGCGTCTTCCGGGGCGGCGATGACGCAATGGGTGCAGACGCGGTTTGGGGTGCAGTCGACGTTTGTCGATCACTCGGGCCTTGGGTCGGCGTCGCGGATCACGGCGGCGGATATGGTGAAGATATTCGTGCAGGCAAAGGCTGACGGGGCAGGGTTGCAGCCGCTGCTGCGTGAGTTGGGCATGCGCGATGACAAGGGCAAGGCGATCAAGGATCATCCGGTGCGCGTCGTGGCGAAAAGCGGGACGCTGAATTTCGTCTCGGGCCTTGTCGGGCATGTGCTGCCGCCAAAGGGCAAAGATCTGGTCTTTGCGATCTTTTCTGCCGATCTGGCCCGGCGTGACGGGCTGAGCACGGCACAAAGGGAAAGCCCGCCCGGTGGGCCAGAGTGGACCCAAAGGGCAAGGCGCTTGCAGGGGCAGTTGATCAACCGCTGGGCAGCGGCCTATGCCTAGCCGCGCGCCCGGTGCATTGGGCGTGCGCATCACCCTTTGATGGCCGCTTTCACCCCTGCGCAGCCTGCGCGGCTGCGGTGAAAGGTCTGGGTGTAATGCCCGCACCGACTGTCACACGGCCGACAGGCGGCCATTCCATGCCTATGTCATTGCCAAACGCGCCAGCCGCTTGGGCCTATTGCGCAAGTGGCTTCATGTGGCGCACACGCGCGCCCCATTCGATGGCGGCGGCATGCAGGCGGTCAATCGACAATTCTTCGCGCACCTCTTCGAGCATGCGCAATTCCATATCGCGCAGCTTGCCATCTGCGGCGACCACGTCACAGGCCAGCGCATAGGCGGTTTCATGCAGACGTTCGGGCAGCGCATCGCGGATCAACCCGAACAGCGCATCAAGGCCGTCTTCCTCTTCGAAAAGGTCAAAGACAGTCTGGCTGATGGTGCGAATACGATCCGGGTCATAGCCCATGAAAACAGGCATGTGATTGACCATCCGCTGGATGGCCACCAGTTCCGAGGTGCGCATCTGTTCATCCGCCGCCGAGACGGCAACCATGACCGCGACCAGCGCATCTTGGGGTGACATTGAAGGAGGGGTATCAGGCATGACGCACTCTCTTTTTTGCTTGCACGTAGACTATGGTTTGGCAGCGTCTGTCACAAGGGATTCCGGCGCATGTGGCGGAGCGTTGCCCTGCGACATACGCGCCAAAGGCCACCACATGCCATCTTTGGTCGCCATAGCTCTGGCCGGGCGCACAGGTCCCATGTGATCAAGAACGGAATGCGACGGAAAGATTTGCAAGGGCGGCGATGCCCCGAAATCATGCCCCGCCGTTGACTTGATCCCCCGCTCGGGACTATGAGCCAGAGGCTGCGCCCACAAGGGGGGCGGTTGGATAAGGAACATAGTGATGACAGCTTTGCGCGACGCGGCAATGAAATCGAAGGCATGGCCCTTTGAAGAGGCCCGCGCCATTCTGAAACGCTATGAAAAGAAGGCTCCGGAAAAGGGCTATGTGCTGTTTGAAACCGGGTATGGCCCCTCTGGCCTGCCCCACATTGGCACCTTTGGCGAGGTTGCGCGCACCACGATGATCCGCCGCGCGTTCGAAGTGATCTCGGACATCCCTACCCGTCTGATCTGTTTTTCCGACGATGTGGATGGCATGCGCAAAGTGCCCGAAAACGTGCCGCATCAGGACATGCTGCGCGAGCATATGCAAAAGCCGCTGACATCCGTGCCCGACCCTTATGGCGAATACGACAGCTTTGGCGCACATAACAACGCCATGCTGCGCCGGTTCCTTGATACCTTTGGCTTTGAGTATGAATTTATCTCGGCAACCGAGTTCTACAAATCGGGCCGCTTTGATGACACGCTGCGCCTCTGTGCCGAACGTTATGATGCGATCATGGCGATCATGCTCAAATCCTTGCGCGAAGAGCGTCAGCAAACCTATTCCGCTTTCCTGCCTATCCACCCCGAAACCGGGCGTGTGATGTATGTGCCGATGAAGAACGTCGATGCCGTGCGCGGCGAGATCACCTTTGACGATGAGACAGGGCGCGAATGGACGCTTCCCGTCACTGGCGGCAATGTAAAGTTGCAATGGAAGCCTGACTTTGGCGCCCGATGGGCGGCCTTGGGCGTGGACTTTGAGATGTATGGCAAAGACCATTCGACCAATACGCCGATCTATGATGGCATCTGCGAGGTTCTGGGGGGCCGCAAACCCAACCACATGACCTATGAGCTGTTCCTTGACGATCAGGGTCAGAAGATTTCGAAATCCAAGGGGAATGGCCTGACGATCGACGAATGGCTGACCTATGCGGCGACGGAATCGCTGTCATATTTCATGTATCAAAAGCCGAAGACGGCGAAGCGGATGCATTTCGACGTGATCCCGCGAGCGGTGGACGAATATCACCAGCAATTGCGCGCCTATGCGACCCAAGATGTCGATGCACAGGTGAATAACCCGGTGTGGCACATCCACGGCGGCCAGCCGCCGGAAAGCCGGATGGTGGTGTCGTTTGGCATGCTGCTCAACCTCGCCTCGGTTTCCAGCGCGCGGGATGCCAAGGGGCTTTGGGGCTTTATCAAGCGTTATGCGCCCGAGGCCTCGCCCGAAGGAAACCCCGATCTGGATGCGGCGGCGGGATATGCGGTGCGCTACTTTGCCGACAAGATTGCGCCGACACGGGTCTTCCGCCTGCCCACGGATCAAGAGCGCGCGGCCATGGCAGATCTGCGGGCCCGACTGGCCGCTTGGGTTGGCGGGTTGGACGACGAGGCGCTGCAGTCCATGGTCTTTGCTGTTGGCAAGGATCATGCGTTTGATCCTTTGCGCGACTGGTTCAAGGCGCTCTACGAGGTGCTCTTGGGGGCTAGCGACGGCCCGCGCTTTGGTGGCTTTATCGCCCTTTACGGCGTGGCGGAAACCATTGCCCTGATCGACAAGGGCCTTGCGGGCGAATTCGTCACGCCCTGACGGCAGGTTTCAACGGGCAGTTGACGGATCGGCTGCCCGGCCTATCCTTTAAGCGGGGACGTATTCGCGAAAGGACCATTCACCATGCGCGTGATTGCCGGACTGCTGACCGCCGCCTTTTTTGCCATGCCAGCCATCGCACAAGAAGCCCCGATCCAAAACACGATCCAAAGCCAGCTCAACGCCTTTGTGGCCGATGATTTTGCCACCGCCTTCACCTTTGCCAGCCCAACGATCAAGGGGATGTTTGGCACGTCCGAGAATTTCGGCATGATGGTCCAAAAGGGCTATCCGATGGTGCACCGGCCTGCAGATGTTACCATGTTGGAATTGCGCGAGGTTGCCGGAAATCTGTGGCAAAGGGTGATGATCACCGATCAACAGGGCCGCACCCATCTGCTGGATTATCAGATGGTTGAAACGCCCGACGGCTGGCAGATCAATGGCGTGCAACTCTTGCCCAGCCCCGGGGTGGGTGTCTGAGCAAAGCGCCGCGCCAAAGAGGATCGGGTTCAAGCTTATTAATATTGAACGCGGTCAAAGACGATACGCTCTAAATCACACCAAAGGCTTTCTGTTCGCCTGTACCAGTTCGCGGCTTGTCTGGGTCGGGTCGTCGCGCGGCGCGTCCCTGCCGCGCCGTGGCAACGCCGCCCAAGGGGGCTCGATGCCCCCGCGGGCGGCCCCCTTGTCAGGCCAAGCCGCGAAGGATGCGGTTGACATGCCCCATCTTGCGGCCCGGTTTGACCTCTGCCTTGCCATAAAGATGGATCGAAAGATTTCGCTCGCGCGCCAGGTCCGGCACGCGGGCCATATCCTCGCCGATCAGATTTTCCATCACCACATCAGCAAATCGGCTGCCATCGCCCAAGGGCCAGCCTGCCACGGCGCGGATATGCTGCTCGAACTGATCCACCGCGCACCCCGCCTGTGTCCAATGGCCGGAATTATGGACGCGGGGCGCGATCTCATTCACGATCAGCCCCTTTGGCGTCACAAACAGTTCCACCCCCATGACGCCGACATATTCCAGCGCGTTCAAGATACGCGCGGCCAGCAACACCGCATCGGTGCGTTGGCCGGGCGACAGGCGCGCAGGCAGGGTCGTCGTATGCAAAATGCCGTCCCGGTGCACGTTCTCGCCCGGATCAAAGCAGGCGACAGACCCATCCAGCCCGCGCGCCGCGATGACGCTGACTTCATGACTAAAGTCGATGAACCCTTCCAGCACAGCCTCGGCCCCGTGCATCGCGGCAAGGGCGGCTTCGGCATCGCCCGGCGTCATGATCCTTGCCTGCCCCTTGCCATCATAGCCAAGGCGGGTGGTCTTCAGAATGGCCGGTGTGCCGATGCGCGCCAAGGCAGCCTGAAGCGAGGCCATGTCGGTCACCCGTGCATAGGGCGCGGTTGTCAGGCCAAGAGAGGTCAGAAAATCCTTTTCAGCAATCCGTTCCTGACTGACCGCCAGTGCCCGGCGGCTTGGGCGGATCGGGCGCAGCGCCTCCAACACGTCAAGCGAGGCTGCAGGCACATTCTCGAATTCATAGGTCAGGACATCGACGCTGTCCGCGAAAGCAGACAGTGCCGCGATGTCGTCATAGCTGGCCGTGGTCACGCGGTCAGCGACATGTCCGGCAGGCGGATTGGCCCCGGGTTCAAAGATATGGGTCTTAAAGCCCAGACGACTGGCCGCAACGCTCAGCATCCGGCCAAGTTGCCCGCCGCCCAAAATGCCGATGGTTGCCCCGGGCTTTAGCGGCTCATTCATCTTTCGGTTCCTCAGGAATAGCGGCTGACAGCGCATCCCGCCACGCCTCAAGCCGTTCGGCAAGGGCCGGATCCGACAGCGCAAGGATCCCCGCCGCCATCAGCCCGGCATTGGCAGCCCCCGCAGATCCGATGGCCATGGTTGCCACGGGAAAGCCCTTGGGCATCTGCACAATGGAATAAAGGCTGTCCACGCCCGACAAGGCCTTGGTCAGAACCGGAACGCCGATCACGGGTACGCGGGTTTTGCTGGCCATCATGCCGGGCAGGTGGGCCGCGCCGCCTGCGCCTGCGATGATCACCTTCAGGCCCCGGCCAACGGCCTCGCGGCCATAGGTCCACAAACGGTCAGGGGTTCGGTGGGCCGAGACGATCTTGGCCTCATAACTGACACCCAACTCGTCTAGGATCAGGGCAGCCTCTTTCATCGTGGGCCAGTCAGACTGACTTCCCATGATGATCCCGACATCTACGGCCATCTTTGCCCTCCTGCGGTTTCAGGCGTGTCAGCCCATATACCGTTAAACCTGACGGCGGCAAGGCGGGGTTGGCGTTTTTGGCGGCGTTGTGGGTCGGTGTGAACCCTCAATGACACGGCAGCGAGTGGTGCGCGTGCAATGTCAGGCGATGATATCGGGGATCAACTGATCTTCGATTCGCACCATCTGATCTTTCAGATACAGTTTTTGCTTCTTCAGCCGCCGTAGCGTCAGCTGGTCAGGCCGGCCGGTTTCTTCCAGCGCATGGATGGCCGCATCCAGATCGCGATGTTCCCGGCGGAGAACTTCCAACCGGATTCGCAGCATCTCTTCAAAGTTGAGTTCGCTGGGGGCGTTCATGGCATCCGCTCAATTCATGAGTCGTTTCTCGCTATGTCGCCAGAATATAGTGATTCTCTCGCTTGGCGTGAAGGTTTTTGCATCTGAAGACAACTTTTTGATCACAAAGCTTTCGATAGGCAAAGACTTGCAGGTTTGCCCGCCGCGCCCCATATTTCCATCAGGCCGGGTGCCCGTGACGGGGCCTGACGCTGGCAATGTCGCTTTTGCAAAGGACATGGGGCGAATGACGAAGTTGAGTTTCGGGGCACACCCGTTTTTGCTTGGGTTTGAACAGCTTGAGCGTCTGGTAGAACGCACGGCCAAGACCGCGGCCGAAGGTTATCCGCCGTTTAATATCGAAGCCACATCCGAAAATGCCTATCGCATCACGCTGGCTGTTGCGGGTTTTCGTGAGGATGATCTGTCGATCACGGTGGAAGATCGGCAATTGGTGGTGCGCGGGCGGCAAGGGGAAGAGGTGCAGGACCGCGTCTTTTTGCATCGTGGCATTGCGGCCCGCGCCTTTCAGCGCAGCTTTGTTCTGGCCGATGGTGTCGAAGTGGGGGCGGCCAGCATGGAACATGGATTGCTTCATATTGATCTGAAGCGTGCGGTTCCCGAAACAATTGTCCAGACCATTCGCATTGGTCGCAGCTAAGGGGTGTCGATGATGAATCAGGAATTTGCAGGCTTCCCGGAGGCCGAGCGTCAGATTGTCTATGTCCGTTCGGTCACCGTGTCGGATTTGCCGGAAGAGATGCGTGATCAGATTGGCGATATTGAGACGGTCTATTCCGTCCATCGCCCGAATGGCGAGCGTCTTGCCTTGGTCTTGAACCGGGATCTGGCCTTTTCGCTGGCCCGCCAGAATGATTTCGCGCCAGTGAGCGTGCACTGACGCAAGGCGCAGGTCAGCGGCGGCCTGCCCCCGGCCCGGACGCAAATCTGCGTCAACGCGGGGGCAGGCCGATTGTTCAGGCCCGGATCAGGCCCATGCTTTCAAGCTTCAAGATCACCTGATGCGCGCAGTGATCCACATCGACATCTTGGGTGTCGACCACCAATTCAGCCGTCGTCGGGGCCTCATACGGGTCTGAAATGCCGGTGAATTCCTTGATCTTGCCTTCACGCGCCAGCTTGTACAGGCCCTTGCGGTCGCGGCGCTCGCATTCCTCGATGGCGGTGGCCACGTGCACTTCGACAAAGGCACCGTAAGCCTCGATCATCTCGCGCACGGCGCGGCGGGTGGCGGTGTAGGGCGCGATGGGGGCACAGATCGCAATGCCGCCGTTCTTGGTGATCTCGGACGCGACATAGCCAATCCGCTTGATGTTGATGTCGCGGTGCTCTTTGGAAAAGCCGAGTTCCGAGGACAGGTGTTTGCGGACCACATCACCATCGAGCAGCGTCACCGGACGGCCGCCCATTTCCATCAGTTTGACCATCAGCGCATTGGCGATGGTGGATTTGCCGCTGCCCGACAGGCCCGTGAAGAACACGGTGAAACCCTGTTTGGCCCGTGGTGGGCTGGTGCGGCGCAGTTCGGTCACCACCTCGGGGAAGGAGAACCAGGCCGGAATGTCCAGACCTTCGCGCAGGCGGCGGCGCAGTTCGGTGCCCGAAATATCCAGCACCGTGCAGCCCTCGGGCACTTCATTTGCAGGGTAATATTGGGCCTTTTCCTGCACGTAGACCATGTGTTTGAAATCGACCATCTCGATCCCGATTTCCGCCGCATGCTGGGCGAACAGGGTCTGGGCGTCATAGGGGCCGTAGAAATCCTGACCGGCGCTGTTCTTGCCGGGGCCTGCATGGTCGCGGCCCACGATGAAGTGGGTGCAACCATGGTTCTTGCGGATGATGCCATGCCAGACGGCCTCACGCGGGCCAGCCATACGCATGGCAAGGTTCAGCAAGGACATGGTGGTGGTCGATGCGGGATATTGATCCAACACCGCCTCATAGCAGCGCACGCGGGTAAAGTGGTCAACATCGCCCGGCTTGGTCATGCCGACGACCGGGTGAATGATCAGGTTGGCCTGTGCCTCTTTTGCGGCGCGGAAGGTCAGTTCCTGATGCGCGCGGTGCAGCGGGTTGCGGGTCTGAAAGGCCACTACCTTGCGCCAGCCCATTTTGCGGAAGAACGCGCGCAGCTCATTAGGCGTGTCGCGGCGGCCCTTGAAATCGTAATGCACAGGTTGCTGGATGCCGGTGATCGGGCCGCCCAGATAAACCTTGCCCGCCTGATTGTGCAGATAGTTCACGGCCGGGTGGGCCAGATCGTCGGCACCGAACACCTTGGCAGCCTCATTGGCTTTGTTGGGCACCCATTTGTCGGTGACCGACAAAATGCCCAAGATCACACCTTCGGCGTCGCGCAGGGCGATGTCTTGGCCGGGCTCAATCTTTTCGGCAAAGGCCTCGTTGACATCAAGCGTGATTGGAATGGGGAACAATGCGCCGGACTCCAGTCGCATATTCTCAACCACATTGTCGTAATCCGCTTCCGTCATGAACCCTTTGAGCGGGAAAAAACCGCCATTCATCAAGAGTTCAAGGTCGCAGACCTGACGCGCCGTCAGATCCCACGAAGGAAGTTGTCCAGCCTCATGCTTTAGCTTTTGAGCCGACTCATATGAGACGTAAAGCTCCGGCACGGGAGCGAGGATTGGAAGCGACATCGGTCACGCCTTTCAAAAAACTGACAAGCAGAGGGACATCCCTCGCTGTTGGCGCGGGGACTACTCTTTGATTACATCCAAATTCAAGCTCAGGCTGTCGTCTGAACCCTAAAAAGGGCATAAAATCTGGGCGATTGTGCCCAAATGGACAACCTTTCTGCGTTCCGGCAGAGTTTGAGGCGACTGTTCCGCCCCGCCTCTCTATTCCCCGGCAAGGAAACGTTCAGCATCCAAGGCCGCCATGCAGCCCATGCCCGCGCTTGTGACTGCCTGACGGTAGACGTGATCGGTCAAATCGCCAGCGGCAAAGACCCCGGGGATCGAGGTGTTGGTCGTGCCCGGTGTCACCACAACATACCCGCCGTGATGCGTTTCCAGCTGATCCTTCACCAACTCTGACGCAGGGGCATGGCCGATGGCCACAAAGAACCCGTCGCATGGCACGATGGTTTCGACGCCTGTGTTCACGTCGCGCGCGCGGATGCCCGTTACGCCCAAAGGGGCCTCTGTGCCCAGAATTTCTTCAACCCCATGGTTCCACAGGACTTCGACCTTGGGGTGTTTGAAAAGACGATCTTGCATGATCTTTTCGGCGCGCAAGGTGTCGCGGCGATGGATCAGCGTGACTTTCGTGGCGAAGTTGGTCAAGAACAGCGCCTCTTCAACAGCCGTATTGCCGCCGCCGATCACGACGACCTCGCGGCCGCGATAGAAAAAGCCGTCACAGGTCGCGCAGGCGGAAACGCCAAAGCCTTTGAACTTTTCTTCGGACGGCAAGCCAAGCCATTTGGCTTGCGCACCCGTGGCAAGGATGACGGCATCGGCGGTAAACGTCGTGCCAGAGTCCGCCTGCGCCACAAAGGGCCGCTTGGACAGGTCGAGCGACGAGATGTAATCGCTGATCACCTCGGCCCCCATCGCTTCGGCGTGGGCTTGCATGCGCACCATCAGGTCCGGGCCCTGAACATGGGTGTCACCGGGCCAATTCTCGACCTCGGTCGTGATGGTCAACTGGCCACCGGGTTGCAACCCCTGCACCAAGATCGGGTTCAGCATGGCGCGCGCTGAGTACACCGCAGCCGTATACCCCGCTGGGCCAGAGCCAATGATCAATACGCGTGTGTGCCGTGTCTCGCCCATGGGATCCTCTTTCTTCACTGTTCGCTTCATATAAGCGCAGACGAAGGGACCGGAAAGCCCCTGCATGCAGCGCCCAAAGCGTTACGATTTTGGGCACTCGTGCGAAATATGGGCGAAATAATCCTGCGCATTGTTGAAATAATATTGCGCGGGCGGGGACCTGTGCCTAGATAACACCCGAAAAGGGAGGCATCCAAATGGCCGGATCGAAACTAGACCCTATCGATCGTCACATTCTGGCCGAGCTGCAGGCCGACGGTCGAATGACGAATGTGGAACTGGCCAAGCGCGTGGGAATTTCCGCGCCCCCCTGCCTAAGACGCGTCCGAACCTTGGAAGAGGCCGGCTATGTGCGCGGCTATCATGCAGATGTTGACCCCCGCGAATTGGGGTTCGAGGTGCAGGTGTTTGCCATGGTGCGGCTGCAAAGTCAGGCCGAGGCGGATCTGAGCACCTTTGAAGCCCGGTGCCGTGCGTGGCCCTTGGTGCGCGAGTGCCACATGCTGAATGGCGAAATTGACTTCATCCTGAAATGTGTGGCCCCCGATCTGTCATCGTTCCAAGGCTTTTTGACGGGGGAATTGCTCAAGGCTGAGAATGTCGCCAATGTGAAAACCAGCCTTGTCATCCGCTGCGCCAAGGATGAGCCGGGCGTTCCCTTTGATGTTCTGGAAGACCGTTTGGCAAAATCGGCGTGAGTGGCGTGTTCGCTGCACTGCTTGATCCGACTATGGTGATCTGACCACCGAAACGCAAAAAGCGGCTCCGTCAATGTGCCAGAGGAGCACCGGAACCGCCTTTGCCAGGGCAACAGCCGCACTGATCAACGCTGCCCCATCAGGGGTCTTACACCGTTGGCCAGACCACCTGTGGGGTGGAGGACCGTGATGAGGCAAACATGGCGAAAAAGCGGCGTCAGGTCAAATCTTTTCCTTAATTGGCTTTGGCTTGTGGGCAGTTCTTCATGTGGACGGTGGATTGTTACGAACCGTTGAACAGTCAGCGGCAGAATTTGTCACGAATCGGGCTTTGAAATGAAAAAGGGCCGCAACGCGGCCCTAGTTTGAAAATCTGACGGGTTTGGTCAGCGTGCGGCGACAGCCCGCGACTGAACCAGAACGGGCTTCATCGCTTCGGGCTTGCGCCGGGTGCTGCGCTGCCACGGCAGGGCGACTTGCGGCTCAAGGCTAGCGGCGATGATGGATTTCAGCCAGCGGCGTTCTTTTTTCATGATCTGCGTCCCTTTGTTCAATCGCATGTGTCTTTCGACCTTGAGACGAATTTGACCGAACTTTGGGGCGCTGATCTGTCGCCAATTGTAAGAGATTGTGACTTCTTCCGTGCCGGATTTCCCAATTGTGGCAATGGAGGAATGGTCAGCTTTGCCTTGAATTGTTGATGCTTACGTCGATTGTGTCGGAAATCAGCAAGGATTGTTTCCTGAAATTGTGGCAATCCGCGTGCTTTTTCGCCCCAATTCGAACAACCCTAAAGTCTGATGACCGAAATCAACCGCCCATAATCGGCTTCGCCCATATGAGTCGTGCGCCGGAATGAGAAAAAGCGGTCCGGGTCGGCATAGGTGCAGTGCCGCGTCCATTCTGCATGGCCCACACCCGCACGCCGCAGCCGGTGCAATCCATAAGCTGGCAGGTCAAACAAGACGCGGTCACCTTTTCCTTGGGCGAAGAACCGGGTGTTCTCGGGGTCTTCATCGGCAAAGGTCTCAAAGAATTCCGGGCCCACCTCATAGGCGGCTTGGCTGATCGAGGGGCCGATCACCGCGCGAATATTGGCGGGACTGCCCCCAAGCGCGACCATTGCATCCACCGTCGCCTCCAGCACCCCTTTGAAAGCCCCGCGCCAACCAGCATGGGCGGCACCAATCACGCCTGCATTGGGGTCACAAAACAAAACCGGTTGGCAATCCGCCGTCAGGATCGACAAAGCGATGCCGGGGGTGGATGTGACCATGGCATCGGCTTGTGGGCGAACAGGCAACGGGCCTGTGATGGTTGCCACATCGGCGGAATGGACCTGATGCACGCCGACAAGGTGGTCAAGGGGAACAGACATTGCCCCCGACACCCGGGATCGGTTTATGGCAACGGCTTCGGTTTGATCCGACGATCCGACGCCACAGTTCAGCCCCGCAAAGATGCCCGAGGACGCCCCGCCCTTACGCGTGAAAAAACCATGCTGCACGGGCAGGACGTCTGAGGTGATGATTTCCAGCAGGGCGGGCATCAGGCAAATCCAGGTGGCGGGGGAAACCCCGGGCGAAAAAGGGCAAGCACTTTGAACAACGAACCCATTTCCACGGGATCGGTCAAGCGCCGAAACGCCGCGTGATGGGATTGAAGTGCCTGACCGTTCAATCTTTGCGCAAGTGCCTTGGCCCGTGCCTCGATCCCCAGTGCCGCAAGAAGCTGTCCTTGGGTAGTGAAGGCGCGCTTTGCCGGCGCGGCTGCCATCGCAAGTGCCTCGAAATCCACATGCGCGGTCAGGTCTGCATGGCCGGGTTGTGCAAGCGGATCGGTAAACTGGTGCTTTTGCAGGGCCTGAAACGTATCCCCGCGGGATCGCCAATCGCCGTAATCAATCACAAGGGCGGCACCGCCATGGCGGGCAATCAAATCCCCCAAGCGCGCAGCAATCATTTGCCCGGCGGGGCAATGCTCGACCACCTGTCCCGGGGCGGTATCGGCCAAGCGGTGCGCAAGGGCTGGAATAGGCAGCGGCTCTCCCTTGCCCAAGGAAAGACGGTCGTCCCGCAATCCGACAAGGGTTTCGCTCCAGCCTGCAAGATGCCGCGTGAACTGCCGGATTGGCAGGGCGTCAAAGAATTCGTTGGCCAGCAACAGCAAGGGGCCTTCGGGCAGGTCTTCCACCTTATCAAGCCACGTCACGGGGTGTGTGCCAAGGCTTTGTCTTTGCTGGTCGCGCAGGGCGGGGGAGGCTTCGATGAGTGTCACTTGGACCGCATCGTGAAACCCCGGCACCGCACGGGTCGCGCGCAACACATCGGCCATCAGCGTTCCACGACCGGGGCCAAGTTCGGCCAAGGTGCCGGTCGGGCGCCCGATGTCGATCCAGTATTGCGCCATGCACAGGCCCAAAAGCTCGCCAAACATCTGGCTGATTTCGGGTGCCGTGGTGAAGTCGCCATCGGCCCCGAATGGGCTGCGGTTGGTGTAATAGCCATGCGCAGGGTGCAGCAAACATTCTGCCATGTAATCGGCCAAGGTGATCGGCCCGCCAGCGCGGATGCGGTCAACAAGGATCGTGGCAAGCTCTGTCATGCCACACGGGATCGCAGCAACAAGACCACGCCTATGGCGATCATGGGAAGCGATAGGGCCTGCCCCATGGTCAAGCCATATCCCCCGACCTGAAACGCAAGGCCAAGGGAGTTCCCGTCAGAGACAAACTGCGCGTCAGGTTGGCGCACAAATTCCACGATAAAGCGCGCAGCCCCATAGCCTGCCAAGAACAGACCCGTGATACGCCCCGGCGTTTTCAACCAACCCCGTCGCCACACAAGGTAAAGAAGGACGACGCCCAGCAGCACCCCCTCCATTGCCGCCTCGTAAAGCTGGCTGGGGTGGCGGGCGCAAACACCTGTGATGCCCGCACAGCTTTGGGCAGCCTCGCCCGGAAAGGCCACACCCCATGGGGCATCGGTCTGGCGACCCCAAAGCTCGGCATTGATAAAGTTGGCGACGCGCCCCAGAAACAACCCTGTCGGCGTGGCCATCGCCATTACATCTGCCGCCTTGAGCATCGGGATGCGCTCTCTCCAGCAAAAGACAACTCCCGCCACGACGACCCCCAGAAATCCCCCGTGAAAGGACATCCCGCCCTCCCACACGCGCAAGATGCTGCTGGGGTTCTCCATAAAGAAGGCGGGCTGATAGAACAGCACATATCCAAACCGTCCACCAAGGATCACGCCCCCGATCACCCAAGTGAGCAGGCGTTCTACCTGATCGGCGTTCATGGGCGAGGGGCCGTGCCAGAGCGCGGGGCGCGTCACGGTGGCCAAGGCAAGACGCCAGCCGATGATCAGCCCCGCGATGTAGGCAAGGGCATACCAGCGCAGCGCGAAAGTGATGCCGCCAACCTCGATGGCAAAGATCTCGGGCGAGATCGATGGAAAGGGAATATACGACATGGTGCCTCGGACTGTTGCAAGATGCTTGTCGGCAAGGTGCCGGGCGAAGTCAATGTGCCGCGCCGATATGTTGGGCAACCCCATGCCCGTGTCTTGCGATCTGCCCCTTGTGCGCCATATAATAGCCAAGACCGAAAAAGGATGGGCCGATGCAAGGCAACAACAAGTTCTTCGATGACATCAGCCAGTTGATGACCAATGCCATGGGCGTGGCGCAAGGTGCCAAGACCGAGGCCGAGACCGCGATGAAGGGGTTCGTCGACCGTTGGATGGCTGATCGTGATTTCGTCACGCGTGAGGAATTTGACGCCGTGCGTGCCATGGCCGTCAAAGCCCGTGAAGAAAATGCAGCCCTTGAAGCGCGTTTGGCCATTCTGGAAGCCGCCAGCAAGGCAGGTTGATTGCCTGTTTTCTGCGCTTCAGATCTTTGTGCCGGATTGGAGAATCTGGTTTAGAACTGTGTGCAACTGGCGCATATCCAAGGGCTTGAACATGACGGCATTGCTTCCCGCGCGTGTGAATCGTTCCCAATCTTCGCCAACGGCTGCAGCCGTAAGACCGATGATCGGGCCCTGAAAACCACGTCTGCGCAACTCAGCCGTGGCTTCATCGCCGTCAAGCCCGGGCATGAACAGGTCAGTCAGAACGACATCTGGTCTACTTTTCTCAAACTCTGACAAAAGCGCGTCGCCATCGGGCGCAAGCGTCACCGAGGCAAAATCGCGCCGTAGTCGCGAAGACATGACTTCTGCCACGATGGCGTTGTCCTCTGCCATCAGGATCGCAAGATCGTGCGGAGCCTTTGACACGGTCGAGGGGTGCGTTTCCATGTCGCATGATGTGGCCTCGGGCTCTGGCAATGAGACGATGAACCTTGCCCCACCCGTTTCGACCCTTTCATAGACCAAGGTTCCGCCCAATACGGTTACGGCTGATCTGGCGATGAAAAGACCAAGGCCGGACCCGTCCTTCTTTTTCCGATGATATGCCTTGCCCCGTTCAAAGGGTTCAAAGATTGCGGCCTCGTCCTCTGGCGCAATGCCATCCCCATCGTCGGTGATCGTCCAGACAGACCACGCCACACCATCACGGTCATGCTGTATTCTGTAGTCCAAGCTGACCGTCTGACCACCGCTGTGAATAAGGGCGTTGCGCACAAGATTGGTCAGCACCTGCCGACACCTCACCGTGTCCCCCATCCGGTGCACATCCGCCCCTGACCCGAACGTGCCGACAAGCGTGATCCCAACACCTGACGCAGTCTTTTGCAGGCTAGCCACAACGGATTGCCCCATCTGGATCGGCACAAAGGCCTCTTTTCGGATGGGCAGGTTCTTGTCGGGATTCACCGCTTGGCGCATGTCGCCCAGCACCGACATCAATTGATCAGTGGCTTCGCGCAGTTGAACCTGTGTTGTCGACATCGTGTCAGCGGGCAAATCGTCGATCAACATTGAAATGATGGAGGCCGGTGTCCGCACCTCATGCGAGACGATTGAAAACAGCTGCCGTTGTTTTTCCTCCCGCAGCGACAATTGATCCAGCGCAGATTGCAAGGCCTCTTTCCGACGGCTGTTTTCGGTGACGTCCAGCATGAGGCCATAGGTGACGTCGTCTCCGGAATCCGCCATTTCAGACCAGACCAGAAGTTGCAAGATCGCGTGATTGCCTTTTGGGCCCTGCACACCGATGGTCAACATATCGCCTGATGACCTCCTTCGGGCAAAGACCGAGGTCAACTCATCACGGGCATCCACATCAAAGCATTGCAAAAACTCACCAATCACGCCGCCAAGGTCACAGCCCAGAATGCGGCTGGCCGTGCTGTCAACGCGGTATCGTCCCGCGCTGGTGTTGATCGAAAACAGGCCCACCCCAGCGAAATCACGCACCCGGTTCAAGCGCCGCATGCTTGAATCCTGAGACCGCAGCAAATGGCGCGAGCGACTGCGAAAGGCCAGAACGAACACCACGAGCGTAATGCCGATGATCGAATAGCGTTCCAGCAAAATGGTCGCAGGGTCCGTCTGGACTGCATCGTTCAGGAATTGCCCCGTCATCGCGGAATAGAAGGGGATGCCAACGATACAGGCCAGAATGCCCGACGGCACGGGCAACAAGATCACCAGAACAATCGCAAACAAGGCAATGTCCAGCATTGGATACATCGAAAACCCAAAGCTTTGCAGCAGGCCGATGGTTGGAAAAAAGGTTGCGCAGGCAAGGCCAAGGCGGAGTTCGCGGCGATCCGGGAATTCAATGGCAGCCAACAAAAAGCCCGTCAGGACAACGCCGCCCCGAAAGATCCGATTGAAGGTCAGTATCGCCAGATCGTCGTCAAAGCCGACGCGCAACGCCAGATTTGGTGCAAATGTCGGAACTGTCTGGATCGACAGGTAGAGTTGCAAAAGGCAGATCGTGACAAACACGGAATAGGAAAACAGGCAAAGCCAGAGATCCGCCAAATGGGGCCGCACGTGCTGCTCACAATAGGCAAAAAAGACCCTCATCGTCATGCCGATGATGCCCGCGGCGGCGATGTTCAACGCAAACAGGTGCCAGACCAGATGCAATTCGAAGCCAATTGTTTGGTACCAAGGCTGTTCGGTCACAAAGGGCTGAAAGAACGGATAGGCGAACACCCCCACAAAGGTTGCAAACGGAACCCAGAGCAGGCGAAACGGATAAAAGAAGATCCCCAGAATGGCGCAATAGAGCGCGATATGCGGCGTAAGGTTCAGGGCAATGGAATTGTTGCCATGCAACCCCGAAGCGGCGGACATGAGGGCCGTCCAGAACAGAACCATGGCAAGGAAGACAATCGAATAGCGAAGGGGGTATGCCTCGATCGCCAGTCGAATGGCGCGCACCTTTGACCGCTCAAAATCCCGAAAGACAAAGGCCTCTCCGGGTTCGGTGGGTTGGTCGATGGCACGCTGCGGTTGCATCGCTGTGCCCACCAAAGACCAGCTCCAATGGGGAAGGGCCGCATCCGGGGCAGCTTTGCGGTTATGAGGCCCGTTCATCGGCGTCTGTCCTAGCCATTGATCCAATCTTGGAACGCCCCATCATTCCGAACCTAAACGCTTGGGCATATTCCGCACAATGCCATATCCACCATCCTATTCTATAGTGTCAAAACCCGCAGACGAAGTGTTTTGAGTGACAAATGGTGCGGCTCCCTACCCGTATCTCCATAAATTTGCGACGAATGTGAGTTGTCCACAGTTGTTTTGCCAAGAAATCACTTTACAGGCTTTCGCTTCTGCCACACCATATTTAGTAAGGGCTGTGTCGGGTTAACGCAGCTTCTTGCCAGACACCCAGCATTTCGTGGGTTCAGCCCCGCGTAAAGCACCATAATGAGGCGGGGCAATGTCAATTTCCGAAGACTTTCTGTCAAGCGATGAAATGCATCCAATTGACATCGTGGAAACGCTGGCCGAACACCATGAATGGGAGTTCGACCGCGTCACGGATGATCAGATCGCCATGGCGGTCGAGGGGCAGTGGCGGACATACTCGCTTACCCTTGCATGGTCGGCCCAGGATGAGACTTTGCGCCTGATCTGCACCTTTGAGATGGAGCCGCCAGAAGGCAAGCTTGCGGGGCTTTTCGATGTGATAAACCGTTGCAATGATATGGTTTGGACGGGTGCCTTCACATATTGGACCGAACAAAAGCTGATGGTCTGGCGCTATGGCCTGCTGTTGTCAGGGGGGCAATATGCCAGCACCGAACAGATTGACCGTCTGATCGCCAGTGCGGTGATGGCGGCCGAGCGGTTCTATCCGGCGTTCCAATTGGTTGGCTGGGGTGACAAATCCCCCGCCGATGCGATGAAAGTCGCCATTGCCGAGGCCTACGGTCGGGCCTAACCTTGTCCCCGTGAGAGCGGGGAAGATAATGACCTTGGACAAGATTAACGAAAGCGGTTTGGTTTTGCTGGGCTGCGGTAAGATGGGTTCGGCCATGCTGGAAGGATGGCTGGGCCGGGGTCTTGATGTGCGCGCGACTTGGGTTCTGGACCCGAACCCTTCGCCTTGGGTTCAGGAATTGGCGGCCAAAGGGCTGCACCTGAATGTGGGAATGCCAGAATCGCCAGCCGTGGTTCTGATTGCGGTCAAGCCGCAGATGATGGGGGCGGCGCTGCCCCTGATCGCGGGCTTTGGGGGTAAGGACACGCTGATCCTGACGGTGGCCGCTGGAACAACCATCGCGACCTATGAGGCGGTCTTTGGTCAAGGCACCCACATCGTGCGGGCCATGCCCAACACGCCAGCTGCCGTTGGTCGCGGTATCACGGCGATTGTCGGCAACGGGGCTGCAACTGGGGATGATCTGGATCTGGCCGAGGTTTTGCTGGCCGCCGTCGGGCAGGTGGTGCGGCTGGAGGGTGAGCATCAGATGGATGCGGTCACGGCCGTGTCAGGCTCTGGCCCCGCCTATGTGTTCCACCTGATCGAGGCGCTGGCGGCCGCTGGCGTGGCTGAGGGGTTGTCGCCGGAACTGTCGATGCAACTGGCCCGTGCGACGGTGACAGGGGCCGGGGAACTGGCCCACCGCGCCCCCGAAAGCGCCGAGCAGTTGCGCATCAACGTCACCTCGCCCGGTGGCACGACGGCTGCCGCCCTTGCGGTGCTGATGGAGGCTGAAACCGGTTTCCCCCCCTTGTTGCGCCGTGCCGTCAAGGCCGCAGCGGATCGGGGGCGGGAGTTGGGAAAATGATCAGCTATGATGATTTCCAAAAGGTCGATATTCGCGTGGGCGTCATCACCCGCGCCGAACCTTACCCCGAGGCGCGCAAACCGGCCATCAAGCTTTGGGTCGATTTCGGGGACGGGATCGGCGAAAAACGCTCATCTGCACAGATCACACGGCATTACACCCCCGAGGGGTTGGTGGGGCGCAAGGTGATGGCGGTCGTCAATTTCCCGCCACGTCAGATTGGCAAGGTCAGGTCCGAGGTGCTTGTTCTGGGCGTTCCTGATACCGAAGGCGAGGTTGTGCTGCTGACGCCTGACAAAGATGTGCCGCTTGGCGGAAGGATGTTTTGATGAAACTGCTGATCACACGCCCACTTCCCGACGAAGTGATGGCAGCCGCCCGGGCAAGGTTCGATGTCACGGCCCGCGCCAGCACCTTGCCGCTGACACCGCGCGAATTGCGCGACAGTTTGCAGGACTATGACTTGGTCTTGCCAACCTTGGGCGACCGCTATCAGCCGGATGTGTTTGCTGACGTCGGCCAACCGCGCGCCCGGATGCTTGCCAATTTTGGCGTGGGCTACAACCATATCGATGTGGCCGCCGCAGGTGCTGCAGGGATCGCTGTGTCCAACACGCCGGGCGCCGTTACTGATGCAACCGCCGACATCGCCCTGACGCTTATCTTGATGACGGCCCGGCGGGCAGGTGAGGGGGAGCGGATGCTGCGGGAGGGGTCGTGGCAGGGGTGGCACCCGATCCAGATGCTGGGGATGCATGTGTCTGGCAAGCGTCTTGGGGTCATCGGCATGGGGCGGATTGGCAAAGCCATTGCCAAGCGGTGTCAGGCGGGCTTTGGGATGGAGGTGGTGTTTTTCAACCGCTCGGTCATCGCCGATCCGGGCGTGCCGGCGCGGCAAGTCCCCTTGGGTGAGGCCATGGCTGCGGATATCGTTGTGGTCGCTGTTCCGGGCGGCAAAGAGACCCATCACCTGATCAATGCGGCAACCCTTGCGCAGATGCGGCCCCATGCGATCTTCGTCAACATCAGCCGCGGTGATGTGGTGGATGAGGTGGCTTTGATCGATACTTTGCAACGCGGGGCGATTGCGGGGGCTGGGTTGGACGTTTACGAGTTTGAACCAAAGGTGCCAGCCTCGCTTGTGGCGATGGAGAATGTCACCCTGCTACCGCATCTTGGCACGGCAGCACTGGAGGTGCGCGCCAATATGGGGATGATGGCGGTGGACAATCTGATTGCCTTTGCCGAAGGCCGGGTGCCTCCAAACAAGGTCTGATGCAGGTGTCCTGTTCGCCCCTCCCACATTGGTGTTCTGTGACCGGGTGCGGCAGGCCGTGGCAACGCCGTCGCACGGGGCTCGATGCCCCGCGCGGCGGCTTTTTGTTTCTGGGGGTGACATGATCATCTCAAAGGGACGGCGCTTTATCTTTGTTCACATCCCCAAGACGGGCGGCACGGCGCTTTCTCTGGCCTTGGAGGCCAAGGCGCTGAAGGATGACATCTTGATCGGTGACACCCCAAAGGCGCGGGCGCGACGTCACAGGCTGCATGGTGTCAAGTCAGCCGGGCGGCTGTGGAAGCATTCGACGCTTGCCGATATCGCGGGTTTGCTCAGCGACGATGAGATCGCGGATGCCTTTACCTTTTGCCTTGTGCGCAACCCATGGGACCGGGCGGTCAGCTATTATCACTGGCTGCGCGATCAATCCTTTGCCCATCCCGCAGTTGGCCTTGCCAAAACCCATGATTTTTCCGGCTTTCTGAATCACGCACAGACCCGCCAAAGCCTGCTTTTGTGGCCCTATGGGGCATGGATGCGGGATCGAACGGGCAGCGAGCGGGCCCGCGCCTTTGTCCGATTGGAGGCCCTGTCCGAGGATTTGGCACCCTTTGAAAACCACGTGGGGTTCAAGCTGAAGATGGGCCGCAGCAATGCCTCTGACCGTTTGCCCGATTGGCGGCCCTATTTCAGCGATGCTGATGCCGCCCTTGTCGCCACGCTCTGCGCCGAGGATATCGCTCGTTTTGGCTATCATTTCGATTGATTGCGTTGATTTTTGGGGCTGTGCCTTGTTTCTGTCAGGCCAGTGCCGCGCGTTTGCCCTAGCGCGGCGTGATCGTTTGGGTTCAGATTGAGCCTGTCCGGGGAATGCGCTTTTGGAACAAGGGCACCGCAGGGTGATCAGAACGGGGTGACGATGGTCTGGCTGGGGCCGGAAAGCAAAGAGCGTTCTGCCCCTTCGGTCGTGGCCGAGGGGATTGCCGCGGCGACTCCGATTGCGACGCCGCTTGGCTGGCGCGCGGCCTCCAGTTTGGTTCCCGGCAGCGAGGTTCTGACCTTTGACAACGGACCGCAGCCGGTGACTTCGGCCCGTGTCGTCGCCCTTGGAACGGGTTCGCTGTCTCATTGGCCTTTGCTGGTCCCGGCTTGGGCGCTTGATAACCGGGATGAGTTGATCTTGCTGCCCGAGCAAAAGGTGCTGATCGAGGCCGATATCGCCGAGACACTATATGGCGACCCCTTTGCCCTGATCCCGTCGCAGGCGATGGAAGGGTGGCGTGGCATCGCGCGCATGCGCCCCCCGGAAGGGGCGGCAGCGGTCTTGCTGGAATTCGAAACGCCACAGGTGGTTTACGCCAGTCGCGGCGTCTTGCTGTCTTGCCCCGGCGATCCCTATTCAGATGCGGATTGGCAAGCGGCGCAGCATGTAAACTATACGCTGGCACAGGCCCGCCATCTGATCGCCTGTCTTATGGCGCAAGAGGCCGGTGCCACCCTTCGTACGTTGGGGCAGCACCGCACTGGTTTGGTTGCCGACTAAGCAGCCTTCGTAGCCACAGCACCGTAGAATGTCTGCGCCTTCGCCGCCATCTCGCGCAGCAAGGCCGGGGTTTCAAAGCGCGGACCGTGTGTTGCCGTCAGGCCTTCGCAAATCTCGACCGCGCGGGGCGCGCCGATGATGTCGAGCCATGAGAACGGCCCGCCCGACCATGGCGCAAAGCCCCAGCCAAGGATCGCGCCTACATCGCCTTCGCGGATGTCGGTCAGAACGCCATCTTCCAGCGCCCGAACCGCCTCCAGCACCTGCGCCATCAGCAGGCGGTGCTGCACCTCGGTCAGGTCAGGCTGAGTGTCTTTCACCGGATATTGCCCGGCAAGACCCTCCCAAAGCCCGTCGCGCTTGCCCGCCGCGTCATAGGCGTAAAAACCCGCATTGGCCTTTTTGCCCATCCGGCCCTGATCGGCCATCCAGAACAGCACATCGTCCACCGCGCCATCCGGATAGGCATCGCACATGGCCGCTTTCGTGGCTTTGGCGATCTTCACTCCAAGGTCGATCGAGGTCTCATCGACCAACTGCAGCGGACCCAGTGGCATGCCGACCAGTTTCGCCGCGTTCTCAATCAGTGCAGGCTCCACCCCTTCGGCCACCATGCGGATGCCTTCGTTGATATAGGGGATGATGCAGCGGTTGGCGTAGAAGAACCGCGCGTCGTTGACGACAATCGGCGTCTTGCGGATTTGCCGGACGAAATCCAGCGCCTTGGCCACGGCGCGGTCACCGGTCTGTTTGCCGCGAATGATCTCGACCAGCATCATCTTGTCGACGGGCGAGAAGAAGTGGATGCCGATGAACTGTTCCGGCCGCCCGCTCGCCTTTGCCAGATCGGAAATCGGCAGGGTGGAGGTGTTGGTGGCAAAGATGCACTCGGGCCCCACGGCGGCCTCGACCCGTGCCGTCACATCGGCCTTGATCTTCATATCCTCAAACACCGCCTCCACGATCAGGTCACAGCCCGCAAGGGCCGCGTAATCGGTGGTGGCGGTGATGCGGGCCAGCACTTCGGCCTTTTTCTCGGGCGTGACCTTGCGGCGCTGAATGCCCTTGTCGAGGATGCTTTCGGAATAGGCGCGACCACGATCTGCGGCCTCTTGCGCGGCGTCGATCAGCACTACCTCGATTCCCGCATTGGCGCTGACATAGGCGATGCCCGCCCCCATCATGCCCGCCCCGATGATGCCCAGCTTTTTCACGGTCTGATCGGGGGCCTCAGGTCGGTTCGCCCCCTTTTCCAGCGCCTCTTTGTTGATGAACAGGCTGCGGATCATGGCGCTTGACGATGGGTTCATCAGGACCGAGGTGAAATTCCGCGCCTCGATCTTCAATGCGGTATCAAAGGGCACAAGCGCCCCTTCATAAACCGCGCTCAGCAGGGCCTTGGCCGCCGGATAGACACCCATCGTCTTGCCATGCACCATAGCGGATGCGCCGACAAAGGTCATGAAACCTGCCGGATGATAGGGCGTGCCTCCGGGCATTTTATAGCCCTTGGCATCCCATGGTTTCACCAGATCGGCATCCTTGGCCGACAAGACCCATTCCTTGGCGCGGGTCAGCAGGTCCTGCGGGGCCACGACCTCGTCGATCAAGCCAGCGGCTTTGGCGGATTTGGGGTCTGACAGCTTACCCTCCAGCAAGAAGGGGGCCGCCATCATCGCCCCCAACTTGCGCACAAGGCGCGTGGTGCCGCCCGCACCGGGAAAAATGCCGACCATGATCTCCGGCAGGCCGATCTTGGCTTTTGGATTGTCGGCGGCGATGATGCGGTGACAGCACAGCGGCAGTTCCAGCCCGATGCCAAGGGCGGTGCCGGGCAGGGCCGCAACGATGGGCTTGCCCCCCTTGAGCGTCTTTGGGTCCATCCCGGCGCGTTCGATCTTGCGCATCACGGCATGCATCCCCATCACACCGTTGAAGATCCCGGCGGCACCCCCATCCTCGCGCATCTTGGCGATGACGTTCAGATCCATCCCACCCGCGAAATCCTTTTTGCCGCTGGTCAGGATGATCCCCTTGGCCGCCGGATCAGCAAGCGCGCGATCCACCATGTCGCTCAGCTGCTGAAAGGCGGCCGTGGACATCACGTTCATGGACTTGGACGCCACATCCCATGTCAGGGTGACAACGCCATCAGCGTCCATGGCATAGGTGAAATCGGTCATTCGTCTGTTCCTTTCAGGGGCTGGTCCACGCGCGGCACCTGAATGGGCCACTGCATGTTGGAAATCGAATTTGTAATCGCCACTGCCCGCCAAGTGTTGCCGACGAGCCGTAGCGTCATGGTGGATCGGAACGGGGGCACGATCCGATGCGATCCGGCAATGAAATGGGACACATAGCGTCCCGAAATCAGGTGATCGCTGATATCAACCGCCGATTCTGCCAGCCGGACATAGTCCGTCACCCTCTGGAATTTCAGCATCTCGTGAAAGCTGTCAAAGCCCCGCTTCAGCTCGGCTTCGGTGGTCACGTTCAGCGTTGCGGTTTCGGTGATCAGCGTAAAGGGCAGGTGCACATGGTTGCGATATGTCTCCCAATCGCCAACCAGAACGGCGGTGCCGATCTCGTCCAGATAGGATTGCAGCAATTGCAGCGCGGGCACCTAAACCTTCCTTTCGAAGTCATCGGCGTGGGTATAGCGCCGGGCCTTGCCATCCTTGTGGGTGATCAGGTCATGGTCGGGATAGTGAATGGTATCGCGCATGTTGCGGGTGCCGATCACCAGATACGTTGCATCTTGGGTGCTGCGGTTGGTCAGGCAATGGCCGATGGGATGCCCTGCGGGCCATGCAGCCGCCTCGCCTGCGCGCAGGATCGTTTCGTCGTCTTCCATCAACACAACTTCGCCCGACAGCACATAGACCATCTCATCCTCGGTCTCGTGCCAGTGGCGAAAGCTGGAACTGGAGCCCGGCGGCAGGGTTTCCGTGAACGCGCCGAACTGGGTCAACCCGCCGGGATCTGACATCAGTTGATAGCTGTAGGGCCCGCCCCCCGGCCCAAGGATCGGATGCGCCGGGGCATCTTCGTTCTGCAAGGCAGGCAGGGTGATCTTGGGCATCAGTGGGGAACCTTGTAGGGGCTGCCGTCTTTTTGGGTAAAGGTTGCAATGCCGCGTTCCAGTGTCAGCACAAGGTCGACATCGGAATAGGTGGCAACTTCACGCACGGCTTTGGACCCGATGACAAGAAAGGCGGCAGGGGCGTTCGTGCGGTTGATGAAGTGATGGCCATCAGGCGTATTGGCCGGAAAGGCCGCGCAATCGCCGGGCCGCATCACCGTTTCGCCCGCATCCTCGATCAAGGTGCATTCGCCTTCGGTGACCATCACAAACTCATCCTCGGCCAAATGCCAATGGCGCAAGCTGGACAGCGCGCCGGGGGCGAGTGTCACCAGATTGACGCCAAACTGCGTCAGCCCCCCGGCCTCGCCCAAGCGCAGGCTGGAACGCCCGGCCATCATCGCGGCATAGGGCGCAGGATAGATCGAGCCGGTCTTTACGGGAACTTTGACTTGGTCAATTTTCGGCATCACACCCTCTCGATGATTGTGGCTGCCCCCATGCCGCTGGCGATGCACAGCGTTGCCAGACCCACGCCCTTGCCCGAACGCTCCAACTCATCAAGCAAGGTGCCGATGATGATGGCCCCTGTTGCCCCCAAGGGGTGGCCCATGGCGATGGAGCCGCCGTTGACGTTGACCTTTGCTGCGTCGACATCAAAGGCCTGCATGAAGCGCAGAACGACCGAGGCGAAGGCCTCATTCACCTCAAACAGGTCAATGTCGCTGATCGACATGCCCGCGTCTTTCAGGATCTTCTCGGTCACAGGCACTGGGCCTGTCAGCATGATCGTGGGATCGGTGCCGATCTTGGCCGTGGCGCGGATGCGCGCGCGGGGTTTCAGTCCATGAGCCTTTCCGAACTCTGCATTACCAATCAGAACAGCCGCCGCCCCATCGACGATACCGCTGGAGTTGCCGGCGTGGTGGATGTGGTTGATCCGTTCCAGATGCGGGTATTTCATCAGCGCGATCTTGTCGAAACCGGGCATGGACTCGCCCATATCCTTGAACGCGGGCTTCAGGGCGCCAAGCGTCTGCATGTCAGTGCCGGGCCGCATGTATTCGTCAACCCCGAGGATCGGCAGGCCATTTTGATCGATGATCGGAACGATGGATCGGGCAAAGCGATTGTCCGCCCATGCCGCCGCCGCCCGCTTTTGGCTTTCTACCGCCAAAGCATCGGCCTGATCGCGGGTAAAGCCGTATTCGGTGGCGATAATGTCGGCGGAAATGCCCTGCGGCACGAAATAGGTTTTCATCGCAAGCGAAGGGTCAACCGCAATCGCCGCGCCATCGCTGCCCATGGCGACACGGCCCATCATCTCGACCCCGCCTGCGATATAGGCCTGACCTGCCCCGCCGCGCACCTGATTGGCGGCGATGTTCACCGCCTCCATCCCGCTGGCGCAAAAGCGGTTTATGGCAAGGCCGGGGATGCTTTGATCAAGGTCTGACAGCAGTACGGCAGACCGCGCAAGGCAGCCGCCCTGTTCGCCCACTTGGGTCACATTCCCCCAGATCACATCCTCAACCGCGTGGCCCTGCAAGCCATTGCGATCCTTGACAGCGTTCAGGATCTTGGCCGACAGCGCAACCGATGTCAGTTCATGCAAAGCGCCGTCAGGGCGGCCCTTGCCGCGGGGGGAGCGGACGGCGTCATAGATATAGGCTTCGGTCATCAAACTCTCCTTCACGCCCGGTCAGAGGGGTTGCCGGGCATCATGTCATAGGGGGCTTTCCAGCCGGGCAGGGCGGCAATGCGGTCCAGCCATGCGTCGATATGGGGCCAGTCCTTGCGTTCAAAGCCAAAGGGCTCGGGGTAATAAAGATAGCCACAGCAACTGAAATCACCAATCGTCGGCGCGTCGCCCACGAGCCAGTCATTGCTTGCCAGATGGTCATTGAGCACCTTGTAAGATGCCTTTAGGCGACCTTGCTGAAAGGCGATCACCTCGGCGGGGCGTTTGTCTGCGGGCATGAAGTTCATCAAGAAACGGGTGCTGCCAGCCAGACCTGAAAGCTTGTGATTGTCCCAGAACATCCAGCGCAGGATTTCGCGCCGAGCTACGGCCGATCGTCCGCCAAACTTGCCCGTCCGCGAACTGACATAGTCAAGGATCGCCCCCGATTGGGTCAGGGTCATGTCGCCATCGACCAGAACCGGCACCTCACCCATCGGGTTGATCGCCCGAAACGCCTCGGTCCGGGCCTCGCCATTGAAGAAATCAACGTAGATTGGTTCCCAATCCATTTCGGCCATGGTCAGGGTCAGGGCGACCTTATAGGCGTTTCCGCTTTCGCCAAAGCAATAGAGTTTAACCGTCATCTCGTGCCCCTCCCAGGGTTGGTTTTTGCGGAAGTCTTGGGGGCGTTGCGCCCCCGAGCCCCGTGGAGTTGTTTCATCGCAGCCCAGTGCAAGCTTAGCGTTTGCGGTCATCGAGTTCCGAATTGAACAGCCGCAAGCGATGGGTCAGGTTGTCGGTGTTCATCACACTGTCGAAATGCTCAAACAGAAACGACAGGGCCTCACCCTCATCCAGTCCCGCCTCGCTGGCGAACCGTTTCAGACGGCGATAGCCGTCCTCGGTCATGGCAACCGGAAAGCGACGGGTCAGGCGAAAACGTTTTGGCATCGGCGTCTCCTTTTCGGTGTCCGGGAACGCTGGACCCCGGACCGCAGCTTAGAACGCGTCGGCGTGCAGCGCCATCACGGTCTCGGCCCCGGATTCAATTCGGGCAAGGTGCATCATGCAGGCAGGCAGCTGGCGCGCCATGTAAAAGCGGCCTGTTGCAATCTTGGCTTGGTAGAAATCCGTGTCCGTGGCCCCGGCATCCAATGCCTCAAAGGCGGCTTTCGCCATCCGCGTCCACATCAGGCCAAGGCAGACATGGCCCATCAGATGCATGAAGTCATAGGATCCTGACAGGGCGGCATTGGGGTTCTTCATGCCGTTTTGCATGAAAAACATACCTGCGGTCTGCAGTTGTTTCGAGGCCATCTTCAGCGGGTCTGTAAAGCCCTTCATTCGGTCATCACCGTCATGGGCACGGCACTCGGCCTTTACCATCTCAAAAAACGCCATGACGTGCTTGCCGCCATCTTGGGCCAGCTTGCGGCCGACCAGATCAAGCGCTTGCACACCATTGGCGCCCTCGTAAATCTGGGCGATGCGGGCGTCACGGGCGAATTGCGACATGCCCCATTCCTCGATATAGCCATGCCCGCCAAAGACTTGCTGGGCCTGCACGGCCATCTCGAACCCCTTGTCGGTCTGAAAGCCCTTGATCACCGGGATCATCAGGCTGACCAGCCCCTCAGCGGCGGCATCCCCCTGACGCACCGAGCGGTCGATCAAGGATGCCCCCCAGAAAGTAAGGGCGCGCGCGCCTTCTACAAAGGATTTCTGTTCCATCAGGTTGCGGCGGATATCGGGGTGCACGATCAGCGGATCGGCGGGGCCGGATGGGTTTTCGGTTCCGGTGACGGCGCGACCCTGAAGGCGGTCCTTGGCATAGGCGAGCGCGTTTTGATAGGCGGCTTCGGCCACGGCATAGCCTTGCAGGCCGACGCCAAGCCGCGCTTCGTTCATCATGGTGAACATGGCGCGCATGCCCTTGTGCAGATCCCCCAGCAGCCAACCCGTCGCACCATCATAGTTCATCACGCAGGTGGCATTGCCGTGGATGCCCATTTTCTCTTCGATCTTGCCGACCGAAAGCGCGTTGCGTGCGCCTAGGCTGCCATCATCATTCACCAGAAACTTTGGCACGATGAACAGCGAAATCCCCTTTGTGCCCTCACCCCCGCCGGGGGCCTTGGCCAGCACAAGATGGATGATGTTTTCGGCCAGATCATGCTCGCCCGCCGAGATGAAGATCTTCTGCCCGGTGATGCGGTAGCTGCCGTCGGCCTGCGGTTCGGCTTTGGTGCGCATCAGCCCCAGATCGGTGCCGCAATGCGGCTCTGTCAGGTTCATGGTGCCGGTCCAGTCGCATGACACCATTGGTGGCAGGTATTTGGCCTTTTGCTCTGCCGTGCCGTGGGTGTGAATGGCGGAATAGGCCCCATGGGTCAGGCCCTGATACATGTTGAAGGCCATGTTGGCGCTGACGAAAATCTCCCCCACGGCGGTGCCCATAAGATAGGGCAGACCCTGCCCGCCATAGTCGGGGTCACAGTCAAGCGCGGTCCAGCCCCCTTCGCGCATCGCATCAAAGGCGGCCTTGAAGCCGGTTGGCGTACGCACGACGCCGTTCTCCAAGACACAGCCCTCTCGGTCGCCGATGGCATTCAGGGGGGCCAGCACCTCGGAGGCTACCTTGCCCGCCTCTTCCAGCACGGCAGAGGTGAACCCCTCATCCAGATCACTGTAGCCGGGTGTATCCGCAGCGGTGACCTTCAGCACATTGTGCAAGATGAACTGCATATCCTTTACGGGGGCGGTGTAGCTTGGCATCTGGGTCTCCCTTGGGCAGTTTTGTTATTCGGCGGCGCGGCGGAATCCGGCGATCATCGGTTCGCTGGCCTTGAGTTCATTGCGCAATTCGGTGATCGCGACATCCAGTTCGGCCCGCTGCGCCTCCATCTGCGCAAGACGGGCCTGCGCCAGTTCATAGGTCTTGAGGGCTTGCGCCTCATTTGAACCATCCTCATCATAAAGATCGAGGATCTGGCGGATGTCTTCGAGGCTGAAGCCAAAACGCTTGCCGCGCAAAATCAGCTTCAGCCGCGCGCGATCACGGCGGGTAAAAAAGCGTTTGGTCCCTTGGCGAATTGGAAACAGCAATTCTTTGGATTCGTAAAAACGCAACGTCCGAGGGGTGACCTCAAAGGCGTCGCACATTTGGCGTATGGAAAGGGTGTCTTCTGTCAACATGATAACTCTCGTGGCGCAAATCTCATCGTGATGATGAGATGGGTCCTTACCCTAAAGCATACCAGAGCAGTTTACGTTAACGTCAGTGTAACGTCACGTCACAGATGGGCATGACGCGATGTCAGGTGGAGCCATCCATCGGAGCCTTAGGATCAGTCCAGTTTGGAAAGGGCGGAGGCCGTCGTCTGCCGAAGGGCCTTTAGATCGTCAATCGTGGCATCAATCTCCACCCGTTGACGCTCCAACTCAGACAATTGTCTGTCGGCAAGGCCAAGAAAGGTTTCCAATTGTGGCCGCGTGCCCATCTGGCGATACATCAAAAGCCATTGCCGGATTTCCTCCAGCGAAAAACCAAAGCGCCGCCCCCGCAAGATCAGGGTCATGCGGGCGATGTCGCTGGGCCCGTAAAACCGCGCTCGACCTTCCTTTTCGGGGAACAGCAATTCAAAATACTCATAGTAACGCAGGGTTCGCGCCGTGACGTCGAACTTGGCGCACATATCCTTGAAACTGAGGCGGGTGCTGTCGATCATCATTCTCCTCCAAGTCTGCACAATATTGCGGACTTGGCCATCACGCAACGGTTCCCAGAAGAGGTTGGGGCAGGGCTTGGGCATGCTGGCTCTTGAAGCTGCCAGCGAAGGGGGGAATATGGGCGGCAGAGGAATCCGAATGACCGATCACCTGCGCCGTGCCCGACAGTTTATCGAAGCAATCCCCCATGCAAGGGCCTTGGGGATGGTCTGCGACGCGTTGGGTGACGGACATGCAACGATCTATATGGAATACGATCCGCGCTTTGTGGGCGACCCGACGACTGGGGTTATTCATGGTGGTGCGGTCTCTGCGCTGATGGACACGACCTCGGGTGCTTCGGTCATGAGCCACCCAACCGCGCCCATTGCGACGGCAACGCTGGATTTGCGGATCGACTACTTCCGCTCGGCCACACCGGGGCAGCGGATCACGGCGCGGGCCGAATGTTATCATGTGACCAGATCCGTGGCCTTTGTCCGCGTCACGGCGACGGATGACGATACCGACCACCCCGTTGCTGCCGCCACAGGCGCCTTTACGCTGGAGCGGCCAAGGGAGTGGAAGCCATGAAGCCGGGCGCCGAACCTGTTCAGGTGGTGAAACAACGGCGCGACGCGGCCTTGCGCAGCCTCGTGTCTGGTCTGCCCTACGTTTCCTTTTTGGGCATCCAGTTCGACCGCCGGGGGGATGAATTGACGGCGATCTTGCCGTTCAGCGAAAAACTGATCGGCAATCCGACCATTCCCGCGCTGCACGGTGGTGTTACCGCCGCGTTTCTTGAGGTTGCCGCGATCATCGAGTTGTCATGGGCCAGCCTGTGGGAAGAAATCGAAAGCGGGCGGGTTCAGGCAATCGACCCAATGCCCGTAATCCGGTTGCCAAAGACCATCGATTTTACCGTGGATTATCTGCGCTCGGGCGTGCCCCGCGATGCCTATGCCCGCGCGCGGATCAATCGTTCAGGCCGGCGCTTTGCCTCGGTTCATGTGGAGGCGTGGCAAGACAATCGCAGCCGCCTTTTTGCCCAAGGAACCGGTCATTTCCTGATGCCACCGGGCCCGGATGAGCTTGCCGAATGACCACCATCACGAACGCCCGCATCTGGGCGATCAGCTGGCCCTTTATCGTGTCGAACGTCACGGTGCCGATCCTTGGCGCCGTCGATACGGCGGTGGTTGGTCAATTGGGGCAGGCGGCCCCGATCGGGGCTGTTGGCATTGGCGCGGTGATCCTTGCCTCGCTTTACTGGGTGTTCAGCTTTTTGCGCATGGGGACGGGGGGCCTTGCCGCCCAAGCCCACGGTGCCGGAAATCTGGCAGAGCGGGACGCGACGCTCTACCGCGCGCTGTTGATTGCCGTTGTGGCGGGGATGGTCATTGTGTCGGCCCAAGGCGCGCTGATCTGGGGGGCATTCCAACTTGCGCCTGCCACGGCCGAAGTGGAAACCCTTGCGCAGCGTTATCTGGACATCCGAATCTGGGGGGCGCCTGCCACCATCGCCTTATATGCGGTGAATGGCTGGCTGATCGCCATTGAGCGCACCCGTGCGGTGCTTGGTCTGCAACTGTGGATCAATGGCGTCAACGCGGTTCTTGATCTGATCTTTGTCATGGGTCTGGGCTGGTCCGTTGAAGGGGTGGCCGTCGCGTCGCTGATTGCGGAGTGGACAGGGATTGCCCTTGGTCTGTGGCTGTGCCGCGATGCCTTTGGCCAGGCCTTTGCCCCGGCCTTTGGGCGGTTGCGCGACAGGTCGGCCATCTTGCGGATGATTTCGGTCAACAGCGCGATCTTGCTGCGCACCGTTTTGCTGCAAGGTGCCTTTACCTCCTTTATGTTCCTCTCCGCAGGGTTTGGGGATGTGCCCTTGGCCGCCAATCAGGTTTTGATGCAATTCCTGGCGATCACGGCCTATGCTCTGGATGGGTTTGCCGCAGCGGCAGAAACGCTGGTTGGGCAGGCCGTTGGGGCGCGGGCGCGGCATGATGTTCAGCGCGCCGCACGGCTGTCGATGAGCTGGGGATTTGGCGGCAGCCTGTTGATGGCGCTTGGCTTTGCCGTTGCTGGTCCGGTGCTGATCGACCTGATGACCACGGCCCCCGATGTGCGGGTTGAGGCACGGCTTTATTTGCCATGGATCATTGCGGCCCCGATGATCGGGGTCGCAAGCTGGATGTTCGACGGTATCTTTATTGGGGCCACGTTGACCCGCGCGATGCTGACCTGCGTGGCGATCTCGGTTCTGGGCTATCTGCTGGCCTGCCTGACGCTTATTCCATGGATTGGAAACCATGGATTGTGGGCAGCGCTGATGATCATGAACGCAGTACGCGGCCTGTCTGCGGCATGGATGTGGCCAAAGCTGCGCGCGGGGCTGGTCTAGGCTTTCATCAGCCGAAAGGCCGCCGAGGCCCCCCAGCCTGCAACAACCGCGATCAACAGTGATAGGAGCCCATAGATCAGCGGCTGCTCACGCGAAAGATTGTACAAAAACCGCTCCAGCCCCTCTTTGCGCACGTTGATCCGGCGCTCAAGCCGATCCACCACCGCACCATCGCGTGTTAGAAACATGCGCACCCGGTAGGCCCCTTCGGTCAGATTGGCGGGCAAGATCACATCAGTCCGAAACAAGGTGTCTTGGGTCAGGGAAACCGAGTTTTCCGAAAGCCGATACAGGTCTTCGTCTTGGCGTATCCGCACCAAGGCTTCGACAAACCCCGGCGCGTCCCTTGCCTGATCCGAAATCCCAACGGCGCGAATGGCCCTTGGGATGGTTATTTGATGACGCAAATCCTCGGTCTGGGTCAACACGTCTGCCATCGGTCCGGTGGTGGCAATCGCATAGAACGAGGGGGCCGAGCCAATTTGAACAGCTTCGGTATTGATCCAGATCCCCGCGCGACGCTCTTTTTTTCGCACGGTGATTGGGGTGGATGGCCCCTCAACCGTGATCAAGACCTGAAGCTTGGACCCACCCGGGACGGGACCGTCACGCTTGACTGCACCATAGATCAAGATCTCTGATCCCGCGAAATCAGCGGTGATTGATACCCTGTTCTGGCTGAGCCCCGCAATGATCTCTTCATCCGCATAGGCGGGGAAAGTCAACAGAAGGAAAAGCGCCAAGGCACGGATCATGGCAATAACCCCGGTGTCACGGAATACAGCTCCGCCGGGCGCAAAAGCAGGTCGAGGGCAATCTTGCCCGCCACCCCGATCACAAGCAAAGACAGCAGTATCCGCAGTTGCTCGGCTTTTAGTTTGCCACTCAACCGTGCGCCAAATTGCGCGCCAACAACACCGCCCAAGATCAGCAAAAGCGCCAAGATCATGTCAACGGTGTTGGAGGTCACCGCATGCATCAAGGTGGTAAAGGCCGTCACAAATATGATCTGGAACAGCGAGGTTCCGATGACCACCTTTGTCGGCATCCCCAAAAGATAGATCATGGCGGGCACCATGATAAACCCGCCCCCCACCCCCATGATGGCCGCCAGAAAGCCGACAAGGGCACCCACCCCCAAGGGTGGCAGGACCGAGATATACAGGCCCGAGGCCCGGAACTTCATCTTGAACGGCAGGCCGTGAACCCAGTTATGGGTATGCGATCGCCGGATCGGGCCGCCGGGCCGTCTGGACCGTAAAAGCGCCCGGACCGATTCCAGAAACATGGTCAGGCCGATCAGCCCAAGGAACAGCACGTAAGAGAGTTGCACAAACAGATCGACCTGTCCGGCGGCTGTCAGCCATGCAAAGACCCAAACACCCAAGGCGGAGCCCACCAAGCCCCCCAACAACAAGACCACGCCCATCCGCAGATCAACGGCCTTGCGCTTCAGTTGGGCCAGAACCCCCGAAATAGAGGAGGCGACCACCTGATTTGCCCCGGTGGCGACAGCGATGGCCGGTGGGATACCGATAAAGAACAAAAGCGGCGTAATCAGAAACCCGCCGCCCACCCCAAACAAGCCGGACAAAAAGCCAACGATTCCCCCAATCCCAAGAAGGAGGAAGATATTTACCGATACCTCGGCAATTGGAAGATAAAGTTGCATTTTGCGGGCCCAAAGGGCGGAAGAGCGGTCAAGTCAAAGGGTTGCTTGCCTTTGACGGTGAAGTCAAACCCCGATGCGCCTCATCGGAGGTTGCCAAGGAAATGGCGCAAGATACGTTCCAGTTTTGCCGCACCAAGGGGCGCCATTGCCTTGGTGTGTTCGTGGCTTATCTTTTCGTCCGACATGCCCGCCGCCATATTGGTGATGGTGGAAATGGCCGCACACTCCAGCCCAAGGAAACGGCCCAGAATAATCTCGGGCACTGTAGACATCCCGACCGCATCCGCACCGAGGAGCTTCAGCATCCGGATTTCTGCTGGCGTTTCAAAACTCGGGCCGGAATACCATGCGTAAACACCCTGTTTCAGGTCAATCCCGTTGGCCGTCGCACTTGCCGTCAAGGCCGCCCGCAGCGCAGGATTATGCGCATCGGTCATCGGCACGAAACGTGCGTCCGTCGGCTCGCCGATCAGGGGGTTCAGGCCGGAATAGTTGATGTGATCTGAAAGAAGCATCAGATCGCCGGGCGGGATATCAGGGCGCATGGACCCCGCTGCATTGGTCACGATCAGGCTTTGCGCGCCAAGGGCCTTTAGCACCTCCAACGCCGGGCGCATGGCGGCAGAATTGCCTTTTTCATAGTAATGCTCACGCGCGCCAAATACGGCGACGCGCACCCCTTCCAGCAGACCGATGACAAAGTTTGGATTGTGCCCGGAAACCGCCGCGTGGGGAAAACCCGGCAAGTCCGCATAGGGAATGGCGACGCCCTCCACTGCCCCTGCCAGATGCCCAAGACCAGAGCCAAGCACCAGCCCCAGGCGCACGGGGGCATCGCCTGCCCGCGCGCGGATAATGGCCAGCGCCTCAGCGTTCTTTGACATAGGGTTCGCCTCCTGCGCGGGGTGGAATGGCCTTGCCGACAAAGCCCGCAAGCACCAGCACGGTCAGAATATAGGGCAGCGCGTCGAGGAAGGGGACCGGAACTTTGAACTGGACCACCGATTGCACGACATCTGGTCTTAGCGCCAGTGCCTGAAAAAACCCGAACAGCAAACAGGCCCACATTGCCGCAATAGGGCGCCATTTCGCAAAGATAAGCGCTGCCAGCGCGATATAGCCGCGCCCCGCCGTCATCTCACGCCCAAAGCCCGCTTGCAGCGCCGTCGCCATATAGGCCCCGGCGATGCCACACAAAACGCCTGTGATGGCCACCGCCGCAAAGCGCAGCCCGACGACAGAGACCCCAGCCGTATCCACCGCGGCCGGATTTTCACCAACCGCCCGCAGCCGCAGACCGAAACGGGTGCGAAACAACACCCACCATGTCAGCGGGACGACGACAAAGGCGATATAGACCAGAACCGAATGGCCCGAGATCACCTCGTAATACAGCGGGCCAATGTAGGGCACGTCTCTAAGGCTTTCGGCAAAGGGCAGGGTCACTGGGTTGAACCTTGCATCCCCGCTGAGCGGCGGTGTGCGGCCCCCCTGACGGAACAGGCTTTGCGCAATCAGGACCGTGATTCCTGAGGCCAGAAAGTTCAGCGCCACGCCTGAAATCAACTGATTGCCGCGAAAGGTGATAGAGGCCACGCCATGCAGCAAAGCAAAGATCAAAGACGCCCCAATGCCCGCCAAAAGCCCGATCCAAGCCGATCCGCTCAGGGCCGCCACCGCCCCCGCCGCCATGGCCGCGGCCAGCATCTTACCCTCAAGCCCAATGTCGAAAATCCCCGCCCGTTCGGAGTAAAGCCCGGCAAGACAGGCCAGCAACAACGGCGTGGCAAGGCGCAGCGTGGTGTCCAGCAGTTGAAGAAGGGTTGCGTAATCCATCACCGTGCCCCTGCCGTCTTGATCCCGCGAAAGATGCCAAAGACCCAAGCCAGCATCATCCGCACCATCATATCCAAGGCCCCGGTGAACAAGATCACCAGACCTTGCACCACGATGCGCATTTCAATCGGGATCGAGGTCCACAGGCCCAGTTCTGCCCCACCTTGATACAAGAAGCCGAACAAAAGGGCCGCCAGAACCACGCCAAAGGGATGATTGCGCCCCATCAGTGCCACGGCAATTCCGATGAACCCGGCCCCTTCGGATGAGTTTTGCAAAAGCCGTTCCGCCTCGCCCATCACATTGTTGATGGCCATCATGCCCGCAAGACCCCCCGATAGCAGCATCGAGACCATGATGATCTTGGTCGGGCTGATCCCGGCATACCGGGCCGCGGCCTCGGATTTGCCAAAGGCGCGGATTTGATAGCCCAGCCTTGTGCGCCACAGAATCGCCCAGACGACCCAAGCCATGCCAAGCGCGATGAAGAGGGTCACATTGGCGGGAACCGCTTTTTGGAACACCAAGTTGAAGAGCGGAATGTCGTTCAGCGCGGGCAATTTGACCGCCTCGCCAAAGCGGGCAGAGGCCGGGTCCATCTGGCCCGCCGGGCGCAGCACATCGACCAGCAGGTACACCAGCAAGGCCGCCGCGATATAGTTGAACATGATCGTGGTGATCACGATGTGGCTGCCGCGTTTGGCCTGCAAATAGGCCGGGATCGCCGCCCATGCCGCCCCAAATACCGCTGCCCCCACGGTTGCTGCGGCCAAGGCAATCGTCCAATGTGGCCATGGCACGGAAAGGCAGACAACGGCCACGCCCAGACCGCCCAACTGCGCCTGCCCTTCGCCGCCGATGTTGAACATCCCGGCATGAAAGGCGATCGTCACCGCAAGGCCGGTAAAGATAAAGCTGGTGGCATAGTAAAGCGTATAGCCCCACCCATAGGGGGAGCCGAGCGCGCCATCGACCATGACCTTGAAGGCCTCGACCGGGCTTTGCCCAATGGCCAGCAACACCAGCGCCGAGATGATCGCAGCAAGCAAAAGGCTGATCAGGGGAACAAGGACAACATCGGCCCAACGTGGCAAACGATCCATCACGCAGCCCCCCGCTCAGCGGCAGAGTCAACGCCCGCCATCAGCAAGCCAAGTTCGCGTTCGTTCGTCGTGGCAGGATCGCGCAGGCCCATGATCTTGCCGTCAAACATCACGGCAATGCGGTCAGAGAGGGACATGATCTCGTCCAACTCCACACTGACCAGCAAGATCGCCTTGCCCTGATCGCGCAGGGCCACGATTTGTTTGTGGATGAATTCAATGGCCCCGATATCGACGCCGCGCGTCGGTTGCCCAATCAGCAACAGATCGGGGTTGCGCTCGATCTCGCGGGCCACAACGATCTTTTGCTGATTGCCGCCCGAGAAACTCTTGGCGGCAAGGTCGGGGATTGGCGGGCGCACGTCAAAGGTGGCCATCTTCTTTTCAGTATCGGCGCGCAGCGCATCATTATCCATGAAAAGGGCATTCTTTTGATATTCGGGCGCATTGTGATAGCCAAAGGCCACGTTTTCCCATGCAGAGAAATCCATGATCAGACCGTAATGCTGGCGGTCTTCGGGCACATGGGCGATCCCTGCGTTGCGCCTGCTTTGCCCGTCTGATCCTGCGCCAGAAAGGGCGATCTCGGTCCCGTTCAGAACGATGCGACCCGTTGCCTTTTCCATCCCGCCAAGGGCCGCCAGCAATTCTGATTGGCCATTCCCGGCCACGCCCGCAATCCCAAGAATTTCCCCGGCGCGGATCTCAAAGCTGATTCCCTTCAACCGCTCCACGCCCTGATCATCGCGCACCCGCAGATTTTCGACCGAGACGACCGTCTTGCCGGGCGTTGCGGGGGTTTTCTCAACCTCAAGCAAAACCTTGCGCCCCACCATCAATTCGGCCAATTCCTCGGGGCTGGTCTGGGCGGTTTTCACCGTGCCCACCATGGTGCCCCGCCGCATGACGCTGACGTTGTCGGTGGCCTCCATGATTTCGCGCAGTTTGTGGGTGATCAGGATCACCGTTTTGCCCTGATCGCGCAGGCCCCGCAGGATGCGAAACAGATGGTCGGCCTCATCCGGGGTCAGTACCCCGGTGGGTTCGTCCAGAATCAAGATATCAGCCTGCCGATACAGCGCCTTGAGGATTTCGACCCGCTGCTGGTGGCCCACCGACAGATCCTCGATCAGCGCGTCGGGGTCAACGTCCAGTTCATATTCGCGGGCAAGATCCGCCAAAACGCGCCGCGCCTTGGAAAGCGAGGTGTTGAGCAAGGCACCTTCTTCGGCCCCCAGAACGATGTTTTCCAACACTGTGAAATTCTGCACCAGCTTGAAATGCTGAAATACCATCCCAATGCCCGCGCGAATGGCGCTTTGGCTGTCGGGGATCGGGATCAGGGTGCCATTGATGTAAATCTGGCCGGAGTCGGCTTTGTAAAACCCGTATAGAATCGACATGAGGGTCGATTTTCCAGCCCCGTTTTCGCCGATGATCCCGTGGATCGTGCCGCGTGGCACGGCGATGTTGATATCTTTGTTCGCCTGAACCGGGCCAAAGGCTTTGGATATGCCTTTGAGTTCAATGGCGACAGGCGGGGTCGTCATGGCGCGCCTCCAGTCTTTGGGAAACAGATAAAGGCGTCAGACATGTGCCCCCCGATGGATCGGGGCCGTGTCGATTGCTCGGCACGGCCCACGCACTTATTTCAGCAGGTCTTAGAAGCTTGCTGCTGGGCAGCTGTTGTCGGACATGTAGTCATGAACGACCAACTCGCCCGATTTGATCTTGGCTGCTGCGGCATCAACGGCAGCTTGCATTTCCGGGGTTACCAAGGAGGCGTTGTTCTCATCCATCGCATAGCCGACGCCATCGTTGGCAAGGCTCATCACATTGATGCCCGATGACAGGTTTTCACCTTCTGTGAACGCCGCGTACACGGCATTGTCGACGCGCTTGAGCATCGAAGTCAAAACCATGCCGGGGTGCATGTAGTTTTGGTTGCTGTCCACGCCGATCGACAAGATGCCCTCGTCAGCCGCAGCTTGCAAAACACCAACGCCGGTTCCGCCTGCGGCTGCGTAAATCACATCCGCGCCTTGGGCTTTCTGGCCTTTGGCAAGTTCGGCACCCTTGACCGGGTCATTCCATGCGGCGGGGGTGGTGCCGGTCATGTTCAGGATAACCTTGGCATCTGCATTCGCAGCCATTGCGCCCTGTGCATAGCCACAGCCAAAGCGGCGGATCAGCGGAATGTCCATGCCGCCGATAAAGCCGACCGTGCCTGTCTTGGACGCCATGGCGGCCATCATCCCAACCAGAAACGAGCCTTCATGTTCGGTGAAGACCACCGATTTCACGTTTGGCTGATCAACGACCATGTCGACGATCGCGAATTTGGTGTTCGGGAAATCAGGGGCCACAGTGTTGAGCACATCGCCAAAGGCAAAGCCGGTCATGACAACGGGGTTAGCGCCAGCTTCTGCCAGACGACGCAGGGCTTGCTCGCGCTGCGCTTCGTTCTGCATCTCAAGCTCTTTATAGGTGCCACCGGTTTCCTTGGCCCACTTTTCGGCGCCGTTGAATGCGGCTTCGTTAAAGGATTTGTCGAACTTGCCACCAAGGTCGAAGATGATTGCGGGTTCTGCGCTGGCCACGCCAGCGGTCAGGGCCAGCGCACCAGCCGCGCCCAGAAGGTGTTTCATCATAGTCATGGAGACTCTCCCGATTGTCGTTACGACGTTTACGTTCTTTGGCTCCGCACGCACACCGCAAAGGCGGGTCGTTGCAGATCGTTTTCAATTTAGGTCAGGGTCGACGGAAAGGGTCAAGTGGCATTTCTAGATCGCAGGTTAAGTTTTGATCTTACGATCAAAATTCTGGCGATGCCGCTGTTCTTGACCTTAGGTCAAATTGCATGAACCATGACAAGCGCATCTATCTTTTGACCATCTGGCGACGTGTAATAGCCCTTTCTTCTGCCAGCATGAGCGAATCTTGTTCTTTGATACAGGGCAATGGCTGCCGTGTTGTGCGCGGCGACTTCCAGAAAGGCCTGATCCGCACCCCTGATGGCAGATTCGGTCAGGAAGTCTTCGACCAAACGTAAGCCAAGCCCTTGTCGCCGTTGCGTAGGATCCACGGCCAAAGTCAGCAGTTCGCTTTCGCCCGCCACCGCACGTCCAATCACAAAGCCACGCGAATCGCCAAGGGAAAAGACATGCGGGCTCGAAAGCAGCGCTTCCATCTCGGTCGTCGACCACGGGCGCGGCGTGGTGAAGCAAAGGGAATGCAGGTGCGCCCAGTGCGATACGTCAGGCATCGAGGATGACGGGCGGCGGGTCAGAGGGGGGTGCGGCATCTGCGCCACGCAGGTAAAACGGGGCAGGGCGGGGCTGATCATGCTCGCGTCGCAGGGCCGCAATCTGCGCTATGGCCTGCACAATTGGCATGGCGGCAGGGCATTCGATTTGACCCAACAGCGCCACGCCCGAACCCGTTATTAGCCCGTCCACGAACAGACCCTGAATGGAGGAAATGGACGCAGGCTGGATTTCGCGCGCATCAAAACGCTGTACGTAAACCTCGTCTCGTCTTGCGTCTTCGATCACGGTCACGGGGCGCGGCAGACCATGGGCCAAGGCTTCCAGCCGGGTGACGCCAATGGCGGGCACGCCCAGCGACAGCGCAAGCCCGCGGGCCGCCGCCACACTGATCCGCACGCCGGTGAAATTGCCGGGGCCAGTGCCCACACCAATGACCGTCACATCGCGCCAGGCAAGGCCCGCTTCGGCCAAAAGCTCTGCCAAGAGCGGCATCAGGCGCTCTGCCTGGCCTTTGGCCATCGCCTCTTCGCGGATCAGGCACGTCCCGTCTGGCAAAAGCAAAGCGGCGGCGCACTGCGCCGCCGATGTGTCAAACGCCAAAACGATTTCAGGCGGCAACGGGGCGAACCTCGGTCACTTCTGGGATATAGTGGCGCAGCAGGTTCTCGATCCCCATCTTCAGGGTCAGCGTCGATGACGGACAGCCCGCACAGGCGCCTTGCATGTGCAAGTAAACCACGCCCCGGTCAAAGCCGTGGAATGTGATGTCGCCGCCGTCTTGTGCCACAGCCGGGCGCACGCGGCTGTCAAGCAATTCCTTGATCTGGCGGACAATATCACCATCCTCACCGGTATGTTCGGCATGGCCACCGGCGGCTTTCGCCTCGCCGTCCATCACCGCGTCGCCGGATTGGTAGTGCTCCATGATCGCGCCAAGAATCGCAGGCTTGATATGCTGCCAATCGGCCGTCTCGGCCTTCGTCACGGTGACAAAATCATTGCCAAAGAACACCCCGGTCACGGGTGCAGCTGCAAAGATCCGCTTGGCCAAGGGAGATTTTTCCGCAGCTTCGACACTTGGGAAATCAGCGGTTCCCATATCAAGCACGGTTTGGCCGGGCAGGAACTTCAGCGTGGCTGGGTTAGGGGTCGACTCGGTCTGGATAAACATTTTGCAATCTCCGACGGTTCCAGTCGGATATGCGCCTTGGGGGCCTTTAAGTCAAGTTTGGAACGGTTCTAAACCGAAAACTTGCCGCAATTTGGGTCAGATCAGAATGACCCAAAGCACATATAGCGTGTTTGCCCCGATCACAAACGCCACCGCCAGCGACCCCAGATCCTTTGCATCCCGCGCGAAAGCCGACCATTCGGGGGAAAGATGATCAACCAGTTCTTCAAGCGCAGTATTCAGCGCCTCAACGGCGGCAAGAACCAACCACAGCACACAAAACCCGATCACCTGCCCGACAGAGGCACCAAAGCCGATCAACACAGCAAGCGCCAAGGCCCCACCCGCCACCTCTTGCCGAAAGGCGGACTCACGCCACAACCGACGAATGCCAGCCTGAGAGTATTGAAGAGCGGCGAAGAAATGCGAAATGCCGGAGGTGCGTTCAGGTTTTTTCGGGGTGTCCGACATGGCTTAGCTTTCCGTTTTCCGACAATCCGAGGTCAGGTCCAACGCAGGATTGCGAACCTCGGTCACAATGTCAGCAAGGCCAAGGATGCTGGAGAAAATGTTGTCATGCGACAGTGGTTCTGCGGACTTTCGGGACAGGCACGCCATGCTGACGCCAAGGCTTTGCTGAAACCTGTCCGAAAGCCAGACCATCATGGGTACTTTGATTTGCTGCAAAGGTGCCATGAACCACGGCGCGCCATGCAGATACAGCCCGTTCTCGCCAAGGGACTCCCCGTGATCTGATGCATAAAACACCATTGGGATAACCCGGTCAGTGGCGTTCAGGATATCAATCGATTGGGCCATCACCTTATCACTGTAAAGCAAGGTGTTGTCATAGCCATTGCGCAGGTCTTCGGGGCTGCAATTGGCCACCTCAGACGTCTCACACGCGGGCGCAAAGACCGCCTCATCTTCGGGGTAGCGCAAGAAATACGATGGCCCATGGCTGCCGATCTGGTGCAATACCAAAACGGTATTCTCGGTGATTGTTTCGGCCTTTTCGCGGATAAGGTCCAGAAAGATGCCATCGATGCATTCCCCGCGGCCGCAATATTCCGGTGTGCTGCGTGTGCTGATGAACATCGAGGTCTGACGCGTGGCGATGCCCTTGTCGCCGGTGTTGTTATCCCACCATTCGACTTTGAAGCCAGCATGGGCCATGACATCGAGAAGGTTCTCATGCGACAGGCCGCCATCGAAGGAATATTCGGTCCGCCGTAGGTGAGAGAACATGCATGGCAGCGATGTGGCCGTTGCGGTTCCACAAGCGGTCACGTCGTTAAAGTTCACGACGCCCCTTTTGCGCAACTCCGGGGTTGTGTCACGCTCATACCCGTTCAGCCCCCAATTCTGGGCCCGCGCGGTTTCGCCAGCCCAGATCAGAACCAAAACCGGCTTGTCCGCCGCCGCAAGCAACACACCGGGCGTTGCGTCACGGCCAAAGGGCTGCACGATGGTAGGTTTCCTCAGCATCATTGATGCATAGCTGTAGATCGCATTGGCCGGATTGAAGGGTTGAATGGCCGTGACAACTTCCTGATGCTCACGCCCTGCCCCCATCAGGTTCTTGGCGTCCGAATACAGGCTTGCCGTTGTGATCGCGACATACAAAACCAATGCGCCAACCCAACCGACTGTGGCCCGGATCAATCCGGCCCGACGGATTGGAACAAAGATAACAAACACCGCTGGCAGCAACCCAAACAGGATCACGTGCAGCGCCAAGGGAAAGGTGATCAGATGCTTTGACTCGGTAATCGTGGTGGTCATCGCGTTTTGGATCATGTCGCGATCAATCGTCGTGCCAAGTGTGTCTTGGTAAAAGCTGCTGACAGCCCCCAAAACCAAGAGAAATGCCAACATCGGCCGTTGCAGCCAGCGGGGCGAGGCAAGCGTGATCAGGAACATTTGCGCGGCAAAGATCGTCAGCGCAAAAAGCGTAAATGACAGTGTTTGATCTGGGAAAACCGCTGAAAGCCGCGACCAGAACGTCAGGTTATGGGCCGCAAAGATGAACACACCCACAAACAATGTCAGCAAAAACGGGCTTATCCCGCGGTTCGCCACTGCTTTGCCTTCGCCAGCGGCGGGTTCGGTCTTGGTCAAGCGCACGTCAAACATTCCCGTTCATAAAAGCGTCACGGGCTGCCTATCATTTCGAAACTGACATGGCGAGATCGTGTTTGCCGCAAAGCGAGCCCTCGCCAGCCGTATGATCACGTGATGCGTTCCAAGTGTTCCTTGGACATATCCCCCGGCACGATCGTGATCGGAATGGGCAGATTGCCAGAGTTTTTCGTCATCTGTGACACCAAGGGGCCAGGGCCAGACTTGTCTGTGCCAGCCCCCAAGACCAAAACACCAATCTCTGTCTCTTCGCGCACAACGGCCAAAATCTCGGCCACTGGGTCACCTTCGCGGATGATCAGGTTGGGGTTCACCCCCTGCTTGTCACGCATCCATTTGGCGAATACTTCAAAATGCGCCTCAATCCGCTCACGTGCCTCGGCGCGCATCAGGTCAGCCACGCCGATCCAATGCTGAAACTCCTCGGGTGGAATGACAGACAAAATGGTGACGCCACCCCCCGTATGGGCCGCGCGCAACGCCGCAAAGCGCATCGCATTCAGGCATTCGCGGCTGTCATCCAGCACGACGAGAAACTTCCGCATATGTGATCTCCCCAGATCGCTGCATATTGGCGGATCCGTGGGGGGGCTGGCAAGCCCGCCCTTGGGTCAACCAGCCGAACGTGCCCAATCCCAATACAAACGCCGGACGCGTTCGGTCATCTCGCGGCTGCGATATTCGGTGCCATCAAAGGCGCGCACCGAGGTGACCTTGGCGAAATTGCCCGACAAGAACACCTCATCCGCGGCATGGGCATCCTCAAAGGTCAAAACCGTCTCGATCACCTCCACCCCATTGGCGCGCAAGTTCGCGATATGGCGCGCGCGGGTGATCCCGGCCAGAAACGTGCCATTTGGGATGGGGGTGAACACGACCCCGTCCTTGACCAAGAACACATTCGCCGTGGCGCTTTCGGCCAGATTTCCCATGGCATCGGCCACCAGCGCATTGCCAAACCCCTTTGACCGCGCCTCAACCAGCATCCGGGCATTGTTGGGGTAAAGACAGCCCGCCTTGGCGTTGCAGACGTTATCTTCCAACACCGGGCGGCGAAAGCGGGTGCGGGTGACCGTGGTCTGAAAGCTGTCGGCGGGCATCGCCACCTGTTCAAGGCTGACGGCAAAGGCGGTGGAGTTTGGCATTGGGTTGATACCCAGATCGCCGCCATCAATCGCCCAATACATCGGGCGCACATAAACCGCCTGATCGGGACCATAGGCGCGCAGGCCGTCGCGGATGATCTGTTCCATGTCGCCAGCATCAACCGTTGGGGTGATCATCAACGCCTCGGCCGAGGCATTGACGCGGGCGCAATGCTTGGCAAGGTCAGGACACAAGCCGTTTACAAACCGCGCACCATCAAAAACGGAACTTCCCTGCCATATCCCATGATCTGCGGCACGCATGACGGGCAGATCTTCGTCGTGCCAGCGCCCTTGCCAGTAAGTGCGGATATTGGTTCCGAATGTCATGCCGCGGTCCTTTTGCAGGGGTTTGCCGATGTTGCGCAGTCAATCATGCGGCAACACGCGGGTCCAGACCGACTTAAGCGAAACGGCGGGCGGCATCCAGTGCCAGACCCGTCCCGACTGAGCCGAACATATCCCCCGTCGCGATGGGGACGGCAGGCAAACAGCGGCTGACGGCGTCGCGCAACACCGGAAGGCTGGCCGACCCGCCGGTCAGAAAGATCGTGCCAATGTCGTGGGGCGCGACCCCGGCTTGGCGCAAGACCTCGAAAATGGCATCGGCCAGACGGATCACGGGTTTGGCCACACTGTCTTCAAAGGCCTGACGGCTCAGCACGATATCGCGGGCGGCCAGCACGGTGGCAAGAGCGATTTTGGTCGAGGTTTCTACCGACAGGGCGATCTTGGCCTGTTCGGACGCCATGGCCAGCGCGTGGCCTTGCCGGGTTTCCAGCACGTTGATCAGCCGATCCAGCAGGTCAGGTTGCCGCGCAAACTGCCGCAGTTCGCGGATTTCGCGCGCGGTTTGAGGGTTATAAAGCGCGTTGATCCGGTGCCAGCTGGCCAGATCGTGGTAGTAGTGCAAGGGCATCGGACTTTTGCCGCCATGCACAAGGCTGCCAAGGCCAAAAAGTGGCATGATGTGATCAAGGCTCAGCAGCCGATCAAGGTCGGTGCCGCCCAAGCGGATGCCGTGATTGCCAAGGATATCGTCGCCGCGATCAGCCTTTTTCGCGCGGTCCGGCGAAATGCGCACAACCGAGAAATCCGAGGTACCGCCGCCGATATCGACAATCAGCACAAGCTGTTCGTCCGTCGCGCGACTTTCATAGTCCAAGGCCGCAGCAATGGGTTCATACTGAAAGCCCACCTCGTCAAAGCCATGGCTGCGGGCGATCTTTTCCAACATGTCCTGTGCGTTGCGATCCCCCTCGGCGTCATCATCCACAAAGTGGACAGGGCGGCCAAGGATGGCATGTGTGGTCCCCGCCTGTACCTCATCAAGGCGCGTTTTCAGATGCCGGAAGAAGCTGCCGATGATGTCGGCAAAGGCGATGGCACGATTGCCGACGCGGGTCTTTTCATTGATCAGGTCAGAGCCAAGGGTGCTTTTCAGGCCACGCATCAGGCGACCGTCCTCGCCGTCAACATAGGCCGAAATGGCCGCACGTCCGAATTGTGGGGCCGCCCCGTCGCTGTCCCAAAACACCGCCGTCGGCAGGGTCGGCGCCCCGGCTTCAAGGGGGATCAGGTGGGCGGAGTTGCCCTTTGGAATGGAAACCGTGGAATTGGAGGTGCCGAAATCGACCCCGCAGACCGTTGGCGCCATGGCTGCCCCCTTTGGTGAAAGGCGCAGGCGATAGGCGGTTTGGCTGGTGTTGTCAAACAGTTGGACAGTGGCCCCTGAAGTAACCGGCGAACCAAAGTCTTTTGTCGGCTCGCCCCCAAAAAAGAGCCCCCGGATCTGGGAATAGCCAGTTCCGGGCGCAACGGGGTGGGGCCGCCGAGGGTTGGGGAAACCCCAGATTGGCAGCATATGAGGGGACAGCCCACCCTTCGCCTTACAACCTTAGGCCGCCAAAGAATCAAGGATGTGACACGCCTGAAAAACCCTGTCGCCTTTGCCTTGCCAAATTCAAAACCTGTGGACAGGCAAAACGTCAAATCCGGCGCAGGGCCCGCAGCAGCCAGCTTTGCGCAAGACTGCCCAAAAGGGCAGCAACGCTCAGCATCAGGCCCGAGAGGCCAAGGATCAGCGTCATACCAAGATTGCTGATGCGCAGGGTGGCGCGGAGCAGGCGGGTCTTTCCCAGAACTTCGGCCTGACGAACGGTTCTGGGTCCCAAAGCTTCGGCCGCGTTTGCAAGGTGGCGCGCGTCGGCCGCATCATCCACCAAAGGCAAGAGGTGCAAGGCATGGACAGGTCCCGCCGCCCCTGCAACACGGCCCAAATCTGACAGCGTGGCCGCAACTGGGCGCAGCACATCCGCCCGGATGAGCCGGGACAAATCGTCACCGCTGCGCACGCCCGGCAGATCACCCCAGCGAATACCGTCAGCAAAGGCCGTGCCCAGCTGCCGGGCCAAAAGGGGCGACATCCGCCCCATGCCGCGCGCCAGCCGCAATGTCGCCGTGCCCGCCTTGAGCGTGGCCGAAGTGCCGCCCGTGGCCACGATCGCCGCAGTCGCGCCAAGGCCGATGACCGAAAGCCCAAGGTCAAGCTGGTCAATTGGCGTGCCGCTGGCGTAATCCGCCCCGGCCTGCGCCAACCCGCGCAGATCTTCGATCGGGGTCAGCAGGATCGGGGCCTTGCAGATCAGCGCGGTCGACAGGCTGCAAGTGGCGATATCCCAGATGCACGACAGGCAATCCCCAGTGGCGGCCACAACGCCGCTATCGGCCTGCCGCGCCGCGTCATAGTCTGCGGGTGTGGCAAAGCCGCGCGCGGTCGCCTCATCGTGCAAGGCTTGCAGCGCCACCCAGTTGCGCGGGCTTTCGGCAAGGCGGGTGGCGATCAACTGCGACAGGCGTGCTTCGGTGGCAGTGCGGGCCATCAGACGGTCCGTCGCGGCGATGATCTCATCGCGCGAACGCTCGATCAGCGGGGTCAAGGCGGGATTGGCCGCGATCTGCCGGGCAGAGTGCAGGGTGACAAAGGCCGAGGCAACAACGGCCATTCCCAAAAGGAGGCGGATAAAGCGACGCATTTGGCAGAAAGATATCACCTTGCCCTGCGCCGAGACAGGGGCCCAATCGGCCCCTGCTGATTTCTGCGCGAGGACGTCCCCGCGCCTTAGTGGCGCGAGCGGATCATGCCGATGATGTCATAAACCTGATCAACGATGGGCCGCGCGATGGCATCGGCGCGGGCAGCCCCTTCGCCAAGGATACGGTCAATCTCGGCCGGGTCTTGCATCAGATCGCTCATCTTCGTGGTGATGGGCGAAAGTTTGGCCACTGCCAGATCGGCCAGCGCGGGTTTGAAGGTGCCAAACTGCGCCCCCGCATATTCCGCAATCACCGCCTGCGGGGTCATGTCCGCAAGGGCTGCATAGATGTTCACCAGATTGCGGGCGTCGGGGCGATCTTTCAGCCCGTCCAATGCGCTCGGCAATGGCTCGCTGTCGGTCTTGGCCTTGCGGAATTTCTTGGCGATGGTGTCGGCGTCATCGGTCAGGTTGATGCGCGATTGATCCGAAGGGTCGGATTTCGACATCTTTTTGGTGCCGTCACGCAAGCTCATCACGCGCGTTGCCGCCCCTTCGATCACGGGTTCGGTGATCGGGAAAAAGTTCACACCGTAATCGTTGTTGAATTTGGCTGCGATGTCGCGGGTCAATTCGATATGCTGTTTCTGATCCTCGCCCACCGGCACATGCGTCGCCTTATAGGCCAGAATGTCGGCGGCCATCAGGGCAGGATAGGCAAACAGGCCAAGGCTGACATTCTCGGAATTCTTGCCCGCCTTATCCTTGAACTGGGTCATCCGGCTCATCCAACCCATGCGCGCCACGGTGTTGAAGATCCAGGCAAGCTCTACATGCGCTGAAACTTGGGATTGGTTGAACAAGATCGACCGCACCGGATCAATCCCTGCCGCGATAAAGCCTGCCGCCGCCTCACGCGTTTGTTGACGCAGTTTGGCGGGGTCTTGCCAGACGGTGATCGCGTGCATGTCGACAAGGCAATAGATCGTCTCGATCCCCTCATCTTGCTTTTGCACAAAGCGTTTCAGAGCCCCAAGATAATTGCCAAGGGTCAAGCCGCCCGAAGGTTGAATGCCCGAAAAGATGCGCGTGGGGAACGTCTGAGGCGTTTGGACCGGCTCTGACATGGGAGACTCCATCTGGAAAAAGCTGTGGCTGTGGCGTAATCGAAGGACGAAGGGGCGTCAATCACGGTGCCCGCCGGATTTGTGCTGAAGTGAGGCCCCGATGGACGATCATAACGCCCCGCCCCTGAACCCCCTGCCGCTGGTGGTTTGGGCGATTGCCTTGCCGATCATCGCAATGGAGGTGGTGCTGAGCCTTGCCGAAGGTGGTCTTGTGGGCGGGCCTGCAGGGATCGGCTGGCGGCTGCAAGCGTTGGAGCGCTTTGCCTATTCGCCCGACTTGACACGCTATATGATCGAGATCGGGTCATACCCTCTGGATCAGTTGTATCGGCTGGTGACCTATCCCTTGGTCCATGGATCGCCCACGCATACGGTTTTCGTTGTCGTGATCTTGCTTGCACTGGGCAAGATGGTGGGCGAGGTGTTTCGCTGGTGGGCTGTTTTGGTTGTGTTTTTTGGCGCGGCTGCAGTGGGGGCGTTGGTCTACACGCTTGTGCTGCCGGGGGTGCGGACGCCACTGATCGGGGGCTATCCTGCGGATTACGGGCTGATCGGGGGCTTTACCTTCTTGCTCTGGGTCAAGTTGGCGGCTGTGGGGGCCAACAGCTATCGCGCGTTTTCGATGATCGGGTTTTTGATGGGCATACAGCTGGTTTTTGGCCTGCTGTTCGGCGGGGGCTATGAATGGGTCGCCGACATTGCCGGGTTCGCGACGGGGTTCATATTGTCATTTGTCGTAAGCCCCGGCGGTTTTGCGCGGGTGCGTGACAAGCTGCGGCAACGCTAGGCCTTTGGTCTGCGCTTTAGGCCGGCCTTGAAATCAGACAAGCGAAACGCGCCTATCACGATGCCACTTGCAAAATAACTGACGATCCCAGCGGCAATCAAAAGGGCCAAAGCCATATAGCGCAGACCGGGTGTGGCCAGCATCGGGGCCAGCGCGGTCATGGTGCCAAACAGCACGCCCCCCATGATCAGGGCGGCTGCGACAATGCGCCATGAGCGGGCGATGAAGCGATCGTCAAACTGCGCCTCTGGCCCCATGGCACGACTGCCGCGCCACAATTGCCAGACCATCACCCAAGCCGAAAGTGTGGTGGCCAAGGCGGCGGCCACAAAGCCGACCACGGGCATCATGCCAATGGCGATGGCAGCATTGATGATCATGCAGATCACGGCATAACGAAACGGTCGCTTGGTGTCTTCGCGGGCATAGTAAAGCGGCTGCAGCACCTTTTGAAACACAAAGGCGGGCAGACCAAGGCCATAGGCGGCAAGGGCAAGCGCGGTATTGGCCGTATCCTCGGCCCCGAAGGCCCCGCGTTGGAACAGCACGGCGCACAGCGGCAGCGCGATCACCACCAAGGCCACGGCTGCCGGAAAGGTCAGCGCAAGGGCGAATTCCGTGCCCCGGTTAAAACTGGCGCGCCCGCCTTCGGCGTCACCCGCCCGCAAACGGCGCGACAAATCGGGCAGCAAAACCGTGCCAATCGCGATCCCAACCACACCAAGTGGCAGCTGATACAGGCGGTCTGCATAGGACAACCACGCAACCGCCCCTTCGGTAAAGCTTGCGACCTGACGACCGACCAGAAGATTGATCTGGATCACGCCCCCCGCCAGAACCGCCGGGGCCGCGATGATGAACAGTCGTTTCAACTCTGGCGTCAGCTTTGGCCAGCTTGGCACCAAGGCAAAGCCGACCCGCGCTGCCGACCACCACGTAAAGGCAAATTGGGCCACCCCGGTTGCCGGAACCGTCCATGCCAATGTCAGCCCCATATCCCACCCGAAATGGGCTGCCATCAGCATGGATGCGATGAACATAAGGTTCATCAAAACCGGAACAAAGGAAGCTTCGGTAAAGCGGCCAAAGGCGTTGAGCACCCCCGAAAGCAGGGCGACAAGGCTGATGAACAAGATGTAAGAGAACCCGATCCGACCATAAAGCACAGCCAGATCAAAGCGTTCATCACCCGCGAAACCGCTTGCCATCGCCCAGACCAACCACGGCATGGCGAAGGTGCCCAGAATCGAAAACAGGATCAGAATGCCTGCCAGACCGCTAAAGGCATCGCGGGCAAAGTCCTTGGCATCCTCACCCCCCTCCAGCTTTTTGGCGAACATCGGCACAAAGGCCATGTTGAACGCCCCTTCGGCGAAAAAGCGGCGGAACATGTTGGGCAAGGAAAATGCGATCAGAAACGCCTCGGCCACCGGGCCTGCACCCAAGTAGGCCGCCATCATGATATCGCGGGCAAACCCTGCGCCCCGTGACAGCAGCGTCCAGCCGCCAACCACCATGATGGACCGGATCAGCCTGATGGGCTTCATTGGCTTGCCCGTTCCGTGCCTTCGGTGATGGCTTGGCGAAGCTTGCGCTCCAGCGCCTCTTGCTTGCTTTTGGCATGCAGCTTCAGGCCAAACATGTCTTTGACATAAAAGCTGTCCACCACCTGCGCGCCATAGGTCGCGATCACGGCACTGGCGATGTAGATGTTGTTATTGGCCAAGGTGCGGGTCAGATCATACAAAAGGCCGGGCCGGTCCCGCGTATCAACCTCGATGATCGTGTAGATATCCGAGCCTTCGTTGTCGAAGATGATATGGGTGGGAAAGCGGAATTCGCGCTCGCGCTTTTTGACCTTGTCGCGATCCTTGAGCGCCTCACGTGCGACGACCTCCCCGTTCAGGGTCTTGCTGATCATATTGCGCAGGCGGGGCAGCCTTGCCTCGTCATAGGGGTGCCCATCGGCATCTTGCACCCAGAAAACGGCGGTCGCATAGCCATCCTTGGTGGTATAGGTGCGCGCGTCGACGACATTCGCGCCAACAAGGGCCAAAGCCCCGGCAAGGCGCGAGAAAATGCCGGGATGATCGGCCAGTGCAAAGGCCGCGCGTGTGGCATCACGTCCGGGTTCGGGGTGCAGGTCGATGCGAATCTCGTCATCGCCCAAACCCCGCAGCAGCCGGGCAAAGACGGCCTGCGTATCGGTTGGAAGCCCTTGCCAATAGGGGGCATAGTGCCGTGCCAATTCGGCCCGCAGTTCGGTCTGTGACCAATCAGGCAGATGGTCACGCAAGGCACGCTTGGCCTCATCCTTGCGCAGATCGCGATTGACGGTTTCAAGACCACCTTCCAGCGCATTGGCGGTTTCGTTGTAGAGCCTGCGCAGCAACATGGCCTTCCAGTTGTTCCATGTGCCGGGGCCAACGCCGCGAATGTCGCACACCGTCAGCACGGTCAGCAGATCAAGCCGCTTTTTGGTTTTCACCGCCTTGGCAAAGTCGCGCAAGGTTCTTGGATCACCGATATCGCGCTTTTGCGCCATGTCTGACATCAGCAGATGATAGCGAACCAGCCATTCCACGGTTTCGCAATCTTCCGCTGACAGGCCAAGTCGCGGGGCGACCCGTCGGGCGATTTGCGCCCCGATGAGCGAGTGATCCTCGGGGCGGCCCTTGCCGATATCGTGCAGCAAGAGGGCAACATACATCACCTTGCGGTTCACACCGGCCTTGAGGATGCGTGACGCAATGGGAAGTTCCTCAAGCAACTCTTCCCGCTCGATCTGCGCAAGGATCGAGATGCATTGGATGATATGCTCGTCCACCGTGTAGTGATGATAGACGTTGAATTGCATCATCGCGACGATGGCTTCAAAATCGGGGATGAAAGCGCCCAAAACCCCAAGCTCATTCATTCGGCGCAAAGAGCGTTCCGGATTCCCGTGCTTGAGCAGCAGGTCCAGAAAAATGCGCACGGCCTCGGGGTCGCTGCGCATCTCGTCATCAAACATCTGAAGATTGGCCGCGATCAGACGCATGACGTTGGGGTGCAGCAGATAACCACTGCGCAGGGCCTCTTCAAACACGCGCAGGAGGTTCAGTTTGTCGGCCAGAAAGGTCTTTGGATCCTCGACATCAATGCGCCCCTGAACCAGAACATAACCCGCCTTGACCCGCTTTTTGCGCCGAAACAGCCCAAGAAGACTTGCTTCGGGTTTCGCGTGGCGGGCTTCTAGTTCGGTCAAGAAGATGCGGGTCAACTCACCCACACGGGTTGCATGACGGAAATATTCTTGCATGAAAACTTCAACCGCGCGGCGTCCGCCCGTGTCTTTGTAGCCCATGCGCGCGGCAACCTCGACCTGCAGGTCAAACGCCAACTGGTCCATGGCGCGGCCGGCAATGTAGTGCAAGTGGCAGCGCACGGCCCACAGAAAATCCTCGGCGGTGCGAAAGGTTTCATATTCTTCCGGGCGCAACAGCCCAACGGCCACAAGTTCACGCCCTGCGCCCACGCGATGCAGGTATTTGCCGATCCAGTAGAGCGTTTGCAGATCGCGCAGCCCGCCTTTTCCTTCCTTTACATTCGGTTCCAGAACATAACGCTGCCCGCCTTGGCGTTTGTGACGTTCACCGCGTTCGGCAAGCTTCGCCTCAATGAATTCGGGTCCTGTGTTTCGGAACAGTTCGGACCACAGTTTGTCGCCAAGGTCTGCCGCCAAGGGTTGATGACCGGCGATAAATCTGTGTTCCAACAGGGCGGTGCGAATGGTGATATCCTCACGCCCCAGCCGCAAACAGTCGCGCACGGTGCGGGTCGCATGGCCGACCTTAAGTTTCAGATCCCACAGCATATAGAGCATGGATTCGACCACGCTTTCCGCCCAAGGGGTGGTTTTCCATGGCGTCAGGAACAACAGGTCCACATCTGAAAAAGGTGCCATTTCAGCGCGACCAAAGCCCCCGACGGCCAGAACCGCGATACGCTCTGATTCGGTGGGGTTGGCCTGTGGGTGAAGGAAGGTGCTGGCCACGCGCAGCGCCAAGGTGACAAGCGCATCGGTCAGATAGGATTGCGCCGTGATCAAGGCGCGCGCTTCGCGCGGCCGCGCAACAAAGGCCTGTTCAAGGGCCGCATTGCCGCGGATACGGGCTTCGCTCATATGCTGAACGGCAAGCGTCCGCACTGCGCGCGCGCCGTCTGCGCCGGACCTCGCGGCCTCGGCCATGCCGGCGGTTGCCACCTCGGAGGAGATCGCCGCAAACAAGGCCTCAGGGTCGATGATCTCTTTGGATGGCAATATGAAATCGAAAACCGCCGGATCGGTGAGGCGCGATCCGGCGGCAACGGCGGTGGGGGCGGGCGTTTTTACGGGCAAGGATGCCATCATCAGGTTCTTAGAAACCCGCCCCGCCAAAGCTTCTTGGGGCGGCATCGATGATCACGACCTGATTGTTGCGCACCTGCGCTATCGCAAGACCGCGTTCGTTCTGACCGTCTGTGCGCAGACGAAAGACGCCGTTGACACCAACAAATCCGGCCCCTTGTGTCAGGGCTTCGGCCGTCAAAGCATTGGATCTTCCTTGTTTTATCAAAGCGCCAATAGCCGCGATGCCATCATACGCAAGCCCAGAGATCGGATGGGGCGCTTCGCCAAAGGCGGTCTGGTAGCGGCTTTGATATTGCTGATAAAGGGCAGGATCTGGCATGGCGAACCACCCCCCTTGCACACCGGGTAGCGCAAGCGTGGCTTGCGGAATATCCCAACGGGTCAGCCCAATGTACTGGGTGTCTGACGGGCCCATACCGCTGTCGGTCAACAATTGGCTGACCAAGGGCAATGCACCGGCTGTATCCGCCGTCAGGAACAGCGCATCAGCGCTGTTGGACTTGGCCGCAGCAGCAATTCGAGGTGCCGCCTCCACAACCCCATTTTGGGAAAATTCATACCCACCCACAGCCACAACCGAACCGCCCGCACGCGCCACACTCCGTTCGATCGCGCCACGACCCAAGGTGCCTGCAACGTTCTGATCATGAACGATCATGATGCGTCTCTTTCCCTGTCGCACTGCGAAAGAGGCAAGTCTTGCGGCCGTATTGTCAAAAGTTGGCCCAAGGATGAAAACATTTCCCCCCGCAATGTCGGGGTTGTTCGAAAACGCCAGAACATTGATCCCACGGGACGCCGCCGCAACACCAGCTGCGTTGGCCTCTTGGGCAAAAACCGGCCCGAGGATGATCTTTGCCCCCTCATCAATGGCCTTGTTGGTCATTGCCTGCGCTTGTCCGGGCTGGCCCGAGGTGTTGTAGACCCGAAGATCAATCTTTACAGAGCCCAGATCCGAGATGGCCAGACGGGCCGCATTCTGCAGCGACCGTGCCAACAATTCGTCGCTGGCCTGACCTGAGCCCGATGGCACCAGAAGCGCCACCGCAACCGGGGCTGAAGCGTCGATCCGCGGGCCACCCGCTGTCGGGCCTGCGCCGGGTTGACATGCGGCCAGCACCAGGGCCGCCATACCAAACGCAACATTGGCCAATGACTTGCGGGCCCGGCTCAAAACAGACAACATGCAAACTTCCTCTTCCCAAGGGCACAAGCGACATAATCAAACTCCCAAGGCATGCCTTTCAGGCCGCGCCCACCAGAGCCGATCTTATGCCACAGAACTTAAGCGGAAGTGCGTGCGAAGTAAACTTGCGAGGCAGTCTTTCCAATGTCAAATAACCCCGATCAGCCGGGATACAGCCCGTCACCGCGCGCGATTCCGCCGGGTCTGCACTTCATCGCCACGCCAATCGGCGCGGCACGTGATATCACATTGCGCGCGTTGGACCTTTTGACCGGTGCCGATGTTCTGGCGGCGGAAGACACGCGAAGTCTGCGGCATTTGATGGAAATACACGGGGTTGCGCTTGGGGACAGGCCATTGCTGTCGTATCATGAGCATAATGAAGGTGCAGCCCTTCCCCGCCTTATGGGTTTTCTGGCCAATGGGAAATCGGTGGTCTACGCCTCTGAGGCGGGAACGCCGCTCGTGTCAGATCCTGGCTTTGGGCTGGCCCGCGCGGCAATTGCCCAAGGCATTTCCGTGCTGGCAGCCCCCGGCGCATCGGCGGTGCTGTGTGCGCTGACGGTTTCGGGCTTGCCGTCGGATCGGTTTTTATTTGCCGGTTTCCCCCCATCGGCCAAAACCGCAAGAAAACGATTTCTTGACTCTCTCGCTCGGGTCGAGGCGACCTTGATCCTCTACGAAAGCCCGAAAAGGATTCAGGAAACGTTAGGTGATTGTGCCGTAGAACTGGGAGGCGAAAGACAAGCGGCAGTCTGTCGCGAATTGACCAAACGGTTTGAAGAAGTGACACGCGGCAGCCTTTCAGAACTGGTGGAAACCTTTGAAGGCCGGGATGTAAAGGGTGAGATCGTGCTCGTGATTGATCGACCTGCGACTGTAAAGGCGGATCAGAATTCTGTGGATTTCGCATTGGATCGCGCGATGGAAACGATGTCGGTAAAGGATGCGTCGGCGGTTGTCGCAGAAGCTTTTGGTTTGGCCCGACGTGAAGTCTACCAATTGGCCTTAACCCGTGGCAGGCCAAACGCGGACGAGGATTAGGCGGTAGGGTGGATCGGCTCCAAGATGGTTGGCATGTATTCAAAAGGGGAAAATGGTATGACAGTTCAGCACAAGGAAGACGGCACGACGCGCATTGGCGGCATAGCCTCACGGAGTGTTCACAACCGGCAGATGTCGTATCATTCCGGTCTTGCGGCGGAAGATCAGGTGGCACGGCTTTATGATCGGGCAGGAAGGCCTATCTGTGCGCGTCGTTGGCGAGGAACCAGTGGCGAAATCGATCTGATTGCGCGCAATGGGGCAGAGGTGATTTTTATCGAAGTCAAGAAAAGCCGTACCCATGCGCAGGCTGCGGAACATTTGACTTTACGTCAGATGGCCAGAATCTATTCCTCAGCATCGGAGTTTCTGGCGGGTGAACCCTTGGGGCAGAATACCGATGTCCGCTTTGACGTAGCGCTTGTTGACGCCGCTGGTCAGATCGAAATTCTGGAGAATGCATTCGCGGCCTGACCTGTTTGCATCTTGCTCTTATTTGCGCCATTGGTTTGGCGTTCAGGAGGATGCTTCATGTCTCTTAAGGTCGCCTTTCAGATGGACCCAATTGGGTCGGTCAATATTCACGCTGACAGCACGTTTCGCATCGCGCTTGAGGCGCAGGCGCGGGGGCATGAGTTGTTTTTCTATACCCCAGACAAATTGGCCTTTGTTGAAGGGCGCGTGATCGCGCGAGGCTGGCCGATTGAAGTGCGCCGCGAAATTGGCAACCACGTCAGCTATGGGCCAGAAGCCGAGATGGATTTGGCAGATTTCGATGTGGTCTGGCTGCGTCAAGATCCGCCGTTCGATATGGGCTATATCACAACGACCCACTTGCTGGATATGATTCACCCCAAGACCTTGGTCGTGAACGATCCGTTCTGGGTGCGAAACTATCCTGAGAAACTCCTTGTCTTGCGTTTTCCCCAATTGACGCCACCGACGGCAATCGCGCGGGATCTGGCGACGATCCGGGCGTTCAAGGAAAAGCATGGCGATGTCATTCTGAAACCGCTTTATGGCAATGGGGGCGCAGGTGTGTTCCGTCTGGACGCGCAGGATCGTAACCTTGCTTCGCTGCATGAATTGTTTTCCGGCATCAACCGTGAGCCTTTGATCGTGCAAAAGTTTTTGCCAGCGGTCTCGGCCGGGGACAAGCGCGTGATTTTGGTTGAGGGCGAGCCAATTGGGGCGATCAATCGGGTGCCGCAGGCGGGTGAGACCCGCTCCAACATGCATGTGGGCGGTCGCGCCGAGAAGATTGGCCTGACCGAGCGCGATCTTGAGATTTGCCGCACCATTGGCCCTTTGCTCAAAGAGCATGGGCAGATTTTCGTGGGGATCGACGTGATTGGCGACTATCTGACCGAGATCAACGTGACCTCCCCCACGGGTTTGCAAGAGTTGGAGCGGTTTGACGGGACCAACGGGGCCGAAAAAATTTGGCTGGCGATTGAGGCACGGCGGGCCGCCTGATCCGCAACTTAGCCTTTTGGTCCGAACGGCAACCGATAACTGACAGCCTCGGCGATATGGGGTTCGCGGACCGTTGCGGAGCCATCAAGATCCGCAATGGTGCGCGCCACACGCAAGACACGGTGGTAGCCGCGCGCCGAAAGCCCAAATCGCTCTGCAACACGGGCGATCAGAGCGCGTCCTTGCTCATCCGGGGTGGCGACGGAGTCCAGAAGGTTGCCCTCCATATCCGCATTTACCCGGACATTCGGGGCGTCGGCAAAGCGTTTTGTTTGAATCTCGCGCGCCTTTGCCACGCGGGCGGCAATATTTGCCGAAGGTTCGCCCGTCGCGGGCAGGTCCAGATCGGTATAGGCGACGGGCGGCACCTCTACCCGCAGGTCAAAGCGATCCATCAGGGGGCCGGAAATGCGGCCAAGGTAGTCTTCACCGCAAAGCGGGGCCTTGCCGCAGGCCCTTGCGGGTTCAGATAAATACCCGCATTTGCATGGGTTTGCGGCGGCGATCAGCAAGAATCGGCAAGGGTAACGGATATGCGCATTGGCCCGCGCCACCATGATTTCGCCCGTCTCGATCGGTTGCCGCAGGGTTTCGAGGACTTGGCGCGGAAATTCGGGGAATTCGTCCAGGAACAGCACACCGTTATGGGCAAGGCTGATCTCCCCCGGTTTGGCCCCTTTGCCGCCGCCCACGATGGCCGCCATCGAGGCAGTGTGATGGGGCTCGCGAAAGGGCCTTTCGCGCGAGATGCCACCTTCGGACAACAGCCCGGCCAAAGAATGGATCATCGAGGTTTCCAGCGCCTCTGTCGCCGAAAGCTGAGGCAAAATCCCCGGCAAACGGGCGGCCAGCATGGATTTCCCCGATCCAGGTGTGCCCACCATCAGCAGATGATGTCGTCCTGCCGCGGCGATTTCCAAGGCACGTTTCGCGCGCTCTTGTCCCTTTACATCTGAGAGATCCCGCCCCGTGCGGTTGGGCAAAATCTCACCCGCCGTGGCAGGGGCAAGAGGACTTTGTCCGGTGTAGTGGCGCACAACCTCATCCAGCGACGCGGCGGCCAGCACCTCTGTCGCGCCCACCCAAGCGGCCTCGGCCCCGCAGGCGCGGGGACATAGCAGGGTGCGGTCTTCCTCGGCGGCCGCAAGCGCGGCAGGAAGGGCGCCCAAGACCGCGATCAACCGGCCGTCAAGCGACAACTCGCCAAGGGAAACCGTGTTTTCCACCTCATCTTTGGGAATGATGTCGAGGGCGGCCAGAACGGCCAAGGCAATTGGCAGATCGAAATGCGACCCTTCCTTTGGCAGATCGGCGGGCGAGAGGTTGATGGTGATCTTCTTGGAGGGGAGCGCAATCGACATGGATTGAAGTGCCGCGCGCACCCGCTCTTTCGCCTCGGACACCGCCTTGTCGGGCAAACCCACGATGGAAAATCCCGGCAGGCCGGCTGAGACGGCGCACTGCACCTCGACCATGCGGGCATCGACCCCTTCAAAGGCCACTGTATAGGCTTTGGCAACCATGACCCCATCCGTTAACCGTGGTCTTAACTGTGGTTAACGAATAGGGGGCAATCGTTTACGACTCGTAAAGGGCCATGAATTTCGACCATGCCGCCGGATCTGCCACTGTTTTGTCGCGGCAAAACGCGTTGCAAAACCCAAAGCGCCGACCGTCGAGTTCCAGAACATGGGTGCTTGCTTTGCCGGAATAGGGGCAGCTGTCATTCTCGGCAGTCGTGCCTTCCACCGCAATCGCAGGCAGGCGCGCAGGACCGGGCCAAGGGCGGGTCGGGTAATCGCGACGGTAGAAATCCTGATCGGCACCGTCGACCATGCCCATAGCGCGCCACCGGCGAAAGGACGGATGGGCCAGATGGGCCTGAACATAGGCCATTCCACGCGGGCTGACCGGCAGGTTATAGGTGGCGATGCGGGTGGCGACGGGGGCGTAGAACGCGTCTGCTGCCGAATAGGCACCGCAGAGCCAGATGTCGCTGCCCGTCTGGTCGCGTGCCCAATCCCAAACGGTTTCAAGCCGCGCAAGATCGTCCAGCACGGTCTGTGGCGGGGCGCAATCGGTGTAGCTGACGCGCAGGTTCATCGGGCAATGGCTGCGCAACGCCGTAAAGCCCGCGTGCATTTCGGCGGCCAGAACACGGGCGATGGCGCGGGCCTTTGGGTCCGCTGGCCAGATCCCGGCCTGCGGGTGGCGCGAGGCCAATTCCTCGGCAATGGCGAGGCTTTCGGGCACGACAACGCCATCGGGCGTGCGCATGGTGGGGGCGGTGCGGGACGGATGAAAGGCGCGCAACAGGTTTGGCAATTCGTCGGTGTAAAGCCGCGCGCGGTGTTGGGTGAAGGGGATGTTGAACACGTCAAACAACAGCCAGCCGCGCAGGGACCAACTGGAATAGGCGCGGTCGCCAATGACCAGATCATATGGGGCAGATGGGATGGGCATGGGGCACCTTTTTCGTTATGCGGGCAGCAATAGGGGTAACCGACAAAGCGCAGCGCGAAAAACGATGAATTCAGCGGCCACTCATCACGGAAGGTGATTGATTGCCTGTACGGACCACCCCGTGCCATCATGGTCAAGACGCGTGACCGAAAGGTTGTCGATCGAATGGGCCATCGCCTCATAGGGGGAAACCCCAAGTCCGCGTTGAACTTGGGTCAGGATAACGCCGAAATGGGCGACAATGATGATGTCGTCTGCGGGATGATCCGACAAAAGCGCCGCCACATCGGCATTGACACGGGCTTCGGCGGCGATCCAGCTTTCGCCGTTGGGCGGGGCGACATGGCCGGGCTCCTCCCAGTATTGGCGGCTGAGGGTGGGCCATCTGGCGGCGACCTCGGTAAAGATCATCCCATCCCAATCCCCAAAATGAAATTCCCGCAAGGATGGGCGATGGGGGAGTCGTGTCCGGCCCGCGCCGATGGCATCTGCCGTCGCCGTCGCCCGGATCAGGTCGGAAGAGACGAGAAGTGCCTCATGCGGCAGATGGGCGTTCAGCCGGGCAATCGCCTTGGCATCTGACAGGTCCGCCGGAATATCGCGCCAGCCTGCAAAGGCCTTGGAATGTGTCGGGCCATGGCGAACCCACCAAAGGCGGGTCACAACACGCCCTCGCCAAGTTTGCCCTTCAGGACCATCGGCAGACCGGCCATGACGCCGATCACCAGATCCGCCTGTGCCGCGATCATCTGGTTCAGCCGTCCCTGCGCATCGCGGAACTGTCTGGCGAGCGCGTTGTCTGGCACGATCCCCCATCCGGTTTCATTGCTGACAACAACAACCGGCGCAGGGCAGGCACGCAGCGCGGCCAGCAACCCCGCGCAGGCGTTCTCCAGATCATGACCGGCCAAAAGATGGTTGGACAACCACAAGGTGGCACAATCCACCAAGACGGCATAGCATGGGTCACAACTTGAAAGCGAGGTGTCCAAGGACAAGGGTGCCTCGACGGTAATCCAATCTTCCCCACGATCAATTCGATGCCGGGCAATGCGCAAGCGCATTTCATCGTCAAAGGGCTGGGCGGTTGCGATGTAAAGACGTGGTTTTCCCATGGCCGTGACCAGCTTTTCGGCCAGCCGGGACTTTCCCGAGCGGGCGCCGCCGATCACCAGCGATAGGGCGGGCAATGAAAAAGTCGATACTTGGGGTGATCCAATTGGCGTCACGCTGCGTAGAACCTTTCAAAAGCGGCATATAAACCGCAACGATCTTGCGACTGGGGGTTCGAAAATGGCACTGGACGGATATAACGACCAAACCATGTCCCGCCAAGCGATGAAGGCGGAACTTCTTGATGCGGAAACCGAATTGCGTCTTGCCTATGCGTGGCGCGATCAACGGGACGAGCAGGCGCTGCACCGGCTTGTGACCGCTTATATGCGGCTTGCGATCTCGATGGCGTCGAAATTCCGCCGCTACGGCGCGCCGATGCCGGATTTGATCCAAGAGGCCAGCCTTGGCTTGATGAAAGCCGCCGATAAGTTTGACCCGGATCGCGGCGTGCGGTTTTCAACCTATGCGGTGTGGTGGATCAAGGCGAGCATTCAAGATTACGTGATGCGCAACTGGTCCATGGTGCGCACCGGCAGCACAAGCAGCCAGAAAGCCCTGTTCTTTAACCTACGGCGCGTTCAGGCAAAGCTTGAGCGCGAGGCCTCGCAGCGCGGCGAGGTTTTGGATCAATTCCAGTTGCGTCAGATGGTGGCAACTGAAGTTGGGGTGCCGCTGGCCGATGTCGAGATGATGGAGGGGCGGCTTTCGGGGTCAGATTTCTCGCTCAACGCCACGCAATCTTCCGATGAGGATGGGCGTGAGTGGATCGAGGCGTTGGAAGATGATGCGACACAAGCCGCGGAGTCCGTTGAATTGGCCCATGATGCAGCGCAACTGCGCACATGGCTGATCCGTGCGATGCAGTCGCTGAACCCAAGAGAGCGGTTTATCGTGACCGAGCGCAAGCTGCGCGACGAGGCACGGACGCTGGAATCCTTGGGCGAAGAACTGGGCCTGTCAAAGGAACGTGTGCGTCAGCTTGAGGCCGCGGCCTTTGCAAAAATGCGACGCAACCTTGAAAGTCAGTCGCGTGAGGTGCAACACTTCCTCGTATGACCCGCGCTCCTCTGAGGTTTGCCGCAGCCTTCCTGATTTTGTCGGTGCTCCCGGCTTTGGCAGACGTTGTCGTGCCACGCGATGCCCAAGTCATTATTTTGGGTGAAGTCCACGACAACCCCTTTCATCACGCCGAGCAGGCGCGACTTGTCGCGGACCTCCGCCCAAAGGCGATGGTGTGGGAGATGCTGTCAGCCGAGCAGCTGACGCAAAGCCAAGGGGTTGATCGTGGCAATGCCGCGGCCTTGGGTGCAGCCCTTGGCTGGGAAGAGGCGGGTTGGCCCGATTTCGCCATGTATCACCCGATTTTTGCGGCCAGCGAAGGGGCTGAGCATTTTGGCGGTTCGGTGACGCGCGATTTGCTGATGCGCGCGATGAAACAGGGGGCGCTTTCGGCGTGGGAGGGGGTGACAGATTGGTTCGACCCGTCACTTGCCCTTGGTCCCCTCGCGCCAGAAGATCAATCCGCGCGAGAGGACGAGCAGGCCGAGGCCCATTGTGGCGCGCTTCCCCCGCATTTGCTGCCCGGTATGGTCGAAGCACAGCGGTTTCGCGACGCCTTCATGGCCTCGGTGGCCCTCAAGGCCGTGCAAGACGGTCTGACGCCTGTCGTTGTGATCACGGGCACGGGCCACGCGCGTATGGATGTTGGTATTCCCGCCATGATCCGCGCTGCCCGCCCAGAGATCAAGGTTTGGTCGCTGGGCCAGTTGGAAGGGGAACCGGGGGCCGACGCGCCCTATGACGCGGTCACTGTCACAGCCCCGACCCCAAGGGGTGATCCCTGCGCAGCCTTTCAATAGGCCGGAACGGGTGTTGAGTTTGCCCCCTTTGCCGCCTAACGTGAGCCCGACTTTGGAGGGTGCGCCATGCTTGCCGGAAAACGGATACTTCTGATCATCGGCGGCGGGATTGCCGCCTATAAATCCTTGGAATTGATCCGGCTTTTCAGCAAGGTAGGGGCTGTTGTGGTGCCTGTCCTGACCAAGGCAGGGGCAGAGTTTGTGACCCCGCTCAGCGTCTCGGCCCTCGCCGGAACAAAGGTCTATCAGGACTTGTTCGATCTGGGGGATGAGGCCGAGATGGGCCATATCCAATTGTCGCGCGCCGCCGATCTGGTGGTTGTGGCCCCGGCAACGGCGGATCTGATGGCAAAAATGGCGGCTGGCTTGGCCAATGACCTTGCCTCCACCCTGTTACTTGCCACGGACAAGCCGGTGATGATTGCCCCCGCGATGAATGTGCGGATGTGGCTGCATGCTGCCACGCAGCGCAACCTGGCCACGCTGCGCGGCGATGCAATTTCGGTGGTTGGCCCAAATGAGGGCGATATGGCCTGCGGCGAATACGGGCCGGGGCGCATGGCAGAACCGGCCGAGATTCTGGCCGCCGTGGAGGCAAAGCTGACCACGGGCCCGTTGATGGGCCGGCATGTCATCGTGACCTCTGGCCCGACGCATGAACCGATTGATCCGGTGCGATATATCGCGAACCGCTCCTCCGGTGCGCAGGGCACGGCAATAGCTGCCGCGCTGCGCGATCTGGGGGCAAGCGTCACCTTCGTGACCGGCCCCGCCCGAGTGGCGCCGCCCGCCGGGGTGCAAGTGGTTGCTGTGGAAACCGCGCAAGAAATGGCAGCAGCGGTGGCAGCGGCCTTGCCTGCTGATGCGGCGGTAATGGCGGCAGCGGTGGCGGATTGGCGGGTGGCCAATGCCGCAACCTCAAAGATGAAAAAGGATGGCTCGGGTCGGGCACCGGCACTGGAGTTTGCCGAGAACCCCGACATTCTGGCCAGTGTTTCAAAGGGCGCAGGGCGTCCGCGTCTGGTGGTGGGCTTTGCTGCGGAAACCGATGATGTCGTGGCCCATGCCACGGCAAAACACCTGCGCAAGGGATGTGATTGGATCGTGGCCAATGATGTGCGCCCGGGTACCGGCATCATGGGCGGCTCCGAGAATGCGGTGGTGCTGATCTCCGACGCGGGGGCCGAGGTCTGGCCGCGCTTGCCCAAGGATGAAGTGGCCCGCCGCCTTGCCGCCCGGATCGCTGAGGCGCTCGGATGAGCGCCAAATTTTTTCGAAAAAATTTGGTCGTCGCTCTGCTTGGGCGCGGTCGCTTTGGGGGGATGGCGTGGCACCTGTTGTAAAGATCTTGTTTGAGGAGTGGGCTGACCGTGACCTGCCCTTGCCATCCTATGAGACGCCGGGGGCGGCGGGGGCGGATATCCGGGCCAATCTGCCGCTTGATCAGCGCGCGGATGGTCTGACGCTTGCGCCGATGCAGCGCGCGATTTGCCCGACGGGTCTGCGGGTGGAGATTCCTGTTGGATATGAAATGCAGATCCGCCCCCGGTCTGGTCTTGCGACGAAGTTTGGCATCACCTTGCCCAATACCCCCGGCACCATCGACAGCGATTATCGCGGGCCTTTGGGGGTGGCTTTGATCAACCTTGGCGATGCACCCTATACTGTGCAGCATGGGGATCGGATTGCGCAGATAATTGTGGCACCTGTGGTTCAGGTGGGCTTTGCCGTGGTTGAGGCCTTGGGGGATACAGCGCGAGGCAGTGGCGGTTTTGGCAGCACGGGCAAGCGCTGATGGTTCTTGTTTTTGCAATGACTGCAATGCTTTGGGGGATTGGCAGCGTTATGAAGGCGCCGGTGCGGCTGCGCTTTGGCATGATCCTTGGGCTGTGGCTTGCGGTTGTTGGGGCCCATGCGGTCTTGCCTTTGGGCAATCCGGTGCTGCAAGCGACGGGAGGGAATTTGCGGGTTTGGCTGTCGATCGGGGTGGTGGTGGCGATTGTGCTGGCCTATCGCCGATTGATCGCAGCCCTGCGTGCCCGGGCGGTTCCGGTGGCGGAACCCGTTGAAAAACCGGGGAGTTTTCGTCCAGCAGAGCTGGACCGCTATTCCCGCCACATCATCTTGCGCGAGATTGGTGGGCCGGGGCAAAAGCGGTTGAAGCAGGCCCGGGTTTTGGTGGTGGGGGCAGGGGGGCTTGGGTCGCCTGCGCTGCTGTATCTGGCGGCCTCGGGCGTGGGGGTGATTGGGGTTATTGATGCGGATGAGGTTGATAACTCAAACCTGCAACGCCAGATTATTCATGCAGATCAACGAATTGGGATGCCAAAGGTGTTCTCGGCCGAACAGGCGATGCTGGCGCTGAACCCCTTTATCGAGGTGCGCCCCTATCACCGCAGGTTAGAGGGGGATGCGGCGGCGGCGCTGATTGCGGACTATGATCTGGTGCTGGATGGCACCGACAACTTTGACACTCGCTATCTGGTCAACCGCCTGTGCGCCGAGGCGGGCAAACCCTTGATTTCGGCCGCGATCACCCAATGGGAGGGGCAGATCAGCCTTTATGATCCGGCCCGTGGAACCCCTTGTTACGAATGCGTTTTCCCCGAGCGTCCGGCACCGGGAATGGTGCCCACCTGTGCCGAAGCGGGGGTTGCCGCGCCCTTGCCGGGGGTGATCGGGGCGTTGATGGCGATGGAGGCGGTCAAGCAGATCACAGGCGCGGGCGAGACATTGGCCGGGCGTTTGATGATCCATGACGCGCTTTATGCACAGACGCGGGTGATTGGGGTCAAGAAGCGGGTCGATTGCGCCGTCTGCGGCGCAAGGCACTGAGAACGCTGGGGTAAGGATTGGGTTTTGGCCCAAAAGGGACCGTCACCCATGATGCACCCTGCGTACACCCCCCGTGCAGACTGGGCGCTGCACCGGGGGTGTTAACTATGACGCAAAGTGCGGGGCCGTTGCGCGGTCAGTCGAAGCGGTAGCTGGAGGCGGTGACGCCGCCATACACATTGGTGTCGTGATAGACGCGGGTCGCCACGGCATCTTCGGCCGCGCCAAGGGCGGCAAAGATCGGGGCAAGGTGATCTTCCTCTTTATGGCAGATGCGGGCGTAGGGGGCCTGTTCCCAATCCAACAGCGCTTGAGTCCGGTCGGCGGGAGATTTGGCAAGGGCCGCGTCCAACCATGCGTCAAACCCGGCAGACGGTTCCTTGGCCCCCGGCCCAAAGAGCCGCAGGTTATGATACGACAGGCCCGATCCCACGATCAGCACGCCCTCATCCCGCAGGGGGGCCAAGGCGCGGCCAAGGGCAAAGTGGGCCGCCGGATCGTAGCCATGTTGCAATGAGACTTGATAGAGCGGCACATTGGCCTTTGGATACATCACATAGGCAGGCACAAAGGTGCCGTGATCGTAGCCCTGTTTTGGGTCAAGCCTTGTGGGCAGGCCTGCGGCTGCGATCAGATCGGCCGTGCGCTGGGCCAAGGCGGGGGCACCGGGGGCAGGGTATTTGATCTGATAGGTTTCCGGGGGAAAGCCGCCGTAATCATAGACCATGCCCGGCGCAGGCGAGGACATGACGGCAAACCTGTCATCCTCCCAATGGCCCGAGATCATCAAGATGGCCTTTGGCGTGGTGCCGATTTCTGCGGGCATCCGGGCAAGCGACACCTCGAGGCTGTGGAGCATTTGCCGCATGTTGGGCAGCCATGGCCAAGGCCCGCCGCCGTGGCTGATGAAATATGTGGGAAGTCGGCCCATATCTGTGGCCCCCTTTGCTGTGGTCTGCACTGAACATGGGCCTTTGTCGCCCCTGCCTGCAAGGGCGGGTTGTGGCAGGTTTTTGACCAAAGGTTCTGCATGGCTGCACAATGGGCGGCACAATGGGCTGCACAGTGCCGGGCGGTTGGCGCGGCTAACCCTTGCGCTTGGACGCGGCTGCGGGAATAGTCGTGGGCAAATGTGTCGTGAGACGGAGTCCAGATCATGAAAACCGCTGCCGCCCTTTTGGGCCTTTCACTTGCCCTTTCCTCCACTGCCCATGCCCAAAGCCTGCCCGATCTGGGCGGCAAGGAAATCGTGGTGGTGACCGAGAACGCCTATCCGCCGCTGCAATTCCTTGATGCCTCGGGGGCGGCGATTGGCTGGGAGTATGACGCGATGGCCGAGTTGGCCAAGCGGATGAACTTTACCGTCAAGTATGAGAACATCTCGTGGGATGCGATGATCCCGGCGGTATCCGAGGGCCAGTTCGATCTGGGTATGACGGGGATCACGATCCGCGATGACCGCAAGGAAAAGGTAGATTTTTCCGACAGCTACATGACCTCGGAAATGGTGATGATGGTGCGCGGCGACGAGGCGCGGTTTTCTGACAAGGCGTCTTTCGCGGCCAATGCCGAGCTTTTGATGGCGGCCCAGCCCGGCACGACGCCGTTTTATGTGGGCGTCTATGAGGTGCTGGATGGCGATGAAGCCAACCCGCGGGTCAAGTTGTTTGAAACCTTTGGCGCGACGGTCGAGGCGCTGCGGGCGGGCGACGTGGATCTGGTGCTGACCGATGGCACGGCGGGCGCGGGCTATGTCGATGCGTCAAACGGCGGGCTGAAGATCGTGGGCGAAAAGCTGGGGACGGAGGATTTCGGCTTTATCTTCCCCAAAGGCTCGGATCTGGTGGGGCCGATGAATGCCGGGATTGCGGCGTTGCGGTCCGATGGCACCATTGAGGCGCTGAACAAGAAGTGGTTCCTTGATTACAAGTTGGGGCAATAAGGCCGTAAGCCCCGCTGGTGCGGGGCCGTTTGCCCGATGCTGGGGCCATCTGATCAGGACAAGGACTTTCCCTATTGGCTGGTGATCGTCGGGGTGACGGTCGCTTGGCTGTTTTACGAAGTGCTTGCCAATGACATCTATTCCCAAACCCTGACGACGCTGCTGCGCGGACTGTGGACCACGGTTTACGTGACGCTGATCGCCTATGCCGGGGCCTCGGCGCTTGGGCTTTTGCTGGCACTGGCGATGATGTCGCGGTTCATCGTGGTGCGGCAGGCGGCGCGGCTTTATGTCGAGGTGATGCGCGGTGTGCCGATCATCGTGCTGCTATTGTATGTGGCCTTTGTGGTGGCCCCGGGGATGGTCGAGGGGTGGAACCTATTGGCCGCGCAGATCGGGCTGGAGCCGGTGCGGACACGGGATTTTCCGCTGATTGCGCGGGCGATCATGGCGCTTGTTCTGGCCTATGCCAGTTTTCTGGCCGAGGTGTTCCGGGCCGGCCTGCAATCGGTGGACAGGGGCCAGATCGAGGCGGCGGAATCGCTGGGGCTGAACGGCTGGCAACGCTTTCGTCACATCGTTTTTCCGCAAGCCTTTCGCACCATCCTGCCGCCTTACGGCAATGATTTCGTGGCGATGGTGAAGGACAGTTCCCTTGTGTCGGTTCTGGGCGTGGCGGATATTGCGCAATTGGGCAAGGTCACGGCGGCGGGGAATTTCAGGTATTTCGAGACCTATAACGTGGTGGCGCTGTTGTATCTGACCATGACAATCGGGCTAAGCCTGATCTTGCGCCGGGTTGAGATGCGGTTGCGCGCCCGAACGCATCGCTAGGGGGTTAGTCCTGCCGTGGGATCATTCCGGCCAAGGCGCGGCTGACCGTGGCCGAGGTGGAGGGCCGGTCTTGTGCCACAAAGGGCAAGGGGCGGCACAGGTCCATCGCGGCAAGGCCGACGCGGGCGGTCAGGGCGCCATTGACCACCCCTTCGCCAAAGCGGCGCGAAAGTTTCGACAGCACCCCGCCCCCGGCGACAGAGCCGATCAGATCATCGGTCAGCGCAAGCGCCCCCGTGGCCACCAGATGCGAAAACACCCGCCGCAGCAGACCCCAAGAGCCAAGCGCGCCAGACCGGCCGCCGTAAATCTCGGCGATCCGGCGGATCATGCGCAGATTGGCGAAAAGTGCCGTAGCCACATCGGCCAAGGCCAAGGGCACAAGGGCGGTGACGGTGGCGACCTGACGGGCGGAGGTTTCAATCTCGGCCCGCGCGAGGGTGTCGAGCGGGGTCAGAAGCTCGCTTTCCGTCAGGTTCAACAGGGCGTCGGCATCCATCACCTCGGCCTGACGGTCGGCAAGGCGGGCGCGGCCCCATGCGGTTTCATCGCGGTTGGCGTAAAGCCGCGTCAGGGCAAGGGAAATCTTGCGCGCCTGTTTGAGGTCGGCGGTGGTGCGGGCCGCGACCGCCCCGCTGCGCAGGGTATCAAGGCGTTGCAGGCGGGCATAGGCCGACCATTCGCGCAAGGCGAGGAGACAGGCTGCCAAGACCGCCGCAGCAAGCAGGGCAAAAGCGACCCAGCCCAGCATCACATTGCGGGCAAGAAGCGAGGTGACGAAATCATAGGCCGCGACCGACAGGGCAAAGGAAAAGAAGGTGCCAAAGGCCCAAAGGGCCGCCCGCGTGAGGGCGGAGCGGGGACGGGTGGCGGCGGCCGCCAATTGCACCGCACGGCCCTGTGGCAGGGGATCGGGGACCGGGGGGGCAAGGCTGGGATCGGCCTCATCCTCCATCTCAAGGATCAGGGGTTTGCGGGGGGTATCGGTCATGCCGCGGGGCCTTTGTTCAGCTTGGCGTATGTGGGGCATAGGCGAAGACGCCTTTGGCAAGCCATTGATGTTGCTGTCATAGCTGATCCCCGATCAGGAATTCGGCGGCGCGGTCCAGCCGGATATGGGGCGGGCCGTCGCCGGGTTTGAGGGTCATGCGGGCGGGGGCAAAGGCCATCAGCCCGTATTCGGCATCCAGCCAGCCCTCGGCCCCTTCGCGGGCGGGGGCGAGGATGCGGGCGGGGTCGGCGGGCAAATCCCCTGCGTGCATTGCGGCCTGCTTTCCGTTGGCCAAAAGCCGCCCCCGGACCACATCAAGCGGCGCGCCGTCGCGCTGCACCGTATCTTCGACCGTGGTACGCAAGGAGGCCATGGAGATCGCCATGGTCTTTGCCCCCGAAAACTCCGCCCGGCGTTTGGCATCCGACAACAGCGCCTCGGCAATCGCGGTCAGGCGGGGGTGTTGGTGGTGGTGTAGGTGATCGGCTTTGGTGGCGGCAAAGAGGATCCGCTCCACCCGCTTGCCGCCCAGAAGACCGGTCAGCCAGCCATTGCGACCGGGGCGAAAGGTGGAGAGGATTTCCGCCATGGTGCGGCGCAGATCCTCCACCGCTTGCGGGCCTTGGTGGATGGCACCCAGCACATCCATCAGCACGATCTGGCGATCAATGCGCGAAAAATGGTCGCGAAAGAAGGGTTTGACGACACGGGCCTTATACCCTTCATACCGCCGCTCCATCTCGCGCCACAGCGCGTTGCGGGGGCTGTTGGCCGGTTTGGGCAGGGGGGCAAAGGTGAGGACGGGCGAGCCTGCCAGATCGCCGGGCAAGAGGAACCGCCCCGGCGTCAGGTCTGACCATCCCGCCTTGCGCGCGGCATGCAGATAGGTGGTAAAGGCGGCGGCGAGGGATTGGGCCTGCGCCTCGTCCAAGGGCAGGCTTGCGTCGGCGGCGCGGGCCTCGGCCATGAAGGCGGCAGCTTCGGGGCGCTTGGATAGGCGATCCAGCGTCTCATCTGCCCAAGTGGCATAGGGCTTGTCCAGAAGCGACAGATCCAGCAGCCATTCGCCGGGATAATCAACGATATCAAGGTGTAAGCGGCTTGGCCCGGTCAGGCCCGCGAAGAACCCCTGCGGTCGGATGCGGAAGGATAGCCGCAATTCGGATATGGCGCGGGTGGAGGCAGGCCAGCGCGGGTTGTCGCCCATCAGGGCGGAAAGATGCGGTTCAAATTCAAACCTTGGCAGGATCAGGTCGGGTTGGGGTTGCAGGACCACAGTTTCAATGCGGCCCTGCATTTGTGCGGTCAGTTGCGTCATCCGCCCGCGATCCAACAGATTGGCCACGAGCGACGTGATAAACACGGTCTTACCCGCCCCCGAAAGACCGGTGACGCCAAGGCGCAGCGTCGGTTCGAAAAAGCCGGCCACAGAGGAGGTCATGCCTTCGACGCTGCGCGTGATGCCGTCGGTCAAAGCAGAGAGAACCACGCTGTTATCCTTTATCTTGCAACTCTTAACATATGGTTGTTGTGCGGGGCTTTGTAGGGGGAAAGCTGTGCGCAATGGCGGTGCTTGCCTTGGCGGGCAGATCAGGTAGATCAGGGGGATGCCCAGATATGCGCTTGAAATAGACTATGACGGAGGCCCGTTTCAGGGCTGGCAGCGGCAAGCCGAGGGGCAGCCGTCGGTGCAAGCCACTGTAGAAGCAGCTCTTTCGCGGCTGGAGCCGGGGCCGCATACGATTGCGGCGGCGGGGCGGACGGACGCGGGCGTGCATGCGACGGGGCAGGTGGCGACGGTGGATCTGGGGCGGGAGTGGGACCCGTTTCGTCTGTCTGAGGCGTTGAATTGGCATATGAAACCCGCGCCTGTGGCGGTTTTGACGGCAGCACGGGTGGATGATGACTTTCATGCGCGCTTTTCGGCGCGGGAGCGGCGCTATCTGTTTCGCATGGTGGCACGTCGCGCGCCCGTCACGCATGACCGGGGCCGCGTCTGGCAGGTGCTGAGCCCCCCGGACGTGGCGGCGATGCGGGCCGGGGCCGCGTATCTGGTGGGGCATCACGACTTCACCACCTTTCGCTCTAGCATCTGTCAGGCGAAAAGCCCTTTAAAAACATTGGATTGCATCGAGATCTCCGAGCGCCCCTATGCCGGGGGGATCGAGGTGCGCTTTGCCCTGCGGGCGCGGAGTTTTCTGCACAATCAGGTGCGCTCTATCGTGGGCACGCTGGAGCGGGTCGGGGCCGGGTCTTGGGCGCCGGAGGATGTGAAGACGGCGCTGGAGGCGCGCAATCGCGCCGCCTGTGGGCCGGTCTGCCCGCCGCAGGGTCTGTATCTGACGGGCGTGGGCTATCCAATTGATCCCTTTAGCCGGGACGGCTGAGGGCACGGCACCTGTTGTGCACCGGGCGTACACCGCCCGTGCATCTGGTGAAAAATCCCCTTGGGGGCTTTCGCGCAGGCTGGAGAATGTTAGATGGGGCCTGAACTTGGCCCAAGGGCCGCAAAATCGGAGCATCCCATGACCAAACCAAAGCTGTTCATTGCGCGCAAATTGCGGGCCGCTGTCGAGGCACGGGCAGCGCGGGATTATGATGTGGTGTTGAACCCCGAGGATCGGTTGTTTTCCCGTGACGAGTTGGTTGCCATGTGCCGCCAAGTCGATGCGGTGCTGCCGTGCCATTCGGAACGCTTTAGCGCCGAGGTCATCGCAGAGCTTGGGCCAAGGCTGAAGATCATCGCGAATCATTCCGTGGGTACGGATCATGTTGATCTTGCCGCGGCAGCGGCGGCGGGGATCGTGGTGACGAATACGCCTGATGTCTTGTCGGATGCGACGGCAGAGATTGCGATTCTGTGCATGCTGGGGGCGGCGCGGCGCGGGGCCGAGGGCGATGCGATGATCCGCGCGGGCAAGTGGGATTTCTGGTCGCCTGCCTTTATGGTGGGGCGGCAGGTGACGGGCAAACGCTTTGGCGTCTTGGGCATGGGGCGCGTGGGGCAGGTGACGGCGCAGCGCGCGCGCGGCTTTGGGATGGAGGTGCACTACCACAACCGTCGGCGACTGCCCGCGCATCTGGAAGAGGGTGCCGTGTTCCATGACACGCTGGAAGGGCTTTTGGCGGTGTCGGATGTGCTGAGCCTGCATTGCCCCGCCACGCCTGAGAACATAGGGGTTCTCAACGCCCGGACGCTGGCGCTGTTGCCGGATCGCGCGATTGTGGTGAACACGGCGCGCGGCGCGCTGGTGGATGAGGCGGCCTTGGTTGCGGCGCTGTCTTCGGGCAAGCTGTTCGCGGCGGGTCTGGATGTGTTTCAGACCGAACCCGGCGGAAACCCCGAGATCGCGGCACTGCCGAATGTCTTTTTGTTACCTCACATCGGATCAGCGACAGAAGAGACGCGAGATGCTATGGGGTTCAGGGCGCTCGACAACCTTGATGCTTTCTTTGCAGGAACATCGCCGGGTGATCGTGTCGCCTGAACTGGGTTGTGAGCGCTAACGGTAGTTTTGGTAAAAAAAACTTACCAGCACTTGCATTTTCGGCTGAGCAATTTAAAGTTGCCACAGTTACTCGTGCCGCGCCAGCGGCCATAATCGTCTGGGAGGACTCATATGACTGATACCCGCGACAAGTCGCTTTCGCGTCGTTCGTTCCTGCGTAAGGGTGCGCTTGGTGGTTCCGCTGCCGCAGCAACCGCATTGGCGGCACCTGCCGTTCTGGCGCAAGCGCCGCTCGTGATGAAGATGCAGACCTCTTGGCCAGCATCCGACATCTGGATGGATTTCGCCGCCGAGTACGTGACCCGCGTTGAAGAAATGTCGGGCGGGCGTCTGAAGATCGACCTTCTGCCATCGGGCGCAGTCGTCGGCGCGTTCCAGGTTCTGGACGCGGTCAATGACGGTGTTCTGGATGCGGCGCATTCGGTTCCGGTCTACTGGTACGGCAAGAACAAGGCCGCGTCGCTGTTCGGCACGGGCCCTGTGTTCGGCGGTTCGGCAACAACGATGCTGTCGTGGTTCTATGCAGGCGGCGGCGCAGAGTTCTACCGCGAACTGCAGCAAGACATCCTTGGCATGAACGTGGTTGGCTATATGGGCTTCCCGATGTTCGCGCAGCCCTTTGGCTGGTTCAAGGGCGAGGTCAACACGATCGCTGACATCCAAGGCTTCAAGTACCGGACCGTTGGTCTGGCTGCTGACCTGATGCAGGCGATGGGCATGTCGGTGGCACAGCTTCCGGGCGGCGAGATCGTTCCTGCGATGGAGCGTGGCGTGATCGACGCATTCGAATTCAACAACCCGTCGTCGGACAGCCGTTTCGGCGCACAGGACGTGGCCAAGAACTACTATCTGTCGTCCTATCACCAAGCGTCGGAATCGTTCGAATTCCTGTTCAACAAGGACTTCCTTGAAGATCTGGACCCAGATCTGCAGGCAATCCTGAAGTATGGCGTTGAGGCGGCTTCGACCTCCAACACCGCCCGCGCGATGGACAACTATTCGGCTGACCTGCGCAAGCTGGAAACCGAATCGGGCGTGAACGTGCGCCGGACCTCGAAAGAGATCCTCGATGGTCAGATCAAGGCCTGGGATCAGCTGATCCCGACACTGGAAGCAGACCCCTTCATGAAGAAGGTTCTCGACAGCCAGCGTGCATGGGTTGAGCGCGTCAGCTATTACGAGATGATGAACGCCCCGGATTATGCTCTGGCATTCGAGCACTATTTCCCCGGCAAGCTGAAACTCTGATCGCGATATAGTGGGGGCGATTCCGTCGCCCCCTTTTTCAAAGGCACCTGTGCGCCGAGGGTAAACCCCCCGGCGCAACTGCATAAACGGAGTTCCCCTACATGGTCGGGTATATTCGCTTTGCCGACAGGCTCTCGGCTTGGTTTGGCAAGACCTTTGGTTGGCTTGTGATCCTGATGACCTTTGGCATGAGCTATGAGGTCATGGTGCGTTATCTGTTCAATGCGCCGACCCCGTGGGCGTTGGACCTGTCGTTCATCATGTACGGGACGTTGTTCATGATGGGCGGGGCCTATACCTTGTCGCGTGGGGGGCATGTTCGCGGAGACTTTTTGTACCGCACATGGTCGGCCCGCACGCAGGCGGCGGTTGATCTTGTCCTTTACATCGTATTCTTCTTTCCGGGCATTTTGGCGCTGGTCGTGACCGGAACCAAATATGCATCGCGGTCGTGGTCTTACACCGAGGTTTCGGTCAACAGCCCGGCCGGTATTCCGATCTATCAGTTCAAGACAGTGATCGTGGCTGCCGGGATCTTGTTGCTTATTCAGGGCATCGCGCAGGTGTTCCGTTGCATCATGTGCATCAAGAGCGGTGCATGGTTGGAAGCGGAAGATGACGTGGAAGAAACCGAAGAACTGTTGATCAAGCAGGCCGCTCTGGCCGCCAAAAAGTAAACGGCCCTGACGGGACCGAACCGGAGATCGCACAAGTGACCGACCCCCAGATCGCCCTTATGATGCTGGCCATTTTCATTGGCTTTGTCTTCTTGGGCTTCCCTATCGCATTCACGCTGATGGCTCTTGGCATCGGCTTTGGCTACTACGCCTATTTCGACGAAGGCCGTATGTGGCGCGCCTTTAACCGGCTGGATGAAAATGCCAGTTGGTGGGACAGCACCTCTTTGTGGCTCGAGGGGTTTTACAATAACCGCATCTTCGATTTGTTCGTCAACCAGACCTATACAGTGATCTCGAACGAGGTTCTGACGGCGATTCCGTTGTTCCTGTTCATGGGTTACATCGTGGAACGGGCCAATATCGTTGACAAACTGTTTGGCACCATCGCGATTGCGACGCGCAACATTCCCGGATCGATGGGGGTGGCCGCACTGATCACTTGCGCCTTGTTTGCGACAGCGACGGGGATTGTGGGCGCGGTTGTGACGCTTATGGGTCTTTTGGCGCTGCCGCAGATGCTCAAGGCGCGGTATGACCATTCCTTTGCCAGCGGTATCATCTGCGCAGGCGGGACCTTGGGCATTCTGATCCCGCCGTCGATCATGCTGATCGTCTATGCGGCCTCGTCCGGGGTTTCCATCGTGCGGCTCTATGCGGGTGCCCTGCTGCCCGGCTTTACCCTCGTTGGGTTGTATCTGGTCTATATCGTTGGGCGGTCCATCCTGAACCCGAAGTTGGCGCCAAAGCCTTCCAAGGAAGAGATGCCCGAAGTGCCGTTTGGCAAGATGATGTGGATGCTTGCGACCAGCTTCCTGCCCTTGGCGCTTTTGATCCTGTCGGTTCTCGGCTCCATCCTGTTTGGTCTGGCGACGCCCACCGAAGCGGCCTCGATCGGGGCTTTGGGCGGCATGGTTCTGGCGGTGGCCTACCGCGCCATGACCTTCCAGCGTCTGCGTGAAAGCGTTTACCTGACGGTGCGGACAACGGCGATGGTGTGCTGGCTGTTCGTGGGCTCTTACACCTTCTCGGCTGTGTTCAGCTATCTGGGCGGCGAGCAGGTGATTGGCGAGTTTGTGCGGGGCCTTGATATCAGCCCGATCCAGTTCCTGATCATCGCGCAGTTGATCATCTTCTTGCTGGGTTGGCCGCTGGAATGGTCAGAGATCATCATCATCTTCGTGCCGATCTTCTTGCCCTTGCTGCCGCATTTCGGGATTGACCCGCTGTTCTTTGGCGTCTTGGTTGCGCTGAACCTGCAGACGAGTTTCCTGACTCCGCCCATGGCCATGAGCGCCTATTACCTGAAGGGCATCGCGCCCCCACAGGTGAAGCTGACCGAGATCTTCAAGGGCGTGCTGCCGTATTGTGGCATGGTCGTGATCTGTATGGTGCTGCTGTATGTCTTCCCGCAAATCGTGTTTGCGCTGCCGGAGGCATTCTATGGCCCTTCGCGCTGATCAGGCAGAGGCGATTCTGGCGCTCAGCGCGGTTGCGCTGCGCGACAGGCTGGCCTCGGGGGCGCTGCGGGCGGTGGAGTTGGTCGAGGCGTGCCTTGCCCGCATCGCCACCGTGGAGCCAAAGGTGCAAGCCTGGGCTTGGCTGGATGGCGAGCACGCGCTGGAACAGGCGCGGGCGCTGGACAAACGGCGGCAGGCGGGTCTGCCCATCGGGGTGCTGCATGGCCTTCCGGTGGGGTTGAAGGATGTGATCGACACCAAGGGCATCCCCACCGCCAATGGCACGGCCATTGATGCGGGACGGGTGCCTGCCGAGGATGCCTGGATCGTGGCGCGGCTGCGGGCCGAGGGCGCGATCATCATGGGCAAGACCGTCACGGCGGAATGCGCCTTCATGCATCCGGGCAAGACGACGAACCCGCATAACGCGGCCCATACGCCCGGCGGTTCCTCACAGGGGTCGGCGGCGGCGGTGGCGGCGGGCATGGTGCCCTTGGCCATCGGCACGCAAACCGGGGGGTCGGTGATCCGGCCAGCCAGCTTTTGCGGTGTAGTCGGGTTCAAGCCCAGCTTTGGGATGATCCCGCGCACGGGTGTTCTGACCCAATCGCCGTTTCTGGATACGATGGGCGTTTTCGGCAAAACGGTCGAGGACTGCGCCCTGTTGGCCGAGGTGCTGACGGGCCATGATGTGGGGGATCGGGCCACGGCACCGCTGCCCACGCCACGGATGTTGGATGTGGCGCTGTCAAAGGTGCCAGTGACGCCGACATTCGCCTTTGCCAAGCCGCCGGGGCATGAGCAGACCGATCCGCAGATGCAAAGCGCGCTTGACGAATTGGCCGGGCTTTTGCCCGATGCCTTTGACGTGCCGCTGGCTGGCTTTGACGAGATCTCGGCCATTCGGCAGCGGATCAACTATGCCGAGATGTCGAAATGCTATTACGGGCTGGAGCGGCGGGGCCGGGATCTTATGTCAGACGTGCTGAAAGGTGCGATTGACGAGGGTAAGGCCGTTCTGGCGCGCGATTATCTGGCGGCGCTGGATTGGCGCGATCTGATGAATACGGCGCTGGCCGAGGTGTTTGACCGTTGCGATGCGATTGTCACCCCGGCGGCCCTTGGGCCCGCGCCCGAGGGATTGGGCTCTACCGGGTCATCGCTGTTCAACGGGTTGTGGACGATGGCCGGGGTTCCGGCGATTTCGGTGCCGCTGTTTGTGGCCGAAAACGGGATGCCGATGGGCGTGCAACTGGTTGGCCGCCGTGGCGATGACGCAAGGTTGTTGCGCACGGCGCGCTGGCTTGCCCATCATGTCGAGACTTTGGATCAAGGAAACTGAACTGATGAACAACGTTCTTGCGATACTCGCCTTTGCGATTTTCATCGCGTTTCTGGCCATCTTGCTGTGGTCGGTTCCGCGCCCGGACCTGATCTTTGTGGTCGGCCTGACGGTGGCACTGGCCGGCTGGGATCTGGTTCAGACCCTGAAGGGCAATCACGACAGCTAAACCGCCAAGGCCCCCTTTGTTGGGGGCCTTAACGCAAGGCGTCGAGCTGTTGCCAAAGCGGCATATAGGCGCGCGCCATATCGGTCAGGGTGGGCATCAGGCCGTGCTCTTGCCATGTTGCGGGCAAGTCAGCCGAAAGCGCAAAGGACCTGCGGCGCAAAAGATCAGCATGGGCATGCCCCTCATCATAGGGTTTTGGCACGCGCTTTAGCGGGGGCGTGCCCCAGTCGGAAAAGCTGGCCCCGATGGTCTGGTGGCATTGGGCAAGAGCGTCGGAAAGATCATCGCCATCGTGGTCGATCATGGCGCGCAGGCGGGTCAGGCGGTCACCCTCCAGCCCCATGGCGGCAAGACCCATCACCAGATAGTCGGGGGCCGCGCCGAAAAAGAAGGCAGGTCCATTGCCGGGTGATTGCCACATCATATGCAGATGGGTGTTGTAGGGCGTCTTGTCCTTGGAAAAGCGCACATCGCGGTGCAGGCGAAAGACCTTTGGTTGCAGGCTGCGCCCGGTCAGGCGCGACAGATCCTCGGCCAAAAGGTCGGCCATGAATTCGGCGGGCTTGCGGATGGTGGCGGCATAGCGGTCCTTGCGCGGCTCATACCAGTCTTTGGTATTGTTGGCGGCAAGCTCGGCAAAGAAGGCGCGTGCCGCCACGACCATTTCGGCAAACCCGTCTGACATTGTATCCCCCGTCACCTGTGACCGGGTGGATAATGGGGGCAGGCGCGCGCAAAAGGCAACCTTGGTTGCCGCGCGCGCCCCTTTTGTCAGGCTGCGTTCAGGCTGCGGCCAAGGCCGTGTCAAGCAGCGCCTTGATATCGGCCTTTGAGGTGCCCGCCACGATCCGGCCCAGCTCTTGCCGCCCTTTGAGCGCCACAAGGGTAGACCTGCGCGGGATCTTGAGCGATTTCGACAGCTTGCCTTTGGCGTGTTCATCCCAATCCACGATGAAGAACACGATGTTTTGGGCGTAAGCCGGATTTTCGGCCTTTAGTGCGGTCAGGACCCTTTCCTGTGCGGCGCAGGTGGAGCACCAGCTTGCCCAGAAATCCAACAGCACGATCTTGCCCGCATCCATCGCGGCCTCGGCGGCGCCGGGGGTATAGCGGATGGGTTCGGCGGCGCGGGCAGCAAGCGGGGATAGGGTCAGGGCGGCAGAGAGGGCAATAAAGTCGCGGCGGTTCATGGAACATCTCCTTGGGGTCAAAGGGCAACAGAAAGGTCGATCAGCCAGGCAGGCAGGTTTTGCACCAGCCAACCTTCGATGATGTGATTGATGCCGAACCACAGGCCGGCCCCGACAAGGATGAAGGCGAGGGCCATGGCGGGTTTGGCGCGCTGTGCAAAGGCGCGGAGGCTGGCTTGCCGTTTGCGGATCGCGGATTGTGCGCCGTAAGCCAGGGTCAGGATCAGGGTTGAGACGCCAATGGCAAAGGCCAGCATGACGCCGCCCGCCCGGCCAAGGCTTTCCCCGGTGGAGGCAAGCGCAATGGCAGCGCCCAGCGTCGGGCCGATGCAGGGGCTCCATACCGCGCCAAGCAGGGCACCGGAAAGGAACTGTCCGCCCAGCCCTGCGTCTGACGCGCGATCCATCTGCGCATCGGCACGGGCGGCGAGGCCTGCCGTGGCCATCGAAAACCGTCCCGAAAAGGCGGGCACCAGCATCACAAGGCCAAAGGCCACCATGGCCAGTGCCGCCCCCCGTGCCACCATGTCGCTGTCAAGGCCAAGCGCCGGGCCAAGGGCCGTGACGCCCAGCCCAAGCACGACAAAGGACAGGCTGAGCCCGGCGGCAAGCGCCAGCGGGGCCCGTCTGTCACGGTGCAGGCTGCTGGCCAGAACGATGGGCAAGACGGGCAGGACGCAAGGGTTGATCAGGGTCAAAAGGCCCGCAAGATAGGCAAAGACAAATTCCACGCGACTGGTCCTTTGTGCCGGGGGTTTGGTGCAGCGCCGCCGCCCCAGTTGGATGGGAACGTCGCATGCGTGCAGTCTTTCTGTTGGCGATAAGGGGGTAAGCTTATATGTCTTTTCGCAGGATCCCGCCTTTCGTTACACCGATCACGAACAGGTGTTTCGGGGGGGAGGGGCGCTAAAAATTGTGCTGGGCGTGTAACAAAACCATGTCGGCCCCGAACTGAAGGGCAATGATGGCAGAGCAGATGGACGAGTGGGGACAGCTTTTGACGGCTGCAAACACTGGCGACAGCCGGGCCTATGCGCTTTTCTTGCAGGCTGTGGCGCCTGTGATGCGGGGAATTGTGCGGGCCAAGGGGGCTGGCTTGGGCGAGGCTGCCTGTGAAGACGTGGTGCAAGAGGTGTTGCTGGCCATTCACCTCAAGCGGCACACATGGGACCCGAGTGCGCCGGTGCGTCCGTGGCTTTATGCCATTGCGCGTTACAAGGTGGTCGATGCCTTTCGCTCTCGCGGGCGCAGGGTCGATCTGCCGATTGAGGATTTTGCCGATGATCTGGCGGCGGAGGCCGGGCCGGACCCGACCGAGGCGGCGGACATGGCCAAGATGATCGGGATGCTGGATGGCCGTTCGGCACAGATTGTCCGCAAGATCGGATTGGAAGGCGCCAGCGTGGCCGAAACGGGCCAGCTGCTGACGATGAGCGAAGGCGCGGTGCGGGTTGCCCTGCACCGGGCATTGAAAACTTTGGCCGTCCTTCGGGAAAGGCATGTGAAATGAAGACTGATGATCTGATCCGCGCGCTTGCCGCCGATACCCGCCCTGAACGCCCGCTTTGGGCGCTGTTGATGCTTGGGCTGTTGCCTGCGCTGGCCTTTGCCGTGGGTGTGGTTTGGGCGACGCTTGGCTTTCGAGTCGATCTGGCGACGGCGCTGGTGACGCCGGTTTCGGCGGCGCGGATCGTGCTGACCGGGGCCTTGGGGATCGTGGGGATGCGTCTTGCGCTGTTGCTGGCCCGGCCCGAGGGGCGGGGTCGCGCGCGGTTTTGGCCGTTGGCCGTCGTGGGGGCAGTGGCGCTTGGACTGTTGGCTTGGGCCTATGTCACCATCCCACCCGAGGCGCGGCAGATGGCGGTTGTGGGCAAGACCATGACCACCTGTCTGGTGATGATTCCGCTTTTGTCGATCCTGCCGGTCACCTCGATCCTTTATGCCCTGCGGCAGGGGGCCACGACGGTGCCAGCGCTTGCGGGGGCTGTGGCCGGGCTGGCGGGGGGTGGCATGTCGGCGGCGATCTATGCGCTGCATTGCAGCGAGGACAGCCCGCTGTTTTATGTGACGTGGTATGGGCTTTCGATCCTTGGGGTGACTTTGGTCGCAACGGTTTTGGGGGCGCGGCTGCTGCGCTGGTAGCGTGGTATCAGGGCTGCGCCTCGAACCAATCCAGCGCAAGGGTGGCCCAGCCCTTTGGCACGGTATGACCGCCGGGGTGCAGGGCAAAGGCCAGCCCTGCACCGGGCAGGCAGGTGGTCCATTCGCGGATCTGAAAGGGGCCTTTGGTGGCAAAGCTGTCGGGGCGCATGGCGGTGCAGCCGTTCGTTTCGCGCCAAAGGCTGAGGGCCGCAAACACATCGCCTTGGGCAAAGCCGGAGCCAAGCCTCCGCCCCTCCAGCGGGACGGTAAGATCGGTCCAGCCATGGGTGTGCAGCAGTCGCACCGGGCCGTTGCAGGCCGTGGGATGGGGCCGCCAGAAGCTGCCCGCAACCGGGGCATAGGCCGCGAAATCACCGGGGCGAGTGCAGGCGGCATAGCTGACCATGGACCCGCCGATGGAAAACCCCGCAAGCAGCATTGCGCCCCGATCCAGATCAAAGCGGCGGGCGGCATCATCGGCCACCTCGGCCAGAAAGGCGGCCTCATCCCGGCGGGCGGGGCGGTCGGGGTGGAAATCCCATGTCAGGCCGGTGCGGGTGGTTTGCCCTTGGCGCGGCTGGCCGTCCGGGGCGATCACGGCATAGCCGCGCGACAGCAGCACCGCCACCATGCCGCGATTGCGCAAGGTGCCCGCACCAGAGCCGCCAAAGCCGTGCAAGACCATGACGGCCTTGTGGGGGCCTGCGCCTTCGGGGCGTTCAAGGTGATAGGTGCCGTGGGGTGTCTGGCAGGGGGCTGGATCGTTGTTGCAGCCCGCCTGTGCCACGCTGGCCAGCAGGCAAAGCCAAAGGGCTGCGGTCAGGGGGCGGATCATGATCTGCCCTCCAACGGGCGAAACAGCCGGTTGCGCGGGGCTTTGGTTTGCACCAGCCATGCCAGCGGAACCGTAAGGTTGAGCCCGATGGCGACGGGCAAGAGCCATGGTGTCAGCCCGCCGATCAGGGCGAGGGCCAGAAGGCCAAGGCCAAGCAGGGTTTCCGTGGCGTGAAAGCGGATCAGGCTGGCAAGGGGGGTCTTGCCGGTTTGATGCGGCATCCAGCCCCCGTCGATCCCGGCCAGAATGCGCAGCACGGCGCGCACCTGATGCACCATCATCATGGGGGCCAGCAGCATGGAAAGCGTGACCTCGGCCACAAGGCTGGCGGCAAAGGCGGGAAGCTGAGCAAGGGCGGGGCGGCGGTCGCGCAGATGGGCAATGGTGCCGATCAGCTTTGGGGCCAAAAGCATCAGGGCCACGGCAAGGGTCAGGGTGCCTTGGGTCACGGCTGGAAGCTCTGGCCAGACCGGCATAAGGCCGTTGGTGGGATAGGCTTGGGGGGCGGTGGGGGTCACCCAATCGGTCAGGTCCGGCAGCGCCCAAAGCGCCAGCAGAACCAGCCACCAGACCGAGGAAAGATAGGCCATCGCCCCGTGCAGCAGATGAAACCGCGAGACGGGGTGCAGGCCAGGTGTTCGAAGCAATGAGAGGTGTTGCATATTGCCCTGACACCAGCGCCTGTCGCGGCGCAGATAACCGGCAAGGGTTTCGGGCGTGTCTTCAAAGCTTTCGTCGGCCTGCGGCAGCAGACGCACGCCCCATCCGGCCCGGCGCAAAAGGGCGGCCTCGACAAAATCATGGCTCAGGATCACCCCCCCGCGCGGTGCGCGGCCCGGCAGATGCGGCAGGCCCGCGCTTGCGGCAAAGGCGCGGGTGCGGACCAGCGCATTATGGCCCAGAAAATTCCCCTCGGCCCCGGTCCAGAACGCAAAGCCCCGGCCCAGATTGGTGCCGTAAACCTCGGAGGCGAAGGATTGCATTCGTTGCCACAGGCTGTGGCCGGGGCGGACGCGGGGCACGGTTTGCAGCAGGCCACAGCCGGGATCGGCGGCCATGACATCGGCCAGATGCAAAACGGTTGGTGCTCCCATGATGCTGTCGGCATCAAGGATCAGCATCGCCTCATATGCCTGACCATGGCTGCGGACCCAATCGCGGATATTGCCGGACTTGAAGTCAATGTTCTGGGCGCGGTGGCGATAGTGGATCGCAAGGCCCGGATGGCGGTGGCGGAACAGGGTGGCAAGGGCCTGTTCGCGCGCCTGCGCCTTTGGATCGCGGCTGTCAGACAAGATGTGCAGCGCAAAGCGGTGGGGGGTGGCCAAGGCGTGCAGTTGGCGCAGCAGGTGGATGGCATGGCCCATGGTCAGGCGAGCAGGCTCGCCATACATTGGCAGCAAGATTGCGATGTGCAGGCCGTTGCGGGGGGGGATGGGGATGGGGTCCCTTGGGTGAAACAGGCCCAAAAGGGCGGTCAGGACGGACAGCATGCTCCAGTAAAGCGCAAAGGCGGTGACGGCGATCAAGGTCGCCTCGATCAGGCCCAGATGCCCGTCAAGCGCAAACCAGCCCAAGGCGATGCGGCCAAGGGACAGACTGCCCAAGGCGGGCAGGGTCAGGGTCAGCACCCGCAACAAACGGACCGCTGCAGTGGAGCCGGTGCCGGGGGCATTGGGATCGCGGTAGGGGGCGTGCAGGTCCTGATCCGCCATCATCAGCGGTTGTGGCAGGGTTTGCGGCAAAACTGGGCTGCGCAGGGGAAAGTTCATGCGCCTGCCCAACGGTTCAGCCAGACCTCGGCCACGGGGTGCCCGTCGCGCCAGAGTTCGGCGCGCAGTTCGGCAGGCCCGGTTGCCCCGCGAAGCGTCAGGTCAAGGCGGATGCCCCCGGTGGCGGGGTTGCGCTGCACCAGCGTGGTGCTGATCTGCCCCGATGTGGAGGTGACCCGCGGCTCAAGCTGGGCGGGGTCAGGGCCAAGGGCGGGGTGGGGGGCATAGTCGATGCTGAAGATGCGCCCCTCTTCAAACACGCGCGCGCCGGTTCGGGTGGCGGTTATGGCGGCCAGACGCCCCTCGGCCGGGGAGGCGGCGCACCAGTGCAGGCGATAGTCAAAGCGATAATCCCGCCCCGCCAGCAGCGAGGCCGCAGGGCGCCAGAAGGCCACGATATTGTCGTTGATCTCTTTGTCGGTCGGAATTTCGACCAGCATCACGGCCCCCGCGCCCCAATCGCCCAAGGGTTCCACCCACAGCGAGGGGCGGCGTTCATAATGGGCCACCAGATCGTTGTAATCGCCGGGGCTGCGGGCGCGCTGCATCAGGCCAAAGCCGCGCGGGGTGGCATCGGAAAAGGCGCTGACCTCTACGCCCGAGGGGTTGGTCAGGGGCCGCCACAGCACCTCGCCCGCGCCATTCATCATCAAAAGGCCATCGCTGTCATGCACCGCCTCGCGGAAATCATCAAAGCGGGTGCGGTTGATATCGTTGAACAAGAACATCGATGTGCCGGGGGCGATGCCGACGGTGGTCAGATCGGTGCGGGGGAAAAGATGGCTGGTGACCGTCATTTCGGTCGCCTCGCCCTTGGCGATGGTAAAGGTATAGGCCCCGGCGACCGAGGGGCTTTCAAGCAAGGCATGGATGCGGGCGGTCGGTGCGCCGGGGTCTGACGCCTCAATCCAGAAATCGCGGAAGACGGGGAATTCCTCTGGGCCTTGACCGGCGGTGTTCAGGGCAAGGCCACGGGCCGAGAGGCCGTAGATCTGCCCGCGACCGATGGCGCGGAAATAGCTGGCGCCCTGAAAGACGGCATATTCCTGAAAGCGGCCCTCCACCTCCACCTCGCCCAGCAGGCGAAAGCCCGCAAAGCCGGTGCCTGCTTCGGCAAGCGTGGGGAATTGGTCGGTGGTGTCAAAGGTGCGGAGTTCAAACAGGATGGGCTGAGACTGGCCATTTTGCACCGCGTTCAGGCCGATCTTGTGCGGGAAATAGAGGCCGGCGGCAAAGAATTCGGCCTGCACCGCGCCGGGTTGGCCACGATAAAGCGTGTGGCGTGTGTCAAACCAGATGCCGCGAAAGGCATCATAGGACAGGTCCAGCCAGTCCTGCGCGACCATTGGCGGCGGGGCATAGGGGGTGGCGGCCAAGGCGCGGGCGCGGTCTATGATCATTTCGGGGGAAAAGGGTGTTGCGGGGCCAAGGGTCATGCCTGCCTGCGCGGCCTCGGCGCTAGCTGGCAGGGGCAAACCAAAGGCAGAGGCGCTGGCCAGCAATGACAGGAACTGACGGCGGGAAAGGCTGCTCATGTGCGCATCTCGGCCATAAGGGCGGTGGGAGAGGGGCGTGGAACCTCGGGGTTTTGGCGCGGGGCGGTGGCAGTTTTCCACGGCTGACGCTTTAGGGTGGCGGTCAGGTGGGCCACGCCGATTATCACGGCAAAGCCCGCAAGGTTGACCATCAGCGCGGCCAATGGCCCGCCACCCCCTGCGTGCAGCACGGCCCCAAGTGCGCGCGCAAGGACCATCGAGGTTGCAAAGACCGCAAGCGACTGTTGGCCGACGCGCGAGATCAGCGCGATCCCACGGCCCCGCCATCCGCCTTGGCGCAGGCGCGCGCCCATCGGTCCGGCAAAGACCCATGCCAGATAGGCAAGGGCCAGAAAATGGATCAGCCGCAGCAGGCCGAAATCGGATTTGTCGAACAGCACGGCCCAATCGCGCCGCCAGTCGCGGATCGCCTCGGAGGCGGCGATGATCTTGTGCCACGCAAGGGGCACCGACAGCAGGACGATGGCGGCGGCAAGTGCGATCAGCCCGCGTGAAACCGGGGGGGTGGGAAGCCAACCCATCATCAGGGCAAAGCCGCAAAAGAACACCAATTGCCATGCAAAGGGGTTGAAGAACCACTCCCGCGCCGAGGGCTTGGTAAACCACAATTCGGCGGGCAGGTTCAGTCCCGCCGTGGCCGCCAGCCACAGGGTCAGGCTGGCCAGAATGGCGAGGCGGGCGTCGATCCGGGCAAGGGCCATCATGACCGGGATCAGCGCTAGGATCACCAGATACATCGGCAAAATGTCAAAGTAATTAGGCACATAGGTCAGGGTGAACAGGCCCAGAAGGTTTGGCCCCGTGGTGTTGAGGAAGGGGTAAAGGTTCAGCGCCCCCACCTCATCCCGGGGAAAGGCCCCGGTTTGGTTGATGGCCAGCATCAGCACCAGCGTTGTGAAAAAAACGCCGATATGCACCCAATACACCTGCCAGATCCGATGGGCGATGCGCAGGCTGCCCAAGGCCCAGCCCGCCTTTGAAAACACCGCGCCAAAGGCAAGGGCGGAGGCCATGCCAGAGCAAAAGACGAACATCTCGGTCGCATCGGAAAAGCCAAAGCGGGCGGGAATCCACAGCGTCCATGGGTTGTTGGTGATATGGGCGATCAAGATGATGAACATGCCCAAGCCGCGAAAGAAATCGAGGCGCGGGTCGCGAAGGCGCGGGGCGGAGGGTGCGGGCGCGGGCATGGATCAGACCGCCTGCACACGGGCCGAACGGATCAGGGCCAAGCGCGCCTCGGTATAGCCATCGGTGGTGCCTGCGCGTTGTGCGATGCGGTCTTGCAGCAAGTGATCCGCTGCCTCAAGATAGCCTGCGCGCAAGGCGGCCTCGATCGTGATGCGGTCAAACACGTCTCGCTGGGCGTGACTGCCGCCAATCTGTTGCAGATCGGCGCGGCCTGCGCGCAAGTGCACCCATGCCGCAGAATACTCGCCCGCGGCAAAGGACTGCAGCCCTTGGGCCATGTGAAGGCCGGGGTGGGCGATGATGCGGTCAGCCTCGGTTCCTGAGGGGCGGGTGGCTTGCATCCGGGCGATCAGGCGGGCGGCGGCCTCGGGTCGGGACCCGCCGCACAGGGCCAAAAGGTAGTGCAGATCGGCAAAGGCAAGGCAGCCATCGGCGGCGCGGGTTTCCGACAAGTCGGCGAGTTCCTCCCACCGGGTGCCGACATTGACCCCCTCCAGCTCCAGCCGCGAGAGCAGCGAGGCGGCGTTGGAGATATCGCGGTAATCGTCGGTCTTTTCGGCGCGGATATCGGTATCGTAAAGGGCAAGGGCGGTGTCATGCTCGCCCAAATCCAGATGCATCAGGGCCCGGTGCCACCAGACGTGAAAGCGAAAGTTGTTGCAATGCGCCCAGCTTTCTTGCCGCGTGGACAGCCAGTTCAGCCCTTCGGCGGCGCGGCCGGTCATGTCATAGACATGCGCCACGGCATGCAGGCCCCATGCATCATCCGGGGCCAATGCGACGCCTGCGCGCCCGATGCGTTCGGCCTGCGCATGCTCGCCGGTTTCTTCCAGCGCAAAGGCATGGCAGCCCAGCAGATAGCCCCGCGCGGGATGGTCGACCCATGCGGCCATGACCCCTTCGACCGAGGCGCGCATGGCCTGTGGGCGGCCCATGATGAAGTGCAGGGCCTGCACCATTTTCATCGCCAAGGCGTCGGTCGGATGTTGGGCTATGACCATCTGCAAGCGGGCGGTGGCGCGGGTTGGGTGCCCCGCCAGCCAATCGCCAAGGGCCTGGACAAAGGCCATTTCGCGGGCGGTCGGGCTTGCCCCGGTCAGGGCGGCGTGATGGGCCGCTTGGGCAATGGCGACCATCTCGGCACGCCCCAAGAGCAGGCATGACAGCCCGCGCAGGGCCTGACCCAAGGCGAAATCCGGTTTTTCGGCCAATAGGGTGGCGAGATCCGGCCCGGTGGAGGCGGCATGCGACAAGACCCCCCGCAGGACCGCGTTCCATCTGGGGATCAGGTCGGGCGAAAGGCTGGTGGGCATCCCACTCAGATCATCGGGCAGGGGCACTGGGTTTCCTTTCGCGGCAGGGGCGGCCAGATCGCAGCGCATGCAGATCAACCGGGTCTGTTTTGCGGTTCGTGGGGGGCTTTGGCTTCGTTACGCCTGCGACGGTCGCCTCACGCGGACGTGACCTTGGGGGCGGGTTCCGCTCAGAACGCGCCGTCATAGGCGCGGCGGGGGATTTGTGCCGCGATCAGGGTAAAGTTGTCGCGGTGCAGGGCGGCCAGCGCCTCGTCCCGCAAGGTGGTGGGGTCGGTGACCGTAACCCCGTGGCCGCCAAAGGCGCGGGCAAGGGCTGCAAAGTCGGTTCTGGTGCCGCCGTGGCCAAAGTCAACGCCAAGCGGGGGGCGGCCTGCGCTGCGCTGCTTCATCTCGATCAGGGACAGGCTGTCATCGACCAGAACACAGATCACGATGGGCAGGTTTTGCGCCCGAAGCGTGGCGAGTTCGCCTGCCCCCATCTCAAGCCCTGCGTCGCCGACAAAGGCCAGAACCGGGGCGCGGGGGCGGCCCATCTTGGCCCCGGCGGCCAAGGGTACGGCGCAGGCCATGGTGCACAGGCCCGAGGATTGCAGCATTTGGCGTGGGGCGGTGCAGGCCCACATCTGGCTGGCCAAAATCCGGTGCGCGCCGCTGTCGGCGGTCACGATGGTGTCTGCGGGCAGGGTGGCGCGGAGGGTTTCAAACACCTGATGTGGCCCCCAATGGGCGGGGGCGGCAAAGGCTGTGTGCAGGGCCGCGCGGGCCATGGCCGGGGCACCATCGGGCCAGCGCGGGGCGGCGGGGGCGTGTGACAGCGCCGCCAAGGTTTCCGCCAGATCCCCGATAAGCATGTGGTCGGCCCGGTGCATGCCATGGTTGCGGGGGGTGGGGGCAATCTCGATCACCGTTTGGGCGGGGGTCCATGGATTGCGCCAGCCCAGACGCATCTCGATCGGGTCATAGCCCAAAAGCACGATGCAATCGGATTGGGCCATAAGCGGCATCAAAATCCGGTCGGCCTTTGGCGACAGGCCCGCGCCGCCAAGGCACAGCGGATCGCCCTCGGGCATCAGGCCCTTGCCTTTGTAGGTGGTGATCAGCGGGATGCCGTGATCGTGGCAAAACTGCGTGATCGGGGGACCGGCCCCTTCGTTCACCGCATCCACCCCGGCGATGGCAAGGGGGCGGTGCGCGGCCATGAGTGCGGCCTTGGCCGAATGAAGCGCACCCGCAAAGGGCAGGCCGGGGCGGGTGGGGGCGATGGGGGGAAAGGGGGCCTTGGTCGCTAAGCCTTCGGCCACACCGATGGGCACATCGACATGCACCGGGCCGGGTTGGCCGGTGGTGGCAAGGGCGATGGCCTTGGCCATGCCCGCCCCGACGGCCCCTGTGGCAAGGCGAAAGCTGCCCTTGACCACCGGGCGCAGCAGGGCCTGATGGTCAAAGATCTGATGGGTGTAGGTTTCCACCTCGGCCGCATCGACGCATCCGGTCAGAAAGATCAGCGGCACGCGGTCTTGCATCGCATTGGCCACCACATTCACCGCATTGGCGACACCGGGGCCCAGCGTGGCCACCAGCACCGGCAGCGCGCCCGTCATGTGCCACAGCCCCTCGGCCATGAAGCCGCCGCTGTTTTCGTGTTTGACCAGCACAAAGCGCAGACCCGCCACATCCAGCCCCTGCATCAGGGCCAGCACCTCGCCCCCCGGAATGCCAAAGGCATGGCTCGCCCCGGCGCGGGCAAGGCTTTGGCCGATGATATCGGCGCCGGTCAGGTGGTCTTGTGTCATATTCTGCCCTTTGTGGCGATCACGCCTTGGGCCGCCAGAGCGGCGCAGGTTTGGGAATCCATGCCCAAAAGCCGCGACAGGACGGCTTGGCTGTCTTGGCCCAGCAGGGCCGGGGCCTTGGCGGGATGGATGGGGGTGTGGGAAAATTTCAGCGGATTGCCGATCAGTTCGACCGTGCCTGTGGCCGAGGTTGGGTGGGGCAGGCTGATCCGCATCTGGCGCGCCGCGACCTGTGGGCTGGCAAAGACCTGATCGAGCGTGTTGACCGGCCCCGCAGGCACATTCATCCGCGTGCAGGCTGCCAGCCAATCGGCGGTGCTGCGGCCTTGGGTCAGGGTGGCGATCAGCGGGATCAGGGCCGTGCGGTTGCGCACCCGGTCGGCATTGGTGGCAAAGCGGGGATCGTGTGAGAGGTGGGTCGCCCCGGCCTCGGCCACGAAGCGTGCGAATTGGCCGTCATTGCCGATGGCGAGGATGAAATCGCCATCTGCCGCCGGAAAGCTGCCATAGGGCACGATGGTGGGGTGGTCATTGCCGCGCCGGGGCGGGATTTGCCCATCGGTCAGGTGGGCCACCCCTTGATTGACCAGCATCGCGACCTGAGCATCCATCAGCGCAAGGTCAATATGCTGGCCGCGTCCCGTGGCATGGCGGGCCTGAAGGGCCGCCAGAATGCCAACGGCGGCATACATGCCGCACAAGATATCGGCGATGCCGACCCCTGCCTTCATCGGCGGGCCATCCGGGGTTCCGGTCAGGCTCATCAACCCAGCCTCGCCCTGCACAAGGAAATCGTATCCCGCCCGATGCGCATTGGGCCCGGTCTGGCCAAAGCCCGTGATCGAGCAATAGATCAGCCGGGGATTGAGGGCCGAGAGGCTGGCGTAATCAAGGCCATGCCGGGCCAGATCGCCGGGCTTGAAATTTTCGACCAGAACATCGCTTTGGGCGGCGATATCGCGCAAGATCGCCTGCCCGCGTGGATCGGCGATGTTCAGGGCGAGGGACTCTTTGCCGCGATTGGCCGACAGGTAATAGGCGCTTTCGCGGGTCTCTTGCCCGTCCTTGCCCGTCAGAAACGGCGGGCCCCAGCCGCGGGTATCATCGCCGATGCCGGGGCGTTCGACCTTTATCACCTCGGCCCCCAGATCGGCCAAAAGCTGGGTTGCGGTCGGGCCTGCCAAGATGCGCGACAGATCAAGCACGCGCAGGCCCGTCAGGGCCTGCGGTGAGGGCGGGGTATAGGGGGCCGCTTTGGGCATTCGCAAGGGCCAGCCCTTAGCTTTTGGCCGGGGCCTTTGAGGAAAAGTTCGGGATCTTGTCGCCCGAAGCCCCCTTTGGCTCCAGCTTTGGCCAATTTCCGGTGGATTTCTTCAGATTGCCGGGGATGTCCTCTTCCCAAAAGCCCACAACGTTTTTGGTGATGTTGAGGTAAAGCTTGCCATCGACGATCCGCCATAGTGTCGGATTGCCGGGCACCTTGCCGCCCTTGGCCACGCCATAGGCGCAATGGCCATCATATTGCGGAACAAAGGCCGCCGGATTGGCCAGAAAGCGGTTGCGGTTCTCTTCCGAGGCAAAGGCGAATTTGGCACCGTTATACTCGGCCGTCAGCGCGGCCTTGCCCGCCAGCGGCGTGGTTTGCGGCTGCCCGACAGAGGATTGCGGCAGATCGAAATAGGACACGACATCATAGCCCGAAACGGCAAAGCCGGTGCCATCGACATATTGTTCGCCCGCAAAGGCGGTGCCGATCATGGCGGTGGTAAGGGCAAGGGCGAGGGTGGTCATCTTGAACATCTGAACGCTCCGGTTTTGGGTTACGTCTGTCTGTTCGCGCAGGGGCGGGGCTGCGTTACGGATGTGACAGCGATCTCGCGGGGTCGTGATTGCGCGGCTCAGTTCATCGCCATCTGTTTGGCAATCGCCTCACATATCGCGGCACGGCGCAGGGCCAGAAATCTGGTGGCGCCTGCTTCGGTGGGATGGAACGGGTCTTTGACCCGGCCCGAGGCTTTGCGCCGGAAATTCGCGGCATTGCCTTGATTTTCGGCAATGGTCACGGGGGTAAAGCCGGGGACAAAACTGCAATGGCTGGCCCCCGAGGCAAAGGCACGAGCCATGTTGTCTTGGGCCTTTTGGCGCTGCGCCACCACCTTGGCCCCAAAGGGCGGGGCTGTGGTCATGAACAGGCAGGGCTGGCCCTTTGGCAGATCGCGCATCACGGCGCGCAGATCGGCCGCGGCGGCATCGGGGCTGTCGGCCCAGCGGTCCGTGGCATTGCCCAGAAAGAACAGGATCAACAGGCGCGGGCTGTAATAACCATCCTTGAACACCGCGCCGAGGGGCGAGGTATCGGGGCTGCAAAACTGCAACTCGGCCCCGCGCCCGATCTGGACATAGGGGTTTTCACCCTTTGCCAGCGTGCCATAGACGCCTGCATTCACCCGCCACTTTGGGTCAATCTCGCAGATTGCGGATTTGCCCTTTTGGGTGCGGGCTGTCCATGCGGCGGGGGCGCTGGAGCGCACGCCGATCACCCCGGTGGTTGTGCCAGCCTCCAGCCCGCAGGTGCCGGCCATCTTGTCCAGCAGCGCCACAAAGGCCTTGCCCGCGCCAAAGGTCAGTTGCGAGTCGCCAAGGACCAGCACATCGGGCCCCTGTGCCGCGGCAGGGGTGGCCAAGGGGGTGGCAAGGCAGGCCATCAGGCAAAGATGCCCAAGGGTCTTGCGTAAACGGCGGGGGATTGGCGGCAGGGGGTGGGGCATGGGGCGGCGTTCCGGGGCCCACATGCCGGAATGGCCGGGGCGTCCATCACCTATTCGCCCTTTGGCCCCGTCATGTTACGGGGCCTGCCGGTTTTTGTGGCCCATCAGGCCTTTATGCGCCCGATGAAGTTCAGCAAGATCTGCGCGGCAAGGATCGCCGTTGTGCCGGTGTGGTCGTAGTCGGGGGCGACCTCCACCAGATCGACGCCCACGACCTTGCCCTGTTTGACAAGACCCGCCAGCAGTTCCAGCACCTCGTAATAGATGAATCCACCATGGCTGGGGGTGCCGGTGCCCGGCGCGATGGAGGGGTCAAATCCGTCGATGTCGATGGTGACATAATAGTTCACCCCGGCAGGAATACGGGCGAGAACCCCGTCGATCCCAAGGGCGCGGAGTTGGCGCACTGACAAGATGTCAGACCCCATGGCGCGGGCATCGTCATAGCCCTGTTTGGCGGTCGACGAGACGTTGCGGATGCCAATCTGGCTTAGCCCCGTGACATAGGGTTTTTCGGCGGCGCGGCGCATCGGGTTGCCATGGCCATAGCGCACACCGTGGCGTTCATCCACGAAATCGAGATGCGCGTCGATCTGCACAAGGTGGATGGGGCCAAAGTCGGAGAACGCGTTGATGCAAGGAATGTTGATTGAATGATCGCCCCCCAGCACCACGGGCAGCGCCCCCGCCTTCAGGATCGCGCGCACGCCGGTTTCGATATTGGCGTGGCTTTGCAGGGTGTCGGTGTGGATGATATCGGCATCGCCAATATCGACCATGCGCACGCCTTCAAGATAGGTCACGTCATCTTCATGGTCATAGGCCCCGGCATGGCCAAAGGAAAACAGGGTCGAGGCCTCGCGGATCGCGCGGGGGCCAAACCGCGCCCCTGCACGAAACTGGGTGCCAAAATCATAGGGCGCGCCAAGGATGGCCACATCGGCGTCAATGGCCTCCCAATCCGGTTGATAGGGCGATTTGCCAAAGGTTGAGATGCCCACAAACGGCAGGTTCAGGCGGCCTTTGTCATAGGAGTTGGTCATGGCGGGGTCCTTGGGATGCGCGCGCAGCGGGGGGGTGGGCACCAATCCAGTGCCATCGCAGCATTTCCGCTTGTCTGGCGATGTTCAAGGGGCATCAGGCAAAGTTCGGGGAGGCCCCATGGGTTTGCCAAGATCTTGGCGCTAGAGGATCGCGCGCAGGATCAAGATTGCAGCCGCCGTGCCCGCGATGGCCAGCAAAAGCGGGCGATAGCGCCGATCAAACCGCCCCGCCAGTTTGCGCGCGATCAGGGCCCCAAGGATCATCGCGGGCACCATCAGGGCCGCCAAGCCAAAATCGCGCCAGCCCGCCCATCCGCTGATGTAGACGCCCGCAAGTGACATCGCGCAGCCGATGGAGAAAAACGCGGCAAGGGTGGGCCGTGCCGCCGAGGCGGCGCGATCTTGGTAGAGGATGGCCAAGGGGGGGGCGCCCACGGATGTGATTGTGCCCATCAGGCCCGACAGCAGCGCCATGGCGATCAGGTTGGTCCGGGTAAATCGCAACCGCAGCCCCAGAACCGACAGCAACACCGCCGCCCCGATCATCGCGCCAAAGATCAGGGAAAAGGACTCGCGCGAGGCAAGCCCGGCCAAGACCACCGTTGCCATGGCCACGCCGACAAACCGGCCCAGACTTGCGGTGCCCACCTCGGGCCAGTGGATATCGCCGCGTTCGCGCCATGCCCCCCAGCCAGAGGTCATCATGCCGATCATCAAGGTGGCGCCGGGCACCAGAACCGGGTCAATCAGGGCCAGAAGTGGCGATGCGGTCAGGCCAAAGCCCATGCCAAGGCCAAATTGCACGACTGAGGCAAAGACGACGATGGCAAAGACCAGCCCGGCCTGCCACGGATCGTTCATCACATGCGAGAAAAGCCAATCCACGATAGGCTCAGTGCCCCCGCATTTGCGGCACAGGAAGGGCAGGCCTGTGGCGGCGGGGGGGCCGGTCTTGCGTGACAATCATGGCGAGGGATGGTCCAAAGATGTTGATAGGGATGTGCAACCGGTGATGCGCCCTGGGGCGCAGGCTATGTCAGAGGCGACTGGGACTGATCTAGAACACCTGTCGCGCCATCAAAAGCCCAAACTCTTCTGATGCAGGGGGCGGGGCAGGCTTTCCTTTGGCCGTGGCAGGTGGGGTCACCTGTTCCCTTGTGCGACGGTGATACGAAAAGGCCACTTTGGTGATGGAATTGCCCGCAAAATGCGCTGTAATCCCACTTGATTGGAAAAATATCGTGCCCTATGCACGCGATATGCGCCGGGCGACTGGCCTGCCCGTGTTTTCGATCCTTTCCCCCCTCTGCTGTGGTCGCAGGCCGCCCTTCTGTTGCGCAAAAATGCGCCTTGGTCGGATGATCGTGCCCACTGGCCCCCAAATGCTGGAGACCTTTGATGATTGCCCAACGCCAAGGCCTGCTGGAGGCCGTTCGTGGCCGCTTTGCCCATGTGGATGTCTGCCCGTTCGAGGGGCCACGGGTGTTTTTCGAAAACGCAGGCGGCGCGTTGCGGCTGAAGTCGGTGATCGAGACGTCGGCGGACTATGCCGGATATGCCGACAATCAGGGGCGGGACAACCCGGCGTCAAAGGCGCTGATGGCGGCGATTGATCAGGGCCGGGCCGATATGCGGGTGTTTTTCAACGCGCAGGGGGGACAGGTGTTTGTGGGCGAAAGCGGGACGGAGGTGCTGTTTCGCCTTGTGCGCACGGCCTCGCTGGGGGCAAAGGCGGGCGGGGTGATGATCGGCTCCACGCTGGAACACCCTGCCTCGGCCAGTGCGATGACCCGTTGGGCCGAAGTGACGGGCCGTCCGCTGATCCGGGTGGCGCATGATGATGCGACAGGCACCGTTGGTGTGGCGGCCTATCAGGCGGCCTTGACCCCGGATGTGCGGGTGGCGACGATTGTCCACACCTCGCCCGTGACGGGGATGACGGTGGATGTGCCCGCCATTGCGGCGGCGATCCGGGCGGTGGCGCCTGAGTGTCTGATCATCGTTGACGGCATTCAGCATGCCAGCCACGGGGCGGTGGATGTGACGGGCGCGGATGGCTATGCCGTGTCGCCCTACAAGGTGTTTTCGCGCCATGGCTATGGCATCGGCTGGGCCTCGGACCGGCTGACCGCCTGTGCAAAGGAGCAGATCGTGGGCGGGCCTGCGCAGGCGTGGGAACTGGGCACGCGTGATGCGGGCAGCTATGCGACGTTCAGCGATGTGGTGGCGTATCTGGATTGGCTGGGCGCGCAATTCACCGACAGCCCCGACCGCCGCACGCGGCTGGAGGCGGCGGGTAAAGCCGTCGCCCGGCATGAACATGATTTGATTGATGCGATGATCAACGGCGTGGGCGAGGTGCGCGGTTTGGCAGCCATGCCGGGGGTGGTGCTGATCGGCGGCGCCAGCGTTGACGGGCGCGAAGGTGTGGTGTCGCTATACCACAAAACCGTTGCCTCCGCCGATCTGGTCAGCCGTCTGGCGGACAATGGCGTGCGCGTGCATATCCGCAAGAACGACCATTACTGCGGCAATATCCTTGGCCCTTTGGGGGTGGAGGACTGTATCCGCGTGTCTGTCTGTCACTACAATTCGCAGGCCGAGGTTCTGGCGTTTCTGGCCGCGATGGAGGTCACGATCGCGGGCTGAAAGGCCCGCGTATCGCAAGGCTCAGGCCATTTCCTTTAACGTTTCCGCCGCGCGGCGCACGAAAGGGTCGATCTCGATATCGACCTTTTCGGTCCCATCCACGATGCGGAACAGTTGCAGGCGCATCCTTGGTTCCCAAAAATCCTTGATATGGGCGGCCACGCGGTCAGCCTGATCGGTGCCGGGCTGGCTGCGGAAAAAGGTGGCGATCTGGTTGGCCATATAAATCAGCTTGTCAGGCGACGACATGGGTGGTTCCTCCATTGCCTTGCGGCGGTGTGTCGATCCGGCCTGCGCCGGAAAAAATGTCGGCCCCGTCGCCACGCGCAAGCGCGACGAGCGTCAGGCCCGCGTGTTGGGCCAGCCGCACGGCATGGGCGGTAGGGGCGGAGACGGCAATCAGCGCGGGGCAGCCCGCCATCACCGTCTTTTGCACCATATCGACCGAGACGCGCGAGGTGATGACCATGGCCCCGGTGCTGCGATCCACGCTGTCACGGGCGAGTGCACCAATCAGCTTGTCCAGCGCGTTGTGGCGGCCCACATCCTCGCGCACATGGGTCAGACCTTGGCCCGGCACGTAAAACCCGGCGGCATGCATGGCGCGGGTCTGGTCATGCAGCGGTTGTCCCGTGCGCATGCCATTCACGGCGGCGTCGATATCGGCGGGTGTCAGGGTAAGCGTGGTTTCGGGCAGCGCGGGCAGGCTGCGCAGCGCCTGTTCCAGACTGTCGATCCCGCACAGCCCACAGCCCACTGGCCCGACTGAGGCACGTGCGCGGGCGGCCATCGCGGCGGCGCGATCCTCACCCACCCACATCCGCACCTCGGACCCAAGGTCATGCTCCACCACCTCAATCTCGGTGATCTGGGATGGGGTGGCGATGCCTTCGGTGAGCGAAAAGCCGATGCCGAAATCCAGCAGATCAGCGGGGGTGGCCATCATCACCGCGCTGGTGGCCCCGTTATAGACAAGTGCCACGGCCCATTCCTCGGGCAGGGCGCGGCTGGTGTCATGGGCGGCGCCCTGACGCAAGCTGACACCACCAAGGGATTGGACCGGGCGCATGATCATTCCGCCGCAGGCAAGATACGGCGCGACAGGGCTGCGTGTTCGCTATACCCCTCTTGCCATTCGCTGGGGCCGTTGGACGGGCTGACCTGCACCGCCGTCACCTTGTATTCCGGGCAATTGGTGGCCCAATCGCTGAAATCGGTGGTGATGACATTGGCCTGCGTGCTGGGGTGGTGGAAGGTGGTGTAGACCACACCGGGCGACACGCGGTCGGTGATCTTGGCCCGCAGGGTTGTGTCGCCCGAGCGGCTGGCCAGACGGATGAACTGGCCATCGGTCACGCCGCGCACCTCGGCGTCATGGGGGTGAATTTCCAGAACATCCTCATCATGCCAGACCACATTCGCCGTCCGCCGCGTCTGCGCGCCGACGTTATACTGGCTAAGGATGCGCCCGGTGGTCAGCAGGAGCGGGAAGCGCGGGCCGGTTTTCTCATCGGTCGCCACATATTCGGTGACGATGAACCGCCCCTTGCCGCGCACAAAGCCGTCGATATGCATCAGCGGCGTGCCGTCTGGGTTCGCCTCGTTGCAGGGCCATTGGACGGAACCTTTTTCCTCCAGCACCTCATAGCTGACACCCGCGAAGGAGGGGGTCAGCATGGCGATTTCGTCCATGATCTGGCTGGGGTGGGTATAGGTCCAACCTGCGCCCCCCGACTGTTTCAGAATCGCGTTGGCGAGCATCTGGGTGATTTCCCAATCGGCATAGCCATTGCGCGGGGCCATGACACGACGCACACGGTTGATGCGGCGTTCAGCATTGGTAAAGGTGCCGTCTTTTTCAAGGAAGGTGGAGCCCGGCAGGAAGACATGGGCGTAATTCGCGGTCTCGTTCAGGAAGAGGTCATGGACGATCACGCATTCCATCGCGGCCAAACCGGCGGCGACATGTTTGGTGTCGGGGTCAGATTGCAAGATGTCTTCGCCTTGGCAATACAGTCCCTTGAACGTGCCCTCAACCGCCGCATCCAGCATGTTGGGGATGCGCAGGCCCGGTTCGGAATCGATCTTGGTGCCCCAGACGCCTTCGAACAACTCACGCACATCGGCGTTCTTGACGTGGCGATAGCCGGGCAGTTCGTGCGGGAAGGAGCCCATGTCGCACGAGCCTTGCACGTTGTTCTGGCCGCGCAGCGGGTTCACCCCCACACCGGGGCGGCCCACATTGCCGGTCAGCATGGCAAGGTTGGCAATGCCGATCACGGTGGTGGAGCCTTGGGAATGTTCTGTCACGCCAAGGCCATAGTAGATGGCGCCATTGCCACCCTTGGCGAACAGACGCGCGGCGGCGCGCAGTTCTTCGGCCGGAACGCCGGTCAAAAGCTGCGTTGCCTCGGGCGAGTGGCGGTCTTGGGCGACGAATTCGGCATATTCGCGGAATTCATCCCAATCGCAGCGTTCGCGGATGAACGCCTCATCCATCAGGCCCTCGGTCACGATGACATGGGACAGGGCGGTGACGACGGCCACGTTCGTTCCCGGCGTCAGGGCAAGGTGATGAGCGGCCTTGATATGGGCCGATTTGACCAGATCAATGCGGCGCGGGTCGATCACGATCAGCTTGGCCCCTTTGCGCAGGCGCTTCTTCAGGCGGCTGGCAAAGACGGGGTGGCCATCGGTCGGGTTGGCGCCGATGACGATGACAACATCGGTGTGTTCAACGCTGTCAAAGTCTTGCGTGCCCGCAGAGGTGCCGAAGGTCTGGCCAAGGCCATATCCGGTGGGCGAGTGGCAGACACGGGCGCAGGTGTCGGTGTTGTTATTGCCAAAAACCGCGCGTGTCAGCTTTTGCACAAGGAAGGTTTCTTCATTCGTGCAGCGGCTGGAGGTGATAACGCCGATGGACTTTTGCCCGTATTTTTCCTGCAAACCGCGCAGACGGGTGGCGGTAAAGCTCAGCGCCTCATCCCAGGACACTTCCTTCCATGGGTCACTGATGCTGTCACGGATCATCGGGTTCAGGATGCGGTCGGTGTGGCTGGCGTAGCCATAGGCAAAGCGGCCCTTGACGCAGGAATGGCCCCGGTTGGCCTTGCCGTGCTTGTAGGGGGTCATGCGCACCAGCTCATCGCCGCGCATTTCGGCCTTGAAGGAGCAGCCCACACCGCAATAGGCGCAGGTGGTGATGACGGAATGCGACGGGGTGCCGATCTCGATGATCGACTTTTCTTGCAAGGTGGCAGTAGGGCAGGCGTTGACGCAAGCGCCGCAGGACACGCAATCGCTGGCGAGCGCATTGTCGGTTTTCGCACCAAAGGACACGCGGCTGTCGAACCCCCGGCCCTCGATCGTCAGGGCAAAGGTGCCCTGCACCTCTTCGCAGGCGCGCACGCAGCGCGAGCAGACGATGCATTTGGCCGGATCATAGGTGAAATAGGGGTTCGAGGTGTCTTTGGGGATATATTGCGGGTTCGCCTCGCCCGAGTTGTTCTTGGCGCGGAAATGGGTGTCGATTGCCTCATAGCGCACATCGCGCAGGCCAACGGCCCCGGCCATGTCCTGCAATTCGCAATCGCCATTGGCCGAACAGGTCAGGCAATCGAGCGGGTGGTCAGAGATATAAAGCTCCATCACGCCGCGACGCAGTTGTTTCAGCTTGGCGTTCTGGGTGTGAACCTGAAGGCCCGCCGCAACCGGGGTGGTGCAAGAGGCGGGCGTGCCGTTGCGGCCTTCGATTTCCACAAGGCACAGGCGGCAAGAGCCGAAGGCCTCAAGACTGTCTGTCGCGCAGAGTTTGGGCACCTGAATGCCCGCCTCGGCCGCCGCGCGCATGATGCTGGTGCCTTCGGGAACCGTCACGTCAAAGCCGTCGATGGTCAGCGTGACCATGGTTTTGGATTTCGCGGCGGGGGTGCCGAAATCGCGGTCAGGGATGATAAAGTCTTTCATCTCAGGCGGCCTTTTTCTTGGCGAGTTGATGGGCGACGATGGCGTTTGCATGGCCGTGGCCCATGGCGTGGGTTTCCTTCAGGAAGGCCACGATCTGCATATGGGGCTGATCGAGCATGTCCTTGATCTGGTCGAACCAATGGCTCATCGGCTGGCCGTATTTCGCCTCGATCGAGGGGAAATAAGAGGCGGGGCCTTTCACGGGTTCGGTCATTCGGCAGCCTCGCGGACGCGGTCGAAATCTGCGGGGAAATGGGTCAGGGCCGACATCACCGGATAGGGGGTAAAGCCACCAAGCGCGCAAAGCGAGCCCGATTTCATCGTGGTACACAAGTCGGTCAACAGCGGGATGGCCGAGGCATCGCCGCGCGCGATGCGATCAACCGTTTCCACCCCGCGCACGGCCCCGATGCGGCACGGCGTGCATTTGCCACAAGATTCGATGGCGCAGAATTCCATCGCAAAACGCGCCTGTTTCAGCATATCGGCAGAGTCGTCGAAAATGACGAGGCCCGCATGGCCGATCAGCCCCTCTTTCGCGCCGAATTCCTCATAGCCAAAGGGGGTGTCGAACATGGATGTCGGGAAATAGGCCCCCAAGGGGCCACCGACCTGCACTGCCTTGACGGGCCGCCCGGTGGCGGTGCCGCCGCCGATGTCTTGCACGATTTCGCCCAATGAGAGGCCAAAGGCGCATTCAAACAGGCCGCCGAATTTCACATTTCCGGCAATTTGCAGCGGAATGGTGCCGCGTGAGCGGCCAAGGCCGAAGTCCTTGTAGAAGGCAGCCCCGCGTTCGAAAATGACAGGAACGGTGGCAAGGCTGATCACGTTGTTGACGACCGTGGGCTTGCCAAGGAAGCCTTCCAGCGCCGGAAGTGGCGGTTTGGCGCGGACCACGCCGCGCTTGCCTTCAAGGCTGTTGAGAAGGCTGGTTTCCTCGCCACAGACATAGGCACCCGCGCCCACGCGGATTTCCATGTCAAAGGCAAAGCCTGCGAAGGGGCCGGTTGAGGCCAATGGCGCGCCCAGCAGGCCAGCGGCCTGCGCTGTCCGGACAGCGCTTTGCATTGTGCGGATCGCGTCGGGGTATTCGGAGCGCAGGTAGACGTAGCCGCGTGTCGCGCCGGTGGCGAGGCCCGCAATGATCATCCCTTCGATCAGGGTGAAGGGGTCGCCTTCCATCAACATGCGGTCGGCAAAGGTGCCGCTATCGCCCTCATCCGCGTTGCAGACGATGTATTTCTGATCGGCCTTCGCCTCGGCCACGGTTTTCCATTTGATGCCGGTGGGAAAGCCCGCGCCGCCACGGCCGCGCAGGCCGGAGTCCGTGACCTCGGCCACGATCTGCGGGCTGGTCATCGCAAGGGCGCGGGTCAGGCCAGACAGGCCGCCATGCGCCTTATAATCGTCAAGGCTGAGCGGGTCGATCACGCCGACGCGGGCAAAGGTCAGGCGGGTCTGACGCTTGAGCCACTCGATCTGATCGGTGGGGCCAAGGGCCTTGGCCGAGGTGCCCGCCAGAATGGCTGCGGCATCCGAGGGCAGGGCCGGGCCAAAGGCGTGACGGATGCCGTCAACTTCGACCTCAACCAAGGGTTCCAGCCAGACCATGCCACGGCTGCCATTGCGGATAATGGTCAGATCAATGCCGGCAGCTTGGGCCGCCGAGGTCAAGGCAGCGACCACTTCATCTGCGCCAAGGGCGAGGGCGGCGGCGTCGCGGGGGACATAGACCTTCATGCGCGGCATCCTTCGACGATGGCATCAAAGCGGGCCTCATCCACGCGGCCCACAACTTTGCCATCGACCAAGGCGGCGGGCGCACAGGCGCACAGGCCAAGGCAATAAACGGCCTCCAGCGTGACCTTCCCATCCGGGGTGGTGCCGTGGAAATCAACGCCCAAAGTGGTTTTGGCATGGTCGGCCAAGTGGTCTGCGCCCATGGCCTGACAGGCCTCGGCCCGGCAGAGTTTGACGACATGAGCGCCCGGCGAGTGTTCGCGAAAATCATGGTAGAAGGACATCACACCATGCACCTCGGCCTTGGTGATGTTCAGCGCATCGGCAATCACCGGCAAAGCCGTCTGCGGCACATGGCCAAAGGCCGCTTGCACCGCATGCAGAATCGGCAACAGCGGCCCCTCCAGTGACATGTGATCAGCCACAATACCTGCGGTCCTTTCATGGACCTGAGTGTCGCTTGGATTGTGGTGATGCATCAGGCGGGCTCCGGCGCTTGTTCTTTGCGTGTTAATGCGCTGCGGTGATAGGCATTGCAATATGACAATTCCGTCAATTGATAGGTGTAAGCTATCAAAGAGCGCTTTTGGGCTGGGGACAGGCGCAAGACACCGCGCCGAATGCGGGGGGCTTTCTTCCAAGCGAATGGCTGGCGCAAACCTTTCATTTCTGGCATCTGCACCGATCAAAGAGGACAGATAATGATCAGCGATTCATCGCGTTTTGTGGCGAAAGGTGTGGCCCATATCGACCTGCCCAAAGTGGCAGAGCCGGTTCACGTGACCTTTGTGTTGTTGCCCAAGTTCACGATGCTGGCGTTTTCCTCGGCGATTGAACCGCTTCGGATTGCAAATCAGTTGACGGGGCAAATCCTGTTCAGATGGCAAACCCTGTCTGCCGATGGTCTGCCCGTCGCCTGTTCCAATGGCGTGCCGGTGATGGTGGATGGCGTTGTTTCCGGCAGCCAGCCAGAGGGGATCGTTCTGGTCTGTTCGGGGGTGGAGCCGGAGGATCAGGCAACGGTGGCGCTTGGGGATTGGTTGCGGGGGCTGTGGCGACGCGGTCGCACGGTGGGCGGTCTTTGCACAGGGGCCTATGCCTTGGCCAAGGCGGGTATTTTGAAGGACCGTCGCTTTACCCTGCATTGGGAGAACATCGCCGGTTTCGCCGAGACGTTTCCCGACTTGCACGCGGCGCGGCAGGTATTTTGCATTGATGACCGGATCGTCACCTGTGCCGGGGGTGTGGCGGCGGCGGATCTGATGCTGAAGATCATTCACGACCATTTTGGGATGGCCCTGAGCCAAGAGGTCATGAACATGTGTCTGCTGACCCAGCGGCGGACAGAAGGGGATGAGCAGACCACCTCATTAGCGGCACGCTTGGGCACGCGGCATGAAAAGCTGATCGAGGCAGTGTCCTTTCTGGAGGCGCGAATTGAAGAGCCGTTTGATCTGGATGCCTGCGCGGCACAGCTTAAACTGTCTCGCCGTCAGATTGAGCGGCTGTTCAATCGCTATCTTGCGGTGACGCCCGTCAGATACATGAACGATCTGCGTTTGCAGCGGGGCCGTGCCCTTTTGGCCGAAACGGATATGAGCGTGACAGAGGTCGCGATTGCCTGCGGCTATGCCAGCACATCGCATTTCTCGAAGTCGTTTCGAACAAAATATGCGATTTCGCCCTATCGGTTTTCGCATTTCGGAAAGTAGCCTAGGCGCGGCCTGATGGGGCACAGTGACGTAGCGTCGCCTGTGAATCGTTCATCCTGAAGACATACTTACGGATGTAGTGTTGCCGTTTGGTCATAGCCAAATGGTTAACGTCTTGCTACGGTTTTCGGACAAATAAAAAAAACGAAGAGCAGTCTAAGGAAATACAGGTATGGTAGCGGGCTCAAAAGGCACGTTTGTCATCTCCTGGTCACAGACAGAAATTGATGGCCTTCGGGCCGCGCCAGTCGACGTTCTTGCCGTTGGTGCCTCATGGCGCTGGTCGGGCGATAGCGTTCGCGTGGATGGGTCACAAGGACCGCTGCTTCTTGAAGGGGCTGAGGGGATAGTAGAGGTACGGCGACGCGCGGCACGGATGGTGCGGCGCCTGATCGGTGCGGCGGTCGCGTCTGATGCGGCGGCGGAGGTTGCGATCGAGGACGATCAAGACGCTCTGGATCAGGGGTTTATCGTAACGGACGGCCATCAAAGTTGGTCTGTGACGATCCTGCCCGTGCCCGATACAGGCGCCCGGCTTTTGATGTTTGTGGGCGATCTTCCTCCGGTTGGGCAGGACCTTTGGGTGGTCCGCACCGCGATTGACCGCACGCATTCCGGTGCAGGGGCCAAGACGGCGGGGGGTGTCATCTGCTTTACACCGGGGACGAGGATTGCGACGGCGCAGGGCTTGAAGCTGATTGAAACTCTGCGGCCGGGCGACAAGATCCTGACCCGCGACAATGGCGAACAAGAGATTTTGTGGAGTGCAAGCCGCCGCATGTCGGGTGCGCGGCTTTATGCGATGCCGCATCTGCGGCCCATCCGGTTCAAGGCGGGGGCGTTGGGGATTGATCGGCCGGACCAAGACCTGATCGTGTCGCCACAACACCGGATGCTGTTAAGCGGCCCATGGGCGCGGGCTTTGTTCAACACCGAAGAGGTCTTGATCAAGGCAGAGGATCTGCTGAACGACGCGACCGTCTGTGTGGATCACGCGCTTCGTGAGGTCACCTATACCCATATCTTGCTAAGCCAGCATAATGTTGTCTGGGCAAACGGGCTGGAGACGGAAAGCTTTCACCCCTCCAATACTGCGATGGACACGATTGATCCGGCGGAGCGCTCGGCGCTGTTGTCGTTATTTCCCAACCTTGCGCAAAATCCGGCGACCTATGGCGACTATGCCCGCCGCAATCTTTCATCGTCTGAGGCCGCGATCTTGCGTCACGAAATGGCGGCCTGAGGCATCATCTTAACGCGGTCCGTGCAAGCGGCCCGTTGCGGGAAGGGGCGTGGCGGTGGGGCCGCCCCTTTTTTCCGTTCTGGCCCTGTGGCTATTGGCCTTTGCCTCATTGCGGTTGACATGGGCGGAATCGCACGTATAAGCCGCCCACGGGTCCCGGAGCGTTGCGCCGGGGCTTTTCATTGGTGTTGGTGGACTGCGTAAGCAGAACCCTGTCGGGAAAGTCCTTGCAAGAGGAACATTCCAAAGGACAACGCCCTTCGATAACTTAGAAGGAGATCAGACGGTGACAAAACGCACCTCTGCCAAGTACAAAATTGACCGCCGCATGGGCGAAAACATCTGGGGCCGTGCAAAATCCCCAGTGAATAAGCGTGAATACGGTCCGGGCCAGCACGGCCAGCGCCGCAAGAACAAGCTGTCGGACTTTGGTACGCAGCTGCGCGCCAAGCAAAAACTGAAGGGTTACTACGGCGACCTGACCGAAAAGCAGTTCCGCAAGATCTATGGCGAAGCCGAGCGTGTGCGCGGCGACACCGGTGAGATGCTGATCGGTCTGCTGGAGCGTCGTCTGGATGCCGTGGTGTATCGCGCCAAGCTGGTTCCAACCATTTTCGCGGCACGTCAGTTCGTCAACCATGGCCACGTTCTGGTGAACGGCAGCCGTGTGAACATCGCGTCGTATCGCGTCAAAGAAGGCGACGTTATCGAAGTGCGCCAGAAGTCCAAGCAGATGGCCTTGATCCTTGAGGCGATCCAATCGGTAGAGCGTGACGTTCCAGACTATCTGGAAGTTGACCACCACAAGATGACCGCCAAGTTCGTGCGCACCCCCGCTTTGGGCGATGTGCCGTATCCGGTTGTGATGGAACCAAACCTCGTCGTCGAATATTACGCAAAGAACTAATCGTTCGTAGTGTATGGATTTCAGGGGGCTGCATCTTCGGATGCGGCCCCTTTTTCATGGCGACGATCTGTTGGGCCGCGTCACGTCGCCCCTTGGGCGAAATGCTGCTGGCAATGGCCTCGCCCCCCGGATAAAACCCGCGCAACAGCTTGGGGATTCCTATGAACGACGCCATTCGCCCGCAGCCCGGCATTCTTGACATCGCCCTTTATGAGGGTGGAAAAGCCCAAGTTGCGGGTATGAACAATGTGCTGAAGCTGTCTTCGAATGAAAATCCCTTTGGGGCGTCGGATCGCGCCAAGGAGGCCTTTGGCAAGACCGTTCACACCCTGCACCGCTATCCCAACACCGATCACCACAGCCTGCGCCATGCCATTGGCGATGTGCATGGGCTGGATGCCGACCGGATCATCTGTGGCGTCGGCTCTGATGAAGTCATCATGATGCTGTGCCAAGCCTATGCCGGGCCGCGCGATGAGGTGGTTTTTACCGAGCACGGCTTTTTGATGTATCGCATCAGCACGCTTGCCGTCGGTGCCACCCCGGTGGAGGTGCCCGAGCGCGAAAGGGTGACAGATGTCGACGCGATCCTGAAGGCCTGCAACAAGCGCACGAAGCTTGTGTTTGTCGCAAATCCCAACAACCCGACGGGAACGATGATCTCGCCTGCGGAAATGGAGCGTCTGGCGGCGGGCTTGCCGCCGCAGGCGATCTTGGTGATCGACGGGGCCTATGCGGAATATGTCGATGGCTATGATGGTGGGGCGGGCCTTGCCAGCACCTGCGACAACGTGGTCATGACCCGGACGTTTTCCAAGATTTACGGGCTTGGGGGCCTGCGCATTGGCTGGGGCTATGGCCCACGTCAGATCATTGATGTGCTTAATCGCATCCGGCAGCCCTTTAACCTGTCGAACACGCAGCTTGATGTGGCAGAGGCTGCGGTCCGGGATCAGGATTGGGTCAACAAATGCCGCGCAGAAAATGCCCGCATGCGCCATTGGCTGGCCGAGGCCCTGGCCGAAGTTGGCGTGCCGTCCGATACCAGCCTTGCCAATTTCGTCCTTGCGCGGTTTTCGACCGTGGAAGAGGCCGAGGCCTGCGATGCCTTTTTGCAATCCCAAGGGCTGATCATCCGCCGGGTGGCGAGTTACAAATTGCCAAATTGCCTGAGGATCACAGTGGGGGATGAGTCTGGGTGTCGGCGGATTGCCCATGCGGTCGGGCAATTCAAGGGTATGAAATGACGGTTGTCTATCAAAGGGTCGCGTTGATCGGGCTGGGCCTGATTGCCTCTTCCATGGCGCATGCGATGCGGCAGTTCGGGCTTGCGGCGGAAATCACGGGCCATGCCAAATCGGCCGAGACACGGGCCATTGCGGCAGAAATCGGCTTATGTGACCGTGTGTTTGAAACAGCGGCCGAGGCGGTTGCGGGCGCGGATCTGGTCGTGCTGTGCGTGCCGATTGGTGCGATGGCGGCCATTGCCGCCGAGATTGCGCCGCATCTGGCTGCCGGGGCAACCGTGACGGACGTGGGATCGGTCAAAGGCGCGGTGGTGGAGGCGGTTAAGCCCCATATGCCCGACCATGTGCATTTCATTCCGGGCCATCCGATTGCCGGCACCGAACATTCTGGTCCCCGCTCGGGCTTTGCGACGCTGTTTCAGAACCGTTGGTGGCTTTTGACCCCGCCCGAAGGCGCTGATCCGGCTGCCGTTGCGCGGTTGCGCGCGCTGTGTGAGGGGATGGGGGCCAATGTCGATGAAATGGACGCCGCCCATCATGACCTTGTGTTGGCCGTCACCAGCCACACACCGCATCTGATCGCCTATACGATGGTGGGTGTGGCCGAGCATATGCGCCGCGTCTCAAACTCCGAGGTCATCAAGTATTCCGCAGGCGGGTTTCGTGACCTGACGCGCATCGCGGCCAGTGATCCGGTGATGTGGCGGGATGTGTTCTTGAACAACAAGGACGCGGTTCTAGATATCCTCGGTCGCTTTACCGAAGAGCTTTTCGTGCTTCAGCGGGCCATAAGGATGGAGGATGGTGAGCATCTTCACGCCTATTTCACCCGCACCCGCGCGATAAGGCGTGGCATTATCGAGGCAGGTCAGGATACTTCGGCCCCAGACTTTGGGCGTGTTGCACGAGTCGAGGGCAAAGGGACGGCCTGATGAAGGTTCGATTGCGGGTGTTCGGTTTGGCCATGTTGGCCGTGCTTGCGACCAGTTTTGCCGAGGCCGAGGCACCGAAAACGTCCATCCGCCCGATGCCCCGAGCAATCATCGAGACGCCCGTTCCTGCGCTGACCGCATCCACGCCGGTTGCGAGTGAGGCACCAGTCTCCGTTTTGGCAGGCTTTCGCCCGCGCAGTCGCCCGTCCGGGTTGGCGGCAACGCTTGCAAGCGCACCCGCCAAGGTTTCCCCAACCGACGTTGCGGCACAAGATGCCATCGCTCCCGATGTCGCTGAACAAGAACCCGCCCGCAAAGGATTGCTGGCCTTGTTGCGCCCGGTGAAGCGGCCAGATGTGCCACCAAAGACCACATCCAAGAAACAAGCACCTGCGTCCACCAAGGGATCAGTCTGCGGCGACCCCGAGATCAAGGGCGAGAAGTTGGCCCCCGTCAAATCCAAGGTCAAGGGCTGTGGCATCCCCGATGCGGTGCGGGTGACAAGTGTGGCTGGTGTACGCCTTTCGACCCCTGCCACGGTCAATTGCAGTGCTGCCAAGGCATTGAAGACATGGGTTAAAAAGGGTGTGGAGCCGGTCTATGGCAAGGGCAAGGTGGTGCAGTTGGAGATCTTTGCCAGCTATTCGTGCCGCCCGCGCAACAACCAAAAGGGCGCCAAGGTCAGCGAACATGGCCGGGGCAACGCCATTGATATCGGCGGGCTGACCTTTTCAAACGGCAAGTCGGTGTCGGTGTTGAAAAACTATGACAAATCAATGCGCAAGATCCACAAGAATGCCTGCGGGCCCTTTGGCACCACGTTGGGTCCGGGTTCGGATGGCTATCACGAGAACCATCTTCACTTTGATACCATAAGCTATCGCGGCGGCCGCTATTGCCGCTGATCCCCTAGTTCAGGCGGGGTGCGGGACCCAGCGGCAGCGGCCCAAGGCTCATCCGCCCATTGGCAAAGATTAGCGGCAGTTCAAACACCTCGGGATTGCCCGCAGAGGTCGCCATGGTTTCGAGCATCCGCTCAACCGTTGGCGAGACGTCCGGTTGCACAGCACCCACCGCAACCGCAAGCGTCACAAGATTGCGCCACCCCTCGATCCGGATCGTAATGCGCCCAGCAGGATAGCCAGAGACCACATCAAGATCACCCTTGGCAAAAACCGACAAAGCGCCCCAGTTGAAGATGCCTTCCTTGATCGAAAGCGCCGTCAGCGTGGGCCGCGTGTCCCCGCTGTGGCGGTCAATCGGGGCCGAGAGGCTGGCCAAGGCGTCCAGCCGGATCAGGGCGATGGTCGCGGGCAGATCGGGCATCAGGGCGGCAATCGTTGGGTCGGGGGTCAGGGACTTGACCTCCAGCCCGATGTCATGGGCATTGGCAATCGAAGGGTCCGCGCGGGTGGCGAAGCGGATTTCCTCCGCGGTGACCGACCAGTTTCGCGTTGAGGCAAAGGCCAGATTGCTGCCCACAAACGCGGTGCGATCCAAAGGCAGGTCCGGGTTTGGCGATACCACGACACTGGCTTGCAGTTTGTCGGATGTCATCGTGATGTCTTCCAGCGGCGTGGTGACGACCTGAGTCGGTGGAAAGGCCGCGATCACATGCCAAGGTGTATAGGAAAGGGTCAGGATCTGGATAAACGGGCCACTCCACTCCAGCCCGCGCCGGGGATCGCCGATCTTTGGCTCGGTCACCGTCAGGTCAAAACGGTTAGGATAGCCATGGATGGAAAGCCCGTTGTTCTGCGCGACAAGGCCCTGCGATTGCGCCTGTTGAAAAAACGCCTCTGCCCCGCGCTCAAAGGCGGATTGCCCGATATACCAATAGCCAGACCATATGGCCGCCAGAAAGATGCTGATCCAAAGGAGCAAGCGCATGGTCGAACCCTTTTCATTCCGTTGCCCATGATGTTTAGAGGGACGAGTGCAGGAGGACCAGTCATTTGACCAAGACAATGTGGGTCTTTGGATATGGATCGCTGATCTGGAACCCGGATTTTCCCGTGGCCGAGCAGCGCATTGCGCGTGTGCGCGGCTGGCAGCGCAGTTTTTGCATGCGCTCAATTCATCATCGCGGCTCAATCGAGGACCCTGGCCTTGTTCTGGCACTGGATGCCCATGCAGATGGCCAATGTGACGGGGTGGCGTTTCGCGTGGCTCCGGGGCATGAGGCGGCGACACTTACCGCGCTGCGCGAGCGCGAGTTGATCTCTAGCGCCTATCTGGAAACCCATGTCCCGGCCCAGTTGCACGAAGGTGAGACGGTGCAGGCGCTTTGCTATGTGATTGACCGCGACCACGATCAGTATTGTGGTGGCATTTCATTGGCAGAACAGGCGGAAATCATCGCGCGGGCCATCGGGGGGCGGGGCAGCAACCGTGACTATCTGTGGGCAACAGCCGCGCATCTGGCCCAGTTGGGGATTGAAGATGCAGATTTGACCAATTTGGCCGAAAGGGTACGACTCCTTTGCCGATAACCGCATTTTTCATCTCTGGGGTGGCGGGCTTTCCCTTGGAATTTCTAAACTTTGTCGCGTATTGTCGCCTTGGGCAGTACAAGGGTGCAGGCATCGCCTGATGGAAAAGACCGAGGCCAGATTGAAGGCGGATCATCGCAGTGCCGTAAGGGCCGCCAGAACGGCGGTTGCGGCCCGCTTTAGCCAACCTATCCAACAGATTGTGACGATGCTGGTGATCACGGCGCTTGTCGTGGCTGGCGCGTGGTTCATCCATGCGCAAGTGGCCAGCGTGTTCCGTTCAAACCTGTGGCTGAATGGATTCATCGGGATCGTCTTTCTGCTGGGGGTCGTCACCTGCTTTTGGCAAGTTCTGATCCTGATCCAGTCGGTGAGCTGGATTGAGGATTTCGTGCGCAATGTGCCCGGCCATGAGGCACACCGCCCGCCCCGGCTCTTGGCGCCGCTGGCCTCGCTGTTGCGATCGCGTGGGCAAAAGATGCAAATCTCGGCATCGTCCTCACGCTCCATCCTTGAATCGGTGGCAACGCGGATTGATGAGGCCCGCGATATCACGCGATATTTGACCAACCTTTTGATCTTTCTGGGTCTTTTGGGAACATTCTATGGCTTGGCCACAACGGTTCCCGCGATTGTTGAGACCATTCGCTCACTGACCCCGCAGCAGGGCGAAAGTGGGATTTCGGTTTTTGGCAAGCTGATGGGGGGGCTGGAGGCCCAGCTTGGCGGGATGGGCACGGCGTTTTCGTCCTCCTTGTTGGGTTTGGCGGGGTCACTGGTTGTTGGTCTGTTGGAACTTTTCGCAGGGCACGGCCAAAACCGCTTTTATCGCGAGCTTGAGGAATGGTTGTCGTCGATCACACGCTTGGGCTTTTCCAGTGGCGAAGGCGACAGTGACGGCGATGGAAGCCCGATGGTTGGCGTTCTGGATCACATGGCTGGGCAGATGGAGGCGATGCAAACCCTGTTCACGCAATCCGAGGTCAGCCGCAATGTGGTGGATCAAAAGATCGGGGAATTGGCGGGCGCGGTGGCCTCACTTGCCCAACGGATAGAGGCGGAGGCTGGACAAGCTGCGGCCCTTGCCCGGATCGCCGAGGGGCAAGAACGCCTGATCATGGCGTTGACGGGGGCCGAGGGGGGCGCGCATTCCGATGCGGAAAGCCGGATGCGGCTGCGCTCCATCGACGTGCAGTTGTTGCGCATTCTGGAAGAGATTGCCGCCGGGCGGCAGGAAAGTCTGGCCGATATCCGGGGCGACCTCTCCGCGCTTACCTCTGCAATCCGTCAGCTTTCCCGCACTGGTGTGGGGCGATAGCACATGGGACTGTCACGGCGCAGAGATTCGTCGATCATCTGGCCGGGCTTTGTGGACGCGGTCACGACGCTTTTGATGGTGTTGATGTTCGTGCTGACGATCTTCACCGTGATGCAATCGGTCCTGCAAGAAACCATTTCCACGCAAGATAATCAGCTTGATAGTCTGACCCAGCAGGTGGCGGATCTGGCGGATGCTTTGGGTCTGGAACGCAACCTGACCACGCAATTGCAAGGCGAAATTGGCAGCTTGCGTGCAGGTCTTGCCGAGGCCGAGGCCGAAGGCATGCGTCAGGCGGGGGCGATTGCTGCCCTGTCTACCCAATTGACTGCCCGCGAGGGGGAGCTTGCCGCGGCACAGGGCAGGATCGCCAGTTTTGAGGCGCAAGTTGCAAGCCTGCTGGTCGAACGGGATGCGGCACAGCAAGAGGTCGCGTCGCTGACCACGCGGTTGCTGACAACGGAAACTGCCCGCGATGACGTGACCGCGCGCGCCGAAGGTCTGGCTGCAAGTCTTGCCGAGTTGGAGGCCGCTAAGGCGCGCCTGATCACCGAGCAAGAGGCGATGCAACTTGCCTTGGCGCAAGCCCGGAGCGAGATTGATCAATCCGCTGAGGAGGCCCGGCTTGCCGCTGCCCGGCGCGAGGCACTGGAGGCCCTTTTGGCCGAGGTGCGCGCAAAGGCGGCGCTGGATCTGGCCGCGCTTGCCACCTCAGAGGGGGCCTTGCAAAGCGTGCAGACAGAACTGGCCCAAACCCGGTCTGATCTGGAAAGCACCCAAGCCGAGTTGGCAACGGTTGGCGGCCTGCTTCCCCCCACGCAGGCCGAGTTGGAGGCCGCGCGGCTGGCGCTGAGTGTCAGCAAAGAGGATCTGGAGGCGGCAAAGGCGGCCCTTGTGACCCGATCTGCCGAGTTGGAGGCCGCGATGGCCAGCCTGTCTGCCGAAGAGGCGGCACGCTTGGCCGATGCGGCGGCGCTTGAGGCGCTGCGGGCGCGTCTGGCGGCGTCAGACGATGAATTGACTGCGATGACCCTTGCCTTGGAAGAACAGCGCAAACGGGCCGAAGACACCCTGACCCTGCTGGCAGCTGCAAATACCGATACCGCCCTTGCGATCACCGAACAGGAACGCCGCGATGCGGCCCTTGCCGCGGCCCGGTTGGCCTTGACAGAGGAGCAGGCAAAATCTGTTGAAGCAGCCCAGCGTATGGCGCTGTTGAACGAACAGATTTCTGCACTGCGGGCACAGCTTGGTTCGCTTCAGGCCGTTTTGGATGAGACGAAGGCCCGCGATTCCGATGCGCAGGTGCAACTGGATACACTGGGGAGCCAGTTGAATGAGGCGCTTGCCCAAGTCGCAGCCGAACAAAAGCGCAGGGCCGAGTTGGAAGCGGCAGAGCGCCGTCGGCTGGAGGCAGAGAACCAGAACCTTGAGAAATTCCGCAGCGAATTCTTTGGCCAGCTGAGCGTTTTATTGGCTGGCAAAGAAGGAATCCGCGTCGTGGGCGACCGTTTCGTGTTTTCCAGCGAGGTTCTTTTCAACCCCGGTGCCGCCGATCTGGCGCCCGAAGGGCAGGCACAGATTGCGGGCGTCGTTTCGATCCTCAATGATATCCGGTCTGAGATCCCGAAAGGGATCGATTGGATCATCCGGGTGGATGGGCATACCGACAACGTGCCCCTTTCAGGTCTGGGGGAGTTCAAGGATAATTGGGAGCTTAGCCAAGCCCGCGCCCTGTCGGTTGTGCGGTTCATGCAAGACGATCTTGGGTTCCCGCCAGATCGGCTGGCCGCCACCGGCTTTGCCGAATATCGCCCGGTCGCCGAAGGCACATCAGAAGCGGCGCGCGCACAAAACCGACGGATCGAGTTGAAGCTGACCGAAAGATAGGTGCAGGCCTAGCGTGAGATCGTCAAAGTGGTCGAAATCTGGTCAATCTCGGACCCTGCCCGGATCAGGGTGATGCGCCCCTCATAGGTGCCAGCCGCCCAGTTGGGTGCCCGTAATGTCTTGCCGACTGCGCGAAACCCTTGGGCCTGTTGGCGATCAACCGAGACGGTTTCCTCCAGCACGGTTCCCTGCGGACCGGAAATGTGAAAGCGCAAGCCATCGCCCTGACGCAGGCCAAAATACTGTGCCCAGAGCACCAAGGCGGGCGCTGTTGGTGCGAGGGGTGGCTGCGCAAGACCGGCCTTGACCGCCTCCCATTGGGGGACGTGATCGGCAAAGCCCGCGCCGATCAGGCCGCCGGGGGTATAGGCGATGGGATCAGCCCAAAGCGCGGGCACCGGCCCCTCTCCGCATGCGGTGGTGCCGTCGGGGTCAAAGGGGTCAACCTCGGCCCCGTCCTGGCGCACCGAAATGTGCAGATGCGGAAATTCCGTATTGCCGGAAAGGCCAATCAGACCAAGGGTATCACCGGTGGCGATTTGATCGCCCGCCTTGTGGCGCATACTGCCCCGGGCCATGTGGCAATACTGGGTTTCCCATCCATCACCGTGGTCGATTACCACGCCGTTGCCGCAATCGCGCCCCGCAAGCGGCGGGGCGGCGGGATCGCGGCGGGAAATGTCAGGCATGCCGTCGCGCACGCCCTTTACCACCCCTGCCGCCGCGGCACGAACCGTCACCCCGCCTTGCATGGCGCGCAGGGTTGGCAGCGCGATATCCGTGCCTTTGTGCCCATCATAGCTGAGCGGGCCACAGGTAAAGTCGCTGACCCCGCCCGTGGGATCACGATCCATGAATTGCTGGATGAAACAGGTGTCGTTCAATTTGCAATCAACAGGAAATTCCATGGAAAAGGCCCCCGCCTGAGCGGGGGCCATTATCAGCGCTAAAAGCAGTCTGTTCATTCCGCCGTGAGTAACGGTGGTTTGGATCCTGCCAGCCGGGGTTTCTGCGGCTCTTGCACTTCCAACTCGATGGCATCGTCCTTGAGGCCAACGCGCACCATGCCGCCTTTTTGCAGCTTTCCAAACAGCAGCTCTTCGGCCAGTGGCTTCTTGATATGCTCTTGGATCACGCGGCCAAGCGGACGTGCGCCCATCTTGTCGTCATAGCCCTTGTCCCCCAGCCAAGCGGCGGCTTCGGGGGTCAGTTCGATATGCACGCCACGGTCCAGCAACTGGGCCTCAAGCTGCATGACGAACTTTTCAACGACCTGAAGGATGACTTCTTTGCCCAAGGCGGCGAAGGAAATCACGGCATCCAGACGGTTGCGGAACTCGGGCGTGAAGGTGCGCTCGATTGCGGCAGTGTCTTCGCCCGTGCGCTTGTCACGGCCAAAGCCGATGGCGGCCTTTTGCATGTCAGAGGCCCCCGCGTTTGTGGTCATGATGACGATCACATTGCGGAAATCCACCTGACGACCGTTGTGGTCGGTCAGTTTGCCATGGTCCATGACCTGCAGCAGGATGTTGTAGACATCCGGGTGGGCCTTTTCGATTTCATCGAGCAACAAAACGCAATGCGGATGCTGGTCAATGCCATCGGTCAGCATGCCACCTTGATCAAAGCCAACATAGCCCGGAGGGGCCCCGATCAGACGCGAAACGGCATGCTTTTCCATGTATTCCGACATGTCAAAACGCAAGAGTTCCACGCCAAGGGTGCTGGCCAACTGCTTGGCCACCTCGGTCTTGCCCACACCCGTTGGCCCGGCAAAGAGATAGTTGCCGATGGGCTTTTCGGGTTCGCGCAGGCCCGCACGGGCCAGTTTGATGGCCGAGCACAGCGCGGTCACGGCTGCATCTTGACCAAACACCACGCGCTTGAGCGTCTTTTCCAGATCGCGCAGAATTTCTGCATCGTCCTTGGAGACATTCTTGGGCGGGATGCGGGCAATCTTGGCCACGACAGCTTCGATCTCTTTCGGGCCAATGGTCTTGCGGCGCTTTGACTCGCTCAGCAAATGCTGGGCCGCCCCTGCCTCATCGATGACGTCAATCGCCTTGTCGGGCAATTTGCGGTCATGGATGTAGCGTGCAGCAAGTTCAACGGCCGTGCGGATGGCGTCATGGGTGTAGCGCAGATCGTGATGCTCTTCGAAATAGGGTTTCAGCCCCATCAGGATCTTCACCGAATCTTCGACCGAAGGTTCGTTCACGTCAATCTTCTGGAACCGGCGGCTAAGGGCACGGTCCTTTTCAAAATGCTGACGGAACTCTTTGTAGGTGGTTGAGCCCATGCAGCGCAGTTTGCCGCCCTGAAGCGCAGGCTTGAGAAGGTTTGAGGCATCCATCGCGCCGCCCGAAGTGGCACCCGCACCGATGACCGTATGGATTTCATCGATGAACAGGATCGCGTCGGGATGATCCTCCATCTCTTTCACAACCGCCTTCAGACGCTCTTCGAAATCGCCACGATAGCGGGTTCCGGCAAGCAAGGAGCCCATGTCGAGTGAGAAGATCGTGGCACCGGACAGAACCTCTGGCACCTCTTTCTTGACGATTTTCCAAGCAAGCCCTTCGGCAATGGCGGTTTTGCCCACGCCCGGATCACCCACCAGCAGCGGGTTGTTCTTGCGGCGGCGGCAGAGCACCTGAATGCAACGCTCCACTTCCATGTCGCGCCCGATCAACGGGTCAACATCGCCTTTGCGGGCCTTTACGTTCAGATCCACGCAGTATTTCGAGAGGGCAGATTCCTTTGCCTCCCCCGCCTCGGCCTTGGGGGTTTCCATCGCCTCATCCGCACCCTGAACGGGGCGGCTTTCGCCATAGGACGGGTCCTTTGCCACACCATGCGCGATGAAATTTACCGCGTCATAGCGCGTCATGTCCTGCTCTTGCAGGAAGTAGGCGGCATTGGATTCGCGTTCGGCAAAGATGGCAACAAGGACGTTTGCGCCCGTCACCTCATTGCGCCCCGAGGATTGAACGTGGATCGCGGCACGTTGGATCACGCGTTGAAAGGCGGCGGTGGGAACCGCTTCGCTTCCCTCAACATCTGTCACCAGCGTCGAAAGATCATCATCAATGAAGTCCATCAACGTCTTGCGCAGATCGTCAAGGTTCACCGAACATGCCTTCATGACCCGGGCAGCGTCGGGTTCATCGATTAGGGCCAGCAGGAGATGTTCCAGCGTGGCGAGTTCATGTTTACGTGCGTTGGCAAGAGCCAAGGCACCGTGAATGGCCTGTTCTAGTGTATTTGAAAACGAAGGCACAGTGTTCGTGCTCCTGTTTCTTGGGGAAGGTCGGGCCTTCGCGAGGTCCCGAACCAACCGTTGCCTCATAATCTTAAAGTTCGGTTTTATTTGCCGCACTTCAAGCGGAATTATCGTCTAAAGGTGCATTATTCGTGCAGACGCCATAAAAGTGATCACCAGTACGCTTGTGGAAGTTTAGAAACGGTCCTTGCGCTTGCGTATTTCGGCAAAACTCTCCGCATCCGTTGCATCAGCCATGCCAAGCAAGGTTTTCATTTCGGAAAGATTTGCCCGCAAGAAAGGGTTGGTCGACAACTCTTCGGCAAGGCGGGACGGGACAGTGGGCATATTTTCGCGTCGCATCGCAGCGACTTGGCTCTGTCTGGAAATAAGTGCCGAATTGCCCGGTTCAAGGGACAAAGCGAAACGAATGTTCGAGGTCGTGTATTCGTGGCCCGAACAGACCAATGTTTCCGGGGGCAGGGCCGCCAGTTTTGACAGGCTTGCCCACATGAGATCGGCGCTGCCCTCAAACAAGCGGCCGCATCCCGCTGCCATCAGGCTGTCGGCGGTAAAGACATAGCCACTGGCCGCAAGATAAAAGGCAAGATGGCCCTTGGTGTGGCCCGAGACGTCAAGAACATCGACGGTCTGGCCAAAAAGATCAAAATGATCGCCATCCTCGACCATCAGGTCGAGCGCGGGCAGGCGGTGCGCGTCGGCTTTTGCCCCGATGACCCTGACCCCCGGCGTGCGCAGGCCTTCGACCCCGTCGATATGGTCGGCGTGATGATGGGTGATCAAGATATCGGTCAGCGTCAGGTTACGATCTTGAAGAACCTTTTTGATCGGGGCCACTTCGGGTGCATCAATCAGGGCGGCCCTTTTTCCGTCGGGCGAGACCACAAGAAAGGCATAGTTGTCTGACAGGCAGGGGATGGTGATCAGGTCAAGCGTCACGTCGTCGTCTCCGGTTATCTGGGCGCGTCATCCTTGGTGCCGTTGGCGAAAGTGCGGATGAGAAGGGCTGCGCCATATCATTTGCGGCGGTTTTTCCAACACGAGGCGCGTTCGGATTCGGGTGTTGCCGCATCGGGCATGGTAATGGTGTGCGATCCGGGTATGATCCCGTCGAACCAGCATGGCCCGAGATGGGACTGATCCGCAATGCATCTTGATGTGCTTGATCTGCGCAATTTCTACTATCGCACGCAGTTGGGCCGCGTGGCCCAACGGGCCATTCGGGACCAAGTGACCACATTCTGGCCGCCGGCTGCGGGTCAGACCGTGGCTGGCTTTGGCTTTGCGGTCCCGCTTTTGCGCCCCTATCTTGCCACGGCCCGCCGGGTCATTGCCCTTATGCCGGGGCCGCAGGGTGTGATGCCATGGCCCGCCGGGATGGATAACGTCAGCGTCCTTTGCGAAGAGATGGCGTGGCCGTTGACGACGGGCTTTGTCGACAGGCTTGTGGTCATGCATGGCTTGGAAACGTCAGAAAACCCCTCGGCCGTTCTGGCCGAGGCGCATCGCGTTCTGGGGCCGGGGGGGAAAGCACTTTTTGTGGTTCCCAACCGGTCGGGCCTGTGGTCGCGCCGAGACGGGACACCTTTTGGGTTTGGCCGCCCCTACAGCATTGGCCAGCTGGAGGCGCAGTTGCGCCAGCATGATTTCACCCCGGAACGGGCCGTGGCGGCACTGTTTGCGCCGCCCTCCATGGGGCGTTTTTGGCTGCGCACAGCAGATTTCTGGGAACAGATCGGACGGCGCGCGCCGTGGCTGGTGGGGGGGGTGTTGATCGTGGAGGCGACAAAACAGGTCTATGCGCCCACACGCGGTACGTTGGCCGCCGCAATGCGCAGGCCTCTGAGGGTGCTGGAGGGGATGCCCGCGCCGGTGCCCAGCTCCAAAATAGGAGGAGCGCCTTGCGGGTTCCACAAGGCCGGCCGGTGATGCGGCCTTTTCCGCGACGGAACTTGTGGTGATGACCCGTCGCGGCTGATCCAGCCGGGGAACCAGTGCCCCTTGCCGCGCCGTAAAGATCATTGGTCGCTTGTGTGTCCCGGCAGCCCATCGGGCCCGGCGTGCCGCCCCTCGTGCGCCGCGCTATCACGGCCGGTTTTCCTGTCGTGCTGACACCTTGCTAAAGGCGGATCCCCTTTTGCAGACTATTCAGAACTATAGCTTGCGCCCATGGCGCGCGGGTGTTGGGAATCATGCTGCAAGGATAGATAAACAGCTGCCCGGATTCGGGGCCAGGGACGATCATAATTGTCGCAATGCTGCTGTGCAGCAGCTTCAAAGAGTCGCACTGTTTCATCTGCAGCGCTAACACGCCAAAATGGCGGCCTTTCCTTCACGATTTGCTGACCAACCCGGTTGCGGGGTTGGCTGACCTCTGCTAGAGACGCGCCAAATTCAAGACGCATACACCTGTGTGCGCCAACGACTGCTTCTGACCCAAAATCACCTCTCGTTCTTGTGACAATGGGCAGAGCCAAGAAACGGAAGGGTTGACGTGTCCGAACCAGCTTCGATCTCCTCCGGCATTGCTGCACGCTACGCAGCAGCCGTGTTCGATTTAGCGAAAGAGGAAAAGGGCCTGAATGGGCTTGCTGCAGATTGTGATGCGCTTTCGGAAGCCCTCGCGACTTCGGCCGACTTTCGCGAGATGATCTCATCGCCCGTCGTGTCGCGTGAAGATCAGGGAAATGCCATCACGGCGATTGTCGCAAAGATGAAGCTGTCTCCCCTGTTGGCAAACACGCTGCAACTCATGGCGTCCAAGCGCCGGTTGTTCGTGCTGCCGCAGATGATTGCCGATATTGCGAACCGTATTGCGGTCGAAAAAGGCGAAGTCACCGTCGAAGTGACCTCGGCTGCTGCCTTGACGGCGGATCAGGCTGCCAAGCTTGCCGCGACGTTGAAGGCAAGCGTCGGTAAAGAAGTGAAATTGAAAACGGCCGTCGATGAATCGCTCATCGGCGGTCTTGTCGTCAAGCTGGGCTCGACCATGATCGATACGTCGGTCAAGGCAAAGCTCTCGGCTCTCCAGAATGCAATGAAAGAGGTTGGGTGATGGGAATCCAGGCTGCTGAGATCTCTGCGATCCTCAAGGAGCAGATCAAGAACTTTGGCAAAGACGCTGAAGTGGCCGAAGTTGGCCGGGTGCTGAGTGTTGGCGACGGTATCGCCCGCGTTCATGGGCTCGACAATGTGCAGGCCGGTGAGATGGTTGAATTCCCCGGTGGTATCCGTGGAATGGCGCTGAACCTCGAAGTCGACAACGTCGGCGTCGTGATCTTCGGTTCTGACCAGGACATCAAGGAAGGCGACGTCGTCAAGCGCACCAAGTCCATCGTGGACGTGCCGGTTGGCAACGGTTTGCTGGGCCGTGTTGTTGATGGCCTCGGGAACCCGATCGACGGCAAAGGCCCGATCGAATCGTCCGAGCGTCGCATCGCCGACCAAAAAGCCCCGGGCATCATCCCGCGCAAATCGGTGCACGAGCCGATGGCAACGGGCCTCAAGGCTGTGGACGCCATGATCCCCGTTGGCCGTGGCCAGCGCGAATTGATCATCGGTGACCGCCAGACCGGCAAAACCGCCGTGGCTCTGGACACCATTCTGAACCAGCAGTCGTATAACGATGCCGCTGGCGACGACGAATACAAAAAGCTCTATTGCGTCTATGTTGCTATCGGCCAAAAGCGGTCGACCGTGGCCCAGTTGGTGAAGAAACTCGAAGAAACCGGCGCGATCAAGTACACGATCGTTGTGGCCGCGACCGCGTCCGACCCGGCACCTCTGCAGTTCCTGGCGCCTTATGCCGCGACCGCAATGGCAGAGTTCTTCCGTGACAACGGCCGCCATGCGCTGATCATCTATGATGACCTTTCCAAGCAGGCCGTCGCTTATCGCCAGATGTCGCTGCTTCTGCGCCGCCCACCGGGCCGTGAAGCCTATCCGGGCGACGTTTTCTATCTGCACTCCCGTTTGCTGGAGCGTTCATCGAAGCTGAACGAAGATTTCGGTTCGGGTTCCTTGACCGCTTTGCCGATCATCGAAACCCAAGGCGGCGACGTGTCGGCCTTTATTCCGACGAACGTGATTTCGATCACCGACGGCCAGATCTTCTTGGAAACCGAATTGTTCTATCAGGGCATCCGTCCTGCTGTGAACACCGGTCTGTCCGTGTCGCGCGTTGGATCTTCGGCACAGACGAACTCCATGAAAACGGTTGCTGGCCCGGTGAAACTGTCACTGGCGCAGTATCGCGAAATGGCGGCGTTTGCACAGTTCGGTTCGGACCTTGATGCCTCGACCCAAGCGCTTCTGAATCGTGGCGCGCGTCTGACCGAGTTGATGAAGCAGCCACAATATGCGCCGCTGACCAACGCGGAAATCGTCTGTGTGATCTATGCAGGCACCGCAGGGTTCCTTGATAAGGTCGCTGTGAAAGACGTGGGTCGGTTCGAAGCCGGTCTTCTGTCGTTCCTGCGCAACCAGCGGAAGGACATCCTTGATTGGCTGACCTCGGCTGACCCGAAAATCAAGGGCGCTGACGAAGAAAAGTTGAAGTCGGCAATCGCTGAATTCGCCAAATCTTTCGCTTAAGCGTCTGAAAGGACAGGGATATGCCCAGCCTTAAGGACCTAAAAAACAAGATCGCGAGCGTCAAGAACACGCGCAAGATCACCAAGGCGATGCAAATGGTCTCTGCGGCGAAACTTCGCCGCGCCCAAGAGGCTGCCGAAGCTGCACGGCCCTATGCCGAGCGGATGAACGCGGTCATGGCGGGACTTTCTGCATCCGTTGGCACCTCAGACAGCGCGCCCCGGCTTTTGGCCGGGACGGGCAAGGATCAGGTTCATCTGTTGGTCGTCATGACCGCTGAACGCGGCCTTTGCGGCGGCTTTAACTCGACCATTGCGCGGCTTGCCCGCGCTAAGGCCAACGAGTTGATGGCGGCTGGCAAAACGGTCAAGATCCTGACTGTCGGCAAGAAGGGTCGCGAACAATTGCGTCGCGACCTTGAAAGCAAGATGATCGGCCATATTGATCTGACCGAGATGAAACGGGTCGGGTATGTCAACGCACAGTCCATCGCGCGTGATGTCCTGAGCCGTTTTGATGCGGGCGAGTTTGACGTGGCGACGATCTTCTATAACCGATTCCAGTCGGTTATCAGTCAGATCCCGACCGCGCAGCAGATCATCCCCGCCAAGTTCGAAGGTGCAAGCACCAGCGCGCTTTATGACTACGAGCCGAGCGAAGAGGCCATCTTGGCTGACTTGCTGCCCCGTGGTGTCGCCACGCAGATCTTTACGGCTCTGCTGGAAAACGGCGCCTCGGAACAAGGGGCACGTATGAGTGCAATGGACAATGCAACGCGCAACGCTGGCGACATGATCAAGAAGTACACGACGATCTATAACCGCTCGCGTCAGGCTGCGATCACCAAAGAGCTTATCGAAATCATTTCGGGCGCCGAGGCGCTCTGAGGAACCGGAGAAACGACATGGCAAAAGCACCGAAAGCAGCTGCCGCGGCAGGCAAGGTGACGCAAGTTATCGGCGCCGTGGTTGACGTGCAGTTCGAAGGCGAACTTCCCGCAATTCTGAACGCGCTGATCACTGACAACAATGGCAAGAAACTGGTCCTTGAAGTGGCCCAGCACCTTGGCGAAAACACCGTCCGCGCCGTTGCTATGGACGCGACCGAGGGTCTGGTTCGTGGTGCCGCAGTGTCTGACACCGGCTCACCCATTCAGGTTCCGGTCGGACCGGCAACCCTTGGCCGTATCATGAACGTCATCGGCGAGCCGGTTGATGAACGTGGCCCGGTGAATGCCACCCAGACCCGCTCGATCCACCAGCCCGCACCATCCTTCGCCGAGCAGGCGACCGAAAGCCAGATCCTTGTGACCGGGATCAAGGTGATCGATCTGCTGGCCCCCTATACCAAGGGCGGCAAGATCGGCCTCTTCGGCGGTGCAGGCGTGGGCAAGACCGTTTTGATCATGGAATTGATCAACAACATCGCCAAAGTGCACTCGGGCGTGTCCGTGTTCGCAGGCGTGGGTGAGCGGACCCGTGAGGGCAACGACCTTTACCACGAGATGATCGAATCCGGCGTTATCGACCTTGAAGATATGTCGAAGTCGAAGATCGCCCTTGTTTACGGCCAGATGAACGAGCCTCCGGGCGCGCGTATGCGGATCGCTTTGTCGGGTCTGACCATGGCAGAACAGTTCCGGGACGAAACCGGCGCAGACGTTCTGTTCTTTGTCGACAACATCTTCCGCTTTACCCAAGCAGGTTCCGAAGTGTCGGCTCTGCTTGGTCGTATCCCGTCCGCCGTGGGTTATCAGCCAACCTTGGCCACCGACATGGGCGCGATGCAAGAGCGCATCACCTCCACCAAGAACGGCTCGATCACGTCCGTGCAGGCTGTTTACGTGCCTGCAGATGACCTTACCGACCCTGCACCAGCAACATCGTTCGCCCACTTGGACGCAACGACGGTTCTTGACCGCTCGATCTCGGAAAAGGGCATCTACCCGGCTGTGGACCCGCTGGGTTCCACCTCGCGTCTGCTTGACCCGCTGATCATCGGCGAAGAGCATTACACGGTGGCGACCGACGTGCAGAAGGTTCTTCAGCGCTATAAATCGCTGCAAGACATCATCGCGATCCTTGGGATGGACGAACTTTCAGAAGACGACAAGCTGGCCGTGGCCCGCGCGCGTAAACTGGAACGTTTCTTGTCGCAGCCGTTCGACGTGGCAAAAGTCTTCACCGGCTCGGACGGTGTTCAGGTTCCGCTGGACGTGACCATTGCCTCCTTCAAGGCGGTGGTTGCCGGCGAATATGACCACCTGCCCGAAGCTGCCTTCTACATGGTTGGCGGCATCGAGGAAGCGAAAGCCAAGGCACAGAAACTGGCCGCAGCAGCGGCCTAAGGGGGAATCGATGGCAGTTCAGTTCGACCTCGTCAGCCCAGAACGGCGCCTTGCGTCGGTTCAGGCAACCGAGGTGCAGATCCCGGGCGCTGATGGCGACCTCACGGCGATGGAGGGGCATGCCCCCACCATCACCACGCTGCGTCCCGGTATCGTGCGGGCTGTGGCCTCTGACGGCACGAAGGCATTTGTCGTGGTCGGCGGGTTTGCCGAAATCACCTCGACAGGTGTGTCGGTTCTGGCTGAGCGGGCTGTTCCGATCGAAGAATCCAATGGTTCTTTGATGGATGCGATCCTTGAAGAGGCGCGTGCCTTGGCATCGGCCGCTTTGCCCGAAGACAAGGACATGGCCGAGAAAATGGTCGCTGACGTGTTGGCCCTGCGGGCCCAGACCGGACACTAAGGCCTCGGTTAGAAACAAAATATGGGCCTTGACGCAAGTCAGGGCCCTTTTCATTTATATGACTTCTTATTGCCGACTCTTTGTTGAAATTTTGAGATGTGAAAGCAATGTGCAGATGAGAAGATTTCCGACTGGCAGCTTTGGGATCGTCCAAGGCTCGCGCGTTTTGTTTGCCGATTACGCGGATGGGGGCGTGATGTGGACCGGTTCCGGCAGCCGAGAGTCCCGCCATATTGTAACCTTCAAGGAAACATTCCGCGATCTGCCTGCGGTGCATGTCAGCATTTCGATGTGGGACACCGACCATGAGAGCAACGCCCGCGTTGATCTGACTGCGGAAAATATCTCGGCATCTGGTTTTCATTTGGTCTTCAAAACCTGGTCTGACACCCGAATCGCCCGGTTGCGGGCTGACTGGATCGCATTCGGGTCAGTGCAGGATGAGGATGACTGGGACATCCTTTAGGTTGATTGGCGAGTGGGGAGTATTGATTGCGGTTTAAATTTGGCGTTTTTGCCAAGGTGTGGACCCAATTCCGTGGATTTTTTGTTGTCGCAGAAAAACGGTGGATGTTAAATTTACTTGTTTTTCGGATAAATTTTAGGAGCCACGTATGAAAATGTTCAAAATTCTTCCCATCGCTGTCGCTGCACTTCTTACAGCAGGAACCGCTTCGGCAGCCATCGTTTCTTTTTCAGCAACAGTTAACGAGATCTCTGCCCCTGCAGCTGTCACCAATGGCGGTCCGGGCAGCAACACCCATATTCTGGCATTTAACGAGGCCCAGAATTACCTGCTTAGTGCCGATTTGCAGACAGATTCGGGCGTCATTTCATCCGGCACGCGGATCAGCAGCCATATGGTTTTCTTGAACCGAGCAACAGGGAACTCAAGTTTGTCGCGGTCTGGCACCGTCACGTTTTCTGAAATGATCCTTGGCACGATGACGTCCCTAAACGGCAGCTTGCTCGCGCTGTCCGATTACCTAGGCAGCCCGACGACCTATACCAACTTCAACAATCGCGGGCTGGAAGCCGACGACACCAGCACCTTTGCGATCGATACCCTTTCGGTTTCGCTGTCTGTTACGCAGCCTGGCGACTGGATCCGTGTGATCACGGAGGCGCCTGTGCCGGTGCCGGTTCCGGCATCATTCGCGCTGATGGGGCTGGGCCTTGCGTCCTTGGCCGGACTGCGCCGCCGCCGTAAATCGGCCTAAGGCAGTCACCCAATATGAAAAGGCGCACGGGGTTCGTGCGCCTTTTTTCATTTCTCAGGCGTGGCGCGGATGCGCCGGCTGTCAGCCGCGCTGATACATGCCTTCATAGATCGGAACCAATGTTTCCGTCTCAAACAGGCTGGACACCGATGTGCCGTTCCAGATGTTGAGGATGGCCTGCGCAAACATCGGCGCGGTGGGGACCACGCGGATATTCGGGGCAGCCTTGACCTTTTCGCCTTGTTCGATGGAGTCGGTGATAACCAAGGATTTCATGACCGAATTCTTGATCCGCTCCACCGCCGGGCCCGACAGAACACCGTGGGTGATATAGCTGTGAACCTCGGTCGCGCCGTTTTCCATCAGCACTTCGGCTGCCTTGCAAAGCGTGCCAGCGGTATCGCAGATGTCATCCACGATGATGCATTTTTTGCCGGCAACATCGCCGATCACCGTCATACCGGCAATCTCTCCAGCCTTTTCGCGGCGCTTGTCGACGATGGCCAAGGGCGCGTTGATCCGCTTGGCCAGTTCGCGTGCACGTGCCACGCCGCCGACGTCAGGGGAAATGACCATCAGCTGGTCCATCTGGCCCTTGAAGTGATGCTCGATATCCAGTGCAAACACGGGTGAGGCATAGAGGTTGTCGACCGGGATATCGAAAAAGCCCTGAATCTGCGCTGCGTGAAGATCAAGGGTCAAAACCCGATCCACGCCCGAGGTTTCGATCAGGTTGGCGATCAGCTTGGCCGAAATCGGCGTGCGCGCCTTGGCACGGCGATCTTGGCGGGCATAGCCGAAATAGGGGATCACAGCGGTGATGCGGGACGCAGAGGAGCGGCGCAGGGCGTCGGTGATGATCAAGAGTTCCATCAGGTTATCGTTGGCGGGGTTCGACGTCGGCTGAATGACATACATGTCTTCGCCCCGCACATTCTCGAACACCTCGACAAAGATTTCCTGATCGTTGAACCGTTCGACACGGGCATCGACAAGGCTGACGGACATGCCGCGATGAACCGACATTCTTCGCGCGATGGCCTTTGCCAAGGTCATGTTCGAATTGCCGGAAATAAGCTTGGGTTCTGTGATTGCGGGCATGTTCTACTCCGGGGGCCACGGATTCGGATCGTTGACACCGCTTATCACCCGGATAGGGTCTTGCAAACCGAACCAAAAGGACAGCGGGCGAAATGGCACATATTGACTACTTTTTTGCGACGGTTTCCCCCTATACCTACCTTGCCGGAACCCGGCTGGAAGAAATCGCCCATAAGTATGGCGCAACGGTCGCCTACAAGCCCTTGGATGTTCTGACACTGTTTTCGCGCACAGGCGGTGTGAAGCCCGCAGAGCGCCATGAAAGCCGCAAGGAATACCGCCTGCAAGAATTGCGTCGTCAGGCGGCCAAGGCCGACCTGAAGCTCAACCTGCAGCCGATGTTCTGGCCCACCAATCCTGCGCCCTCGTCCTATGCGATCATCGCGGCAGCCATGGCGGGCGGGGGCGATCTTGGCGGGCTCGTGCATGGCTATTGCCGGGCCTGCTGGGCCGAGGAGCGCAATATTGCCGAGGATGAAGTGGTGCGGGATGTTTTGGCCGCGCATGGCTTTGACCCGAAACTTGCAGACAGCGGTCTGCTGCTGGGGGCTGAAACCTATGCGAATAACCTTGAAGAAGCGGTGTCTCGCGGTGTATTCGGCGCACCGTTCTATATCGTGGGGCAAGAGCGGTTCTGGGGGCAGGATCGGTTGGATGATCTTGACCTGCACCTTGCCGGAAAGCTGTAACACACGATGCCTGAAGATCTGACACATGCGCGCCCGATCCGGGCCGATCTGCCGACGCGGGTCTGGAACCGTGGGGGCGACCGGCCCGTACTGGCGCTGCATTGTTCATTGGCCCATGCCGGGGCATGGGCAGGGCTGGCAGAGAGGTTGACAGGTCTGTCGATCACCGGGTTCGACCAGATCGGTCACGGTCGCGCTGCGGATTGGGATGGGGCGGCCGATTTGCACGGTCTGACGACCCGTCAAGCGATTGATCTTGCAGAAGACCTCGGGCAGGGAGAGGCGATTGATCTGTTTGGCCATTCCTTTGGCGGCACGGTTGCCTTGCGTGTGGCGATGGAGCGGCCTGATCTGGTGCTCAGCCTGACCTTGGTGGAGCCCGTGATCTTTGCCGCCGCCAGATCAGCGGGGCATCCGGCCTATGCGCCATTTCGGGCAGAGCACATGGCCTTTGCCGAGGTTCTGCGTGCAGGCCGTCGGGTGGAGGCGGCCGAGATGTTTCACGCGGCTTGGGGCACGGGTGAGGCGCTGGCCAACCTGCCAGAGCGTCCGCGCCAATATATCATCGACCGAATCCATCTGATCGTCGCGCAAAACCCGGTTCTGCTGGACGACGCAGCGGGGCTTTTGACTTATCAGGGATTGGAATCCATCGGCGTGCCGGTCTTGTTGATCGAAGGGGCCGACAGCCCCCCGATCATCGATGCGGTTCAGACGGAACTTGATCGCAGGATTTGCCAATCAACCCGCCTGATCGTTCCGGGCGCAGGTCACATGGTGGCCATTACCCACCCCGATGCCATTGCGGGCCGGGTGCAAGCGCATCTGGATGGCTGCTAGGCCCGCTTAGAACGCGGCCAGAAAGCGATCAACGTCATCTGCAGTCGTCGACCATGAGGTGACCAGACGCGCAGCCTCGCGCCCCTGTGGCGCGGGAAAGGGGTAATAGACCGCACCTGCCGCCTTTAGCCGCGCATGGGTTCCGGCAGTCCACTCGGGGAACATCATGTTCGCCTGAACCGGATGCCATTGGCGAAGGCCGTCAACCTGCGTCAAACCCTTGGCAAGCCGTGCGCCCATGTCATTGGCGTGGCGCGCAAGATCAAGCCAGAGGTCGTCTTGCAGATACCCCTGCATCTGCGCGGCCAAGTAGCGGTTCTTGGATGGCAAATGACCCGCCCGTTTGCGCCGCAACTGGAATTCCCAATCCTTTGCCGGATCAAAGATCACCACAGCCTCAACCCCAAGGCAGCCATTCTTTGTGCCGCCAAAGGAGACAACGTCGATCCCGGCTTTCCATGTCATCTCGGCGGCGGTGGACCCGGTGGCAACAAGGGCATTGGCAAAGCGTGCGCCGTCCAGATGGCAAGGCATGCCATGCGCCTTGGCCACAGCGGTCAGGGCGGCAACTTCGGCCGGGGTATAGACCGTGCCTGCCTCGGTGACATTGGTGATCGACAAAGCGCCGCGTTGCACGCCATGCACAACGCCTTGGGCCACACCCTTCAGCGCCGCTGACAGGGTTTCGGGCAACATCTTGCCATGTGCCCCGTCAACCAACACCAACTTGGCCCCATTGGTAAAGAACTCCGGCGCGCCGCATTCGTCATCCGCGATATGCGCATGGCGGTGGCACAGAACCGTCTGCCACGGTTGGACGAGGGTGGCGAGGGCAAGGGAATTTGCCGCCGTGCCGGTCGAGACAAGGTGAACAATGGCCTCTGGGGCCTCGAACGCCTCCCGGACAAGCCGCGTCACCTCGGCCATGATCGCGTCGTTGCCATAGCCCATTGCATAGCCATCATTGGCGGTCAGCACCGCTTGCATGACCGCAGGTGCGGCGGCCGATGTATTGTCAGAGGCAAAGAACATCAGGGTTTCTCCTCGATCACGTAGTCTTCCCAGTCATCTTCATGCACCTCAAACTCTGGCACCGTCCAACCGCGCACAGACATGCCTGCCTGATGCGTGCTTTCGGGATCACCGGTCAGCAAGGGGTGCCATTCGGGCAGGTTTTCCCCCTCATACAACAGGCGATAGGCGCAGGTGCGGGGCATCCAATACGCGATCTTCGGCAATGACTTGGGCGAGATTTGCACACAATCGGGCACAAACTGGCGACGGATCGAATACTGCGTGCAGCGACAGGTGTCCCCATCCAGCAGCTTGCAGGCCACACGGGTATATTCCACCTCGCCGGTGTCTTCATATTCGATCTTGTTCAGGCAGCATTTGCCACAGCCATCGCACAAGGCCTCCCACTCGGTGGGGGTCATCTTGGCGAGGGGGACGGTTTCCCAATAGCGGGGGCGCAGTTTTTCCATGGCGCGGAAAGTGGCTGTTCTGCGGAGAAAAGAAAAGGGGCAAAGCAGTGGATTTTGGAACAGGCGAGCGTAGCAGAAGGTGGCAGGCGGCCCAAAAGCCGCGCGGCCCGGCTCTAAAGCGCGGTCAGGATCTGACGCGCCTGTTGGCAGTCGGCCTCCATCTGGGCAATCAGCGCGGGAAGTCCGTCAAACTTCAATTCGGGCCGCAGATACTCCACAAAGGCAATCGAGAGGTGCTGGCCGTAGAGGTCGCCCTTGAAGTCAAAGAGGAAGGTTTCAAGGTTTGGCTGATTAACGCCGAACATCGGGCGGACGCCAAGGCTGGCCGCGCCGTTGTAGCTGCCCTTGTTCGGCCCGGTCAGGACATCGACCTTGACCGCATAAACCCCGTGGCGTGGCAGGTGCAGGCCCGCCACCGACATATTCGCGGTTGGATAGCCCAGTTCGCGCCCGCGCTTTTCACCGTGGATCACCTCGCCCTCGATCCGGTGCCAATGGCCAAGCATGGCCGCAGCATCGCGGGGGCGGCCATCGGTCAGGGCGGTGCGGATCGCGGTTGAAGAGATCGCCGTGCCATCATTTGCCACAAGCGGGGCGATGGTCGTCTCAAATCCGTGTTTTTGGCCAAGGGCTTGCAGGTCAGCCGCCGTGCCTGCGCGACCCTTGCCAAAGCAAAAATCGGCCCCGATGACAACGTGGCGGATCCCAAGGCCATCGGCCAGAATATCGCGCACAAAGGCCTCGGGGCCTAGGGTTGCAAGCTGTTTGTCGAAGGGCAGTTGGAACAAATGCTTTACCCCCAGTTTCGCCAGCCGATTGGCCCGCGCCTCGGCGTTCATCAACCGAAACGGTGCGGAGTCGGGGGCAAAGACTTGGCGGGGGTGGGGTTCGAAGGTGATGATCCCCAAGGGGCCATGGGAGCGGGCCATGTCAATAACCGCGCGGTGGCCCAGATGCACACCGTCAAAGTTTCCTAATGCGCAAGACGTGCCGCGCGCCGAGGCGTCGATGCCCTGCCAGTGATCGTGAACCTGCATCATTCCCCGGTCTGAGACGCCCGGTTGCCCGTCGCCCCTTAGTCGAACTTGCGGCTTGGCGCCAGAACCAGCGCCTCACCCTTCAACACCAACGTTTTACCTACCGATGCATGGGTTTCAAGGGTCACTCGCCGTTTAGAATGGTCAATGGCCAAAACGGTGACTTCGGCGCGGACGGTGTCGCCGGGGCGGACGGGGGCCAGAAATCTTAGGGATTGTCCAAGATAAACAGTGCCATGGCCCGGAAGCTGTTCACCGATCACGGCCGAAATCAGGCCTGCGGTCAGCATTCCGTGGGCGATGCGCCCCTCAAAAATCGTGTCTTGGGCATAGCTGTCGTCAAGGTGCACGGGGTTGCAGTCGGTCGAAACCTCGGCAAACAGTTCGATGTCGCGGTCGGTGATCTGTTTGACCAGATACCGCGACATGCCGATTTCCAAGTCTTCGATGCAGATCGTGCCGCGGGGCATGTTATCGAGCATTTTGGCGAATCCCTGCTGAGGTTGCCTGACCATAGCAAATGCCGCATCGCAGCGCAATTCTGTTGCGCAAGTTATTTCCGATTTTTTGCCGTTCTGCGCAATAATGTTACGCAACGATTGGACGTTAGCTGAGGTGACCAATCGAGAAGGTTGCCGAAAGCTGCTGTTTGGCCAGCCATGCCTCTAGTAAGTCTTTGTTCGGATTAGAGGAATCTTCGCCAAACTCTTTTGCGGCGATGCCGCCCGCAACAAAGAGCGTATCCAGCCCTTCGGCCAGACCGCCCTGCACATCGGTGCCGATCCCATCGCCGACGCAGAGGATGCGCGGATCGTCCATCCCAAGCCTGCGGCGGGCGAGGTCATAGATCGGGGGGTGCGGTTTGCCAAAATACAGCGCCTCGGCCCCCATTTCCTCATAGGCCTGCGCAAGGGCACCCGCGCAGTAAAGGCGGCGGTGGCCCATATCGACGATCAGGTCAGGATTGGCGCAAAGCATCTTTAAGCCTTTGGTTTTGCTAAGTAAAAGTTGGGCACGGTAGTCATCTGGTGTCTCGGTCAGATCATCGGCGAGGCCGGTGCAGACGATCCCCTCGGCCTCTGCCAAGGGTACGCGGGTCAGGGTAACGCTGGCGGCAAGGGTGGCCAGATCCTCTTCAAAATCGGTAAAGAAAACCTCGTCCTTGGGTGCGCCGATGTGGTGGATGCGGGTGCCAACCGCGCCCGAAAGCATTGCGTATTGCGTGGCATCGCCCGAGGTGGCGATATCGTCCCACGTGTCACGCGGCAGGCCCATGCCATCCAACTGTTTGATAACGCTTGACTTTGGGCGGGGTGCGTTGGTCACTAGGATCACGCGGCCACCGCCCGCGCGGAAGGATTGCAGTGCCGTTACTGCTGCTGGAAAGGGGGTGATGCCATTGTGCAGACAGCCCCAAAGATCGCAAAACAGCGCGTCATATTGCGCGGCGATATCGGAAAGGGAGCGGATGATCTGGGTCATGGAATGGGCCTTTCGGAGCGAAACGGGGCGATGCGCCTTGTGTACACCCCCCGTACACCTGCTGTGCTGACAGATTGTGACGGGGTGGCCGGGCGTTTCAAGACCTAGCGCGATGGGGCAGGGGGTGCAAACGGGAAAGGGGGAGATCCGGTTCAGCGGTGCCCTTGGGGCATATGACCGATCTGGCCACGCATCGTCGCAAGAAAGCCGTTGGTGCATCAAAGGCGTGCCATCGGCACAAGCGCAATCCGAACCGTCTGCCCGCACATCCGGGCATCATCGGGACAGCAGGGGTGCAAGAACGCCTTAAAGGCTGCCGGACGTGTCGCAGCCTTTAGGCGAAATGCTTTAGTCCTTGTCAGCAAGCAGATCTGCCGCCGCCTTCATGCGGGCCAGAAGTTCTTCTTTCGTGGGGCGGGCTTTCTTTGCAGGCTTCACCCCGGACTTGGTCTTGTTTGGGTCAAAGGGGGGGGCTGCCTTTGGCAGATTGACCTGACCCGCTTTTCCATAATCCATGACATGTTCCTCTTGAGATCGCAGAAGCGCCACTCATGCCCCATTGGGCGGCGCGGCACAAGCGGGCCCATGGTCTTTGGCCCCCGCCAAACGCTTTAGGCGTTGAGAAAGACGCGAACCGTCTCTTCAAACTCGCGTGGTTTTTCGGCGTGCAGCCAGTGTCCGGTTCCGGGAATGCGGGCAAAGCGGGCGGCGGGGAAAAGCCCGCGTATCGTATCGCGATGTTCGGGGCGGACATAGGGGCTGTCAGCCCCGGTCAGGAACAGGGTGGGGCCTGCAAACTGACCCGTCGCCTCGGGCCAGCCCACGATTTTCGACATCTCGGCCTGAAGCAGGTCAAGGTTCAGTCGCCACCTCGGGGGCTGGGCCTTGAGGTCAAGCGACTGCAAGAAGAACGCGCGAAGCGAGGCCTCATCTACGGTTTCGGACAGACGGCGGTCGGCCTCGCCGCGTGTGGTCAGCCCGTGCAGATCAAGCCCGCGCATGGCGTGGATGTGCTGGGTCTGGTCGTGGCTATAGGCGACCGGGGCGATATCTGCGACCACCAGTTTGCGCAAAACCTCGGGCTTGGTCAGGGCAAGCCACATCGCGGCCTTGCCCCCCATCGAATGGCCCAAGAGATCGGCGCGCCCGCCATGGGCGGCGATCACCTCGGCCAGATCGGCGGCCATGTCGGGATAGCTGTGGCTGTCGGTCCAGCCGCTGGCGCCGTGGTTGCGCATATCCACGGCGATCACGTCGCGGCGGTCGGCCAAGCGGCGGGCGATCACGCCCCAGTTTCGGGCAGACCCATAGAGCCCATGCGCAATGACAAGGGGGAGATCCCCGGTGGGCTGGGTGGCGGGGTGATGGATCGTGGCAAGCATGTCACCCCTTTATCGCGAGTGCGGCTTGTTTTCCAGATCAGTTGAGCATTTCGCCCTGTGGCCTTACCTTGGCGTCAAAACAGGTGCAGGCATGAGCGCAGTCGTAATCAGACAAATGGCCGATCGGGTGGCGGACCTGATGGAGGAACGCCTGCGGGTGCGCGGGGTCGGGCTTTCTGCAAAGCTGCGCAAGGGGCGGCGGCATTTGCCGCGCAAGGTGGCGCTTGCGGCCACGGAACTGGCCGATTGTGCGGAAAAGGCGCAAAACCCCAAGCTTTTGGTTCAGATTGATCAGGCCAAGGTGGCGGAAAACTACGATATCTGTGTGCGCCATTTGACGGGAGTCAAGGCCGTCAACAGGACAACGTCGCTGCTGATCGGCATGGCGGCGACGCTTGCGCTTGGGGTGCTGTTTTTGGTGGCTGTCTTTATTGTGCTTCAGCGGGCGCGCGGGGCGATTTGACGCCAAGCGGCTGGCCTGAGGGGGGCGATGTCCCCTGCGCCAAGGGGCGGCAGGGCATGTCGGACATCCTGGAATGATCTGGGGCGCGAAGCTGATGCCCGCGCCCCAAGATTGTGACTGTCAGATCAGCCGAAGGTTCAGAGGCCCGGATAGATCGGGAACCGCTCGCAAAGGGCCTCTACCTCGGCGCGGACCTTGGCCTCGACGTCGGCATTGCCTTCTTCACCGTTGGCGGCCAAGCCGTCGACGACTTCGGTGATCCAGCGGCCGATCTGGCGGAACTCTTCCTCACCAAAGCCACGGGTCGTGCCTGCGGGGGTGCCAAGGCGGACGCCGCTGGTGATGGTTGGCTTTTCAGTGTCAAACGGGATGCCGTTTTTGTTGCAGGTGATATGCGCGCGGCCCATGGCCTTTTCGGTCGCATTGCCCTTTACGCCCTTGGGCCGCAGATCGACCAGCATCAGATGCGTGTCAGTGCCGCCTGTGACGATATCAAGGCCGCCCTTCATCAGCTCATCCGCCAGCGCCTGTGCGTTCTTGATGACCTGCGCCTGATAGGTTTTGAAGCCGGGTTCCAGCGCCTCGCCAAATGCCACGGCCTTGGCCGCGATCACATGCATCAGGGGGCCGCCCTGAATGCCCGGGAAAATCGCCGAATTGACCTTTTTGGCAATCGCCTCGTCATTGGTCAGGATCATGCCGCCGCGCGGGCCGCGCAGGGTTTTGTGGGTCGTGGTCGTCGCCACATGCGCATGCGGGAAGGGCGAGGGGTAAAGGCCTGCCGCGACCAGACCCGCAAAGTGGGCCATGTCGACCAGAAGGTAAGCCCCGACCGAATCCGCAATCTGGCGCATCCGGGCGAAATCGATGATGCGCGGAATGGCCGAGCCGCCCGCGATGATCATCTTGGGCTTATGCTCGGTCGCCAGTTCCTGCACCTGATCATAATCCAGCGTCAGATCCTGCGCCCGCACCCCGTATTGCACGGCCTTGAACCATTTGCCCGACTGGTTGGGGGCCGCACCATGGGTCAGGTGGCCGCCTGCGTCCAACGACATGCCCAGAATCGTGTCGCCCGGTTTGATCAGCGCCTGAAACACGCCTTGGTTTGCCTGGCTGCCCGAATTGGGCTGCACATTGGCAAAGCCGCAGCCAAACAGTTTGCAGGCCCGCTCAATCGCCAGATTTTCGGCGATATCGACATATTGGCAGCCGCCATAATACCGCTTGCCCGGATAACCTTCGGCATATTTGTTCGTCATGACAGAGCCTTGCGCCTCCATCACGGCGCGGCTCACGATGTTTTCAGAGGCGATCAGTTCGATTTCATGGCGTTGACGGCCAAGTTCTTGCGTCATCGCGCCGAACAGCTCCGGGTCACGGGTGGCAAGGGTTTCGGTAAAAAAGCCGGTGTCGCGGTGCGGGGCGTTCATGGGCGTCTCCTGCCAAAGCTTTGGGTCTGTTGGCGACCATTTAGAGCAAGCAACCCCTCTGGGAAAGGTAAGAAAACGACACAGCCCCGGTCGCGCGCGAAATTTTGTGACGCAAAGGAAACAGGCATCGGCTTTGCAGGGGTTGAGTTTACCGAGGGCGACCGTCAAGACTGTGGCTTGGAACAGGGGGATAAAGTGGCCAAGACCCGAATTGCCTTTCACGCCAGCACCGCACCCGCAGCACAAGACGCACTGGCCGCCCTGACGCGCGCCTATGGTCAATCGCTGGCAGAAGATGCCGAGGTGGTGGTTGCCCTTGGGGGTGATGGCTTCATGCTGCAAACCCTGCATGACACCGAGGAACTGGGCCTGCCGGTTTATGGCATGAATTGCGGGACTGTCGGGTTCTTGATGAACGCCTTTGATCTGGAGGGATTGCCCGAGCGGTTGGCCTTGGCCGAAGAAACCCTGATCAACCCTTTGGAAATGCGGGCGACCACGGCCACGGGCGAGGTGGTGCGGGCGCTGGCGATCAACGAGGTTTCCTTGTTGCGGGCGGGTCCGCAGGCGGCAAAACTGGCGATCTATGTGGATGGCAAGTTGCGTCTGGAAGAGTTGGTCTGTGACGGGGCGCTGTTGTGCACCCCTGCGGGATCGACGGCCTATAACTATTCGGCGCATGGCCCGATCTTGCCGATTGGGTCAGATGTGCTGGCGCTGACGGCTGTTGCGGCCTTTCGCCCCCGTCGGTGGCGGGGCGCGCTGTTGCCCAAGACGGCGGTGGTGCGGCTGGATGTGCTGAACCCAGAAAAGCGCCCGGTGATGGCAGATGCCGACAGCCGGTCGGTCGAGAACGTGGTTTCGGTTGAAATCCGGTCAGAGCCCAGAGTGCAACACAGGATCCTGTTCGATCCCGGCCATGGGTTGGAAGAGCGGTTGATTGTGGAGCAATTCGCCTGACCCACGGGGGCCTATTGCTTGACGCCCCATTGTTCCAGCTTTCGGTACAGCGTTGAGGGCGAAAGTTCGAGAACCCGCGAGGCCTTGCTGACCGACCCGCCGTTGCGGCGGATGGTCTCTTGGATCACGACACGCTCAATCTCGGCAAAGCTGCGGCCGATCAGCGTATCGAGGTTTGTGGGAAGGGGGTCTTTCGGTGCCGCTGCATGGGGGGCGGATGGGGCGTGCCGGGGGGCGATCAGCCCCAGATGCAGGCTGTCGGGCAGCATGGCGCGGTCAACCCAGCCGCCCGAGTTCAACACGACGATGTTTCTGATAACATTCAGCAATTGTCGCACATTGCCCGGCCAGGGAAAGGCTTTGAACAGATCGCGCACCTCGGCGGTCAGCCCTTCGAAATTGCGCCCCTCTTCGCGAGCAAAGCGGGTGAGGGCGGATTCCGCGATTTCGATCACATCCTCTGCGCGTTCGCGCAGAGGGGGCATGTGGACGGGCACGACAAACAGCCGATAGTACAGATCTTCGCGGAAATCGCCGCGCCGCACGGCCTCGAGCGGGTCGCGATTGGTGGCGCAGATGATGCGGACGTTGACCTTGCGCGGACGGGTGGCCCCCACCGGCTGCACGGTTGAGGTTTGCAAAAAGCGCAGCAGCTTGGTTTGCAGGGCCGGGGCCATTTCGCAGATTTCATCCAAGAACAGCGTGCCGCCATCTGCCGCCGCCGCCGCCCCCGGTTTGTCGGAAATGGCCCCGGTGAAACTGCCCTTGATGTGGCCAAAGACCTCGGATTCCAGCAGATCTTGCGGAATGGCGCCACAATTGAGGGCGATGAAAGGCCCCTTGGCGCGGGGGCTTCCGGCATGGATGGCAAGGGCGCAAAGCTCTTTGCCCGTGCCGCTTTCGCCGGTGATGAAGACCGTTGCCATCGAGGGGGCAACGGAGTGGATCTTTGCCTGAACCAATTGCATCGCCATGGATGAGCCGATGAACACGTCCTCATTCACCGGCTGGTCCGGGGGTGGGGCGGGCCGCGCCGTTGGGGGCGTTGTGGGGCTGCGCACCAGTGGCCCGATGCCGCAGGCATTTTCAACCGCCCCCAGAAAGCGCGCCTCATCAAAGGGTTTGACCAAGAAATCATGGGCCCCGGCGCGCATGGCCTCCACCGCCTTGTTGATCGAGGCATTGGCAGTGATGACGATGATATTGGCCGCCGGGCGCAAGACCAGCATCTCTTGCATCAGGCCCAAGCCGTCACGGTCGGGCAACATCAGGTCCAAAAGGACCGTCGTTGCGCCGGACTCCTGAAACAGGCGCATCCCTTCGACGGCGGTGGAGGCGGCCCTGACCTCATACCCCGCTGTTTGCAGGACCGAGCGATAGACCATCTGCAACGAAGGCGTGTCTTCGATCAGCAGCAGGGGCGGTGGGTTGGGTGCGCTCATGGGGGCGACGTGTCCCTGACCTTGGGCTGTGCGAAAGGCGATGGGGGGACCATTGCGGCCAATTCCCCGCGAACAAAGGCGCGCAATTTGGCCGTGCTGTGCAAGAGTTTTTGCCCGAGGGGGGGCAGATCGGTCGGTTGTGGCAGGTGGGCCGCGCTGTTCACGGCCACGGCCATTGCGTGCAACTCCACCGCCCCAACGGAGCCTGCAAGCGCGATCAAGACATGTGTGCGCTGGCGAATAGCCTTGATGTCATGTTCCGCCAAGGCAGCACTCAGGCCAATTTCGACCGCGCCCAGATCGCGATCCAGTTGGCTGAGCAGATCCGGGGCGACTGATGGGCCGGCAAGCCTTATCAGCCCATCAAAGGTGCGGCGGTCCACGACATCCTGAGCCGGGGCCAGAAAGGCTTCGGTCAGGGCCAGCATGTCGTGCACCGCATCTTGTGCGGGTGGTGGGATATCCATGGCCAACATCGCGCGGAGCCTTTGGCGCAGCGTGTCCATCAGGGTGTCGCGCGTCTGCATTGTGCGGGTCTCGATGCGGGCCATTGGCCGCAGTCTAGGGCCAGTGGTTGCGAAGGCCAAGCCCCTAGTAACCGCCCCTTACACCTTGTCCTTTGCATAGCCGATGCTTTTGAGCGCCGCCGTTATTTCGTCCAAAATGGTGGGATCGTCGATTGTGGCGGGCATTTTCCAAGACTTGCCATCGGCGATGTTGACCATGGTGCCGCGCAAGATCTTGCCGGACCGGGTTTTGGGCAAGCGATCGATCACGACGGCACGCTTGAAATCCGCCACGGGGCCGATCTTTTCGCGCATCAAGGTGACACATTCGCGAATGATCTCATCATGGGGGCGGTTGGTTCCCTTGTTGAGGCACAAAAAGCCCAAGGGGCTTTGCCCTTTTAGCTCGTCGGCCACGCCGATCACCGCGCATTCGGCGACATCCTTGTGCCCGGCAAGCACCTCTTCCATCGCGCCGGTGGACAGGCGATGCCCGGCCACGTTGATCACGTCATCCGTGCGGGCCATGATGTAGAGATAGCCATCCTCATCAATATAGCCTGCGTCCCCCGTTTCATAAAATCCGGGGAAATGGTTGAGGTAGCTTTTGCGAAACCGCTCTTCGGCGTTCCACAGGGTTGGCAGGGTGCCGGGTGGCAGGGGGAGTTTGATGGCAATGGCCCCCAAGGTTCCGGCGGGGACGGGATGGCCGCCTTCATCCAGAACCTGCACGTCATAGCCCGGCATGGGAACCGAGGGGCTACCGATCTTGACGGGCAGGGCCTCGATCCCGACGGGATTTGCGGCAATGGCCCAACCGGTTTCGGTTTGCCACCAATGGTCGATCACAGGCACTTTCATATGGCGCTGCGCCCAAAGAATTGTGTCCGGGTCTGCGCGTTCGCCGGCCAGATACAGGGTTTGCAGGTTGGAAAGATCGTAGTCGGCCAGCAGTTTGCCTTCGGAATCGTCGCGTTTGATCGCGCGCAGGGCGGTGGGGGCGGTGAAAAAGCTTTTCACCTTGTGCTCTGAAATCACCCGCCAAAAGGCCCCGGCATCCGGGGTGCCGACCGGCTTTCCCTCATAAACGATGGTGGTGCAGCCAGCGATCAGCGGGCCATAGCAGATATAGCTGTGGCCCACGACCCAACCCACATCAGACGCCGCCCAAAACACATCGCCGGGGCCGACGTTATAGATGGCGCGCATCGACCAGTTCAGGGCCACCAGATGGCCCCCGGTCGGGCGGACCACGCCCTTTGGCGCCCCGGTTGTGCCCGAGGTATAGAGAATATAGGCGGGGTGATTGCCTTCGACGGCAAGGCAGTCGGCGGGCGTTGCGTTTTCGGTGAATTCTTGCCAATCCACATCGCGTCCGGGCACGAGCGTTGCGATTTCCTGCTCACGCTGCAAGATCACGCAAAAGTCGGGCTTGTGGGTTGCAAGGTCGATCGCGCCATCCAGCAGCGGCTTGTAATGCACCACGCGGTTGGGTTCGATCCCGCAAGAGGCGGCGATGATGGCCTTTGGCGTGCAATCGTCGATGCGCACGGCCAGTTCGGCTGCGGCAAATCCCCCAAAGACGACCGAGTGAATCGCACCGATCCGCGCGCAGGCGAGCATGGCGACCAGCGCCTCGGGCACCATGGGCATATAGATGATGACGCGGTCACCCTTGGCGACGCCACGGCCCTGCAAGGCACCGGCAAGGCGCGCAACGCGGTCTTGCAATTGGGCAAAGGTGATCACTTGTTTGGAGGAGGTCACGGGGCTGTCGTGGATGATCGCGGCTTGGTCGCCCCGGCCCGCCAGAACATGGCGGTCCACAGCGTTCCAGCAGGTGTTCACCAAGCCGTCTGTGTACCATTCATACAGGGGAGCGTTCGTGGCGTTCAGCGCGGTCGAGGGCTTTTTGATCCAGTCGATCGCCCCGGCTGCATCCATCCAAAAGCCTTCAGGATCAGTGCGCCATTTCCCGATGATATTCGCATATGCCATTCGCCACGTCTCCTCCTTACGCGTGGAGACTGTGTTACGGCATCGACTGCCCTAGAGGCAACGCTGTTGATAAGCCCGGCAAGGGGGCTGCGACAAAATGTTTGCAGAATTTTGCCATTGCGAATTGCAAATATTTGCAAACACTTGCCGTTGCAATGTTCGCGCGCAAATCTGCGGCTGATTTGCAAAGTTTGCACGGCTGCGGCGCCCCGCTGATTCTGCGGCCCCGGCAGGGCGCAGGCCCTTTTTGTGTAAAAAGGGGGGGCGGCCCCCCCCTTTTCTTGTTTAGCCGTAATGGGCGACCGGGGTTCCCGCGATGGCCGACATGTTCAGCAAGCCACGGGCGGTGATGGCTGGGGTCACAACGTGGGCCTTGTTTCCCATGCCAATCAGGACCGGACCAACCTCCAGCCCGTCTGCCTTCATCTTCAGAATGTTGCGCACCCCGGAGGCAGCATCTGCCGAGGCAAACACCAGCACATTCGCAGGCCCTTCAAACCGGGCATTGGGCAGCAGGCGGTTGCGCAGGTTTTGATCCAAGGCCGCGTCGATGTTCATCTCTCCCTCATAGCAGAAATCGGGTTCGCGGGCATCGAGCAGTTCCAGCGCACCGCGCATTCTGCGGGCGGCGTCATTGTCCATGTTGCCAAACTGGCTTTGGGTACAAAGCGCGATCTTTGGGGTCAGGCCAAAGCGGCGCACGTGACGGGCGGCACCGATCACTGTCTCCATGATCTGTTGCGGGGTGGGTTCGGAGTGCACTTGGGTGTCGGCGATGAACAGCGGGCCGTCCTCAAGGATCATCAGCGACATTGCCGCCACAGGATGCAGGCCATCCCGCGCCAGAACCTGACGCACATAGTTGAGGTGCCATTGGAACTGCCCAAAGGTGCCACAGATCATGCTGTCGGCCTCGCCCCGGTGCACCATGATGGCGGCGATGGCGGTCGTGTTGGTGCGCATGATAGCCCGGGCGATATCGGGGCTAACGCCGCGACGGGCCATCAACTCGGCATAGGTGCCCCAGTAATCGCGATAGCGCGGGTCATTTTCGGGGTTCACAAGGTGGAAATCCCGGCCCGGACGAATGGGCAGGCCCGCGCGTTCACAGCGGCTTTCCACAACTTCGGGACGGCCGATCAGGATCGGCTTGTCGGTGGTTTCCTCCAGCATCGCATTGGCGGCACGCAGAACGCGTTCATCCTCGCCTTCGGCAAAGACGATTTTGCGTTCAGTCTGGCGGGCGGCCTCGAACACCGGGCGCATCAGCATGGCGGATTTGAAGACAGATCCGTCAAGCTTGCGCTTGTAGGCGACGGGGTCTTCCAGCGGGCGGGCGGCCACGCCGGTTTCCATCGCAGCCTTGGCCACGGCACTGGCGACAACGCCCATCAGGCGCGGGTCAAAGGGTTTGGGGATCAGGTAATCAGCGCCGAACGACAGCTTTTCGCCGCTATAGGCTGCAGCGGCCTCAGCGCTTGTGGTGGCGCGGGCAAGGGCGGCGATGCCTTCGATGCAGGCAATCTCCATCTCGTCATTGATCGTGGTTGCGCCCACATCAAGGGCCCCCCGGAAGATGAAGGGGAAGCACAGGACGTTGTTCACCTGATTGGGAAAATCGCTGCGCCCGGTGGCGATGATGGCATCGGGGGCCACCTCGCGCACCAGATCGGGCAGGATTTCCGGCGTCGGGTTGGCAAGGGCGAAAATGATCGGGCGTTCGGCCATGGTCTTGACCATGTCTTGCGTGACCACACCCGGACCGGACAGTCCAAGGAACAGATCCGCCCCTTTCATCACATCGGCAAGGGTGGCCGCAGAGGTGCCTTGGGCAAAAGCCTCTTTTTGCGGGGTCATCTGGGTCGTGCGGCCGTTGTAGACAAGGCCATCCAGATCGCAGAGCCAGACGTTTTCGCGCCGCACCCCGAGTTTGACCAGCATCTCAAGGCAGGCGATTCCCGCAGCCCCGCCGCCGGTGGACACGACCTTGATCTGATCAAACTGTTTTCCAGCAACGATCAGGGCATTGGTTGCAGCAGCCCCAACAACGATGGCTGTGCCATGCTGATCGTCATGGAAAACCGGGATGTTCATCTTTTCGCGGCAAAGTCGTTCAACGATGAAACAATCGGGGGCCTTGATATCTTCGAGGTTGATCGCGCCAAAGGTCGGTTCCAGCGCGCAAACGATGGCGGCCAGTTTTTCGGGGTCAGGTTCGTTCACCTCAATATCGAAACAGTCGATATTGGCGAATTTCTTGAACAGGACGGCCTTGCCCTCCATCACCGGCTTTGAGGCCAAAGCCCCAATGTTGCCAAGGCCAAGCACCGCAGTTCCGTTTGTGACAACCGCCACCAGATTGCCGCGAGAGGTATAGCGTGAGGCCGTCGCCGGATCTGCCTTGATCTCAAGGCAGGCTTCGGCCACGCCCGGAGAATAGGCGCGGCTGAGGTCGCGGCCATTGGCGAGGGGCTTGGTTGCGCGGATCTCAAGCTTTCCCGGCTTGGGAAATTCATGATAATCCAGTGCAGCCTGCCGAGTACTGTCTTGACGCGCTTCTTCCATCGTTCGCCTCCCGAAAAATTTGGTTTAGCGTTAAACCATTTTTTTGCGCTCGCCAACTGGCAGGTGAAGCCTGTGACGCGACCACGCCTTGCAAAAACCGCATGGCGAGGACACGATGCCGCGAAACTGGGGGGAAATCCATGACGCAGATGCGCGCCGAAATCAGATTGCCGACAGCAGAGCTTCGCGAGGACCTGCCGTTCTTCACCAAAGTGCTGAAAATGCAGTTGGACATGATCTATCCGGCGGACAATCCCGAGGTGGCGGTGCTGTCGGGCCATGGGCTGCGTCTGCGCATTCAAAAGGGCGCGACCGAGGCTCCGGGAACCCTGCGCATTCTGACCGAAGACCCGGATGGGTTTGCGGATGGGCAGCGCAGCCTGATCGCGCCGAACGGCACCCGCGTTGAAATTGACGAATTGAACCCGCCCTTGGTGTTGCCCGCAACGGAGCATGCCTTTGTCGTGCGTCGCCTTGCCGATCAGGCCCCTTGGGTGATCGGGCGGGCGGGGATGCATTACCGCGACCTTGTCCCCTCACGCCTTGGCGGGGCGATGATTGCCAGCCACATCCGTATCCCCGATGGCGGTCCGGTGCCGGACATGGTGCATTTTCACAAGGTCGGCTTTCAGCTGATCTTTTGCATCAAGGGCTGGGTCGATGTGGTCTATGAGGATCAGGGCCCCAAAATCCGGTTGACGGCAGGGGATTGCTTTATCCAGCCGCCCGAAATCCGGCATCGGGTGCTGGAGGCGTCGGATGGGATCGAAGTGATCGAAATCGGGGTCCCGGCGGACCATGTAACCGAGATTGACCACGCGATGACCCTGCCCACCCCGCATCTGCGGCCCGAGCGCGAGTGGCAGGGGCAGCGTTTTGTCCATAACCAAGGGGCAAAGGGCGCGTTCGCCCCGTTTCGCATTCCGGGTTTTGAGGCGCGCGATACAACGATCAACGCAAACACCAAGGGCTTGGCCAGCGTGATGGTCGCCCGCCCCACAGGGCCGGCACCCTGGACGCTGCATGAGGGGGATATTCTGTTCACCTTTGTGATGTCGGGCCAGATGACATTGGAGGGCGAAGGCAAGGACGCCTTCCGCCTGTCACCGGGGGATGCCTTTGTTATCCCGCCGGGCCTTGCAACCCGCTACAGTGACGCCACAGAGGATCTGGAGCTTTTGGAGGTCAGTCTGCCGGGCAATCCGGTCACGATCAAGGTCTGACGCGTGCGCCCCCTTGCGCTTCGCCAGACCAAGACACACACTTTGCCACCATATGGTGGAATTCATTGAGGTCGACATGTCCCTTCGTCAAGCTGCCAAAGATGTTCGCGAACGCGCCTATGCCCCCTATTCCTGTTTCAAGGTCGGTGCGGCGCTGCGCACCCCCTCGGGCATGGTGCATGTCGGGTGCAATGTTGAAAACGTGGCCTTTCCCGAAGGCACCTGCGCCGAAGCGGGGGCCATTGCGGCCATGGTCGCGGCGGGGGACACCACGATTGCCGAGGTGTTCGTGATTGCCGACAGCCCCGCCCCGGTGCCGCCCTGTGGCGGGTGCCGCCAGAAGATTGCCGAGTTTGCCGGGCCAGATGTCAAGGTGACGATGGCCACAGTTGACGGTCAGGAAAAGGTCATGACGGTGGCAGAGCTGTTGCCCGGTCTGTTCACAGCGGCCCATATGGCGAAAACCTGATGGACGCCCGGTCCATCATTGTAAAGTTGCGGGATGGCAAGATGCCGGATCAGGCAGAGCTTGACTGGTTCGCGCGTGGCCTTGCCTCGGATCAGATCACCGATGCGCAGGCCGGGGCCTTTGCCATGGCGGTGTTGCTGAACGGCCTGTCGGAACCGGCGCGGGTGGGGTTGACCCGGGCCATGCGCGACAGTGGAAAGGTTCTGACGTGGGATTTGCCGGGGCCGGTGCTGGACAAGCATTCGACGGGCGGCGTCGGGGATTGCGTGTCCCTACTCTTGGCCCCCGCGCTTGCCGCCTGTGGGGCTTATGTTCCGATGATTTCGGGGCGGGGATTGGGCCATACGGGCGGGACGCTGGATAAGCTGGAGTCGATCCCCGGTTTCCGCACGGGGTTGAGCGAAGATCATCTGCGCACCCAGTTGCGGGATGTGCATTGCGCCATCGTGGCGGCCTCGGCCGATCTGGCCCCGGCTGACAAGCGGCTTTACGCCGTGCGGGATGTGACGGGAACGGTGGAAAGCCTTGATCTGATCACGGCCTCCATCTTGTCCAAGAAACTGGCCGCCGGGTTGGAAGGGCTGGTGCTGGATGTCAAATGCGGCTCTGGCGCCTTCATGAAAACCCCCGAACAGGCCGAGGCGCTGGCCCGTGCCCTTGTCGCCACGGCGCAGGGCGCGGGGTGCATGACCTCGGCGCTGATCACTGACATGAACCAACCGCTTGCCACCGCTGCGGGCAATGCGCTTGAGGTGATCGAGGTGATGGAAACCCTGACGGGCACATCCGTCAACGTGGCCCTGTGGGATTTGACCGCCGCCTTGGGGGGCGAGGTTCTTGCCCTGGGCGGATTGGCCGCCGATGCGCAAGATGGGGTGGGCCGGATCGAGCAGGCGCTGGAAAGCGGCTCTGCCGCCGAATGGTTTGGCCGCATGGTGGCCGCACAGGGCGGGCCGCTGGATTTTGTCGAACGCTGGCCCGACCGTTTGCCTGCCGCCCCGGTGATGCGGGAAGTGCCTGCCTTGGATGATGGGTATATCGCACAGATTGATGGTCAGGCGCTTGGTCTGGCGGTGGTGCATCTGGGGGGCGGGCGTTTGCGCGGGGGAGACCGGATCAACCCTTCGGTCGGGTTGTCGGACATGATCGGTCTGGGCGAGGAAATTGGCGCAGGCGTGCCGCTGTGCATGGTGCATGCCGCCACAGAAGCGGCGGCGGATGCGGCTGTGATCGCGGTGCAAAACGCCTATCGCGTGGGCACGTCGGCGCCTGACGAGCCGCCCTTGATCCTGAAAAGGATTGGCTGATGGCGCGTGCCTTTCTGATCGTGATGGACTCGGTGGGCTGCGGCGGTGCGCCGGACGCGGCGGCTTTTGGCGATGCGGGGTCCAATACCTTGGGCAATATCGCGCGGGCCTGCGCCGATGGGCGGGCAGAGCAGGGGCGCAGCGGACCGTTGCACATGCCCAACCTTGACCGTCTTGGTCTGGGGGCGGCGATCCAGCTTGCCTCGGGGGGGACGGCACCGGGGCTGGGGGCCGCGCCAATGGGGCTTTGGGGGGCCGCGACGGAGGTCAGTCTTGGCAAGGATACCCCATCGGGCCATTGGGAGTTGGCGGGCGTTCCGGTGCCTTGGGACTGGGCCTATTTCCCCGACCAGACCCCGGCCTTTCCGGATGATCTTGTGCAGGCGGTTTGCCGTCTGGCGGGAGTGGAGGGGATTTTGGGCAATTGTCATGCCTCGGGCGTGCCCATCATTGCCAAACATTGTGCCGAGCATCTGCGGACGGGGTGGCCCATCTGCTATACCTCGGCTGACAGCGTGTTTCAGATCGCGGCCCATGAAGAGAGTTTTGGCCTTGATCGGCTGCTGAAGCTGTGCGCCGATCTTGCGCCGATCTTGCATGCGCGCAAGATTGGCCGGGTGATTGCGCGACCCTTTGCGGGCACCTGCGATGATTTCAAGCGCACCTCCAACCGCAAGGATTTTGCCATCGCCCCACCATCGCCCACCTTGCTGGACTGGGCCAAGGATGCGGGGCGCGCGACCCATGCGATTGGCAAGATTGGCGATATCTTTTCGATGCAGGGCATCACGGCGCTGCATAAGGGGAAAAGCGATTCAGACCTTTTCGAACATCTGGTTCGATTGGGAGGCGCGGCCGAGGCCGGTTCCTTGACCTTTGCGAACTTTGTGGAGTTTGATACGCTTTACGGCCATCCGCGTGATGTTGCAGGCTATGCCCGGGCGCTTGAATGGTTTGATGCGCAACTGCCGCGCTTTTTGTCGACGCTTGGGCAAGGCGATCTGGTGATCTTTACGGCCGATCACGGCAATGATCCCACCTTTCCCGGCACAGAACACACCCGAGAGCGGGTGCCTGTTATCGGCTATGGCCGGGGCGCAAAACCCATTGGGCTTGTATCTTTCACCGATGTTGCGGCCAGTCTGGCCGCTCATCTGGACCTTCCCTCGCATGGATCGGGAGTATCCTTCCTGTGACGCCAAAAATCGAACTGCATCTGCATCTGGAAGGCGCGGCCCCGCCCGCCTTTATCCGTGGCCTTGCGCGTGAAAAATCCATGGATATCTCGGGGATTTTTGATGCGGAGGGGAATTACAAATACAAGGATTTCTGGGATTTCCTGAAGGTCTATGAGGCCGCGACCTCGACCCTGACCACGCCCGAGGATTATGCCCGCCTGACGCTTGCGGTATTGGAAGAAAGTGCCGCCAGCGGGGTGGTCTATTCCGAAACCTTTCTGTCACCCGATTTTTGCGGGGGCCGCGACAAGGGGGCGTGGAAAGAGTATCTGCTGGCAATCCGCGAAGCCGCCGATCAGGCAGAGCGGACCATGGGCATCACCTTGCGGGGCATCATCACCTGCATCCGTCATTTCGGCCCTGAAAAGGCGCGAGAAACGGCCCTTTGTGCGGCGGAAACTGCGGGGGAGTGGATTGTGGGCTTTGGCATTGCGGGGGATGAAAAGATCGCCCAGCCCAAAGATTTTCGCTGGTCTTTTGACTGCGCGCGCGAGGCGGGCCTGCGGTTGACGGCCCATGCCGGGGAATGGGGCGGGCCCGAAAGTGTGCGGGCCGCGATCAAGGATCTGGAGGTTGAACGGATCGGCCACGGCGTGCGGGCGATCGAGGATCTGGCCCTTGTCGATGAGATTGCCGAACGCGGGATCGTGCTGGAGGTGTGTCCGGGGTCCAACGTTGCCCTTGGCATCTATCCGGGGTTTCGCAAGCATCCGATTTCGCAACTGTATGAGCGCGGTGTGAAGGTGACGGTCAGCACGGATGACCCGCCGTTTTTCCACACCACCATGGCGCGCGAGTTTGAAATGCTGCATCGGGCCTTTGACTGGGATGATGCGTTTTTTGCCGCGCTGAACAAAACCGCCCTTGACGCCGCCTTTTGTGACACCGACACAGGGGCCCGTATCGCCAAACTGCTGGAGGCCTGACCCATGCTGGACCATCTGACCGTCGTTTCCCATCCGCTTGTCCAGCACAAGCTGACCTTGATGCGCGAAAAGGGCACCTCCACCGCCAGTTTCCGCCAGTTGCTGCGCGAGATCAGCCTGCTTTTGGCCTATGAAGTCACGCGCGAATTGCCGATGACAACCAAGCGGATCGAAACCCCGCTGGAGCCGATGGACGCCCCCGCGATCGAGGGCAAGAAGCTGGCGCTTGTGTCGATCTTGCGGGCGGGCAATGGCCTGTTGGACGGTATCTTGGAGCTGATCCCGGCGGCACGCGTGGGGTTCGTGGGCCTTTACCGTGATCCTGAAACGCTGCAACCCGTGCAATATTATTGCAAATTGCCCGAGCAGTTGGAGGATCGGATTTGCATCGTGGTGGACCCGATGTTGGCAACCGGAAACTCGTCAGCCGCCGCAATCAGCCTGCTCAAGGCGCAAGGGGCGCGGCAGATCCGCTTTTTGTGCCTGTTGGCGGCCCCCGAAGGGATTGCCCGGATGAAAGAGGCCCATCCCGATGTTCCCATCGTGACAGCTTCGCTTGATAGCCATTTGAATGATCACGGTTATATCGTTCCGGGGCTAGGGGATGCGGGTGATCGCATGTTTGGCACAAAATAGCGGGTTAATCGCTTTACTCGGAAACAATATTATTCCAATATCGAACCATGCTACTTTGGGGGTAGTTCATGGTTTTGAAGGTTTTTGTGACTGCCATTGTGGCAGTTTTGTTTGGTTTTTCTGGTGCTCATGCCCAGTCCGCAAATGATTTGAGCAGCCCGCGTGAGTTGCCGCCTGCCTCCTACAAGGGGCAGCAATATGTTGACAGTGGTGGCTGTGTGTTTTTGCGTGCCGGATTGGGTGGGCGTGTAAACTGGGTGCCGCGTGTGCGGGCAGACAGGCGGCAACTTTGTGGGTATCCGCCGACGTTCGGCGCGGCCTCGCAGGTTGCAGTGGAGCAGATTGCGCCCGCGCCACAGGCGGCAGAGGCCCCGCGTGTGGTCCAAGTGCCACGGCCTGCTGCGCAACCCTCAATGGGGCGCAAGCCACTTGATACCGTCGCATCAACGACCACGCCGCCCCGGATCAGGCAAGCGCCACCCGCGGGCGCACGCGTGCCCGCGTCGCAATATACGGCACCTGCGCCGCGTCAGGTGGCGCCAACCGCACGCGTGGCGGTTCCACCTGCGTCAGTGGCCGAACAGCAGCGCGGCAAAGGGGCTGAGCGCGTGGGAACATCCGCAGGCAAGGGCAAGATCGGGTGCTATGCCGATGCGCCCGTTGCGGAACGCTTTGCCCTGCGCAATGGCGGGTCGGTGGTGATGTGCACCAAAGGCGATGGGAATTTGGCGAATGCCCGTCCGCCGCGTTTGGTGGGCGGCAAGGCGAGTGTGGCCCCATCGGGATTTGTCGAGGGCGCTGCTCGCAGCAAGACCAACACTCCGACTGCGCCCTCGGGTAAAAGGGTGATCCTCTCCACGCAAGATCGCAAGATCCCGAAAGGGTATAAGCTGGCTTGGGAGGATGACCGCTTGAACCCCTATCGAGGGCAGGGAACGCGTCAGGGCTGGGCGGATCAAGATCAGATCTGGACGCGCGAAGTCCCCGCCCGCTTGGTGGCGGATGTGGAGCGGGAGAATGCGCGTAAATATCCCCGCAGGCGGATCGCCGTTAGCACGGGTGGCTAAGGCGCGGGGCGGGTGCAAAGCTGTGCGCGCATGGCCGATGAAAAAATGGGCCCATGACCCCTTGGCGTTGACGGATCGTTTTGAATGTCCCGAAGGCCGCCGTTAAACGGGGGCCTTTGTCATTTACGAACAAATCTCTTGCAGGCTGACCCAATCGCCATCGGGCATCAGCGGGATCGGGATCAATCCTTTCAGCGGATCATCGGCAATCAACGCTTGGGTCGAAATGCCATTTGGATCAATCATATAGGCATAGGGGCTGGAGGTGACGCCCGCATCACGAAACCTGTCCAAGGCATCGTCTGCGGCAATCGCAACGGGTGTTTCGCGCAAGATCGCCTCGCCATAGCCCGCCAAAACGCCATTTGGCAGCGTGCCAGAGGTCAGAAGGCGCAAGGTTGAGAGAAGCCCCGCGTGGCGCAGGATCGGCAGCATCGGATCGCGGGTTTCTGCCCGCAGGCGTTCCATGATCGCAAGGCCAGCCAGCACTTCCGGGCCGTTCATATCTTCGATCATCCGGCGCCCGATCAAGATGACCCCGCCCGGAAGGTGGGTCGCGGTTTCCACACCTTCGCGCATGATCAGGATTTGGGCGTTGTGCTGCCCAAAAAGCTTGTCACCCAGTTCGGTCAGCGCATAGGTGCCCAAGGGGCTGGCGCAGGGCGAGCCTGTCAGACGTTGCACATCCTCCAGCGCCGCGCGGCCAATGGCCTGACGGGTCGCGGCGGGCAAGACGGTCGCCGTGTGCCGCAACAAGGCATCGGGGAGCCAAAACACGCCAAGGCCCACGACCAATGCCGTGCCCGAGGTCAACAGGATCCCCCGCAGTCGGCCCGGTTTTGGCTGCCGCGCCTTCAAGGCCCCGCGCACCATTTCAAGCGCCTTGATCATCTCGTCATCTTCGATCTCAAGCGTTTCCGAGGCGTCGCTTCCGGGCCCGAACAGGGCGGGCATTTCGCCGGGGTTCAAACGCTCGATCGCGGGAAGGGACCAATGGCTGAGCGCCAGATCCTTCTTGGGGTCCGACAGAACCAGCGTCGCCTCGCGAAAGGCGACCACGACCTCACGCCGTTGGGCCGTGGTGGTTTCCCGCCACAGCCCTTGGCTTTCCAGCCGTGCATATTTCGAAAGCGCTGTTACCGCGCGAGGTGTTCTGCCTGTCATCACGGGCGACGATATCGGAAGCCGCAACCCACGACAATCACCCCTAAGCGCCAATCATATCTGCTTTGCCGCCGCCCGCAGTTCAAACTTCTGGATTTTGCCTGTCGATGTCTTTGGCAACAGGGTAAAGATGATCCGCTTTGGTGTCTTGAACCCCGCCAGATGGGCGCGGCAATGGCTGATCAAGTCGGCCTCGGTCACCTCGACCCCGTCCTTGAGTTCGACAAAGGCACAAGGAACCTCGCCCCATTTGTCATCGGGCTTTGCCACAACGGCACAAAGGTTGACGGCCGGATGGCGCATCAAGATGCCTTCGACCTCGACCGAGCTGACATTCTCACCGCCCGAGATGATGATGTCTTTCGCCCGGTCGGTGATTTTCAGATAGCCATCTTCATGCTGAAAGGCGATGTCGCCGGATCGGAACCAGCCGCCGCGAAAGGCCTCGCGCGTGGCCTCGGGGTTCTTGTAGTAGCCCTTCATCACCATATTGCCGCGCATGGCGATTTCCCCCAAGGTCGCGTTGTCCCGCGGCACGGGGCGGCCCCCTTCATCATGCACCTCGGCCCCCTCCAGCATCGCCATGGCAACGCCCGTGCGGGCCTTCAGGGCGGCGCGTGTATCACCCGTGGTCTCGTGCCACGTGGGTTGCCACAGGCATTCGGTGGCCGGACCATAGGTTTCCGTCAGCCCATAGACCTGTGTGACATTGAACCCAAGGGGTTCAAACGCGGCGAGCGTGGCCGCAGCGGGGGGGGCGCCTGCGGTAAAGACTTCGACGATATGGTCAAAGGCCCGCCGCTCCTCGGGTTTGGCGTTGACGATGCTGTTCAGAACGATGGGTGCCCCGCCGAAATGGGTCACACCCTCATCCGCGATGGCATCATAGATCGCCTTTGCGGTTACATCGCGGCAGCACACGATCGTGCCCCCCATCATCGGGATCATCCATGGATGACACCATGCGTTGCAATGAAACAGCGGCACAATCGTCAGATAGACGGGGAACAACTGCATCCGCCAGCCAAGCGCATTGGCGGTGGTGGCAAGATAGGCCCCTCGGTGGTGGTAGACCACCCCCTTGGGCCGCCCCGTGGTGCCCGAGGTATAGTTGATGGCGATGCTTTCCCATTCATCTTGGGGCATGTGCCAAGCCGCCTGCGGATCGCCTTGGGCCAAAAGGTCCTCATAGGTCTGGTATTGGCCAGAGGCGGCAAAACCATGATCCACCACTTCGATGATGGTGGGTTGGGGCCCTTCCATGCGCGCAAAGGCCTCTTGCGCAAGCGCCACCAGGGCCGCGTCACACAGCAGGACCTTTGCCCCTGCATGATCAAGGATATAGGCGACAGTATCTGGATCAAGTCGGGTGTTGATGGTGTTGAGAACCGCCCCGCAGGCGGGCACGCCAAAATGCGCCTCGGCCTGTTGGGGGATATTGGGCAAAAGCGTTGCCACAACATCACCGGGCCTGACCCCCATGGCCGCCAAAGCCGAGGCAAGACGCGATACACGCTGGGCGTATTGGGCATAGCTGAGGCGGGTGGATTTCCAGACGATTGCCGTACGATCGGCAAACAGATCCGCGGCGCGGCGCAGATGTGACAGGGGCGTCAGTGGCGCATAATTGGCGCTACAACGCTCCAGCCCTGTTTCGTCCTGTAACCAGCCCATGGTATTCCCCCCGGTTTGCAAATCAACGTCGCCAATGTCGGTTTTCGACGCGCAGGCCCGAGTTTAGCAGGGTTCATCTGGCAGGGAAGGAGGAAAGCCAAAAATGACACACCGCCCAGACCGCACCCTTGCCGCCGCCGGCCTGATTGGCGTTTATGCCATGGTCATTGGCTTTACCGACAACTGGGTTCGGGTGATTGCCGCAGAAACCGGGCTTTGGCAGTTTCACGCCACGCGAACGGCCATGGCGATGGCGCTTTTGGCCTTGGCTGTCCCGATCTTTGGGTTGCGGGTTCGGCCCGTCAAATGGGGCCCCGTGGTTGCGCGCAGTTTGATCCATGGGTTTGCCATGGTGATCTACTTTGGCGCGCTTGCGTTTTTGCCAGTGGCGCTGGTGGCCGCGGGGCTGTTCACCTCGCCGATTTTTGTGCTGCTGATTTCCCGCTTTGCCTTTGGGCACAGCATTGGGCCGATCCGCATCCTTGCCGTCGCGATTGGATTTGTCGGGGTTGTGCTTGTCTTGGGGCCAGAGGCCATGGGCGATGCCTCGCTGGCGGCGGTGCTGCCGGTGGTGGCGGGGGCCATGTATGCGCTTGGCAATATCGCCACCCGTGAATGGTGCGGGCAAGAGCGGGCGGAAACCTTGCTGGCGGGGTTCTTTGTAACGCTGGGGGTGATTGGCTGTGTGGGGATGATCGTGCTGGCGATCTGGCCGCTGCCTGTGCCCGCAGGGGTGGACGGGTTCTTGATGCGCGGTGCGGTCTGGCCCTCTGACGCGTTCTTGTTCTGGACATTCGTTCAGGCGGCAGGGTCCCTGATCGGGGTCGGGATGATGATCCGGGCCTATCAGTTGACCGATGCAAGCCGGGCTTCGGTTCTTGAATATGTCATACTGCCCGCCTCGGCCCTCTGGGGCTGGGCCCTGTGGGGGGAGACGCTGGACAGTCTGGCCGTGATCGGCATGGGGCTGATCATTGCCGCAGGCAGCATGATCGCGCTGCGGGCCAAAGCGCAAGAGAGTGTGGCCGCAACCATGGCCTAATCAGCAACGGCCTCACGCCAATGGCGGCGGCACAGGCTGACATAGGTTTCGTTGCCGCCGATCTGCACCTGTTCGCCGTCGCGCAACGGCTTTCCGTCGGGGCCTTTGCGGACGACCATCGTGGCCTTGCGCCCGCAGTGGCAGATCGTGCGAACCTCGCGCATCTCATCCGCCCAAGCCAACAGGGCGGCGGAGCCGGGGAAGAGATTGCCCTGAAAATCAACGCGCAAGCCATAGCACATGACCGGAACGCCCAGATCATCGACGGCCCGCGCCAGTTGCCAGACCTGTTCCTTGGTCAGGAACTGCGCCTCATCAATGAACACACAGGCAACGGGTCCGACCGCGCAGCGCTGTTGCAGCGTGGCGAAAAGGTCATCGTCTGGGGTAAAGGTATCGGCATCCTCGCCAATCCCGATGCGGCTGGCAATCCGGCCTTTTCCGGCCCTATTGTCCAACCGGGCGGTCATCAAATAGGTTTGCATCCCACCCTCACGGTAGTTGTGGGAGGCTTGCAAAAGCGCGGTCGATTTGCCCGCGTTCATGGTCGAGTAATTGAAGTACAGTTTTGCCATGCGGCTGACTAACCGATTCCGCAGCAGACGTGCAAGCGAGGGGTGGGGGCCGCATTCCTGTGGTGGCCTAAATGCACATATCAAACGGGGGAGCCGGGACGGGCCGTCATCACTCATACACCCGGTTTGCCCGGAACTCTTAAAAAAATGACGGGCCCGCCGCGCGGCCGTACGACCGCCCTTTGAAAGGACTGAAGCACGGCGGACCCCCACACAATGCCGATGCTGGGGGCACCGGCCACTCACTACAGTTCCGGACTTCCGGAACACCTATATAGATGACAAAAGTTATCCAGCTGATTAATGGGAAAATGTGAAGCTTATTCCCAGTATTGTGGACGACGGAGCCAGTACCATGTCGATTGCGTCGTATTTGAAGAAACACTGTGAGGCTCTGGTCAAGGATGTTGGGATCGAGGCCGCCTGTGAGCTGACCGGGAAATCCAAGGCCACCCTTGGGCGCTATTATTCCGATTCTGGCGAACATGAGGATCGGTTCATGCCCATCGACGTTGTGGCCCAGCTGGAAGCCGCGTCGCGGTTTCCCCATGTCACCTCCGCGCTGGCGGATATCCGGGGCATTACGCTGTCGTATGACGCGGAAAAGCGCAACGCTGCGTCAAAGAGCGTGAACCACGATGTGGTTGCCCTTGCGCAGCGGTTTGCCATGTTGATGAGCGAATATAACACCGCCATTGGTGACGGTGTTATCTCGGCGAATGAGGCCAAGCGCATGTTGCGCGAAACCTTGGCCATTCAGCAGGTCTTGCTGGAGATGAAGCTGAACCTCGAAGACGAGGTCAGCTAGCCCCCCTTAGCTTGGGCGACGGGGCGCGCGTGCTGCGCCGCCTTCGGCCCGGCGGGGAACATTGCCACCGCCCATTGGCTTTGGCTTGCTGCCCATCGGCTTTGCTGCAGGGCGACCTGCAGGTTTGCCCTGAGCAGGTTTTGCGCCCTGCGGACGGCCACCTTGCGGGCGGGCCGGACGCTGGCCACGGTTCTGGCCGGGCTTGGGTGCAGCCGCCACGATATCAGCCGCCCAAGGAGCGCCACCAAGGATCGGCAGCGGCTTTTTCAGCAGCTTTTCAATGGCCTGCAACTCGCCCATTTCGGCGGGTGCACAAAAGCTGACCGAGGTCCCTTCGGCCCCTGCACGGGCGGTGCGGCCAATGCGGTGCACGTAGTTTTCGGGCACATTCGGCATGTCGAAGTTATAGACATGGCGCACCGTCGGGATGTCGATCCCACGTGCCGCGACGTCTGTCGCCACCAAAACATCCAACAACCCCGTGCGGAATTCGGTCAGGGTACGGTCCCGCTGGCTTTGGCTTTTGTTGCCGTGGATGGAGCCGACTTTGAAGCCCCATGTCGCCAGCAGTTTCATCAGCTTTTCCGACCCATGCTTGGTGCGGCCAAAGACCAGCGCCTGTTCGGTTGGGTGCTTTTTGAGATACTCTTCCAGCACCCGGGCCTTGTCGCCATTGGGGATGAAATGCACGCCTTGGGTCACTTTGTCGGCCGTTTTGCCTTCGCTCGTCACCTGCACCCGAACCGGATCGCGCAGGTAAGTGTCTGCAATCTCAGAGATATCCTTTGGCATCGTGGCCGAGAACAGCATCGTCTGGCGCTTGAGCGGGATATGCTTTGCGATCTTGCGCAAGGAGTGGATGAATCCCATGTCGAGCATGTGGTCGGCCTCGTCCAGCACAAGGTAGCCGCACTTCTCCAACGACACGTCGCCACGCTCCAGCAGGTCGATCAAACGACCCGGTGTTGCCACCAGAACATCGGTGCCCTTGGCCAGCGACTGGGCCTGCCGGAAGAGCGATGCCCCGCCCACGACCATGGTCACTTTTACAGGGGTTCCCTTGGTGAAAACCTCGAGGTTGTCCTTGATTTGCAAGGCCAATTCCCGCGTCGGCGCAAGGATCAGGGCGCGCACGTTCTTTGGGCCCGGCGGGTGGCCGATATCCAAGATGCGGTGCAACAGCGGCAGGCCAAAGGCCGCCGTCTTGCCGGTGCCGGTCTGGGCAAGACCCATCAGGTCACGGCCCGCCATGATATGCGGAATGGCCTGCGCCTGAATCGGTGTTGGGGTTTTAAGCGTTGTTTTCTCAAGCGCTTTCAGAAGGTTGGCACTCAGGCCAAGATCTGCAAAAGTGGTCATAGGATCGTCCATAACAAAGGGACACCACGCCCTCGCCCCTTGGCAATCCAAGGGACCGTGCGCACTGTCGGCGCCCCTGCGTGATGGTGGGAACCTTGGTCATCCGGGCCTTTCACATGCTCACGCGGCACGGGCACTCGGATCACAGGCACATGGGCGTTTTTGGCCCTTATGTCAAGCGTCACCCTGCGTACACCGGGCGTGCACCTGCCGTGCAAACGCTGAATGCACCGCATTTTAGGGATTTTGCCGCCATTTGGGGCCAGATCACAGGAGGCAGCATGACCCAAGACAGCGCAGCGCAACCGATTCCACAGCGGGGCAAGATGACCGCCCGCGCCCGTGCCAGCTATTACTACATGGCCGAGGCGATGCGGCGGCTGGAGTGGGACCTGCACCACACGATCGAGGCCACGGGCCGCATTCCCGAGGAATGGCACGAGATCGCGCAGCAGGCCAACCGCCAGCCGAGCGAGCGGGTGACGCTGCGTCTGGACCGCGATGTGGTGAAGTTCTTCCGCTCCATGGGGGCGGGCTATGGCCCCCGCATCAATGACGTGCTGCGCAGTTACATGCATGCGCGGCTGGCGGGGGTGATCCGGGGGGCGGACACGATGGAGCTGTTTCGCACGCCGGAGGAGGTGCAAGAAGAGCGCCCCGTCTGGGGCGAACTTGCGGAGTCGTTGGGCGAGGAGGGGCCAGAAGCAGGCGATGTGCTGCGCGAGAAAATGGCCCGCCTGCGCGAGAGGATGCGCGCGCATGGGATTGAGAAGCATGGGCGGTAGGCGGGGCGGCCCTTTTGGGCCGGAACAAAGGCGCAAAGCATCGCCCAGTGGTGAGGGACGGAGTCGGGCTGAAGCCCGACCTACGCTTGCTGCAAAAGAAACTATTTGGCATCAGCTTGCCATGCCCCGACAGCTTCAATTAAAAGAAATAATGCCTTTTCATCACCATTGTCATTCTGAGACTGAACAATTTGCGAAAAGTCCAATAGAACAGAATCAAAGAGCTCAGTGTTCGAGCTTCGAATATAAGATAGGTCGTTTAGGGCTTCAATCGATTGCCTCAAAATTTGGTTTCGCAGGTTATTGGAGCGATCGTCTGAATACTCAGTCAAATCCAAATCTGCGGGGGTAGGAATGACGAACTCGGAACTGCCATCGCTAGGGATATATCGGTCAACGCGCGCGTTGTATCCCTGTGCACAATATACAACAGTAAAGGTGCTGTTGTTTCGCGGAATAGAAAGTTCAAATGCGCCATCAGGAAGGACGGACGTTTTAGCATCGATAGCATTGAGGCCATACTGAGGGCAAAAACCGTCTGAGCCAGTCTGTATTGGACTTGGCCAAGCCTTGACCGATGCTGACACACCTTGTTGGCTGTGGCGCTCTACGGCCGAACCTCTCTGCGAAATGATTTCGCCTGCCGCATCCGCGAGAGCATCTACGGACAATCCTGCGAAAAAGGCTAACGCTGCAGTCGTAAGAGAGAGATAATACTTATGCATGACAAAGCTCCCGTGGTCAGAAAGGTTACAAGAAGGATGAAACGAATTTCCGCCGTTTCATATATTTTGACTACGCCGCCACTCAATTCGATGCTGGGCAAAGCATTATGCGCCGGTCTGCAAATCACTTCGATGACCTGAGGAAATTTAAATCTTATAACTTTCAAGTGTCGCGTCGCAAGCGCTTCATCAATTTGCTGAATCTGCGATATCCTATATTTTTCAGGAGATCTATCTTTGTATTGACACCCCGAAATCCGAGCTTCGGGAAGCCAAATCAGGATATCACTACTTTGAAATGACGCATTAATCTCGACCGATTTCTCAGAAGGACTCTGAGCTTCTGTCGACACCCGAACTGTGCTCGAAAGACACAATAGCAGATTAAGAAGGGTAAATGCAAACGGAAGTGCCACTAGCAAGTAAACTGATATTCTCGCTTTCGTAAGATTTGATTCTTGTTTTTTCAGTGTCACTCCAATTTCTGTTCTTTTTATTCTTCTTCTTCCATCAAAGAACAACCCATACAGACAAGCTAAATATAAAATTGCTCCAATCGCTATTTTTGTTTCGAAAGAAAAAGAACTAAATTGTTCAACGGAGACAATAAGCGCAACGAGTGTCCCGCCAACAGCAGTTAGAATTTGCAGTTTGTCACGAACAAATTCCAATATTTGCATATTAGGGTTGATCCATAAATTTGCATGCCCGCTAAGACTGCATGAGTCGCGTTGCAAAAGCAATCTGGGAGACTGATCAGTTAGGCTGCCCGCAACTTTCCCGGCCGCGCAGGCGTGCGCGCCCGTTGATCGCTCAAAACGCTCCACTGGAGCGTTTTGACCCCGGCGGAGCCGGGGTCGCGATCAACCCTGCAACGTCCGCACCCCATAGCCCTCACCCCGGGCCTTCATCGCGGCCACGGCGGCAATTGATGCGGCGGCGGTGGTGAAGTAGGGGATTTTGTCCATCAGCGCCACGCGGCGGATATCGCGGCTGTCTGTGATGCTTTGGGTGCCTTCGGTGGTGTTGAAGACCAAGGCGATGTCGCCGTTTTTCAGGGCGTCGACGATGTTCGGGCGGCCCTCATAGACCTTGTTGACCAAGATCGCCTTGGCACCGATGGAGGCAAGCCAGTTGCAGGTGCCCATGGTGGCGGTCAGCTCGAACCCCATGGCGATGAGGTCGCGGGCGGCGCTTGCCATGGCGTCGGTCTTGTCCATATCCTTGATCGACATGAACACGCGCCCTTCGGTTGGCAAGATGGTGCCTGCGCCCATCTGCGCCTTGAGGAAGGCGAGGGCAAAGGTGCGGTCCCAGCCCATCACCTCACCCGTGGAGCGCATTTCGGGGCCAAGCAGCGGATCGACGCCGGGGAAGCGGGCAAAGGGGAGGACGGCCTCTTTGACGCTGAACCATGGGGTGATCGGGTTGGCCAGCGTGTTGGGGTCGGCCAGCGGCAGGTCGGTGTCGGGGCCGACGCCATCGGGATAGGCCGCGCGGAGGGGGAAGTTCGACATCGGCTCCCCCGCCATAAGGCGGGCGGCGATGGAGGCGATGGCCGAGTCGGTGGCCTTGGCCACGAAGGGCACGGTGCGCGAGGCGCGGGGGTTGACCTCCAGCACGAAGATCACGCCATCCTTGATCGCGAATTGCACGTTCATCAGGCCGACCACGTTGAGGGCGCGGGCCATGGCGACGGTCTGGACCTTGAGCTCTTCGATGATCTCAGCCGACAGCGAATGGGGCGGCAGGCAGCAGGCGGAATCGCCCGAATGGACCCCGGCCTCTTCGATATGTTCCATGATGCCCGCGACATGGACGTTTTGCCCGTCGGAGAGGGCGTCGACATCAACCTCGATCGCGCCCGACAGATAGCTGTCGAGGAGCACCGGGTTGTCGCCCGAAACCTTGACCGCCTCGCGGATATACCGCTCCAACTGGGCGTCATCGCGGATGATTTCCATGGCGCGGCCGCCCAGCACGAAAGACGGGCGGATGACGAGGGGGTAGCCGACATCGGCGGCGACGGCAAAAGCCTCATCGCGCGAGCGGGCGGTGCCGTTGTGCGGCTGTTTGAGGGCGAGTTTGTGCAAGAGTTGCTGGAACCGCTCACGGTCTTCGGCCAGATCGATGGCATCAGGGGTGGTGCCAAGGATCGGGATGCCCTCATTCGCGAGGGCCTGCGCCAGTTTCAGGGGCGTTTGGCCGCCGAATTGCACGATCACGCCATGCAAGGTGCCGTTTTCCTGTTCCACGCGCAGGATTTCCAGCACGTGTTCCAGCGTCAGCGGCTCAAAATACAGGCGGTCCGAGGTGTCATAGTCGGTGGAGACCGTTTCGGGGTTGCAGTTGACCATGATGGTTTCATAGCCCGCCGCCGTCAGCGCGTAGCAGGCGTGGCAGCAGCAATAGTCAAACTCGATCCCCTGACCGATGCGGTTGGGGCCACCGCCAAGGATGACGACCTTTTTGGCAGCAGAGGGCCGGGCCTCGCATTCCACATCGCCCATGACGGGGGATTCATAGGTGGAATACATATAGGGGGTTTGCGCCTCAAACTCGGCGGCGCAGGTGTCGATCCGTTTGAAGGCGGCAACCACGCCCAGATTGCGGCGGGCGCGGCGGACCTGCCCCTCATCCCGGCCGGTCAGCTTGGCAAGGCGGGCATCGGTGAAGCCCATCATCTTCAGGCGGCGCAGGCCGGAGGCGTCCAGCGGCAGGCCCGTTTTGCGAATGTCGGCCTCGGCATCCATGATTTCGCGGATGCGGGACAGGAACCACGGGTCAAACGAGGTGATGCGGTTGATCTCGTCGTTCGAGAAGCCTTCGCGCATGGCTTGGGCGATCACGCGCAGACGGTCGGGGGTTTGCAAGGACAGGGCCTTGGAAATGGCGGCGCGGCCATCAGGGGTATTTGCGGCGCCGGGGATGTCGATCTCATCAAAGCCAGTCAGGCCGGTTTCCATGCTGGCCAGTGCCTTTTGCATGGATTCGTGGATCGTGCGGCCAATCGCCATCACCTCGCCCACCGATTTCATCGCGGTGGTCAGGAAGGGTTCGGAGCCGGGGAATTTCTCGAACGCAAAGCGCGGGATCTTGGTCACGACATAGTCGATGGAGGGTTCAAAGCTGGCGGGCGTCACCTTGGTGATGTCATTGTCCAACTCATCCAGCGTGTAGCCGACGGCGAGTTTTGCCGCGACCTTGGCAATCGGGAAGCCTGTGGCCTTGGACGCCAGCGCGGAGGAGCGCGACACACGGGGGTTCATTTCGATCACGACCATGCGGCCATCGGCGGGGTTGATCGCCCATTGCACGTTGGAGCCGCCGGTTTCGACGCCGATTTCGCGCAGCACGGCGATGGAGCCGTTGCGCATGATCTGATATTCCTTGTCGGTCAGGGTCAGCGCCGGGGCGACGGTGATGGAGTCGCCGGTATGCACGCCCATGGGATCGACGTTTTCGATGGCGCAGATGATAATGGCGTTGTCGGCGGTGTCGCGCACCACCTCCATCTCGAATTCTTTCCAGCCAAGGAGGGATTCGTCGATCAGGATCTGTGCCATGGGGCTGGCCTCAAGCCCGGAGCGGCAGATCGCCTCATAATCATCGCGGTTATAGGCCACGCCGCCGCCTGTGCCGCCAAGGGTAAAGGCGGGGCGGATGATGGCGGGAAGGCCCACGTATTCGATGGCCTCCATACAGGCGGCGAGGCCTGCCTTGATGTCATATTTGCCCGAGGCCAGTTTTGGGGCGGCGATGATCGTGGCCTTTGGGTTTTCAAGGCCGATGCGGTCCATCGCCTCGCGGAACAACTTGCGATCTTCTGCCATTTCAATGGCCGCGCGCTTGGCCCCGATCAGTTCCACGTTGAACTTTTCCAACACCCCCATGTCGGCAAGGGCAAGGGCGGTGTTCAGGCCGGTCTGGCCGCCCATGGTGGGCAACAGGGCATCGGGACGCTCTTTTTCGATGATCTTGGCGACGACTTCGGGGGTGATGGGTTCGATATAGGTGGCATCGGCCAGCCCCGGATCGGTCATGATCGTGGCGGGGTTGGAGTTCACGAGGATGACGCGGTAGCCTTCTTCGCGCAAAGCCTTGCAGGCCTGTGCGCCGGAGTAGTCAAATTCGCAGGCCTGACCAATGACAATAGGGCCCGCGCCGATGATCATGATGGAGTGGATATCGGTTCTTTTCGGCATGGTCGTGGCCCCTTCGCATGGCTAACCCCGGTGCAGGTGCCCCGGGTTGCTGGATTCGTGCGTATGCGCAAATTGACGGGGGTTTAGGGGGAAGCGTGCCGCTGCGCAACCCTTCTTGGACAGGTCGTTTGCTGCCTGTTTCCTGCCCGCGTTCCCGTGCTAGATGCGGGAACGGATCTAGAGGGTGATTTCGTGCGGATTGTGATTGAACACGGACCCGGCGGGGGCGCGGTGCAGTTTGCAAAGCCGCAGGCCCTGTTTGTGGCGCGGAATGCGGCTGAGGTGATGCCCGTCTTGCAGGCGGCTGAGCGCGCGCGGGCGGCTGGGGCGTGGATCGCGGGCTATATCGCCTATGAGGCGGGCTATGCGATGGAGCCACGGCTGACGGGCCTGCCTGTGGGCGAGGGGCCTTTGGTCTGTCTTGCGGCCTTTGAGGGGCCGGGCGATGCGGGGGACATTCTGGCGCAGGCGGCGGCGGAGGGCGCGGGGGCGCGGCTGGCGGCTTTGCAGCCGCGGATCAGCCGCGCGGACTATGCGGCCGCCTTTGCGCGGGTGAAGGGCTATATCGCGGCGGGCGATTGCTATCAGGTCAACCTGACCTTTCCGCTGCAGAGCCGGTTGGAGGCAGGCACGGCGCTGGGCCTGTATGGGGCCTTGCGGGCGCGGCAGGGCGTGGGGTTTGGCGCGTTCATGGATATGGGTGTGGGGCCTGTGATCTTGTCGCGCAGCCCGGAGTTGTTCTTTCGGGTGGAGGGCGGGGTGATCGAGAGCCGCCCGATGAAGGGCACGGCCCCGCGTGGGCAAGACCCGGTGGAGGATGCCTTTCTGGCCGCCGAGTTGCGGGCGAGTGAAAAGGCGCAGGCCGAGAACCTGATGATCGTCGATCTGCTCCGCAATGATATCGCGCGGATGAGCGAGGTGGGGTCGGTCAAGGTGCCGGAATTGTTCGCGGTCGAAAGTTTCGCGACCCTGCATCAGATGAGCAGCCGGGTGCAGGGCCGTCTGTTGCCGGGTGCGGGTCTGGATGCGGTGATGGCGGCGCTGTTTCCCTGTGGCTCGATCACGGGCGCGCCGAAGATCCGGGCGATGGAGATCATCGCCGAGGTGGAGGGTGAGGCACGGGGCGTCTATTGCGGGGCGCTGGGCTGGGCCGCGCCGGATGGGGGGCAATGCTGGCCCGCGCCCGGAGGGGGGCAATGTTGGTCCGTTGGCATTCGGACGCTGCGTTTGTGGCCAGATGGCGAGGTGCGGCTGAACGTGGGCGGCGGGGTGGTCTACGATTCCACCGAAAGTGGGGAATGGGAGGAAGCACTGTGGAAAGCGCGCTACGCGCAGGATCTGGCGCACCGGGGCTGAGGCTGATCGAGACGATGCTGTGGGACGGGCGTGTGATCGTGCGCCTGCCGCTGCATGTGGCGCGGATGGCACATGGGGCGGCGGCACTTGGCTGGGAGATGCCCGAGGCGCAGATCGGCACCGTTTTGCGCGATGTGGTGGGGGCACCTGCGCGGCTGCGGTTGACGCTGGGCGCGGGCGGGGCGGTTGCGCTGGAGCAGGGCGCGATGCCTGCACCGATTGCGTGCTGGCGGCTGGGTCTGGCAGCGGGGCGGTTGGCCTCGGACGATCCGTGGCTGGGGGTGAAATCGACGCGGCGCGCGGCCTATGACGCGGGGCGCGCGGCGCTGCCCTTGGGGCTGGACGAGGTGATCTTTGCCAATGAGCGGGGCGAGGTCTGCGATGGCAGCATCACCACGCTGTTCTTTGACCGGGGGGCCGGGATGCGGACGCCGCCCTTGGCCAGTGGCCTGCTGCCCGGCGTGTTGCGGGCCGAGATGGGCTGCAAGGAAGAGGTGTTGCGGACCGAGGATCTGGCGCAGGTGCGGCTGTGGGTTGGCAATTCCCTGCGGGGCCTGTGCGACGCGGTCTGGGCGGGGACGGTTTAGGATGGAACGCGGATGATGCGGGTGGTCCTTTTGACCATGGTGGCGATGACGGCCTTTGCGGCCAATTCGGTGTTGAACCGGATGGCGGTCGGGGCGGGGCTGGTGGACCCCTTGACCTTTGCTTGGGTGCGGCTGCTGGCGGGGGCCATGGCGCTGGGCCTGTTGGTGGCGCTGCGGGCCGTGTTGCGGGGTGGCGCGCTTTGGGCCGGGTGGCGCGGGCGGGTGGCGGGTGTGGCGGGCCTGCTGATCTATTTGCTGGCCTTTTCGCTGGCCTATCGGAGTTTGGATGCCGGGATCGGGGCGTTGATCTTGTTCGGATCGGTGCAGATCACGATGTTTGGCGGCGCGCTGATGGCGCGCGAGGTGGTGCCGCTGGCCCGTTGGCTGGGGGCGGGGCTGGCCTTTGCTGGCTTGGTCTTGCTGTTGGCCACGGGTGGGGCGCAGGTGCCGGGGCGTGAGGCTGCATTGATGGCCTGCGCCGGTATGGGCTGGGGGGTCTATTCGCTGGCCGGGCGGCGGGCGAAGGATGCGCTGGGGGCGACGGCATGGAATTTCATGCTGGCAGTGCCGGTGCTGTTTGTGCTGCTGGCCATGGTGCCGCCCAGCGCGGATGCCCCTGCGGCACAGGTGTTGGGTCTGTGGCTGGCGGTGGTGTCGGGGGCTGTCACCTCGGGCCTTGGCTATGCGCTGTGGTATCATCTGGTGCCGCAACTGGGGGCGGCGCGGGCGGCGGTGGCGCAGTTGACGGTGCCGGTTCTGGCGGCGGGTGGCGGGGCGCTGTGGCTGGGCGAGGGGGTCGGGCTGCGCTTTGCCGTGGCGGCGGCGCTGGTGCTGGGGGGCGTCGCGGTGGCGAACCTGCCCGCAGGCAAGCGGCTAGGCGCTGGCCGCTGACTGGGCTTTGGCCGCTGACGGGGCTTTGGTCGCGCGAAACTGCTGCTCGATCTCCAGCAACCGTTGCTTGCGCCACAGGCCGCCGCCATAGCCCGTGAGGGCGCCATCTGCCCCCAGAACACGGTGACAGGGCACGACAAGCGCGATCTGATTGGCCCCATTGGCACGGGCGACGGCGCGGGTCGCCTGTGGCGCGCCAATGGTCTGGGCGATCTGGGAATAGCTGCGCCGCTCGCCCGCCGGGATGGCGCGCAGGGCGGCCCAGACCGATTGCGCAAAGGCGCTGCCCTGCAGGGAAAGCGGGGTCTGGAACTGGGCCGAGGTGCCGGTGAAATAGGCCTGCAACTCTGCCCGGACCTGTTCGGTGGGACCATGGGTGCCAAGGCCAAGCGACCCCTTTGACAGCCGCTGCAAGGCGCGGATTTCGGCGGGCAGGGCCTTTCGATCCACGAATTCCAGCAAGTGCAGGTGGTGCGCGCTGCTGATGGCGATCATGTCGCCCAAGGGCGTGGCGATCCAACTGGCCAGAAGCAAGCCCTTTTGGCCAAGATCGCCCGGCGCGCAGCCCATCAGCCGGGAAAAGGCGGCGCGAAAGCCACTGGCGGAGTCAAAGCTGGCGTCATGTTGGGCGGTGATGACCTTGGCCCCGGTCGACAGCGTCTCAAACCCTTCGCGCAGGCGCCTTTGGCGGGCCATTTCCAGAAAGGTCATGCCGTAGTGCCGTTTGAAGGCGCGGCGGATGGTGGAGGGATCAAAGCCCATGCGGGTAATGTCCCCCTCGGCCCAGCGTTTGTCGGGCTGGGCGTCGAGGGCGGCCAGAAGGGTGGCGATCTGGGGATCGGCCAAGGCGGCGGAGTCAAGGGGCTTGCAGCGTTTGCAGGGGCGAAAGCCCGCCTCGATACAGGCGCCGATCGTGGGGCGAAAGGTGCAATTGGCGCGCAGGGGTTTGCGGGCGGGGCAGGTCAGGCGGCAAAAGATGCCGGTGGTGGCCACGCAGACAAAAGCCTGCCCGTCAAAGCCCGCGTCCCGATCAAGAAGCGCGCGGTAAAGGGTGTCATCATCTGGCAAATCGAACATCATGCGGCGATGATAGCAGAGCCAAAGGCCCGTGCCGCCGGGAATCGGGCGTTTATTTGTGGCAGGAGTCGATTTTGGGGCCGCGTTAAGGGTGGCGCGGTCAGAGGGCGCGGCCCAAGCGGTGGCGGATATGGGTTTTCACGCCGATCTGTGCCGGGGCGGCGGTCAGCAGATGGGTGAACCCCATGCTGTGCCAAAAGCGGCGGGCGCGGGGGTTTTCGTCCAGCACCGCCAACAAAAGGCGGGTGGCCCCCCGCGCGCGGCCCTCGGCCATGCAGGCGTCCAGCAAGAGGGGGCCAATGCCCATGCCACGGCAATTTGGGGCCAGAAGCATCAGGCCAAGATAGGCGTCTGTGGGTTCTGGCCAGCCAAAGGCCATGGTGGCAAGCCCGTCAAGCGTTTCGCCCCGAAACAGGCCAAGGGTCAACAGCCCCTCGGGGCCGATGCCGGGCGGGGCCTCGGCAAAGATATCCTCCACCGTTTGGTCATCGGGGGGCAGGCCGGTTTCGAGCAAGATATAATCCGCAGCCCGCCCGACCAAACCCACCACGGCCGCGCGGTCAGCGCTGGCCGTCAGGGGGCGGATGCTGGGCATCAGGGCTGTGTTTGCGGGGGAAGGCGGCCCAGAAAGTCGATGTCACGCACGGTGATGGCCCCGGACAGGATGATCGCAGCGACGATCGCCCAGATGATGATCGCGGCCACCGTGGTGATCTTGGCCTTGCGGCCGACGACCTCGTTCAAAGGGGCGCTCTTTGGGGTGCCGGGCACCACATCGCCCGCATCGCCCTGCGTGGTCAGACGCAGCGGCAGAACGATGAAGAACACCATGAACCAGATCACCGAGAACAAGACGATGGCGGAGGTGATGTTCATACCTGCTCCAATTCCACGAGGCAGCCGTTGAAGTCTTTGGGGTGCAAGAACAAGACAGGCTTGCCATGCGCGCCGATCTTTGGCTCTCCATTGCCCAGGACGCGGGCGCCTGTGGCCTTGAGCTTGTCGCGCGCGGCGAGGATGTCTTCGACCTCATAGCAGATGTGGTGAATGCCCCCGGCGGGGTTCTTCTCCAGAAATCCGGCGATGGGGGAGTTTTCGCCAAGGGGATACAGCAACTCGATCTTGGTGTTCGGCAATTCGATGAACACGACCGTCACGCCGTGATCGGGTTCATCCTTTGGCGCGCCGACAGTGGCCCCCAGGGTGCCTGCATATTGCGCGGCGGCGGCGGCAAGGTCCGGCACGGCGATGGCGACATGATTCAGACGGCCGATCATGGGAAGCTCCGTTTTGGCTGTTTGTCGGGTTATGGGGGCGGCAAAAGCCGGACACAAGGGGCCGAACCGCCGCAGCCTTGGCGAAAAGCAGTGGAAAGGCCCGCGATCTTAACCGCCTGTTAGCCGAACTGCGGCTCAATTCACCACAGATCAGCGCAGGAGATCGCCATGCCCGACCCCTATTCGCCTATCGGAGTGCCCGTTCAGACCGCCCGCGTTCAGGCCCCTGTCGCGCAAGGTGCTGCAGTGCCAAGGGGGAGCATGATGCCCGAACGCGGCCCCCTTCCGCTGTCGGGGCTGACGGTGCTGTTGGTGGAGGATAGCCGCTTTGCCTCGGATGCGCTGCGGCTGATGTGCCAACGCTCGGGCGCGCGGTTGCGGCGGGCTGAGACGATGGAACAGGCGCGCGCGCATCTGCGCACCTATCGGCCCGATGTGGTGATCGTGGATCTGGGCCTGCCGGATGGGCGGGGGGATCGGCTGATCCGCGATCTGGTGCTGTCGCGCCGCCATGCCGTGGTTCTGGGGACCAGTGGCGACATTGACGGGCGCAAGGCCGCACTGACCGCAGGCGCGCAGGGGTTCTTGGAAAAACCGATGGCAGGATTGGTGGATTTTCAGCGGGCGATCTTGCGGCATCTGCCGGACCGTCTTGTTATCTTGGTGGAGGAGGGCGCGGGGGCGCACGGGGCGGGCGATCCCCTTGCCTTGCAAGATGACCTCACCCATGCCGAGGCTTTGCTGGACCGTGACCCCGATGCGGCGCAGCAGGCCTATCTGTCGTCCTTCCTATCAGGTCTGGCGCGGATCGTGGATGATCCGGCGCTGGCCGAGGCGGCAAGAAGGGTTGGCAAGACCCCCGATGCCCTGCCCAGCTTGCATCAACTGGTCAAGGACCGCTTGGCGCAGGGGGCGGTGTTCTGATGGCGCACTTGGGGCGGGGGCGGCGTGGCCCGCCGCCAAGCCTGGCCTTGGGTGCGGATTAAAGCGGATCGCGGTCAGTTTGATTTGGGTTGACCGCAATCCAAGACAGGCAAGCCGTTGGGAATGTGGCGTATCGCCGTTGCTCAGGTTCTCCTGATCAAGGACGATACACCTTAAAGCGCCGGGTCTGAGGCCGCGCGGACAAGTCCGGTCAGGTCAGAAAGCCTTTCGCGCTGCTGGCCCTTGGCATCAAAGTTGCGCGGCGACAACCAGGCGGCATAGGCCTCGCGCAGGGCGGGCCATTCGCTGTCGATCACCGAGAACCACGCAGTGTCACGGTTGCGCCCCTTGGTCACCATATGGTTGCGAAACACGCCCTCATAAGAAAAGCCCAGACGTTGCGCGGCCCGGCGGGAGGGAAGGTTCAGCGCGTTGCATTTCCATTCATAACGCCGATATCCGGCGCGAAAGGCCCAATCCATCATCAGAAACATCGCCTCGGTTGCCGCCGGACTGCGCTGGAGGGCAGGCGAAAAGCAGATATGCCCCACCTCGATGGAGCCAGCCTCGGGCGTGATGCGCAAAAAGGATGTGACCCCGACCGCATGCCCGGTCGCTGCATCGCGAAGCGCAAAGAAAACGGGATCGTCGCGCCCCTGAACCTCTTTGGCCCAGCGATGATAGGCCGAGGCCGACAGGAACGGGCCATAAGGCATGTAATCCCACAACCGATCATGGCCGGAAAAGGCCCGGAACAGGTCGGCTGCATGCAGGTCAGCCTCCAGCGGTTCCAATCGGACGAAACGCCCCTCCAGCGCGGTGCCATCCGGACGGGGCGGTGGGGTCCAGCCCCCAACAGGCTGACCAAGCGACGCAGTGTCTTGACCCAAAGGTATCTCCCCTTTTTCAGGGCAACCCGCCGCGCCCCGTAGTGACCGCTTATGTCCCGCGCAGGGGCAGTGGTGCAACCCGTTTCGCATGCCCCCCTTTGCCAGTGCGGGCCCTGCAGCGGCAGCACGCCGCACGCATTCGCCACGGGGCCTGCCAAGTACGCGCCGCCCCATCGCGCAATGCCGCCGCAGACCATCTGCGCGATTGGCAGGAGGGTGGCGACAAGGAAGGGTCTGACGGTGAAAACACTTGGGCGCTGGCCCACACCGCATCTTCTTGATCACAAAGGAGGAATGATGGTGCTGCAAGAGAGGATTGAACTCTCGACCTCTCCCTTACCAAGGGAGTGCTCTACCACTGAGCTACTGCAGCGCCGGGTCACTTTGGCGTGGCAGCCTCAGTGCGTGGCGGGTGATTAGTCGCAAACGCCGCCCCTTGCAAGCCCCTTTTCAGCGCTGCTCTGGACCGCGCCACATGGCTGCGGTATGACAGGCGCCATGAGCGATGATATGGGCACAGCAAAGCCACAAAAGGCCGGAAGAACGACGAATGCCGCGCGTGAGGCGCGGTTGAAGGCGGCCCTCAAGTCGAATATGGCGCGCCGCAAGGCGCAGGCGAAAGCACGTTCTGGCCAAAATGAATCAGAGGCAGACCCGGAAACCGGGCAAGATAAAGAGTAAGGCGGGCATGGATTCGATACTTGTCAAAGGAAATGGCGCACTCAACGGGGTTATTCCGATTGCAGGGGCCAAGAACGCCTGTCTGACGCTGATGCCGGCCACGCTTTTGAGCGAAGAGCCGCTGACGCTGACCAATGCGCCGCGTCTGTCGGATATCCGCACCATGACCCAGCTTTTGCAATCGCTGGGGGCCGAGGTGGCCACGCTGCAAGACGGGCTCGTGCTGGCGATGTCGTCGCATGGGATCGACAATCACACGGCGGACTATGACATCGTGCGCAAGATGCGCGCCTCGATTCTTGTCCTTGGGCCAATGTTGGCGCGCGACGGGCATGCCATCGTGTCGCTTCCGGGCGGGTGTGCGATTGGCGCGCGGCCTGTCGATCTGCACCTCAAGGCGCTGGAGGCGATGGGGGCGGAGCTGGATCTGCGCGACGGTTATGTGCATGCCAAGGCACCGGGCGGGCGGCTGAAGGGCGCGGTGGTGGAGTTCCCGTTTGTTTCGGTCGGGGCCACGGAAAACGCGCTGATGGCGGCGACGCTGGCCAAGGGCACGACTGTGATCAAGAATGCGGCGCGTGAGCCGGAAATCGTTGATCTGGCGCGCTGTCTGCAAAAGATGGGCGCGCAGATCGAGGGTGAGGGCACCAGCACGATCACCATTCAAGGCGTGGACCGTCTGCACGGGGCCACCCATCCGGTTGTGACTGACCGGATTGAGCTGGGCACCTATATGCTGGTTCCGGCGATTTGCGGCGGCGAAGTGGAGCTTTTGGGTGGCCGGATGGAACTGGTCGGGGCCTTTGCCGAAAAGCTGGACGAGGCAGGGATTGCCGTGAGCGAAACAGCGCGCGGCCTGAAAGTTTCCCGCAAGAATGGTGCGGTGCGCGCGGTGAACGTGGAGACCGAGCCTTTCCCCGGCTTTCCGACCGACCTGCAGGCACAGATGATGGCGCTGTTGTGCACCGCCGAGGGCACAAGCGTTCTGGAAGAGAAGATTTTCGAGAACCGCTTTATGCATGCGCCAGAATTGATTCGGATGGGGGCGAAGATCGAGGTGCATGGCGGCACCGCCACCGTGACAGGCGTGCAAAAGCTGCGCGGGGCCCCTGTGATGGCCACCGACCTGCGCGCCAGTGTCAGCCTTATCCTTGCCGGCCTTGCGGCCGAGGGCGAGACGATCGTGAACCGGGTCTATCACCTTGATCGTGGATATGAGCGGGTTGAGGAAAAGCTGTCGGCCGTCGGGGCCAAGATTGAACGGATCAAGGGCAGCTGATGGCAGATGCACGGTTTGAAGATGGTGAAGAGGGCCCGCTGCGCCTGATTGCGCGGCAGGCGGAGGATGTGTTGGTCCTGTCGTCCCTGCTGCAAGATGCCGTCTTTCCAATGTCCGAGATGCGCTATGACCGCAAGGCGCGGCGCTTTGCCTTGCTGGTCAACCGCTTCCGCTGGGAAGACCGCGCGGCAGCCGAGGTTGCAAAGCGCCCGTTTGAGCGGGTTCGCAGCCTTTTGGTGATTGAGGATGTGATGGCGGTGCGCACATCGGGCATCGACCGTGCCGATAAGGACCTGATCTTGTCGCTCTTGTCGCTTGGTTTTGTGGCGGGCGAGGATGGCACGGGGGTCTTGACCCTTATACTGGCGGGGGACGGGGCAATTGCCTTGGATCTGGAGGCGCTGGAACTGCATCTGGACGATGTGACGCGGCCCTATATCGCGCCGTCGCGAAAGCAGCCTTCACATAACGACTGACCGCGCCGCCAAGGCCTGTTGCGGACAACCCCGTTCAGGGACAGTCCAGCACGCTATTCGTCTGTTTCCGGGCCTTTCATCAGGCGCTCGGCCTTTTTGCGCACCAGAACGGACCGCAGGTCATGCATGGCAAGCAAAAGCGAATCCGTCACATCGTCGAGTTGCGCATCGGTGGCCTTTGACTGAACCCATTGCGTGGTCAGGTTCATATGGTCGATGGCGCGAAATATATCGTCGATATCGCGCGCGGCCAGTGTGGCCACGCGCTTTTCCAGCCAATCGGTGACGATTGCGGTTTCTTCCCCGGTCAGCTTTCTGTCGCCATGGGGTTTGATGTTGCCATTGCGGACGTTGACGATGGCGATCTCTTCCATCTCGATCCGACGCTGCCGGTTTTCGGTATCAACTTTGAACACAGCCGCACCGTTTTCACGAATACGGAAATAATACTCCGGCAGATCGCCCGCCATGGTCTCTCCTATTTCAAAGACTCGCAGAACCCTTTGATGCGCTTGCAAGCCTCGGCCAATGCCTCATCTGCCGTAGCGTAGCTTACGCGAAAGTTTGGGGAAAGCCCGAAGGCGGCCCCGAAAACCACGGCGACGCCGGTATCCTCCAACAGGGCCGAGACGAACACCTCATCATTAGAAATAAGGGTGCCATTGGGTGTGGATTTCCCGATGCATCCCGAAATGTCGGGATAGACGTAAAACGCCCCCTCGGGCGTCGGGCAGATGATGCCCGGGCAGTCGTTGAGCATCGAGACGACGAGATCGCGGCGGCGCTCAAACACTTTGCGGTTCAGGGCCAAAAAGTCCTGCGGGCCATTCAACGCCTCGACGGCGGCATATTGGCTGACCGAACAGGGGTTGGAGGTGGATTGCGACTGGATCGTCCCCATCGCCTTGATCAGCGCAACAGGCCCCGCCGCATAGCCAATGCGCCAGCCGGTCATCGCATAGCTTTTGGACACGCCATTGCAGGTCAGTGTGCGGTCATAAAGGGCGGGTTCGATCTGGGCCGGTGTGGTGAATTCGAAATCGCCAAACACCAGATGCTCATACATGTCATCCGACATGATCCAGACCTGCGGGTGGCGCAACAGCACGTCGCACAGCGCGCGCAATTCTGCCCGCGTATAGCCCGCCCCGGTGGGATTGGAGGGGCTGTTGAAGATGAACCACTTGGTTTTTGGGGTGATCGCCGCCTCTAGCTGTGCGGGCGTCAGTTTGAACTGCGTCTCGATTCCCGCCACCACAGGCACAGGCGTGCCACCGGCCAGCAAGACCATATCGGGATAAGACACCCAATAAGGCGCAGGGATGATCACCTCATCGCCGGGATTGCAGGTCGCCATCAGCGCGTTATAGAGCGTTTGCTTGCCGCCCGTGCCCACCGTGATCTGGGCGGGCGTATAGGTCAGCCCATTCTCACGCAGAAACTTGGCGCAGATCGCGGCTTTCAATTCAGGAATGCCATCCACAGCCGTGTATTTCGTCTTGCCCGCGCCAATGGCGCGTATCGCCGCGTCCTTGATATTTTGCGGCGTGTCGAAGTCCGGCTCACCGGCCCCAAGGCCGATCACATCCTTGCCCTCGGCCTTCAATTGCAGCGCTTTGGTGGTGACGGCAATGGTGGGCGAGGGTTTCACACGCGACAGCGTGTCTGAAAGGAACGGCATCATCGGCTCCTGATTTGTCTTTTCCGACAAAAGGTCTTAGGTTCGACCGTGACCGCTATCAAGCGGCAACGTCATAAAAGGAACGAAACATGGCACAATCGGATGTCTCCGTTGACTGGTTTTCGGGCGAGGTTGCGACGTTTGGCGATCGCCTTGCCGGGGCAAGAGAAGCCTCGGGGATGAGTGCCGAGGATCTGGCGCGCCGTCTGGGCGTCCGCGTCACCACGCTGCGGCAGTGGGAAGAAGATTTCTCGGAACCCCGCGCGAACCGTCTTCAGATGCTTGCCGGGATGCTTAATGTCTCGATCCGCTGGTTGTTGACGGGCGAGGGGGATGGGCTGGAAGGCCCGACCGCGCCGGGTACACTGACGGCCACTGCGCAATCCACTTTGGCCGATCTGGCCCGGATGCGGGCGCAGATGCTGGCGCTTAGTCAAGAAATGGGGCAGATGGAAAAGCGTCTGCGCACCATGTTGCGGGCGGAACAGTGACGGGATGGGAATGGAAGACGCGACAGCACGGCTAAAGCGGATGAAGATGCGCTCTTGGCGGCGCGGGACCAAAGAGATGGACCTGCTGCTTGGCCCTTGGGCGGATGCGCATATTGACGACCTGAGCCCCGAGGCGCTGGAGGTTTACGAGGTGCTTTTGGCCGAAAATGATCAGGATTTGATGTCATGGGTGCTGGGCCAGACCCCGACGCCAGAGGAATTGACACCGATGCTGGACCAGATCGCCGAGTTTGGCCGGAACAGATTGCGTAAGGTTTGATCTAAAACCGGCACGAGTTTACGAAATGTTTGCGGTTTGTGCTGATTCTGCCCCTGTTATTGGAAGGTGGAGACAACGCATGACACTTCAGGCCCCGGTCCTTGATGGATCGCAAAAGGTTCTTACCCTTGGCTATCTTGAAAGCCTCGCTTTGGTGGAACGTCTTCATCGATTGCTTCTTGATGTGATCAAGGATGAGTTTGAACGCCTCGGCCTGCTGGAGATAAACTCGGTGCAGGCGCTGTTGTTGTTCAACATCGGCGAGAATGAGGTGACGGCCGGTGAATTGAAAAGCCGGGGTTATTATCAAGGCAGCAATGTCAGCTATAACCTGAAGAAACTGGTGGAGCTTGGCTATATGCACCACCAGCGATCGGAACTGGATCGCCGCTCTGTCCGGGTGAAACTGACGGAAAAGGGGCGGCGGGTGCGGGCTGTGCTGTCGGACCTCTTCGCCCGCCATGCCGAGGTGCTGATGAAGAAATCGGTGCTGGATGCCGAAGGGATGGAAGATGTGAACCGGTCGCTCAAGCGGATGGAACGGTTCTGGACGGATCAGATCCGCTATATCTATTGACCACGATCACCCCCTGCGCGGACGCTTATCGCCGCCAGAACCGGGCATGGCTGGCAAAGCGGCCTTGCAGTTTGGCAAGCACCCGATTGCCAAGGCCCGGATGCGGCAAAGCGCCCGATGCCAAACGCTCCACCACCACTTCGGCAGGGCAGGGGCGGCGGCTGACGGGATCATAGCCACGCGGATAAGCGATCAGGGCGGCATGGACCAGATGATCCAAGCTGGGCCTTGGCTGGCGCTGGCCATCGGGTTTTCGCAAGCGACGCGTGGGGATTGGGCCCAGATCCGTGGTCAGGCCCCAGCCCGCATAGAACGGCGCGCCAAGACAGGTCACGGGCTTGCCGCGCAACAGGGCCTCGAACCCCAGAAGGCTGGTGATCGTCCAGACTGCATCCACCGCATCGATCAGGGCGATGGGGTCCGCCTTATGGGCCACCACATCGGCCAGCCCGATCAGGGCGTCGGGGCCAATCGCGCCGGGCCGCAGCCCAGCCTCGACATCGGGATGCGGTTTGTAGATCACCACGGCGTCGGGGTTCTGGGCGCGAACGTGCTGCAACAGCGCAAGGTTGCTGCGAATATCACCCGCCCCTTTCAGGATTGAGGCGTCATCCTCGACCTGCCCCGGCACAAGGATACGCCTGCCTTCGGGCAGCGGGGGCAGGGCGCCGTGCAGATTGTATTTGCTGATCCCCAGCGCCACCAACCGTTCGCGCAACCGCGCCGCACGGCCAAGGCCACCGGGGGGCGGGGGGGACAGGATCAACCGCTCCAACCGGCTTTCGCGGCCCGGATCATAGTAGATGCCAAGATCATCACTGACCAAGGACAGGGGCGGGACAAGATCCGCGCCCAACCCGCGCGAGCGCAAGAAGCCATCCTCGACCCGGCGCAGGCTGGTGGTGCCGAAATCGGCCCCCTCCGGCTCCTTGCCCGCCCAAACCAGAATGCCGCGCGACCCGGCCTTTGCCTTGGCCTGCAGCGCGGTATCGGCAAAGATCAGCGGCTTTTCCCGACCGAACACGGCTTGCAGGCGCCCGCGCTTCCACATCCGCATGCCAAGCGCCACATGACCCGCGCGATCCTCGCGAAAGGCGCGCACCTCGGCCTCCATCTGATCGACGGCCTCTTCAAAGCTGCACAGACGGTCGCGGCAGGGGTCATACCATGTGGGCGCAAGGAGCATCGCGGCGGCAAAAAGCTGGGCCCGCGTCAGTGCCCGGCCCCGACGCGGGATGGGGGCTGCATCCGTGGTCAGGCCCCACCCGGCATAGAAGGGCTGGCCAAAGACCCTTGGCCTGTGCCCTGCACAGATCGCTTCGAACCCCATCTGGGATGAGACGACATAGACGGCAATGGCCCCCTCCAGCAACGCCCAAGGGCAGACGGGTTCTGATAACAGGCTGACCCGCCCGCCCGCGTCTTGCGCGCCGAAATGGCCGGGGCGCAAACCAAGGGTGGTTTCGGGATGGGTTTTGATCAGGATCTGCGCCTGCGGGTTTTCATCCATCGCGGCGGCCAGCATCTCTTTGAACGTTGCCGCCGAGGCCGCGCCATGCCGGATCGAGGCATCCCCCAAGGTCTGATCAATCACCAAGACATAGCCCGGCGGCGGCGGTTGGATGGTCAGATCGTGCAGATTGTATTTTGACAGGCGAAGGGCCTGAATCCGCGCCATCCCCTCTTTCGCGCGCATCAACAGGTGCGAATTATCCAATTCATGCGCCGCAAGGAAATGCTCCAGAACCGACGGCGCGCTGCTGTCGAAATGCACGCCCATGGGGTCGATCAGCAGACCGATGGGCGCATCCCCCATCCGTCCGGGCCGGATGGAGCGCAGGAATGTATCCTCCACCCGCACCAAGGGAACGTTGTGACGGGCCGCCATCGCCTCGCCCCGCCGGGCATAGGGGCTGCGGCCCCAAACGACAACGCCATCGCCGGGCGCGGGCCGGCCGATCCGCAAGTCATGCCCCGCAAGCGCAAGGATGCGCCGCAACCGCGCGTCGCGCGCAAAGCCCGCGTTGTAAAAGAAAAGCCGCCGGGGGATGGTCCCGGCGGCGAAGGGTTGAGCATCGGGTTGCGGTGCCAAACCGGCCTCAGTTCTGCGTTGTGATATTCGCCAGCGAGTTTGCTGCCCCCGCCGTGCCGGTGACCGCGCCAAGGGTCTTTTGCCACTGCACATAGGGTGCCTCGGTCACATAGACCGTATCGCCATCGCGCACGATGAAATCACGCGCCTCGAACATGCCGGTCGGTTGCGTCAGATCCAGAACATAGATCATGCGCTGCGCACCGCGCAGATCGTTCCGCCCCAAGACGGCATTGGCAATTTCGGCGGGTTCGTTGCGGAAGATGAAGACGCCGGTCGGATCCGCAAGGTTGGTGTTCAGGCCCCCAACGATGGCAATCGCCTCGATGGCTGAAAGGGTCTCTGTTTCAAACGGGACCCGGTTTTGTGCGCCTGTCGCCCCAAGGGCCACGAAGGCACGGGTGTCTTGCTCGACCACGATCTTGTCGCCGGGGCGCAGCGCGATATCGAGCGAGGGGTTGTTGTAAAGGTCTTGCAGCCAGACCTTGCCGGACTGTTTGCCACGCGTCACGCGCACGAGGGCGGTTTCTGGCGGGATCGACACGCCGCCCGCCCGCGCCAGCATTGCTGAGAGCAGACGTGTTGGACGTTCGATGGGGAAGATGCCATTTGATCCGGCAAAGCCACCCACCGAAACGGTGGACCCATCACCGGCAAGGCGCTGAACGGTGATTTGCGGGTCTGGGGTTTGGGTGTCGAGCTTGCGTGTAATGGCTTGGCGCAGACCTTCGGGGGTTTGCCCCGCCGCCCTGACCCGGCCAGCATAGGGCACAAAGATATAGCCTTGGCCATCGACCTGCACTTCGCTCAGCGAACTGACCCTTTGCCCGGTATTGCCCAAAAGCGGGTCGTCGCGCACGTTTTCAAACACCACCAGACCCAGCGTGTCGCCGGGGTTGATCGTGTCAGAGCCGACAACGCCTGCATTCAGGAAGGCCGAGGAAAACCCGAAGGAGGGAATGACAGCCGTGGCCCGAGTGACACGCGGGTTGACCGAAACCACAAAGGCGTCGCCCTGTTGAAGAACAGAACCCTTGAAAATCTCGGCCTTGTTGGGGCCTGACCTTGGAAGTCCGCATGCCGCTGTGGATGCAACCAAAGCTGCAAGGGCAAGGGCTTTCGCCCCCCTTGATGTAATGCCGTTCACTGCTCGGGCTCCTTTAACTGGATTTGCCTCAAGTTTTGCCTGCAAACCTACATAAACACGTGGGAAAATGCCAGACAAGCGAGCAATGGTCAGTTCACGACGCGCAACTGTTGCCGTGGTGCCGCGCTTCCCGAGGTCAGCGCCTGATAGGGATCCTCATGGGACAGCATCATATCCACTACCTGTCGTAGCAATTCGCGCCGCCCACGCGAACTGTAGAAGCCGCCGGTGATCTGGCTGGTTTCCAGCAAGTAGTGCCGATAATCGCGATAGGCGCGGCTGTCGGGCCGCGTGGGATGGGAAAAGAACTCGGCCAAGGGTTGGGTCGAGACGAATTCCGGCTTGGCATAGACCGCCGCGCCAAAGGTTTTCAGGGGCATCCCGCGCCACAGCACCTGTTGCCCGGCGGTGGAATTCACGGTGACGGCGCTGCGTGCGTGGTTCAAAAGCTGGGCCAATTTGCCGCCACGCACGAAATGCACCCGACCGTTGAGCCCATGCAGCGCGGTCAATCGCCGGATTTCGCGGGCGATGGGGGCACGACCATCCTCCAGCGGATGGGCCTTGAACACCAGATGGTGATGCGGTGGCGCGCCTTTGGCAAAGCCCTCCACCACCACGGCAAGGAATTCGGCCATGGAGGAAAACGGCGAATGCATGCGGAAACTTGCATCATGTTCCAGTTGCAGCAGCGCCAGATGGTAGGGAAAGCCGCCATGTTTGATGCGGAATTCGGCGATCATCCGTTCCCACCGATGAAAGGGCAGCAAGACAAGGCGGCGGCAATAGAGCAAAAATTCTTGCCAGACGGTCAGGGAGCGGTGCGGGCGGAAGTTCTTGAAATCCCAAAATCCGGTCAGGACGAACCAGTGATAAAGCGCGCCCCAGAAAATATGCTGCCGCATATCGCCCCAGCGGGACGGGGCCTCGGGCAATTCCATCTCGGCTTTGGCAAGGGCGGTTTGCATCTGGGCCACGGTCATGTCCATCAATCTGGAATGGCCGTTTGCCCCGCCCCGCTCATACGTCACCCAATGCGGGCGCAGATAACCTTCCTCGAACACATGCACGGTGATCCCAAGGCTGCGGGCGCGGGAAATGGCATGGGCATGCAGGGCGCGGGTGTCGCCGTAAAGCACCAGATCGGTGATGCGCCGCGCGGTCAGCACTGCCGTGATGTGGTCAGGCCAGTCTTCTTGCGTGCCATGATAGGGCAGGAAGGTGGTCTTTGTCGGCCAAAAGGCCCGATCCCCCCGGTTGAAGCCGATGCGCCAAACCTCGGCCCCCGCCGATTGCAACATGTTGCCAAGACGGTGGAAAAAGGGGCCATGCGGTCCCTGCAAAAACAAAAAGCGACGATCGTTACCTGTGATACGCATGTGGCCTGTTTTACCCACTGATTGACCGAACCTTTCCCGACTAACGGTCAAAAGCAAAGCCTGCCTTAATCGTTACACCACGAGCGCGGCGAATTTTAGGCAAATTCTGTCGCGCGTCACGCTCTTGCACGGCCTGCGGGGGCGGGCTACCTCTGGCACAAAGGAGAGCCGCGATGTTCACAGGGATTGTCACCGATATCGGCGAAGTGCTGCAGACCGAGCAGCAGGGTGATTTGCGGGCGCGCATTGCCACAAAGTACGATATTGCGGGAATTGAGATCGGGGCCTCTATCGCCTCGGATGGGGTGTGCCTGACGGTCATCGCCTTGGGCAGCCTGCCGCGCCCGTGGTATGAGGTGCAGATCTCGGCCGAGACGGTCAGCAAGACCAACCTTGGCACTTGGGCACCGGGCCAGCGCGTGAACCTTGAACGCGCGCTGAAGGTCGGGGATGAGCTGGGGGGGCATATCGTTTCGGGCCATGTCGATGGCATGGCCGAGGTGGTGGGCCTGACGCCCGAGGGCGACAGCCTGCGCGTGACCTTTCGTGCACCCGAGGCTTTGGCCAAGTTTATCGCCCCAAAGGGCTCGGTCGCGCTGAACGGCACGTCCTTGACGGTGAATGAGGTGAATGGCGCGGATTTTGGCATCAACTTCATTCCGCACACGCAAAAGGTGACGACGTGGGGCGATGTGGCCTTGGGGGATTTCGTCAATCTAGAGGTTGATACCATGGCCCGCTATGTGGCCCGCCTGCGCGAGTGGGAATGACGCCGGGCATCGGTCATAACCACGGCCCCGAGATGACGGGCCTTGCGTGGCGCACACATTGCTGGCGCGCGGCGCGGACGCGACTTGTGCCGACCCTGCCCATCGAAGTTGTGCGCCTGCGGGTGCGTCGTGCGGCCGAATTGGGCCTGCCCTACAAGACTTATGCGGGCATTCGCGCCAGCACAGGCCATGATCTGGTGGCGTTTTTGTTTTCGTCAAACGCGCTGCGGGTGCTGCGGCAGACCCGTGATCTGCCACCGGAGCGGGCGGCGAAACTGGCGGCCATTTCGGGGGCAGGGCGCATTGGTCTGGCGACGCTGCCGCTGACCGCTGCGCGTTTGGCCGAACTGGCCCCCGCCCTGACCGCCAGCCATGCGGCCCCCGCCCATCTGGGCAGTTTTGCCGAGGCGCGCCACCGCCTGCGCGCCGCCCTTGGCCCTTTGCCCTCGGACGCGGTCTTGCTGGTGGCCGAACCGGGGCTGGAGGCGGAATGGTGCGCCGCAGGGCGCTTGGCGGGCTTTTTGGCGGCGGATCACTTCTTTGCGGCGGACGCCGCGCACAACTGATCTGCACGCCCGGCTCTGGCATTTGGCGCTGCCGCAAGGTAGAGGCAGGAAAAGCCCGCCAAGGAACAGCCTCATGACTGATGCTCACAACGACTATTCCGACGCCATCTCTTCGATCGAAGAGATCATCGATGATGCCCGTAACGGGCGCATGTTCATTCTGGTTGACCACGAAGACCGCGAGAATGAAGGCGATTTGGTCATTCCGGCACAAATGTGCACGCCGCAGGCGGTGAACTTCATGGCGACGCATGGGCGCGGGCTGATCTGCCTGTCGCTGCCCGGCAGCCGAATCGATGCGCTGGGCCTGCCGTTGATGAGTGCTAAGAACTCGTCCCGGCACGAGACGGCCTTCACAATGTCGATCGAGGCGCGCGAAGGTGTGTCCACCGGGATTTCGGCCGCTGACCGGGCGCGCACGATCTCGGTCGCGATTGATCCGACCAATGGGCCGCAAGATATCGCGACCCCCGGCCATGTGTTCCCCTTGCGCGCCCGCGATGGCGGCGTTCTGGTCCGGGCGGGCCATACCGAGGCCGCGGTCGATATCAGCCGCCTTGCCGGGCTGAACCCATCGGGCGTGATCTGTGAGATCATGAATGATGACGGGTCCATGGCGCGTCTGCCCGACCTGATTTCCTTTGCGCAAAAGCATGGGATGAAGATTGGCACGATCTCGGATCTGATCGCCTATCGTCGGCGCAACGACAATCTTGTGCGCGTCTCGTCCGAGCGTCAGATCACGTCGGAGTTCGGCGGTGAGTGGACGATGCGGATCTATACCGATGTCACCGAAGGGGCCGAGCATGTGGTCTTGATCAAGGGCGACATCACCACCCCCGGCCCGATGCTGACGCGGATGCATACGCTTGACCCGCTGATGGATGTGGTGGGTCTGGGGCCTGCGGGGCGGACAGCGGAATTCGGCGACGCGATGCGGCTGATTGCCTCCGAGGGGCGCGGTGTCTTGGTGCTGTTGCGCGATCTGCATATGAAACTGGCCAATGACAACGAGGTTTCGCCACAAACCTTGCGGCAATACGGCCTTGGGGCGCAGATCCTTGTTTCCTTGGGGTTGCAAGATATTGTGCTGCTGACCAATTCCCCCAAGCCCAAGGTTGTGGGTCTTGATGCCTATGGCCTGTCGATTGTGGGCACACGCAAGATCACGGAGTAAGCCATGGCCACGTCAGAGACCCATTACACCCTGCCGCTGCCCAGCTTTGATCGCCCGGTCAAACTGCTGATTGTGGTGGCGCCTTATTACAAGGATATCGCTGACAATCTGGTGGCGGGCGCGCGCGCGATTGCCGCCGACTGTGGCGCAGAGTGTGACCTGATCGAAGTGCCCGGTGCCTTGGAGGTGCCAACCGCCATCGCGATTGCCGAGCGTCAGGCCAAATACGATGGCTATGTTGCGCTGGGCTGTGTGATCCGGGGTGAGACGACGCATTACGATACGGTGTGCAACGACAGCAGCCGCGCCATTTCGCTTTTGGGTCTGCAGGGCGCCTGCATCGGAAATGGAATCCTGACTGTTGAAAACCGTCCGCAGGCCGAGGTGCGGGCAGACCCTGCCGGACAGAATAAAGGGGGGGGCGCTGCCGCAGCGGCCTTGCACCTGATCGCGCTTTCGCGCACATGGGCGGGCCAGACAAAAGGGATCGGGTTTCGCGCATGACCACCTCGCCAAAGCCTTCGCTGGCCGAAAAGAAGCAGATGAAATCGGCGTCGCGGCTCTATGCCGTGCAGGCGCTGTTTCAGATGGAAAGCTCCGGGCAGACCATCGCGGCCATTTGCCGCGAGTTTGAAACGCATCGGTTCGGCGCGACCTATGAAGAAGGCGAATTTGTCGAAGGCAATGTCGACCATTTTCGCGCGGTTGTGGATCATGCCGTCAACTTTCAGGCGCTGATCGACCAGATGACCGACCGCGCCCTTGTGGCCAAATGGCCCATCGAGCGAATCGATCCCGTATTGCGCGCCCTGTTCCGGGCCGCGGGGGCCGAAATGACACAGATGCCGACGCCGCCCAAGGTTGCGATCACCGAATATGTTGACGTTGCAAAGGCCTTTTTCCCCGATGGAAAAGAGTCAAAGTTCGTCAATGCCGTTCTGGATCACATGGCCCATGAGGCAAAACCCGAGGCGTTCGAGAAATAGGTCTTGGCGCGCCAAGGGCCTGTGCGGGCGTAACGTCTTATCCTTGTTTCCATTTCGCTTGATCTGCCGGGGGGATGACCTCCGGCACTCGCTTTTGTGCAATCGCGCAAACAGCCTGCGCCTTGGGGCGTGGATTCGCTTTGCCTTTGCCAGAGCCGGCCAATCCTTGCGCGTTTTGCACCTGCGGCAATTTAGGCATTTTCTTTCCCGCAATTGGCGCTAACCTCCTTACCCAAAGGAGAACGCCATGCCCAAGCTGATCCGTCTCTATATCGTGAACGCCGCCATAGGTTTTGCCCTGTCTGTCGTCTTTGTTGCGGCCCTTGTGGGCTTTGACGTGGGCGGTCTGGGGCGACTCATCCTTGGCTCTGACATTGGGGGTGTGGCACTTGCCATGCTGGTTGTGTTCAACGGGGTCGTGTTCGCGGGGGTTCAGTTCGGCTTTGCCATCATGCGCATGGCTGCGGACAGCGATGATGATCGCGGCCAAGGACCAAACCTGCGGCTGGAGCCGATTCCGCTGCGCGTTCCGGTGCAAAACCCATCGCGTCATCCCAATGTGGGGCGCTTTCCGAACGCAAAGCGCTAAGGGCGCTTTGCTGTTTGGGTTGGGTGGCGGGCCCGCAGCGACCGTGGGCGGCGTTATTTTCCCGAGAGCCTGAGTTCTCAGGTGGGCGCCAGGTAGCAAGACCAGGATCTTGCCAGAGCCAGCATCCGTTCGGGTGCTTATCGGCCACTGGAAAAGAGCCCCGCACGTGAGGAGCAGCACCCGCCAAGACAGAACATAGGCTTCTGCGGGCCTCACCGCAAGACTGGACAGATGTTCAATTTTTGTTCATGTTTTGAAAATGGACCAAACGCCTGATATCTTGCCCCAAATGCCCGGCCAACGGCTTGCCCGTGGGGTGGCGCGGGCGCTGCGGGCGATGGATTTTGTCAGCGTCGAAGAGTTTGTGCCCACCCCCGGCCTGCGAGTCGACGTGCTGGCCCTTGGCCCAAAGGGCGAGATTTGGGTGATCGAGTGCAAATCCAGCCGGGCCGATTATTTGGCCGACCAGAAATGGACCGGGTATCTGGAGTGGTGTGATCGGTTCTTTTGGGCGGTGGATGCCGATTTTCCGACGGAGCTTTTGCCTGACGGGTCCGGGCTTATTCTCGCCGATGCCTATGGTGCGGAAATCATTCGCATGTCACCCGATACGCCGCTTGCGCCTGCCCGCCGCAAGGTGATGGTGCAAAAATTCGCACGCCACGCGGCCAGCAGGTTGCAGGGGTTGCGCGACCCGACGGCGCTTATCTCCGCTTGGGTTTAGGCTTGTTGCCCGCCGACATGGCCCGCGCGGTTTCTGCCGCGGCGCGCAGCTCTTCGGCGATTTCCTCGGCCTCGTCAGGATCAAAATCAAGGGGCAGTTCAATGCCGCCCTGTGCCGCGACATAGATGCGCACCATCCCCGCATCGGTCGGCCCGATCTGAATATCTGCGGCAATGTCACTTTGCTTGTCGATGCCCATGGTCTGTGGCCCCCTTTATGATGCCCCCACGGCCTAGCGCCGATTTTCGCGCCGTGCAAGATCACTGGGGCTTGCCCGCCGCGGCAGACATGGTTTGATGCGGCATGGACATCGACCTTCGCCCCTTTACAGCCGCTGATTCTGACTGGCTGGTTGAACGACACGGCACCTTGTATGGCCGGGACGATGGCTTTGACGACAGTTTCTCCATCCTTGTTCGCGGCATTATTGACGATTTCCTGACCCAGAGCGACCCAAGATGTGAGGCAGGCTGGGTCGCGTGGCGGGGTGCCGACAGGCTTGGGTCGATCTTTTGTGTCCGTGAGGGGGCGGCCACCCCGCAGATTGCCAAATTGCGCCTGTTCCTTGTGCAGCCTGAGGCGCGGGGCACGGGATTGGCTCAGCATTTGCTGGACACCTGCCTTGGGTTCGCCAAAGGGGCGGGCTATCTGCAAATGCGGTTATGGACACATGAAAGCCACCGGGCCGCGGGGCGGATCTACGCGCGCAACGGCTTTGCCATTCTATCGGCGCGGCCCGTGCATTCTTTTGGCCAAGATCTGGTCGAACAAATCTGGCAGCGCGATCTCTAGTCGCAAAGCCACTTGCATTCGCGGGGCAGGGCAGTTAGATCGCCCTCGAGTGCCGACGTAGCTCAGTTGGTTAGAGCACTAGATTGTGGATCTAGGGGTCCCCCGTTCGAGCCGGGGCGTCGGTACCATCACTCATCCTAACGCGCAAAACTTGTAGCACCACCTTTCGGGGTGGGTGGCGGTCGCTCAAACGCTTGGCACAACTACATCCTTTTGGATGTCTATATATCCCAAAGTTTACGACTTATCCTCATTGGGATGGGCCGCCCTGCCGGGCCTGACGAAGTGAAAGTCATTTCAATGGCCGAAGTTTCCTTTTTTATCCTTGGCGCGCTGTTCACATTTGCCCTTGCGGCGGCCCTTTTGGTGCTTTTGGCCAATGCGATCACCCTTTTGCCTGTCGCAGCGCGGGACCCGCGCAATTTTGAGGGGGCATTTGCCGAAGCCAACCCTACGCCCCGGCCCTCATCGCATATGACGGGCACACAGGCGTGGCGGCGCGGTCATCCGGCCCGCAGCGACCGGGCAGGTCGGCGTGCAAAGAGCACGGTGCCCGAGGTGACCTTGGCCACGGCAGCGCCAGCGGCACGTCAACGCGAAGCCTACCGAATCGCTGCCGCACTGGATGAGGCTGAACGCGCCCTGACCCGGATTGCCAAGGGGCCAGAGGCGGCTGCGGCAAAGATAGCCTCGCAAACCCTGCGCCGCCTGTCCATGGCAGCAGAGCCGCCCAAGGCCCGGCTGGGGTTTGCGTTCGAGCGGTTGCAATTGTTGTCCTTGCGGCCCGAGCCTTTGGCCCGTCTTGCCGCACAAGCGGCGCTGCGGGCGATGGCGTAGTCTGCGCGGCCCTGCACCCTTTCCCTTCGCCTGCGCCTTGGCTATGGTCAGCCTCCCAGCAGAGGGACGATACCGACCATGACGCCAGACACCACCCGCCGCATTGCCCAGACCATCGCCACCGAGATTGCCGCCGCCGCGACCCAAGTGGCCGCCGCCGTGGCCCTGCTGGATGAGGGCGCGACCGTCCCCTTTATCGCGCGCTATCGCAAAGAGGTGACAGGCGGCTTGGACGATTCGCAACTGCGCACCCTGGCCGAGCGTCTGACCTATCTGCGCGAGATGGAGGCGCGGCGTGCCGCCATCGCCTCGTCCATCACCGATCAGGGCAAGATGACCGATGCACTCGGTCTGTCGATTGCCAAGGCGACAACCAAGGCTGAGCTTGAAGATATATATCTGCCCTATAAACCCAAGCGCCGCACCAAGGCGATGATCGCCCGTGAAAACGGGCTGCAACCGCTGGTCGATGCGATTCTGGCTGACCGTGCCGCCGATCCGCAGGCCGTTGCGGCGGGATATCTGGGCGAAAACGTCCCCGATGCCAAAGCTGCATTGGAAGGTGCGCGCGATATCATCGCCGAGGGGCTGGCAGAAAACGCCACACTGTTGGGCCGCTTGCGCGACCATATGAAACGGGTGGCGAGGCTTTCCGCCAAGGGGATTGAGGGCAAGGAGGCAGAGGGCGCGAAATTCTCGGACTACTTTGCTCATACCGAGGATTGGGCCACCGCCCCCAGCCACCGTGTGCTGGCGATGCTGCGGGGCCGAAATGAGGGCTTTTTGACCATTGATCTAGAGATTGACACAGATGCCCCCCGTGGCGACAGCCCCGCCGAACGGGCCTGTGGCGCGACCTTGAACGCGGGCAGCGCGGGCCCCGGTGACAAATGGCTGCGCGAAGCTGCCGCTTGGGCGTGGCGGATCAAGCTGAAAACCTCGCTTACCCTTGATCTGATGGGCGAGTTGCGCGACCGGGCCGAGGCCGAGGCGATCAACGTCTTTGCCCGCAACCTCAAAGACCTGCTGTTGGCGGCGCCTGCGGGCGGCAAGGCCACGATGGGCCTTGATCCGGGCATTCGCACAGGGGTGAAGGTGGCGGTGATCGATGCCACGGGCAAGGTGCTGGCCACCGACACTGTCTATCCCTTCCAACCCCGAATGGATCTGCGCGGCGCACAGGTTTCGCTTGCGCGGCTGATCGGGCAGCATGGCGTGAAGCTGATCGCCATCGGCAATGGCACCGCCAGCCGTGAGACGGAAAAGCTGGTGACCGACCTTTTGTCGCATCTGCCCACGGGCGCGGAAAAGCCGCTGAAAGTGATCGTAAGCGAGGCGGGGGCCTCGGTCTATTCCGCGTCAGAACTGGCGTCGAAGGAATTTCCCGATCTGGATGTGTCCTTGCGCGGGGCGGTGTCAATTGCGCGGCGCCTGCAAGATCCGCTGGCCGAACTGGTCAAGATCGAACCCAAATCCATCGGCGTGGGGCAGTATCAGCATGACGTTGACCAATCCCGCCTTGGCCGCAGCCTAGAAGCGGTGGTAGAGGATGCGGTGAACGCGGTGGGGGTGGATCTGAACACTGCGTCCAGCCCGCTTTTGGCCCGTGTCTCGGGCCTTGGGCCGACCTTGGCCGAGGCGATCGTGGCGCATCGCGATGCAAGCGGCCCCTTTGCCACCCGGCGCGAGTTGCTGAAGGTGGCCCGCCTTGGCCCCAAGGCCTTTGAACAGGCGGCGGGGTTCTTGCGCATCACGGGGGGCAAGGAGCCGCTTGATGCAAGCTCGGTCCACCCCGAGGCCTATGAGGTCGCGCGCAAGATCGTTGCCGCCTGTGGGCGCGATATCCGCAGCCTGATGGGCGATGCGGCGGCCCTGCAACGGCTGGACCCGCGCCAGTTCATCGACGACCGCTTTGGTCTGCCCACGGTCAAGGATATCCTGTTGGAACTTGAAAAACCCGGCCGCGACCCGCGCCCCGGCTTCAAGACCGCCACTTTTGCCGAAGGCATCAATGAAATACGCGACCTCAAACCCGGCATGATGCTGGAAGGCACGGTCACCAACGTCGCGGCCTTTGGCGCCTTTGTCGATATCGGGGTGCATCAGGATGGTCTGGTGCATGTCAGCCAGCTTGCCGACCGTTTCGTCAAAGACCCGCATGAGGTGGTCAAGGCGGGCGATGTGGTGCAGGTTCGCGTGGTAGAGGTGGATGCCCCCCGCAAACGCATCGGCCTGACCATGCGCAAAGACAGCGGCGAGGCCCGTGAGACCGCGCGCGACCGCCAGTCCGAGCGGGAGGCCAAGCCAAAGCCGCTGACCAAATCGCAACCCATGCAATCGGCCCCGCAAAGCACGGGCAGCAACGCCTTTGCCGATGCGCTGAAAGGCAAGTTCGGGAAGTAGTAAAATGGGGGGGGCATCACGGGCGGTGCTGCCCCCCGGAATTTCCAATGCCGACGGCGGCAACTGTGCCGCGTCAGTTGGCCTTGCGCTTTGGCAAAAACGGCAGAGGGGCCACGGGCACGCCATCTTCGATCAGTTTGCGGGCCTCTTCGGGTTTGGCCTCGCCATAGATGGAGCGTTCCGGCGCGCCACCCTCATGCATCTTGCGCGCTTCGGCCACGAAATTCATGCCGACATATTCTGAATTCGCCTCAATCTGCGATTTGAGGGCGGCCATGGCCTGTTCAAGGTCATTTGACGGGGTGCTCAGGCTGGGTGCGGGTGTCGCTGCCGCAACGGCGGTATTGCGGGCCGGGCGCACGGCAGGGGCCATCAGGATCTTGTCCACGCCCAGATCGCCACAAATCGGGCAGGCGACATGACCGGACCCCTTCAGCGCATCGAATGCCGAGGCTGATTGGAACCAGCTTTCGAACTCATGCGCGTTTTCACATTTGAGGGTGTAGCGGATCATCAGGGTGCCGATTCTTAACGACGCTGCGGTTCTGGCAGCCTATGCCGGGAAACGACAGCTAACATCTCGGCCACGGAAATCAAGCATTGGTCCCGGATTTGCCACCTTGGCCCCGGTCAAACAGGTCAAGCCGCTTTGGGTCTGCGTCGAGATCAAGAAACATCGCCCGCAATTCAGGCTCCAGCACCTTGTGGGCGGCTTTTGCGGCCGAAAACCACTTGCGCCGCCGTTCGCGCCGTTCGGGAAACTTATCGGCCAGACGCGCCACGCGCAGGGCGAAAACACTGACCACGCAGGGCACTGGTGGTTCCGGCAGGCGTTGCTTGTCATAGGTGTAAAGGCCAATGGGCTCTTGCGAGATCGGACCTTCGACCCCCGCCTCTTCCCAAGCTTCGGTCCGGGCAGCGTCAGCTGCCGTATGGTCGGCCATGGGCCAGCCCTTTGGGATGATCCAACGGCCGGTTTCGCGGCTGGTGATCAACAAAACCTCGACCCGCCCGCGATGCATGCGCCAACACAATGCCCCGCATTGCGAGCGGACATCGGTTTCGTGTTCAGCCAAAATTGTTGCATTGCTATGCATATCGGTGTCTGGGCCTGTCGTCTTGCTCGTCAAAGTGGGTTCACGGTTGGAACCGCCCCCGCCTTTTGCTTCTGTGTCCGTCTTGATGAGAAGCGAGTATGACATGAATTGTTACAAAATCCCAATCTTTTCATTTTGCCGTTTTTGACGCCACCGCTTTGGCGGCCAAATGTCAGCAAACTTTGACCTTGGCCAAGTTTGCCCTATCCTTATTAACGAAACGACTATCAACCCTGTGTAAAGGGGCCCGACAATGCCAAGCATAGACCGTAGTGGAAACAGCCCATTGGTGCGACGCGCGACGCCAAGGGTCGGCTATGCGGCCCTTGTGGCGCTGATCATGGGGGCGGGGTCCGGTTTTGCGGCCACGCCCGACACGGGTTTGGCTGGTGCCTCGGGTTCTGCCACGGGGGCACCTGCGGCGTCAGCCTCCGCGCATCAGTTTTCCTTTGCGGCCATCGACGGGGGCAGCATCAATCTTGCCGATCATCTGGGGCACCCTGTTCTTGTGGTCAACACAGCGTCACTTTGTGGTTTCACGCCGCAATATGATGACCTGCAGGCGCTGCACGATCAGTATTCTGCGCAAGGCTTGCTGGTTCTGGCGGTGCCGTCGGACGATTTCAATCAAGAGTTGTCGAGTGCAGAGGCGGTGAAAGAGTTTTGTTCGGTCAACTTTGATCTGACACTTCCGATGACCGACATCACCCCGGTGCGGGGCGCCGCGGCGCACCCGTTCTATCAATGGCTGGCCCGCGAGCATGGGTTTACGCCGGGCTGGAACTTCAACAAGGTGCTGATTGGCCCAAAAGGTGAGGTGGTTGGCACTTGGGGGTCTACCGTCAAGCCGATGTCACAGGCCATCGTTTCACGGATCGAGCCCTTTCTGAAGTGATCGCACAACGTCCTGCGGCTGTTTTCATCGGGTCAGAGGTTTATCGCGGCTCCAGCTATGGGGCCGTGCATCCGCTGCGCGTGCCGCGTGTCTCAACGGTGATGGATCTTGGCCGGGCCTTGGGATGGTTGCCAGCGCATCAGTATCGGATCAGCCCAAGGGCAAAGCCCGCTGCCCTGACCGTTTGGCACTTGCCCGCGTATATCGCGGCGCTGCAGGCGGCTGAGGCGGGGGCAGAGGTGGGCGCGGAGATCCGCGCACGCCACCATATCGGAACCGCCGCCAACCCGATTTTTCCGCAAATATTTTCCCGTCCTGCGACCGGGGCAGGCGGGGTCATGCTGGCCGCTGATTTGCTGGCCGCGCATAGTGGCCCGCTTGCCGTTCACGTGCCGGGCGGCGGCACGCATCATGGCCTGCCAGACCGCGCCAACGGGTTTTGCTATCTGAACGATCCGGTTCTGGCGATGCTGGCCTTTCGCCGCCTTGGCCTGCAGCGGATTGCCTATGTCGACATTGATGCCCATCATTGTGATGGGGTCCAGCATGGGTTTGCGGGCGATCCCGAGGCGCTGTTGATTTCCACCCATGAAGAAAACCGTTGGCCCTTTACCGGTGCGCTGTCGGATGATGGCGGCGGAAATGCCTTTAACCTGCCCTTGCCAAGGGGGATGAATGACAGTGAGATGCGGGTTGTCTTGGATCAGTTGATCGTGCCCCGCGTGGCGGCCTTTGCGCCCGATGTGATCATCTTGCAATGTGGGGCGGATGCGCTGGACGAGGACCCGCTGTCGCGGCTGTCACTGTCCAACAACGCGCATATGGCCGTGCTTGCGGCCCTGCGCCCGCTTTGCCCGCGATTTCTGCTGCTGGGTGGCGGCGGGTATAACCCGTGGAGCGTGGGGCGGTGCTGGACCGCGCTTTGGGCGGTGCTGGCGGGCCATGACATCCCCGATCATCTGCCCGACGCAGCGCAAGACGTGTTGCGCGCCCTGTCATGGAATGGTGGGGGCCGACCGCAACCGGCAGAGGCGATGCTGACCACCCTGCGCGATGCCCCGCGCGAAGGGCCGATCCGCGCAGAGATCAGGGACAGGCTGGCGGTGCTGGCCCGGCGTTAGCGCAGCGCGGGCCTGCGGCCCGGCCAATCCGTCGCCGCGTGATAGGCCATTCCCATCGCCAGAATCTGTGCATCATGGCCCGAGCGCCCGATCAACTGCATCCCCATCGGCAGGCCGCCTTCGCCAAAGCCGCAGGGCAGGGCCAGTGCAGGCAGGCCTGCAAGGCTGGCGGGAATGACTACCTCCATCCAGCGGTGATAGGTGTCCATCTTTTGGCCCGCAATCTCTTGCGGCCAGCGCCATTCGGCGGGGAAGGGCCAGACCTGCGCCGAGGGCAGAACGATGGCGTCAAAGTGATCAAACAGCTTGGCCGCCCGCGCATACCAGCGCGACCGGATCAGGCTTGCCTCATAAACCGCTGCCGCAGACAGGGTCAGGCCCTGCTCGATCTCCCACTGGCTTTCGGGCTTTAGCTGCGCGCGCGACTGTTCATTGGCGTAAAGTGCGCCCTTGCCCCCGGCGCTGAGCATGGCGCGCAGGGTGATCCATGCGCGCCACAAATCGGTCGCGGCAAAGGGGGCGGCCAGTGGCTCGACGATGGCCCCCATCTCGGCAAAGCGGGCAAGGCCGGCCTCAACCAAGGCAAGGATTCCCGGCTCCATCGGATAGGCCCCACCCCAATCGCCCAGCCAGCCGATGCGCTTGCCACGCATCTGCGCCGGGGACAGATCGCCAAAGGGGCCCCCTGCCGCCGGAAACGGTGTTGCCGGGTTTTCACCCGCCAGCACATCCAAGAACCGCGCCAGATCCTCGACCGTGCGGGCCATGGGGCCATCGGTGGCCAGCGTGGCCAGATGCGTCTCCCCCAAAGCATCCTGCGGCACCAGGCCCCAGGTCGGGCGAAAGCCATAGACGTTGCAAAACGCCGCCGGATTGCGCAGCGATCCCATCATGTCGGACCCGTCCGCCAAGGGCACCATCCCCGTGGCCAAGCCTGCCGCCGCCCCGCCCGAGGACCCCCCGGCCGTGCGCGTCAGGTCATAGGGATTGCGCGTCACCCCATGCACCGGGTTGAACGAATGTGAGCCCTGTCCCCATTCGGGCGTGTTGGTCTTGCCAATAAAGATCGCCCCCGCCGCGCGCATCCGCCGGGCCAGCAGATCATCGGCCGGTGGGATGAAATCGGCAAAAAGCGGCGAGCCATAGGTGGTGCGGATTCCCTTGACCGCGACCAGATCCTTGACCGCCATGGGCAGGCCATGCAGCCAGCCCTTGGGCTGTGCATCATCTGCCGCGCGGGCCTGCGCCATCAGATCGTCGCGCGCAACCGGGGCGACGATGGCGTTGACGGGCCCGTTGACGGCGTCGATCCGGTCCAGATGGGCTGCCATCACCTCTGACGGGGCGATGCGACGCGCCGCCATGCCCCGTGCCAGATCACTGGCCGACATCTGCCAAAGTTCCATTTCGCCCCCTGCTCTGCGCCGCCGCGCCCTTTGAAAAAGGTTGTCACATGAATGGAAGCCGGAAAGAAGATGGGAAAGCGCTGTCTTTCTTTGAATGCCTCGGCCTGTCTGCGACAGGCTGCACCATAAAGGCGACTTGGGGTGCCAAGCACATGCTTGACATGCGCGGCGGCTGCGCTAAGCAGATCGGGCCTTCGGTTCCGGTGTCGCAGCCGGATGAAAAGGGAACGTGGTGCGGGGCGCAAGTTCCAACTCCACGGCTGCCCCCGCAACTGTAAGCGGCGAGAGACGGCGGAACATGCCACTGGGGAAACCCGGGAAGGCCCGCCCGATTGACGACCCGCGAGCCAGGAGACCTGCCAAGGTGATCACCCTTTCCGGGGCGCGGGGCGCGCATCGGCAGGCGGCCTTCCGCCAGAGGTGACGAATTCACCGTCGGCGGAGGGGGCATCGGCCTTTTCCCAAGACTTGACCATTTGTCGGGGCATCCTTGCCCAAAGTCGAAGGACCACATCATGAAACGGCTTAGTATTTCCACAATTGCCCTGCTTGCGGCCCTGCCAGCCACGGCACAAGACATCGCGCTGGATGAGATCATCGTTTCGGCCAACCGCGAAGAGACGACCGCGGGACGGACGGGCGCAAGTGTCGTTGTGCTGACGGCTGAGGATTTGGCGAAGTCGGGCGAAAGAAGTGTGGCGAATTATTTTCGCAGCATCGCCGGGGTCACCATTCAGACGCGGGGCACAATCGGCCAGCAGTCCACATTCCTGATCCGTGGGGCGTCGCAGAACTATATCGGGTCTTATGTTGACGGCATTGATGTCACCGACCCATCCGGCACACAGGTGGCTTTCGATCTGGGCCAGATGACGACGATTGGCCTTGGGCGGATTGAAATCCTCAAAGGCAGTCAATCGGCCTTGTATGGTGCCGGTGCAGTTGGTGGCGTTGTCTCATTCACCACAGCCCGCCCGGAAGAGGATGGGTTCCATCAATCGGCGCAGGTAGAAGCCGGAAGTTTCAACACCCAATCCGCAGCTTATACCGCCACCTTTCGTGACCATAAGACCGAAGCGGCGCTGACGCTTGGCCGTATGCGGACGGATGGGTTTTCCAATGCCTCAGCCCGCCTTGGCAACCCCGAGGCTGATGGCTTTGAAAGCACGCGCTTGTCCTTCTATGCGGCGCGCACTTTGGAAAGCGGCGCAAAGATTGGCGTGAACGGCTTTTGGGAAGAAAGTGCCGCCGCCTATGATCCCGCCTATTATCTTGACGGTGCCCTGCTTGGGACGCGCATCTTGGCAACTGCGGTCGATTTCGTGGGCACGGATGACATCTTGATCCCCTTGGGCGACGGGTCTTCGCCGGACGAAGAGCTTGCACGTCGGACCTTTGGCTTGCGGGGATTTGCAGAGTTTAGCACAGGCGCCGTGGATCACAAACTGGGGCTGTCAACCTTCAGCACCAAGCGGCGCTTTTATGAAAGCGAGCTTGCGCCTGATTATGGCGATTACAGTGACAACGGCACCCCGCTGGATTTCAGCGATGATACCTATGGCACCATCGTGCAAACGACCGACGCCACCTATGTGGGACGTCGGCTAAAGGCCGATTGGGCAGCGGCCTTTGATCTGGGCCGTGGCCGGATGAATGTTGGTGCGGAATGGGCAAAGGAGTCGCTGGTTCAGTTTGGCAGCTATGGCAGCGCGGATAACGCGACCTTTACGAAAAGCCTGTTTGCCGAATACACCGCGCAGATCGGGACGCAGACGGATGTCGCCCTTTCGGGCCGGGTCGATCGGCATTCCTTGTTCGGCAATCTTGGCTCTGTCCGGTTTGCCATGGCTCACAGGCTTGGGGACGATACCGTTTTGCGGCTGCAAGCGGGCACAGGCTTTCGCGCGCCGTCAAACTTTGAACTCTTCAGCTTTTATGGCACAACCACGCTTAAGCCCGAGGAAAGCACCAACCTCGATTTCGGGATCGAGCACAGCTATGCCTCTGGTGCCCGTGTTAAGGCCACAGCATTCTATTTGGATGCGACCAATCTGATCGATTATGACTTTGCCGCAACCGGTTGTCCGGCCGCTGCCCTGTATGGGCCGGGTTGCTATGCGCAGGTGACGGGGCATTCGATCAGAAAGGGGCTGGAGCTTGAGGGCAAGGCCGTTGTCCTTGGTGACCTGAGTGTCAGCGGTGCCTATACTTACACCGACAGCCGCCAGAATGCGTCCACCTCATGGGCGCAGGTGGCACAGCATCGTGTGTCGGTTTCGGTTGAAAAACCCTTGGCGCCCAATTTGGTCGGGCGTCTTGGTGTGGTGTCTGAATTCGATCGCCCGGATTGGAGTGATGGCACCCCTGCAAAAGATTACGCCATTGCCAATGCCATGCTGGAGTATGATTTTGGCAATGCCACGGTTGGTTATCTGCGGGTCGAAAACCTGTTGGACGAAGACTATGAGCTGTCAAAGAACTACGGCACGGCGGGTCGGTCTGTTTATCTTGGCATCAATGCCAAGTTCTAACGCCCTTGCCCTTGCCCTGACCGTTTTGGTCGGGGCACTGCCCGCATGGGCAGAGGCGCCGCAGCGGGTGGTTTCCATCAACCTGTGCACCGATCAGTTGGCGATGATGCTGGCTGCACCGGGGCAGTTGATTTCGGTCAGCCATCTGGCCTTTGATCCGCTGTCATCAAGCATGGTGGAGGAGGCGGCGGCCTATCTTGCCAATCGGGGTGGGGCGGAACAGGTGTTCTTGATGCACCCTGATCTGGTGCTGGCGGGCAGCTATACATCGCGGGCGACGCTTGATCTGCTGCGCGGGCTGGGGGTCAGGGTGGTGCAGGTTCCCATTGTGGACTCGATTGCGGGGGTGACCGAGGGGATCCGTCTGGTCGGGGCCGCCATGGGGCGCGAGGCCGTGGCCGAGCGTTTGGCCTTGGCATTCGAGGCCGATGTGGCGGCCCTTTCCCGCCCGGAGCGCAGCGCCACAGCGGCGATGTATTACCCCAATGGTTACACCTCAGGGGCGGGCACCCTGAGCAATGAGGTGCTTGAACGCGCAGGGTTTCGCAATATCGGGGCCGAGGCCGGGCTGACCGGGGGCGGGACCTTGCCGCTGGAGCGTCTGGTGATGGCCGCGCCGGAAATGATTGTGACCTCAACACCCTATCCCGGCGCGTCAAGGTCCGAGGAAATCTTGCAGCACCCGGCGCTTTCCGCCCTGACACAGGTGGCGGGGGGGGCCCGTGTGAATGATGCGGATTGGGTCTGCGGCACCCCGCATGTCTTGCGCGCGATCCAGCAGATGGCGCAAGCCCGGCAAGAGTTGGGCGAATGAGGCGCGGGATCTGGCCCCTTTTGATTGCGCTGGTGGCCGTGCTTTTCATGGCCTCTTTGTTGATCGGCCCGGCGGGTCTTGGGCTGGGCCAATCGCTGCGGGCCTTGATTCAGGGGCAGGGCGAGGCGGTCGTTCTGGTCATGCGTGAAATCCGTTTGCCGCGTGCGCTTTTGGGGCTGGGCGTCGGGGCGGCGCTTGGGCTTTCGGGGGCGGCGATGCAGGGGTTCTTGCGCAATCCCTTGGCCGAACCCGGCCTGATCGGGGTGTCTTCAACAGCGGCCCTTGGGGCGGTTTTGTCGTTGCAAACCGGCTTGGCGGCGACGTTTGCCTTGGCGCTGCCGCTTGCGGCTTTGGCGGGGGCGGCCCTTTCGGTGTTGCTGATCATGCTGATGGCTGGCCCACGGGGCGGGGCACTTGCGCTTATCCTTGCTGGCATCGCGATTTCCGCCCTTGCGGGAGCGGCGACATCGCTGGTGCTGAACCTGTCGCCCAACCCTTTTGCCGCGATGGAGATTGTGTTTTGGATGATGGGCAGCCTTGCCGACCGGTCGATGACCCATGTCTGGCTGGCCTTTCCGTTCATCGCCATCGGTTCCGCCCTGCTTTTGTCTACGGGGCGGGGGCTTGATGCGCTGACCCTTGGCGAGGATGTGGCGCAATCGATGGGACTGAACCTTGTGCGGTTGCGGTGGATGATCGTTCTGGGCACGGCTTTTGTCATCGGGGCCTCGGTCGCGGTGGCAGGGGCAGTGGGGTTTGTGGGGCTTGTGGTGCCGCATCTGCTGCGGCCTGTGGTGGGCGCGCGGCCATCGAGGCTTTTGCCGGCATCCGCGCTTGGCGGGGCGGCGATGGTCTTGGCGGCTGACATTGCCGTGCGTGTCGTGGCCCCGGATCAAGACCTGAAGCTGGGGGTTCTGACCGCCCTTGTCGGCGCGCCGTTCTTTTTGCATCTGATCTGGCGCATGCGGAGGGTGGAGGCATGAGTTTGCTGCACCTGACAAACCTGACGGTCCGCCGGGGCGAATGCCCTGTGGTGGATGATGTCAGCCTGACCGTCAAAGCTGGGGAGTTCGTGGGCCTGCTTGGCCCCAATGGCGCGGGCAAGACCACGCTTTTGCGGGCCTGCCTTGGACTGATCCCGCATGAGGGGAAATCGAACCTGTCGGCACTGCCTGCCAGAACGCGGGCGCGGGCCGTCGCCTTTTTGCCGCAGGGCCGCGAGATTGCATGGCCTGTGGCGGTGGGGGAACTGGTTGCCCTTGCAGGCCGGGGACAGGGTGCAACCGACCGGGCGATGGCGCGGATGGGTCTTGCGGCCTATCGGGACCGAAGCGCCACCGCCCTGTCGGGGGGGGAACAGGCGCGGGTGCTGATCGCGCGCGCCTTGGCGCAAGACACGCCCTTGTTGCTGGCCGATGAGCCTGCGGCGGGGCTGGACCCCGAGGCACAGATCCGTACCTGCAAAGTGTTTCAGGACCTTGCGTCCGAAGGGCGGGGGGTGGTGGCCTCGCTTCACGATCTGGGCTTGGCCGCGCGTCATTGCACAAGGCTGGTGCTGATGGCACGGGGGCGGCTGGTTGCCGATGGGCCGCCGCGCGAGGTGCTGTCAGAGACGAATTTGGCCGAGGTGTTCGGCGTCCGGGGCTTTCACGCGGAAACGCCTCTGGGCCCGGTGTTCCAGCCGATGGATGTGATCCGGTGATCGCGGTCCGCCTGACCCGGCCTTGGCTGATCGCGGCGTTGCGCCGCTCGATGCGGGTGCTGAGCTGGGCCCCCGTCGGCGCGGGCTATACCATGGCCGATCATGTGGTCTGGCGTGAGGTCAGGAATGCCGATTTGCCCATCGGATTTGATGTTGAACGCTGGTTTGCGGATGAAATGGCGGCAACATATCCGGGGGCCATTGGCATGCTGACCTCTCGCGATATCGGCACCTTTGCCCAAGGCGCGGCCTGCGTCGAGGGGGTGTCGGCCCAGTGTGTGGCGACCGTAGGCCTGACCAATGGCGAGGCGGTGGGCGAACGGAGGCCATGGGGGCCGCGTGATTTTGGCACCATCAATATCGTCGTGGCCACCGATGCCGCCCTGACCAAGGCCGCACAACTGGAGGCCCTGAGCATCGCCGTTCAAGCCCGGACTTCCGCCGTGCTGGCCACGGGCGTCAGCTTTGAAACCGGCCCGGTCACCGGCACGGGAACCGATTGCCTTGCGCTTGCCTGTGTGCCGGGCAGGCTGCGCTATGCGGGGTTGCATACCCCGGTGGGCGAGGCGATCGGGGCGGCGGTGAAGGCCGCCGTGACCACGGGCGCGGAAAGCTGGATGCAATGGTATCAATCGGCACGCCAAGGGGCGGGGGGATGAGCTATCAGCGGATCGTGTGCCTGACCGAAGAAACCGTCGAGACCCTGTATTTGCTGGGGCAAGAGGCGCGGATTGTCGGCGTGACCGGCTATGCCGTGCGTCCCGCCCGGGTGCGCCGCGAAAAGCCACGGGTTGGGGCCTTTACCTCGGCGGATGTGCCAAAGATCATGGCGCTGCGGCCCGATCTTGTGCTGACCTTTTCCGATCTTCAGGCCGATATCGCGGCAAGCCTGATCCGTGAGGGGATCGAGGTTCATGCCTTTAATCAACGCTCGGTCGCGGGAATTTTGGCGATGATCCGGCGTCTTGGGGCAATGGTGGGCGCGGCAGAGCAGGCCGAGGTTTTGGCGGCGGGCTATGAGGCGCGGTTGGCGGGGCTTGCCGCTGTCGTGCGTGACCACCGCCCCCGGGTGTGGTTCGAGGAATGGGATGAGCCGCTGATTTCTGGCATTGGCTGGGTTTCGGAACTGATCGGCATTGCCGGGGGGCAAGATATCTTTGCCGACAAAGCGCGCGAGCAAGGGGCCAAGAACCGCATCGTTTCGCCCGATGAGGTGGTGGCAAGGTCACCCGAGGTGATCATCGCCTCATGGTGTGGGAAAAAGGTTGTGCCCGCCCGCATATTGGCGCGGCCCGGTTGGCAAGACCTGCCCGCGATCAAGGCGGGGCGGGTGCATGAGGTGAAATCGCCCTTGCTGTTGCAACCCGGTCCGGCAGCCCTTGGCGACGGGCTGGATGCCCTGCTGGCCGCGATCTGGCCCGATGAGGCCCCGCGCACGCCGTCGGTGGCGCGCGGCTGATCGCGCGGGCTCTGGCCGCGCTTGGCAGGGGCATTCGGGATCACCCCATCCATCCGCGCCACAAAACGGCGGCCACCCCATCGACCACATTTCAAAGTGCCCTGCCGGCCCACATGGCCCATGCGCCGCGATCGCGGTCGGGGCCGATTGCGCCCTATCGCGGTGCGATCACAACCTCTTGGCGCAGGCGGCCATCAGGGTTGAAGATCAAGATCCGGTCGTCGTCGGTCACGACGGCAATCCAGCTTTCGCCCAATGTAACAGCCCTCGGTTGGGTACCTGCGGGCAGATCAAGACCCTCGGGCACGATCAGCTTTGGCGCAGGCCCCGGCATACGGGTGACAAGCAGCCCAACCACGGTTATGACACCCACAATCATCGTGGCTGTCAGAATGATCACCAGCCATTTCAGAAAACGTAACGAGGGCGGCAGGCCTTCTGTGTCGGGAGACGTGTCCATGGCAGAGCCCTTTTGCGAACAAGAAGATGACGGCGAAACGGTGTTGAGCGTCATCATCGCTGATGGCCCGACCGACCGCATTGATAAGGCGCTTGCCCGCTCGGTGCCAGAGGAAGCGTCACTGTCGCGCACCCGCTTGATGCGGATGATTGCGCAAGGCGCCGTGTTGATCGCAGGTCAGGCCGTGACAGACCCCAAGACAAAGGTCAGCGCCGGGGACGCGGTCTTGTTGATCCTTGAGCCGCCGACAGATGTGGAAACCCTCGCCGAAGATATCCCGCTGACGGTGATGTATGAAGATGACGATCTGATCGTGATCGACAAACCGGCGGGCATGGTGGTGCATCCGGCACCCGGCACGCCAAATGGCACCTTGGTCAACGCATTGCTGGCCCATTGCGGCGAAACGCTGTCGGGCATCGGGGGCGAGCGCAGGCCCGGCATCGTGCACCGGATCGACAAGGAAACCACGGGTCTTTTGGTGGTGGCCAAGTCGGACAAGGCCCACCACGGTTTGGCGGCGCAATTTGAAAAGCACACGGTGAACCGCCGCTATCTGGCGCTGGTCCATGCCGTGCCCAATGCCGCCGATCCGCGTCTGCGCGGGGTAAAGGGTGTTACCTTTGAAACGGGGGGCATCATCAGGATCGCAACCCTTCTGGCGCGGCACAAGACCGACCGCCAGCGTCAGGCGGTGGTCTGGCATGATGGTCGCCATGCCGTCACCCGCGTGCGGGTGCTGGAGGCCTTTGCCGATCAGGCGGCGCTGGTGGAATGCTGGTTGGAAACCGGGCGCACGCACCAGATCCGGGTGCATATGACCTATGCCGGGCACAGCCTTTTGGGCGATCAGACCTATGGGGGCAAGCGCAAGCTGTCACCCAAGGCGGTGGGGGAGGGGCCTGCCGCCCTTGGCAATGGGTTTGCCCGTCAGGCACTGCATGCGGCAACCTTGGGCTTTACCCATCCGGTCAGTGGCGAGTGGCTGGAATTCACGTCGCAATTGCCCGAGGATATGGCACATCTTCTTGCGGCGCTGCGGGCGGGCAAAGAGGCCCCTGCGGAATAAGAGCGGCCCGTTGGGCCCTGACCATGAATGGTGCCAATCGCCCCGTGCCGCGCATGCCATGGCACGGGTGACCGATGCGGCGCAGGTGCAGGGCCGCGTGTTACGGGCGTTCCAAGGCCGCAAGGATGGTGTGGCGCACCTCGCTTGGAACGGTGGTCATCGCATGGGTTACGGCCGCCAGATCGCTGCGCGCCGCATGCAATTGATCCAACAGGTTCAACACGATGCCAAGGGCCGCCTCATCCAGATCAAGGTCATGGGACAGGTCACACAACAGCTCCAGCCTTGCGATATCGATGCGGCGAAAGATGTATCCCCGCGCCGAGTGTTGCGGCCTGATCAGTTCAAACTCCACGAACCGGACAAGTTGGCTTTGGCTCAGCCGCGACACGGTGGCAAGAATGTCGTCTTCCGTGAAATAGTCGGTCATGCACTTGCCCCTTTCAAGATGTCCATGCGGGGATCGAACGCATGGGTTTTGCGCCATTCGGTCATGAACTGGGTAAGGCTGTCATCCATCTCGGGTGGCAAGACGATGCGCAGCTCAACCTTTTGGTCGCCCTTTTCGCCACCTGCCCTGCTGGCAACCCCGCGCCCGCGCAGGCGCAAGATGCGGCCGGAACTGGCACCCTTTGGAATGGTCAGGCCAACCGGGCCATCGATCGTGGGGGCCGTGACCTTGCCGCCCAACACCGCCTCGTCCACCGTGATGGGAAGCGTCAGCAAGATGTCATCGCCTTCGCGTCGAAACACCGGGTGGGGGCGCACGGTTAGGGTGATCAGCGCATCCCCCGCCGGGCCGCCGCCAAAGCCGGGCGATCCCTTGCCGCGCAGCCGCAGGGTTTGACCATCTTCGGTGCCTTGCGGGATCTTGACCGCAAGGGTGTGACCATCAGGCAAGGTGATGCGGGTTTCGGCGCCGCGCACGGCGTCCAGAAACCCCACCTCCAACGTATAGCGCAGATCAGGCCCGGCTGAGGCAAAACCCTGCCCACCAAACGGATCCCCACCCGAGGCCCGGCCCCGGTTGCGCAAGATCTCGGCAAAGATATCGGATGGGTCGACACCGGGCCCAAAGCCCCGTCTTTGTTGATAGGCATTGTCAGAGGTTTCGGCAAAATCGCGGTAATACTGCCGGGGTGGCCGTTCCGCGCCCAAGCCATCAATCTCGCCCGCGTCAAACCGGGCGCGGGTTTCGGGATTGCCGAGCACCTCATGGGCCGCAGAAATGGCTTTGAAACGCGCCTCGGCGCCGGGATCATCGGGATGCAGATCCGGGTGACTGGTGCGGACCAGCTTGCGGTAGGCTTTCTTGATCTCCTCCGCCGAGGCTGTTTTCGAAAGGCCCAAGGCCTCATAGGGATCATGGATCATCACGCAGCCAATCGCTTTTCTTGCCCCATAGGTGGGCTTTGACCTGCCAAGAGGGTTCGACGGAATATCCCATGCGCACCAAGGGCCTGTCGCTGATCCAGATCAACGTGGATCCAGCCGCGCTCACCTAAAGTTCCGTCACAGGTGTCGGTCCGGCCGTTTGGTCGGGGTGATCATGATTGCATAATGGGATTCAGCATCGCCGATGACGGAAAAGGTGTCTGCAATTGAAGAAGAAACTGGTCCCGGCACGGTAAAGGCTGCGGCACCGGAGAAAGACACGCATCCGGTCCCTGCCTTGCGGCAAAAGGCACAGGCCACGGCCCCGGAGGCAAAGACCAAGACCCGCCGCCTGTGGTTAGGGGCGTTGGGTGCTGTCTTGGTCATGGCGGCTGGATTGGCATTGTATGTCCAGCCATGGGTTGCCAAGGCAACGGCGGTGACGGTGGAGACGGTGACCCTTGCCCCTGTCACGCGGGTTTTGGCGGTGAATGGCCGGATTGCGGCAGAACGCTCGGTCGATGTGCGCCCCTTGGTCAGCGGCACCTTGGCCGAGGTTTTTGTGGCTGAGGGCGATGAGGTTCAGTTGGGCACGGAACTGGCCCGCATTGACCCCACAGCGCAGCAAGCGGTCTTGCGTCAGGCCGTCGCAGGGCTGGATGCGGCGCTTGTCGCGCAAGAGGGCGCGCGGGCCACCTATACGCGGACCTTGGCCTTGGGGGCGAATGCGGCCCGCACCACACTCGACTCCGCAGAACGTGCGGTGCAATCGGCGGCACAGGAGGTGGCACGGGGCACGGCCTTGGTTGATCAGGCGCAAATCCAGTTGAGCCGCTTTACCATCGGCGCGCCCTTGGGCGGAACGGTGTTGGTGTTGAACGTCGATCCGGGGCAGGTCGTCGATCCGTCGACTAACCTGCTGACCTTGGCGGATCTGAGCGCACTGGTGGTGGAAACGGATGTGGATGAGGCCTATGCCACCCAGATTCGCAAGGGGCAGGACGCCAGCCTGCAGCTTGCTGGCGAGGCAGAGGTGCGGGCAGGGCATGTCAGCTTTGTGTCGCAACGGGTGGATGCAGCGACGGGGGGCTTGGCCCTGAAACTCACGCTTGAAGACCCGCTTTCGGCGCCCATTGGCCTGACGGTCACCGCCAATATCGTGGTGGACAGCCGCGCTGCGGCCATCACCGTGCCCCGTGCGGCCATTGTCACCGATGCCCAAGGCACGGCTGTGTTTGTGGTTGAAGAGGGCGTCGCCCGGCGTAGGGCAGTCGAGGTGATTGATTGGCCAGCGGCCCGTTTGATCGTGACGGATGGGTTGGACCCCGGCGTTTCACTGATCGCAGATGCCACCGGACTTGCCGATGGGCAGGCCGTGTCAGAGGTTCTGCCCTGATGCTCTATGCGCTCAAGATCGCCACGCGTTACCTGACCGCCAGCAAGGCCCAGACCGCTTTGCTGGTGCTTGGGGTCGCGGTTGGGGTGTTCATCTTCATTTTCATGTCCGCGCTGATTGGCGGGCTGGCCGAGTTCATCTTGTCACGCACGGTCGGGGACATCAGCCACATCACCATCGAGGCCGAGGATCCCGACCCGGCCATCCTGATCGCCCCCGAAGGTCAGCTTCTGTCGGTGATCGAAAAGGGCCGCGCGCGCGCCGCCATACTGTCAGATGCCGCAACCTTCATCCCGCTGATCGAGGCGGTTCCGGGGGTAAAGGCGGTCTCGCCCCAGATCACAGGGGCGGGGTTCATGATGCGTGGGTCGCTGGTGTCACAGGTCACCGTCAAAGGGGTGGAGCCGGGCCGGGAATCCGCGATCCTGAACCTTGACAGTTACCTGACCCAAGGCTCCGCCCGTGTTGGATCGGGGCTGGTCGTGCTTGGTGAACGGCTGGCCGATGATCTGACCCTGCGTTTGGGCCAGACGGTGCGTCTGCAATCGTCGGCCGGGGTATCGACGGTTCTGACCCTCAGCGGCATCTACAAGACCGGAAACGGCATGATGGACGGCAGCAGCATTTTTGTCAGCCTGTCCACCGCCCGCACCCTGTTTTCCCTGCCGCAAGGCGTGACCCGTATCGAGATAAAGCTGACGGACCTGAACGCCGCGGATGACACCGCCCTGCGGATCAGGGCCTTGACGGGTCTGGACGCAGTGCCATGGACCGATGGGGCCGAACAACTGATGGAGGCGTTGAACGCACAGGCCCAGACGGGCTATTTTCTGAAAAGCTTTGCGCTGATCACCATCGTGATCGGCGTCGCCTCGGCCTTGTTGCTGTCAACCTATCGCCGCCGCCCCGAGATCGGGATCATGCGGGCGATGGGGGCGGGGCGCGGCTTTGTGATCTTTGTCTTTGTCACCCAAGGCGCGCTTGTCGGGTTGATGGGCGGGCTTGTGGGCGCAGGCCTTGGCTATCTGGCCTTGCTGCCCTTTCCCTCGCGGGAGGCGTTTCGGTCGGGCACTTTGCCGATGGACATCACCCAAGGCTCTTACGGCCTTGCCATCACCCTGACCGTCATCGGGGCGATCCTTGCGTCGATCTTGCCCGCGCGCGCTGCGGCGCGGGTCGATCCGGTCACGGCCATCGGTCAATGAGCGCGCTGTTGCAGGTCAGCGATCTGGTCAAGACCTATGGCACGGGCGGGGCCGCCACCCATGTGCTGCGCGGGCTTTCGCTGGAACTGGTGGCGGGGGAGATGGCCGCCCTTCTTGGCCCCTCGGGGTCGGGGAAAAGCACGCTTTTGACCATTCTGGGCACGCTGATGCAGCCGACATCAGGCCGCTATTCGATGCTGGGGCAGGATCTGGTTGTGGCTGATGAAGCGGATCTGACCACGTTTCGCAATCTGCACATCGGCTTTGTGTTTCAGTTTCACAACCTGCTGCCGGATTTTACCGCGCTTGAGAATGTGATCTTTCCCACCGCTGTCCGTGAGGGGCGCGAAACAGCCAGCGCACGGGCGCGCGGGCGCGACTTGCTGACGCGCATGGGACTGGCGGATCGGATCAACTTTCCCTCGGCCAACCTGTCGGGCGGGCAAAAACAGCGTGTGGCGGTGGCCCGCGCCTTGATGAACCAGCCCGAACTTGTGCTTGCGGATGAGCCGACGGGGAACCTTGATCGCGAGTCCGCAGCCCAGGTGATGGAGTTGATCGCCGAGATCAACCGTGATGAGGGGACGACTTTTCTGATCTCGACCCATGATGAAAAGATCGCAGCCCTGTGCCGCCGTCAGATCGTCGTGGGGGATGGGGTCGTCACAGGCTAGGGCTGCGCGGTGATGCGGCAAAGTGGCCAAGCCGCCGCTGACGAATCATGTCCTTTCGCAGAGATTTCGCAAAAGCCAAACCCACGAGATCCTTTGGGAGTTGAGCGCGATTCGCCGAAAGTGGCTGAATGTTCCCTTCTGTTCCTGCTCTGCCCCTGTTGCCACAAAGGTGTATTTCCGGATTGCTTTAAGGGGTGTGGAAAAGGTGTGTATCGTATGGATGGGTCCAAGGAGCAGAAAAGACAGATTCTGGAAGGGACAAGGGCGCTACTGCAGGCACAGGGTCCGCCATTTCCGTCCTATGGCCAGATCGCCGAATCTGGAAACCTGTCGCGCCAATTGATCCGCTACTATTTCGACAATCCCGAAGACATGATGTGTCAGGTCTGTGACCTGCTGGCCGAGGCCTACAGGATGGCCTTGGTCAAGGGGGTTGAAACACTCAAGGGGCCAAAGCGGCTGGCGTTCATCTTTGATTTCTACTTTGATCTGGCCGAGGATATTCGCAAACCCCGCGATGATCAGGCCTATGATGCGGCCATGGCTTTCGCGGCCGGCTCTGATCGGATCAGAACCAACCTGCGGGGCCAATACACGCTTTTGGGGCAGGTTCTGCAGCTTGAAATCAAGATGCTGCATCCCGCCCTGAGCATGGAGGACTGCGCCGAGATCAGCTATCTGTTTGTCTGTGTGATGTATGGCCATTGGAAACTGGTCGTATCCCTTGGCGTGTCGGAAAATCACAAGCTGATTGCGCGCCGTTCGATTGACAGAATCATCCAGTCCTATGCGAACAATGATTTGGCAAAGCTGGGAAATGTCCGGGTTTGGGACACATGATTGATTTTTCGGATCGAAAAATTTTGCCCTCCCAAGACGCCCTCAAAACAGGGAAAATTGAAAATCACCTGTAAGAACACGGTTTTCCAACCGAAAAACGGGCATCAACAACGTTGACTCAGGTTTAATCGCAACCGTTCCTCAAAGGATATTGGGGTCATTTCGACCTTGTTTTGTTGGGGCTGTCTCATGAAGAATTCAATTTCTGCGGTTTTGACCGCCACTTGCTTTGGCTTTTTTGCACCTGCCGTTTCGGCGGCGACAATAAATCTGATCACGGTTGCCGATGGATCCGTTCAAGATACCAGCGGGCCGGTTATTGCAATCGACGACGCAGCAAGCGTAACGGCCTCGAATGTAAACGGCTTTGTCTCCAGCCGTGCTGTTTTTGAGTTCGATTTGTCGGGCATTTTGGATACCTCGACAATCAGCGCGGCCACCTTTGGGTTTACCGCCAGCGGCCCAACCTCTGCCATCGACGGGGTGGTTGAATTCACGGTTGATGCCTATCTGGGCAATGGCGTGATTGATGTTGATGATTTCACGGCAATCGGCACCGAGGTGATCAGCGCGTCGCTTGGCGTGCCAACCGCGACAGGCACGATGTTTTCCTTTGCGCTGTCAACTTTGCTTCCTCTGCAAAATGCGCTAGCGGGGGATCTGCTGACGATGCGCCTGTCTGTGACCGAGCCGTTCGAACAAATCCGGATCGGTTTCTTGGAAAGTGCGGTCACATCCGCGCCCTACGCACCCGCATTCCTGACGGTGGAGGCAACGCCGATTGTGGTTGCGCCCCCGGCTGTTCCTCTGCCCGCCGGATTGCCGCTTTTGCTGGCAGGTTTGGGGGCACTTGGCTTTGTACGTCGCAAAAAGCGCTGACGCTGTGATGGCTGCCCGTGGGTCAGGGGCGGCCATTTGCCTTGCCTGTTGGGTCGGTCTCTTGTGAAAACAATCCTGATTTGGATCAGCATGCGCACGGATGGTTTAAGGCAAACTGACGGCAACCGAAGGCCCATGTATCGCCATTGAACGCCATCGGCATTGGTCACTTTGACCAAGTTGGCGATCGCGCGACAGGATGTCAAAAATGGCAAGATCCCTATCAGACCTTGGGCAGGACCCGGCCTTTGAGCTTTTTCTGGGCGCATTGGTCGGCACGGACGTCCCGGGGGCAAATGTCTCTGTCATGTCGATGCTGTCGCGGCTGGGGCTTGATCCTTGGGACGAAGCCACGGACCTTGCCCGGATGCCAAAGGCGCCTGCGCAGCAAAGATTGAATTCCTTGATGGAGCAATTTTCTGACGTGCCGTCGCTTGCCGCTGGGTATGGCGAGGTGACGGGCCGTCTGGTGGCCCTTTTGCCTGTCAAACCCGCGCCCCGCATCACATTGGGGACGCAGAGCTATGGGCCAAGACTGGCCTTGCCGCAGATGGGACTTGGGGCCTATTCGCTTGGGGCGCTGGCGGTGCTACTGGTCTATATCGGGTATCTTGCAAGTGGAAACTGATATCCCCACCCCTTCGGCCAGTCTGCGCACGCAGCAGGGCCCCCAACAAGACCACAAGACGGTCGATGATACCCTTTGGGCGCTGGAAGAGCGGTTCTGGACGCAAGGTGCGGACAGTGCGCGCCACATGACGACAAAGGACGCCGTCTTTGTCTTTCCCTACCCTTCCGGCATTTTGCAGGGCGAGGCGCTGTGGCGCGACGCGGGTGTGGAACAGCGCTGGCGTTCGGTTGTGATGCAGGAGCGCCATATCTCGCACAAACAGGCCATTGCCGTTTTGGCCTATCGCGTTTCGGCTGAACGCCAAGGCACCCCGATCTATGAGGCGCTGTGCACCTCGACCTACCTTTGGGATGATGACGCATGGTTGCGCATGACCCACCAAGAGACTCCCGTTTCGTAAACGATCCGGCGGCATAGGCGTCGCTTTGCAGGAATATCGCCCATCAAACCTGCATTCGTGGATATGGGCAAACCTGCATCAGTCTGGGCCATTCAAGGCGGTGCAATACTCTCAAGAGGCCAATGACCGAGGCCAAATGTTCTTAATGGTCGGAACCGCCAAAGGAAAAATCTGATGGATAAAGATCGTGCAATCGGATCCGCAAAAGTCGTCAAGGGCAAGCTGAAGGTCGCTGTCGGCAAAGTCATCGGCGACGCAAAACTCCGCTCGGAGGGCGAGGCAGACAAGGTCGAAGGCAAGGTCCAGAATGCCATCGGCGGGGTGAAGGATACGCTGCGCGGGGCTTAGGGTCGCGCCAGAGTGCCGCGAAAGACCGGGCGCAACACGCCGTCCTTGGAATGATGAACTGCAGGCGATTTGCCCCAACTGGTGGGTGCCCAACTCTCAAATCCTAGGCACCGCTGCCAGACAGGCGGTGCCTGATCAAGAAAGATAATGCTATGTCAATTGGAACAATTCTTGTCGTCTTGCTGATCATTTTTCTGGTTGGCGGGTTTAGTGGCCGGTTCGGCGGATATGGCTATGGTTATGGCCATGCGGGCACCGGTCTGCTTGGCACTGTGTTGATCATCGTGGTCGTGCTGATACTGCTCGGCCGCATTTAAAATGGGTGACCGCTGCTTGCGAGATCAGGCAAGCAGCGGCCCTCCGTGATCCAGATAGGCTTCGTCAAACCCTGCAAAATCAACCAACTTATTATAGTTTTCAAAGACGACCAATCCGTCCCGGAAACTGACCATCCCCTCTTCACGCAACTGCCGCAAAACCCGGTTGACGTGAACCGCACTCAGGCCAAGCGCATCGGCCATCAGGTATTGCGTCAGCGGACATTGGTATCCGCTTTTGTTGCCCATGCCCACAAGGGCAAGGCGCGACCCGAGTTCCAGCAAAAAATGTGCCATCCGCTCTATCGCCGTGCGCCGCCCGATGTCGACCAGATGCTCGACCACCATCGCTTCGTCACGCGATGCCGCCCATAAAACGGCCATCGCCAGCCGGGGTGTTTTGCCAAAGGCGTCCAGCAGATCGCCGACCATGACCTCTGACACCTCGATATCGGTGATGGGTTCGATGCTGTGATCGGACATATGCAAAAGCACGCTGCGCAGCCCAAGAAAATCGCCGGGAATCTGGAAGTCGATGATCTGGCGCTCGCCATCTGGCAAGATCTTGTAGGAGCAGGCCCAACCCGAGGCGAGGATATAGGCCGCCTGATCTGACTGCCCCTGATGCACAAGATCGCGGCCCGCAACAAAGGTGCGGCGACGCTTGTGCAGCGTTTCAATGACAGAAAGTTCAACATCCGACAGGGCAACGAAAGTGCCCAATTTGCGGACCAGTGGCGTGTTCTTCATGGGGCTCTGTTTCTATGGGCAAAGGACAACGCTTACCAAAGACTTCGGGCCTTAGACTGACTTCGATCAGTCCACCCTATCAGTTTTCGTGAAACTCTTCGCCTACAAACCGGCAAACGCGTCAAAAGCGCCTGACAATCGCCTACCGCCCTTAAATGAGAAGCAGTTCCTAAATGCCCGAACATAACACCTATGCTGGAATGGCCGCCCTCTCTATCTGCGAGGCGCTTTTGCTTGCGCTCAATGATCGCAACATCCTGCCCGAAAGCGAGATCATGGGGATCATGGAAGATGCGGCGGCAGCCCATGAAAACGCCGTCGGGTTGGATGCGGATATGAATGCACACAAGGCGGTCGCGGCCTTGATCAAACGCATCATCACCGGCGGGAACTCGGTCCGCAGGACCTGAGGCCGCCTACAATGCAGTCCTGACCCGAAGACCCATTGCCAAACACGGGTTGGCATCTGCGCTAGGGCAGGCTTTTTGGCCAAATAGTGCTTGGTCTGCGACGTATTCAGCCCGGGCCTTTGGTGTTTCATGATGGCCAAGGTGGTCTTGCCCCTGCCCGCCGAAGATCGGTCCCAAACCCGTCATTTTCGGCCCCGGCGCAGTTTGTTGCCGCTTCAGTGGCGAAATCCTGCGACGAAACCCACCATCCCCGAAACTTTGGCGGTTCCATTCGGCCCCTTTGTCCTTACAGTTTTGCCATCCCGTGAGGAGACGGGGCAAAGCGCGGGCTTGCCCGCACCACCTGAAGGAGGATTCCATGACCAAGACCGTAACGCGCAGCCTACGTGGGCTCGTGGCGGGTGCCACGATCGCGACGGCATCCGTAACCGCACCTATGGCCGCACAGGCCGAAGAATTCATCAACATCCTGACGGGCGGCACCTCTGGCGTCTACTACCCGATTGGCGTTGGCCTTTCCAAAATCTTCGCGGATGGCATTTCCGGTGCCCGGACACAGGTGCAATCCACCAAAGCCAGCGTGGAGAACCTGAACCTGTTGCAACAGGGCAAGGGTGAGTTTGCCATCGCGCTGGGCGATTCCGTGAAATACGCGTGGGAGGGCAATGCCGACGTGGGCTTTGCGGCCCCGCTGGACAAGATCCGGGGCATTTCGGCGGCCTATCCGAACTATATTCAGGTCGCGGCCTCGGCTGACAGCGGCATCACCACGATTGCCGATTTCAAGGGCAAGGCCATTTCCGTGGGCGCGCCCAAGTCAGGCACCGAACTGAACGCCCGCGCGATCATGGCCGCGATGGGCATGAGCTATGAGGATTTCTCCAAAACCGAATATCTGCCGTTCGCGGAATCGGTAGAGCTGATGAAGAACCGCCAGTTGGATGCCACGCTGCAATCTGCGGGTCTTGGGGTTGCGTCGCTGAAGGATCTGGCGACCTCGGTTCCGACGACCATTGTGGCCATTCCGGCAGATGTGGCCGAAAAACTGGGCGCACCCTATCTGGCGGCAACCATCCCGGCTGGCACCTATGAGGGGCAGACAGCCGATATCCCGACACTGGCCGTTGGCAACTTTTTCCTGACCCATGCCGATGTGTCGGAAGAAACCGTCTATCAGATGACCAAGCTGATGTTTGAAAACCTGCCCGAACTGGTTGCGGCACATAAGGCCGCCACAGCGATCACGCTGGAAACCGCGCTCAACGGCATGCCCGTGCCGCTGCATCCGGGGGCCGAGCGGTATTACCGCGAAGTCGGTCTGATCAAGTAAACCCGCGTCAAAGACGGGAGGGGCGGGCCAGACGGCCCGCCCGATTGAGATAAGGGAGGGCAAGATGACACACGCCGCAACCACGGCCCCAAATCCGCATGATCCGCTGGCCGCAGGCTTTCCGCCGGGGTGGGAGGGGCGCGCCCTGTTCTGGATTGCGGTTGCCTTTTCGGTCTTTCAGATTTTGACCGCAGCCCATCTGGTCGACTTCGCCTCGCAGGTCACGCGGGCGTTTCACGTGGGCTTTCTGATGCTTCTGGGCTTTCCCATTCTGGCGCTGATGCGCGGGGCAGGGGGGCAGGTCCGGGCCCTCGCTTGGGCCGCCGCATCGGTGGGCGTTGTGATTGCCCTTTACCAATGGTGGGATTTCGTGCCGCTTTTGATGCGGGCGGGCGATCCCTTGCCGCGCGACATTGCCTTTGGCGTGGCGGCGCTTGTGCTGGTCTTTGCCGCTGCTTGGGCGATGATGGGGCCAGCTTTGCCGATCATCGCGGGCAGCTTTCTGGCCTATTGCCTCTGGGGGGAATACCTGCCCAGCCCGCTGAACCATCGCGGCTACGATTTTTCGCAAGTTATAGACCACATGGCCTATGGCACCGAGGGGATTTACGGGATTCCGACCTATGTTTCCTCGACCTTCATCTTCTTGTTCATCCTGTTTGGGGCCTTTTTGGAAAAGGCGGGGATGATCAAGCTGTTCACCGATGTCTCGATGGGCCTTGTCGGCCACAGGCAGGGCGGGCCTGCCAAGGTTTCCGTCCTGTCTTCGGGGCTGATGGGCACGATCTCGGGCTCGGGTGTGGCCAATGTGGTGACGACGGGGCAATTCACCATCCCGCTGATGAAGCGTTTCGGCTATAGCCCGGCCTTTGCGGGCGGGGTGGAGGCAACGGCCAGCATGGGCGGGCAGTTGATGCCGCCCGTGATGGGGGCGGTTGCCTTTATCATGGCCGAGACTTTGGGCGTAGAATATGTCGAGGTGGTTCAGGCCGCCGTGATCCCCGCGATCTTATATTTCGCCGCAGCCTTCTGGATGGTGCACCTTGAGGCGGGCCGAATGGGGCTGAAAGGCCTGAGCAAGGCGGAACTGCCTTCGCCCAAGGCCGCGCTCAAAGAGGGCTGGCACCTGATCTTGCCGCTGGGCGTTTTGGTCTGGCTGTTGTTTTCGGGCTATACGCCGCTGTTTGCGGGCACCATCGGCCTTGGGCTGACGGTGATGCTGATCCTTGGGGCCAGCGTGGCGCTGGGCCTGCCTGCAGGCGTGATCCGCTATATCTTCTGGATCGGGCTGGGCCTTACCGCCGGGGCCTTCTTGCAATTCGGCATCTGGGTCGTAGTCGGCGCGATTGCGCTGCTGATCGCGGCCAATGCCATCAGCAAAGGCGGGCGCGCGACGCTGCTGATTTGCCGCGATGCCCTCGCAGATGGCGCGAAAACCGCCCTTCCAGTGGGGATTGCCTGCGCGCTGGTGGGGGTGATCATCGGCACGATGACTCTGACCGGGGCCGCCAATACCTTTGGCCAGTTCATTGTGGGCGTGGGCGAGAAAAGCCTGTTCTTGTCGCTGATCCTGACGATGATCACCTGCATCGTCTTGGGGATGGGCATCCCGACAATCCCCAATTACATCATCACCTCGTCCATCGCGGGGCCCGCGCTGTTGGAGTTGGGCGTGCCGCTGATCATCAGCCATATGTTCGTGTTCTATTTCGGCATTCTCGCGGATCTGACGCCGCCTGTGGCGCTGGCCTGTTTTGCCGCCGCCCCGATTGCCAAGGAACGCGGGCTGACCATCTCCATTCAGGCGGTCAAGGTGGCGGCGGCGGGGTTCGTGATCCCCTTCATGGCGGTCTATACGCCCGCCCTGATGCTGCAAGATGGTGGGCCTTTGGCGCAGTCTATCGGCTATGTTCCGGCAGTGGTTTACATCGTGGTCAAGGCGGCGCTGGCGATTGGTCTGTGGGGCGTGGCGGTGATCGGCTGGCTTGGGCGGCCGCTGGCGTTGTGGCAACGCGGGCTTGCGGTCGCCGCCGCAGGTACCCTCATCGCCGCCCTGCCGATCACGGATGAGCTGGGCTTTGCCCTTGTCGCAGCCTTTGCCGGGTCGGTCTGGTGGCAACGCCGGCGGGCCCTTGCATGACGACCTGTCTGATGGCCGGGGCCATGGTGCTTGCCCTGTCAAACCCCGGCTTTTCGCTGCACTGGACCCATTCGGTGGAAAAGGTAGAATGGGCCGAGGATTGGGCGGTAGAGGGCACAACCCTGCGCCTGACCCGCGCGCGGGTAAAGGGGTCGGGCGCGGGGATGGAACCGGGCGAGGGGGCCGTTTTGCAAGGCGGCTGGTGGGTCTGGTCGCCCGATCTGTCGGTGCCGTCGCTTTTGCTGGCGGCCTCGGGGGCCACGGGCGCGGGCTGGCAATTGTGCGATGGGGCCCTCTGCCATGAGCTGGGTGCCAATCCGGGGGAGGCGCTGTTGATCGCGCCCTGCGCGCCATGATCACGGCGGATGTGGCCATCATCGGGGGCGGGATCGTCGGCCTTGCCACCGCGCTGGAGGTGCAGCGCCGCCAGCCCGGCGCAAAGGTGCTGGTGCTGGAGAAAGAGCCCGCCGTCGCCCTGCATCAGACGGGACGCAATTCGGGGGTGATCCACGCCGGGGTCTATTACCCGCCGGGCAGCCTGAAGGCGCGGTTTTGCCGTGACGGGGCGGCGGCCACGCGGGCCTTTTGTGACGCCCATGCCATCCCCTATGAGAATTGCGGCAAGCTGATCGTGGCGACGCATGCGGATGAAGTGCCCCGGATGGCCGCACTTTATGATCGGGCTGTGGCGAATGGGATTGCGATTGAACAGGTCTCTGGCCCCGATGCCCGCGGGTGGGAGCCGAACATCGCCGCAATCGGTGCCCTGTGGTCGCCCAACACAGGGATCGTCGACTATGGGGCGGTGGCGCGCAAGATGGCAGAGCTTTTCATCGAACGGGGTGGCGTGATCCAGACTGGCGTGACCGTGACCGGGGGCGCGGAAGATGCCTCTGGCATCTTGATCCGCGCTCTGCGCGAACAGATCAGCGTCGGAAAGGCGGTCTTTTGTGCAGGCCTGCACGCGGACCGCATGGCACAGGCCTTTGGCTTGCAGCCTGACTTTCGCATCATCCCTTTTCGGGGCGAGTATTTCGCCATTGCCCATCAGCCCCCCGATCTGGTGACGCGGCTGATTTATCCCGTGCCAGACCCCGAAAGACCCTTTCTTGGCGTCCATCTGACGCGCAAGTTCGGCGGGGGATTCACCGTGGGGCCAAATGCCGTGCTGGCTTTGAGGCGTGAAGGCTATGCCAAGACCGACTTTTCGGCCCGCGATCTGGGGGCTTCGGTCGCATGGCCGGGCTTTTGGCGCATGCTGGGGCGTAATCTTGGCCCGGCGGCCTCGGAACTGGCGGCCTCGGTCAGTCGGCCCCTTTATCTGAAAAAGGTGCAGCGCTATTGCCCGCAGATCGGGCTGGGGGATCTGAAACCCTACCGCGCCGGGGTGCGCGCGCAGGCGGTGGCGCGGGATGGGCGATTGATCGACGACTTCTTGTTCTTGCAAGGCCGGCACAGCCTGCATGTGTGCAACGCGCCGTCCCCGGCCGCCACCGCAGCGATCCCCATCGCCGCCCATATCGTTGACGAACTGCTGGGGCCGCGATGACCCTGTGGCACCGCGCCGTTCTTCCCCTTTTGGCGGCGCTGATCGCGGCGCTTTTGGCCTATGTCATGGCCGAGCGGATCGCCCAATCTGCGGTGACGGCGCGGCTTGACCAATCGCTGTTGCTGACCTCGCGCGCGGTCATGGCCGAGATCGACCGCTTTCGTGCGCTGCCCGATGTGGCGGGCGAGGATGCCCGCATCCGCGCAGCCCTTGCCGATCCGCGCGCGGTCGAGGCCGCCAACCGCTATCTTGAAACGGTGGCTGCCCATGCGGGTGCGGCGGAACTGTTCTTGATCAATGCCCAAGGCATCACCATCGCCTCGTCCAATTGGGCGCGAGAGGGGTCCTTTGTCGGGCAGGACTACAGCTTTCGCCCCTATTTCACCCAAGCCATGCAGGCAGGCCGGGGGCAGTTTTATGCGATTGGCGTGACCACAGGGGTGCCGGGGTATTTTCTGGCCACCCGCATCACCTCGGGCATGGTGCGCGGGGTCTTGGTGGTCAAGGTCGATCTGCGCCCGCTGGAAGCGACATGGCGCAAGGCGGGGTTGATGACGGCCTTGGCCGATGGCGATGGGGTGATCTTTCTGTCCGGCCCGGAAGACTGGCTTTACCGTCCGCTGCGCCCGCTTTTGCCCATGGCTTTGTCACGTCTGGCCGAAGAACGGACCTATGTTGGTATTGATCTTGGCACAGCCCCGCCGCTTTTGACCGGACCCACCTTGGCGAAGGGTGCGCTATGGGCAGGTGGAGTGGCGCGGTTGGCCGATCTGCCGGACCCCGATTGGCAGTTGTTGGCCGCCGCCCCCACGGGCCCGGTGACGGCGGTTGCACTGGCATGGGCGCTGGGGGCAGCGGCCTTGGCCCTTGTGCTGGCGGGCATGGTCAAGGCGTGGGATCAGCGTCGCCAGATCATCGCCCTGCGCCTGAGCCAGTCGGAAAAGCTGGAGGCGATGGTCACCGCCCGCACCTTTGATCTGGCGCGTGAGGTCGAGGCCCGCAGACAGGCCGAAACCGATCTGCGCGCCGCGCAAGAGCATCTGATCCATGCCGAAAAGATGGCCGCCCTTGGCCGCATGTCGACGGCCATCGTGCATGAAATCAGCCAACCCCTTGCCGCGATGGAGGCAACCCTGACCGCCGCCGAAATGACCCTTGCCCCCGATGAAACCCGGATCATGGCGCGTCTGGCCACCGCAAAGGGCCTGATCCGCCGGATGCAGCGCACGACCAAACACCTCAAGAGCTTTGGTCGCAAAGAGGCCGGGGCGCTGTCGTTGATCGACCTTGGGCCTGTCGTCACCTCGGCCATCGAATTGGTCACGCCGCGCGCCCGCACGGTGGGGGTGGCCCCGTCCTTTGCCGGGGGCCATGCGCAGGTGATGGCAGGGGCGGTCAGGATGGAACAGGTTCTGGTCAATCTGCTGATCAATGCGCTTGATGCGGTTGAGGGGCGCGGGGATGCGCAGATTGCCGTGACGCTGGAGGTGGCGGGCGGCAAGGCCCATCTGCGGGTGACCGACACAGGCCACGGGATTGCCCCCGATGATCTGGCCCGCGTGACCGAGCCGTTCTTTTCGACCAAGATCAGCGGTGAGGGGCTTGGCCTTGGCCTGTCGATCAGCCGGGCCATTCTGGCCGAGTTTGGCGGCGATCTGTCCGTCGCCTCGACCCAAGGGCAGGGCACTTGCGTCACCGTCAGCCTGCCCTTGGCCGAGGCGCAGATGGAGGCCGCACAATGACCGCGCGGGTGTTCGTGGTGGATGATGATGCCGACCATCTGGCCGCCGTCTGTGATCTGATGGGGGCGGCGGGCCATGCGGTGCAAGGCTTTTGTGCCGCCAGCGATGCCCTGAGCGCGCTGCAAGAGGCGGCCCCGGACCTGATCCTGACCGATCTGCGCATGCCGGGGATGGACGGGATGGGTTTGCTTGTGGCCCTGCGCGCGCGGGACCATGACCTGCCGGTGATCATGCTGACCGGGCATGGCGATGTGGTGCATGCCGTGCAGGCCATTCGCGCCGGCGCCGAGGATTTTCTGGAAAAGCCCTATGATGCCGCCCATCTCTTGATGGTCGTGGCCCGCGCCCTTGCCGCCCGTGCGACAAGGGCCGAGGTGGGCCGCTTGCAAGCCGTGCTGGCCGAAGGGGCGCAGGCCACCTTGCTTGGTCAAAGCCGCGCCATCGGTGCCCTGCGCGACCGGATCGCGGCGCTGGCCCCGCTGGATGTGGATGTGGTGATCACGGGAGAGACAGGCACGGGCAAGGAACTGGCGGCGCGGGCCTTGCACGCCGCCAGCCCCCGCGCCCCCGGCCCCTATGTGGCGATCAATTGTGCGGCCCTGCCGGAAATGATGTTTGAAACCCTGATGTTTGGCCATGCCGAGGGCGCATTTCCCGGCGCGGGCCCGGCACGGGCTGGCAAGATCGAGGCGGCAATGGGCGGCACCTTGATGCTGGATGAGGTGGAGGCAATGCCGCTGCCCCTGCAGGCCAAGCTGTTGCGGGTGCTGCATGAGCGTCAGGTGGAACGGCTGGGCGATCACGACCTGCGCCCCGTTGATCTGCGGGTGATTGCCACCTCTAAAACCGATTTGCGATTGGCCAGCGCAGAGGGGCGCTTTCGCGCCGATCTGTTCTATCGCCTTGCCGGGGCCGAGCTTTCCACGCCACCCTTGCGCGACACCGGGGCCGATATCGCGCTGATCTTTGCCCATTATGCGCAGCTTGCTGCACGGCGCTATGGCCGCCCGGACCCTGACCTGCCCTATGGGCTTGCCCGGCAATTGGCGCGGCGTCCTTGGCCGGGGAACATGCGCGAACTCAAGGCCGCAGCCGAGGCGCATGCGCTGGGCCTCTTGGACATGCCCCGGCCCGATACACCTGCACTGCCCGATGCGCCCCTTGCAGACCGCGTGGCGGCGTTCGAGGCGCGCGAGATTGCCGCCGTGCTGGACCGCCACCGGGGCAACACCATCCGCGCCGCCGAAACCCTTGGCCTGCCGCGCCGCACCCTGAACGACAAGATGCGCCGCTATGGCCTAAAGGCTGATCCGTAAACCTCTTTCACCGCCTCCATCGCCACATAGGTCGAGGTGCTGGCGACATGGGGCAGGGCGCTGATCTGTTCGGCCAGAACGCGGCGATAGTCCTGAATGTCGCCTGTGCGCACCTTCAGCAGATAGTCAAAGCGGCTGGCGATCATGTGGCATTGCTCCACCTCCGGCACGGCCAGCACGGCCTTGTTAAAGGCCTGAAGGGCGGCCTCACGTGTGTCAGACAGCTTCACCTCGACAAAAGCCACATGCGCAAGGCCCATCCGGATCGGGTCCAGCCCGGCGCGGTAGCCGGTGATCACACCCGCCTCTTCCAGCCGTTTCATCCGGGCTTGGGTGGGGGATTTTGACAGGCCGATGCGGCGGGCAAGCTCGGTCGCGCTGATCCGCCCTTCGGTGGCAAGCACGCGCAAAATCGCGGTGTCAAAACGGTCAAGGTCGCTGGGTTGATCTGACATGCAAAATCCCCTTTTTTCAGGCGTCTGGGCTGGCAACTTCCCTTTAATCGGGAAAACAGCCTGTGACCAGCGGTGTATCATGGCCCAAACAGGAGTTCCCCATGTCCGCCGATTCCCCCGATTTCCCATGGTCCATCATTCAATCCGGCGCGCTGCGCGATGAGGCGGCCTTGGTCGCTGACCTGATCCATCAGGCGGCCCTGCCCATGGCTGCGCGGGCCGCCATTTCGGCGCAGGGGGCCGATCTGGTCACACGCATCCGGCAAGTGGCCCGTCCGGGCTTGATGGAGGTTTTTCTGGCCGAATACGGCCTGTCCACGCATGAGGGCATCGCGCTGATGTGTCTGGCAGAGGCGCTGTTGCGTGTGCCCGATGCCGAAACGATGGATGCCCTGATCGAGGACAAGATCGCGCCATCCGATTGGGGGCGGCATCTGGGCCAGTCTTCCTCCAGCCTTGTCAATGCCTCGACCTGGGCGCTGATGCTGACGGGCCGCGTGTTGGAGGACCGCGATCCGGGCGTGGTGGGCCATTTGCGCGCGGCGGTAAAGCGGCTGGGCGAACCTGTGATCCGCACCGCCGTGTCGCGTGCGATGAAAGAGATGGGGCGGCAGTTCGTTCTGGGCGAGACGATTGACAAGGCGATGACCCGCGCCCGCGAGCTGGAGAGCAAGGGCTATACCTATAGCTACGACATGCTGGGCGAGGCGGCCCGTACCGAAGCCGACGCGCGGCGCTATCACCTCAGCTATTCCCGCGCGATCACTGGGATTGCAGCGGCGGCCAAGGGCAATGACATCCGCGCCAATCCGGGGATTTCGGTCAAACTTTCGGCGCTGCATCCGCGCTATGAGGTGGCAAAGCGCGCCCGCGTCATGGAAGAACTTGTGCCCCGCGTGCGTGCGCTGGCGGGGTTGGCCAAGGCGGCGGGCCTTGGCTTCAACATCGACGCCGAAGAGGCGGACCGTCTGGCCCTGTCGCTGGAGGTGATCGAAGAGGTGCTGCGCGACCCCACGTTGAAGGGCTGGGATGGCTTTGGCGTCGTGGTGCAGGCTTACGGTCGGCGCGCAGGCGCTGTGATCGACTGGTTGCATGCGCTGGCCACGCGGCTCGATCGCCGCATCATGGTGCGACTGGTCAAGGGCGCCTATTGGGATGCCGAGATAAAGCGCGCGCAGGTTCTGGGGCTGACCTCCTTCCCGGTCTTTACCCGCAAAGAGGCGACGGACGTGTCCTATATCGCCAATGCCCGCAAACTCTTGTCGCGGGCGGACCGCATCTATCCGCAATTTGCCACCCACAACGCCCATACGGTGGCGGCGGTGCTGCATATGGCGGATGAGATGGGGCTGGACCCGATGGCCTTTGAATTCCAGCGCCTGCACGGCATGGGCGAGCGGTTGCATGACATCGTGCTGACCGATCGTGGCACGCGCTGCCGGATCTATGCCCCCGTGGGCGCGCATCGCGATTTGTTGGCCTATCTTGTGCGGCGCTTGCTGGAGAATGGGGCCAACAGCAGTTTCGTGAACCAGATCGTGGACGAAGAGGTGCCCCCCGCCCGTGTGGCGGCCTGCCCGCTGACGGCGATGGGGGGGCTGAGCCTGCCCAACAAGGCGCTGCTGACGGGGCCAACCCTGTTCGGGGCGCGGGTCAATGCACGGGGCTGGGATCTGACCGATGCGGTGGATCTGGGCCAGATCGAGGCCGCCCGTGCGCCCTTTGCCGATACGGTGTTTGAGGCAGCGCCCATGCTGGCGGGCCGGGCGGCAGGTGGGATGCGGCACGAGGTTGCGAACCCCGCCACAGGCGCGCGGGTGGGCTTTGTCACCTATGCCGCGGAGGTGGATGTGCAAACCGCGCTGCGTCTGGCAGAGCCATGGGCGGCGGCGGCACCAGAGCGGGCCGAGGTCTTGCGCCGGGTGGCCGATCTTTATGAGGCAGAGTTCGGCCCGATCTTTGCCCTTTTGGCACGTGAGGCGGGCAAGACCCAAGCCGACGCCGTGTCAGAACTGCGCGAGGCGGTGGATTTCTTGCGTTATTACGCCGACGGGGCGGCAGGGCTTGCCCATCCGGCGCGGGGTGTTTTTGCCTGTATCAGCCCATGGAACTTTCCGTTGGCGATTTTCACCGGCCAGATTGCGGCCGCACTGGCGGCGGGCAATGGGGTTCTGGCCAAGCCCGCCGAACAAACCCCGCTGATCGCGGGCCTTGCCGTGGGCCTGATGCACCGGGCGGGTGTTCCGCTAAGCGCCTTGCAATTGCTGCCGGGAGATGGCGCGGTAGGGGCGATGCTGACGGCGGATGCGCGGGTGGCGGGGGTGGCCTTTACCGGCGGCACCGATACGGCGCTCAAAATCCGCGCCAGCATGGCCGAACATCTGGCCCCCGGCGCGCCGCTGATCGCCGAGACGGGGGGCTTGAACGCGATGATCGTGGACAGCACGGCCCTGCCCGAACAGGCAGTGCGTGACATCCTTGCCTCCAGCTTTCAATCGGCCGGGCAGCGTTGTTCCGCCCTGCGCTGCCTCTATCTGCAACAAGATGTGGCAAAGCCGATCACCGAGATGCTGTTTGGCGCGATGGACGATATGGCGCTTGGCGATCCGTGGGATCTGGCCACCGATATCGGCCCGGTGATTGACGCCGAGGCGCAGGCGGGCATTGCCGCCTATATCGCGGCGGCAAAAGCCGAAGGGCGGTTGTTTAAAGAAATGCCCGCGCCAGAAGGGGGCAGTTTTGTCGGGCCGACGGTGATCAAGGTCACGGGGATCGAGCAGATGCCGCGTGAGATCTTTGGCCCCGTGCTGCACATCGCCACCTTCAAGGCCGCTGCCATCCCCGCCATCGTGCAAGCGATCAACGCCACCGGATACGGGCTGACCTTTGGCCTGCACAGCCGGATCGACGACCGGGTGCAAGAGGTAGTCGAGGCGGTGCACGCGGGCAATATCTATGTCAACCGCAACCAGATCGGGGCGGTTGTGGGCAGCCAGCCCTTTGGCGGCGAGGGGCTGTCAGGCACCGGGCCAAAGGCAGGCGGACCGCATTACCTGACCCGATTTACCCGGCAAGCCGCACCGACTGTGCCCGACATCGATCCCGCGCGGGATCTGGCCCTGATCAAGCGGGCCCTGTCTGCCCCACAGGCCCGGTCTGCGGCGCAGGTTATGGATTTGCCCGGCCCCACGGGGGAATCCAACCGCCTGACCTTGGTGCCCCGCGATCCGGTCTTGTGCCTTGGGCCAACGCCCGCCCTCGCCTTGCAGCAAGCCGAGGCGATCCGGGCGCTGGGCGGGGTCGCGGTGGAGGCGCTGGGCCTTGCGCCTGATGCGCTGACGGACCTGCTCGGCTTTTCAGCCGTGATCTTTTGGGGGGATGCGGCGCAGGCCCGCGGCTATGCCCGCGCCCTTGCCCTACGCAAAGGCCCGATCCTGCCGCTGATCACCGATCATCCCGACCATGGCCACGCGGTTTTGGAGCGTCACACCTGCATTGACACCACCGCGTCGGGCGGCAATGCCCAGCTGTTGGCCGAGGTTGGCGGCTAGGGGCGGCCTCGGGTGGCATCGAGCCACCCCTCGGCCGCCGTGCCCGCCCCCAGTGCCCCCAAGTGCATCGGCGTAAGCATATGGGGATGGCGGGGCGGACCGTTTGCGTGGCGCTGATCCTGCCTGCAGCACGGATCAGACCCCTTGGCCTGACCAAAGGCGGCCGTTGCGATATTCTGGCTTGACCGGGGCTTCGGGATCGGAAAGCGTGTTGCCATGTTTCCGATCCGCGATCACAACCCCTCTGGCCGCACGCCTTATGTGACCTATGCGCTGATAGTGGCGAATGTGGGCATATTTCTGGCTTATTTCCCGCAACTGAGTGACGTGCAACTGGCCTATTTCTTTTACGATTGGGGCCTTGTGCCGCGTGATCTGTCGCAAGGCCGGGGCTGGTCAGGGTTGATCACCCATATGTTCTTGCATGGCGGCTGGATGCACCTGTTTGGCAATATGCTGTTTTTGTACATTTTTGCCGACAACATGGAAGATCAGCTTGGCCATGTCCGCTTTGGGATCTTTTACCTTTTGTGTGGGCTGGCGGCGGCGGGCCTGCAAGTTCTGGCCTCGCCTTTTTCGGATGTGCCGATGGTGGGGGCGTCGGGCGCAATTGCCGGGGTGATGGGGGGCTATCTGCTGCTGTTTCCCAAGGCGCGGATCGATGTGCTGATCATCATCGTGGTCTTCTTCCGCATCTTTCCCATCCCGGCTTGGACCGTGCTTGGGATTTGGTTCGTGCTGCAACTGTTCAACGGGGCGACTACCCCGACCGATGGCGGAGGCGTCGCCTATTGGGCGCATGCGGGGGGCTTTATCGCGGGGGTCGTGCTGTCCTTGCGGCCTTGGCTGGCACTGGGGGGCATTGCCTTTTGGAACCGCACCCACGGCGTCCCGCCACACCCTGAGGCGGAATATAGCGTGCAGCGATCCTCGATCCCAAAGATCCCGCGCAGGCCCGATTAAAGCAAATCGCCTTTGATCAGGTTCCGCTGATCAAAGGCGATACGCCACATTTTCAAAAGGCTTGCCTGTGAAGTGTCGTGTTCAATCTGAAACAGATCGAATCCGATCCCCGCCAGACCCGCGCCACCTTAGCCGTCGTTGCGAATGATCTTGCGGAAGGGTTCAAACAGCCCGTCATTGCCCGCGACCAAGGCGCCGTCTTCGACCGGGTCTTGGCCGTCGCGCAGGCCGGTGACCATGCCACCGGCTTCGCGCACCAGCAAGATACCGGCGGCCACGTCCCATGGGCTAAGCTCGCGTTCCCAATAGCCATCAAAACGGCCAGCCGCGACATAGGCCAGATCAAGCGACGCGGCCCCCCAGCGCCGCACACCTGCGACCACGGGCATCAGGCGGGCCAGATCTTGCAGCGTCGCGGGCAGGGTCTTTTTGGCGGCAAAGGGAATGCCGGTGGCAAAAACAGCCTCGATCATGCTGCGGCGACCCGAGACACGGATGCGGCGGCTGTCGTTCAGCCACGCGCCCGAACCCTTTTCGGCCCAGAACATCTCATCCTTGGCGGCGTCAAACACCACGGCCGAGACGATTTCGCCCTTGTGCTCCAACGCGATGGAAACCGCCCAATGCGGCATGCCATGCAGATAGTTGGTGGTGCCATCCAACGGATCAACGATCCAGCGGCGGGTCGGGTCTGCCCCGGCACTGGCGCCGGTTTCCTCGCCCAGCCAGCCATAAGTCGGGCGGCCGCCCATCAGGTCTTCCTTGATCATCCGCTCGGCCTCGCGGTCGGCTTTGGTCACAAAATCCCCCGGCCCCTTTGACGAGACCTGTAGGTTTTCAACCTCACGAAAGTCCTTCACAAGGCTACGCCCCGCGCGTCTTGCGGCCTTCATCATCAGGTTCAGGTTGGCGCTGCCTTGCATCGATATACCCTCTTTTCCAAGCGTGGAACTCCTACACGCGGAAGTCGACAAAGGAAAGAGGGGGGATCAATGTCTGTCGATGTTGCGCAAAAGCTCATAGGCCATGTGGTTGCTAAAGGCGTTGTCCATCGCCTTTAGGACATCGTCACCGACAAAGTCCCGCGCCAGCGACGCGTCGCAAATCCGCGAGCGTTCGGCCGAAAAGTCATTTGCCGAAAAGCTCTTTGAGAAAAGGATGATGGGCAGATCAGGATGGTCCTTGCGCAGTTTGGTCGCAAAGGTGATCGGATCAACCTGATAAGACAGATAATCATAGTCGATAAAGCAGCTTTGGGCAAAACGCGCAAAGGTGCTGTACCATTGGGCATCAAGCCCGAAAGAGACCGTCAAATGCAATGGGATATAGGCATTGTTTCTTAGGGTTTCACAGATCAGGTCAGAACAGTCGTCTTGTTGACCGAACACAACCACACGCCGGGCCGGGTCGAACATCAACGCGTTCTCGATCGTGGCCGGTTTTGGGTGCCTTTCCAGAAACGTCGTCGACAGAACTTCTCTGAAAACCTCGCTCTGAGATTTGGAGACCGCGTTGGCCATCTCGTCCGATACCGACCAGTCAGTTTCGTTTGAACAAGAAAAAGCCATGCCTAACACCCCGTTTTGTAGAGCGAACTTGGGTATTGATGGGGGGCTTGGCAACCGCCCGGATGGGTATCTAAAAAAACCAAAAGTATGGACCATGTCGCATTTCATGGGCATTTATCAGATGATTTATCGCATCTACCTCCCGTTAAGATAGAACGCCAAAAGGTATTTCGGCTGTATTTGGGGAAAATGCACTTGGAGCAAAGCTGTGACAAAAAGAAGATGCGGAGCCCAATTGGCTGTGAGATCGTAAGCATGGTCTCGCTGCCTGATACCGTGCTTGACCTGCTGTGCAACGTCGCAAAAGATGCGGTCGGCGCGACATGGACCTTGCTCTATGTGTTTGAGGGAAGCAACGCCGTTTTGATCGCGTCATCCAATGGCGCGGATCTGAGTCTGTCAAAGCGGATTCCAATCGGCAGTCTTACGTCGCCAGAAAGTGCCTATCTGGAAAACATGTCCGATTTGCGCCTGCCCAAACAGATGCTGGACGGTACGTATCATTCAACAAAGATATACGGCGATAACGCGGTGATCGGTCACTTGGTCGTCGGCTTTGCTCAAACCCCGTTCGACATGTCAGCGGCGCACGCCAATATGCTGCGCAATTTGGCCCAAGTCATATCGTCCAGGCTGAATACAGAGGTTGTGATGGGCAAGGTGATCCGCAGCTTGCTTGGGGCGATCGAGGCAGACAAGCAGTGACCCGCGCTATCTGATCACCACGACCTTCAGGTTCTGTTTGCCCTCATACCGAACCATATCGAACAAGATGCGGGCATTTTCCGTTTGCAGGCGCACACAGCCCGCACTGGCCGGGCGGCCCAGTTTTGAGACCTGATTGGTGCCGTGAATCGCATAATTGCCGTTGTAAAAGATCGCATAGGGCATGGGCGCGTTGTTATACAGGCTTGATTTGTGGTTCTTTGACAGCCATTGCGCGCCCAGCCACTGACCAACAGGCGTTACTTTGCCCGCACGGGCGGTCGAGACGGGCCATTCATAGAGCTTTCGCCCCTCATGATAGACCTCCATCATCTGCTTTGAGATGCTGACGCGGGCAATGATCCGCTCTGCCGCCGCCTCTTGCGCGCCAAGGCACAGGGCAAAGGCTGCAGAGATAAAGGCAATGATAAAATGACGCATGGCAGTCTCCGACAAGAATGAGCCCCCGCTCAATTGGCAGGTTTCCGCGCATCGGCTTTTGAGTCAATGATTTTCGGGCCTTGGCGGGGTCAGGAATTCCCGCCCCCACGGTTGCGTGTCTACTTTCGCATCGCGCGTTGCAGTTTCACAGGCTCTGACCGGCTGAGTTTTACAAAATGCGCCATATAGGGGCGGGCCACGTCAACATCGCGCACAGCGGCATAGAGCCGTTTGGTGACCGGCATGGGGCCTAAGGGGAGTGTCACATAATCCGCGTTGCTGCTGACATCGCGCAACACCCAGTCAGGCAGCACCGCCACACCACGATTGCTGCCCACCAGCATCAAGATCACCGCCGTCATCTCCACCGGGCGTTGCACGCGGGGTTCCACCTTGGCCGGGGTCAGCACTTCGGTGAACACGTCCAGTTTGTCGCGGCTGACGGGATAGGTCATCAAAACCTGATCGCGGAAATCCTCGGCCTCGATATACGCCTTGGCGGCAAGCGGGTTCTGCGCTGAGGCCACGAACATCGGGTGATAGTCGAACAGCGGCACAAAGGTCACGCCGGGAATCGGCGTCGGATCGGACGAGATGACCAGATCCACCTCTTCGCGGTTCAGGGCGGGCAGGGCGTCAAAGGCAAGGCCCGCCCGGATATCGACATCCACTTCCGGCCAGGCGCGGCGAAACAGTTCCAACACCTCGAACAACCAGTCAAAACAGGCATGGCATTCCAGCGCGATATGCAGCCGCCCGGTTTTCCCTGAACGCAGGGCGCGAAACTCATCCTCCATCAACTCGATCTCGGGCAAGATGCGATCCGCCGCGCGCAGCATCCGCACCCCCGCTGCCGACAGCGTCATCGGCTTTGATCGGCGCACGAACAGTTCCATCCCGGCCTGATCTTCAAGGCCCTTGACCTGATGCGACAGCGCCGATTGCGTCATGTTCAGCATCTCGGCGGCGCGGGCAAGGCCGCCTGCCTGATGAATGGCACGGATCGTGCGCAGGTGGCGCAATTCGATGTACATGAGGTTGACCACATATAGTTGTTGAGAATTATGAATTGGTCTCACATCCGCAATTCTGCGACAAGAGGATAACCGCAAGAAAAGGACGCCCCAAATGGCAACGCCCCGCATCAGCTTTGAATTCTTTCCGCCCCAGACGCTGGACGCGTCGTTCCGGCTGTGGGAAACCGTGCAGGCGCTGGCCCCGATGCAGCCAGAATTTGTCTCTGTCACGTATGGCGCAGGCGGCACCACGCGCAAACTGACGCATGAGGCGGTGACGACCATCGGCCGCAACTACGGGCTGAACGTGGCCGCCCACCTGACCTGCGTTGACGCCACCCGCGCCGAGACGCTGGACATCGCGAAATCCTATGCACAGGCCGGGGTGCGCGAGATTGTGGCGCTGCGCGGCGATGCGCCCAAGGGGGCCACGCGCTTTACGTCCCACCCCGATGGCTTTGCCTCTTCCGTGGATCTGATCGAGGCACTGGCCCGCACCGGGGATTTCAAGATCCGCGTCGGCGCCTATCCCGAACCACATCCCGATGCCGCCGATACGCTGGCCGATGTGCGCTGGCTCAAGCGCAAGGTGGATGCGGGGGCGACCTCTGCCATCACCCAATTCTTCTTTGACGCCGACACCTTCTTCCGCTTCCGTGATCTGTGCGCCAAAGAGGGGATCACCGCGCCGATCCTGCCGGGGATTTTGCCGATCACCTCATGGGATGGGGCAAAGCGCTTTGCCAATCGCTGCGGCACCCAAGTTCCGGCCAAGCTGGATGAGGCATTCATCACCGCCGCCCGCGACGGCCGCGAAGAGCTTTACGCCCTCGCCCATTGCACGCAGCTTTGCGACAAACTGCTCGAAGGCGGGGTAGAGGATCTGCATTTCTACACCCTCAACCGCCCCCATCTGACACGTGAGGTGGTGCGCGCCCTTGGCATCCAGCCGCAAATCATTCTGGAAAACGTGGCCTGATTTCAGGCCACAGGTGTCTCCCTGGCCCCCATCCTCGGATGCGGGGTCTTTTTTTGCCTAAGGGGCAGCCCCCGACCGCAATAAAACCGTTTCCAAGCGCCGTCCTGCCGCTTTATCCTGTTCCCCAACACAAGGGGACATCATGCCAAAGCCGATCTATATTCTCAACGGTCCGAATCTTAACCTTCTGGGCCTGCGGCAACCGGAAATCTATGGAAAGCAAACGCTTGACGACGTGGCCGAGGCCTGCGCCGGATTGGCCGAGGATCTGGGCCTGACCATCCGCTTTCACCAGTCCAACCACGAAGGCGCGGTGATCGACTGGATTCATCAGGCCCGCAACGAAGGGGCGGGGATCATCATCAACCCCGGTGCTTTCACCCATACATCCGTGGCGATTCTGGATGCGCTCAACGCCTTTGATGCCCCGGTGCTGGAGGTGCATATCTCCAACGTGCACAAGCGTGAGGCGTTTCGCCACCATTCCTATGTGTCCCTCAGGGCCGAAGGGGTGATCGCGGGTTTTGGCACCGAAGGCTATCTCTTGGCCCTGCGCCGGATGAAGACGCTGGTCGGGGCATGACCGGGGCTGGGCTGGCCTGATCCATGTCTATGGCTCTGGCAACCACAGCCCACGGTGGCGACTGTTTTTGCTGGCATCCGGCGGCGCGTCTGGTGGATGGGGCAGGGCGGACCGTTCCGCGGGACGCCCGCTTTGTGCCTGAAATTGCCGATCGCCCCTCGGGCCTTGCGCTGGCCACGGCCTTGGCCGGGCAGGGCCGGGCCTTTCGCATCGGCGGGCAGGGGTCGGTCACTGCGGGCAGGGTAATGTTTGAAACCCTGACCGGGGGAAGCCTTGGCAATGCACGGCGGGTGGTGCGCTCACAGCGCAGCTGGCTGGCCAGTTTTGCCATCAACGCCGAGCTTTTTGGCCTGTCAACGATCACACGCACAGCCATCCTTGGGCGGTTGTCACATTCCTTGGCACTTTATGGCGCGCTTGAGGGGCTGTGTCTGGGGTCCGAGGTGCATCTGCTGGATGATCTGCGCCCTGACCGACAACGCGCCGCTTTGGCCGCGCGCGCGATCACCCATCTTTACGCCACCCCCGCGCAACTGCGCCTTTTGGCCGAGGGGGAGGGCGCGGCCTGCCCGGCCCTGACCCATGTGATCATCGGCGGCTCAAAACTCGGGGCGGCCTTGCGTCTGTCCGTCACCAAGATGGCCCCAAAGGCCCAGATCCACGAATTCTACGGCGCGGCAGAGAGCAGTTTCATCACCCTTGCCGGGCCGCAAGACGCGCCCCACACCGTGGGTCATCCCTATCCGGGTGTCCATCTGCGGCTGCTGTCGACCGATGGTCAGGAATGCCCGATGGGGGAACCGGGTGAGGTCTGGGTGCAAAGCCCTTATCTCTTCGCGGGCTATGCGGGCGAAGATCCGGGCGGCGCGGTGATCCGCGATGGTTGGCTTTCGGTGGGCGAGGTGGCGACGCAGACCCCCCAAGGCTTGGTGCTGCATGGGCGGGCAGGGCGCATGGTCACCGTGGCCGACCGCAATGTCTTTCCCGAAGAAATCGAGGCCCTGCTGGCCAGCTTTCCCGGCGTCCGTGCCGTGGCCGTTTTGCCCGTGGCCGATGCGGCGCGGGGGGCGGTGCTGGTGGCGGTGGTGCAGGGCGATCCAAGCTGCTCCGATTCGATCATGGCGGCGGCGCGCGCGGCCCTTGGCCCACTGATCGCGCCCAAGCGGTTGATCTGGATCGCGGATTGGCCAAGGCTGCCTTCGGGCAAGACCGACCTTGCTGCCTTGCGCGAAGGGGCTGGCCCATGGCCGTGATCCTTGCCGCCCGTCGCACGGCTGTGGTGCCCAAGGGCGGTGCCTTTGCCCGCCTTTCGCTGGAGGAACTGGCCGTGCCGGTGATCCGCGCCTGTCTGGCCGATGCCGGGATATCCTCGGTGGATGAGGTGATCTGCGCCAATGCCATCGGCCCCGGCGGCAACCCTGCGCGCCGGATTGTGCTGGCGTCGGGTCTGCCGCAAACGGTGGCGGGCCTTAGCATTGATCGCCAATGTGCGGGCGGTCTGGATGCCATTTTGCTGGCGCGGATGATGGTTGACAACGGGATGGCGCAGGTGGTGCTGGCAGGCGGGGTGGAAAGCTTTTCCCGCCGCCCCCTGCGCCTGCACACCGACCCAGATGGCGGCCCCCCCATCCCCTATGACGAGGCCCCGTTTACCCCATGGCCCGACCGCAACCCCAGCATGGCGGCGGCGGCGGCGGCTTTGGCCAGCCAGCAGCGGATCACCCGACAAGAGCAAGACGATTGGGCGGCCCAAAGCCATGCCAAGGCATGTGCCGTGACCGACTGGCCCGAGGTGGTCGTGCTGCGCGGCCAAGCCCACGATCCCTTTGCCCGCCGCCTTGGCCCCGCCCTTCTGGCGCGGGCGCGGGTCCTCCACGGCTCTGTCACAGCCGCCACGGCGGCGGTGGCGGCGGATGCGGCGGCGTTTTGCGTGGTGGCGGCGGATCATCTGGCAACCCGGTCTGCGCTGCGCCTGTTGGGCGGGGCCACGCTTGGCGCAGACCCTGTGCAACCCGGACTGGCCCCGATCCCCGCGATTGCAGCGGCCTTGGCGCAGGCGGGGCTAAGCGCCCCGGCGATCACCCATGCCGAGGTGATGGAGGCCTATGCCGCCCAAGCCATTGCCTGTGTGCGCGGCGCGGGGCTGGACCCGGCAGGGGTGAACCCGGGCGGCGGCGCATTGGCACGTGGCCATCCCATCGGGGCCTCGGGCGCAATTCTTGCGGTGCGGCTGTTTCACGGCATCGCGCAGGGCACGGGCCTTGCGGCCATCGCCTCGGCCGGGGGGATCGGCTCGGCCCTAGTGGTGGCGCGCTAGCCTGCGCGCGACAGCAGGGCCGCAGGGCGGGCCGTGGCGATGGATTGTGTGATCAGCCCCGCAAGGCCCGCCTTGACGATATCCCCCGGCAGATAGGCAAGCGCGATCACCGCCGCCTCAATCAGCGTCTTGTCCAGCATCAGGGCCAAGCCAAGAATGCCAAACAGGCTCAGCACACCAATGCCGCCAATGATCGCGGCACCCAGTGCCGCCCACCCGGGGGCCAGTGTCGTGCGCTCCATCACCCAGCCCGCGACAAAGGCCGCAATCGGAAAGCCCACCAGATAGCCGACCGAGGGGCCGACAAAGACCCCAAGGCCGCCGCGCCCCCCCGCCAGCAACGGCAGGCCAAGCGCCACCAGCAGCAAGAAAAGCAAAACCGCAAGCGCCCCCTTGCGCGCGCCAAGCACCGTGCCGCACAGCATGATGCCAAGGCTTTGCGCTGTGATCGGCACGCCTGCGGCCAGATCAAGGCGCGGCACAAGGCCCAAGGCCGCGATCAGGGCGGCGAAAAGCGCGATATGGGTCAGGCTGCGTTCCATCGACATCCCCTTTGGTCGTGGCGGCCTTTTACTCTGCCCCACCCCGCGCCCGCAAGGCCTGCGCAACATGGTCGGCATCATCCAATGCGGCAAGGGCGGCAGGCCCCAGAATGCGCCACCCCACCTGCCTGCCCGCGCTGCGCGCACGGTAGGCATCGCGCAGATGCCCCATCCGCTCGGCCAAAACGGGAATAAAACGGATCACCAGCGCAATTGCCAACGCCAGCCTGCGCGGCGGCAGCGCAAAGGCAAAGGGCCGGGCAAGCCGCTCGATCACCGCGATCATATCGGCCAGACGCGTGGTCATCGTCACCAGATTGGCCGCCGCAATCGCGCACAGCATGCGCAGAACGATCACGCTGCCCCCCGCCAGATCGCCCAGCCACAGATGCCACAGCCCCACCACCACCACAAAGGGCCAGACCGGCCACAGCATCCGCAGCGCATGGGCGGCAAAGCGCAGCCCCCCAACCGCGATATGCAGCACACCCAAGGACAGGGCCACGCCGATCAGCGGCAGGGGCGAGGCGATCTGGAACAGCCCCAGCGTCACAAGGGCAAGCGCCGCCAGCTTGACCCCGGCCCGCACCGGATGCAACCGGGTGTCAATGGGCGAGGTCAGCGTCAGCATCTTGTGCCCCCAACCGCGCCATTTCGAACGCAAAGGCGGCTGTCACCTCTGCCGCCGCCCCATCCGCCCGCACGCGCCCCGCCTCCAGCCAGATCACCCGGTCTGCTGCCGCCACCGCCGCCGGATCATGGGTGATGGTCACCAACCGCTGGGTCAGCCCCTCAAAGGCGCGGGCCAGCCGGGCCTGTGTTGGCAGATCCAGCCCGGCAAGCGGTTCATCCAGCAAGATCGTCGCGGGTTCCATCATCAGAACCGATTGCAGGCACAGCCAGTGGCGCTGCCCTTGGCTCAGCGTCGCCACCGCCGCCCCGATCCATTCGGCCCGCCCCTCGGCCCGCAAACGCGCCTTGGCGCGGTCAAGTGCTGCTTCCTTGGCCAGACCCATCTGGATCAGGCCAAAGGCCAATTCCTCCTCTGGCGTGGGGAACAGGATCTGATGGTCGGGATTCTGGAACAAGATGCCAAGCCGGGACAGCATCTTTTTCCGTTCCCGCGCGGGGTTCAGGCCATCGACTGTCACCTGCCCATCCGTGGGGGCAATCAGCCCTGCCATCAGGCGCAACAAGGTGGATTTGCCCGACCCGTTGCGCCCCACGATCCCGATCCGTCTTTCGTGCAGGTGCAGCGACAGGCCCGACAGGATGGGTTTGCCAGCCACGGCATAGCTGACACCCTCCAGCATGATCCCGCCCTGATCGGTCATCGGCCCCGTCACATCCTTGCACATCTGCCGCGTGATAGACCCGGCGGGCACCCTTGCCAACTGGCAATGACACCAGCCCTTGGCCATGAAAAAGGGGAAAGACCGCGCTTGGCCTTTCCCCTTTCCCCATGCATGCCCCGCTTTGGGCGGTCAGCCTCAGGCCACGCGGGCGGCGGCGACGGCCTCTTCCAGAATATCCATGGCTTCGGCGAAATGGGCATCGGGAATGGTGATGGGTGCCAAAAAGCGCACCACATTGCCGTAAACCCCACAGGTCAGCAGGATCAGGCCGCGCTTTTGCGCCTCCATCCTGACGCGATTGGTAAAGCCCGCGTCGGGCTCATGGTTGCTGGGGTTGGCAAATTCCACCGCCACCATGAAACCGGGGCCACGGATATCGACAATCTCGGGCGTGGTTGAACGGATCGATTCCAGCCGTTGCTTCAGACGGCTGCCAAGCTCATTGGCGCGGCCACACAGGTCTTCTTCCTCGATCACGTCCAGCACGGCATTGGCGGCGGCGATGCCCAAGGGGTTGCCCGCATAGGTGCCGCCCAGACCTCCGGGATTGGCTGCATCCATGATCTCGGCGCGGCCCGTCACAGCGGCCAAAGGCAGACCGCCCGCCAAGCCCTTGGCCATGGTCGTCAGATCGGCGGCAACGCCATAAGCCTCCATCGCAAACAGCGCACCCGTGCGGGCAAAGCCTGTCTGCACCTCATCGGCGATCATCACGATGCCATGCTTGTCGCACAGCGCGCGGATGGCGCGGACCAGATCGGCAGGCGCGGGGTAAAAGCCACCCTCACCCTGCACGGGCTCAAAGATGATCGCCGCGACGCGGGCCGGGTCCAGATCGGCCTTGAACAGCTTTTCCATCCCCGCCATCGCGTCCTTGGTCGAAATCCCATGCACATCCATCGGGAAGGGCACGTGATAGACATCGGGCATCATCGACCCGAAGCCCTTTTTATAGGGCTCCACCTTGCCGGTCAGCGACATGCCCATGAAGGTCCGGCCATGGAACCCGCCGCCAAAGGCTATCACCGCATTGCGGCCCGTGGCGATACGGGCGATCTTGACCGCATTCTCGCAGGCCTCGGCCCCGGTGGTGACAAAGATCGTCTTCTTGGTGAAATCGCCCGGCACCAGCGTATTCAGACGCTCGGCCAGACGGATATAGGGCTCATAGGGCATGACCTGATGGCAGGTATGGGTAAAGCGGCCCATCTGTTCGGTGACGGCGGCCATCACCTTTGGATGGCAATGCCCGGTGTTGACCACAGCGATACCAGCGGCAAAATCGATATAGCGATTGCCCTCGATATCCCAGACTTCGGCGTTCAATGCGCGATCGACATAGATCTGCGTCATCATTCCAACCCCGCGTGAGATCGCATCATCCCGGCGGCGCGCTACATCTGCATTCAACATGGTCTGACTCCAAACTGGTCCATCGTTGGGCCTTTTCGTCATTTGATCAAAAACAGTCGGCCAGTGCAATCGGCATAGCGACAGGCTTTGATGCGTTTTCGCCCTTTGGTGCCGCGATTCACCTCCTGTTAACCCTGAGCGGTGCAGGGTGGGAGTCGCGAATGAGACAAGGGCACACATGGGACTGACCTCCAAACCCACACCCCACCACACCCCCCTGGACGATGATCCGTTGGAGTGTCTGCGCCTCATTCGTTCCCGCAGGGTGGGCCCGGTGACATGGCATCGCCTGATCGCGGAACATGGCACCGCCAAAGCCGCGCTTGCCGCCCTGCCCGAGATTGCGCGCAGCGCAGGGGTTGAGAATTACGCGATCTGCCCGCTGGAGGTGGTGCGCCATGAAATGGCGCAGGCCCGTCTGGTGGGGGCGGTGATGCTGGCCCATGGGCAGGCAAGCTATCCGACTTCGCTTTGCGATCTGCCCGACGCGCCGCCCGTTTTATGGGCCCAAGGCGACGTTACCCTCATGCACCGCCCGATGGTCGCCATGGTGGGCGCCCGCAATGCCTCCAGCCTTGGCCTGCGCATGGCGCGGCGTCTGGCCGATGGCTTGGGGCAGGCGGGACTGGTCATCGTCTCGGGCCTTGCGCGCGGCATTGATGCCGAGGCGCATCGCGCCGCGATGGCGACAGGCACCGTGGCGGTGCAGGCGGGCGGGGTGGACGTGCCTTACCCCGAAGAAAACGCCGAACTGGCCGAGGAGATTCGCGCCAAGGGCTGCCGCATTTCCGAACAACCCATGGGGATGCAACCGCAGGCCCGGCATTTCCCGCTGCGCAATCGCATCGTCTCTGGCCTGTCGCGCGCCGTTGTGGTGGTGGAGGCGGCGGCGCGATCCGGGTCCTTGATCACCGCGAAAACCGCGCTGGATCAGGGGCGCGATGTGCTGGCCGTGCCGGGCCATCCCTTTGATGCGCGCGCCTCGGGCTGCAACATGCTGCTGCGCGATGGTGCAATCCTCGTGCGCGGCCCGCAAGACGTGCTGGAGGTTGTGGGTGGGCAGGTCCTGACCTTTCCGCAAGCCGTGGCCGACCACGCCCCGCCCCAACCGGACCCCCCGCTGCCGGGGCCGGTTCCGGCCCGGCGACCGCTGTCCGATATCGCGCAGATCCACAGCCAGATCCTTGCCCGCCTTGGCCCCAGCCCCTTGGCCGAGGATCAGCTGATCCGCGACCTTGCCCTTCCCCCCGCAACCGTCGCCCAACAGTTGCTGACACTGGAACTCGAAGGGCGTGTGCACCGTGCGCCGGGCGGTCTGCTCAGCCGTCTGGATGAGGGCTGATCGCGGTTTTCCCCCTGCCATAACCCCGCCGTCACCGGGATTCTGCGGTGACCCAGATTGCTGCATTGACATTCCGGCGTCTTCACCCACATCTTGCCGCGCCTCTTGGGGCTTTGTGGAAAAGGGATATTCATGGCTGTCGTTGTTGTCGAATCTCCGGCCAAGGCCAAGACAATTAACAAATATTTGGGCTCCGATTATACGGTCCTTGCCTCCTATGGCCATGTCCGCGATCTGCCACCAAAGGATGGCTCGGTCGATACCGACAACGATTTTGAGATGAAATGGGAGGTCGCGGCCGACAGCAAAAAGCACATCCGTGCCATCGCCGAGGCGCTGAAGACCGACGATACCTTGATCCTTGCCACCGACCCTGATCGTGAGGGCGAGGCGATTTCCTGGCACCTGCAAGAGGCGCTCGCCTCCTCCATCAAAAAGGGCAAAAAGGTCAGCCGCGTCACCTTTAACGCCATCACCAAGGATGCGGTGACGTTGGCGATGAAGAACCCGCGCCAGATCGACACCCCATTGGTGGAGGCTTATCTGGCCCGCCGCGCGCTGGATTATCTGGTGGGCTTTACCCTGTCGCCCGTGCTTTGGCGCAAATTGCCGGGCGCGAAATCTGCAGGCCGCGTGCAATCGGTCTGTCTGCGCCTGATCGTGGAGCGCGAACTGGAGATCGAGGCCTTTGACGCCCGCGAATACTGGACCGTAAGCGCCGCCCTGACCACCCCGCGCGGGCAGGACTATGAGGCCCGCCTGACCATTCTTGGCGGCAAGAAACTGGATAAATTCGACATTCCCACCGTGGAAGCCGCCGATCTGGCGGTACAGGCTGTCACATCTCGAACACTCAGCGTGCTATCGGTCGAATCCAAACCCGCCGCCCGCAACCCGCACCCGCCCTTCATGACCTCGACCCTGCAACAAGAGGCCAGCCGCAAACTCGGCATGGGCGCGAAACAATGCATGAGCACCGCGCAGCGCCTCTATGAGGCCGGGCACATCACCTATATGCGGACCGACGGCATCGACATGGCCCCCGAGGCCGTGACCGCCGCCCGCGCCGAAATCACCCGCCGTTTTGGCGCGCCCTATGTTCCCGACACGCCGCGCATCTACAAGAACAAGGCCAAGAATGCGCAAGAAGCGCATGAATGCATCCGCCCCACCGACATGGCCGCCGCCCCGGAATCGCTGCGCCTGACGGAAAAGGATCAGGCAAATCTGTATGACCTGATCTGGAAACGCACGATTGCAAGCCAGATGTCGGCGGCGCGAATGGAACGCACCACGGTCGATGTTGGCAGCACCGATGGGCAAGTGGGCCTGCGCGCCACCGGTCAGGTCGTGATGTTCGATGGCTTTCTCAAGGTCTATGACGAAGGCCGCGATGATGAGGGCGAAGATGACGCCCGCCTGCCCCAGATCATGCAAGGCGAGGCCGCAACCCCCCGTGCCGGGGCGTTCAAGGCGGCCTTTGCCAAATCGCGCAACGCCGATCAGGCCGCTGTGCTTGATACGGTCAGCGACACCCGCCACGCCGCAGCCGTGATCAGCTCCAATGCCGCAATCCTTGCCAGCCAAAGCTTTACCCAACCGCCGCCGCGCTATACCGAGGCCACGCTTGTCAAGCGGATGGAAGAACTAGGGATCGGTCGCCCCTCCACCTATGCCAGCGTTTTGTCCACGATTCAGGATCGCGAATATGTCCGCAAGGACAAGAACCGCCTGATCCCTGAAGACAAGGGGCGCTTGGTCACGGCCTTTTTGACCAACTTCTTCCGCCGCTATGTCGAGTATGACTTCACCGCCGATCTTGAGACGCAGCTTGATGATGTCTCGGCGGGTGAGCGGGATTACAAAGAGGTTCTCAGCCGCTTCTGGCGCGATTTTTCCGCGGCCATTGCCGAAACGGCCGAGCTTCGTATTACCGAAGTGCTGGACAAGATTGACGAATTCCTGTCCCCCCACCTCTACCCGCTGCGGGCAGACGGGTCTGATCCACGGGTCTGCCCAACCTGCGGCAATGGGCAGCTTCACCTCAAGACAGCGCGCTCTGGGAGCGCCTTCATCGGCTGCGGCAATTACCCCGAATGCCGCTATACCCGCCCGCTTTCAGGCGGAGGAGAGGGTGGCAGCGCCGATGGCCGTATCCTTGGCGTGGACGAGGCGGGGCTGGAAATCAGCCTGCGCGCGGGCCGCTTTGGCCCCTATGTGCAACGTGGTGAGGCCACCGAAGAAAAGCCCAAGCCTGACCGCGCCAGCCTGCCCAAGGGCTGGGGTGCCGATAGCCTGACGCTGGACCGGGCCTTGGATTTGCTGGGCCTGCCCCGCCTGATCGGCCCGCACCCCGAAGACAGCCAACCGGTGGAGGCCGGGATCGGCCGCTATGGACCGTTCATCAAGCATGGCAGCGTCTATGCCAATATCCCCGAGGTTGAAGAGGTTTTCATCATCGGGATGAACCGCGCCATGGAAGTCCTCGCCCAAAAGGCCAGCCGTGGCCGCGGGGCCAGCGCCCCGGCAGAGCCGATAAAGGCGCTTGGGCCGCACCCCGATGGCGGTGAGATTCAGGTGATGCCGGGCCGCTATGGGCCTTATGTCAAATGGGAAAAGGTCAACGCGACCCTTCCCAAGGATATCGCTCCTGAAGATGTGACGCTGGAACAGGCGCTGGAGTTGATTGCCGCCAAGGGCGGGACCAAGAAAAAAGCCGCGGCCAAGAAAGCCCCCGCCAAAAAGGCAGCTCCTGCCAAAAAAGCGGCGGCCAAGCCAGCGGCGGCAAAGCCTGCAGCGGCCAAGAAACCGGCAGCAAAGGCCGCCACCGCCAAAAAACCAACCAAGCCAAAGGACTAGGGCCGCCCGGCCCTAGGCACCACCCGCACTACGCTTTCGCGGGCAACGGGCTGCGCCCCATCAGGTAAAACGCCTCATTCGGGCGAACCGAGGCCATGTTGGCAATCCTGTTGGACATGCCAAAAAACGCGCTGATCGCCCCGATGTCCCAAATCTCGTCTTGGGTAAAGCCAGCGGCGGCCAGCGCCGCGTGATCCTCTGGCCCCACCTCCTGCGCCTGCAGGGCAATCTTGACGGCATAGGCCAGCATGGCCCGTTCGCGCGGGGTCAGATCGGCCTTGCGCCAATTGACCGCCACCTGATCGGCAATCAGCGGGTTGCGCGCCCGGATGCGCAAAATGGCCCCATGGGCCACAACGCAATATTGGCAACTGTTCTCGGCGCTGGTCGCCACCACGATCATCTCGCGCTCGGCCTTGGTCAGGCCACCGGGCCGCTCCATCAAGGCGTCATGGTAATCCATAAAGGCGCGCAATTCCTCGGGCCGATGCGCCATGGCCAGAAAGACATTGGGCACAAAGCCTGATTTGTCGGAAATCAGGGTGATGCGGCCGCGCAGATCCTCGGGCAAATCGGCGAGATCGGCCAAAGGAAAGCTGCTGATGGGGTGATCGCTCATGCCTGCCGCTCCCCGCGCGGATTGATCAGCCGCCCCATGACAGCGCCTGCACGCAACACACCAATCTGGGTGCCATTTTCGGTCACCGCAATTTCCGCCGCCCCATCGCGCATGGCGGCCATGATCTCCTTGACCGGCGTTTCGGCCTCCACCGCGAGCGATCCGGTCGAGGTGCCCGGCACCATCACATCCCGCGCCGTCAGCACCGACAGCGGGTTCATATGGGCCACGAATTCCGCCACATATTCCGACACCGGATTGGCGATGATCTCCCGCGCCGTGCCAATCTGCACAATGCGCCCCCCCTCCATCAAGGCGATGCGATTGCCGATCTTGAACGCCTCATCCAGATCGTGGCTGACAAAGATGATGGTGCGCTTCAACTTGGCCTGCAGGTCTAGCAGCTCGTCTTGCAACCGCGCCCGGATCAGCGGATCCAGCGCGCTAAAGGGCTCATCCATCAACAGGATCGGCGCTTCGGTCGCAAAGGCGCGGGCAAGGCCCACCCGCTGCTGCATCCCGCCCGAAAGCTCCCCCACCCGCCGCTCGGCCCATTGCGACAGGTTCACCAAGGCCAGTTGCTGATCCACCCGCTGCTTGCGCTCGGCCACCGACATCCCCGCCAGTTCCAGCCCAAGCCCTACATTCTCGCGCACGCTGCGCCATGGCAGCAGACCAAATTGCTGAAACACCATGGCAATCCGGCTCAGCCGCAGGCGGCGCAGCGTGGCCGGATCGGCCTGGGTGACAGAGATCATCTTGGCCCCGTCATGCACCCGCACCTCGCCGCGCACCACCGGGTTCAACGCATTCACCCCGCGCAACAGCGTGGATTTGCCCGATCCCGACAGCCCCATCAGCACAAGGATCTCCCCTTCGGCCACCGTCAGCGAACAGTCATGCACCCCCAGAACCTGCCCGCAGGCGCTTTGCACCTCGGCGCGGGACTTGCCCTGATCCATCAGCGGCAGCGCGCGGTCCGGGGCATCGCCAAAAACAATGCTGACCCGGTCAAACTCCACAACATTCATCGGCTTACCCTCAGCATCCGGTCCAGCAAGATGGCCACGACAACGATGATGAACCCCGATTCAAAGCCAAGCGCCGTGTTGACACTGTTCAGCGCCCGCACCACCGGCACCCCCAGCCCATTCGCGCCCACAAGGGCCGCGATCACCACCATCGACAGCGACAGCATGATGGTCTGGTTCAGCCCCGCCATGATCTGGGGAAAGGCATAGGGCAATTCCACCTTCCACAGCCGCTGGCTCGGTGTCGCGCCAAAGGCGGTTGCGGCCTCCAACAGCGCCGTCGGGGTCGAGGATACCCCCAGATGCGTCAGACGGATCGGCGCGGGCAGCACGAAAATCACCGTGGCAATCAGACCCGGCACCGCGCCCAGGCCAAAGAACACGATCGCCGGAATCAGATAGACAAAGGTCGGCAAGGTCTGCATCAGGTCGAGCACCGGAACCATGGCGCTGTAAAGCCGCGGCCGATGCGCCGCGGCAATGCCAATCGGCACCCCCAGCCCCATGCAGACCACACAAGACGACAAGATCAAGGTCAGGCTTTCGGTGGTGGGCTTCCAATAACCTTGGTTCAGAATGAACAAAAACCCCACAAAGACGCCAAGACAAACCTTCCAATTGCGCTGCAATGCCCAGGTCAGCCCCACGAAAAACGCAATGATCACAAGGGGGTGGGGGGTCTGCAACAGCCACAGGATGCCAGCGATCAACCCTTCCATCATGGCCGATATGGCATCAAACAGCGGGCCAAGGTTTTCGTTCATCCAGCCAAAGACGGCCTTGGCGGCCTTGCCGACGGGAATTTTGTGATCGGTCAGCCAGTCCAGCACAGCCATGCCCCTTCATCTGTTCATAAATACCCCACGGGGGGTCCGGGGGGTGTGAAACCCCCCGGTCCTGCCCGCAGCCATCAAGACATCAGTTCAGGGCAGCAGAAACAGCCGCCTTGGCATCGCCACCATCTTTTGTGGTCACGCCCTCCAGCCAGCCTTCCCAAGTCGCCGGATTGGCGGCAAGCCAGGCCTTGGCGGCCTCTGTCGGATCTGCACCATCGTTCAGGATCGCGCCCATGATCTCGTTTTCCATGGCCAGCGTGAAGCTCAGGTTGGTCAGCAGCTTGCCGGTGTTGGGGCATTCGGCGACAAGGCCTGCACGGGTGTTGGTGAAGACGCTGCCCTCGGCCCCGAACCACTCTTCGCCGCCGCTCAGATAGGTCAACTCCATCGCCGCATTCATCGGATGGGGGGCCCAGCCAAGGAACACAACCGGCTTGCCGTCTCCATCCAGATTGGCCGCCTGCGCCAGCATCCCGGCCTCGGAGCTTTCCACCAGTTCAAAGGCACCCATGCCGAAATCATCGGCCGCGATCCGGTCAAGGATCAGACGGTTGCCATCATTGCCCGCCTCGATGCCATAGATCTTGCCTTCCAGCGCATCCTTGTTGGCGGCAAGGTCGGCAAAGCTCTTGATGCCAAGCGCGGCCCCGGCGGCATTGGTGGCAAGGGTATATTGCGTGCCCTTCAGGTTCTCGGCCACGACATCAACGGTCTTTGCCTCGCGATAGGGGGCGATATCGGCCTCCATCGTCGGCATCCAGTTGCCAAGGAACACGTCAACATCGCCGCTGGCAAGGCCGGTATAGGTGACGGGCACGGACAAAAGCTTGGTTTCCGTCTCATAGCCAAGGGCGTTCAGCACAAGGCTGGTCGCCGCCGTGGTGGCCGTGATGTCGGTCCAGCCCACATCCGAAAAGATGATCTTGTCACAGCCTTCGGCAAAGGCACTGCCCGCAAGGGCGAAGGTGACGGTGGTGGCAAGTAGTGTGGAACGAAGGGTCATGATTGCTCCCTGTTTTTTGTTGATTGACGAGTCAATAAACTTCAAGCTAGCACAGAAAAGCAAGCATATTTTGGGAATCCGTGCAGATGCCGAAGCTTGGGATGGAGCCTATCCGAAAGGAAGCGCTGGTCAAAGCCACGATCGTCGAGATCGGGAAAACTGGGTCTTTGGATGTGACGGTCAGCCAGATCGCCAAGCGTGCGGGCATGTCTTCGGCGCTGGCACATCACTACTTTGGCTCCAAGGAGGGGATGTTTCTGGCCGCCATGCGCCACATCCTGACCCTGTACGGCGCCGAGGTGCGCGGCGCCCTTGCCGCCGCCGAAAGCCCCGAGGCCCGGCTCAAGGCGATCCTCTATGCCTCGTTCAGCCCGGGGAACTTCCGGCGCGAGGCGGTCAGTGCCTGGCTCAACTTCTGGGTTCTGGCCCAGACCGTGCCCGAGGCGCGGCGTCTTCTGGCGATCTATCAGGGGCGTCTGCGCTCAAACCTTCTGTCGTGCCTGCGCCCCATTGCCGGGCCAAGGGCGGAAGAGGTGGCAGGCGGTCTGGGCGCGCTGATCGACGGGCTCTATTTGCGCGAAGTGCTGAAATCCGGCGCGCCCGACGGGCTCGCGGCGGTGCGTGTCGCACTCGATTATCTGGACAGTCAAACAGAAAGGGGGCGCGGATGAAAGCGCAGCCAACAGCCAGCCATTTCATCGATGGGGCCTATGTTGAAGATGCGGCGGGCGATCTGATCGAGGTGATCTATCCCGCCACGGGTGAGGTGATCGCGGTCTTGCATGCCGCCACCCCCGCGCTGATCGACCGCGCCTTGGCCAGTGCCACCCGTGCCCAAGCCGATTGGGCCACATGGCGCCCGGTTGACCGGGCGCGTATCTTGCGCCGGGCCGCCGATCTGATCCGCGACCGCAACCCCGACCTTGCCCGTCTGGAAACCCTTGATACCGGCAAACCGCTGCAAGAAACGCTGGTCGCCGATTGGCCCTCGGGGGCCGATGCGATCGAGTATTTCGCGGGGCTTGCCCCGACGGTGGTGGGCGAAACCATCCCCTTGGGCCGTGATTTCGTCTATACGCTGCGCGAACCTTTGGGGGTTTGCGTGGGCATTGGCGCGTGGAATTACCCTAGCCAGATCGCTTGCTGGAAATCCGCGCCCGCCCTCGCGCTTGGCAATGCGATGGTGTTCAAACCCTCGGAAGTGACGCCGCTTGGCGCGCTGAAACTGGCCGAGATCTATATCGAGGCGGGCCTGCCCGCAGGCCTGTTCAATGTGGTGCAGGGGCGCGGCCCCGTGGGTGCTGCGCTGGCAACGGATGCGCGGGTGGCCAAGGTCTCGCTGACAGGGTCCGTGCCGACGGGGCGCAAGGTCTATGCGGCGGCGGCGGCGGGCGTGCGCCATGTGACGATGGAATTGGGCGGCAAATCCCCGCTGATCGTCTTTGATGACGCCAGTGTGGAAGATGCGGTTGGGGCCGCGATGTTGGGGAACTTCTATTCCACCGGACAGGTCTGCAGCAATGGCACACGGGTGTTCGTGCAAAAGGGGATCAAGGATCGCTTCCTTGCCTCGCTCCGGGCGCGGTCAGAAAAGATCGTGCTGGGCGACCCGCTGGATGAGGCGACGCAGATGGGCCCCTTGGTCAGTGCGGTGCAACTCGACAAGGTGATGGGCTATATCGAGGGGGCCAAGGCCGAGGGCGCGCGGCTGATCACAGGCGGCGCGCGGGGCCCGGCCAACGACGGCTATTTCGTGCAGCCCACGGTTTTTGCCGATGTGACCGATGCAATGACGCTGGCGCGTGAGGAAGTGTTCGGCCCGGTCATGGCCGTGCTGGATTTCGAGGACGAGGCCGAGGTGATCGCCCGCGCCAATGACACCGAATTTGGTCTGGCGGCGGGGGTGTTCACCGCCGATCTTGCCCGCGCGCACCGGGTTGTGGGGCAGTTGCAGGCCGGCACGACATGGATCAACGCCTATAACCTGACCCCGGTCGAGGCCCCCTTTGGCGGGGTCAAGCAATCCGGGGTCGGGCGCGAAAACGGCCATGCGGCGGTGGAGCATTATACCCAAGTCAAAAGCGTTTATGTGGGGATGGGCCCGGTCGACGCGCCCTATTGATCCGCGCCCCCGGCGGGCCCCACCCACCCGCCCGCCGGGCGCGCTGGCGTGGTGTGGAATGACGATGTGAAGAAAGAAAAAGGCCAAGGCATGTATGCGGATTATGTGATCATCGGGGCGGGATCAGCGGGCTGTGCCATGGCTTACCGTCTGGCCGAGGCCGGGCGTCGTGTGACGGTGATCGAATTTGGCGGATCAGACGCCGGACCGTTCATCCAGATGCCAGCGGCACTGTCCTATCCGATGAACATGTCGCGCTATGACTGGGGGATGCACTCCGAGCCAGAGCCGCATCTGGGCAACCGCCAGTTGGTCACGCCCCGTGGCAAGGTGATCGGCGGATCGTCCAGCATCAACGGCATGGTCTATGTGCGCGGCCATGCCCGCGACTTTGACACTTGGGCCGGGATGGGGGCGGATGGCTGGGCCTATGCCGATGTGCTGCCCTATTTCAAGCGGATGGAAAGTTCGCATGGCGGATCGGGCGCAGAGTTTCGCGGCACGGATGGCCCCCTGCACATCACCCGAGGCCCGCGCTCGAACCCGCTGTTCAACGCCTTTATCGAGGCCGGGCGCGAGGCGGGTTATCCCGTTACCCCCGATTACAACGGTCAGGCGCAAGAGGGCTTTGGCCCGATGGAGGCCACGATCTGGAAAGGGCGGCGCTGGTCGGCGGCCAATGCCTATCTCAAACCCGCGCAGGCCAGTGGCAATGTGCAGGTCGTGCGCGGCCTTGCCCGCCGGATCGTGATCGAAAACGGCCGGGCTACGGGGGTCGAGGTCGATCAGGGCGGCGCACCTTTCGTGATCCGGGCCGGGCGCGAGGTGATCCTTGCCGCCTCCAGCCTCAACAGCCCCAAGTTGTTGATGCTGTCGGGCATCGGCCCTGCGGCGCATCTGGCCGAACATGGCATCGCACTGGTCGCCGACCGCCCCGGTGTGGGCGCAAATCTGCAAGACCACCTTGAAATCTATATGCAATTTGCGGCCAAGCAGCCCATCAGCCTGTACAAATACTGGAACCTCTGGGGCAAGGCCGCGATTGGCGCGCAATGGTTGTTCACGGGCAAGGGGCTGGGGGCCAGCAACCAGTTTGAGGCCTGCGGATTCATCCGCTCAAAGGCCGGGGTGGAATATCCCGACATCCAGTATCACTTCTTGCCCATTGCCGTGCGTTATGATGGCAAGGTCGCCGCCGAAGGGCATGGCTTTCAGGTGCATACCGGGCCCATGCGCTCGCGGTCTCGCGGTGCGGTTACGCTGCGGTCAGCTGATCCGAATGACGCCCCGGTGATCCGCTTCAACTATATGTCCGACCCGACCGATTGGCAGGATTTCCGCGCCGCCGTGCGCCTGACGCGCGAGATTTTCGATCAATCCGCCATGCGCCCCTTTGTAAAGCATGAGATTCAGCCCGGCGCAGCCGTGCAGAGTGACGCCGAGATTGATGCCTTCATCCGTGACCACGCCGAAAGCGCCTATCACCCCTGCGGCACGGCCCGGATGGGGCGCCGGAATGATCCGATGGCGGTGGTGGACCCCGAATGTAGGGTGATCGGGGTCGATGGCCTGCGGCTTGCCGACAGTTCGGTCTTTCCGCAAATCACCAATGGCAACCTTAACGGCCCGTCGATCATGGTGGGCGAAAAGGCTGCCGATCATATCCTTGGCCGCGCGCCCCTTGCCGCCTCCAACCAAGAGCCGTGGATCAATCCCGCGTGGCGGACCTCCCAACGATAGGGGAAAACCCCTCACCGTGGCCGCGTTAACGAATTCTTAACTTTTTGCTTGATCCGCCGCAGCGTTCGCGGCACTCACAGGGCATGTTAAGGATTTGTTCCGTTCTTGTTCTGGTGCTGAGTCTGGCCGCGAGTCTCTCGCAGGCGGCAGAACCCGAGGTGCGGGTGATCGACGGCGATACGATTGATCTTGCAGGCCAACGCATCCGCCTCTTTGGCATCGACGCCCCGGAAAAGGGCCAGATCTGCGATGAACGCGGGCAGGTGCGCGATTGTGGCGCGTGGTCGGCCATGATGCTGCAACAGGCCATCGCCAGCTTTGATGTGCAATGCTCCACCGTTGACCGCGACCGCTATGGCCGCCTTGTGTCGATCTGCACCGCCAATGGCGTCGATCTGGGGGCGGTCATGGTGCAAAACGGGGCGGCCACCGCCTATACGCGCTATTCCCGCCGCTATGCCAAGGATGAACAGGCCGCAAAGGCGCTGGGCCTTGGCATTTGGGCGGGCAAGATGGTCGCCCCGGAAACCTATCGCCACCCCGCACCCGCCACCCCGGCCGTCGAGACGGGCGATTGCGCGATCAAGGGCAACGTCGGCGCGTCCGGCAAGCACATCTATCACCTGCCGGGCCAGCGCGACTATGCCGCCACCCGCATCTCGCCCACCAAGGGCGAGGCATGGTTTTGCACCGAGGCTGAGGCGCAGCGCGCAGGCTTTCGCAAAGCCCGTCGCTGAGTTGATCGAGGTCAAGGTCCGCCGCAGGATCACAGGCTAACCTTTGCGTGCAATCACGAAAGGCACCTAAAAATGACCCATACCCCCCATGACATCGCCCAAGATTTCCCGGATCAAGCTGCGGCAATCGCCGACCTGAAGGCAACGGATGCCCATTTTGCAAACCTGCTTGAGGCATATCACGTGGCCAACCGTGCCGTGCACCGGGCCGAAACCCGGGTGGAGCCGATGTCAGATCAGGCCGAGGCTGATTTGCGCCGCGAAAGGGCAAAGCTGAAAGATCAGATCGCCCGCGCCTTGGCCCCGACCGCAGGTTAAGGCACGATTTCATAGGGCAAGACAGTGCGGCGGTTGGGGTCCACGCTCAGCCGCCGTTCCAAGGGGGGCACGGATCTTTGGTGGCAATCGGCCCGTTCGCAGATCCGGCATGAAATCCCGATGGGTTCAAAATGCCCTTTCAGATCAAGGCCGTCGGCATAAACCAGCGCCGCCGCATGGCGCACCTCGCAGCCCAGTCCAATCGCATAGCGCCGCGTGGGCGCATGATAGGACCCACCCGGTTTGCTGACATCGCGGGCAAGGCACAGATAGCGCACCCCGTCGGGCGTTTCGGCCAATTGCCGCAAGAACCGCCCCGGTGTCTCAAACGCGCGGTGCACATTCCACAGCGGGCAGGCCCCGCCAAAGCGCGCAAATTGCAACCGCGTGGCGGAATGGCGCTTGGTGATCGTGCCCGCCTGATCGACGCGCACAAAGAAAAACGGAATCCCCTTTGCCCCCGGCCGTTGCAGGGTGGAAAGCCGGTGCGCCACCTGCTCGATCGAGGCGCCAAAGATATCGGCCAGCCGCTCCAGATCATGCCGCGTCTCCTGCGCGGCCGCCATGAAGGCGCGATAGGGCATCAGCGCCGCCCCGGCAAAGTAATTGGCCAAGCCCATCTTGGCGATATCGCGCGCCTCGGGCGTGTGGAACCGCGCCAGATCAAGGGTGGCTTCCAACAGCGCGTTTTGCGTGATCAGCGCCACTTGCAACAGCAGTTGAAACCGCTGCGTCGGGCCCGCACTGCGCGCCGACACATCCAGCCGCTTGGCCGCGTGATCCATCTGCCGCATCACGGCCGAGTCGGAAAAGTACAGGCTTATACCGCGCTGCGCCAACGCCTCTTTGGCGGCAGAAATCACGTCTTTTCGGCCCTTTGGCCCGGTGATGAAATGTTCCGCCGCGCGGTCCACCGCATCAATGTAATTGTCGCAATAGTGAAAGAAATCCCGCACCTCTTCCCATGGGCTGGGGCGCAAGGATGTCTCATCCCGGCCAAGCGCCTCATCCAGCGAGGCCAGCCTTTCATGGGTCTGCCGGTAGGCCCGGTGCAGGTCCAGAAAGGCGCGGGCCAAGGCGGGGGCATTTGACGCGGCAAGGCGCAGGTCCGAAAGCGGCGGGCTGTTGGCGGCAAACACCGGGTCGGCCAAGGCCTCGCGCATGTCACTGACCAACCGCTCGCTTTCGCCCACGGTCAGTTCCGTCACATCCAGCCCGAACTCTTGCGCCAGCGCCAGCACCACAGCGGCAGACACCGGGCGGTTGTTGTTCTCCATCTGGTTCAGATAGGGCAGCGACACCGCCAGCTTTTCCGAAAACGCCTTTTGCGTCAGGCCAAGGCGGGTGCGCATCTCGCGCAGTTTCGCGCCTGCATACAGCTTTTGCGTCGCCATTCTTGCCCCCCGGTTTGCAAAGCCAATCTTTCGCTTTGCAAAGCCAAGGTCAAGCCACCAATCCAAGCGCCCTTGCGCGCCGCATCACCGCAAGGATCGCCACAACGGCGGCAAAGGCCGATGCCAGCATCAACAACACCAAGGGCAACTCGGACGATCCCGGTTTCAGCAGATATCCGGCAAAGGCGGCCAGCGCCGCGCCGCCGCCAATCATGATCGCCCCGCCCAGACCCGACGCCGTTCCCGCCAGTTCCGGCTTGATCGACAACATGCCTGCCGTGGCATTGGGCATGGTCATGCCATTGCCAAGGCCCATCGAGATCATCAGTCCGAAAAAGACATAAGGCGAATGCACGCCGATCAGCGTCAGCGCCGCCAGCAGCCCAAGGCCGATCACACTCGACAGCGCGCCAAACAGCACCATCCGGTTCATCCCGATCCGCACGGAAAAGCGCCCGGCGATGAAATTGCCCGCCGCATAGCCAACAGCGGTGATCGCAAACAGCGCCCCGATCTCGGACGACGACAGGCCAAACACCTGCGTTCCCACAAAGGGCGCGCCGCCCAGAAAGGCAAAGAACGATCCCGAGGAAAAGCCCGCGCACAGCGCATAGCCCCAAAAGCGTTGCGATGTCAGCAGCTTGGGGTAATTCCGCACCTGATCCATCAGCGAGACCTTGCGCACCACAGCTGTTTCGCCCAGATCGGCCCAGACCAGCCACAGCGTCACCGCGCCAAGCGCGAACAACAGGCCAAAATTGGCCTGCCAGCCAATCGCCTCGTCCAGAACGCCACCAATGACGGGGCCGATCATCGGCACGATGCTCATCCCCATGGTGACATAGCCGATCATCGAGGCGGCCTGTTCATCAGGCACCATATCGCGCACCACGGCCCGGCTCAGCACCATGCCCGCCGCAATCACCGCCTGTGCCATGCGAAAGATCAAGAACACCGTGGCATTGGGCGCAACAAGCGTGCCCAAGGTCGCCAGCAAGAACAGCGCCAGCGACCAAAGCAGAACCGGGCGCCGGCCAAAGCGGTCGGAAATCGGCCCGATCACCACCTGCAACACCGCCGATACCGCCAGATACAGCGCCACCGACAGTTGCATCAGCGCATAGGGCGCATCAAACCACGCGGCCATGCCGGGCAGGGACGGCAGGAAGATGTTCATCGTCAGGGCCGACAGGCCCGCCAGCAAGATCAGCGTCGCAATATGCGGCGGTGTCTTGCGATCAAGGAAGCGTTTGTCTTGCATTCCTTTCAGCTAGGCCTGTCAGCGCGCCTTGTCCACGGTATTTGTGCAGATGTGCCTGTGCGCCTATGCCCATTTGTGAAAGATGAAAAAGGCCCCCAGCCCGATGCAGGCAAAGCCAAGCAGGTGGTTCCACGCCAGCGGCTCTTTCAGGTAAAGCACCGAGAAGATTGCGAAAACAGACAGGGTGATGACCTCTTGTATGGTCTTGAGCTCGGCCGCGCTGAAGTGACCGTGGCCGATCCGGTTGGCGGGCACCTGCAACATATATTCAAACAAGGCGATCCCCCAGCTGATCAGGATCACCGTCACGATGGGGGCTTGCTTGAACTTCAGGTGGCCATACCAGGCAAAGGTCATGAAGATATTCGACGCAACAAGCAGCCCGATGGTCAGGACCGGAACGGAAAATGGCATGGCAGCACCCTTGATCTGCGAATGGCGATTGTGCCGATATCGCTAGCCGTTCCTCGGTGGACGCGAAAGGGGCATGCAGCGGTCAGCGGGGCGAGAATTTGCAGATATGCAATTTGCGATCACGGGTCTGCCAATAATTTGCAAATTTACCGAAATCTGCTTTCGCAGCCCCCCGACCGGCCTTATGCTGCGCCATAACCGAAGGGGAGGACGCCACCATGAAGGACATCTTGCAACAGCTTGAGGCCCGCCGCGATGTGGCCCGTCAGGGCGGTGGCGCGCGCCGGGTTGATGCGCAGCATGCCAAGGGCAAGCTGACCGCCCGTGAGCGGATCGAGCTTTTGCTTGATGAGGGCAGCTTTGAAGAGTTCGACATGTTCGTGACTCATCGCTGCACCGATTTCGGGATGGAGGCAGACCGCCCCGCAGGCGACGGCGTGGTGACCGGATGGGGCACGGTCAATGGCCGCATGGTCTATGTCTTCAGTCAGGATTTCACGGTTTTCGGCGGCTCCCTGTCCGAAACCCATGCGCAAAAGATTTGCAAGATCATGGATATGGCGCTGCAAAACGGCGCTCCGGTGATCGGCATGAACGATTCCGGCGGCGCGCGGATTCAAGAGGGCGTGGCCTCTCTTGCCGGCTACGCCGAGGTGTTTCAGCGCAATATCATGGCCAGCGGCGTGGTGCCGCAAATCAGCCTGATCATGGGCCCCTGCGCCGGCGGCGCGGTCTATTCGCCCGCGATGACCGACTTCATCTTCATGGTCAAAGACACCTCCTATATGTTCGTGACCGGGCCTGACGTGGTGAAAACCGTGACCAATGAGGTGGTAACGGCCGAAGAGCTGGGCGGTGCCAGCACCCATACCAAGAAATCCAGCGTGGCCGATGGCGCGTTTGAAAATGATGTCGAGGCGCTGGCCGAAACCCGCCGCCTGATCGACTTCTTGCCGCTGAACAACCGCGAAAAAGCCCCCGTCCGCCCGTTCTTTGATGATCCGGCACGGATCGAGACCAGCCTTGATACACTGATCCCCGACAATCCGAACATGCCCTATGACATGAAGGAACTGATCGGGAAAATTGCTGATGAGGGCGATTTTTTCGAGATCCAGCGCGACTATGCCGGAAACATCATTACCGGTTTCATCCGGCTGGAGGGGCAATCGGTCGGCGTCGTGGCCAATCAGCCGATGGTTCTGGCAGGCTGCCTTGACATCGATTCCAGCCGCAAGGCCGCCCGCTTTGTGCGCTTTTGCGATGCCTTCGAAATCCCGATCCTGACGCTTGTCGATGTGCCGGGGTTCCTTCCCGGTGTGTCGCAAGAATTGGGCGGCGTCATCAAGCACGGGGCAAAGCTGCTGTTCGCCTATGGCGAGGCGACGGTGCCCAAGGTGACGGTGATCACCCGCAAAGCCTATGGCGGGGCCTATGATGTGATGGCCTCCAAACATCTGCGCGGTGATTTCAACTATGCGTGGCCAACGGCGGAAATCGCCGTGATGGGGGCCAAGGGCGCGACCGAGATCATCCATCGCGGCAAATCGGCCGAGGACATCGCCCGTCTGACCAAGGAATATGAAGACCGTTTCGCCAATCCCTTCGTGGCCGCCGAAAAGGGCTTTATCGACGAGGTGATCATGCCCCACTCCACGCGCCGCCGCATCGCCCGCGCCTTTGCCAGTTTGCGGACAAAGAAGCTGGCGAACCCGTGGAAGAAACACGATAACATTCCCCTGTAACCCTTCAGGAGGTTCTTCGTGCCACTCTTTCATATGATCAGCGGCGGTTCCCGCCCCGTTGCCCCCTTTAGCCATGCTGTCGAGGCGGATGGCTGGGCCTTGCCGACCGGGCACGCGCCCGCCCCCATGCCTTGCTCCGACTCGGCGCGCTTGGGGACGACCCCAGCAGATCGTCACCCCACTGTCGGATCGCCCCGCTCTGTCGGATCACCCCGCGCCTTTTGGCGAAACAATGCCAGAGGCCACGCAGGTTTTCAAAGCGGTCTCCTTTGCCGACGGAACCTGCATTTGGGAGATGTTCTGATGTTGCTACCACATTTGGTTATTCAATCGGCGCAAGCCGCGCGTCCTGATGTAGCAGAGTCACAGGCGGCAAACTTGGCGTCGACCGCGTGTCAAATCCTTGAAAATTGGGCTAATGTGCCAGCAGGCCGAACCCAAGCGGCCTTTGCCTCGCAACGGGGGCTGGATCAGGGGGCTTTTCCTCTGACAGCTCTCCAAGAATATAGGAGAAGAGGATGTCTAAGAGCAAAATCGTTTTTGCAATGTGCATCGTGGCTTTCGCCGCAGCATGTGCGCCAAAGACCGAAGAGATCGTCTACGTCGACGAGCCTGTTTCGGTTGAGCCGACCTACACCGGCAAGTACAAGTAAGACTTCCGGGCGGGCCGTCTTCAACCTTCCGGGCAGGCCCGCCCGATTTCGCATCGCCGCACCGCTGTGCATGCCCACCGAACTGGGGGGCGCATCATGCTGAAACATCGCGGTTTTCCCGGTCGCCTTCCGGGCACTGATTTCCAATTCACCATCCGTCGCGCGAACAAGAAAGATGGGCCCGCAAAGCTGATCAAGCGGGAACGCTATCGCGATCGCAAACATGCCGACGTCAAGGCCGACAAGGGCTTTATGGCGGCCCTGTGGCGTTGCTTTGGCGAAGAACCTTTTGAGCGTGGAAATCTGGATGCCGGGCGTTTGTCTTGGCTGTTTGGCCGTGAGGTCATCCCCGCCGAAGACCCGTTTGATCCCGAAAGCTATGACGCGCTTTTGAAAATCGACCTCAAGAAAGCCCAGATCTCTTTCCCCGAAGTCTTTGCCGCCGATGCCGCAGAGCCGGAATGGGAAGACGAGGAATGGGAGGATGATGACGAATGAGCATGTTGCCGCCGATGGTTGACCAATCTGGGCAAGCCTATGCCGATGGCGTGGCGCATGTCCTTTTGTCATTTGGCTCCATCGGCGCAAATGTGCACAATGACGGGACGTTACGGCCAAATCTTGTGTCGAAACACGTCAGGCGGTCTGGTTCCTTAGCCCGCTTCCTGCGGCCCGGTTTGCATGTGACCGGGCCGGCTTTCTTGGCTGAGCAATCCTTTGCCGATGCCAAGCAAGTTTCTGTGTTCGGCTGGAATTGTGACTTTCGATTGGCGAGCGATAAGATAAGAGTGAAGCACACAACAACTCTGAAACGAGGCAGTGCTCCATGCGTAAATCACTTATCCTTCTTGCAATTTGTATTCTTCCTCTTGCTGGCTGCGTGCAGCCCAACCCGACCACGACCTGTGCAGGCGTTGGCGCGGCATCCGGCGCGGCCCTTGGCGCGATCACGGACAACAACCTTGCTGAATCGGCCCTCGTCGGCGGCGCGCTTGGCATCTTTGCGGGCAACTCCGGCGTTTGCGGCTGATCTAGCCCCACAATCTGAACTCATGATTTCGGCCAGCCGGGGAACCCCCTCGGCTGGCCGATTGCATTTTCGTGCCCGCGTCCATGGCCCGGCGCGTGCATCCGAAGGGAGAGAGCCTTGTTCAAGAAAATCCTGATCGCCAACCGGGGGGAAATCGCTTGCCGCGTCATCAAGACGGCCAAGCTGATGGGTATCAAGACGGTGGCCGTCTACTCTGACGCTGACCGCAATGCCCTGCATGTGAAAATGGCGGATGAGGCGGTGCACATTGGCCCCTCACCGGCAAACCAATCCTATATCGTGATCGACAAGATCATGGCCGCCGTGCGCCAAACCGGGGCCGAGGCGGTGCATCCCGGCTATGGCTTTCTCAGCGAAAACATGAACTTCGCCGCCGCGTTGGAAAAAGAAGGCGTCGTGTTCATCGGCCCGCCTTCCCCCGCGATCGAGGCGATGGGCGACAAGATCACCTCCAAGAAAATCGCGATGGAGGCAGGCGTCTCCACGGTGCCCGGCTATATGGGCCTGATCGCCGACGCCGATGAGGCGGTGAAAATCAGCGGTCAGGTCGGCTATCCGGTGATGATCAAGGCATCGGCCGGCGGCGGCGGCAAGGGCATGCGCATCGCATGGAACGACGCCGAGGCCCGCGAAGGCTTTCAATCGTCCAAGAACGAGGCCGCCAGCAGCTTTGGCGATGACCGGATTTTCATCGAGAAATTCGTGACCCAACCGCGCCACATCGAAATTCAGGTGCTGGCCGACAAGCATGGCAATTACGTCTATCTGCACGAACGCGAATGCTCCATCCAGCGCCGCAATCAAAAGGTCATCGAAGAGGCCCCGTCGCCGTTCCTGGATGAGGCCACCCGCAAGGCCATGGGCGAACAGGCCTGCGCCTTGGCCCGTGCTGTGGGATATACCTCTGCTGGCACGGTGGAATTCATCGTGGACGGCAACCGCAACTTCTATTTCCTTGAGATGAACACGCGGTTGCAGGTCGAACATCCCGTCACCGAACTGATCACCGGGGTCGATCTGGTCGAACAGATGATTCGCGTCGCCAATGGCGAGCCGCTGTCGTTCGCGCAGTCCGACCTCAAGATCAACGGCTGGGCGATGGAAAGCCGCCTCTACGCCGAGGACCCCTATCGCAACTTCCTGCCCTCCATCGGTCGCCTGACCCGCTATCGCCCCCCGGTCGAAGGGGCCACCGAAAGCGGCATCGTGCGCAACGATACGGGCGTGTTCGAAGGGGGCGAGATCAGCATGTTCTACGACCCGATGATCGCCAAACTTTGCACATGGGCCCCGACCCGCGACAAGGCGATCGAAGAGATGCGCGTCGCCCTTGACACGTTCGAGGTCGAAGGCATCGGTCACAACCTGCCGTTCTGCGCCGCCGTGATGGATCACCCGCGCTTTGTCAGCGGCAATATCACCACGGCCTTCATCGCCGAGGAATTCCCCGACGGGTTTCAGGGCGTCACCCTTGACGCGCCCATGTTGCGCCGTGTGGCCGCCGCATCGGCTGCGATGAACCGCGTGGCCGAAATCCGGCGCACGCGCATTTCGGGCACCATGGATAATCATCAGCGCCGCGTGGGCGACGATTGGGTGGTGACCCTGCAAGGCGAAAGCCATGCCGTGCAGATCGCCGCCGACAAATCAGGCAGCACCGTCACCTTCCCCGATGGCGAAAACCTGCGGGTGCAAAGTGATTGGGCCCCCGGCCAGTCCCTCGCGCGGCTCAGCGTCGATGGCACGCCCTTGGTGCTCAAGGTCGGCAAGGTTCCGATGGGCTTTCGCGTCCGTGTGCGCGGGGCCGAGCTGAAGGTGCATGTCCAAAGCCCGCGTCAGGCGGAACTGGCCAAACTGATGCCCGAAAAGCTGCCGCCCGACACGTCGAAATTCCTGCTCTGCCCGATGCCGGGTCTGGTCGTGAAGATCAACGTTGCCGAAGGTGACGAGGTGCAAGAGGGTCAGGCACTGGCCACGGTGGAGGCGATGAAGATGGAAAACATCCTCAAGGCCGAACGCCGGGGCGTGGTCAAGGCAATCAAGGCCACAGCAGGCTCCAGCCTGAAGGTCGACGAAGTGATCATGGAGTTTGAATAGGGTGGAAAACGGCGCGCAATCGGGTGCACTGCCCGTCTGCACGGGGGGTGTACAGGGGGTGTACCGAAGGTGCCCCCCCTCAGCGCCCCGCCGGGTTGCGCTCCAGCACCTCTTGGCGGCGCAGCGGGAACTTGTCGATGGCGCGGGTGATCTCGCGCACTTCCCACGGCAGGGGCTTGCGGATCACGGGGGCAAGGTCCTTGTCCATCAGCACAAGGCTGAACCCGCGCGGCCGCAGTTTCAGCCGCCATTCGGTCTTTGCGCCGGGGTCGGTATCCACGATCAAGATCACGTCGCGCGATTCCAGACTGGGCAGGTCTTGCAGCAGCAACTCCATCTGGCGGACGTAATTGGGGTCATTGGGGCTGTCGGCAAAGACGACGACCGGACGTTTGATATAAAGCAGGTCGCCAAAGACCACATCGGCGGCGGATTGCGGTCCAAAGGGCACCGGAATGTCCGCCTCGGTTGACGAAGATGCCTCCGCCGTGCCTTGCGCGGTGGCAGCAAGCGGCAGAAACGCCGCAAGAACAAGAACGTAAAGCGTTTTCATACGGTTCCCCTTTGATCCCTACATAGGGCTGGGAACAGGGAAACCCAAGGGTGGATGACGGAGAAGATCATGACCGAAAAGTTGGATGCCTGGGCCGCACTGGCCAGCAAGGACCTCAAGGGCGCATCGCCCGACACGCTGGCATGGGCCACGCTAGAGGGGATCACGGTCAAACCGCTCTATACGGCTGAGGATGTGAAGGACCTTCCCCATATGGGGGGCGTGCCCGGAATCGCCCCCTTTACGCGCGGTGTGCGCGCCACGATGTATGCGGGTCGCCCTTGGACCATCCGGCAATATGCGGGCTTTTCCACCGCCGAGGAAAGCAACGCCTTTTACCGCAAGGCCCTTGCGGCGGGGCAGCAGGGTGTGTCCGTCGCCTTCGATCTGGCCACCCACCGTGGCTATGACTCGGATCATCCCCGCGTTGTGGGCGATGTCGGCAAAGCGGGTGTGGCGATTGACAGCGTCGATGATATGAAGATCCTGTTTGATGGCATCCCCTTGGAAAAAGTCAGCGTTTCCATGACGATGAACGGCGCGGTCATTCCGATCCTTGCCAATTTCATCGTCACCGGTGAGGAGCAGGGCGTGCCACGTGCGGCCCTGTCGGGCACCATTCAGAATGATATTCTCAAGGAATTCATGGTCCGCAACACCTATGTCTATCCGCCCGAACCCAGCATGCGGATCATCGCGGATATCATCGAATACACCTGCGCCGAGATGCCAAAGTTCAACTCCATCTCGATCTCGGGCTATCACATGCAAGAGGCGGGCGCGAACCTTGTGCAGGAACTGGCCTTCACCCTTGCCGACGGGCGCGAATATGTCCGCACGGCAATTGCGCGGGGCATGAACGTTGATGATTTTGCGGGGCGGCTGTCGTTCTTTTTCGCCATCGGCATGAATTTCTTCATGGAGGCCGCAAAACTGCGCGCCGCCCGCATGCTGTGGCACCGCATCATGGCAGAGTTTGCACCCAAGAAAACCGCCTCGTCGATGCTGCGCACCCATTGCCAGACCTCTGGCGTGTCTTTGCAAGAACAAGACCCCTATAACAACGTGATCCGTACCGCCTATGAGGCGATGTCGGCCGTTCTGGGCGGCACGCAATCCCTGCACACCAATGCACTGGATGAGGCGATTGCCCTGCCCACTGAATTCAGCGCCCGGATCGCGCGCAATACCCAATTGATCTTGCAAGAAGAAACCGGGATCACCCATGTCGTCGATCCCTTGGCGGGCAGCTATTACGTCGAAAGCCTGACGCATCAGTTGGCCGAGGAGGCGTGGAAGCTGATCGAAGAGGTCGAGGCCATGGGTGGTATGACCAAGGCCGTGGCCAGCGGCATGCCCAAGTTGCGGATCGAGGAATCCGCCGCCCGTCGTCAGGCGATGATCGACCGTGGCCAAGAGGTGATCGTTGGCGTCAACAAATACCGCAAAGACAAGGAAGACCCGATCGATTTCCTTGATATCGACAACGTGGCCGTGCGGGAATCGCAAGTTGCGCGGCTGCAGGCCACCCGCGCCGCCCGTGACGAGGCGTCCTGTCAGGCGGCGCTGGCCGAATTGACCCGCCGCGCCGCCGATGGGGGAAATCTGCTGGAGGCCGCCGTGGTCGCCTCCCGCGCCCGCGCAACCGTAGGGGAGATCAGCGACGCCATGGAAAAGGTCTTCGGTCGCCACAGGGCAGAGGTGAAGACTTTGGCCGGCGTGTACGGCGCCGCCTATGAGGGCGACGCAGGCTTTGAGGCCATTCAGCGCGACGTGGAGGCCTTTGCCGAAGAAGAGGGCCGCCGCCCGCGCATGTTGGTGGTCAAGATGGGGCAAGACGGGCATGACCGGGGCGCCAAGGTTATCGCCACAGCCTTTGCCGATATCGGCTTTGACGTCGATGTGGGCCCGCTGTTCCAAACCCCGGAAGAGGCCGCGCAAGATGCCGTCGACAATGATGTGCATGTGATCGGAATTTCGTCACAGGCCGCAGGCCACAAGACCCTTGCCCCCAAACTGGTCGAGGCGCTGCGCGATGCGGGCGCGGGCGATATTCTGGTGATCTGTGGCGGCGTTATCCCCCAGCAAGACTATGATTTCTTGTATAAAGCCGGGGTAAAGGCGATCTTTGGGCCGGGCACCAACATCCCTGCTGCGGCCAAGGATATTCTGGCGCTGATCCGGCAGGCGCGGGTCTGAACCGCCCTATTCCAATCCTGCGTCCCGCATCAACTGGCGGGCCGCATCCTCGGCCAGACGCTCACGCCCCTGCCCATGGACCGGGATCTTTCCCGGCTCCAGAAACAGCGGCGCGGCAAGGGGGGTGATCCGGGGCAGGCGTTTCAATTCGATCCGGTCGCCCACACGGGCCAGCATCGCCTCGACCCGGCCAAAATCGACCATGCCGCGCATGGCCTCGGTCCGGGTGATTTTCATCAGCAGGTGATCGGGGTCATATTTGCGCAGCGTGTCGTAAAGGATATCTGACGAAAACGTGGCCTGCCGCCCGGATTTGCGGCGGCCCTGATGGCTGCGTTCGATCAATCCCGCGATGATGGCCGATGCGCGAAAGGTGCGCTTCATCACCGCATTGCCCGCAAGCCAACTTTCCAACCCCTCTTGCAGGGCGGCAAGGTCAAACAGGGGGGCAGGGTCGGTCACAGGCTCCAACCCCCAGATCAGCGTGGCGTAATCCGTCGCGACAAAGCCAAGCGGGGCAAGACCCTGATCCTCCATGGTTTTGGTGATCAACAGGCCAAGGGTTTGCTGCGCATTGCGGCCCGCAAAGCCATAGATCACCAGATGTTCGCGCCCGTCATGGGGAAAACTTTCCAAAAGCAGACTGTCCGCATCGGGCAGGCGCGACACCTCGCGCTGAAGCGACAGCCAGCTTGCGGTATGGGCGGGCAGGTCTGGCCAGCGATCTTGGCCAAAGATCGTCAGGATGCGCTCGGTCAACAGGGTGGAGGTCGCGAATTTCGTGCCGTTGAACACCGCCACCTTCGGGTCGCGACCGGGGGTGCGGCTGACCTCAACCGTCATTTCGCGCAGCCCTTCATAGCGCACAACTTCACCGCCGATCAAAAAGGTGTCGCCCGGGGTGAGGGAGGCGGCGAAATCTTCCTCCACCTCGCCCAAGGGCGTGCCGCCAAAGCGGTTTCGCAGGCGCACTTTCAGCGTCTCAATGTCGATGATGGTGCCAAGGTTCTGCCGGATCAGCGCCGCCGCGCGCGGGTCGCGCAAATGCCATTTGCCTGCTGTCAGTTTCAGCCGCTGCCAGCGATCATAGGCGCGCAGGGCATAGCCGCCGGTGGCCACGAAATCGAGGATGGCATCGAACTCTGCCTGCGTGATGGCGTGATAGGGGCCAGCCAAGGTGATCTCGGCATAAAGTGCGGCGGCATCAAAGGGCCCTGCACAGGCGGTCAGCAAGATATGCTGGCACAACACGTCTTGCGGGCCGGGGCCACGGGGTTCGCCATCCAGCGTATGGTCGCGCACCGCATCCAACGCGGCCTTGCACTCCACCACCTCAAAGCGGTTTGCGGGCACAAGCAGCGCCTTTGACGGGGCGTTGTAGCGGTGATTGGCGCGGCCAATGCGCTGGACCAGGCGCTTGACGTTCTTGGGGGCCCCGACCTGAATGACCAGATCGACATCGCCCCAGTCGATCCCAAGGTCCAGCGTGCCGGTGCAGACGATGGCGCGCAAGGCACCGGCGACCATCGCCGCCTCGACCCTTTCGCGCTGTTCGCGGGCAAGACTGCCGTGGTGGATTGCAATGGGCAGCCCCTCATCATTTTGCAGCCAGAGGTCACGAAAGAACAGTTCGGCTTGCGCGCGGGTATTGTGAAAGATCAGCGTGGTCTGGTGCGCGCGGATCAGATCCAGAATGGCTGGAATGGCATAGCGCCCGCCGCCCCCCGCCCAAGGGGGGGGCTGGTCGCAGGTCAACATGGCGATATCGGGGTCGGGGCCGGGGTCTGCCTTGAGGATTGTCGTGTCGGGGCCGAGAAAACGCGCAAGGGCAGGCGGGTCTTCAACCGTGGCCGACAGGCCCACGCGGCGCAGGCCGGGGGCCATCGTGGCCAGCTTTGCCACGAGAAGCGAGAGTTGGTCGCCGCGCTTGGATTCGGCCAGCGCGTGGATTTCGTCAATCACAACCCGTTGCAAGGATTGGAAAATACGCGGCGCATCCTCATACGACAGCAAAAGCGCAAGGCTTTCTGGCGTGGTCAGCAAGATATGGGGCGGATCGGCGCGCTGGCGTTTGCGCTGTGTTTGGGTGGTGTCGCCCGTGCGATCCTCAACCCGAATGGCAAGGCCCGCCCCTTCGATGGGCGCGCGCAGATTGCGCCGGATGTCAGCGGCCAGTGCCTTGAGCGGCGAGATATAAAGCGTGTGCAACCCCGGCGCGGGGGTAGGCCCCAGTTCAGCCAATGTCGTCAGAAACCCCGCAAGGGTTTTCCCGCCGCCCGTGGGGGCGATCAACAGGGTGGAGCGGGCCATGTCTTGGTCCAGCATGGTTTGCTGATGCGGGTGCAAGGCCCATGATTTGGTGGCGAACCATGCGGCAAGCTGGGGGGGAAGGTCGGTCATGAGGCAAGCCTAGCGGGGTGGTGGGCGGCGTCAATGCGGCGCCTTGCGCATCCTGCCTCTGGCCCAAACCGAGGAGGCAGAGGCAGGCCGATGCGCCGAGGCCGCTCGGCGCTGCTGAATTCGCTTGCCGGGCGTCCCTTGGCGGCATAATCGGATGGCATGCGAATGCTTTTCCTTGGCGATGTTGTGGGGCGATCTGGACGCGCGGCTGTGGCCGAGCGGTTGCCGACCCTGCGGGTGGAATGGGGCCTCGATTTCGTCGTGGTCAATGGCGAGAATGCGACCAGCGGTGCGGGCCTGTCGGGCGATCATGCGCGCGCCTTGCTGGCCGCTGGGGCAGATTGCCTGACGCTGGGCGACCATGCCTTTGACCAAAAGGACATGGCCAGTTTCATCGAAAGCGAGCCACGGATTTTGCGCCCGATGAATTTCAGCAAAGTGGCCCCCGGCAAGGGCTGGCGCGTGTTCACGGCCACGCAGGGTCGCAAGGTTCTGGTGGCGCAGGTCTTGGGGCAGGTCTTCATGAAGCGCCCCTTTGACGACCCGTTTTCCGCCATCGAGCAGGTGCTCAAGGCCCATCCCCTTGGCGGCGCGGTCCAGGCCGCGCTGATCGACGTGCATGCCGAGGCGACCAGCGAAAAGATGGGCATGGGGCATTGGTGTGACGGGCAGGCCAGCCTTGTCGTGGGCACCCATACCCATGTGCCAACGGGTGACGCACAGATCTTGCCGGGCGGCACGGCCTATCTGACCGATGCCGGCATGTGCGGCGATTACAACAGCGTCATCGGCATGGAAAAGATGGAACCCCTGCGCCGCTTTATCACCGGGATGGTGAAGGGGCGGTTTGAGCCTGCGGTAGGGCCAGCAACCTTGTCTGGTGTTTTTGTCGAGACGGATGACCGCACGGGCAAGGCCCTGCGGGTGCGGATGATCCGTGTGGGTGGCCGTCTGGAAGAGGCAACGCCATGACCCCTGACCTGCGGTTGTCCGTGGGGCGAGAGCGGGGTTTGCTGGTTTCGGTGCTTTGCCTGCTGGGGTTGGGGTGGGGGTTGACGCAGCCCTTGGGCAAAATCTCGGTCAGCACAGGGCATGGGCCATTCGGTCTGATCTTTTGGCAATTGGTGATTTGCTCGCTGCTGTTGGGGACCATCACCCTGGCCCGCGGTCGTGGGATCGTTTGGCGGCGCGATGCGTTGATCTTTGCGGCCATCGTGGCGGTGATCGGCACCTTGGTGCCTAATCTGAGCTATTATATCAGTATTGGGCGGCTGCCTGCAGGAATCATGGCGATCTTGATTTCCGCCGTGCCGATGTTGTCGTTTCCAATGGCACTGGCCTTGGGGATGGACCGGTTTTCGCCGGCACGTCTGGCGGGGTTGGCGCTTGGGTTGGCCGGGGTCGCCCTGATAGCGGCACCGGGGGCAGGGCTTTATGCGGCGGGACTGTTGGCGTTTATCCCGCTCGCGCTGATCGGGCCGCTGTTTTATGCGATGGAGGCCAATTTCGTGGCCCGCCAAGGCACAGCCGGAATGGATGCGTTTCAGGCGATGTTCATGGCAAGCCTTGTCGGCGTGGTGATGTGCCTGCCGCTGACCCTGATTTCGGGGCAATGGATCAATCCGCTGGATGGGTTCGGCCGGGCCGAGGGGGCATTGGTGCTGTCAAGCCTTGTCCATGGCCTTTGCTACGCAGGCTATGTTTGGCTTGCCGGACGGGCGGGCGCTGTTTTTGCGTCGCAATGCTCGTATCTTGTGACGGCAGCGGGTGTTTTTTGGTCGATGTTGATTTTGGGTGAGCGGTTGGCACCGCTGGCGTGGCTGGCCCTTGCGGTCATGCTATCGGGCGTGGCATTGGTGCAGCCAAGAGCAAGGCCGTCATCAAGCGCGATCAAAGGGGCTGCCTTGGGGTCTTGAGTCCTGAGATTAAAAGGGGACGCAATGTTCGGGTTAGAGCTTGATCAGGCGATGCAGGCCTACGCGGCAATGGCCATTTTGCTGGGGATGCTGGCCCTGTTCGTCAAAGAGACCTATCCGGTCGAGGTCACGGCCATTGGGGGCGCGGCCCTTATGCTGATCCTTGGGATTTTGCCGCAGGCAGATGCGGTGGCCGTGTTTTCGAACGCCGCCCCTTGGACGATTGCGGCCATGTTCATCATCTCGGGCGCTTTGGTGCGCACAGGGGCCTTGGACGGTGCCACCCAACTGGCCTTGCGGCATGTGGGCCAGCGGCCAAAGCGGTCGCTTGCGTTGATTTGCGTGGGCGTGGTGTCCATGTCGGCCTTTTTGAACAACACCCCCATCGTTGTGGTGATGATCCCGGTGTTCATGCAACTGGCCCGCGCCATGCAGCTTTCCCCGAGCAAGCTGATGATTCCCCTATCCTATCTGGCGATTTTTGGCGGCACGATCACGCTGATCGGCACCTCGACCAATATCGTGGTCGATGGTGTGGTCCGCGCCAAGGGGATGGAACCCTTCGGGATATTCGAGATCACGCCCTTGGGCATCGTGGCCTCCCTCGTGGGGCTTGCCTATCTGGCGCTGTTCACAAAGCGCCTTTTGCCGGATCGGGACAGCATGGCGATGATGCTGACCGATCGCAGTCGGATGAAGTTCTTTACCGAAGTCGCCGTGCCCGAAGCCAGTTCCATCATTGGCCAGAAGGTGAATGAGGTTGCGGTGTTCAAGCCCGACAACATGCGGGTTGTCGATGTGCTGCGGGGGGATGCCAGCTTGCGGCGCGAGTTGGCAGAGGTGACGCTGGAGGCAGGCGACCGCGTTGTCTTGCGCACGCCGATGTCCGAGGTGCTGGCACTTCAGGAATCCAAGGAACTGCGCCTGGTGGACAAGCTTTCGTCGGTGCAGACTACGACGGTCGAGGTGCTGATCACACCGGGATGCCGGATGGTGGGGCGCAGCCTTGGCGCGATGCGCCTGCGGCGGCGCTACGGGGTTTACCCACTGGCGGCGCATCGCAAGAACCAGAATATCGGGCGGCAGTTGGATGATCTGGTCGTTCAGGTGGGCGACACATTGCTGTTAGAGGGGGCACAGGCCGATATTCAGCGGCTTGCCGCTGACATGGACCTTGTCGATATCTCCGCCCCGTCCGAGCGCGCCTATCGCCGCAAGCATGCGCCCATCGTGGTTGGGGTGTTGATCGCCGTTGTGGTCTTGTCGGCGCTGAATGTGGCCCCGATCCTGTTGTTGTCGCTGATTGGTGTGGCCATTGTCTTGCTGACACGCTGCATTGATGCGGATGAAGCCTTTGGCTTTGTCGATGGCCGTTTGCTCGCGCTGATCTTTGCGATGCTGGCTGTGGGGGCGGGGCTGGAACAGTCGGGCGCGGTTGGCTTGGTGGTGGCGTGGATCGCCCCCTATCTACAAGATTTGCCGCCGTTCTTTTTGGTTCTTGCGATCTATGCCCTGACGTCGGTTCTGACCGAGATCGTCTCAAACAACGCCGTGGCCGTGATCATGGCCCCGGTGGCCATTGGGTTGGGGGTGGAACTTGGGGTGGACCCTCGCGGCTTGATCGTGGCGGTCATGTTCGGGGCCTCGGCCGCGTTTTCAACGCCCATTGGATACCAGACCAATACACTGGTCTATGGCCCCGGTGGATATCGCTTTAGCGATTTCCTGCGGATTGGCGTGCCCTTGAACCTGACGATGATGGTGGCAATATCGCTTCTGATACCGCTGTTCTTTCCGCTTTGACCCGCGGGCCGTTGATTTGCCCGCTTAGAAAGGTTTTCCATGCGCATAGCGATGTTTCCGCTTTTGGCCCTCGCGGCCTGCTCGGCCCCCGGTTGGGGCCAGCCGGTGCCACAAGAGGCGCGGTTGTCAGCACAGGTGCTGACGCTGACCTTGTCGGATGGCACGGTGTGCAGGGCTGATTGGGCCACGGCCCCCTCGGGCCGGATGGAAGGCTGTGGCCCCGGCTATGGCTACGCCGTCCGCGTCGTTGAGAACCCCAATCTCTTGCGCCAATTGGTTACGGGACTGACAACGGCACTCGGGGCCGAAGGCTCGCTTGCGCCAATGGCCGAGGTGGTGATCACCGATCCGGCCGGGGTGGACCGGGTCTTTGTCTCTCCCCCACCGGTGGAATAAGACGATGGCCCCCAAATTCGGAACCTCTGGCCTGCGCGGCTTGGTCACAGAATTGACCCCAGATCTGGTGGCCGATTACACCCGCGCTTTCTTGGCCGCCTGCCCGGTGGGCACGGGGCTTTGGGTGGCGCGCGATCTGCGCGACAGTTCACTCCATTTGGCCGAGGCCGTGATGGATGCGGCACAGGGCGAAGGCGTGCCCGTGACTGATTGCGGCGCAGTCCCCACACCTGCGCTGGCAATGGCTGCGATGGCGGCTGGGGCCAGTGCGATCATGGTGACAGGCAGCCATATTCCGGCGGATCGCAATGGGCTGAAGTTCTACGTCCCGCACGGCGAGATCGACAAGGCGGATGAGGCGGCGATCCTTGCGGCGCTTGGCCGTCCTGCAGCTGGGGAGACAGCGGCACGGCGCTTTAGCGGCACAGTTGGCGGTGAGTGGGCGGCGCGCTATCGCGGGGCCTTTGGGCCAGCGCTTGAGGGGATGAAGGTCGGGGTCTGGGCGCATTCGGCGGTCAGCCGCGACCTGCTGGAGATCACGCTTGAGGCCTTGGGCGCACGTGTCGCCGTCTTTGGCCCCTCGGACAGCTTTGTGCCTGTGGATACCGAAGCCGTGTCCATGGCCGTGCGGGCGGAGTTTGCGACGTGGGCCAAGGGTCTGGATGCCATTGTTTCCACAGACGGCGATGGCGATCGCCCCCTCGTTGCGGATGGGGCTGGCCAGATTATTCCGGGTGATGTGCTGGGCCAGATCACGGCGGCGCTTGTGGGGGCGGAAACGGTGGTGACCACGGTTTCGGCCAATACTGGGGTTGATCTTTCGGGTCGGTTTGCGCGGGTTGCGCGCACAAGGATCGGCTCGCCCTATGTGATCGCGGCCATGGCGGATTTGGGCGGCAAGGTCGTTGGATATGAGCCGAATGGCGGCTTTTTGCTGGGGTTTGATGCCTTGGACGGGGCTTTGCCATCCCTGATGACGCGCGACAGCCTGCTTCCCATCGTGGCCACCTTGATCGAGGGAAAGCGGGCAGGCAGCCTTGCCGCACGAGTGGCAGAGGAACCTGCACGCTTTACCGTGACCGACCGCTTGGAAAATATCCCAACGCAGGCGTCAAAGGCCCTGATTGCCCGGCTGGAGGGGGCACAGACCCTTGCGGCGTTTTTGGCGCCCGTCGGCGTGCCAGATGCGGTTGATCTGACAGATGGTTTGCGCGTGACCCTACAAGGCGGCGGTGTCGTGCACCTGCGCCCCAGTGGCAATGCGCCAGAGTTCCGTGTCTATGCCGAGGCGGGCAGTCTTGCTGCGGCGACAGGTCTGATGGGGCAGGTCTTTTCGCTGGTGCAAGCGGAATTGGCCTGAGCCTTGCGGTTCTGCCCCCCTCTGGTGTAAGGGGACCCATCACCGAAGGCGGACTGGAGACGGGTCATGGCGGGCCATTCAAAATGGGCGAACATCCAACATCGCAAGGGCAAGCAAGATAAGCTGCGCTCCAAGATGTTTTCGAAACTGGCAAAGGAAATCACCGTTGCTGCAAAAATGGGCTTGCCCGACCCGGAAATGAACCCGCGTCTGCGTCTGGCCGTGAAGGCGGCCAAGGCCGTCTCGATGCCAAAGGACGTGATCGATCGGGCCATCAAGAAAAGCCAAATGGGCGATGGGGCGGATTATACCGAGATCCGCTATGAAGGCTATGGCGTGAACGGGATCGCGATCATCGTCGAGGCGATGACCGATAACCTGAACCGCACCGCGTCGAACGTGCGGTCCTATTTCTCCAAATGCGGTGGCAATCTTGGCACAACAGGCTCGGTCGCGCATAGCTTTGACCGTGTGGGAGAGATCTCATACCCGGCGACGGCGGGGTCTTCGGATGACGTGATGATGGCCGCGCTGGAGGCCGGAGCGGATGACGTTGAGTCAGATGAAGATGGCCACTGGATCTATTGCCAGGTCGAAAACCTGTCAGAAGTGTCCGATGCGCTGGAAAAGGCACTGGGGGAATCGACCGAGTCCAAGCTGATCTGGAAAGCCCAGACCCTGACCGAGGTCGATCTGGATACCGCGCAAAAGCTGATGCGCCTGATTGATATGCTGGAAGAAGACGATGATGTGCAAACCGTGACGCATAACTTCGACATCCCCGAAGATGTGGCTGCCCAGTTGGAGTGACACGAATTTTAAGGAAAATTCGTGCAAATTCCTTGCAAGGAATTTGGGCCGCGCCTTGGCGCGGCCTTTGTCTTTCTCGACGTCTCTTGCAATACCCCGAAAAATGGCGCATACGTGTCGGGCAAAGCTTCTTCTCTTTCGATCTTCTGTCCGCTTCGGCCCGCAGTCACTCGATCTAGACGACACTCGGCCGGGCCATCGCGTTGTGTGGGTGGCACATTCTACAGGAGATCTCACGATGGCTAAAGGCACCGTGAAATGGTTTAACGCAACCAAGGGCTTCGGCTTTATCGCACCAGAAGGCGGAAACAAGGACGTATTCGTTCACGTGACCGCTCTTGAGCGCGCCGGCATCCGTTCGCTCGCTGACGGCCAAGCCGTCACGTTCGATCTGGAAAGCGACCGCAATGGCCGCGAGTCGGCAACGAATCTGGCACTGGCGTAAGCCTTTCCGCCGATTTGCCGATACGGCATTTGACAAATTAGATGGGGGTGGCGAAAGCCGCCCCCATTTCCATTTCGTCCTTCCCGTGTCTCCTGACCTTTCCGGCTTCAATCCTGAGCGGACGCAGTTCAGGCCCCAAGGATAAGCACGGCGGCGATGGTCCACATCGTCAGGCCCACCACAACCTCCAGCACGACCCATGCTTTGGGGTTTGAAAACAAGGGCGCAAGCAGGCGGGCCCCAAAGCCGAGGGCGGAAAAGAAGACAAGGCTGCCCAAGGCCGCACCGATGCCAAAGGCGACAGAATGCGGGCTGTATTGCGCCGAGATCGCTCCGATCAGTACCACGGTATCCAGATAGACATGTGGATTTGCCCATGTCAGCACTAGGCACGTGGTCAACGTTGCGGAGAGGGTGGCAACTGTGCCCGCCGCAGGGCGCAGGGCCTCCCCCCCCTTGAGGGCGGCTTTGAAGCGCAGCGCGCCATAGACCACCAAAAACGCAGCCCCCGCATAAAGCATCGCGCTGGTGATCCACGGGGCAAGGGCCGACAGGGTGCCAAAGCCTGCGACCCCGGCCGAGATCAGGATCGCGTCTGACACCGCGCAGGCCAGTACCACGGGCAAGACATGTTCGCGCCGGATGCCTTGTCGCAAGACAAAAGCGTTTTGCGCGCCAATGGCCGCGATCAGGGAAAGGGCGGTCAGATGTCCGGCAATCAGGGCGGCGAGCATGGCTTTGTGTCTTTCGTTTTGGTTGACATAGACCGTCCGTGGCGCATCAATCCAGATTATCTTTCTGATGATGGATCAGTTTTACTTATGTTGGACCCTTTGCATCTGGCCGCTTTGGCGGCTGTTCATCGGCGCGGATCGTTTGAGGTCGCAGCAGCCATGCTCGGGCTGACGCAATCGGCCGTGTCCCAACGTATCCGCGCCTTGGAAGAGCGGGTCGGCGCGATGGTGATCCGCCGTGGCAGCCCAAGTGTGGCGACCGAGGCTGGGTTGCGGCTGATTCGGCATTTCGAAGAGGTGTCGTTGATGGAACGCGCCTTGGCCGAGGCTTTGCCGGGCATTGGGGCCGATCCTGTGACATTGCGCATTGCCGTGAATGCCGACAGTCTGGCCACTTGGGTGATCCCTGCCTTGGCGCAGGTGCCGGGTTTCTTGTTCGATCTGGTGATTGATGATCAGGATTTCAGCCAAGATTGGCTGCGCAGGGGCGAGGTGGCGGCAGCGGTCACGGCACATGCTGGGCCTTTGCAGGGCTGCGATACGATTTCGCTTGGGCGTTTGCGCTATCGTGCGACGGCAAGCCCTGCCTACATGGCGCGTTGGTTTGGCGATGGGGTCACATCAGGGGCCTTGCTGCGGGCACCGGCACTAACGTTCTCGGACAAGGACGCCTTGCAAGGCGACTGGATCGCCTCGCAGGGTTTGGGCGTGCGCGCGGGCTTTCCCAGCCACAGACTTGCCTCCACCCATGGCTTTGTGGATGCCTGTCTGCAGGGCCTTGGATGGGGGATGAACCCGGAACCGTTGGTCACGTCCCATTTGGCTTCGGGGCGCTTGGTCGAACTGATTTCGGGGGCCGCGCATGACGTGCCGCTTTATTGGCAATACGCCCGGTTGACCTCAGGGGCATTGGAGCCGCTGACTCGTGCCGTGCGACGGGCGGCGGCCTCTGTCTTGCTGTCCGCTTTGATTTGACGGCCCTGTCCGGGTTTTGTGTTGAGCACAAACTTCGGCCTTGTGCCCGTGCCAAAGTTGTCGTTGGTGTAGCGCCATGTCGTCAGCACCTTCCCATATCGTTCCCGCACAAAGCCCCTTGCAAGGCATCCTTTGGATGTTGGCCTCTGGCCTTTGTTTTGTGGGTGTTACGGGGGTTGTGCGGTATCTGGGAACGGATCTTCCTGCCGCGCAATCGGCCTTTTTGCGCTTTGGTTGGGGCGCGCTGTTCTTGCTGCCAGCCTTGATCACGGTGGCACGGGGCGGGGTGGCGCGCGGGGTGATGCGTCTTCACCTGATGCGCGGTGTGCTGCATATCGCGGCTGTGGTATGTTGGTTCTATGCCATGGCACGGATCCCCTTGGCCGAGGTGACAGCAATTGGTTATCTGAACCCGGTTTTGCTGACGCTTGGCATGGCCGTGTTCATGGGCGAAAAGCTGGCCTTTCGACGGCTGGCGGCGATTGCGGTTGCCCTTCTGGGTGCACTTATCGTTCTGCGGCCCGGACTGCGCGAGGTGACACAGGGGCACCTTTCACAGGTGGCCGCCGCGTGTTTTTTCGCGGGATCCTATCTGTTTGCGAAGAAACTCTCCGCCATGGTCAGTGCTGGGCAGGCGGTGGCGGTGCTGTCGCTGATTGTCACCATTGGTCTGGCACCCTTTGCTTGGCTGGTTTGGGTTCCGGTCACGGTGGCACAGATCGGGTGGCTGGCCGTGGTTGCCGCCTGTGCGACCGCCGGGCATTACTGTATGAGCCGGGCCTTCGCGTTGGCCCCTGTGGCGGTGACGCAACCGGTCGTGTTCTTGCAACTTGTCTGGGCGACGCTGCTGGGCCGGATCGTCTTTGGCGAGGCCGTGGACCCCTTTGTGCTGTTGGGCGGCGGGGTGATCGTCGCGTCGGTCAGTTACATCACATGGCGCGAAGCGACTCTGCGCAAAGCCCCCAGCGTCACGCCCGAGGTTTAGCAAAGGGTTGTGCCACTGAAAGGCAGAAGCCCATTTCGCGGCAGATCGTCCTTTCGCCCAGGTTTCACACTCCCCCCGTGACCGCGATGGCGGGTTTTGACCATGGCTTGGGGGGCTTTCGTATCCGCCTCAAAATGCACAGCCAGAGCTTAAGCAATCGCTTTGGCCTGCAATACACCGGCCTCTATAGTCCTTTGCCACGCCATCAGGGCGACTTTTAGGTCCTCTAGTGCGCGTCCAAGTGCGCCGTACGGATGTACGCTTCCATAAGTTTATATTAAAAAGTATATAATTCCGGAATTAAATCAGGAAGGCTGACGGTTTCATGAAGTCAATGCAGGACATTTCGTCCGGCACCTCCGTCGCAGTATGCGATGAAAGGCCGAGTCAAGGCGAGCCTGTGGTCACCATCTTGATGGGCGTGTACAACGGTGGCCTCTATCTTGAGGCGCAGTTGGAAAGCATTGCAGCCCAAAGCCATGTCAACTGGCGTCTGATCGCCAGTGACGATGGGTCAAGTGATTCCAGCCACGTGGTTCTTGCAAATTTTGCGCAAAGGTTCGAGCAGGGACGGGTGGAGATCAGGCAAGGACCGCGCTGCGGTTTTGCGCAGAACTATCTGGCCATGATCCGTGATCTTTCGCCAAATCCCGGCTGGATTGCCTTTGCTGATCAGGATGATGTCTGGTTGCCGCACCGTCTGAGCAGTGGTGTTGCGGCACTGAATGCCAGCAGCGCGCAATGTGCCATTCACTGCTCGCGCAGTTGGATCACCCGTCAGGATCTTTCTGAGCGACGGCTATCGGCAAGCCGACCAAAGCCTCCGTCGTTTCGCAATGCGCTGGTTCAGAATATCGCGTCGGGCAATACGATCCTTGCCAACGGCGAAGCTGCCGGAGTGATCGTGGCGGCAACGCGGCAGATCGAAACTGTCGTGGCCCATGACTGGTGGGTGTATCAGATTGCGACAGGGTGTGGTGGCGTGGTTGTGCACGAAGATGCGCCGGGCTTGCTTTACCGCCAACATGACGAAAATGCGATTGGGGCCAATGATAGTGTCAGGGCCCGAATGCACCGGATCAAGATGATGCTCTCTGGCAAGTTCCGAGAGTGGAATGAGGTAAACCTCACGGCCTTGGAGCAAGCGTCTGATTATCTGACTCCCGAATCATATGCCTTGGTGCAGGGGATGGCGCAGCTTCGCAAAGACCCGTCGCCCCTGTCGCGCCTAGCGGCGCTGCGCGCACTTGGCCTTTATCGTCAGACCTTGCCCAGCCAGATCGCGCTGCGCCTGTCTGCCTTGCTGGGCAAGATGTAGCTTGCTGCGATTTGATACCGGTTGCGATGTTTCCCCTAGACTGGGCGCATTAGCCGTAGTGCCCCACACCATTGCCCTGTGTACAGTTGGGCGCGCCCTGCGGTGGCAACCGCACGCGTCTATCCCTTTTTGGAAACCCGGCTTTTGGAGAAAGTGTCTTTATTGGGGCTTTCGGACCCTGCGGTAGGAAGAGTGAGATTTGCGGGACACGTCCCCCTCCGCCACATCCGAGAAATTGCAAGCGACATCTTTGATGACCAAGCTCTAGCCCCCACATCGCGCCAAGCGGCGTGTCGTGACGTATGGGCGAGAGGGTGATCTTCAAAGCGTCCTCCCTATGCCCAACGACCGATTGCCATCAGCCTGCACGTAACCGCCGTGGCGAGCGACGTTGGGGAAAGCACTCGAAACTGGATGTTCAACACACCAGAGGTGCCAACCCCCAACCAACACTGGGTTGAATTCGCTGCACCAGAGACGGTTGCCGCAACATCGAATGTGGCGGGGAAGGTCCAGGTCACGGCGGCGCTTTGAAAAAGGCTGCCCAAGGCAGAGGTGACGTTGGGTACCGAAAGAGTATGCCAACAAATCTGGGTGCCATCGGCAAAGCGGACATAGTCGCCGTTCACGTTTGATCCTCGTTCGATCAAAGCCCCCGTGACCTGCCCGGCCGAAAGACTGACCGTGCCAAGGATATTCTTTTGACCGTAAAGCGGGTTCCAAGCCGACCATGCGCCTGTTCCATCCCTATGCCGGATCGCAAGCTGGCTGCCGGCGGATGCTGCGGCATCCCGTACGGCAATTTGGGCCGATTCCTGATCCGTCGCGCGTGACAGATGCAGGGCATGCCAATTGGAGCCATCGACCCGCGTGCCTGCGGTCATGCGCCCGAAAAGCGTGGGCAATCCAGCATCGTCTGCATTGAAATCAGGCGTGACGGTGGAACCCAAGCCAAAGGCCCCCACCGACATCAGGCGTCCGGGCGTCGGGTCCACTTGTCCTTGCGTCACAGCAAGACCGTTGAGCGGAACGTCAAGCTGCAGCGCGGTTGCATCGAGGGTGGCTTGGATCACCCCGAAAACCCGGAAGCCCAGTTGCCCGATACCCGCAGACGCAAGCCCCGTTTCAGGGTCTGCGTCAAAGCCCAAGCCACCAACAGTGACTTGACCCGGCAGTGCCACCGCGGCGGTGGCGCTGTTGATGATCAGCGCTTCTTGAAACAAAGATCCATCAGGGCTGACCTTGATCGAAAGATCTTCACTGCCCGCAAGGCCAATCTCGGCCCGGCCCGAAAAGCCTGATTGATACAATAGACTGGCCGTGTCGCCCGATGTGGCCTTGTTCAGTTTCACCTGATGACCCGCGCCGTCATGGTTGAACAGTGTCGCGTCGGCATTGACCGAAAGGCGGTTGATCGCGTCGGCGGTCGCATTGACGCCAACCTGTGCAAAGCTGGCATCGCGTTGATTGTCGGTCAACCATTCGCCCGCCATGAACGTGGCCTCCATCGCCTCGTTGGTGACAAAGGCCGCCCAGCCGTCTTGCGGCACCAGATAAAGCCAAGCATTGTCCCAAAATGCGGCGATTTGGCCCTCTTTGCCCGCCCAAGCATCGGTTGCCCCGTCGGCGATGATATGGCGATCCCCGTCCACCGGGCTGGCCGGAGGGGCGGTCAGGCCCCGGTCCTTGACCACAAGCTGAACCATGACATCAAGAAGGCGCAGTGCCTCGTTATGCGTCACATGTTTTTGCGCCTGTGCCGGCAAGATAAGCGGCAACGATAGGATCGGGGTCTGGTCTGGCATTTCAACCTCTGCGCAAGGATTGCATTAACTTTGATTGAGCAAGGTAGGGCAGAGGCGTTTGCAAATTGTTTGGCCAGCGTACGCCGCGACAAGGGCCGCGTTCTGGGGCAGGGCCGCTACGGCAAATTCGATTCTGTCCAAAGGAAAGTTCCACGATCCTTGCAGCGGAGCGTTTCCTTTCTTGAGCGCCGCCTTTAGGGTATTCTCACCGGCCAACGGCATTTGCAGCGGCGGGCATTACGTTTTCTGATGTGGGTTTGATCCGTGAGGTTCTTTTGAAAAACGTTCTGGTGACGGGCGGGGCCGGTTATATCGGCTCACATGCATGCAAGGCCTTGGCACAGGCTGGCTATACCCCGATTGCCTTTGACAATCTGGCCACCGGTTGGGCGCAGGCGGTGAAGTTCGGTCCTTTTTTCAAGGGTGATCTGATGGATGCGGCGGCGGTCGATGCTGCCTTTGCGCAGTATAAACCCATCGCGATCTTGCATTTTGCAGCCCTGTCACTTGTCGGTGAAAGCATGGCCGACCCGGGGCTTTACTGGCGTGTCAATATTGGTGGTGCCCTCAATCTTCTTGAGGCGGCTGCGCGGCATGGGTGCCGGAACGTCATCTTTTCCTCGACCTGTGCGACCTACGGCGATCAAGACGGCGTGGTTTTGCACGAAGAGACCCGCCAACAGCCTATCAACGCCTATGGGGCCTCGAAACGCGCGATTGAAGAGATGCTGTCAAACTTTGGTGCAGCCCATGGCCTGAACCATGTGATCTTTCGCTATTTCAATGTGGCGGGGGCCGATCCTGATGGGGATCTGGGGGAACAGCACCGGCCTGAAACCCATCTTATTCCGCTGATGCTTGATGCGGTCGCAGGTCGGCGGCCCGCGTTGACCGTTTTTGGATCAGACTACCCGACACGGGATGGAACTTGCGTGCGCGACTACGTGCATGTGACCGATCTTGTCGCGGCCCATGTGCTGGGTCTGCAATGGTTGCTTGATGGCAAGGGCGATGCGGTGTTTTGCTTGGGCAGCGGCCGTGGCTTTTCCGTGCGTGAGGTGATCGAGTATTCGCGACAGGTCACGAACCGGGATGTGCCCATCATCGAGGGCGGGCGTCGGCCCGGCGATGCGGCCAGTCTGGTCTCGGGAAGCGAACGCGCGATGACAGAGCTTGGCTGGCAACCCGCGCATTCGTCGATGGCTGACATGATCAGGGATGCGTGGAACTGGTCCCAGAAACCGGGCTATACCGAGTAAAGCACGCCAGTTCCCAAAAGCGGGATTGCATTGCCATCAGAGCGTTTTGCTCAGGTCCAGCAGATAGGCGCCATAATCATTCTTGCTGAATTTCGTCGCATGGGATGACAGGTCAGACTGGCTGATCCACTGGTTGCGAAAGGCGATTTCATCGGGGCTGCCGACCTGCAACCCTTGCCGCAACTGGAGGGTGCGGACAAAATTGCTGGCGTCCAAAAGACTGCCATGCGTGCCCGTATCCAGCCACGCAAAGCCGCGGCCCATCTTTTCAACGCTCAAACTGCCTTCGGCCAGATACATTTCCAGCAGATCGGTGATCTCCAACTCTCCGCGGGGCGAGGGTTTGACCTTCGCTGCCAAGTCCGGGGCCCGGCCATCCAAAAAATAGAGCCCGGTAACCGCATAATTTGATGGCGGCACTTTGGGCTTTTCGACGATCATCGTGGCCCTTCCGGCATCATCAAAGGCCACCACGCCATAGCGTTCCGGGTCCGCCACGCGATAGCCAAATACCGTGCCACCTTGTGCACGGGCATCTGCTGCGGCCAGCATTTCCGGCAGACCATGGCCGAAAAAGATATTGTCCCCCAGAACAAGCGTTGACGGCGCACCATCCAGAAAGTCCGCCGCCAGCAGATAGGCCTGTGCCAGACCATCGGGGGAGGGTTGGATGATATAGCTGAAGGACACGCCCCATTGGCTGCCATCGCCCAAAAGGCGCTGAAACTGGCTTTGATCGTCGGGAGTGGTGATAATCGCGATTTCCCGGATTCCCGTCAGCATAAGGGCCGAAAGCGGGTAATAAATCATCGGTTTGTCATAGATCGGCAGCAATTGCTTTGAGACGCCCATGGTGATCGGCCAAAGCCGTGTTCCAGAGCCACCTGCCAAAATTATGCCCTTGCGCGGCTTGATCATGATCTTACGCTCTCCAATTCCGTCAGCATTTGCGTCAGGGCAGGTTTCCATAGGGGGCGCGAAATTCCAAATGTGCTTTGTGTGGCACTGCACTCCAGTCGCGAATTTTGGGGCCGCTTTGCCGGGGTTGGAAAGGCCGATGTCGGGATATCCACGACTTGGATCGCACGGTTGGACAGGGCAAAAATCTGACGTGCGAAATCCGCCCAAGAAAGATCAGGCGTGCCCGAAAAGTGGTAGGTTCCTGATTTTGCAGGGTCCTCGCGCAGCTGGGTTGCCATGGTCAGGCAGGCATCCGCAATCGCACTTGCAGGCGTTGGTCCCCCGACCTGATCGCTAACAATCGTCAGGCGGTCACGGGTTTCAGACAGCCGCAGCATGGTCTTTACGAAATTATTCCCCAGTGCGGAAAAGACCCAACTTGTCCGCAGGATCGCATGGATTGCCCCAGAGTTGCGCACTTCGGCCTCACCCACGGCCTTGGACCGTCCATACGCGCCCAAGGGGGCAATCGCGCTATTGGTGGGGAAGGGCGTGTCCCCCGTGCCGTCAAAGACATAATCAGTTGAAATATGGAGAAACGGGATCGCGAGTTCCGCGCAGGCGCGTGCCATCGCCCCGGGGGCCGCGCCATTCACCAAAGTTGCGGTCGCCTCGTCGCTTTCGGCCTTATCGACGGCGGTATAGGCGGCGGCATTGATCACCGCATCCGGCCGTGCATGCAAGATCGCCTCGGCACAGGCGGCAGGCTGGGTCAGGTCCGCGCTGTCGCGTCCCAGAAATGTGGCTTCCATTCCGGGGGGCAGCCTGCGCTGAAGTTCGCGCGCCACCTGTCCGGTTTTGCCAAAGACAAGCAGTTTCATGCCTTGACCCCAAGCCGTTTTCCCACACCTTGGCGTTCCAACAGCGGTTGCCACCACGCCTCATTGTCCAGATACCAGCGCACGGTCTGGCGAAGCCCTTGTTCAAGGGTAACAGAGGGGCGCCAGCCCAGTTCCGCCCGGATGCGTTGCGGATCAATTGCATAACGCGCGTCATGACCGGGACGATCCGTCACAAAAGTAATCAGGCGATCATGCGGCGCGCCTTGAGGGCGCATTTCATCAAGCAGGCCGCAGATGGTGCGCACAATGTCGATGTTGCGGGCCTCATTCTCGCCGCCAATGTTATAGCTGCGGCCAACGGTGCCTTTTTCGACCACGGTCAGCAGGGCATCGGCGTGATCCTCGACATAAAGCCAATCACGCACATTCTCGCCCGCGCCGTAAACCGGAATGGGCCGGCCATGAAGGGCGTTCAGGATCACGACCGGGATCAGCTTTTCAGGAAAGTGATAGGGGCCGTAATTGTTCGAACAGTTGGTCAGAACGACCGGCAGGCCATAGGTTTCATGCCATGCGCGCACCAGATGGTCCGACGCGGCCTTGCTGGCCGAATAGGGGCTGCGCGGATCATAGGATGTGGTTTCGGTGAATTGCCCCGTTTCGCCAAGCGATCCGAACACCTCATCGGTTGAGATGTGGTGGAACCGAAACGACGCGGGTTTTCCCTGTTCCACCCAATAGGCGCGGGCGGCCTCCAGCATGTTGAACGTGCCCGTTATGTTGGTTTCGATAAAGTCGCCGGGACCATCGATGGAACGGTCGACATGGCTTTCGGCGGCAAGATGCATAACAACATCAGGCCGATGCGTGGTAAAGATACGGTTCAGGGCGGCCCGGTCGCGGATATCAGCCTGTTCGAAACTGTAAAGATTTGATGTCGCCACCGAGGCCACATTTTCCGCACAGGCGGCATAGGTCATCGCATCAAGGTTCACGACCTCATGCCCGCGCGACACCGCAAGACGAACGACGGCAGAACCGATAAACCCAGCCCCGCCGGTAACCAGCAGCTTCATGCCTCAGACTCCCAGACGAACGGCGATCTTGCTTGCGCGACAAAGGGCGCAACCTCATCCTTAGCCGACAAATGTGGCACAACTCCGTCCAGACCCCAGTCAATCGCAAGATCGGGATCGTTCCAGCGAATGTTTCCGTCGCATTCCGGGGCATAGCGGTCGGTGCATTTGTATTGCACCTCTGTCTCGTCCTCCAAGGTCAGAAAGCCGTGCAAGTACCCCTTTGGCACAAGAAGTTGTCGACCATTTTTCGCGCTAAGCTCCACCCCGACCCATTTGCCGAAATTGGGGGAGCCGACGCGATAATCGACCGCAACATCCAAAATTGAGCCACGGGTGCAGCGCACCAGTTTGTCTTGGGCATGGGGAGGCGATTGATAGTGCAGGCCACGCAACGTGCCCTTTTGCGCCGAATAGGAGTGGTTGTCCTGCACATAGGTCAGATCGAACCCGGCATCCGCCATCCGGCCCGCCGTCCAAGTCTCGCTGAACCATCCACGGGCGTCCCCAAAGCGTTTGGGAGTAAACATGAAAACACCCGGCAGGGCGGTCATTTCAATTTGCATTTCGCTCTCAAGCTAAGACATTCAAAAGCAATTGTGCTAGCCCATAGCGCCAAATTTCACAACACTGATGACAAAGGCGGTAAGGAATTCTGATGGATAGTGGGTTGGGCAATGTTCGGGTGGTTTCGAAACCGAACAGGCTGGTTCCCGAAAAGTCAGTCTGACAGCGAAAGGGTCGGCTGCCCGGCAAGATCAGCACGATAGCCTTTGCCCGCGTCGCAGCAAGGGGCCAAACCGTCCGGTGGAGGGGTGTTCGGGCCAGATCAGTCGCGGTGGTCGCAACAGGCTTGGCGGGGTTGACGAAACGTAGGGTCAAATTACCTGCACAGCCTTGGCCTGAACTGGAAGGATCGTCGTGGCATACGGATATCTCGCCTTGGCAGCGATCATCGTCATGACGCTGACCAAAGGTAATCGTCTGTTGCGATCCATGGGCACGGCCATTGTTGCCGCAGGATTGGCGATGATCGCGCCATCGATTGTGTTGGCCAATTTTGACGGCACCTTTGCCGGCCACGCCACCCGTGCGGCCGGTTTGGCGGGGTGGAGCCGAACCATGGTGAACATACCCGCGGCGCTTGGCTTTGTGGCGCTGCCGGTCTTGCTGTGGCACATGTGGGTGCAATTTCTATCTGATCATTCTGGGCATATCGGGGCCGTGGCGAAACACCACTTCCGGGACCGTCGGCCCGACGACCTGCGCAGGGGGGGGGCACCATGACCGATCTTATCCGTGAAAATGTCCAATCCTATCCCCGGCCTCCGGCATTGCAGCCCGTGCCGCAACGTATCGTCATCACACTGGGAGGGCAGGTCATCGCGGACACAACTGCCGCGTTCCGGGTCTTGGAAACCCACCACGCGCCCACCTATTATCTGCCGCCCGGCGACGTGACGGCCATTCTGAAACCCGCCACGGGCAGCAGCCTGTGCGAGTGGAAGGGGGCCGCCCGCTATTATGACGTGGTGGGCGGGGGAGTGACTGCACGGCGCGCGGCATGGGCCTATGACCGACCTACGGCGCGCTTTGCGCCGATTGCCGGGTATATCGCCTTTTATGCCTCTCTGATGGAGGCTTGCTTTGTTGCAAGTGAAAAGGTTGTGCCACAGCCCGGTGACTTCTACGGCGGCTGGGTCACTTCCAACCTTGATGGCATCCCAAAGGGCGCGCGTGGCACGGAACATTGGTAGCATCAGGAAAACCATCCCTGTGCCGCGACATGCCGGCATCTGAAATACGTCTTGGATTTGGAACCTGTGCCCTCTGGCGGGGCGTGGGACCCACGCTGGGTCTGGCCCAATCTTTGGCGCGGCGTTTTTAGCTGACCGGTAAGGCGGAGCAGGCCATCCCGATGGCCATTGTGAAAATTATAAGTGCATTTCAAGTTTACAACTCTGCACCTAAAGTAGCTGAACATTCAGGATAATTGGATCAGGTTTTGCCCTCCCCGCTCAAACTTGCCGTGATCGCAGATGATCTGACCGGGGCGTTGGACGCGGTTGTTCCTTTTGCGGACGCTGGTCTGCGTTCTGTGGTGGCGATATCGCCCGCCGATCTGCAAGCCGCGTTGGACCAAGGGCCCGAGGTGATCGGGGTTTCGACCAACAGCCGCGCGCTGCCGGGACCCGAGGCTGCAAAGATTGTGCAGACGGTCGCGCAGGTGCTGTGCGACGTGCCGCTGTGGTTCAAGAAAATCGACTCGCGCCTGAAGGGCAACATCGCGGCCGAGGTTGCGGCTTTGCTGGGGGTGCGCCGCTTTGACCGGGCCTTGATCTGCCCGGCGATCCCACAAATGGGCCGAAGGGTCGTGGATGGTTGCCTGCAGGGCTTTGGCGTTGAGACACCGCTATGCGTGGGGCAGATGTTGTTCGATGTGGGATTGACGGTCGATGTCCCCGATGTCGCCAGTGACGCCGATTTCGAGCGGATCTTGGGGGCGCTGTCACCCCGAACCCTGCTGGTGGGCGCGCGTGGCCTGTCAGCCGCAGTGGCACAGCGTTTAAGGCAGGGCGCTCCAACCCCTGTTGCACTGCCCTTGCCCCGGCCGATTGATTTCGTAATCGGCTCTCGGGATCCGATCACGCTTGCGCAGGTTGCCCATTTGCGCGCAAGCCAGCCCATGGCACGGTATGTCGCCGCGCCCAATGGTCATACCCTTGGTCAAGGTGAAGCGTCAGAGCTCCTGATCTTGCATGCAACGTCGGGCCCAATGGTCGCAGACCCGGAAACGGTCACGCGCGCGCTTGCCAAGACCTATCTTGAGCACGCTTCGGCCAACCGCGCTTGCCTCGTGCTGACAGGGGGCGAGACGGCAGCGGCGGTGCTGGAGGCTTTGGGTCTGGGTGTGTTAGAGGTCATAGGTGAGGCTTTGCCGGGACTGCCGCTTTGCCGGGCAGCAGGTCTTGAAAATTCCCCATATGAAAATTCCCCCTATATTGTTACAAAATCCGGCGGCTTCGGCGAGACCAAGACCTTGAGCCTTTTGGTCGGCATCCCCCAATGAATGCGAGACACTCTGTTGAACAATCTTGAATCCCCTCTGGCCGATCGTCCGAAGTCCTTTTTGTTGGCCGATGTGGTCTTTGACAGCATCCGCCGCGCCATAACCAATGGTGACTATGCCGAGGACGAGCGCCTGCCGGGGGAAAATGCCTTGGCGTCGCAATTTGATGTATCGCGCCCGGTGATCCGCTCGGCGCTCAAGCGGCTGCGCGACGAAGGCTTGGTCACCTCACGCCAAGGGTCGGGAAGCTTTGTCAGTGCTGCAGCGTTGTCAAAGCCGCTTGCCTTTCAACCGATGGAAACCATTGCAGATTTGCAGCGCTGCTATGAGTTTCGCCTGACCATTGAACCGGCAGCGGCGGCTTTGGCGGCAAAGCGGCACAGCGCCGCCGATTTGGCCGAAATTGAAAAGCTGTGGCAGGTGATGCGCGACGCGACCGAACGGCGCAGCCACCGCGAGGATGCCGATTTCGCCTTTCATCTGGCGATCACGGCGGCGGCGAACAACCAGTATTTCGAAACCTCGTTGCGTGCGCTCAAGGACCATATCGCGGTGGGAATGAAGTTTCATGGCCTGTCCTTGCAAACCGTGCGCGGTGGCTTGGACCATGTTTTGCAAGAGCATGATGAGATTTACCGCGCCATCTCCCGGGGCGAGGCTGAAACGGCCCGTGCCGCGATGGCAGCACATGTCGGCGGATCGCGCGACCGCTTGTTTGAGGGGCGGCTTTTGGACCTGTCTTCGACCTGAGGTCAGAACGCCGAGGTGTAAATCGCCAGAACCTCCTCCTGCGACATATCGCTGGGATTGTTATCCATCAGGCGGCGAATGGCATGGGCCTCTTGCGCCCATGGGCGCAGATGCACCTCCGTTGCCCCCAAAGCCGCTAGGCGCATTCCCACCACCAAAGCCCACAATCAGGTCTGGGTCTACTGCATGCGCGCCGCAATGACTGCCGCCGGATTGGCGGTATCCGGCTTTGGCTGCACGCCTGCCCAGTCCCCCACCTGGGCCGCGGTTCCCGCGCCAAATTCAAAGCAGCGCAGTTGGTGCAACCGGATGGGTTGGGCATAGGAGTTCACCTCAGTCCTCCTGAACCGTTGCACCGATTGTCAAAAGTCTGGTCCGAAACTCGGCCCGCTCGGCCTCCGTCAGATCGACCAAAGGCGGGCGCATCCGGCTCCACCCTGCATCGCTCGTCAGATAGCGGATCATCCCCTTGATCGCGGGCAGTTGAACGTAGGCGTTCGATGTTCCGAAATGCCTCGATCCGCGCGTGTGCGGTGGCGACAGTCTCCGCCTGCGCAGGATCATTGGCCCCCCGATAAACCAAAGCCAGATCGCGCCCGACAAGGTTCGACGTCGCCGCGATACACCCCGCCCATCTTCATCAGGGGCAGCAGCAACGGGCCCGCCCCCGCCAGCATCGAAACCCCCGGAAAGTGGGCAATCATCGCTGCCATATCGTCTGGCTTTCCCGCGGAATCCTTGATCCCCGACACAGTCTGCGGGAAGGCCGCCCGCAGCCGTTCGATCAGGTCATGGCTGATGGCAATGCCAGACATCTGCGGGATGTGGTAAAGCACGGCCTGCAACCGAGCATCGCCAATCGCCTCGATCGTGCGGACATAAGCGGCATACGAGCCACTCGTCGCTGACGCCTTTGCAATAGAACGGTGGCAATATCACGACGCGGGTGACACCTAGGGCCAAAGCTTGGCGCGTCAGATCGACCGTCTCGGGGATGTTCGCGACCCCTCGCCGCATCAGCCGATCGCTGCGCAAACCGCCCGCCAAGGCCGCCTCTAGCATCGCCTTACGCTCGGCGCTGGGGAAAGAGTTCGCCTCAACCGTCGTGCCCAGCAGTGCCACCCCATCGAAACCCTCGCTGATCAGCCAACGGCAATGCGCCGTGAACGCGGCCAGGTTGGGCGACAGGTCCGCCATAACCGCGTGGCTGCGGCGCAGTAAACGCCCGTGACAGGAAGGGTCATGCTTTCCCCTTTGGATGCGCTGCCAGCATTGCCGCATAGGCCAAAGCGTGATTGAGGTTGGTGTTATTGGCGATGCCTTTGCCCGCGATATCAAAAGCTGTGCCATGATCGACCGAGCAGCGGTCGATGGGCAGTTCGACCGACACATTGACCGCCGTATCAAACGCCACCAGCTTGATCGGGATATGGCCCTGATCGTGGTATTGCGCCACGACCAGATCAAAGGCCCCGTTATAAGCGCGGTGGTAGACGGTGTCGGCCGGGATCGGCCCCACGGCATTGATCCCCTCCGCCTGCGCTTGCGCGACGGCTGGGGCGATCTGGTCATCATCCTCATGCCCGAACAACCCGCCCTCACCGCAATGCGGGTTGATCCCCGCCACCGCAATCCGGGGCGCGGTGCCAAAGCGTGCGAAATGGGCGTGGCCCGCCCGAATGGTTGCCAGAATGCGCGGCGTCGCAGCCCGCGTGATGGCATCCTTGAGCGAGACATGGGTCGAGACATGGATCACATTCAACCGCACTGACGCCAGCAGCATGAAACTGGACTTGCTGCCCGTCAGGCTGGCCAACATCCCCGTATGCCCATCATAATGATGCCCCGCCGCGTTCAGCGCCGCCTTGTTGATGGGCGCGGTCACGATGCAGGCAATCTGGCCCGCCTCTGCCTCGCGCACCGCCGCCTCGATAAAGCGGAAGCAGGCCTCGCCGCCGCGCGGGTCAAGCTGGCCAAAGGGGATGCGGGCACCAAGGATATCGGTGTGGTGGATGTTCAGGCTTGCGATGTCGATGCCAGTGTTCAGCACAGCCTCCGCCGCCGCCAGACAGTCCCGGTTGCCAAACACCCGATACCCGCGCCGAGTCTCTGGCGTCATTTGGGCCAAGGATTTCACGATGATTTCCGGGCCTACGCCCGCAGGCTCGCCCATTGTGATGCCGATAAGGGGGGTCATGCGATGGCTTCCCAGTTGGAGGTTGTGGCCGAGGTGACGGCGTGACAGGCGACGTGATGGTCATGAACCACCTCACACACGATGAACCGGGGCTGGCAGGCAAGCGCCCGCACAATCGCCACCCTTTGCCGCTGTCCGCCTGACAGTTCATGCGGATGGGCCGTCATGCGTTCATTGGGGCTGGGAATACCGACCACGGCCAGCAATTCCTCGGCCCGCGCCAACGCGGCGGCCTTGGTGATGCCCTTTTGATAGATCAGCGCCTCGGCGATCTGGTCACCAATCGTCACTACCGGGTTCAGACTGGTCATCGGGTCATGAAAGATAAAGCCAATTTCGGACCCGCGCACGCCGCGCAACTCACGCGCACTCATCTGCAACAGGTCGCTCCCGTCAAACTTGGCTGAACCACCCGAGGCCCAAATGCGGTTTGGCAACAACCCCACCAGCGACAGCATGGTCAGGCCTTCGCCACAGCCACTTTCCCCAACGTTGCCAAGGCTTTCGCCCTGCTCCAACGACAGGGTTATGCCATCCACCGCCCGCGCAGGGCCCTCGTCGCGGTCGATGTCGATGGTGAGGCTGGCAATCTCCCAAAATGCGGTCATTTCTGCCCTTTCGGGTTCAGCGCGCCGTTCAGACCGTCGCCCAGAAAGTTGAACGCCACCGTCACCACCGCGAGCACCGCCGCTGAGGCCACCAGAAGAAGCGGATAATTCGTCCACACCCGCAGCCCGTCGGAAATCATATTGCCCCCACTTGGTGTCGGCGGATTGACCCCCACGCCCAGAAAGGAAAACGCGCCTTCCAGCACCATCGCTGTGCCCAAACCGGCTGAAACTGCCACAACAAGTGGCCCCATGGCATTGGGCATCACATAGCTCCGCAGGATGATCCCATTGGTCAGCCCCAAGTCCCGCGCTGCCATCACATAGGGCCGATTGCGAATCGACAGCACCTGTACCATCACCGGGCCTCTCTCGTGTCCGCCGCGCGCGGATCAAGCCGGGGATAAAGCAGATCAACCAGCAGGTTGGACGCCATCACAAGGAAAGACCCGATCAGGGTGATCGCAAGAATAACGGGGAAGTCGGAATTGACCAGCGCCTGCACGGTCAATCGGCCAAGGCCCAGCAGGCCAAAGACCAGTTCCACAAAGATCGCACCATTGACGATGGCGATCATGATCAGCATGACCATCAAAAGTGGCCCTGCCACAAAGGCCGGGATCGCCCAGAGGGTGACCGCCGTGCCAAGAATGATATGGTCCAGCCGTGTGTTCTGCCGCTTGCCCGCGATCATCCCCAAAGGGATCGCCATAACAGCAGTCCTCCCCATGGCGCAAAGACCCAAGGTCAGCGCGACAGGCGCCGCCGCCGACACCATCTTCCACACCGACCGACCCGAGGTCAGACTGTTGCCAAAATTCCCGAGCAAAATGTTCCAGATGTAACTGCCGAATTGCACCAGAAACGGGCGGTTCAGCCCCGCCTGATCCCGGATCGCCTCGATCTTTACGGGGTCATAGGCCACGTCCCCCGGCGCGTGCAGAAAGATCAGCTTGATCAGATCGCCCGCGCCGCAAAAGGCCAAAGCATAGACCCCAAGCCTGACCAGCAGCACGGACGTCACCCACATCAGCAGGCGATGAAGGGTATGGGCAAACATGGGCGCGTTCCGGGATCAATGGTAAGAACGGGCGAGGCGCTTTGTCCCGCCCACTCCCTTAAGCCAAAGTATCAGGCGATGGAAATTTCCCAAGGGGCTACAACCTGCCAATCGAGGTTCTTTTCCATGCCCGCCACATTTGCCAGTACCTTACGTGACATCGTCTGCTTGTACCAAGGAATGAACATGAACTTGCCACGGAAGATGCGCTGCGCCTCTTGGGTCAAGGCAACGCGGAACGGGTCTTTGACGGGCTTTGAAAGGGCCTCGGTGATCAGCGCGTCAATCTTGTAGCTCATCTTGCCCGGCGCGTTGCCCGACCCTGAAGTGCGGGCCGGGCATAGAGTTCGGAGCCGATGGCGGAAATTTCAACACGCCTCAGACGCTGCGGTCGGCCCAACCGGCAAACACCTTTTCCAGTGCGACGACCACGTAATACAGAACGATCCCCAGAAACGCCAAGGCGATCAGAACGGCGAACATGAGCGGGTAATCGGAATTTGTCTTGCCGCTGTCGAACAGGGCGCCAAGACCCCGCCCGTGGGGCGAGACGATCTCCATCAGATTGGTGCCGATAAAGGCCAGCGTGACCGAGACTTTCAGCGCCCCAAAGAACTCTGGCAGGGTCTTTGGCAAGGCGATCTTCCAAAAGATCGTGGACTGCGATGCGCCGAGGGATCGTAGGATATCCCGATACTCTGGCTCCAACGTCGAAAGCCCGATGGAAACCGACACCGCAATGGGAAAAAAGCTGATGATGAACGCAATCAGCACCGTGTTGAAATCATGCGCGCCTACGAACATCAGTGCCACGATGGGCACGACGGTCGCCTTTGGCACTGCGTTGAAGCCCACAAGCAGCGGGTAAAGCGCATCACGCATGGTGCGCGAAAAGCCCATGACCATCCCCAGCATGATGCCAAAGACGACAGCCAGCAAAAGGCCGACAACCGTGCGCCACAGGGTCTGCCAGCCCATGACCAGAAACAGGGACCAGTATTTCTCATAGGCTGGGACCAGATCGCTTGGTGAGGCCATCTTGTAATTTGGCCAGCCCATGACCCAGACGAGCGCCTCCCACAGGGCCAGAAAAACGACCACCGCGATCAGCGGCACATAGACCTGACGCGCCTTCATGCCGCGGCCCCTGCCGGTGCGCGGCCTTGGGCGACCTCGATCTGATGGCGCAGGGTGTTGAGCATGGTTGCAGCCTCGGGCGTGTAAAGATGGTCCAGCGTGCGGGGGCCGGTATCGGGGATATCCAGCACGAACTGGGTTTTGGCCGGGCGGCCCGACAAGACGACAACCTGATTGGCCAAAAAGATCGACTCGCGCAGATCATGGGTGATCAAGACGCCGGTAAAGGGCTCTTCCGCCTTTACCCGGTGCATGATCTGCCACAGATCCTCGCGCGTGAAGGCATCCAGCGCGCCAAAGGGTTCGTCCAAAATCAGCACCTCGGGCGAGTGGATCAGGGCCCGGCACAGCGAGGCGCGCTGCTTCATGCCGCCAGACAGCTCTGATGGGCGCTTGCCCTCAAACCCTTCAAGACCCACCAGCGCCAGCAGTTTGCGCGCCCGCGCCTCGCCCTGCGCCTTGGTCAGTTTTGTCGGCACGATTTCCAGCGGCAAAAGCACGTTTTGCAAGATGGTCCGCCATTCCAGCAAAACCGGATTCTGAAAGGCCATCCCGACGTTGGACCGTGGCGCGGTGATCCGTGTGCCATGCACCCGAACCTCGCCCTCATCGGGGATCAACAGCCCTGCCACCAGCCGCGTCAAGGTGGACTTGCCGCAGCCCGAAGGCCCGACCACAGCCACAAACCCGCCCTCGGGCACCGAAAGCTCCAACCCGTCCAGGACGGGCAGGGGCCCCGATGCGGTGCGGTAGGAATGCCGCACCGCCTTTATGTCGATCAGGTTTTCCAAACTTAGTCGACCAGCTTGAACCCGCCTGCAGGCAGGTAGGCATCAGTGAAATACAGCGCCGCATCAGGGGTGGTTGCAAAGGTATAGGTCGTGGCGATCTGCGTCAGCGACTCGGCCATCCGCGCGGTGTCGATCACGCCAAAACCATTGGCCTTGACCGCATCGGTCAGCACATTCGCCTCCAGCGCCAGTTCCAGACGGCGCTGTTCCAGTGCGGCATCGGCAGCGGGGTTACGCTCCATCAGCATCGGGATCACCGCGGCAGGGTCCGCAACCGAGGCTTTCCAGCCCTCGGCTGTTGCCGAAAGGAAGCCTTTGATTGCCTCCGGGTTTGCGGCGGCAAAGTCGGTGTTGATGATGATCACGTTGCCGTAAAGCTTCACGCCATAATCGGCCATCAAAAGGGTGACCAGATCATCCTCTGGCACACCCAGACGCGCGGCGTTCAGGTAAGAGGTGAAAGAGAACCCCGTGATGGCCGCAACATTGCCTTCGGCCAGCATCGGCTCCCGCGTGGGAAAGCCAACCGGCTCGATCGTGATCTTGGAGACATCGAGGCCGTTTTCGGCGGCAAAGATCGGGAATTGCGCCCATGCGCCATCTGGTGGCGGAGCCCCCAGAACCTTGCCTTCAAGGCTTTTGGGGCTGTCGATGCCCAAGGATTTGCGACCGATGATGGCAAAGGCGGGCTTGTCATACAGCATCATCGCCGCAATCACCGGCGCACCGGGGTTTTGATCGAGGAACTTGATCAGGCTGTTGATATCGGCCGACCCAACCGGGAAGGCACCTGTGGCCACCTTTGGAATGGCGTCCAGCGACCCGTTGCCTGCCTCGACCGAAACGTTCAGGCCAGCGGCTGCATAGTAGCCGTTATCAATGGCCGCGAAAAACGGCGCGGCGGGGCCTTCGAACTTCCAATCCAGCGCAAAGGGCATATCAGTTTCGGCATGGGCGGCGGTTGCCCCCATCAGCGCCACGGCAAGCAGTGTACGATAGAACATGGTTATATCCCTGTGAGAAGACGAATGTTGGAGGGTTTGCTTGTTCCAAGGATTGGTCTGGCCTTTGGGCAGTCACCATAGCGAAGCCCGAAATGAGGGCGGTTTGTGGCAAATCACACATTAATTGCACACAAAACATGCATTAAGATTAGTTTGTAAGCGATCTGTGCGGTGACCTGTGCCCCCATGGCACTGCACGTGCTGGGCCTAGGCTCCAGACCCATTGATTGTCATAGCCAGAACATGACGGTTGCGGCGAAGGCGATTGCTGAGAGGAAGACCTTCGGGCATCTGTCGTAGCGGGTAGCGACCCTGCGCCAGTCCTTGAGCCTGCCGAACATGATCTCGATCCTGTTGCGGCGTTTGTTGCGGCGCTTGTCGTATTTGATGGGTTTGACGCGCGACTTCCGGCCTGGGGTGCATGGCTTTATCCCTTTGTCTTTCAACG
>JAIOYF010000026.1 GCA_021741245.1 Paracoccaceae bacterium
CTTTCCTGGGTCATCGGTCGGGACAACAAATCATCCTCCCCTGCCAGGCAGATATGCTACGTGTTAGACGCCGATGCGCCCAAACCGCCCACATATCCCTTCATTCATAACATCTTCAAAGAGCCAGAAGACAAAACAACAGGCCGCCACAACCATGGCGCACCCTGCAACCCTGCCTTCAGAAGTCTTGCACCGAAGTTTCTTCGCTGCCCCCGTCGCGTCTTCGTCGCGTTTCCGCGTCTTGTCCGCTTCGGTGAGGCGGTATTTACGGAGGGAGGCCCCGGACCGCAAGGGGAAAAAGCACTCTTCCATGCAAATTTTTGCGCAACCCCTGTATTTGTTGGGTGCGCTGCTTGGATTACTTGCGTCTATCCCAAGTTATGCACAGGCTTGTGACAGTTTTTCGGCGGTGAGGGCCAGGATCAGGGTCGCAAACCGCCACGTCCCGCGGCCGACTCGGCCCATTTCTGGCACTCACGGTCGGTTTCGCGACTCAGATCCTGTCCCGGCCCCCTGCTCATCGGCCTATGGATTGGCCGCCATTCCGGCATTCGCTTGGGCTGCCATCACGCACAAAAGTTCAAACATCACCGTCACCCCCATGAAGGCCGTCATCGAGCCCAGATCAAAGGGGGGCGAGACTTCGACGACATCGGCGCCAATGATATTGACCCCCTCCAGCAGACGCACCACCTGCAGGGCCTGAAAACTGTTGGGCCCGCCAATTTCGGGGGTGCCGGTGCCGGGGGCAAAGGCGGGGTCGATAAAGTCGATGTCATAAGAGATATAGGTGGGGGCGGCCCCTGCCCTTTCCCGCGCCTCGCCGACGCAATCTTCCAACCCGCGACCAAACAGCTCTTCGATGGGAATGACGCGGATGCCCACGCTGCGGGCAAAGTCACGATCCTCCATATCGTAGGCAGAGCCGCGGATGCCGATCATGGTCACGCGGGCAGGCTCCAGCAGCCCCTCTTCGACCGCCCGGCGGAAGGGCGTGCCATGAGTGAACATCGTCCCCCCGAAATAGCTGTGAAAGAGGTCGGTATGGCTGTCGAAATGGATCATGCCCAAGGGGCGATCCTTGGCCAAGGCGCGCAAGATCGGCAGTGTGCACAGATGATCGCCCCCCGCCGTCAGCGGCACGATCCCCGCGGCGCGCACAGTGCTATAGAACGCCTCCATCCGGGCCATCGTGTCCATCAGGTCCGCCGGGTTGGGGGCCACGTCGCCCAGATCGGCGCAGCGCACGGCCTCAAACGGGCGATGGCCGGTCGCGGCATTTTGCGCGCGGATCATGGTTGAGGCATCGCGCAGCGCGCGCGGGCCATGGCGCGGGCCGGGACGGTTTGTGGTGCCGCCATCCCATGGTGCGCCGATCAGACCGATCTGCACCTCATTGAACCGCGGATGTCCGGGTGGCACATGGGGAAGGCGCATAAAGCTTGCCAATCCGGCAAAGCGGGGAAGATCGAAACCGGACACCGGCGTAAAGAAGGGATCGACTGACACGGGCGTATCCTCATTTGGGGTTCAGCAACACGGCGCAAGGGGACCGGGCCACAGGCCCGCAGCCACCGCCCCCCCCGGCGGCCATCCGCGCCACTCTTGCCGCGCCGTCCCGCCTTTTCCAGCGCAAAATCGTCCGCGCCCCCCCTCTGCCCCCGCGAATTTCCACCATTCCCGGCCAAAGCCTGCGCGAAAAGGCGCCCAGCCGTTTGCAAGGCTTGACGTGAGGGCGGGCATCAGCCCTTATCGGGCGCAAAGCCACAGACGGAAAAGCCATGTTCAACAAGACCGCCGACCAGACCTCTGCGCCCAACGCCTCATCGCCCCCTGCGCGGGCCTCGACCACCAAGTCGGTGTTCTCCTCTGATCTCAAGATCACGGGTGAGGTGACATCGGCGGGCGATATCGAATTGACGGGTGAGATTGATGGCAATGTCATCGCCCGCAATGTCGTCGTCGGCGGTGAGGGTCGGATGAACGGCAACGTCAAAGCCGAAACGGTTGAGGTCAAGGGCAAGCTTGATGGGCAGGTCAGCGCCGGCGCCTTCATGCTGCGCGCCTCGGCCCAAGTGGCGGCTGACGTGGCCTATACGACTTTGGTGATCGAAAGCGGCGCGCAGATCGAAGGCAACTTCTCCAAGCTCAAGGGCTGACCCCTATCCCATCGCTCGGACTTGCGGCCCCCAACGGGGGCCGTTTCACTTTGTGGCAGGGCTTGCGGGCACGGCAGGCGGGATCGCATAGGTCAGGCTGGCCCGCGCGACCGGCTCCGGGTTCCCCTCGGAAAACAGCATCACATCCCCCACCGCCAGACTGCGACCCAGCTTCAGGATGCGGGCCTCGGCCAGCAGATCCAACCCCGCCGCAGGCTTTCGCATGAAGTCGATCGCGCAATTGGTCGTCACCGCCAAGGCAACCGGCCCCAGACGTGACAAGATCGCCAGATACAGCGCCACATCGGCCAGCGCGAACATCGATGGCCCCGAAACCGTCCCCCCCGGACGCAAATGCCGGTCCGCCACCGGCATCCGCAGGCGCAGCCCCTCCACCGCCACCCGCTCCACCACGAAATCCTGTGCCACTTGCCCAAAGTCAGCCCGCAAAAACGCCATCAAGGCATTTGCGTCCATTTTCAACGTCATGTCTTTCCTCCACCCCCGGCCTTGCCCTAAGCTGCCCGCAGTCACAGGAGAGATGCAATGACCAATTCCCCCCTTTCACGCCGCGATGACAATGGCATTGCAACCCTGACCCTGAACATGCCCGGCAGCCTCAACGCGCTCTCGGACGGGATGCTCGCCGCCCTGTCAGAAACCCTCGCTGCCCTGCACACAGACCGCGAGACGCGGGTGGTGATCCTGCGCGCCGAGGGCAAGGCCTTTTGTGCGGGCCATGATCTGAAGGAAATGCAGGCCGCCCGGCAGTCCCCCGATGCGGGGGCCGCCTATTTCAAGGGTCTCTTTGACCGTTGCGCCGCCGTGATGCAGGCCATCACCGCCCTGCCGCAACCCGTGATCGCCGAGGTGCAGGGCATCGCCGCCGCCGCCGGATGCCAGCTTGTCGCCACCTGCGACATGGTCGTGGCCGCCGAAGGCACCCGCTTTGGCGTCAATGGGGTGAACATCGGCCTGTTTTGCTCCACTCCCATGGTCGCCCTGACCCGCAAGGTGCCCCGCGCCGTCGCGTTCGAGATGTTGACCACCGGCGATTTCATCGACGCCACCCGCGCGCGTGAGGTGGGCCTTGTCAACCGCGTGGTCCCGGCTGCCGACCTGTCGGCCGAAACCCTTGCCCTTGCGCAAAAAGTTGCGGCCAAACTGACCGCCGCCGTCAAGATCGGCAAAACGGCCTTCTATGATCAGGTCGACCTTGGGCTGGCCGATGCCTATGCCCATGCCGGGGCCGTGATGGTGGAAAACATGATGTGGCGCGATACCGACGAAGGCATCGCCGCCTTTTTGGCCAAGCGCAAACCCGATTGGGCGCGCGATCACTAAGACGGATCGCGTTCGATCAGATTCAGATTGAACGCGCCTCGTTAACGCGCCTTGGCGCTTCCCAGCAAGATCGCGCCGATCAGGGCCGCCACCGCACAAGACCCCGCCACCCCGATCAACAGGGCCGACCCGCCCTGTGCCATCAGCACGGCCCCCAATGTGGGGGCCACGGCGGTCGCCGCCAGCGTCGGGATCGACAAGGTGCCCGCAATCATCCCATAGCTGCTTTGCCCCAGCACTTCGGCGGTCAGCATCGGGCGCAAAATCGTCAGCACCCCGACAGAGGCCCCCTGTATCACCGCAAAGATCAAGGCAGGCGCCGCGCCAAACCCGGCAAACCACAGGGCAAAGGGCGCCACCACCAACCCGATCAGCGTCAGCGTCGTGGCAAGCATCGTGGCCATCCGCTCCCCCGCCCCCAGCAGCGCAAGCCGCCCCACAACCTGCGCGGGCCCCACCATCGAGGCCGCAAAAATCGCAGGCCCCACCGCCAAGCCCGCCTCTGCCAAAACTGGGCGCAGGAATGACATCAACATCCAGTGGTTCAGGTTGATCAGCGAAAAGATCCCGGCCAAGGCCCAGAACGCGGGCTTGACCAAAAGTGCCGCCCGGCGCTGCGGTGCCACGACCGCGTCTTGCCGTGCCTGCGTCTGCCCCGATGCCGTCAGCGCCCTTGCGCCCAAATAGTGCAAGGGGGCGATCACACACAGCGCCACAGCCGCCGCCACCAAAACCGCCCCGCGCCAGCCCATGACCTGCGCCAGCCACGCCCCCGCCGGAAAGGCAAGCGTGGAGGCAAAGCCCGCAACCAGCGTGACCCGCGTGATCGACGCCCGCGCCACCGTGCCAAAACGGCGCACCAACAGCGCAAAACAGCACTCGTACAGGCACATCGCCTGCGCGGCGCCCAGCAGGGCCCACGCCAGCAAATAAACCCCGGCCACCGGGGCCAGTGCCATGACGCACAGACCCAAGGCCCCGATCACAGCCCCGCCCGTCATCAGGGCAGTGCCATGGCCCAGATCAATCCCCCGCCCGACCAGTGGCGCCATCACCGCCGAAACCGCCACAGCCAGCGTCGGGCCAAAGGCCAGCACAGCCCCGCCCCAGCCAGTTTCTTGCTGCCACGTCAGCACCAGCGCCGCAAAGACATAGAAAAAGCACGCATAGCCCAGCGTCTGCCCAACGGCGAGCATCCAGACCGCCGGGGCATCCCCAATGATCCCCCTTTGGCCCGTGCCCATCAGCCCCATGACGCGTCCCCGCTACTGCTTTGTTCCACAACACCGGCCCAATCCCCGCAGCGGGTCATTCAGGCCAGATTCTCGGGGCAATCGCGCCCTACTTGACGACGTCAAACGCTTAAGACTGACACAGCCATTACGCCACAGAAATCAAGCGGTTCGGAAAAAGAGAAAACTCTTGCCAGCAAGCAAGGATATTTTCTATGCAGGACAAGGGGGCTTGGGACTTCTCTTTGAATGCTCGAATTTAATTGATACAAAGGACTGGCTATGAAACATTTTATCTTGGCAGCGACGCTGTCCATGATCGCACTACCTGGGCTTGCTGCGACCGTTGTGCCGGAAAGCTATGCGATGCTCAACGGTCAAACCGGCAGTTACGAGTATTGGGACCAAAGCTATAGCGGCTCTGGCAACCCAAGTGCCAGTCTGTCGCCGCTCTCGGGCGGGACGGGTGACCTGACCGACGGGATCATCGCCACACAGAGCTGGAATGTGACCGAGGTGCCGGTAGGGAATGGCCCCTATGTGGGCTGGTTGTCGATCAACCCGGCCATCTCCTTCATTTTTGATACCGTCTACAGCTTCAACTCGATCACCTTCCACTTCGATGACTCGAACGGGGCGGGTGGGGTCCAACCACCAACCAGCGTCGTGGTCAATGGTGTGAGCAGCCCTGTCCCGAACCCGACCGGCGGGGCGCCCTTCGCCTTCACGCTGGATCTAAGCTCCGTCTCGCCAACCGATACGCTGGCGGCCACCATCTTCCGCTCCCCCGGCAACTGGGTGTTCCTCAGCGAAGTGACCTTCGATGCTCAAGTCTCGGCTGTGCCGGTCCCGGCCAGTTTGCCGTTGCTTGCGGGCGCGTTGTTCGGGCTTGGCATGATGCGCCGCAAACGTCGCAGCTGACACCATCACCACCTGTGAAAAAGGAACTGCCCGCGCAAAGCGGGCAGTCGCCGTTGAAATAAGGAAACCCTTTCCTTACAGCCGATAAATCGCGCGGAATTTCGTCTCCAGATACTCCAGCAGCGGCTCTTCCGATGGCTCAAAGCCACAGGCCCGCGCGATCACCTCACGCGGTTCATAAAGCCCGCCGTGGCGTTGCAGGTTGTCGCGCAACCACCCCGTGCCCGACCGCGCATCCCCGCGCGCAAGGTCTTCGTCCAGCGCAGGCACCGCCGCGCGCAGCGCCGTGTTCAGACAGCCCGCATAGACATTGCCCAGCGAATAGGTCGGGAAATAGCCAAACAGCCCCACCGACCAATGCACATCTTGCAACATCCCCTGCGACGGGCGCGCCACCGCAACCCCGAAATCGGCCTTGAAACGGTCATTCCACGCGCCTTCCAGATCGGCCACCGCCAGATCGCCCCGGATCAGCGCCCGTTCCAGATCAAAGCGCATCATGATGTGCAGGTTGTAATGCACCTCATCCGCCTCGGTCCGGATAAAGCCGGGCTGCACCCGGTTGACCGTGCCATAAAACGCCACCGGGTCCGCGATCCCGAAATCGCCAAACCGCGCCTGCATCTGGCCATGCAGCCAGCCGGTAAAGGCCCGCCCCCGCCCCATCTGGTTTTCATAGATGCGGCTTTGGCTTTCATGCACCCCCATCGACACCCCTGCCCCCAAGGGCGTCAGCCGATAGGCGGGGTCGATCCCCAACTCATAACAGGCGTGGCCCACCTCGTGGATCGTGGAGTAGAAACAGTTGAACGGATCGCTTTCCACCACCCGCGTCGTGATCCGCGCATCATCGCCCGAGCCTGAACTGAACGGATGCACTGCCAGATCCAGCCGCCCCCGGTTCCAGTCATAGCCAAAGGCCGTGGCCACCTCGCGCGCCAACTCCAGCTGCGCTTGCTTGGGGAACACCCCTTCCAACTTTGGCGGCTGATAGCTTGCCCCCAAAACCGCCTCGCGCAGCGCCACAAGGCGCGGGCGCATCCGGTCAAAGATCGCGCCAATGCTGGCCGCCGTCGCGCCCGGCTCGTAATCGTCGATCAGCGCGTCATACAGATCACCCCCCGCCGCAAGCGCCGCTGCCTCTTGCTGGCGCAGCGCAATCACCTGCCCCAGCGTCGGCAAAAACGCCGCCACATCATCCTTGGCCCGCGCCTCGGCCCAGATCCCCTGCGCCATGCTGGTCACCCGCGCAATCTCTTGCGCAAGGCTCGCGGGAACCTTGGTCATGCGGGCATAGCTGCGCCGGATATGACGCAATTGCGCCTCGCCCACCGGATCGGGGCCCGTGGCCGCCGACAACCACTCGCCCACCCGTGGATCGGTCCGCCGCGCATGCAAGACCCCCTCCATCGCCGCCATTTCCTCGGACCGCTGTTCCGAGGCCCCGCGCGGCATCATGGTTTCTTGATCCCAACCCAGACGCCCCGCCACCTGCGACAGCGCCTCGGTCTCGCGCTGATGCGCCATCAACTCGTTAAAAGCGGTCATGCCGTGCCCTCTTTGATCGACCCCACAAGGGGGTATTGCGAAAGATACCGGGCACGAATGACCAGAACCCACAAGATAACTGCGCCAATCTGATGGGTGATCGCCACATGCAGATGCGCCCCCGTCAGCACCGTCACGATGCCCAGCACCATCTGCAACAGCATCATCGCCAGAACCGCGTTAAAGGCAAAGCGCGTCGTGCGATGCGCCGATTTGCGCCCGCGCAGCCAGACCACGATCCCAAAGGCAAAGAGCACATAGCCCGACATGCGGTGAATGAACTGCACCAGACCGGGGTTCTCAAAAAAGGCATGCCAGATCGGCAATGTGCCCCCCTGCCCGTCGGGCACGTAAAACGCATCCGCCGGGAAAAACTGCCCGTTCATATCCGGCCACGTCGGAAAGGCCCGCCCCGCATCAATCCCCGCCACCAGCGCGCCAAGGATCACCTGCAAAAACGCGAAATGCATCAAGCCGGTGGACAGGGAGTAAAGCTTGCCTTCGCGCAGACGCCGGGCCTGAAACAGATCCGCCTCGCTGCGGCCCAGCAAGAACACATACCACGCAATGAACCCAAGGATCACAAAGGCCAGCCCCAGATGCGTCGCCAGCCGGTAAGAGGCCACATCGACCATGCTGCCCTTCAACCCCGAAGACACCATCCACCAGCCAATGGCACCTTGCGCCCCCCCAAGGGCCCCCAGCAACAGCAAGCGCCCCGTCCACCCTGTCGGGATCTTGCGGGCCACCAAAAAGCCCGCGAACCCAAGCGCCCAGACAAGGCCAATCGTGCGCCCCAGCTGCCGATGGCCCCATTCCCACCAATAGATGACCTTGAACGCCTCAAGGCTCATGCCCTTGTTTTGCAACTGATACTCCGGGCTTGCCTGATATTTGGCAAATTCTGCCTCCCAACCCGCCACATCCATCGGCGGCAAGGCCCCGGTCACAGGCCGCCATTCGGTGATCGACAGGCCAGAATCGGTCAGCCGCGTCAGCCCCCCCACGGCGATCATCGCCATGACCATGACAAACAACAACACCAGCCAAACCCGGATCGCGCCGCGCGCGCCCTTTGGCTTGGCGTCGATCAACCCACCCTTGGGCACTTGGGCCACGGGCGCTGCGCCCACCTCTTCAAAGATCGTGCGTTTTCCGGCCATGTTCGCCCCTCAACTTGCTCGCCCGGACACTAGGCCCCCGCCTTGCCCCCGACAAGGGGGGCGGTCACCTCGTCGCAGGGCAGAACGCCCATCCCGTCCTTGCGTCGCCCCCCCCCCGGTCTGACCCCGCTGGACATCAATGACCGCAGCCCACCCCCGACGACGATGACCCTTGATCAGACCTCAGTCACGCCACCAGACAGCACCAAGATGCAAAAGCTGGACACGTGGCCAATGCTCACCACCTGACAAAAGGGTCCCAGTCCACCACTGGCGCCCCGCCTTTGCTGGTGCGAAAATCTAGGGGGGGCAGCTATGCGGGACTAAGCCGACCTTAGATGAGGCTCACTGCACCCGCTTAAATGCTGCCGTCGCAACACCCATTGCAATTAGCGCACTACCGCCAAGACGGGAGAACCAAGCCAACACCGATGGTCGTGCAATCTTGGCCCGCAGCTTGTCCGCCAACAACGCATAGGCAAGTGCATTAATAGCAGCCAGACCGACAAAGGTGGTGACGAGTATGGCAAACTGAGGCAAGAGCGGGCTGTCCACGACAACGAATTGCGGCACAAACGCGATAAAGAATACTATGGATTTCGGATTGAGCGCGGTCACAGCCGCAGCATGGCTGAAAACGCTCGATGCGCTGGTTTCCGTCACCTTTTCCAGATCGCTAAGCGAAGCTGTAGACGCGCTTCGAAATAGCTTAATACCCAAATACACAAGATAAACGGCCCCTACCCATTTCAGGACGGTAAAGAGTGTGGCGGACGCCAGAACCAAAGCCCCGAGGCCAGCAAGCGAAGCTGACATTGCAATGAAGTCACCAAGAGCTACGCCGCCGACCGTCGCAAGAGCAACCCGCTTTCCTTGGCTGACAGCATAGCTGAGAACGAGCAATACCGTCGGCCCCGGAATGAGCAAAAGAGCGATTGAGGCCGCAACGAACGCCAACCAAATCTGAAAATCCATGAGAATACCTTTCTGATCTTTGGTCCAGCCAGCCACAGTCATTTCAGACTGTAAAGAGGCAACCTCTCACCCACACTCTATGATGCAGCCTTTGGTGGGCATGGGCTCAAACCGCCATCCGACAAATTCACTCAATCATATTGGCCCCATTCCCCATACCCCGTTTTCACCGATCATCTTGCGTCAGGTGGGGAACACTGGGAACAGGCTCCCGCAGCTCAATGTCGTGACGTCCCCAGTTGGTTTGCCCGCCCGAATGCGGCGCGCTCGGCGGAATGCCCCCCAAAATGTTGGCAGCCAAACGTCTGCACGGGGGGTGTACGCAGGGTGCATGCAGGGTGACAGGCGTTTGGGGGCTATTCGTCGCCCTGACGTTTCAGCTTCCACGCGATCTGGCGCAGCATGCCGTGAAAGGTTTGCACCTCGGCCCGCGTCAGGTTCAGCCGCGCCCACATGTTGCGCAGGTTCAGCTTCATGCCCTCGGCCTTTTCCTCGGGATAAAAGAAACCGGCATCGTCAAGCCGGGCCTCGAAATGGTCGCCCAGCTTTTCCACATCAATCCGCTGGGCAAATTCGGTTCTAGCCAAGCCCATGATTTCCGGCGCTATTTCCTCGGTCTGGCGGCGCCACTCATAGCCCATCAACAAGGCACATTGGGCAAGGTTCAGGCTGGGAAACTCCGGGTTCACGGGCACGGTGACAATGGCATTGGCCAGCGCCACATCCTCATTTTCCAGCCCCGCGCGCTCGGGCCCGAACAAAACGCCGACCTTTTTGCCCTCCGCCGCCATGGCCCGCGCCATCTCCATCGCCCGCTCCGGCGTGACCATCGGCTTGACCAATTCCCGAGGCCGCGCCGTGGTGGCAAAAACGTAATCACAATCGGCAACAGCCGTCGCTACATCCTTGAAAAGGCCCGCATTATCCAACAACCGCCCTGCCCCGCTGGCCATGGCAACAGCCCGCGAATTGGGCCAGCCATCGCGCGGATCAACGATCCGCATCCGCGTCAGCCCGAAATTCAACATCGCCCGTGCCGCGGCACCGATATTCTCGCCCATCTGCGGGCGGACAAGAATGAAGGCGGGTTCGATCATCGGCAAAAAATCTCCTCTTACAGTGTCGCGCCTGATACGCTGCATGAAGGCATGAAACAAGGCATTGGGAAGGGGATAGGACCTATGGCGTGGGATCTTGGGCTTGCGCAATTGCTGCGCGATGATCTGGCAGAGCTTGAGGTGACCGAAAAGAAAATGTTCGGCGGCCTCGCGTTCATGTGGAATGGTCACATGGTTTGCGGCGTCCACAAGGGTGGGGCAATGTTCCGGGTGGGCAAGGATCACTCCGACAAAGCCCTGTCAATTCCGGGTGTTGGTCCGATGATGTTCACCGGGCGGCCCATGACAAGCATGGTCGCATGCCAAGATGACGCCTGCGCAGATGAAGAACGTCGCGGGCAATTGATGGCGATGGCACTGGCAACCGTGCGCGCGTTGCCGCCCAAGGCGTAGCCAAGCCTGCAAAAGGCTGCTAGAGGGGCGCCACACCCGTTCAAGGACAATGAAAATGGCCGCCGAAGATCGCCCGCAGATCACGCTGATCACCCCCCCAAACTTTGATCTGGATATCTTTCCCGACCGTCTGGCCGCCGTTATGGATCTGGTTGAAATCGCCTGCCTGCGCATCAGCCTTGCCACAAAAATCGAAGACGACCTGATGCGCGGGGCTGATGCCCTGCGTGAGGTGGCGCATTCCCGTGATGTGGCCATCGTGATCGAAAACCATCTGCTGCTGGTGGAGCGTCTTGGGCTGGATGGCGTGCATTTCTCGGATGGCGCGCGCAACCTTCGCAAGGCCCGCAAGGACCTTGGTGCCGATGCCATCGTGGGGGCCTTTTGTGGCGTCACCCGGCATGAGGGCATTTCCGCCGCCGAAGCCGGGGCTGACTATGTGGCCTTTGGCCCGATTGGCGTGACGCCGCTTGGGGCGGGCGCGCAGGTGGATTTTGAGCTGTTCGAATGGTGGTCGGAAATGATCGAGGTCCCTGTCATCGCCGAAGGATCCCTGACCAGCCAGTTGGTCGAGACCTATGGCCCGGTGACTGATTTCTTTGGCATCGGGACCGAGATCTGGGCGGCCGAAAACGCCTGTGACGCGATTAAGGCGCTTTTGGCGCCCTTGCGCTGACCCCTGCCAGACCGCTTGCGATGATCTGTTCACAGCGCGCCGCAAGCGCCTTTCTATCTGCAAAGTCATCCACGGCCAGTTCGGGGTGAAAAATCACGTCGATGGAGCCTTGGCGCGGGGTGGCCAGAACCATCAGCAAATGCCCCGCAAACGCCATATCCCCCCACCAACCATAATGGCGTGGATCGGCCCCATCAGGCGCGCGATACAGCAGGCTGACAGGCTGGATATGCATCACGTGGTTCATACCATGCGTAAAGAAAGCCGCAAAAAGCGTTGATTTAAAAGGTAATATCCGAAGACTGTCTGTTGAGGTGCCTTCTGGGAAAAACAACAAGCGCTGGCCTGCACGCAGACGGTCCTCAAACTGGGTCTGCTGAACCTTTGCCTCAGAGCCCTTGCGGTGGATAAAGAGTGTTCCCGTCGCACGGGCGAGCCAACCGATCCCTGCCCAGGATGACACCTCGGCCTTGGCCACGAAATAGACCCGTGCACAGGCATTAAGGGCAAAGATATCCAACCATGAGGCATGGTTGGCGACAGTCGCCCCCACATGAACCATCGGCGTGCCATGCATGCGCAAGGGCAGCCGCATCAGCACAAAGGCCATGCGACACACCGCTTGCGTGATATGGGGTGTCCATGGCCGGGCCATCCCGAAAAGCGGGCGTTCAATCAGCCGCAGGGCCAGCAAGACCGCAAGACCACCAAAGGTCACGAAACCCAACGCCCCGCCCCGCAACACCACCCGCAGCCAGCCCAAAGGGCCGATCGGGGGCATGGGCAGCCGATCATTCAGCCAATCGCTCACCCAAGGCTCCGTGACCGAGTGTAAAAGTTCCGATGTTTGGCGCTCATCCGGGCCGTATCCATTACCAGACAAACATCCGTGGTGTTAAAGGCGCTGTCCACAAAGGCACCATCCCCCACGAACCCACCCAAGCGCAGATAGGCTTTGATCAGTGCTGGGATGCCGCCCATGGCGGCGCCAAGGTCGATCTGGTCAGGCTCCAGCAGACGCATCTGTGCGGCCCCGACGCCATGGGCCACCACCCGCAACGCCTCGGGGGCGAGGTGATTGTGCCAAAGAAACGAAAGCGGTTGCGCCAAGGCCACCGTGTCGGTGCCGTGAAAACTGGCCGTGCCAAAGAGGATTTCGATATCACGGGCCAGAATGTAATCGGAAAGGGCGTTCCACAGATGAAACATTCCCATGCCTCCGCGATGGTCCGGATGGATGCAGGACCGACCCAGTTCCAACAGCCGCCGCCCCGTCGCCTTGAGCGGCCCCAGATCATATTCATCCTCGGAATAGAATCGGCCCATCTCGGCCATGCGATCACAGGTCAACAAACGATATACGCCCACAACATGATCGCGCCTTTCGGGATCAAGGCTGGGATCAACAAGAATGAGATGATCGAAAAAATCATCGAACTCATCCCGCTCCAGCCCTGCCTTATGATCGACCAAGGGACCATCCGCACCAAGTTCGGCCACAAAGACCTGATATCGCAGCCGTTGTGCCGCGAGCAGATCATCGTCTGACCGCGCCAACCGCACCTCATATCGGTCTACAGCGCTCATGGAGCCTCCAAAACGTCTTAACCTGCAGTTAACCAAGGAGCGGCATAGAAGGAAGCGGCAATTGACGCAACCGGATGCACAGCGTTGAATGAGGTATGAATGAATTCGCGCATAGGGACCGCACTCAGGATCGTTCTTCGCCAAAAATCGGCAGAAGATCGACAAATTTGCCATCGATCACCACCTTGCCCGCATGTTCAAAGTTCACGGTGATGCGGCCGCCGATGTTTGACTGGACCTGCCCCATCCCCCAATCAGGTTGGTGCGGATGGCGGACCAGCATCCCCGGCTCCAAAATCGCATTCATCACAGTTTCCATTCCTTTTGTTTTCGCAGGATCGTGCCCATGACCGACAAACTAGATCTGACGGCGCTGCTTGGCTCGCGGATATGCCATGACCTTATCAGTCCGATCGGGGCCATCGGCAATGGGGTTGAGTTGTTGATGATGGACGGATCTGCGCGCGGGCCGGAACTTGCATTGATCGTCGACAGTGTGGCGAATGCCAATGCGCGCATCCGCTTTTTCCGGGTGGCCTTTGGCGCCTCGGGCGGCAGTGATCAGCGGATTGGCCTGCCAGAGGTGAAAAGCACGATCAGCGATCTGACCCGTGGCGGGCGCATTGCCATCAGCTGGACCTCTGGCGCTGATCTGTCACGGCGCGAAGTCAAACTGGCCTTCCTGTCCATCCAATGCCTTGAAAGTGCCCTTCCGCAGGGGGGCCGAATAAGCGTGGAAAAGGGAGAGAGCCGCTGGACCCTGCGCGCCGAAGCCGCCCGGCTGAAGATCGAGCAAGATCTTTGGGAGGTGCTCTCCAACCCCTCTGCGCATCCGGACATCGGCCCCGCACAAATCCATTTCGCGATTCTGCGCGATGAGTTGACCCGTCAACACCGCCGCCTGACCACGGAATTGGCAGAGGGCGAAATCAGAATGTCTTTCTGAAAGGCAAAACTGCCTAGACGCGGATCGTGCCATCCCCGGTGACCAGATATTTGAAACTGGTCAGTTGCTCCGCGCCGACGGGACCTCGCGCATGCATCTTTCCGGTCGCAATGCCAATCTCGGCCCCCATGCCAAACTCACCGCCATCGGCAAACTGGGTGGAGGCATTGCGCATCAGGATGGCGGAATCCAAGCGCTGGAAAAACCGTGCCGCTGTGGCATCGTTTTCGGTCAGGATCGCTTCGGTATGGCTGGAGCCATAGCGACGGATATGGGCAATCGCCTCATCCACGCCATCGACCAGTTTGGCGGCGATGATCATATCCAGAAACTCCCGCCCGAAATCATCTGGTGCCGCGGCAACGGTGCCCGGAACCTTCAAAAGCTCACCTTCGGTGCGCACCTCAACCCCGGCCTTCAGCAGATCTTCGATCAGAACCGCACCATGTTTTGTGTAAAATTGCCAGTCAATCAGCAGACATTCCGCCGAACCACAGATGCCCGTGCGGCGGGTCTTGGCGTTCACAACAACGGCGCGCGCCTTCTCCAGATCCGCATCGCGGTCAGCATAGACATGGCAAATGCCTTCCAGATGCGCGAAAACGGGCACCCGCGCCTCACGCTGAACAAGGCCGACGAGGCCCTTGCCGCCACGTGGCACAATCACATCGATAAAGGCTGTCGCGCGCAACATGTCCGACACAAGCGCCCGGTCACGAGTCGGGATAAGCTGGATTGCAGCTTTGGGCAGACCCGCCTGCTTCAGCCCTGCCACCATGCAGTCATGAATTGCGGTCGAGGAATGAAAACTCTCAGACCCCCCGCGCAAGATCACCGCATTCCCGGCCTTGAGGCACAAGGCCCCGGCATCCGCCGTCACATTGGGACGCGATTCATAGATCACCCCGACCACGCCCAGCGGTGTCGCCACGCGCTGGATGTGAAGCCCGTTGAGGCGATCCCATTCCGCCAGAACCCGGCCAACGGGATCGGCCTGTTCTGCAACCGCGCGCAATCCGTCAACAATGCCACGGATCCGCCCCTGATCCAGCGTCAGGCGATCCATCATGGCAGGCGACAAGCCCTTTTCCTCGCCATAGACGAGGTCCTCGGCATTGGCATCCATGATCTCTTGGCGTCGCTGCCAGACAGCATCAGCGGCCCCGATCAGCGCCGCGTGCTTGCGCTCGGCCGAAGCATAGGCAAGCTCTGCTGCGGCGGCACGCGCCTTGGTTCCGATATCTGTCATCAGATCAGAGACTTGACCATCCATCTCAGGACTCCCGTTTTCCGCTTTGTGCCGCAAGAGTTTTTGAAAACTCTTGCAAATTCCTTGCAAGGAATTTGGTCCTCACACCACCATATCGTCACGATGAACCAAGGCCGCCCGGCCCTGATACCCCAAGATGCCCGCAATATCACCAGAGCGATGTCCGGCAATCGCCTTGGCCTCGACGGCGGTATAGCGCACCAAACCCTTACCCAAAACAACCCCTTCGGGCGACAAGATCGCCACGGGCTCGCCACGGCCAAATTGGCCAATCACCCGGATGACGCCCGCCGGCAAAAGGCTTTTGCCTGCCCGCAGGGCCGCCACGGCCCCTGCATCCAAGACCAATTCCCCATGCGGTTTCATGGCGTTGATCCAGCGTTTGCGGGCGGTTTGCGGATCACTTTGTGCCACAAACCAGGTGCGCGGCGCGCCTTCGGCCAAAGCTTTCAGCGGACGCAGGGCAGAGCCTTCCATGATCGCCATGGCGCAACCGCCTGCGACTGCAGTCTTTGCCGCCAGAAGCTTTGTCTTCATCCCGCCCTTGGACAGGCCCGAGATCGGGTCCCCCGCCATGGCTTCGATATCTGGCGTGATGTCTTCGACGAGATCAAAACGCGTGGCCGTCGGGTCTTCCTTGGGATTGGCCGAATAGAACCCGTCAACATCCGACAGCAAGATCAGCTGGTCAGCCCCAACGGCAACCGCGATCTGTGCGGCCAAACGATCGTTATCGCCAAAGCGGATTTCATCGGTGGCGACCGTGTCATTCTCATTCACGATCGGCACCACACCAAGACTCAGCAGGGTCTCCATCGTGGCCCGACTGTTCAGATAGCGCCGACGATCCTCGGTATCTTCAAGGGTCACCAGAACCTGAGCTGTCGTGATCCCATGCGTGGCCAAGACCTCTTCATAGGCCCGGGCAAGGCGGATCTGACCGACGGCGGCGGCGGCTTGCGACTGTTCCAGCGTCAGCACACCCGCAGGCAAATCCAGCACCTTGCGTCCAAGCGCGATGGAGCCGGAGGAGACCAGCACAACATCAGTGCCCCGCACCTTGGCCTCGGCCACATCCATCGCAAGGGCCGAGAGCCAACCTTGTTTCAGGCCCGTGCGGCGATCAACCAGCAAAGCCGAGCCGATCTTGACCACCAGACGTTTCGCTGACCGAATATCGGGGGCAGTGCCGGGGGTCAGGGCTGCCAAGGTCCTGTCTCCTCTACCTCGGCTTCGCCATGGATGCGGGCCAAGAGGTCACGCAGCACCTCTTGCAAGCCCATTCCCGCCACGCCAGAGATCACGTGAACCGGCCCGCCACTGGCCTTTTCAAGGGCGCGGCGGCGGTCGGAAATGGTCTTTTTATCAAGGGCGTCGCATTTGTTGAGGGCCACCACGCGCTGCTTGTCGCCAAGTTCTTCGGCATAGGCCTCAAGCTCTGTCACGATGGTGCGGAAATCCTTGGTGATGGTGCTGGAGGTGCCATCGACAAGATGCAGCAAGACCTTGCACCGCTCCACATGTGCCAGAAACTGGGTGCCAAGGCCGCGGCCCTCGCTTGCGCCTTCGATCAGGCCGGGAATATCGGCCATGACGAATTCCTGCTCATCCACCCCGACAACGCCAAGGTTGGGGACAAGGGTCGTGAACGGATAATCCGCGATCTTGGGCCGGGCGTTCGACACTGCGGCAAGGAAGGTTGATTTTCCCGCATTGGGCAGGCCCACAAGACCCGCATCCGCGATCAGCTTGAGCCGCAGCCAGATCGTGCGCTCCACGCCGTCTTGGCCCGGATTGGCGCGGGCGGGCGCGCGGTTGGTCGAGGATTTGAACCGCAGGTTCCCCCACCCCCCATTGCCACCCTGTGCCAAGAGCACACGCTGGCCAACCACGGTCAGATCGGCGATCACGGTTTCTTCGTCTTCATCGATGATTTCAGTCCCGACGGGGACCTTCAGAATGATGTCATCGCCCGTCTTGCCGGTCCTTTGGCTGCCCATGCCGGGCTGCCCAGATTTGGCAAAGAAGTGCTGCTGATAGCGAAAGTCGATCAATGTGTTCAGCCCATCGACCGCCACCGCATAGACCGAGCCGCCATTCCCACCGTCACCCCCATCAGGGCCGCCAAATTCGATGAACTTTTCACGCCGGAAGGAGACGCATCCCCCGCCACCGCCGCCCGAGCGGATATAGACTTTGGCGAGGTCGAGGAATTTCATCAGATTGGCTTTCGGAAAGGGTTCAAAGGAGTGCGATACAGGATCGGAGGCCAGACCTCAAGCGAGGGGTTTGCATTGGGACCGATAGAAAAGGCGGGGATTGGGGGGGGCCGTTATGCTGGCGGCAACAGACGGCGAAAGGCCTCACGGGTCAGAACCAGATCGACATGGTCCATCTCTTGCCCCAAAGCCCTGCAGAATTTCGGCTGCCGCGCCCCTTCGACAAAGCCCAGTTTTGCCAAGACACGGGCCGAAGGCGCGTTGCCCACAAAGTAGCCTGCAGTCACGGGCCCTTCAAAGAATTCGAAAACGGCCTGCAAAAGCCCAAAAGCCGCCTCTGTGGCATAGCCCCTGCCCTGTGCATGACGGGCGATCCAGAACCCAAGTTCCGCCCCGCCACCAATCAACCCGGCAAAACCCTCGGGATCATGAATGGCAAAGGTCTCCCCCTCGGGCGCGGTGGCAACATAGGAGCGATAGTCGGAGGCCGGATAGGGAAACGGCGTGGTCGCAAGCCAACTCGCAATTTCCGGATCGTTCAGGCCAGTCAAGACACCCGCCTCATCCCCCGGGGACAAAGGGCGCAACCGAAGCCGCGCCGTTTGCAACCAGATGCCAGCGGCAGATGTCATCGCGCCCTACCCCAGTTTTCGACTGTAAGTCCAGGTCGTAACCCGAGCGTTGCGCGCCACGCTAAAGCTTTCAGCATCGCCCAGATACTGGAACCCCGCGTTCGTCAAAACACGGGCAGAACCTGGATTGTCCTGAAACACCTCGGCAAAGATGGTTTTGTTCCTTTGCGGATTTGCGGTGACCAAGGCCTGAACCGCAAGAGAGGCAATCCCAAGGTTCCAGAAAGCCGGGGCCACCCAATAGCTGACCTCGGACTGATCGCGATTGTAGCGGCTTTCGTCCATGCGCTTGAGATTGATAACCCCCAACACCTCGGGAAGGCCCGAAATCGTGCCATCCATGACCCACACATCTTCATCAGATCCCGGCTTTGTTGCGCGCGCAACAAAGGCATCTGCCGCACCGGGGGGCAAGGGATGTGGGATGGAGCGCGTTGCCTCGGCCACCCGGCGGTCGCCCGCGTAAAGCGAAAACAGCCCCACGTCCGATTTCCGAACAGGGCGCAGGACAAACCGGCCCGCTGTATACTGCCCCTCAACCGCTGCGGCGGCGATCATGTCCAACGTCATGGCTTCCCTCCTCTGAAGCGCATGAAGGGCACCATTGGCCCGACATGGGTAAATAACTTTTTCCCGTCGCCCGACCCCAAGACCCGAGATGGGGCGTATGATGTGGTGTGCCAAGAGAACATGGCATAACCGTGATCTTGAACGTCTCTGACAGCAAAATTTCGCACCATATAAGCAAAGGGACCGGTCTTTCGACCGATCCCCTGCTTACACGCCAAATGTAAAGGTTCGGCTTACTCGGCTGCCTCGGCAAGGGGGAGGATCGAAATAAAAGTCCGGCCCTTCATGCCTTTCTTAAAGCTCACATGGCCCTCGACGGTGGCGAACAGGGTGTGATCCTTGCCCATCCCGACGTTGTCGCCCGGGAACCATGTGGTGCCACGCTGGCGGACAATGATGTTGCCCGGAATGGCGTGCTGTCCACCGAACAGTTTCACGCCAAGACGGCGACCGGCAGAGTCGCGGCCGTTGCGGGTAGAGCCGCCTGCTTTTTTGTGTGCCATGGGATGTTACTCCTTTGCAGCAGCGGCCTTGGCGGCACGCTTCGGTTTCGCGGGAGCTTCTGCCACAGGGGCGGCAGCAGCGTTATGGGCGGCGCGGCGGGCATCGGCAGTACCGGTAGCCGCAGCCACACCCGAGGTTTCAGCGCCCGAGGCGAGCACTTCGGTCACACGTACCAGCGTCAACTGCTGGCGGTGGCCTTTGGTGCGCTGCGACGAATGCTTACGACGGCGCTTGACGTAGTGGATCGTCTTTTCGCCCTTGATCTGATCAATCACTTCGGCCTGAACCGCAGCGCCCGAAACAAGCGGGGCACCAACGGTCAAGGACTCGCCACCAACCATCAGAATTTCATTGAACTGGATCTTGTCACCAGCATTGGCGGCCAGTTTTTCAACGCGCAGAACATCACCCGCCTGCACTTTGTACTGTTTGCCACCGGTCTTGAGGACCGCGAACATGGGTCTTTCCTTTTCATTCTCCGCGCTCTTTGGCCCCCGTCTCCGGGCGTTTCGGGGGATTTCCCCGCCTGCGAGCAGCGCGCCCCTTTGGGGCTGACATTGCAAATCAAAAACCCAGCAAGGAGTCGCGTCCATGCCGGGATGCCGGCTTATCATTTGAATTCATCGGGAAGTCAAGCGCCAAGGCCCTGTTCATCGGGCGTTACGCACCCCAAGGCGGCACGGCGCAACGATCGGCCTACCGATGGCCGTTGCAGCCTAGAGTTCAGATATCGTCGCCCTGCATCTGCGTGGCTGCCGCCACCCCAAGATCGAAGGAAATCTTGGTGAAAACGCTATCAAAGGCCACAAACAGCGCCGTATTTATCCTTTGCCCCGGTGGGGTTTCGGAAAAGGCAGTGTAGGCATCCATATCCGTATCGGGCAGCGGATCATAGGCCAATGACAAAAAGGGAAAGAGCCAATCCTCTGTCTCACCACGGATGGTGGCTTCTTGGCTCCAGACGTCACGCAACATGTCGGCCTCGGTCATCTCCTTGGCAAAAGAACCCGATGTTGCAAGCCCGCGATAGAACCCCAGATTGGCATTCAAAGCCCCCATGACATTCGATTCGATCAGATCGTTGACTTCCGCAAATCGACGCAATTGATCAACGCGGGCCGTGCCTTTGGACTGCAGGTTTTCCCAGCGAACCTTGGCCGCGTCTTCAATAGACTGATCCAGAAGCGCCCGACGGGCCTCAATCTCCAGACGCAAAATCCGCTGCCCTTGGTCAGACCCGAAGAAAGCCTCTATCGCGGACAAATCCGTATCCGCCCCCGAAAGTTCCTGTGTCAGCGCCGCGTCGAACCTAGCCCGCATTTGGACAGGATCATAGATATCGGCCACGATCGCCAGCCAACGCTCCCCTCCCCGGCCCGGAAACAGATCCGTCTCCAGCGTCTTGCCGTAATCGAGGCCCTCTTGCCGCATTACCTCCATCACATCGCCCATTTGCATCGTCGTTGACAAACGGACGATGCGATCAGCCGGTGAAACACTGGACAGGAGCCCCCCCTGCGGTGCGATTTCGGCCACAACCGGCCATGCCCCCATCCCAAAAGAGGACAAGGCAAGACCAAGGGTCAGAGCAAGGGAACGCAAATGCATGAAACATCCTATTCGGAGGGGTAAGTCGTGCCTCTCATAGCTATGCCTTTCCACCAGACTTGCCAAGCCAAGGCCACGCACACAAGCGTGAGAAGCAGTGAACCGCCGAAAATTCAGCACCCCCCGATCATTCCGATGCGTCTTGGCGCATTTCAGGGCTTGCAAGCCTCTGGCAAGGCAGTTAGGAACCCGCCACGATGATCACACCAAATGCGGAGAGGTGCCGGAGTGGTCGATCGGGGCGGTCTCGAAAACCGTTGACCCTTTGCGGGGTCCGTGGGTTCGAATCCCACCCTCTCCGCCACATATCTCTGTCTCTCCTCCATCCCTTCTTTGGAAAGACGGACACCGCCCCCAAGGCGTTGTTTTTGTTGATCGTACGATGATCCCTGCTGACCGAACGAATTTCGGTCTTGGTACAAATCTTGGTACAGGGATCAGGGGCCATGTGGGGGCTTCACCTAAAGAAGCGTGGACGTTGGTGGCACTATTATCGAGCCGTTCCGGATCGATGCCGTGACATTGACGCCCGACAGCTGATCTGCTTTTCGCTGCGCACCACCGACTTCACGCAGGCCAAGCTGATGGCGGCACAAATTTCCAGCGATCTGGAACGCGACTGGCAACGGGCGATCGAGAACGGGAAGCTGCTGAGCAGTCACGACCATGCTGAAAGATATGGCGCGGCGGTCGCGGTTCAGTTGGAGCGCGCCCTCAAGCCCAAGACGGCCTCCGAGCTCACGGACACAGACCTCGTCGAGCGCTTGCGGCTGCTATTGAACCAGCCCTCCACACCGGCAGAGAAAAAGGCAGTTCTTGGTTTGATGGACCCGCCCAAGCTTTCGATGCCACAGGCTTTCGAGCGTTTCTGGTCGCACATCGAGGACGAAAGAAATGGGCTGAGCCATGACCGAGCGCGCGTTAAGCGCAACGGCTACCTGAAGGCCCTATCCAATTTCCGCGAAGCCGTGGGCGACATCGGCATATACGGCGTCGAGCGGCAGCACGCCATGGCGTTTCGTACCTGGTGGCTAAAACGTCTGAAGGAAAAAGGCCTGAAGCCACACACGGGCAACAAAGACATCAATGCCCTTCGTCGGATGATCTCGACCAACTTCGACATCGACGGCGTTGACACCCCGAACCCGTTCGCGCGCATCAAGCTCAAGGACGAGGTCCAAGTGCCGCGCTCTCCACTGGGCGCGGAACAGATTCAGAAACTGATCAAGCCTGACGCAATGCCGAAACTGGCCCCCGAATTCGCGTGTTTGTTCCGGCTGCTCGTGAACACTGGCATGCGGCCAGTCGAAGCCATCGGGCTGGAGCTGTCAGACGTGATCCTCAATTACGACGTGCCCCACGTCCTTGTTTGCAGAAACGCGGTGCGTGGCCTGAAAACCGATCACTCCGAGCGCGTTTTGCCCCTCTTGGGGGTGTCGCTCGATGCCGCAAGGCAACTGGTTGCTTCGGGCGGATGGGGCAAGCAAGCAGGGAAGAACATGTACGCCACCAGCGTGATCAACAAAGCCATGCGAGAAAGCGGCGTCGGACTCGACAAACGCCAGAGCCTCTACTCACTTCGGCACTGGTTTCAGGACCAGCTGACCAAACGCGATGTGGTCGATCGAGCACAGGCGCAGCTGATGGGGCACAAGTTTCAGCGGCCAAAGTACGGTTATGGTAAAGACCTTGCCGAGCTGAGGGACATCATCGCCCCTTTTGCGATTTCAGCGCCCTGAGCCGATCCCGTGATGCCTGCAAGCCCGACTGAGCGACAAATAAGGTCTGCAGCCGTGCGTGAAGCGAAAGCAGCGCCGTTTCTTCCTGAGCATCAGCCTCAGGAAGAAGCTCGGCGAGTAGCCGCTCCATTCGGGCGAATTCATCTGGCGTGAGCAACGTCATGGCCGGATCATGGGCTAAGACAAATAATGTCCAGAGGGACGGAGACCCGTTATGTGCAGACCTAGCAGGTCTTTTGCCAACCCTAATCTGAGGGGTATGGAAAATCCTGAAAATCGGGAGCACGCCGAGTACGAGATTTATTCGGTTTCGTGGCGTGGCATGGACTTGGAAATCCGACATTGCCCTTGTTGGCTCTCGATGCCCGATGACAAGTTTGTCACCCAGCACCTCGAAATCCGCTCCACGAGCAAACGGATCCTGCCGATCACCGAAACCGGCTATCGGTCACATTTCATAAACGGAGCAAACGCTCTGGCATCCTGAACCGCGCCGGGTTTGCCGGAGGCTGATTGACGTTAGTTACGCTGCCATGGCTTGAGTTTCCAGAGCTGCGTAGTATTTTGCTTCGGCTTCTGCGGGCGGGATGTTCCCGATTGGCTCGAGCAGGCGGCGG
>JAIOYF010000013.1 GCA_021741245.1 Paracoccaceae bacterium
TTATGAATATTATTCCGCTCAAAACCCGACGGTCATCGACCCTTGGCCTGCCCATCCTCAGGAAAACAGTCCCCCGGACTGTTTTCTGATCTTCGGAAACTCTTGGGAAAGAACGGCATCAACCGCCCCATTTGCTCGTTCGACAACCAGAATAAATTGCTCATCAATACCCCCATCAGTTTGGGAAATTGAATCATGTAGGCACGGCAGCCTCAAGTACATCAATGGGTCCTGACCCTAGCGCGGCAGGCAGCGAGTGAATCGCAAGCAGGGCGCGCCTGATTAAGCTCCGATCTGCTAGGCCGGGCGCGATGTGTCCGGTCTTTTTCTTTGCTGGTGCAGTGAATCGAGGCTGTTACCCAGAATGTTACCCACAAAGAAAAAGCCCCGCTATTGCGAGGCTGTTTTTCTTCTAAGTCTTTGTTTTATTTGGTGGAGCCGAGGGGAATCGAACCCCTGACCTCTTGAATGCCATTCAAGCGCTCTCCCAACTGAGCTACGACCCCACCGGATTTATCAAAGCGTCTCCGCTTTGATGGGCGGTATTTAGGCGAGGGCGCAGAGCGGTGCAAGGGCTATTTTGCATCCAATTCCGCGCCGACGCAAATTCTCAGGCTTCGTCGTCGTCGCCTGCCACATCGGCAAGTTCGTCGAGCGACACATTGTCGTCCGCATCGTCTTCGAGCAGTTCATCGTCAATATCTGCGTCGTCGGTGGCAACCTCAAGCAGGTCATCATCGGCTTCCAGATCGTCAACCAGCGGATCTTCTTCTTTTTCGGGTGTGGCGCGGCTGATCACCGCTGCGGCCATTTTGCGGCGGGCAGATTCGATATCCACGACCTCGCCCGTATAGGGGCTGACGATCGGGCTTCTGTTCAGGTCATAAAAGCGTTTCCCGGTGGTTGGGCAAATACGCTTTGTACCCCATTCTTCCTTGGGCATTGTGGTTCCCTTAAGGCTACGGATATGCAGAGACGGCGTCGCTTGCCACAAGGGCAGGCGGCTGTCAAAGGCTTTTCTTGCCATTGAAGCCATTGTCAAGGTGGCTATGGTGCATTTTGAAATCAAGAGTGTCCGATGCCCATTCTTCCCGGCCCGCCCCCAGTGGAGATTACGCTGCGCCGATCTGCGCGGACGCGGCGGTTTTCGCTGCGAATTTCGCGGCTTGATGGGCGGGTGACGCTTTCGATGCCGCTGCGTGCGCGTGAGGCCGAGGCCCTGCGCTTTGCCACCGAGCAAGAGGCGTGGATCAGGAGCACCCTTGCAGATATGCCAAGCCAGCGTCTGATTGGCCTTGGGGATGAGATTCCTTTTGAGGGCAGAATGGTGCGGATCGTTCCGGGGCAGGGGCGCTCTGTGCAACTTTTGGGTGATTCGCTGGCCGTGCCGGGGGATCCGGCGCAGGCGGGTGTGCGGGTGGGGGCCTTTCTCAAGGTGATGGCGCGTGACCGTTTGGCCGCCGCTTGTGACCGCCATGCTGCTGCCTTGGGGCGCAGATATACCCGCATCACTTTGCGGGACACGCGTTCGCGTTGGGGATCATGCGCGCATGATGGCGCGTTGATGTTTTCGTGGCGGTTGATCATGGCACCGCCAACGGTTCTGGATTACGTCGCCGCGCATGAGGTCGCGCACCTCGTCGAGATGAACCATTCCGCCGCATTTTGGGCAGTTGTCACGCGGCTCTATCCACGGTGGCAAGTGCAAAGGGCGTGGTTGCACGATGCGGGACAAGCGCTGCACGGTCATCGCTTTGGGCCCGCTCCTGCGAACGAGGATTGACCCGGCCCGCATTCCGGTGCTTGGATTTGTCCCATGCCTATTACGCCCCGCCTCACCGATCCAAACGCCGCCGCACATGAGCGGCTTTACCGGACGCTGCGCCAACAGGTGATGCATGGCGAGGTGCCGCCCGGCCAACCTATGACCCTGCGTGGTCTTGCCAAGGACCATGGCGTTTCGATGACCCCGGCGCGCGAGGCAATCCGTCGGCTGGTGGCCGAAGGGGCGCTGACCATCTCCAGTTCCGGTCGCGTCTCCACCCCCGAACTCTCGCCCGAACGGATCGAGGAACTTGCGGCAATCCGAGCCCTGTTGGAGCCTGAATTGGCGTCCCGCGCCCTGCCGCGGGCACATTTCGCCCTAATTGAGCGTTTGGCCGCGATCAATGCGTTGAACGGTGAGGCGGTGATCCGTCAGGATGCGGTGGCCTATGTGCGCACCAATCTGGAATTTCACCGTACCCTTTATCTGCGTGCACAGGCCCCGGCGATGCTGGCAATGTGCGAGACGGTTTGGCTGCAACTGGGGCCGACGATGCGGGCGCTCTATTCGCGACTGCGCCGTAACGAGCCGCCACAGCATCACCGCATGATTCTGGCAGCACTCAAGGCCGGGGATGAGCCGGGCCTGCGTTTGGCGGTGCGGACGGATGTGACTCAAGGCTTGCGCCATCTGACGGGATAGGCTGCTGCACCCGATTCAGTCTCGCCTTCTGGGCAGGTGCGACGGGAACGTCCCGCCATGCCTCTGCGTTTTCATCACCTTAGCGCCCATTCTTCATGGCCCGGCCGTTTTTGCGGTGTCCGTGCTTGCTGCTTTTGTTGTGCGGCGGGGGTGATCTTTTCCACGAACCCTGTGGGTTATGGTTCAAACCAATAGTTCATTGGTTTGCCTGATCTTTGGAGGTTCGGCGGTGAATGCCCACGGATTGGGCGCATCTGGCCAAAATTCGTGGAAAGTTTACATTTCTGATCCGATGCCCAACTCTGCATTTGACAGCTGCGTGTCCTGCGCGAATGATTGAGCGAACCAAATTTGGATTGATCCGCCCATGAGCACCGCTTTCCCAGACCAGATCAGCAGCGACAATTCGGGTGCCGTTTTGATGCGGCTTCGAAAGATGATCGATGCCGAGGAATTCGAAACCGATGGTCGCCTTCCGACCGAACGGGAGTTGTCTGAGCGTCTGTCTGTAGGCCGCAGGGCCGTGCGTCGTGCGCTTGAGGTGCTGGAGGCCGAGGGCCTGATCTGGCGGCGGCAGGGCAAGGGCACCTTCATCGGGCAGGCCCCCGACGCCTCGGGCCTTTTGGCGGCGCGTATTTCGGGTCAAGCCTCGGTGCTGGAGGTGATGACGGCGCGTCTGTGCGTGGAACCTGTGTTGGCCCGGCTTTGTGCCGAAAGGGCCACGCCCGCCGAAATCCGCCAGATGCGGGAACTGGCAGACCGGACAGAGACCACCGAAGACACCGACGCCGCCGAATTATGGGATGGCGCGCTGCACCGCTTTATTGCGCGCACCGCTGGTAACTCGATCTTGCTGACCACCTTTTCGCTGATCGATGAATTGCGCACGACAGATGAATGGCGCGATTTGCGGCAAAAGGCGCGAGGCCCCGACACGCTGCGTCAATATCACCATCAACACACCCAGATCATCGACTTTATCGAGTCGGGCGATGGCGAAGGCGCGCAGATCGCGATGGAACTTCACCTCAAGACGCTTTTGCGCCGGGTCGAGCGTATCTTTGCACAGGATGGGCGAAAGGTTGCCTGAACCGCATCCCCTTTTGCAGGTGACTGACCTTTCGATCCGCATTGGATCGGTGGGCGAAAACCTTGTCGATGGCGTATCCTTGCGCATGAACGCGGGCGAAACGCTGTGCATCGTTGGTGAATCTGGCTGCGGCAAGTCGCTCACAGCACTGGCCTTGATGGGGCTTTTGCCCACGCCGCCCCTGCGTCTGATGAGTGGTCGTGCCGAATTTGGCGGCCAAGACCTGTTCTCGCTTTCGTCGCAAGACCTGAACCATATTCGTGGCGGCGAAATGGCGATGATCTTCCAAGAACCAATGACCTCGCTGAACCCCGCGCTGACAATCGGTGAGCAAATCGCGGAATCGGTGCGCCGCCACCGGGGGGGCACCCGGACAGAGGCGCTGGACCGCGCACTGGAGATGCTGCGCCGTGTGCGTATTCCCGCCCCGGAAAAGCGGTTGGGCGAATACCCGCACCAAATGTCTGGTGGGATGCGGCAACGCGCGATGATCGCCATGGCGCTGGCCAATGATCCCCGCCTTTTGATCGCGGATGAACCGACAACGGCCTTGGATGTGACGGTGCAACAACAGGTGCTTGACCTGATCCGGGCCTTGCAGGCCGAAACGGGTGCGGGGCTTGTGCTGATCACCCATGATCTTGGCGTGGTTGCGGAAATGGCCGATCAGGTTGCGGTGATGTATGCGGGACGGATCGTGGAGTCCGGTCCGGTGGCCGCGATCTTTGATGACCCGCAGCATCCCTATACGATTGGTTTGATGAGTTCGATGCCCGCCCTTGGGGCGCGGTCAGGGCGTCTGGTGACCATTCCGGGCATCGTGCCCCCGGCGAATGCGATGCCCAAAGGGTGCCGCTTTGCCGCACGCTGCCCCTTTGCGATGCCCGACTGTGCCAAGGCCCCGCCACTGGCTGATCTGGGCGGCGGGCACCGTGTCGCCTGCTGGAACGCACCTTTGGAGCAGGCTTTCCCAGCCATGGCGGTGGCCGGATGAGCGACCCGGACATTATCCTTGAGGCCATCGCGCTTGAGCGGCACTTCGTCACCCGAAAGCCCATGTTTGGCGCGCCGACGGTTGTTCGGGCTGTGGATGGTGTTGATCTGCGGGTCAGGCGGGGGGAAACCTTTGCGATCGTGGGCGAGTCGGGCTGTGGTAAATCCACCCTTGCGCGGCTGTTGTTGCGCCTGATTGATCCCTCAGGCGGCACGATCCGCTATGAGGGGGCTGACCTTGCCGCCCTTGCCCCGGCCGATTTGCGGGCCAAACGGCGCGATCTGCAATTCATCTTTCAAGACCCGTTCTCATCGCTCAATCCCCGCATGACCGTGGGCGCGTTGATCGAGGAACCCATGCGCACCCATGATATCGGCACCCCAGCAGACCGGCCCGGTCGTGTTGCGGCGCTGCTGTCGCGGGTGGGCTTGATGCCGGACTACGCCAACCGCTATCCGCACGAATTCTCGGGCGGGCAGCGCCAAAGGATCGGCATCGCCCGCGCCTTGGCCTCGGGGCCAAAAGTGCTGGTGGGGGATGAACCCGTCTCGGCGCTTGATGTCTCGATTCAGGCGCAGGTGGTCAATATCCTTGAGGATCTGAAGGCCGAGTTCGGGCTGACGCTGGTGATCATTGCCCATGATCTGGCTGTGATCCGCCACATGGCCGACCGCGTGGCGGTGATGTATCTTGGCAAGATCGTCGAAGTGGCCACGGTGGATGAGTTGTTTTCCACGCCCCGCCACCCCTATACCGCCGCGCTGATTGCGGCGATCCCGGTGCCGCAGGTGGGCGCGCGCAGCGATGCGCGACCTGTGGAGGGCGATCCTCCAAATCCCATCAACCTGCCTGCAGGCTGCCGTTTTCAACCCCGTTGTGCCTTTGCGCAAGATGTTTGCCGGGCCAAGGAACCCTCGCTTCAGACCCTGCCGGGGGGCCGCAGCGTGGCCTGCCACCGGGCCGAGGTGATGTCGCTGACAGGCATCGCCGAGACGACCGATACCCGAACCAAAGCCGCCCACCGGCGGTTCGACCTTTACCGCGCAGCGCGGATCGCGGGGGCATCCCCCCAAGCCGCGCAGGGCAATCCCGCCCTACCATCACAGGAGTAACCCTATGCTGCCCAAGAAAATCCTGGCACTTGCCGCCGCGCTGATGGTTAGCGCGTCGTGGGTGCATGCCGCAGATCTGCGGATCGGCCTTGCCGAAGACCCTGATGTCCTTGACCCCGATCAGTCCCGCACCTTTGTGGGCCGCATCGTCTATGCCTCCCTGTGCGACAAGCTTGTGGACATCACCCCCGCGCTTGAGATTACCCCCATGCTCGCCACGGGTTGGAGCTGGTCAGACGATGGCATGGCGCTGACCATGACCCTGCGCGAAGGTGTGACCTTCCATGACGGCACGCCCTTCAATGCCGAGGCTGTGGCCTATAACATCAACCGATCCAAGACCCTTGAGGAAAGCCGCCGGAAATCGGAAGTGGCCTCGATCGAGTCGACCACTGTCGTGGATGAATACACGATCCAGATGAACCTCTCCAAACCTGATGCAACCCTGATCGCGCAATTGGCTGACCGGGCTGGTATGATGGTTTCGCCAACCGCAGCGGCGGCCACGGGTGCCGAGTTTGGCTTGGCCCCAGTCTGCTCGGGCCCCTTCTCGTTCAAGGAGCGTGTGCAGCAAGACCGCATCGTGTTGGAAAAGTTCCCCGCCTATTGGAACGCCGATGCAATCAACTTTGACAGCGTGACCTTCCTGCCCATCGTCGATGGCACCGTGCGTCTGGCCAACCTGCGCGCGGGCGACATTGATATGCTGGAACGGCTTTCGGCAACCGACGTGGCCTCGGTCAAGGCCGACGCGGCCTTGGGTCTGGAGCAGGCAGTGTCGCTTGGCTATCAGGGCATCACCGTCAACGTAAACAACGGCGACCGGGCAAACACGCCCCTTGGCAAGGACAGCCGCGTCCGCCGCGCCCTGTCGCTGGCCATCGACCGCGAGGCCATGAATCAGGTCGTGTTTGATGGTGTTATGGCTCCGGGCAATCAGGCCTTCCCACCAAACTCGCCCTGGTATGACACGGCCTTCCCCGTGCCTGCGCGGGATGTCGAGGCGGCAAAGGCGCTTTTGGCCGAAGCCGGGGCTGAGAATATTACCGTCGAGATCCAGACCTCGAACGATCCGGTGAACCAGCAGCTGATGCAGGTTATTCAGGCGATGGCCGCCGAGGCGGGGATCACCATCAACATCGTGTCAAAAGAGTTCACCACGCAGTTGAGCGAGCAAACCGCTGGCAACTATCAGGGCAGCCAGATCGGCTGGTCGGGCCGCGTCGATCCCGATGGCAATATCCATTCGTTCATGACCTGCGAAGGCGGGCTGAACGATTCCAAATACTGCAACCCCGAGGTGGACGCGCTGTTGAACGCCGCCCGCACCAGCAACGATCTTGCCGCGCGCAAGGTCAGCTATGATGCCGCCTCTGCGATCCTGGCCGAGGATATGCCGATCATCTACCTGTATCACCAGACGTGGCTTTGGGCGCTAAGCAACAAGGTCGCGGGCTATACCCCCTATCCTGACGGCATGATCCGTCTGCAAGGCGTGTCGCTGACCGAGTGATCGGCCCCTGAACCAAGGCCCGGCAGCACAGGTTGCCGGGCCATCCCCCAAGGCGCGCGGAGGTCTTTGAAATGCTAAGCTTTTTGGGGCGCAGGGTCCTGATCGCTATTCCAACGGTCCTGCTGATCTCGGTCTTTGTCTTTGCCTTGCAGAAATTTCTGCCCGGCGATCCCGTGCTGGCCTTGGCGGGTGAAGATCGCAATCCCGAAATGCTGGCCTTTTTGCGTGAAAAGTATCGTCTGAATGACCCGCTTTACTTGCAATACTTCCATTGGATCGGGAATGCCCTGCGCGGTGATCTTGGGATATCCCTGCGAACCCAGCAGCCGGTGCTGGAGCTGATCGGGCAGAAACTGCCCGTCACGGTGCAACTGGCCGTCATGGCGCTGATCTTTGCCGTGGTGATCGGCATTCCGGCCGGGGTCATCTCGGCCTACAAAAAAGGCACATGGATTGATTGGCTGGCCAACATCATCTCGCTTTCCGGCCTGTCGGTGCCCAACTTCTGGCTCGGCATCATGTTGATCTTGCTGGTTTCGGTAAAGCTGGGATGGCTGCCTGCCTCGGGCTATCAGCCCTTGACCGAAGACCCGCTGCAATCGCTGCGCACCATGCTGATGCCCGCCTTTGTGCTGGGCAGTGGTCTGGCCGCAACCCTGATGCGCCACACCCGCTCTGCCATGCTGGGCGTGCTGCAATCCGATTACGTGCGCACGGCCCGCGCCAAGGGCTTGAACGAGCGGACGGTTGTCTTGAAACATGCGCTGCGCAATGCGCTGGTGCCCATTGTGACCGTGGTGACCTTGTTGTTTGGCGAGCTTTTGGCGGGCGCAGTGCTGACCGAGCAGATCTTTACCATCCCCGGCTTTGGCAAGCTGGTGGTCGATGCCGTGTTCAACCGCGACTATGCTGTGGTGCAAGGCATCGTGCTGTGCACGGCCATCGCCTTTATTGCCATGAACATCTTGGCCGATGCGCTCTATCGCATCTTGAACCCAAGGATGCGTGACCAATGACCGCCGTGACCAACATTCCGGCCGATGCCCCCCTTCCACGCCGCCGCAGCCGGGTCTGGCAACGCTTGCGTGGCAACCCTTCGGCGCTGTTTGGCGGGGCCTTGGTGGGCTTTTTCCTGCTGATCGCCATCCTTGCGCCGATCTTGCCGCTGCCCGGCCCCGCTGCGACCGACTGGAATGCCATCCGCAAGGCCCCCTCAGTGGCCCATTGGCTTGGCACGGACGAATTGGGCCGCGATGTGCTGTCGCGCATGGTCTGGGGGGCGCAGGCCTCGCTTCTGGCGGGGGTGGTGTCGGTGGCGATTGCCATGGGTATCGGTATTCCGCTGGGGGTGATGGCGGGCTATGCGCGCGGCTGGACCGATGCCGTGATCTCACGCGTGACAGAGGCGCTTTTGGCAGCACCTTTCCTGATCCTTGCCATCGCGCTTGCGGCCTTTCTTGGCCCTTCGCTCACCAATGCGATGATCGCCATTGGTCTGTCGGCGATGCCCATCTTCATCCGTCTTGCACGCGGCCAGACGCTGCAGGTGATGACCGAAGATTACATGGAAAGCGCGCGTGCGGTTGGGCTGGGCCACGGTGTCATCATCTGGCGCTACATCATGCCCAATATCTTTCCGCCGCTTCTGGTGCAGGCAACCCTGGCCATCGCCACCGCCATTATCACCGAGGCGTCCTTGTCCTTTCTGGGCCTTGGCCAGCAACCCCCGGCGCCGTCTTGGGGGTCGATGCTTAACACCGCCAAGGGCTTTCTCGAACAGGCCCCGTGGATGGCGCTTTGGCCCGGTGTGGCGATCTTTCTTGTCGTTCTCGGGTTTAACCTTTTGGGCGACGGTTTGCGCGACGCCCTTGATCCAAAGGGCTCCTGACCCTTTCCTCATGTTCACATCCGGCCCATAGGGCACCATCCCATCAGCAAGGCAGGCAACCATGTCCTTCACGACGCGACCCGAAATCACCGGCACCTTTGGGGTTGCCACATCGACCCATTGGATCGCTTCGGCGGTGGGGATGGGTATTCTTGAACGCGGCGGCAATGCCTTTGATGCGGCCGTTGCCATGGGCATGGTTCTGACCGTGGTCGAACCACACCTGAACGGCCCCTTGGGCGATCTGCCCGCGCTGATCTGCCCGGCGGGGGCGGACGCGCCCACCGTGATCTGCGCCCAAGGCGTGGCCCCTGCGGGGGCAACGATTGCGCATTACCGGGCCGAGGGGCTGGATATGATCCCCGGATCGGGTTTGCTTGCCACGGTCGTTCCGGGGGCTTTTGATGGCTGGATGCTGATGCTGCGCGATCATGGCAGCATGAGCTTTGCCGAGGTCATGGCCCCCGCGATCCATTACGCGGCCTTTGGCCATCCGGTCTTGCCCCGCGTTTGTGCCACCATTGCGGGCCTTGCCACGTTCTTTGCCGAAGAATGGCCCACCTCTGCTGCCGTCTGGACGCCGGGCGGTTCTGCCCCCGCGCCGGGCAGTTTGTTTTGCAACCCCGATCTTGCCGCCACATGGCAGCGTCTGGTTGCCGAGGCCGAGGCGGTGACTGGCCGTGAGGCGCAGATCGAGGCTGCACGCAACGCCTTTTACCGGGGCTTTGTGGCCGAGGCGATTGGCCGTTATCTGGAAACCGCCGAAGTCATGGATGCCGCCGGGGGGCGCCGCAAGGGTGTGCTGACAGCCGATGATATGGCAAACTGGCAAGCCACCTATGAGGCCCCGCTTTCGGTCGATTACAACGGCTGGACCGTTTACAAAACCGATGTCTGGGGGCAAGGGCCGACGCTTTTGCAATCCTTGCGGATCTTGGAGGGGACCGGGGTAGGTGACCTTGATCCCAACGGGGCAGAGTTTGTGCATCTGGTGACAGAGGCCATGAAACTCGCCTTTGCGGACCGCGAGGCCTATTATGGCGACCCCGCCCATACAACCATCCCGACCGACACGCTGTTGTCGCATGATTACGCGGCCACACGGCGCGCCCTGATCGGCGAGCGGGCCTCTCTGACGCAGCGGCCCGGTGTCATTCCGGGCTATGAGGCATGGGCACAAGCCGCTATTGCGCGGGGCGGTCTGGATACGCAGGCGGGCCCCGGTCCGGGCGCAGGCGAACCCACCATGGCACATCTGACCGAAAAGCGCGGCGATACAGTGCATATCGATGTGATCGACCGTTGGGGCAACATGGTCTCGGCCACCCCTTCGGGCGGCTGGCTGCAATCCTCGCCCATCATTCCGGGACTTGGGATGGCGCTTAACAGCCGCGCGCAGATGTTCTGGCTGGACCCTGACCTGCCCTCCTCGCTTGTGCCGGGGCGCAGGCCGCGCACGACGCTGTCGCCCTCGATGGCGGCCTATCAGGGGCGGCCCTGCCTTGCCTTTGGCACCCCCGGCGGTGACCAGCAGGATCAGTGGCAGTTGGTCTATTTCCTGCGCCTCGTGCATCAGGGGCTGAATCTGCAAGAGGCGATTGACGCGCCCTTGTTCCACACCGCGCATTTTCAGGCGTCGTTCTATCCACGGGCAACCATTCCGGGACATCTGGTGATCGAACCCTCGGCGGGGGAGGCCACAATCGCCGCCCTGCGCGCAAAGGGCCACAATGTCGAAGTGGCCGAACCCTGGACCGTCGGTCGTCTGACGGCGGCGATGCGCGAAGAGAACGGTCTTTTGCGGGCCGCCGCCACACCGCGCCTGATGCAGGCCTATGCCATTGGGCGGTAAGGAGACGTGTCGTGACCTATTCCATCGTTGCCCTTGATCCTTCCACCGGCCATCTGGGCGTGGCCGTCGCCAGTCGCTTTTTTGCCGTGGGGGCGCTGGTTCCGCATATCCGGGGCGGCAAGGGTGCGGTCGCCACTCAGGCCTTTGTCAGCCCGGTCTGGGGTCTGGAGGCGGCCGCGCGTCTGGCGCAAGACGAGGCACCAGAGGATATCGTCGCCGATTTCCTGGCGCGCGATGGGGGGGCGGCGCAGAGACAACTGCACATGATCGACAGCCAAGGCCATATCGCGGCCCATACGGGGGCGGCCTGCATCGATTGGGCAGGCCACGCTTCCGCGCCGGGTGTATCGGTCGCCGGCAATATGTTGGCGGGCGAGGCGGTGATCACCCAAACCCTTTTTGCCTATTTGGCGCACATGGACCTTCCTTTGGTTGAACGGCTGATGACGGCGATGGAGGCGGGGGCTGCCGCAGGCGGGGACAAGCGCGGCACACAATCCGCGGCCCTGTGCATTCACCGCAGCGAAGATTACCCATGGCTTGATATCCGCGCCGATGACCACCCCGATCCGCTGGCGGAACTGCGTCGCCTGTATGACGTGGCGCAAGAGCGCTTCTTGCACGTGGCGGATGTGATGCCGACGCGGGCGAATTTCTCGGGGCTGACCGACCGCAGCGGAATTGATGCCGCAATCCGGACCGAGGAAGACCGCCGCCACGCGGCTGGCATCCGCTCACGCTCCTTTGCCACCGTCCTTGCCCAAAACTGAAAGCGCATATGCTGCGGGCAAAGACATCTGACAGGTGCCCGAAATATGGGCAGCCGTGAAACAACCGGCGCCAGAATGGGGAAAGGTATGCCCATGCTTGACACTGGCCCCGGAACTTGCACTCTCTGTTACAAATACCGGCCAACGCGCCGGATGGCATCCGAGCCCTGTCCTTGACCAGCTTTGCTGGATCCGGGGCGGGGCTTATTTCGTTTTGGGGGATGGGGCATGCGCCGCCGCATAGAGATCGGCCTGCTATATTCGCGTGAGGGCAGCTATGCCCTGCTGTCGGAGGCGTGCCGTACTGGCGCGCTTTCGGCGATGGCCGAGGTCAACGCCGACCCCGCTGCCGCATTGGAACTGATCCCGGTTGAGCGTGACCCGCGTGGCAACGTTGATCTTTACGGCCCGCTGTGCGCCGAGATCTTGCGCGACACCTCTGCCCGCCACGTTGTGGGCTGCATCACCTCTTCCAGCCGCAAAGAAGTGATCCCGACGCTGGAAAAGGCGGGGGGCACCCTGTGGTATGCCTGCCCCTATGAGGGATTCGAGGCCTCCGACCGTGTGGTCTATACCCACGCATGCCCCAACCAACATTTGCTGCCGCTGCTGGATTGGACCTTTCCCCGCTTTGGGCGGCGCGGCTATCTGACCGGATCAAATTACATCTGGGGATGGGAGATCGGGCGTGTGGCCCGCGATGTGATAGGCGCGTCAGGTGGCACCGTGGTGGGAGAGCGGTTTTTGCCCATCGGCGATACCGATGTTGGCCGCATCATCGAAGAAGTCCGCGCCACGCGCCCCGATTTCGTCCTCAATTCGCTGATCGGCCCCTCATCCTATGAATTTCTGCGGGCCTATGCCGCCCTTGGCCTGCAAGATTCGCATTTCACCGCCGCCCGTTGCCCGGTTCTGTCCTGTAACCTGACGGAATGTGAATTTGACGCAATCGGTCCCGCCGCCGAGGGGGTGATTTCCGCAGGGCCCTATTTCCGTCAACCGGGGCCCGGACGGGCCTTTGGTTCGTCCTTCGAGGCCGCTGCCCATGGGGCGGTGCGCACGCTGGCCGCGCTTTTGTCGCACGCGGGGAGCAAAGATCACGTCACGACGGCCGATCTTTTGGCAAGCCCCGCCGCCACGCCCTGCCGGATTGATCCAGAAACCCACCACACCACCTTGCCCGTCTTGATCGCGCAGGTGCAGGGTGGTGCTTTCCATATCCTTGATCGCCGCGAGGATGTTGCCGCCGATCCCTACCTGTCACGCCGGGATCGCAGACCTGCCCAAAGTCGCCCCACCCTTGCGGTGGTGAAATGAAGCGCCGTTTGCATGTGCCAGACCTTGGCGGGGCGCGGGCGGTGATCTTGCACCGCCCCCATCCGACGGTGCAGGCGCTGACCCGCCAGCTTGCCGCCATCGGGCTTGAGGTGGCCGAGCATTGGCCCGATCTTGGGCCGGGCGTTCTGGGGGCAGATTACGTGTTTTACGATGCCGACATGGGCCATGAAGGGCAGTTTCCATGGGCCCCCGGTGCGGCACCCATGCCCATGATTGCCCTGATCGGGTCCGAGGCACCGGGGCGCATCGAATGGGCGCTGACCCAAGGGGCGGATGCGCAGTTGCTCAAGCCTGTTGGCGACAATGGCGTGTTTTCGGCGCTGTTGATCGCCCGGCAGGCGTTTGAGGCACGACGCGCCCTTGCGGCCGAAATTGCCGACCTGCGCGCGCGTCTGGCCGAACGGCAAACCGTCGTGCGGGCTGTGACGCTTTTGGCCGCGCGGGGGCTGACCGAGGATGCGGCCTTTGCCCAGCTTCGCCAGCTTGCCATGGCCGGGCGCGAAACCATCGAGGCGGCGGCGCAAAGGATCGTGGCCCGCCACACCGGGACGCATAGCATGGACGACGGGGGGCGCAATGACCGACGCAAGCCTTCCTAAGATCGCGGCCCCGCGTGGGGCACTGGCCCGGCTGATGCGGCGCAAGCTGGCACTGTTTGGCATCGCGCTGATCGTGCTGACGGTCGGTGCGGCCATTGCCGCGCCATGGCTGACCAGCTATGCGCCGCAAGAGCAGATGTTTGACGGCCTGACGATTGAGGGGGCACCCCTGCCGCCCGGGGATGCCTTTGTTCTGGGAACCGATCTGCTGGGCCGCGATCTGTTCAGCCGCATCCTTTACGGCGCGCGGACATCCCTGATCATCGGGGTCGTGGCCAATGGTCTGGCGCTTGTCATCGGCACCCTTGTCGGTGTGACGGCTGGGTATTTCCGGGGCTGGATCGGCACCGTGCTGATGCGCTTTACCGACCTTATGATGGCGTTTCCGGCGCTGTTGCTGGCGATCTGTCTTGCCGCGATCTTTCAGCCATCGCTGTGGATCGTGGCCATGGTGATTGCACTGGTCAATTGGGTGCAAACGGCGCGTGTGCTTTACACCGAGACGACGTCTTTGGCCGAGCGCGAGTTCATCGCGGCGGAGCGGACGCTGGGCGCGGGTCACGGGCGCATCTTGTTCTTGCACATCTTGCCGCATCTGGTGCCCACCATCATCGTCTGGGGCACGCTGGGCATCTCAACCACGGTGCTGCTGGAGGCGACGTTGAGCTTTCTGGGCGTCGGTGTGCAGCCGCCAACCCCGTCTTGGGGCAATATCATCTTTGAAAATCAGACCTACTTTCAATCCGCCCCTTGGCTTGTGTTCTTTCCCGGTGCCGCGATCCTTGTTCTGGCGCTTGCCTTCAACCTTGTGGGCGATGCGCTGCGCGATGTGCTGGACCCGACGCAAAGGGGGCGCGACTGATGGCTGCCTATATCTTGCGTCGCCTTGTGCAGTCCGCTCTGATCTTGCTTGGGGTGTCTTTCATCACCTTTTTCTTGCTGTACGTTCTGCCCGCCGATCCGGTGCGCCAGATTGCGGGGCGGTCGGCCACGGCGCAAACGGTCGAGAATATTCGTCAGCAGTTGGGCTTGGACCAGCCGTTTCTGGTGCAATACTGGCGCTACCTTTCGGGGTTGGTGCAGGGGGATTTCGGCCGCTCTTACCTGCAAAAATCCGAGGTGTCCGTTCTGATCGCAGCGCGGCTGCCAGCATCGCTTTTGCTGATGGCGGGTGCCATCTTTTGTGAGCTGGTTTTGGGCCTGACCATGGGCATCATCGCGGCTTTGCGCCGTGGCACTGCCATTGACCAATCACTGATGATCGCCTCTTTCGTGGGGGTGTCGGCCCCGCAATTCGTGGTGGGTCTGCTGCTCCTTTATGTCTTTGCGGTGCAGCTTGGCTGGTTCCCGATTGGCGGCTATGGCACGCTTGCGCATCTGGTTCTGCCCTCTGCCACGTTGGGCATTCTTGGGGCAGGTTGGTACAGCCGGATGATGCGCTCCTCAATGGTCGAGGTCTTGCGCCAAGACTATATCCGCACGGCCCGCGCCAAGGGACTTGCCCGCCGCCGCATCTTGCTGCGCCATGCTTTGCCCAATGCGATTTTGCCCATCATTGCCATGATCGGCATCGATATCGGCATTTTCATGGGCGGGATCGTGGTGGTCGAATCCGTGTTTGGCTGGCCCGGCATCGGGCAACTGGCTTGGCAGGCGATTCAGCGTGTCGACATCCCCATCATCATGGGCGTCACGCTTGTGTCCGCCTGCGCCATCGTGCTGGGCAATCTGCTGGCCGATCTTGTTACCCCGTTTATCGACCCGCGCATCAAGGTGCGCTGAGAAACTTTAACCAACCAACAGGAGAGAGCGATGAAATCCCTTCTTGCTACCACCGCACTGGCGCTGACCCTTGCGCTGCCCGTCGCGGCCCAAGACTATACGCCTGACCCGAATGCCAAGGCTGGCGGCGGTATCGTCGTGACCTACAAGGACGACGTGGCCACGCTTGATCCGGCCATTGGCTATGACTGGCAAAACTGGTCCATGATCAAATCACTGTTCGACGGGCTGATGGATTATGTCCCCGGCACCACCGAACTGCGCCCCGGTCTGGCCGAAAGCTATACGATTTCAGAAGACGGCATGACCTTTACCTTCGTGCTGCGGCCCGGCGTAAAGTTCCACAATGGGCGTGAGATGACGGCGGAGGATGTGAAATATTCGCTCGACCGAGTCACAAACCCTGCCACCCAGTCGCCCGGCGCGGGCTTTTTCGGCTCCATCCTGGGCTATGACGCGATGGCGGGCGGCTCTGCCACCACGCTTGACGGGGTCACTGTGGTTGATCCGTTGACCGTGCAGATCACGCTCAGCCGTCCTGATGCCACCTTCTTGCATGTCATGGCGCTCAACTTTGCATCGGTCGTGCCTAAAGAGGCGGTCGAGGCTGCAGGGGACGATTTTGGCAAGCAACCCGTGGGCACAGGCGCCTTCAAGCTTGAGGAATGGACACTGGGCCAACGCCTTGTCTTTGCCAAGAACGCCGATTACTGGCGCGCCGGTGTTCCTTATCTTGACACGGTGACCTTCGAGGTTGGCCAAGAGCCCATCGTCGCCCTGTTGCGCTTGCAAAACGGCGAAGTTGACGTCCCCGGCGATGGCATCCCGCCCGCCAAATTCACCGAAGTCATGGGCAACCCGGAAGAGGCCGCCCGCGTGGTCGAAGGTGGTCAGTTGCAGACCGGCTACATCACGCTCAACGTGACCATGCCGCCCTTTGACAAGGTCGAAGTCCGTCAGGCCGTGAACATGGCGATCAACAAGGACCGGATCGTGCAGATCATCAACGGCCGCGCCGTGCCTGCCACCCAGCCGCTGCCCCCGTCGATGCCGGGTTACACTGAAGGCTACGCTGGTTACCCCTTTGATCCCGCCAAGGCCAAAGAAATGCTGGCCGCAGCAGGGTTGCCCGATGGGTTCGAAACCGAATTGTTCGTGATGAACACCGATCCAAACCCCCGCATTGCCCAAGCCATCCAGCAAGACCTTGCCGGCATCGGGATCAAGGCGTCGATCCAAAGCCTTGCACAGGCCAATGTGATCGAGGCGGGCGGCAATGGCTCGGCCCCGATGATCTGGTCGGGCGGCATGGCGTGGATTGCAGACTTCCCCGATCCGTCAAACTTCTACGGCCCGATCCTTGGCTGTGCTGGTGCGGTCGAAGGCGGCTGGAACTGGTCGAAATACTGTAACGTAACGCTTGATGAAGAGGCGACGGCCGCCGACAGCATGACCGATCCTGCCAAGGTGGCGGACCGTATGGCCATGTGGTCGGACGTCTACACCAAGGTCATGGCAGACGCGCCTTGGGTGCCGGTGTTCAACGAACAGCGCTATACGATGAAATCGGCGCGCATGGGCGGGGCGGATGCCTTGTTCGTCGATCCGGTCTCGATTCCGGTCAACTATGACTACGTCTACGTGACCGACTGACATGTGTGGCAAGTGTGATTACACGATCCACGGGCATCAACACCACTTCGGCTGGGACAATTCCAATGTCCCGGCCGAACGTGTCGCCCCCGGATCAACGATTCTTTTTCACTGTCACGACAGTTCGGCGGGCCAACTTGGCCCGTCGTCGACGGTGGCTGATGTGGTCAATCTTGATTTCAGCAAGATCAACCCCGTCTCTGGCCCGATCTTTGTTGAGGGGGCCGAACCCGGCGATGCGCTGAAGGTGACAATCGACAGCTTTGCCCCGTCGGGCCATGGCTGGACGGCGAATATCCCCGGTTTCGGGCTTTTGGCCGATCAGTTCACCGAAGCCGCACTGACACTGTGGAAATACGATCCCTCCACCCTTGCCCCTGCGCTTTGGGGTAAAGAGGGGGCCGTGCCCCTGAAACCCTTTGCGGGCACCATCGGCAATGCCTTGGCCGAAGCGGGGCTGCATTCCATCGTCCCGCCCCGGCGGGTTGGTGGCAACCTTGATATCCGCGACCTTGCTGCAGGCACCACGCTGTACCTGCCGGTCGAGGTGGCGGGGGCTTTGTTCAGCGTGGGCGATACCCATGCCGCACAGGGCGATGGCGAGGTCTGCGGCACCGCCATCGAATCGCCGATGGATGTGGTTCTGACCCTTGATCTGGTAAAGGGCGCGCATCTGAAAACCCCGCGCTTTACCACGCCGGGGCCGGTGACGCGCCATCTGGATGCCAAGGGCTATGAGGTGACTACCGGCATTGGGCCAGATCTGATGTCGGGCGCGCGTGATGCGGTTGCCAATATGGTCGATCTGCTGTGCGCCACGCGCGGCATGTCGGCGGTGGAAGCCTATATGCTTGTCTCCACCTGCGGCGATCTGCGGATATCCGAGATTGTGGATATGCCGAACTGGGTCGTGTCGTTCTATTTTCCGCGCTGCGTGTTCGAATGACCGCAGCCCCCATGCCAATCTCTGGGGCGGTAAACGCCCCGGACAACCGTCCACTTCTGGCGGTCGAGGGGCTGACCGTTTCGGTCAACACCGAAAGCGGCCTGCGCCCGCTGGTCTCGGACCTGTCCTTTACTCTTGCCCGTGGCGAAACGCTGGCCATCGCGGGCGAAAGCGGATCGGGCAAATCCATCACCTCGCTGGCTGTGATGGGCCTGCTGCCACCCCCCGCCGTTCGGATCACTGGGGGCATGGTGCGGCTTGGCGAAACCGAATTGACCGGCCTGCCGGAGGCGCAGATGCAGGCCATCCGTGGCAATCGCATCGCCATGATCTTTCAGGAACCGATGACCTCGCTCAACCCGGTTCTGACCATCGGCACCCAACTGACCGAGGCGATTGAGGCGCACGAACCTTTGCCCCGCGCCGAAGCGCAGGCCCGCGCCCTTGCCGCCCTGCAGGCCGTCCGCATGTCAGAACCCGCGCGGCGGATGCGGCAATATCCACATGAGCTGTCTGGCGGGATGCGCCAGCGCGTGATGATCGCCATGGCAATTGCCCTGCGCCCCGATGTGCTGATCGCCGACGAACCCACAACGGCGCTTGACGTAACGGTGCAGCGCGAGGTGCTGGACCTGTTGCGCGATCTTCAGCGTGAGATGGGGACCGCCATCATCTTGATCACGCATGACATGGGTGTGGTCGCCGAAATGGCGGATCGGGTGATCGTGATGCAGGCCGGGCGGATGGTCGAAGAGGCCCCGGTGCGCACCCTGTTTGCTGCGCCAAAGGCCGCCTATACCCGTGCCCTTCTGGATGCCGTGCCACGGATGGGGCAGGGGGCCTTGCGTGGGGCGGGGGCAGCACACCGCGCACCCCTTGCCATGCTGCGCGATCTGCGTGTCACTTATGACAGTCGCGGCGGGCTACTGGGCCGGGTGACCCATCGCACCCATGCGGTTGCAGGCGTCAGTTTTGACATTGGCCAAGGCGAGACCTTTGCCCTTGTCGGGGAAAGCGGCTGCGGCAAATCCACCATCGCCCGCGCCATTGTCGGCCTTGCGCCCTTTACGGGACAGATTGAGATCAATGGGCGCCCACTTGGCCCTGTGCTGCCAAAGGCCGCGCGCCGCGATGTGCAACTGATCTTTCAAGACCCGATGGCCTCGCTTGATCCGCGCATGACGGTGGGCAATCTGGTCTGTGAACCGCTTGTGATCCATGGCATTGGCACGCCGGAGACGCGCCGTGCCCAAGCCCGTGATCTGTTCGAAAAGGTGGGCCTGTCTCCCGATCAGCTTGACCGCTACCCGCACGAATTTTCGGGCGGCCAGCGGCAGCGCATCTGCATCGCCCGCGCCCTTGCCCTGCGGCCAAAGCTGATCATCGCTGATGAAAGTGTTTCGGCGCTTGATGTTTCGGTGCAGGCGCGCGTCCTTGAACTGCTGCGCGCGTTAAAGGACGAATTCGGCCTGTCTTATCTGTTCATCAGCCATGACATGGCCGTGGTGGAAAATATCGCAGACCGTGTGGGCGTGATGTATCTTGGCCAGATCGTCGAGTTGGGGACCCGTGCGCAGGTTTTTGGCAACCCGCAGCACCCCTATACCCGCCGCCTGATCGAGGCGGTTCCCGTCCCCGATCCGACCCATATCCGCACCCAGACCACCCGCCCGAGCGGCGAGGTTCCAAGCCCTTTGCGAAGGCTGGGGGAGGTGCCGGAACCGCTGCACCTCGTCGATATCGGTGACGGCCATCTTGTTGCCCGCTGACCCGCCATAGCAAAGGCCTTGACCGGCTCATCACCGGGCAGGACACTCGCCCATCAAATCATAGCCCCCGATCCCCGAACAGGATGCACCCCATGACAACAGATCTTCAGGTAGTGCCGGCACGGCGTGGTCGGGCGGTGCGGCTCGCCAAGGGACAAGCCATTCAGATCATCAATACCCATGGCCAGCAGGTCGTCGATACGTGGTGCTTCAATGCCGATGACCTGTCGGAATTCCTGTCGATGGAGCATCTTCACGCAACGCTTCAGGGCATTTTCCCCGCCAAGGGCGACGCGCTGACCACAAACCGCCGCCGCCCGATCCTGTTGCTGGAGGAAGACACCTCGCCCGGTCGGCATGACACTGTCATCGCCGCCTGTGATGTGCACCGCTATGCCATGCTGGGGTGCAAGACCTATCACGACAACTGCACGGACAATCTGCACGCGGCCTTGGGGCAACTTGGCCTGCGCGCCCCCGATTGCCCTGCGCCCCTGAACCTGTGGATGAACATCCCGGTGCAGCCGGACGGCAAGATCATCTGGGGTGAACCCCTCAGCAAGCCGGGGGATTACGTGACGCTGCGGGCCTGCCTTGACTGCATCGTTGTGATGTCAACCTGCCCGCAAGACATGATCCCGATCAACGGCGCCAATTGCAGCCCGACCGAGGTACATTACCGTCTTCTTGACTGACGCTTGCCCGTTTGGGCGCGCGCGCCTACTGCCCTTTGCTTGGGGAGGTCGCGTTCAGCAGCAAAAGCGCGATCATGCGTTCGATCTGGTTTTGGGGCACGCCGGAGATGCGCTTTTCCAGCCCTAAAAGCACAATCCCATGCACCGAGGAAAACAGCGCCCGCGTCATCAGATCAATTTCGTCTCGGTCCCAGTCGGGAAAAACCCGGCACAGCGGGGCAGCGATCAGGGCAAAAAGCTTGCCCAATTCCTCCAGATACCAAACGGGCACGCGGCTTTCGGTCGACATTTCCAGATCAAACAGCGCCCGCCAGCTGCGGGCGTTCTGGGTGGCAAAGTGCAGATAGGCATGTGACATCGTCACCAGCGCCTCACGCGGGGAAAGATCGCGCCCGTCGAGTGACGCCGCGACCGCCGCCCCCAAGCGTTGAAAGGTGCGCCCGTTCACCGCCATGACCAGATCGTTCAAATCCGTAAAGACGTTGTAGATCGCCCCCACCGAACACCCGACCTCGGCGGCCAGATCACGCGCCTTCAGCGCAGCAAGGCCCTGTTCGGCAATGGTGCGTTCGGCGCTGTCGATCAGGGCTGTGCGCAAATCTTTCCGGCGCTGTTCGGTCTTGCTGGGGGTTGCGGCCATCGGCGCCTCCTTGAACTGCGTTCAAGGTTTAACCGATGGCATGGACAAGGGAAAGTCAGGTCTTGTGTGGCAGGGTAGAAGGGGCCCCCCCCTCAAAGCGGTTGCCTTCGGAATAGTCACAAGGGGCCTCTTGCATCTGCAAATGCAGGCCGTTGCCGCTATAGGGGTGGGCGCGGGCGACATCCTCATCAAACTCGATCCCAAGGCCGGGGGCCTCGGTTGGCAAAATATAACCACCCTCCCACGTGATGGAATGCTTGATCAGCTGTTGGTGGAACGCACCGCCGGTTTCAATCGTTTCGGCGATCAGCAAATTGGGGATCGAGGTGGCAAGGTGAATATTTGCCGCCCATTCGACAGGCCCTGCATAAAGATGCGGGGCCATTTCCGCATTGAAAATCTCGGCCATGGCACTGATCTTCTTCGCCTCCCAGATGCCGCCAACGCGCCCGAGGGCAGGTTGCAAGATCTTGACGCCGCCATGGCGCAACAGCGCCCCAAACTCAGCCTTGGTGGTCAGACGTTCGCCCGTGGCCAGCGGAATGCGCACCGATTTTGCCACTTCGGCGAATTCCAGCAGATTGTCCGGCGGGATAGGCTCTTCATACCACAGGGGGTTATATGGCTCCAACTCGCGGCCCATGCGGATTGCACCGGGCGTGGTGAACTGGCCATGGGTGCCAAACAACAGATCAACCCGGTCCCCAACCGCCTCGCGGATCGCCTTGCAAAACGCGACCGAGCGGGTGATGTCCGACATGGCAGGCTCATGCCCGCCCCGGATCGTGTAGGGGCCAGCCGGATCGAATTTGACGGCCGTAAATCCAAGGTTCATGAACCGCACAGCCGCCGCTGCCGCTGCGTCAGGGTCCACCCAGAACTCAGCCGTTTCTTGGCCCGGCTCGGGGTAAAGATAGGTATAGCTGCGGATACGGTCATTCATCCGCCCGCCCAAAAGCGCCCAGACCGGTCGGTTCCGCGCCTTGCCCAAGATATCCCAGCAGGCGATCTCCAGTCCCGAAAACGCCCCCATCACCGTGGGATCTGGCCGCTGGGTAAACCCCGACGAATAAGCGCGGCGAAACATCAGCTCGATATTTTCTGGGTTTGTGCCCTGCATGTGCCGTTCAAACACATCCTCGATCACCGCGATCATGGCCTTGGGCCCGACGGTCGAGGCATAGCACTCGCCATAGCCCACGATGCCATTATCTGTCGTCAACTTTGGGAAAATCCAATAGCGCCCGCCCCAACCCGGAAAGGGTGGGGCCACGACGAAAATCTCAAGGTCTTTCAGCTTCATGTTCCGGCCTTTGGCTTGGCGGCAAGTGACGGCGGCGCATAGCCCCGACCCCGCGTTCCGTATTTTACACCAGCAGGCTAGGCGAGGATGCCCTCAAGGGCCATGATAATCGCGACATGTTTTGCCGCAATCAGGCTGTTGCGGTGCGGCGCAATCGTGGCCCAAGGACGTGCAGCGCAAGGCAACACAGCATCAGGGCCGAGGCCAGCAGGAACGGCGCACCGGGGGAGTAGACAGGTGCCCCGGGGCCGGTGAAATACGAAAAGATTGATGTCATCAGCAAGGGTGAGGTGATCATGGCAATGGCATTCAGGCTGGCCATCACCCCTTGCAACTCGCCCTGCGCATCAGCGGGGGCCGCCCGCGACGCCAGCGCCTGCAAGGCGGGCGTCACCGCACCGCCAAGGGCCGTCACCGGGGTTATGGCAAGGGCGAGGATCGGCGAGGTCACAAAGCCAAGCGCCGCAAGGGTGATCACATCCACCCACATGCCATAGTGGGCGGCGCGATGCTCGCCCCAGCGGCGGATCATCGGGCCGACCAGCAGGGCCTGACCAAAGGCAAAGCTGACACCATAGACGGCGAGGGAAATGCCGACCATGCCGCTGTCCCAGCCAAAGCGCGCTTGCCCGTAAAACGCCCAGATGCTGGGATAGACGTTCATCGCAATGCCAAGGATCAAGAAACATCCCAGCGTCAACCGCACACCCGGCAGGCGGCTGACAGCCCGCAGCGCGCCCAAGGGATTGGCGCGTTTGAGCGAAAACGTCCGTCTTGTGGCATCGGTTACGGTTTCGGGCAGGATCAGCGCGCCAAAGATCAGATTGGCCATGGCAAGACCGGCTGCCACGTAGAACGGCGCGCGGGTATCAACCCCGGCCAAAAGCCCGCCGATCAAGGGGCCCAAGACAAAGCCGATCCCGAACCCTGCCCCAATCAGGCCAAAGCGTGCGCCGCGTTGGTCTGGCGGGGTGATGTCGGCGATATAGGCCGTGGCGGTAGAATAGGTCGCCGCCGCAATTCCGGCCACGATCCGTGCCGCCAGCAACAGCCAGATCGTATGGGCAACGGCCATCACGATATAATCCGCCGCCATGACAATCAACGACACCAACAACACAGGGCGTCTGCCAAAGCGGTCAGACAACGATCCCAGCAAGGGCCCAAAAAGGAATTGCATCACCGCAAAGGAGGTGGCAAGCACCCCGCCCCAAAGGGCGGCATTGGACAGATCGCCCCCTGTCACCTCGCGGATCAGGTCGGGCATCACGGGAAAGATCAGCCCGATCCCGATGGCATCCAAGGTCACGGTGCACAGAATAAAGATCAGCGCTGGGCTCATACCCCGGCCTCCGTTGCAATGGCATTCAGCCGGGCGGCCAGCGCCTCGGGCATCGACAGAAAGGGGGAGTGTGAGGCGGGCAGGGTGCTGACATGGTCGGGCGCAAAGCCTGCGGCCATCCCCTCTTGATACTCTGGCGGGATGGCGCGATCCTCCAGACAGCGGATGTAGTGGCGCGACAGGTCTTGGGATCGCTTGGTCAGGGTCAGCGGCGTTTCTTGCGGCAAGATCGGCTGCGGGCAAAGGCAAAGCTGTGCAAGGGTTTGGGATTGCGCATCGCAATCATGGTAGAAAAGCGCATTGGCCTGTGCCGGATCAAAGGCAAAGGTCACGCGGGCGGCATCCACCTGAATCGCCCCGGCCAAGGGCTGGCGCGGCCCGGCGCGGCGCATATCGGCCAAGGATTGGCCAGATGCCGGCGCATAGGCACAAAGATAGACCAAGGCACTGATATGGCTCGGGTCTTTCTCGGCCGCTGCGGTGATGGGATAGCCCGCCATCGAATGGCCAACCACGATTGTCGGGCCGCTCAGGGCATTCAGGATCGCGTCGGCGTAAAGATCCAGCGTGACCTTGGCCGCTGGCGTCCGGTCTCGGCCATGGCCGGGCAGGTCGATGGCGCGTGCGGTATGGCCAAGGGCCTCTAGCGCGGGGATGACACGGTGCCAGCACCATGCGCCGTGGCATGAGCCATGGATTAGCAAGAATTCAGACATGGCCGATACTTTCCAGAAATTCTGCAATCAGGGCGGCATAAGGGCCGGGCTTTTCGGCCATAGGCACATGGCCTGCGCCGCGCAACAGGGCAAAGCGGCTGCCGCGGATCAACTCGGCGGTTTCCCGCACCAGATCGGGTGGGGTTGATCCATCATTTGCCCCCGCAATCGCCAAGGTCGGCAGGGTCAGCGATGCCGTTGGGGTGTAGAAATCGGTGCCTGCGATGGCGGCAGCAGCCCCCATCCAACCAACGGCGGGCGTGGCCTCCAGCATGGCGCGAAAGCGGGGCAGGCTGGGTTCGTCGCGCCATTTGCGGCCAAACCAGCGTTCCAAGGTGCCCTCGGCAATGGCAGGGATGCCGCCGTGCTGCACGGCCTCGATCCGGGATTGCCATTGGGCAGGGGTGCCGATCCGGGTCGCGGTGTTTGACAGCACCATGGCGCGGACAAGATCCAGCCGTTTGGTCGCAAGGCCCTGCGCAATCATCCCGCCAATCGACAGGCCCACGATCACCGCATCCTTGATCGCATGCCGTTCCATCATCCGTTCGGCATCATGGATCAGCGCCCCCATCCCATAGGGGCCGGGGGGCGCATCAGACTGGCCATGCCCGCGCATATCCAGCGCCAGCACCCGACAGGTCGGCGGCAGCAGGGGGATCACCTCATCCCAGATGCGAAGATTGGTGCCAAGCGCGTGCAACATCACAACGGCTGGCCCGGTTTCGGGTCCATGGGTTTCAGCGTTCAGGCGCAGGTCGGGCAGAAAGCTCAGGGCCATGTCAGGCGTATCTCGCAAGGGCGGACTGGAACACGGCGGCATCAACATTCCCGCCACTGGCCGAGCAGATCACGGTGGGGGATGTGTCGCGAAACAGTGCTGCGGCAAGAGCCACGGCCCCTCCCGGTTCCAGCACGATGCGCAAATGTGCAAAGGCCAGCGCCATGGCCTGCATCGCCTCGTCATCCGTCACGACAAGGCCCGGCCCGGCAAGCTGTTTCAGGATTGGAAATGTCATTTCCCCCGGCATCGGCGTCAAGATCGCGTCACAGATGGATCCGGTCGTGGCCGAATTGCGAAGCCGTTCCCCATGGGCAAGCGAGCGCGCCATGTCGTCAAACCCCGCAGGCTCCACGGTGCGCACCCGCAGCCCCGGCGCATGGGCGGACAGGGCAAGGGCTGTGCCCGCCGACAGACCCCCGCCGCCACAGCAGACCAGCACATCGCAGGCCGTGATCCCGGCTGCCGCGGCTTGTGAGGCAATCTCAAGCCCCATTGTGCCTTGCCCGGCGATCACTTGCGCATCATCAAAAGGCTTGATCAGCACCAAACCCCGCGCCGCACAAAGTGCCGCGCCAATGGCATCGCGGTCCTCTGTTGCGCGATCATACAGGACCACCTCGCCCCCATAGGCGCGAATATTGTCGATCTTTACCGCAGGCGCATCTGATGGCATGACAATCACTGCCGTCATGTTGTGGCGGGCAGCGGCCAAAGCCACGCCTTGCCCATGATTGCCCGAGGAATAGGCCAACACCCCGCCCGTGCCCGCAGGCAGGGCCGAAACCGCCGACCATGCCCCCCGAAACTTGAAGCTGCCCGTCACCTGCAGACACTCTGCCTTGACAAACACCCGCTTGCCGAAGGCTGCATCCAGCAGGGGCGCATTCAACAGCGGTGTGACCCGCGCATGGCCAGAAAGCCGCTTTGCGGCGGCGGTGATCATAGACAGGTTCATGAGCAGGCTTTCACAAAGGCATGGATCGCGGCAAGCGCCTCGGGTTCATCCAGAAACGGGATATGGGCGCGGTCCGGGACTTGGGCAAAGATCATGTCGGGGCGGCGGGCACGCATCTGCGCCGCTGTCTCTTCGCTTAGCAAATCGGAATTCGCCCCCCGGATCAGGGCGACAGGAAGTCCTGCGAGCAGATCGAACAGCGGCCACAGATCGACCTCTGGCCCCTCAAAAGCCGCCAGAAAGGCTTCGCGCAGCGCGGGGTCATAGGTGATACGCAGGCCCTGCGGCGTCTCCACGTAGTGCAATTGCGCCTCTTGCAGCCAGCGGCGGGCCGGGACATTGGCAAAGCCCTGCATCGTGGCGGGCAGGCGGGCGGCAAGGTCAAGATGGGTCTTGGATGCGGGATTGCGGCCCACATAGTCAAAGATCCGCTCCAGCCCCAGGCGGTGAATCGCGGGCCCCACGTCATTCATCAAAAGACCAAGCAGCCTGTCCTTGGCCATGGCGGCCAGAACCATCCCGATCAGCCCCCCGCGAGAGGTGCCGATGACCGCAGCCTGTGCCACGCCCAGATGATCCAGCAGCGCAATCGCATCCTTTGCCTCTTGCGGCACGGTATAGGTCGCAGCCCCGGTCCACTGGCTGTCGCCACGGCCCCGGTAATCCATGCGGATCAGGCGGCAGGGCGGCAGATGTGGGCGCAAATAGTCGAAATCCCCCATCGTGCGCGTCAGACCGGGCAGGCACAAAAGCGGCAACCCTTCGCCCTCGCTGCGAAAGGCAAGGCGGGCACCATCGGCTGTGGTGAAGTAGGAATTGGAAACCGTCATGGTTCAGGCAATCTCGGGCAGATGGGTCAGATCGGGCAGGATATGGGCGGGGCCATGCGGCAGACGGTCAATCGGCGCACCGCTGCGGTTGACCCACGCCGTGGTAAAGCCAAACCGTGCGGCCCCGGCCACATCCCAACCATTGGACGACACGAAGAGAACCTGCGCAGGGGCAACACCCAACCGTGCTTCGACCAATCCGTAAACCACCGCAGCGGGTTTGAAGGTGGTCACCTCTTCGACGGACAGACAGGCCTCGATCAGCCCGTCAATCCCGGCAGAGCGCACGGCCGATTGCAGCATGGCGGGGGCCCCATTCGACAAGATGGCAAGGCGCAGCCCTTTTTGCCGCAAGGCGTTCAGGACGGCTGGCACCTCTGGATAGGGGGCAAGCTGATCGTAAAGCCCCAGCAAAACGGCGCGCAGGCCGCGCTCGGTTCCCAGACCCTGCGCTTCCATCGCCCAATCCAGCGCCTCGGCGGTGACGGTCGCGAAATCGGCATGCGCGCCCATGATCGTGCGCAGCCAACTATACTCCAGTTGCTTGCGCCGCCAATCCTCTGCCAGCTTTGGCCAGACTTCGGCCAAACGCCCGGCATCTGGTCGGGTCGCCGCCATGCGGGCGGCGGCGGCCACATCAAACAAGGTGCCATAGGCATCAAAGACCAAGAGTTCATGGCGCATTGCGGGCTCCTTTTCATGGCAGACCGTTGCACAGACCGGGTCAGACGAAAAGGGGGTGCGATGCAGGCGCGGCAAATGCAACGCTTGCCCGCGCCGCCCGGACTGCCTAAACCCGTGTTCGAAGAAGAGGTAGGGTCCGATGGCACGCATCAATGGCACAGTAGAAGAGCGCGCAACCTCCAAGAAGGTTGGCGCATTACGCGGGTTGGTGCCCTTTTTGCGCCCCTATCGCGGTCTTGTTGGCGCGGCCTTCGTGGCGTTGGTTCTGACGGCGGGGGTCAGCCTGATCCTGCCGCTGGCAGTGCGCCGGGTGGTCGACAACTTCAATGCCGAAGGGTCGATCCTTGATATCTACTTTGCGGCAGCGCTTGTGATTGCGGCCCTTTTCGCGGCTGGATCGGCGTTGCGCTATTACCTTGTGACCCGTTTGGGTGAGCGGGTCGTGGCCGATATCCGCCGGGCGTTGTTTGACCGTGTGTTGGGCCTGTCGCCCGCTTTTTTTGAGCGCATCATGACCGGCGAGGTTTTGTCGCGCATCACCACAGACACCACGCTGATTTTGTCAGTCATCGGCTCCTCCGTCTCGATCGCGCTGCGCAATGCCTTGATCTTGCTGGGTGGTTTGGTGCTCTTGTTCCTGACATCCGCCAAGTTGACGGGCATGGTCTTGTTGATCGTCCCGGCCATCGTGGTGCCGATCGTGGTGCTGGGTCGCCGGTTGCGCCAGTTGTCGCGCGAAAATCAGGATTGGATCGCGTCTTCCTCCGGCTCTGCGTCCGAGGCCCTGTCCTCGGTGCAAACCGTGCAGGCCTTTACCCATGAGGTTCAGACCCGTGCCGCCTTTGCCGATGTGACAGAAAAGGCCTTTCGCTCTGCCCGCACCCGTATTCAGACCCGTGCCATGATGACGGCCATCGTGATCTTTCTGGTCTTTGCCGGAATCGTCGGGGTTTTGTGGATGGGGGCGCGCGATGTGCGTGCCGGGGCCATGACACCGGGTGAGCTTATTCAATTCGTGATCTATGCCGTGATGGTTGCGGCTGCCGTTGGGGCGCTGTCGGAAATCTGGGGCGAATTGCAACGGGCCGCCGGGGCGACCGAACGTTTGGTGGAGCTTTTGAACGCCACCGACCCCGTCGTTGACCCCGCCGCCCCCAAAGCCCTGCCGCGCCCGGTGCGTGGCGACATCTTGTTCGACAATGTCACCTTTCGCTACCCTGCGCGCCCCGATACCTCGGCCCTTGCCGGTGTGACGCTGCATGTGGCCCCGGGGGAGACGGTGGCGCTTGTCGGACCATCGGGCGCGGGAAAGACCACCATCTTGCAGCTTTTGATGCGGTTTTATGACCCGCAGCAGGGTGGCGTCAGCATTGACGGGATCGATCTGCGAGAGATGGAGCGGACTGATTTCCGCCATGCCATCTCCATGGTGCCGCAAGACCCGGTGATCTTTGCCGCCTCTGCCCGCGACAACATCCGCTTTGGCCGCACCGATGCAACCGACGCAGAGGTAGAGGCCGCAGCCCGCGCCGCCGCCGCACATGATTTCATCATGGCCTTGCCGCAGGGATACGACAGCTATCTTGGTGAACGCGGCGTGATGCTGTCGGGGGGGCAAAAGCAGCGCGTTGCCATTGCCCGCGCCATTTTGCGCGATGCGCCGGTGCTGTTGCTGGATGAGGCGACCTCGGCCCTTGATGCGGAATCCGAAGGTCTGGTGCAGGCTGCGGTCGAAAGCCTTGCGCAGGGTCGCACCACCCTTGTCGTGGCGCACCGATTGGCCACCGTCAAACGCGCCGACCGGATTGTGGTGTTTGAACATGGTCAGATCATCGCGCAGGGAAAGCATGATGAACTGGTGGCCCAAGGCGGTCTTTACGCGCGGCTGGCCCGTTTGCAATTCACTGATGGGGCTGCATAGGGGGGAGTGTCCCCGACCGGCCTACTGACGTTACGTTCTGATCGTGCGCAACGCTTGGCAAATGGCCACTTACTCCCCATCTTGTTACGCAGGGATAAAAACAGGCCCCCCATCAACGGGGCCATAGGGGAGGATGACTATGGGAAGATTCGCGTCCGTCGCGGAAATCAAGGCAATTGAGCAAGAGATGCCTTGGGCTGATCGGCCCGTGGCCAGAACGATGTTTGACGCCATCAGCCAGACCAAGGCCAACCATGGTACGCGCCCGGCGGTCAGTTATCAGTTGCTGTCCGACCCTGCCTCAAAATCCGAAACGCTCAGCTGGAATGACCTGCATGCGCAGGTCACACAGGCCGCGAACATGTTTCGCAGCCTTGGCGTGGGCGAAGGGGATGTGGTGGCCTATGTCTTGCCCAACAGTCTGGAAACCGTGGTGACGCTGCTTGCAGGGGCCGTGGCCGGGATCGTCAACCCGATCAACCCGCTTTTGGAACCCGAACAGATCAGCGCGCTTTTGCGCGAGACCAAGGCCAAAGTCGTGGTCACGCTGAAGGCCTTTCCCAAGACCGACGTGCCGCAAAAGGTGGCCGAGGCCGTGCGCCATGCCCCCAGCGTCAAGACGGTGCTGGAGGTTGACCTTGTGCGGTATCTCTCGGGGGCCAAGAAGTTTATCGTGCCGCTGATCCGGCCAAAGAACCCGGTCAAGCACAGCGCAAATGTGCTGAATTTCAATGCCGAACTGGCCCGCCAGCCCGCCGATCAGTTGACCTTTGCTGATCCAAAGGAAGACCGCGTCACCGCCTATTTCCATACCGGCGGCACCACGGGCATGCCCAAGATCGCCCAGCACCGGCTGTCGGGCATGATCTATAACGGCTGGCTTGGCCATGAGTTGCTGTATAAGCCGACCGATGTGGTCATGTGCCCGCTGCCGCTGTTTCACGTCTTTGCGGCCTATCCAGTGATGATGGGCATGATTGCAAGCGGGGCGCATGCGGTGTTTCCCACCCCGGCCGGCTATCGTGGCGAGGGGGTGTTCGACAACTTCTGGAAGCTGATCGAGCGCTACAAGGCCACCTATATGATCACCGTGCCAACCGCGCTTTCGGCCCTGATGCAGCGCCCGATCAATGCCGATATCAGCAGCCTCAAGAACGCCTTTTCCGGCTCATCCCCGTTGCCGATCGAACTGTACAATAGGTTCAAAAAGGAAACCGGGATCGAGATCATCGAGGGCTATGGCCTGACCGAATGCACCTGCCTTGTGTCGATCAACCCCCCTGAGGGGGTCAAGAAGATCGGCTCTGTCGGCTTGCCGTTCCCCTATACCCATGTTCGCATCTTGCAAAAACGGCCCGAGGGGTTTCACGAATGCGATGTGGATGAGGTGGGTGAGATCTGCGTGGCCAATCCGGGGGTCTTTGACGGCTCCACCTATACCGAGGCTGACAAGAACCATGATCTTTTTGCCGAGGATCGCTTCTTGCGGACCGGCGATCTGGGGCGGATTGATGCGGACGGGTATCTCTATATCACCGGGCGCGCCAAGGATCTGATCATCCGGGGCGGCCATAATATTGACCCGGCCATCATCGAAGAGGCCCTGATGGGCCATAGCGCGGTTGCCTTTGTCGGTGCCATCGGGCAGCCCGATGCGCATGCGGGCGAGTTGCCCGTGGCCTATGTGGAACTGGTGACAGGGGCCGCGGTCGGTGTGGAAGAATTAATGGCCTATGCGGCCGAGCATATCCATGAACGCGCGGCCCTGCCAAAGTATCTGGAGGTCTTGCCTGAACTGCCCAAAACGGCTGTTGGCAAGGTTTTCAAACCGGACCTGCGCCGCCGGGCGATCACCCGCACCTTTGATGCCGCACTGAAAGAGGCCGGACTTTCCGCCGCTGTGGTGGCCGTGGTTGAGGATAAGAAGCGTGGCCTCGTGGCGCAGCTGGTTGCCACGACCCCGGTTGATGATGCCCGCGTGGCCGAGGTTCTGGGCAACTTTACCAACCCATGGGAATGGGCGGCCTAACGGGCCTTTTTCTGATCCTGCGCGTGCAGGCGGTGGAACAGGTGGGTAAAGGTTGCGGCCCCCAGAACGGGGATCAGCAGGTTGATCAGCGGCAGGGAAAGCGGGGCGGCCATCAGGCTGCCCGCAATCCAGACCTGTGCCGCGTAGCGCCGCCGCAATGCCTTTGCCCCGGCGCGTCCCAGCCGCCGGGTTGCGACCATGGTGAAATATTCCCGGCCCAGCAAGAACCCGTTGACCACCCAGAACACCACAGGAATGAACGGCCCGGCAAAGCCATAAAGCACCAACGCAAGCACGTTCACCCCGACCAATAGCGCAAAGAAATTCACCGTCTCGACCAGCGAGTCCACAAAGGGCACGCGGGCGACGTGCGGCTGGCCGGGGTAATGGCGATCCTCGACAGCCTGCGCCACATCCTCAAGGAAAAGCCCGGTAAAGGCCGAGGCAACCGGCACCATCAAGAACACCGACAAGCCGATCATGAACAGGGCTGAACCCCAAGACAGCAAGGTGCCAAGGCCGCTCACCGGGCCGACAAAGGGAATGTCGATGCTTTCGGGTGTTGCCCATTGGATCAGCGCCAGAAAGGCCGCGTAAATACCCACCAGCAATGCGATCGACAGCAACACACCCAGCAGCATCACCCGGCGAAACCTTGGGTCGCTGAGTTGGCCCAAGGCCTTTAGAAAATCACCAAAGATCATCGCGCTATGCCCATGTGACGACAGCACCCAGATCGGGCCGGGGACGTTCGGGCGGGGTGACAGAGGGCGTGGCGATATGGATGATTCCGGCCACAGTCTCATCGCCCGTACAGCCAAAGGCGCGTGCCCGGAACTGCGCATCATGCGAGGGCCAGCCCGACAGCCAGCACGCCCCCCAACCCGCAGCGGTGGCCGCATGCACCACATTCATGCAAAGCGCCCCCGCCGACAGGATCTGCTCTGCCAATGGCACCTTTTCCGCACCTTTGGGGCTGGAAATCACGACCACGGCAAGATGGCCCAGATCGAACTGGCCGCGTCCCTTGGCGACCTTGTCGCTGTCCAAGCCCAATTCCAGCGCCCGCGCCTCGGCCAGATCGGCCATACGCACCATGGCGGGACGGTCCAGCACAATCATCCGCCACGGCTCCAACTTGCCATGATCTGGCACGCGCAGGGCGATGGTCAGGATCTCTTGCAATTCCGCGCGGGTCGGAACGGGGCCAGTGAACGTCTTTGCGGGCAAGGAGCGGCGGGTTGCCAGAAAGGCAAGGGCTGCTGTATTGGCGTCGGGCATCGGTCACTCCTGTTGCGTCTTGGGCAAAACCTAAGCCTTTGACGTGCCAATTGCCATATGGGCGACCAAAGGCTTTGAAGGGCCGCGTCTTTCTTGCAAGATCAGGTCGGGAATGGGGGAAAGATGACAAAGGGCGCCTATGCTCAGATGGCGATCAGTGGCGCCATATTGCGGGTGCGTGCCACGCCCCGCGCAAGGCGACCCGGATTGGACCATGCCGAAGGGGTATTTCGAATCGCTGTCACCGCCCCCGCGGATGAGGGGCGCGCCAATGCCGCCGTGACCGAGGCTTTGGCCCATGCCTTGGGTGTTGCCAAGACGCGCCTGACCCTGATCAGCGGCGCAACCGCGCGCGACAAGGTGTTTCGGCTTGACTGAAGGCGCGTGATATCAGGGCTTTGCTGGCCCGCGATCCAGCCTGTAGCTGCCCTCGGGCAGGTCAAGTGCCGCTGCCAGATCAGCGAGTTGGTTCATGGAAAGCGTCACGCGGACGGTCTCACCCGAAAGGGGGTCTTCTTGTTCCAACACCACGCAATCCTCAAAGGCAAGGATGGTGACATCGTCCAGCAAGCCCTCATGCCCCTCATCAATCAGGGTGATAACCGTGGAGTCGAATTCATGCTCGATGGTAAACATGGGGCAAGCTTAGGCGCGGCCCCGTGGCCCCGCAATGTCAAAACGCGGGGTATCGCAAATTGGCGTGAGGGGGCCTTTCCGCTGTGCCCGGACCTGCTATTGTCACGTTAAGCGGTCGTCAAAAGTCGCCGCAAACGGGCAGGCGAAAGGATCGGGCATGAAGGGTATCTGTGCTGCAACAGCGGCGGCGCTTTTGCTTGCGGCTTGTCAGCCGGTTGGCGTGTATGCCCCACCTTTGCCCCTGCCCGAGAACATCGCGCCCTTGGCCACATCCGTGCCCTCTGGTGCGCTGTCGCCTGAAAACGCGGCCCGCAATTTTGTCGCGGTCGTGGCGCGCATCGAACCGGTGGCCGAGGCGATGTGCCGCGACCTTAATCCCCGTGCAAATTGCGATTTCTTCATTTTTGTGGATGACACGCCCAATGCGCCCCCGAATGCGTTTCAGACCGTGGACCGAAGCGGACGTCCGCTTTTGGGCTTTACCCTTTCGCTGATTGCCGATGCCCGAAACGCCGATGAGATTGCCTTTGTCGTCGGCCATGAAAGCGCGCACCATGTGGCGGGCCACATCCCGCAGACCCAACGCACGGCGGTCACCGGGGCCGTTCTGGCGGGGATACTGGCACAGGCCTCTGGTGCCTCGCCCGAAGGGGTGCGATCGGCCCAGCAGATGGGGGCCGAGATGGGGGCGCGCACCTATGCCCGCAACTTTGAGCTGGAGGCCGATGCCTTGGGCGCAGAAATCGCGCTGCGGGCTGGGTTTGACCCTGTAATGGGGGCTGCCTTTTTTGACCGCCTGCCCGATCCGGGCGACCAGTTCCTTGGCACCCATCCGCCAAACGCACAACGGAAAGAAACCGTGCGCCGTGTGGTGGCAGGCCTGCGCTAGGCACCGTTTTTCGCATTGCGCCTTGATCTGGATCAGAGCGTAAGGTCGGATCAGACGGCACCCTTAGCCCTGTGGCGGCACTGCGTCGCCCTTCACATACTGGGTGTCACGACAGATGATCAATTATGCACAAACCCCCGTCGCTTGGGCGCTGACGCGCGGCATGGCCCGCATGGTTGACGTGGATTTGGGCCACGCGCTGATCGAAGGGTGGCTGGGCCGTCAAGAGGTTGATGGCTTGGTCGACACCTGTCAGGCCTGCACGCAAAAAGAGCCCTGTTCTGCGTGGTTGACGCAAGCCCATGGTTCCAGATGTCTGGCGGTTTTTTGCCCCAATCAGGAACATCTCCAATCCCTTTGCCTGCGCATGTAAACGCGCAGCAGCATTTACCGACATCTACCGCATTGACGCCGCCCGACCATCGCGCCACCTTGGCGGCTGGGATGGGGGGAAAGATGATCCGACAGGCCAATGTCGTCACTGACCGTGGGTCGCGCTATGCCGTCGCGGGTGGCCCCATATCGGGGCGCGCCGGGGTGGACGCCTTTCTCAAGACCCTCAAAAAAGACAAGAAAATCGCCAAAGCCACCCATAATTCCTGGGCCGTGATCCTGAGCGATGAAGGCCCGGTCAAGAATGATGACGGCGAGGCAGGCGCGGGCGCGGTGATCTTGCGCATGCTGGAACGCGAAGGGTTGACGGATTGCCTCGTGGTCGTCACCCGCTGGTATGGCGGGGTTCATCTTGGCGGTGATCGCTTTGCCCATGTTGTGACCTGCGTGCGGGCCTTCCTTGCGCTGTGGCACGGGCAGCGGCAGGGGGCAAATGATGCGTGACCTTCTGCGGGCCGAACTGCGCCGCGTGGCCAATACCTGCATCTGGTCATGGCAGGGCTTTCAGGCGGCATGGGCCACGGAAAAGACCCTGCGCCAATGGACGCTGATCAACCTCGGCTCTGCCCTGCTGGCCTTTGGCCTCGATCTGTCCTCGGGGGAGCGTGCACTGATTCTGGCACTTGGTCTTTTGATTCTGGCGGCAGAATTGATGAATACCGCGATTGAAGAGGTGGTGGATTACATCTCAACCAAGTCCGACCCGCGTGCCAAAAAGGCAAAGGATTGCGGCTCCGCTGCCGTGGCCGTGACCGCGATTGCGGGCGGCGTTGCGTGGATGGTGGTTCTTTTGGGCTAGGTCGAAGGGGGCGGTTGGTCTTTTGTCCGCGCGACCCTTCGCAGATGCGCCCGGTACAGCATTGGCGCAAGGATCCGGTCATAGGTCACCGCCGCTAGGGGCGCGATCACCGGCAGCGCGGAAAGGCGCGCCAACCATCTTAGATGCGGGATCTGCTGCCACAGGGCGCGAAAGGCGGGCAATCCCGATAACAGCTGCCCATCATGCATCACGTGAAAGCGCTTTGCAGCCTCATCCGGTGCAAGACCCCAGTCCTTGGCATGCGCGAGGCCCTCATATGCGATGGCCATCCCCGCCGCATCGGTGCGCCGTTGATAGCCCGCGACCTCAAAGCGGCAGATTGGGCAGGTCTCATTATATAAAACGCGGGTCTTGGCTTCCATGAGGGGGTAGATAGCTGCAGGCCAGCATTGCGCCAGTGCAGATCTGCAAAAGGGGGAAAACGTCGCAGTCAAAAATGCGGCGCCATGGCTGTTCTGACCACCGCAAGGCCCCGACCAGTTGGCAAGGCGTCATGCAGGATGTCGCCGCTCTCTGCGCTCTGCCGGGTTTGGCCGGCGGCACGTCAGGGTTTGACGTGGCCCCACAGGTCATATTCGCCCGCCTCATCCACCACGACGCGGACCAGATCGCCGGGCTGCAGTGATTCAAAGCCTTCGTCGATGTAAAGGTTGCCATCAATCTCGGGCGCGTCAGCCTTGGTGCGGCAGGTGGCACCGCCCTCATCGACGCTGTCGACAAGAACTTCCAACTCACGCCCCACTTTGGCGGCCAACTTGGCCTCGGAAATGGCTTGTGCCTTTTCCATGAACCGATCCCACCGGTCTTGCTTGACCTCGGCGGCCACATGGTCGGGCAGATGATTGCTGCGGGCCCCTGCGACGTTTTCATACTGAAAACAGCCGACCCGATCCAACTGCGCCTCATCCATCCAGTCGAGCAGCGTTTGAAATTCGGCTTCAGTCTCGCCCGGATAGCCCACGATAAAGGTCGAGCGCAGGGTGATGTCGGGGCATGCGGCGCGCCACGCGGCGATTTCATCCAACGTCTTGGCCGCCGCTGCGGGCCGTGCCATCCGGCGCAACACCTCGGGGTGGGCGTGTTGGAAGGGGATGTCGAGATAGGGCAGGATCAGACCCTCTGCCATCAGCGGGACCAGATCGCGGACATGCGGATAGGGATAAACGTAGTGCAACCGCACCCAAGCCCCCAGCTTGCCCATCTCACGCGCCAGATCGGTGATATGCGCCCGCACCTCGCCACCCTTCCATGGCGACAGGTCATGTTTGCGATCAACGCCGTAAGCCGAGGTATCTTGGGAAATCACCAAGAGTTCCCGCACCCCTGCCTCGATCAGCTTTTCCGCCTCACGCAGCACAGCATGAGCGGGGCGGCTGACCAGTTTGCCGCGCATATCGGGGATGATGCAGAACTTGCACTTGTGGTTACAGCCCTCGGAGATCTTGAGGTAGCTATAATGGCGCGGGGTCAGGGACACCCCGCTGGCGGGCAAAAGGTCGATGAACGGATCGGGCGAGGGCGGCACGGCGCGATGTACCGCATCAAGCACCGCCTCATACTGATGTGGGCCGGTCACGGCCAGAACCTTGGGATGCGCCCCGGTGATATACTCGGGGTTTGCGCCCAGACATCCTGTGACGATCACACGGCCGTTTTCTTGCAAGGCTTCGCCAATCGCCTCAAGGCTTTCGGCCTTGGCACTGTCGAGAAAGCCACAGGTGTTGACGATCACCGCATCGGCGCCAATGTAATCGGGGCTGATGGCATAGCCCTCGGCACGCAGGCGGGTCAGGATGCGCTCACTGTCCACCAGCGCCTTGGGGCACCCCAAGGACACCATTCCAATGGTCGGCTGCCCGGCGCGGCGATCATCGGGAACGCGGGCTTGGGCAAGGTCAGGGCGAAGGTTTGGCGGATTTTGTGACATGTGCTGCCTATAGCCCGAGTTCGCGGCTGTGGGTAGGGGGGATCATTCCTTGTTCAGATCGTCGCGCAAAAACTGGGTCAAGCGGGAGCGGCCCTTTGGGTCCAGCGTCTCAAATGACAGGTCCTGCCCGCCCTCGGCCTTGAGGATGCGCAGAAAGTCGAAGAATCCGGGCACCACAGCTGGGGCGGTCTGGAAATCTGTGACTGTGGGCTTTGGGTTGTAAAGGCCGCTTTTATCTTGCCAGGGTGCCGCACCGCGCAGGCCCTTGGCCTCTTGCCAGAAATAGGGGGTGCTGCCCAGATCGATGCCGACATAGCAAAACCGCCGGTATCCCAAGGCGCAGCCCAAAAGCGTCAGCCGCGCCAAGCTGCCGGTGACGGCAAAACTGACCCTCAGATCGGCGCTGTCAAACAGGCGTGGCCGCATCACGGTGCGAAAGATGTGGCGATAGGTTTCCAGCCGCTTGCGCACCGAAACACTCGCCCGCTTATAGGCAAAGACGGGGAATTGTCGCCGCAGGCTTTCCCAATGCGCGGTCGCATGCTTGGCGCGGTCTTGATACCAGATCAACACTGGCTTTCTGCGGGATCGCAGGCTTGCCGCGATTGACTCCGCCTGATGTGCATCAGCCACCAGTTCAAGCGAGGTGATGTCCACCTCCAGCGGCAAGAGGGCCGCCATGTTGATCGAGGCAGAGGTTCCTGCCTCGATCCGCGCGCAATCCTCTTCGGACAGGTCATTCACGCTGGCGCCGGCACCGATGATGTAGAAAACCTGATCCGCAGCCGTGGCCCGAAACCGCTGCATCGGCCCAACATCCAAACCCCGCGTCTGCATCTGCGCGCCAAGATAGCGGGCCTGCGTGATCAGCGCGTTCATACGTGCGTGCAGGTCGGCCATGGGTCAGGCCGTGGACGTTTGGGCCAGAAAGGCCGCGATAATGCCCAGACCGACCGGCCCCGATTTTTCCGGGTGGAACTGCGCGCCTGTAACATTGCCCCGCCGGATGGCGGCGGTGACTTTGGTGCCAAGGTGGTCATAGCTTGCCAACAGATCGGCATGGTCGCTGGGCACCGCATGAAAGGAATGCAGGAAATACACCGCAGCGCCGGGGGTAAGGCCCGCCAGAATCGTGCCCTGCCATGCCGCCTCGGGCTGCAATCCCGCCCAACCGATGGAGGGTAACTTGCGTCGCTTGCCATCGTCTGTATCGCGGTCAATGGCGCGCACATGACCGGGGATCAGGCCAAGACCAGCCGTGTCACCAAATTCGTCGCTCTGGTCGAGCAACATCTGCATCCCCAGACAAATGCCCAACAAGGGGCGTCCATGGGCGACATAGTCGCGGATCGCCGGCACGAAACCCGCGCGTGTCAGGCCCGCCATCCCATCGGCAAAAGCCCCCACACCGGGCAAGATCACCCGGTCGGCATGTGCAAGGCGGGACGGGTCGGCGCTGACCTCGATATCGGTGGCGCCGGACACCTCGACCGCGCGGCGGACCGAAAACAGGTTGCCCATGCCATAGTCAATAATCACAACTTTCAAAGGCTCATGCCCCCTGCATCTGCTGGCGCAGGGCGTCCAGCGTCACCCGGCCATAATGCAGCGCATCGGCCACCGCCACGGCATCCGCCCCGGCACCCAGTGCTGCCGCCAAATCGCCCGCCGCGCCATAGCCGCCGCTCGCAATCACCGGAACCTCGACCGCGGCCGCGATGGCTTTGATCAGATCGGTGTCAAAGCCCTTGCGCGTGCCCTCACGGTCAATCGAGGTGACCAGCACCTCACCCGCGCCCAAGGCGACCCCGCGCCGTGCCCACTCCACCACATCCAGCCCCGAATGCTCGCGTCCAGTTTCGGTGTAGACCTCCCACGTGCCGGGGGCTTGTTGCTTTGCCTCGATCGACAGCACCATGCATTGGCTGCCAAAGCGGTTGGCAACCTCGGCGATCAGGTCGGGCCGGGCCACGGCGGCGGTGTTGATCGCCACCTTGTCCGCCCCGGCGCGCAAGAGTTCCGTCACATCCTCGATGCTGCGAATGCCGCCGCCCACCGTCATCGGCACGAACACATCTTGCGCCGTGCGCCGCACCACCTCGGTCAGTTTGGAGCGGCCATACAGGCTGGCCACGATGTCGATATACAAAAGCTCATCCACCCCCGCCTCATAGTAGCGGCGGGCGAAATCATAGGGGTCTCCCATCACACGCAGACCTTCCATCTGCACCCCCTTGATCAGGTTCGGCCCCTTGATATCCAGCCGGGCAATCAGGCGCGCGCTCATCAGCCCTCCAGATCCGTGACCCGGTGGCGCAAGACCCACGTGTCACCATCCCGCTTCCAAAGGTGAGGGGAGCGGAAGCTGTCGGTCAGGTTGTCGAAATAGGCACGGTCCATTTGCGGCTGCGCAAAGACGTTGGAAACGCCGGGGAATTCCTTTTCCGAAAGGCTGAGGTAACGGAAAATTTCCTCGGCAAAGCGTTCGGGGAATTCGCCATCGAACTTGTTGGCGAGCGCCACGCCTTCATCCCGGGTGATATCGTTCGACCGTATTTCTTGCGCCGCGTCATAGGTGGCGCGACCGATGCCAAACTTTATGAAAGTGGTGAAATAGTGGAAGTCGTCGATACGGTCGTCGATGGAGTTATATTTGGAATAGGTGCCGGGGGTGCGTTCCGGGCTGGCCTTGAAGCCGCCATGTTCCACCGAATAGTAATAGGCGCTTTGCGGGTGCCATTTCAGGTAATAGCCAAGGTAATGCACCTCGACATTTTTCTTTTCGATCTGCGCCGGATCGGCGGGCAGATAGGGCTGAAGCTCCACCCGCTCCACCCCGAACATATCGTGCAGATCGGCCAAAGAGGTGCCGCCCAGATAGATCTTTGACGGATCTTCGGCGGTGAAATAGGACCAGTCGCGCTTGGCCGTTTGGGTATCGGCAATGGGGTTGCCATACTCGGCTTCGTTCTCGCCGTAAAACACCAGCGGAATGTCATGCAAGAGGGCCATCTTTGGCCCAAGGTTCTTTTGCCCGAACATAAAGGCCTGAAACGGATGGAACAGGTTTTCCACGGCCAGACGCGTCAGCAGACGATGGATGCGGCCGTTGGGCGTGGAAAGCAGGTTGTCGAACCCTGCGTGGATCCAGCTTTGGAAATTGTCCCAGCCCCACGGCGTATAGACATGCGGGGCCCAAGTGACGGTCAGCGGGTGCATTCCGTATTTGTATTTCAGCATATGAGCGGCAAAAAAGCTGTCTTTGCCGCCTGATCCCGGCACGATGCAATCATAGCTGCCGTCAGTCTTGCGGTGGCGGTCGCACAACTCGCGCAAGGCGGCTTCGCGCGCCTCCCAATCAATGGTGTTTTGCTTTTGCTCGGCCACGCGGCAGGCATCACAGATACCTTCGCCATCAAAATGGATGGTCTTTTTCTTGCTGTCCTTGGTATGAGCGTATTCCACCGCCGAATTGGGGCGTTGGTTCGAGATGATGCAGCGGGCGCAGAAATGCACCTCTGTCGGCAGGCCATAGAGCGCGGAATTGGGACGTTCGGCACGGTAGGGTTCCAGATCAATCGTGCGCCGATGGGGGTAGATCGTCATGTCGTCCTCTTCTTTTCGTTCTTTGCCCGGTTGGGCTGCGGCTATGTGGGGCGAATGCCGACCCACCTTGCTATGTATGCTTAATCGAAGGCTCGGTTTGCGTTCAATAAATCTTGGGGATTTCCCACATCCATCCATGTCTCATGCATGGGGTAGACAATGGTACGCGATGCTTTTGCCTGAATGCGCTCAAACAAGGTTGGCATGTTGCAATGGGAATTGGGGGTCAGCAGGTCAAGTGCCTCTGGGTTCAGCACGTAAAGGCCCGCATTGATCTTGGTGCGCCAGACAGGCTTTTCCTCGAAGGCGGTGATGTTCACGCCGTCGGTCTGCACCACGCCAAAGGGGTTGTGATACTCATGCTCACGGACGGCCATGGTGGCCGTTGCACCGTGTTGGCGATGAAATTCCAGCATGTCGGAAAACCGCACGTCGGTCAGGATATCGCCGTTTGCGACGATCATTGGCACACTGGGGCGGTCTTTGATCAAGGACAGCGCACCCGCGGTGCCAAGGGGGGTGTCCTCATGCACATAGTCAATCTCGACGTCAAACGCGCTGCCATCGCCGAAATGGGCCTGAATGACCTGTGGCAGATAGTGCAGGGTGATCAGGAAGCGGGTAAATCCATCCGCGCGGGCCCGTTCCAGCGCATGCTGCAAAAGCGGCTTTCCGGCCACTTCCAGCATCGGTTTGGGGCGGGTTTCGGTATAGGGCATCATGCGTTTGCCAAAGCCACCCGCCATCAACACCACGGTGTTGTCATGCGCGGGCACCGCCAAGACCTGATCCCAGAGATGCAGGCCGACGACGCGGCCCTCCGGGCTGATAATCGGCAGTTGCCGGATCTTGTTGACCTGCATCAGGGTCAGCACCGCCGTCCGCCCCAGATCCGGTCCGACAACCATCGGGGTCAGGTGCATCACATCGCGGGCGGCTGTTGTCAGGGGGCTGCCCCGCAACAAGGCGCGGCGGATGTCGCCATCCGTGATCGTGCCCAGCAAATACCCCTCGGAATCCGTCATTAGCAAGATCTGCAGGCCCACGCGGTCGAGCGCAACGATTGCCCCATGCAGGTCAAGCGAGGCATCAACCACGGCAGAGGTCCAGTCGATTTCTTGTGCCATGCTCATCAATCTGTCCGCGTTCCAAACCGGCCAAAACTCGTGTCGCCTTTGGCGACATCGTGCACGACCACGGCCCCGGCTGCAATGATCGCCCCATGACCGATATGGATGCCCTGAACCACCGTGGCCCCGGCCCCGACGAAAGCGTGGTGGCCAAGCGTGACATCCCCACACAGCGTCGCCCCCGGTGCAATGTGGCAAAATCTGCCGATCCTTGCGTCATGATCGATACTGGACCGCGTGTTCACGATTGTGCCTTCTGCAATCTGGGATCCCGGCTGCACAATGGCCCCGGCCATGATCTGCACACCTTCTCCCAGAATCGCATCTTCGGCGGTCCATGCGGCGGGATGGATCAGGGTGGCAAAACGCCAGCCTGCGGCAGAAAGGCGCGCCTTCACCTGCGACCGCGCCATGTTGCCTGGAAGTACACCCAATCCGTTAAGCAAGACTGTGGTGCCCGATGCGCGTTCCGACAAGGCCTCATCCCCGCCAAGGAACGGCACCCCCTCCCACATGGTGACGCCCTTGCCCAGCAAGCCGGGATCACACAGGCCGACAACCCGCAATCCACAAGCGCGGGCAAGGTGCAGCACTACACGGGCATGGCCGCCGGAACCTAGCAATATGGCGTGGTCACTTGGGGTCATGGCAAAAGCCCGTCCCCTTCTGCGGTGTCGCGCGGGCAGATGCGCCCGACCCAATCCCACAACTCCATCGCCGGAACCCCAAAGGCAGCGCGGGCCGTGGTCAGGTCCGCGCGCGCAAGGACAGTGCCCGCCGTCAGGTCGCGCGCGGCAACAAGGCGCTGGCGCGCCGCCTCACGTGTGTTCCATTCCGAAGGCTGTGGTCCCTTTCCCCCCGGCCCCATCGCTGTGGAAATCTGGCGAATGGCGTGCACCATCGCGGCGAATTCGTCTGGTTCAAGCGAGGCCGCATGATCCGGCCCCGGCAGGCTGCGATCTGTGGTCAGGTGCTTTTCAATCACCCGCGCGCCCAAGGCGACAGCGGCGGTTGGCACGTGAATGCCATCGGTATGGTCGGAATACCCCACGGGCAGGCCAAATGCCGCCGCCAAGGTGGACATGCTGCGCAGGTTCACCTCGGCCATCTGGGTGGGATACTGCGAGGTGCAGTGCAACAGCGTTACCCGGTCGCGCAGCGCGGCCTTTGCTTGGGGCAGGGTGGAGGCCTGCCAAACCTCTGACCGTGATTTTGGTTCGCTATCGTGCACAAAGGCGTGGGCCACAACGGCAAGGGCCTCTTCCACCTCGGCCAGCGTGGCCATGCCCGTTGACAGAACAAGCGGCTTGCCGCTGCGTGCAAACTGCCAAAGCAAGGGGCCGTTGGTCAATTCGCCCGAGGGGATCTTGAACAAAGGCAGATCCAGCCCCATCAGGAAGCGAAGGCTTTCATGATCAAACGCGGTGGAAATGAACCCAATGCCCCGGCTTTGGGCATGGGCCTGAAGCGGGGCGTGCCAGTCATAGGGCAATTCCAACGCCTTGAGCATGGCATGCTGACTGGTCGCCTCGCCGATCTGGCGATCTTGATAGGCGGCCTTTGGGGCCGATTTCTTGGCAAGATGGTCGGCCCGAAAGGTTTGAAATTTGACCAGATCCGCCCCGGCGGCGGCGGCGGCATCAATCAGGGCAAGGGCAAGGTCCATTTGCCCATTATGGTTCACCCCGGCCTCGGCAATGATGGTAACGTGGTCAGTCATGGCGTGGCCCTTGGCTTACTTTGGAAAAACATGCGCAAATCCATCATGAAAGGGCAGATCATGCGGCAAAGGCCCCCGCGCCAAAACCCGGTGGATCGCGCCGCTTGCATTCCCCCGGCCATAGGGGTTGTCCGCCGCTTGGGCTGTTGCCTTACCCTCCGCCGACAGCGCCCAGTCCAAGGCCGCGCGGATCGCCGCGACGTTTGGCGCTGTATGCCGGACCGAGGCCGCTGCCAGACGCCCGGCCTGACGCTGGCCGATATTGACCGAAGGCACAGCAAAAGAGGGCGCTTCGATCACCCCACTGGAGGAGTTTCCAACAACCGCCGCCGCATGTGTCATCACCGATTGATAGCGCCGAAATCCCAAGGAGGGGACGGCAAGAACCCGTTCTGACCGGCTTTCGGCAAAGGCATTCAGTTCCGCAATAATCGCACGGCCCCCGTGATCGGCATTTGGATAGGTCAGGATGATCTGATGATCATGGGACAAGCCGTCGAGGGCTTCGAGCATTGCACGCACCCCTTCGACCGGGTCCTCATTCGCCTGCGTCGCGGTGTGGTAGGTCGCCAGAACATAGGGTGGGCGCAAGGGAAACCCGAGGCTTTGTGCCACTTCGCTCAAAGGCATCGCTGGGTCGCACAGTAACCCGTCCAGACCCGGAGCACCGACCGTAAAGACGCGATCCGCAGGTGTGCCCATCTGGATGACCCGTTGGCGATAGGGTTCTGCGGCAACAAAATGAAAGGTCGCCATCTTGGTAATGGCATGGCGAATGGCATCGTCATGCGCCCCTTGGGTGATTTCGCCGCCGTGGATATGGGCAATGGGAATGCCCATGATCAAAGCCGCCTGTGCCGCACTTAAGGCCTCGAACCGATCCCCAAGGATCACAAGGCATTCCGGCGCAAGACGCTGCAGGGCATCCGCCATCGCAATTGTGCACTGGCCCATGGATCTTGCAACACCAACGCGGCTGTCATCTTCCATCGGGATTTCAACCCGTGCAGCAATCGCAAAGCCATCGGCCTCTATCTCGCGCCATGTCTGGCCCAGATGAGGGGAGAAATGCGCCGCCGCCGCAATGACCTGCAGGTCCAGCGCCGGATCGTCTGTGATCAAACGCATCAGCCGTGACAACAGGCCGTAATCGGCACGGGTGCCGGTAAAGACGGCGATCCGGCGGGTCATGCCAGCATCCTCTCGGTCACCCCCGAAGGGATGTTGACCACGCGGTCCTCCAACCATTCGGCCATCGGCAAGGGGCCGTGGTCGCAGCCCGCATACATCGGCAAGCGGGTCATCAGCGCCCAGATAGGCCGCGTCATTACCCCTGCCGCATTGGTCGTGCTCAAAACCCTGTCGCGGGCCGCGCGGTCCTCACAGATGATGGCGTTCAGCCAATAGTTGGACTGGCAGCCCTCCGGCTCCACCACAACCTCGACCCTGCCGGAGAGCGCCGTGATATAATGCAGGGCAAGGGCGCGTTTGGCTGCAACAAAGGCGGCCAAACGTTCCAGTTGCGCCACGCCAAGGGCTGCATTCAGATTCGGCATCCGATAGTTATAGCCGACCTCGTCATGAAAAAACTCAAACGGATGCGGCCTTTTCGCGGTTGTCGTCAGATGTTTTGCCCGCGCGCCCAGCGTGGCATCGGTCAGGATCATCCCGCCGCCACCCGTGGTCAGGATCTTGTTTCCGTTGAAGCTTTGGGTGCCCAACCGCCCAAAGGTGCCCGTATGGCGACCGTGGAACGTGGAGCCAAGGCTTTCGGCCGCATCTTCCACCAAGACAATGCCCCAACGGCTGCACAGGGCCATCAGTTCTGTCAGCCGGACAGGATGCCCGAAACTGTGCATCGCAAGACAGGCCCGGATCACCCGGCCATCGCTTTTGCGTCGCACAATGCCATCTTGATCACGCAGGGCGTTGTCTTCCAGCCATGCCTCGACCGCCTCGGGCGACAGGCCCAGTGTGGCCCTGTCCACGTCGCAAAACACAGGCTCTGCCCCGCAATGCGAAATCGCGTTGCAGGTGGCGACAAAGGTCAAGGGCTGCGTGATCACCAAATCCCCAGTCTCTACCCCCGCCAGCAGCAGCGCCATTTGCAACGCCGCCGTGCCATTGACAACCGCTATGGCCCTGCCTGCGCCGGTCAGTGCCGCCATATCCGCCTCAAACCGGTCCACATAGGCGCCCACGCTTGACACAAAGGTGGAGGCAATGGTGTCGGCGACATAGGCGGCTTCATTGCCGCCAAAAATCGGCGCATGCAGCGGGATCGGCGCGTCTGTTGCGTAGGTTTCGTGCACCACCTTGATCAGATGGTCGATCATGATGGACCACCCTTAGACATTATAGCGATCCGCCTTGTAGCCTGCCAGATGTGCGGGATCACTGAACCATGTCACCGTGCGGGTCAGCCCGTCACGCAAGGAAATCTTGGGGCTGAACCCGGTCAGCTCTGTCATCAGACGGTTGTCCCCCCACAGGCGAAACACCTCGGAGCCCGCGGGGCGAAGCCGCGCCTCGTCTGTGATGAATTCGACAGAGCTGCCCATGATATCGCGGATCATCTGCAACGTATCGAGAACCGAAATCTCATAGTTCGAGGCGATATTGACCGTCTTTCCAATGGACTGTGGGGCCGCGGCCAAGGCGATGAAGCCCCCGCAGGTATCTTCGACATAGTTGAAGTCACGTGTCGGCGACACATCGCCAAGTTTGATCTCCGTTGCCCCTGCTGCAATCTGGGCGATGATCGTGGGGATCACCGCGCGGGCCGATTGACGGGGACCATAGGTGTTAAAGGGCCGTGCAATGGTCAACGGCAGGTCAAACGCGGAATGAAAGCTGGTAGCGATGGCATCTGCACCGATTTTCGACGCGGAATAGGGCGATTGCGCCTGCAAGGGATGCGCTTCATCAATGGGCACATAGCGGGCGGTCCCGTAGACCTCGGAGGTCGAGGTGTGGATAACCCGCGTGCAGCCAGCGTTCAGGGCGGCCTGACATATGTTCAACGTGCCGCGCACATTCGTTTCGACATAGCTGTCGGGGGCGGCATAGGAATAGGGAATGGCGATCAGGGCCGCGAGGTGAAACACCGTTTCAACGCCTTTGGCGATCCCATTGCAAAACTGCGCATCGCGGACATCGCCCGACACGACCTCGATTTCATGGCGCAGGGGCGAATGATCCAGCCAGCCCCATGAATTAAAGGAATTATATTGCACAAGGGCACGGACCTCATGTCCATCCGCCACCAGCTGTTCAACCAGATGCGATCCGATGAAGCCATCTGCCCCGGTGACCAGAACCTTTGCCATGCACCGCCCCGCTTCTTTCTATCATTGGCGCTGCGACCATCTTTTGGTCACCGCGCGCCTTTCTTATCCTTGGCCCAAAGGGGTGACAAGCAAGACCCTTGCCTGCCCAAAGGTCAGTCTTCGGTCAAACCCTCAGCCCGGCACGCGGCGGCTTCTGCGCGCCATTCGTCGCCATAATCAACGTCTTGCCAGTTTTCAAACCATGGGCCGCCCCGCGTGTAATGCACCGCATCGGGTGTCCCGGTTGCGGGCTTGTCATTCCAGCCTTCCAGCCAGTTCCACGAATTGGGCACTTCGCCGATTTCATCATCCTTGGCCCATTGCATACGATGCAAATAGGCCCCGCTTTCAGTGTTCACCTTTTCCACCGTCAGGTGCCGTGTTGCCGGATGGGCGCAGTTGAACAGCATGAAGGACGACCAGTTTTTCCGGGGATATGCGGATTGCGGCACACCATCCATCTTGGTGGCTTCCTTGGGTGTATAGTCGTGGTGAACACAGGCCACGGCATGGTCCGGGTTCATGTATTGGCCCAGCCGCGCCACATCCCCAAAGAACAGAAAATCGCAATCGACAAACAGCGCCCAGCCTTCAAAACCCGCCAGATGCGGGGTCAAAAAGCGTGAATAAGTAAACTCGGTCGAGGCAAGCGGATCAACCGCACGGGTGTAAAGACCCTGTTCAACGAGGTCCTGCAGCTTGATCGGCACCACCTCCACCGGGATGGTGGCGTGGCGCAACAATGAGCGGCGGGCGACCTGATAGGCGATGTCTTCACGGGAATCCCATCCGATGAATACGCGTAGATTGCTCACTTTATGCCTCTTTCGCTATGGTCTTTCTGGTTTCGGGCACACTATTCCGATGCGCGCGCGGTCACAAGAAAATATCCCGCGGGAAATTTGATCGAGGGGGATTGAAGCCCGTGATCCAAAGCCCAAGGTCACGTCTGGGCCGTCGATCCGTTTCCCCCGATCAGTGCGAAAAGCGCGTCCAACGTTAAGGGCAAGGCACCGCGTGCTTGATCCAGCACCGCTTCGGCTCGCTGTGCGTGTTGGGCCAAAAGCTGCGGATGGGTCAACAGCCTGACCAAAGTGGCAGGCAGATCTTGGGTGGTGGTCAATGCAATCGCCGCGCCCGATTGATCCAATGCCGCATAGCTTTCGGAAAAATTGCCTGTGCAGGGGCCATGCAGGACAACCGAACCCAAGAGCGCCGCTTCGAACGGGTTCTTTCCCGTCAGGGGCGGATCCCCCACAAGGTCTAGGGAATGTCCGATGAAGGACACGGGTGCCAGACGATACCAGACGCCCATTTCCCCCATGCTATCGGCCAAGAACACGCTGTCTGCGGGCGTTGGTAACGCGTCTTGGCTGCGTCGGGGGGGCGGTGCGCCAAAGGTGGCCTTGGCCAGATCGCTTGCGGCCTGCGCATCGGTAAGTTGCCGGGGGGCAAGGATCATCAGCAGGTCGGGCAGGGTTTCACGGGCCACGGCATGGGCCGCCAAAAGCGCGGCATGTTCGCGGGCCTCCGTTGCCGCAGCGCACCACACAGGGCGGCCCGCGATGGCCACGGCCAAGGCCTGACGCGCGTCACTTTGGTCGGGCAGGGGGGCAGCGGCGGCCTTCAGAAGGCCCGCCACGCGCACCTGCCCACTGTCCGCGCCTAGCTGCGCCATGCGGGTGGCGGACTGCGGATCTTGCACCAAGATGGTCTTGAACATCCCCAGAAGATCCGAAAACAGCGGCCGCACCCGCATCCGCCCGGCAAAGCGGCGGTCGGTCAGCCGGGCATTGACCATAAGCATCGGAATGTTACGGCCAGACAAGCTGTGGAGCATGCGTGGCCACAGATCCAATTCGGCCAGAACAAAGGCATCTGGTCGCCAATGGTGTAAGAAGCGGGCGATGGGGGCGGGGGCGTCGATGGGGGCGTATTGATGGATGATGCCTTCGGGCAAGCCCATTTTAGCCAAGCCATCGGCCCCGGTGCGGGTGTTGGTCGTCAACAGCACCTGCACATCGGGCCGCTCCTCCCGCAGGGCGCGCAAGACCGACAGCATCGCCCCGGCCTCGCCGATCCCAAGCGCATGAAACCAGACCAAGGGGCCCTCGGGACGCGGTGTCGCGGCATGGCCAAGGCGTTCGGGCAGGCGTGACGGATCTTCTTTGCCCCGCCGTGCCCTGCGCTGCAAGGAGAACCGCCAAAGCGGTTCAGACAGGGCCGAAGCCGCCAGATAAAGCGCAAGCGCGGGTGCGGTCATGGCATCCCCAAAAAAAGTTTGGCCGATCAGGCCCAGATATGTGCTCCCCCGCCTAGCACACCCCATGTCATGGTGAAAACCCGTCTCTCCCCGTCGCGCCACTCTTGCCTTGCCCCCCGGCTTGCTGGCAGGAAAGGGGCGGCGAGTATCAGAGGGTGCCTCTATGACGATCATCTGCACGATTTGCGCGCGCGGCGGCTCCAAAGGGGTGCCGGGCAAGAATGTTCGCCCCATCGCGGGCAAACCCCTGATCGCATGGACTGTTGAGCAGGCCTTGGCGACGGGTCTGTTCGATTTTGTGGCCGTCAGCAGTGACAGCGCCGAAATCCGGGCCGCCGCCGCCACTGCAGGGGCGCATCTGACCATTGACCGCCCCGCCGATATGGCCACGGATCAAGCGGGAAAGGTGCCCGCGATTGCCCATGCCTGCCTTGCGGCCGAGGCAGCCTTGGGCCGAAAGACCGATATTCTGGTCGATCTTGATTGCACCTCGCCCCTGCGCGATTTGACCGACATCACAGGCTCGGTCGATCTGTTGCGGCAAACCGGGGCGACAAATGTGATCACGGGGGCGGAATCGCGCCGCTCTCCCTATTTCAACATGGTGGAACGCGCAGCGGATGGCACCGTGCATCTGTCAAAACCCTTGCCCGACATGGTTTTGCGCCGTCAGGACTCGCCCGCTTGCTTTGATATGAACGGCTCGGTCTATGTTTGGCAGCGCGATGCTTTTCTGGCCGATCCACGCGTGTTTTATCCCGACACCCGCCTGTTCGAGATGCCCGAAGAACGGTCTGTCGACATTGACCGAGAGCTGGATTTCCTGATCGTGGAGATGCTTTTGCAGCGTAAACTGGCGCAGGCCTGCTAGGCCCTACAGCGCAATATCATCCAGACGCACCGGGGTTTCGGCCTCGATATCAATCAGCATGGTTTTGCCCAGAATACGCTCCAGATGCTTTGGCGCCGCGCCAAATCCGGGGCGCACAGAACGAACGCTGTCTGGCGTGATGACATCGCCCTGCTTCAGCGCCTTGACGAAATAGAGCGAGCGGCGAAAGATCACATTGCTGCGCTCGGATGATTTGCGGCCGTAATCCACCGCCCCCAACGCATCCCAAGCGGTGCGCGCGGCGCTGCAAAGCTGGATCAGTTCGGGCGGTTCCAAGGAAAAGCTGTCATCCGGCCCGCCGCCATTGCGATCCAGCGTCACATGCTTTTCGATGATCGACGCCCCCATCGCCACGGCTGCAATCGCGGTTGTGTTGTCCAGCGTGTGGTCCGACAGGCCCGTGACCAGCCCGAACCGCGCGATCATGTCGGGGATCAGGCGCAGGTTGTAGTCGCCGGGCGGGGCGGGATAGCCCGAAACACAATGCAAGATCGCCAGTTCCTTGCAGCCACCGTCGCGGGCCGCTGCAATCGCCTCGGCAATCTCATCGGCGTCGGCCATCCCAGTCGAGATGATCATCGGTTTGCCCGTGCTGGCCGCATAGCGGATCAGCGGCAGATCGACGGCCTCAAAGCTTGCGATCTTGTAGGCCGGGGCATTCAGATCTTCGAGAAAGTCGATGGCGGTATTGTCAAAGGGCGAGGAAAACATCGTCACCCCGCGCGCGCGGGCACGATCAAACAGGGCCTTGTGCCACTCCCATGGGGTAAAGGCGCTTTCATAAAGCGCATAAAGGCTCTGCCCGGCCCATTTGCCGCTGGTGATCTGAAATTCCGGACGGGCGGAGTTGAGCGTGATCGTATCGGCGCGATAGGTCTGCAACTTCACCGCCGCAGCCCCCGCCGCGGCCGCCTTGTCGATGATGGCAAAAGCCGCGTCCATGCTGCCGTTGTGGTTGGCGGATAACTCGGCAATCACATAGGGCGGGTGGTCGGGGCCGATGGCGCGGCCTGCAATGGTGATTTCGGGGCGGTCGGACATGGGATGCTCCTTTCGCGATCAGATGACGTGCGGGTCTGGGGTTTGCAACCCCCGCAATGGCAAAGACATTTGAACATAGTCGTTGGCCTGCCCGGTTTCGGCGTATCCTGCCGCCAAGAACAGCGCGTGTGAGGCCGCATTTGAACGGTGCACTTCGGCAACAAGATGGTGCAGTCCGTCGCGTCGCGCCAGATCGGCAAGCCGCGCCAGCAAACGCAGGCCAAGCCCTTTGCCGCGCGCGTCTGGGGCCAAGAGGATGGAGACAGTTGCCGCGCCGCTTTCATGCAGGTCCAGCCGCAGATGTCCAAGGGCCGTGCCGTCACTGGTGGCGATGAAAAGCCTGCGATCGGCTGCGGCAAGCGCCTTTTGAAACCAATTCAGGTGATCCGCCAACGGGGTATTCGCGCCCGAACGAAAGGCGGTTTGGGGCAGACCCTGCCGCCAGTGCCAAACAGTTTGCGCATCTGTTATGTTGGCCCTGCGCAGTTGGACGGGGGTTTCCATAGCCACCGCAACCCGCGCCGCACCAAGGCCATCAGCGACTTTGGCCGCACAGGCTGACATATCTGCCAAGGCCATGGAATCGCACGACAGGCGGGCCACCGCATCACACATGCCTTGACCAAGGCCATCATCCGCCGCCCCGCCTGCAAGCTCCGCTGCGCCCGACTTGGCCAAGGCCGCAGCCCCGTCTTGCTGATTATGGGCCAAGACCACGATCAGCGAGGGCAGGCCTTGTACACACCGCTCCCACGCGGTGCCGCCTGCCGCCCCAATGGCCAGATCGGCTTGGGCCATCAGGGCAGCCATATCCGCAACGCCCACCAGAACACGGGTGGGGATAGGCATTGCCTTTGCCTGTTCCTGAACATGGCCAAGTGAGGGGGCCGTGGGCCCCATGACCACCGTGATCTGCCTGACCGAGGGTGGCGCATCTGCGGCAAGCGCCGTCAAGGCGCGCCCTGTGACATTGGGCAGGTCCATGCCGCCCATAGAGATCAACAGATGCTCAAGCGCGAATCCGCAAGCCTTTCGCCGCGCAAGCGACGCTGCGCGGGTGCGTTCGAACTCTGGCCGCAACAGGGCAAAGTGCGGACCGATCAAACGCTCAGCACTATCGGGCAAAAGCCCGTCGTAATCCGCAGAATGACGGCCAAGGTTCTGATCCAGCAGCAGATCGGCCGCATGGTTACGGTCGCCAAGATCGTCGATCACCATGATGCGTGCGACGGCGGGTCGGACAGCCTCTTGCCATTGCGCCTCAAAGGCATAGTGGTCCAGCACCAGCCAATCGCTGCCCGCCGACAGTGCCGCGCGCGTCTGGGCCGCATCCGTCTGCCATGACACCCCGGCCCATGCGGCGTGAAACGGGGCTTCGGCGACCGGCACGAACCCGTCATCCGGCGCAGGCAACAGCGTCACGGCAAAGCCCTGATCTTTAATCCGTTCGGCCATCTGGCCCGGCAGATCGCGGCAGATGAAGCGGCACGCGTGCCCGCGCAGGCGCAAGGCCTCGGCCAGAGTCAGACAGCGCATCACATGGCCGGACCCGATCTGTAAAGACGCATCGCAGCGAAAGGCGACTTGCATCCGTTTAGCCCCTTATGGCGGCAAACAGGGCCTCGGCGCGCGCCCAGTCCTCGGGCGTGTCGATGTCTTGCACGCGGTGGCGGGGAAGGGGCAGGCCCATGGCCCCCGGACCAAACACGGCCGTCCCCGCCGCCCAAGTGGCGGCACGCGCCCAATAGAACTGCCCGGCATCATGCCATGCCTCTTCCAGATCCTGACTGCGGGTCAGCATATGTTCGGGCTGCATCATCTGCACCGCACCATCGGGGTTCCGGCGCAGCGCGCGCTGGATGGGGAAGGGAAAGCTGGTGACCGAGATGACATAGCCTTCATCCCCCAACAGGGCATGGCCTGCCACCAGATCCTCGGCCCGCACCAGGGGCGCGGTGGCGTAAAGGCAGCACAGCGCCGTGTCAGGTGTCAGCGCCAGTTCGGCGGCGGCATGCGCAATCACGGGCACCGTGGGCGTGAAATCATCGGCAAGGGTAGCGGGGCGCATGAACGGCACCTCGGCCCCTTCGGCGCGTGCCACTTCGGCAATCTGCGGATCATCGGTGGACACAACGATCCGGTCAAACAGCCCCGAGGCGTGCGCCGCCGCAATCGGCCAGCCGATCATCGGGCGGCCGTGAAACAGCGCCACATTCTTGCGCGGAATACGCTTTGATCCGCCCCGTGCCGGAATGATGCAGACGGCCATCACAGCACCTGTCGCAGCGCCGCTACGACCTGATCCTGCGCTGCATCCGTCAGCCCGAAATAAAGCGGGATCGAGATGGCGCGCGCGTAATACCCCTCAGACACCGGGAACATGCCGGGGGTAAAGCCCATGGCGGCATAATAAGGTTGGGTATGGACGGGGATGTAATGCAGGTTCACGCCGATCCCTTGGGCGCGCAGCCCCTCGAACACCGCGCGGTGACGGGCAGGGTCCACCTGAACGACGTAAAGATGCCAGCTTGAGGCGGTGTCGGGTGCCTGCACGGGCACGGTCAGCGGCAGATCGGCCAGCAAGCGGTGATAGCGCGCGGCCAGTTCCGCCCGCCGCGCAACCATACTGGGCAGGCGGGTCATTTGTGACAGGCCAAGCGCGGCCTGCATTTCCGTCATGCGGTAGTTGTAGCCCAAGGTGACCTGCTGGTAATACCACGGGCCATCGGGGGCATGGGTCATCTCGTCAGCCTCCCGCGTGATGCCATGGCTGCGCGCCAGCTCCATCGCCCGGGCAAGGCCCGCATCTTGCGTGGTGGCAAGCCCGCCCTCGGCGGTGGTGATGATCTTGACCGGATGAAAACTGAACACGCAGATGTCGCTATAACGGCAATCGCCGATGGGCTGGCCCAGATAGGTGGCGCCGATGGCGTGGCTGGCATCCTCGATCACCTTGACGCCATAGGTGCGGGCCAGCGTCCCGATCGCCGCCATATCCGCCGATTGACCGCACAGGTGCACGGGCACGATGATCTTGGGCAAACGGCCCGCCGCCGCCGCTGCTTTCAGCTTGGCCGCAAGCGCCTTGGGGCACATGGTAAAACGCACCGGGTCGATATCGACGAAATCAACCGTCCCCCCGCAATAGATCGCGCAATTTGCGCTGGCGACAAAAGTGTTGGGCACGGTCCAGAGCACATCGCCAGGGCCTAGCCCAAGCGCCATGCAGGCCACATGCAGGGCCGAGGTGGCCGAATTTACCGCCACCCCATGTGCCGCCCCACACCAATCGGCCACCGCGCGCTCAAAGGCGGGCACGACGGGGCCCTGGGTCAGGAAATCGGATTTCAGAACCGCCTCAACCGCCCTCAGATCATCCTCGGAAATATCCTGACGGCCATAGGGGATCATGTCAGATCGCCCCGATCTTGGCCGCGTTGGAGGTGATCCACGCGCCAAGCTCGGCCTCGGTCATCCAATGGGGGTTGTTGTCGCTGGCATAGGTAAAGCCTTCAGCCACCTTGACGCCATCCTTGATCCGCACCGGGCTGGCCGACCAGTTGTGAATGGCAGGCAAAATCTTGAAATGCTGCGGGTATTCATAGGTATGCGGCGCATCCTCAGGGCCGATCATCTGCTCATGCAGCTTTTCGCCGGGGCGGATGCCGACGATATCGTGCCGGGCCTCGGGGGCTGCGACATTTGCAATCTCGGTGATGGTCATCGAGGGGATCTTCTTCACATAGATCTCGCCGCCTTCCATATCTTCAAACGCATGCCAGACCAGTTCCACGCCCTGTTCAAGGCTGATCATGAACCGAGTCATGCGCGGATCGGTGATCGGCAAAACGCCCTTGTCCTTGATCGACAAGAAGAACGGAATGACCGACCCGCGCGATCCCATCACATTGCCATAGCGCACCACAGAAAACCGCGTCCCATGTTCCCCGCCGTAAGAGTTGGAGGCGACAAACAGTTTGTCAGAGGCAAGTTTGGTCGCCCCATACAGGTTGATCGGGCTGCTGGCCTTGTCGGTCGACAGGGCGACCACGCGCTTGACCCCGCAATCAATCGCGGCATCAATCACATTCATCGCGCCATTGACGTTGGTTTTCACACATTCAAAGGGGTTGTATTCGGCTGTCGGCACGATCTTGGTCGCCGCCGCATGCACCACGAAATCCACCCCGCGCAGCGCGCGATACAGGCGATCGCGATCGCGCACATCGCCGATGAAAAAGCGCACCCGCTTGTCATCGCCATAAAGCTTGGCCATGTCCCATTGCTTCATTTCATCCCGGCTGAAGATGATGATCTTTTTGGGATTATAGCGGGCAAGGGTCATCGGCACGAAAGCGTGGCCAAAAGAGCCGGTTCCACCGGTGACAAGGATTGTGGCGTCGTTCAGCATCGGGTCTCACGTTCAGGGGCCGGCCCTTTGCGGGCATGGCGGGGTGTCGCGCGCCCCCTGTGTATCACCGAAGCGCCCGGTGATTTCAATGCTGTGCGGTCTGGATAAGCGGTTTCAACCCCGCATAGGTGCGCTCTGCCGCCCCGGTTTGCTGGCGGGCAAAGGTAAGGGCCGCTTTCCCCATCGCATCCCGCAGGGCCCCATCCTCCAACAGCGTGGCGATGCGGGCCTGCAAGGCACCCACGTCTGGGAGGCTTTCAAAGGCCCCGAGGCGGGCGGCGGGTTCGGCGGCAAAGGCGATGCCATAGGTGGATGGCCCCATGACCACGGGTTTGCCAAAGGCCATCGGCTCCATGATGTTGTGCCCGCCATGATCCACCAGCGACGCACCGACAAAGACCAGATCCGCCATCGGATAATAGGCATTCATCTCGCCCAGACTGTCGCCAAGGATCACCCTTGTGCCCGGCGGCACATCACCCGCCATATCCGGCCCAAGCGCCGAGCGGCGCAGGCAGGTGATCCCGGCCGTGGCCAGCGTTTCTGCCAGCGGGTCAAACCGTTGCGGGCTGCGCGGCACCCAGACCACGCCAAGGCCGGGGCGGTCGTGCAAGAGCGCCTGCACCATGGCCAAAAGGGCGGGTTCCTCATCCTTGACCGATGAGGCGATCATCAGAACTTGGGCCACATCCCAGGCGGCGCGCAGCGATCTGCCCATCACGGGGTGCTTTGGGTCGATCCACTGATCATATTTCATCTCACCCACAACGCTGATCCGTTTTGGGTCAACACCGAGGCTGAGGTAGCGGTCGCGAAACGCATCCGTGCGGGTAAAGATATGAGTAAAGCTTTGATAAAGCGCCAGAAGGTGCTTGCGTAACCCACGCTGCCGCGCAAGGGACCGTTCCAGCAGATTGCCGTTGGCCATCACCATCGGCACGCCTGCCAGATGTGCCTCACGCAGCATGGCGGGCCAGATCTCGATCTCCAGCACGATGCCAAGCCGGGGCTGGGCGCGGCGTAGAAACAGGCGCACCGCCCAGAAAAGGTCAAGGGGCATGTAGCGATGGGTGATGCCCGGATCATCGGGGAACAGGCGCCAGCCCTCTTGCATTCCGGCGGGCGACAGATGGCTAAGGATCACCGCCACCCCGTCGGCCCGCAGTCGCCGGATCAGCGGGCTTGCCGCGCGGGTTTCCCCAAGTGAGGCCGCATAGATCCACACCGCCCCCTTTGGCCCGACGGGGCCAAGGCCAATGCGATCCTTCAGGCCGCGCAGATGCCCCGGTTCCCGCCGCCCGCGCCAGATCAGCAACACAGCGATCAGCGGCAGGGCCAGATGCATCAGCACCTGTTGGGCCCAATACGCTGGGCGCACCCCCTTCGGAAAGTCCGTCTGAGGCAGCGGACCGGTCACGTGAACGCCTCAGGCCCGGATGCCAGAGAACCGCGCCTGCCATTCGGCGCGCTCCTCATCCGTGATCTTGCGGAACAGGTTCTCCGGGATGGTAAAGGGCTGACCGGGGCCCAATGTGCGCATGGCCGTGGGCAGATCGTCTGGCCATGTCCAGTCGTCGCTGCCCATGGCCGTCATCATCGCGGCAGATGCGTCAGGGATAAAGGGGCGCGACAAGATTGCATAAACCCGGATAAGGTTCAGCGCGAGGCGCACCTGCGCCTGTGCCTGCTCGGGATCGGTTTTCACCACCGTCCATGGGGCCGAGGATTGCAGATATTCGTTCCCGATCACCCAAATTCCCCGCAACTCCGCGGCCGCTTTGCGAACCTCCATCGTCTCCATCAGCGTGGCATAGTCGGCAATACGCGCTCCCAGATCGGCAATCAAAGCAGCCTCTTGCGGGCCAAAGGCCCCGGCGGCGGGCACGGTCGCGCCAAATTTCGCGGTGGCGAATTTGGTGACCCGGCTGACCAGATTGCCCAGAACATCCGCCAGATCCTTGTTGACCGAGCCTTGGAAGTTTTCCCACGTGAACTCACTGTCCGAGGATTCCGGCGCATGGCTCAGCAGCCACCAGCGCCAGTAATCTGACGGCAGGATCGACAGCGCCTGATCCATGAACACACCGCGCCCACGCGACGTGCTGAACTGGCCACCATCGTAATTGAGGTAGTTGAAGGATTTCAGGTAATCGACAAGCTTCCACGGCTCGCCCGATCCAAGGATTGTGGCGGGGAAACTCAGCGTGTGGAAGGGCACGTTATCCTTGCCCATGAACTGGTAATAGGTCACGTCTTCCGCGCCCTTGTCGGTGCGCCACCAGCGTTCCCATGCGGCATCGTCCAAGCCATTGGCATCGGCCCATTCGGCGGTGGCGGCGATATATTCGATGGGAGCGTCGAACCAGACATAGAACACCTTGCCCTCCATCCCCGGCCAAGGCGCATCGCCGCGCCGCACGGGGATGCCCCAGTGCAGATCGCGGGTGATGCCCCGGTCTTGCAACCCATCCCCATCGTTCAGCCATTTCTTGGCGATTGAGGTGGTCAGCAGGGGCCAGTCATGCTTGGAGTCAATCCATGCCTCCAGCTTGTCGCGCAAATTGCGTTGCATCAGATAGAGGTGCTTGGTTTCGCGCAATTCCAGATTGGTGGAGCCGGAAATGGTCGAGCGCGGGTTGATCAGATCCGTCGGGTCCAACTGCTTGGTGCAGTTGTCGCACTGGTCACCGCGCGCTGAGTCATAGCCGCAATTGGGACAGGTGCCTTCGACATAGCGGTCGGGCAAGAAACGGCCATCATCGACCGAATAGATCATTTTTTCCGAGACTTCGCGGATCAGCCCGTTGTCGGCCAGTTTCCCCGCGAAATGCTGGGTCAGGCGGTGGTTGCGCGGGCTGGAGGAGCGGCCGAAATGATCAAACGACAGCCGGAAGCCGCGCGCGATTTCGGCCTGCACCTGATGCATCTCGGCGCAGTATTCGGCCACTGGCTGGCCCGCCTTTGCAGCGGCAAGTTCGGCGGGCGTGCCATGTTCATCGGTGGCGCAGATGAACATCACCTCATGCCCCCGCGCCCGATTGTAGCGGGCAAACAGATCAGCGGGAAGCTGACTGCCCACCAGATTGCCCAGATGCTTGATCCCGTTGATATAGGGAATGGCGGAGGTGATGAGAATCCGTGCCATGATGCGCCCTTTGGTAATGCTGTCGCCCCTTTAGCGCAGGTCGCGCGCCCATGCCAGAGGATGCGCGGTTTTCAATGGGGCTTGTGGTGCCTGCGTGCGCCGTTATTTGTCGCGTCCGCGCCCCAACAGACGCCCGATCATGAAAGACGTGCGCGGCTCATAGGTATAGAGTGTGCGATCGTCCGGTGCGGGTCGCGCACGGGCCCGAAAGATGCCAAAGACAATCAACAGCACATGGGACAAGGCGATCATCATGAACATGGCCGAGGCACCATAGCCCGCAATCAGCAAGGACGCGATCCACGGGCTGGCAATCGCCCCCACGGCATACAGGAACATCAGCGCGGCAGACAGCTCCACGCGTTCAGATTGGCTTGCGAAATCATGGGCATGTGCGGTTGAAACCGAATAGATGGGCAAGGTGACAAAGCCAAAAAGGCCCGCCGAGACAAAGATCCCGATTGTGCCGGTGTCTGCCGCAAAGACGGTGAAGGCACAGGCCAGAACGCCCCCGACTGACAGCCCGATCAAAACGGCGCGCCTGTCAAACTTGTCAGCCAACCATCCGATGGGAATTTGTGCCAAAGCCCCGCCCAGCACATAGGCGGCCAGAAAGAGGGCGATCTGATCGGCGGCCAAGCCAACCTCGATGCCATAGATCGGCCCGACCATGCGAAATGCGGCCCCGGTGATTCCAGACACGATCACCCCGGCGGCCGCCAGCGGCGAGCGCGCCCAAGCCAGCGACGGGCGCAACCTGGGGGCTGCAGGCATCTCGGGTGCTTCGGTCTTGCTGAGCGTCAGGGGGAAAAGGGCGGCACAGCACAAGAGGGCCAGCAGGTTATACGACACATAAGCCGCCGGTGTCAGCACGCCGATGATCAACTGCGCGCCAAGGCTGCCTGCGATATCGACAACCCGGTAAACCCCCATGGCGCGGCCGCGCGTCTCATTGGTGACCTTGGCCTGAAGCCATGCCTCGACAATCGTATAGCACCCGGCAATGGCAAGGCCCGAAGTCAGCCGCATCACCGCCCAGGCATAGGGGTTCACGACCATCATATGTGACAAGATCCCGATGGTTCCGGCGGCCGTAAAGGCAGCAAAGGCGCGGGATGGTCCCACATCCCCCATCAGGCGCGGGGCCCACCAGCAGCCAATGAAAAAGCCAAAGAAATGTGCTGATCCCAGAAAGCCGATCTCAGCCTTTGAAAACCCAAGCTCCACACCCGAAATCGCATCAAGCGGGGCCACGCCCCCCAGACCAAGCTGCAAGAGGACGACCGATATGAACAGGGCAGCAAAGGAGATCAGCAGGCGCATGGTGCATCCAGACCCGGAATCCATGCGGCTGTAAAGACTGTTCAGGGGGCCTGATGAACCCGGGCGCGGATATCAAGGCGAACCTCGTCGCCCACCATGTCGGCCCAACCGGTCGCACCATAGTCGCTGCGGCGGATGGCCCCGGTCAATCTTATGGTCAGGCGGCTGCGGTCCCCCGCTTGGGTGCCTTGTTGGCGCCAGATGGTGGCCTCCAGTGCCACTGGCCGGGTCACCCCCCGGATCGTCAGATCGCCCACCACATGCGCCCCTTCACCCTTTGGGGTGACCTTGGTGGATCGAAATGTCAGTTTCGGGTAGTGCACGGTATCCAGAACGCCCGCCGCTTTCATCGCCTCGGCAGCAAAGGGAAGCGAGGCTGTTGCGCCATGGGCGTTAAGGGAAACCAAGACGCGGCTATTGGCGACCTGCTCGAAATCAAGCACCATGTCTGCGGTCAGCACGGGCATGGTTCCGGTGATCGGCGTCTGGCCAAAATCGGTGGCAAAACCGATGATGGAGCCGCTGGTATCCATGGCATAGGTCAGGGGTTTTGCCAAAGCCGCCAATGGCGCGACGGCCAAGGCAAGCGTCAGGATGCTGTGATGGATCGGAAGTTTCATGCTATGGCCTTTCCTTGTGCAGGACCTTAGCACGTTTGCAGGCCTTTTCCGGCCCGTCTGGAACCCGTCACAGCGAAGTGATGGTGGCGGTCGTGATCGGGCGGGCGGTGATCTGCCCCGCGTCGCCTTGGCGCAGCAAGGACCATGCCGCAACCGGGGCGCTGCGGGCCCGGCGGCGTTCCAGCCGCCACGCAATCCCGCCCTCATCCAGCAAGCCCGAGGGCGAGGGGCCTGCCGCCATGTGCCAGCGGCTTTCCACGCCCTGCGCGCCCCCATCCCCCGTGCTGAGCAGCAGGCCCAAGGGGGCCGCGCGCCCGGCGTGATGCGCCGCCTCGGCCCCGGTTTGTGCCGCCAGATGCAGGCGGCGCACAGGGGTCAGCGCGGGGGGGCTTGGCATCTCGACCAAGACCATGGGGGCAGCCCCCGAACGCAGCGCCTCTTCGGCGGCCCACTGAATATCCTCGGGGCGGCGGGCGCGGGCAAAGATCACGCGACCGGGGTGCATATAGTCGGCCATGCCACAGGGGTAGGGCCGCTCGGGCAACCATGAGGGGGTGATCCAGATCACCGGGCCTTGCGACAGTTGCAACAGCATCAAGGCCAAGGCGACGCGCGCCGTGCCGCACAGCTCGTGCACGCGCCCGCGCAACAGGCCGGGCGCCAGCCCCCCCGGCAGGGGCTGTTCGCCAAGGGCGCGGCGGCCATGGGTTTGATGAATCGGCAGGCTCATGCAGAGACGATATAATGTTTCTGTTTTGTTCTCAATGCCTCCGGGTCTGTCTGCGTGCGTGCGTGCGTGATCCCCATCGCCAGATTGACCAAAAACGCGATCGTCCTTGGCCCTTTCCTCATCCGGGATCATCGCAGAGTTTGCAAAAATTCCGGCGTGCTCGCAAAGATGACCGCCTGCGCCAAAGATGCGCGAAGAACGTGCAGATCAGGATGATTTCGGGAACGGCGCATTCAGATCTTGCCCCCGCCGCCCATGCCGCTACCCTTAAGACACATAGGACAAAAGGAAAATGCCATGGACCGCGTGATGCTGGGGGTTGCCGATATCGAGGTGTCAAAGCTGTGCCTTGGCACGATGACATGGGGCAGCCAGAACACCGAGGCCGAGGGGCACGCGCAAGCCGACCTTGCCGTTGATCATGGCATCACCTTTTGGGACACAGCCGAGATGTATCCCACCAACCCGGTCCGGGCCGAGACGGTGGGCAATACCGAACGGATCATCGGAAGCTGGCTTGCGGCACGCGGCGGGCGGGATCGGCTTCAGATCGCCACCAAGATTTCAGGGGTCGGGCAAAAGATGGTGCGCGAGGGCGTTCCGATCACCGGGGCATCCCTGCGCGCGGCAGTTGAAGATTCGCTTCTTCGGTTGCAGACCGATTACATCGACCTTTACCAACTGCACTGGCCCAACCGGGGCAGCTATCACTTTCGGCAAATCTGGCGCTTTTCCCCCAAGGGCATGGATCGCGCCGCAGTGGAGGCGCATATGCTGGACGTGCTGCGCACGGCGGCAGAGCTGATCGCCGAGGGCAAGATCAGGGCCATCGGCCTGTCGAATGAAAGTGTCTGGGGCGCTGGGCTTTGGCTGCATCTGGCGCAGGTGCACAACCTGCCGCGCATGGTCAGCGTGCAAAACGAATACTCCTTGCTGTGCCGCCAGTTCGATTCCGACTGGTGCGAATTCAGCGCGGTTGAAAACATGCCGCTTCTGGCCTTTTCGCCGCTGGCGGCGGGGCTGTTGTCGGGGAAATATGCCGGTGACGTCACGCCAGAACAGACCCGACGCAGCTTTACCCCCGATCTGGGGGGCCGCATCACCCCGCAGGTTTTCCCGGCTGTTGCAGCCTATCTGGGGCTTGCCGCAGCCTATGGTCTGGACCCATGCCAAATGGCCATCGCCTTTTGCCTGTCGCGGCCTTTTCCCTGCATCCCGATCATCGGGGCCTCTGATCTTGGACAGCTTCAGACCAATATCGGGGCCTCCGATCTGGTGCTGAGCGAGGATGTCTTGGCCGATATCGCGGCTGTTCACCGCCTGCATCCCATGCCGTTCTGACCGGGCTTGGCTACCAGCTATAGTGTTTTCTTTGGGGAATTGACGAAGGCCTTGCGCAAGTGGGGCTTTGTCGCCATGACTGAACCAACGTTTCCGCAGATGGACAGGCCCCCATGCGCATCGTGTTGACCCTGTTGCTTTTGGTCGGTTTGGCCGGGTGCCAAATGCAGCTGCCGGGGCAGGGGCGCGGCGCTGCCGGTTCATCACAGGAAACTGGGCCAGAGGTCAATCCGATCACTGGGGCACCGCTTACCGCCGCGGAATCCGCCATTACCGTGACGTCCTTGGATGATCCGGGGAACAAGGATGCCCAAGATGCGCCGCCTACTGCCCCCGCTGCACAGGCAGGGGCGGCCAAGTCCAGTGCGGCCCAACCGCCTGACACCGAAGCGCCGCTTCAACCCCTGACCACGCCAAAGCCGCGCCCAGATGCGGTGACAGCCGCCCCGCCGCCGCCTCCGGCCCCGAAAACCCCCGCCCATCTTGCTTGTGAAAAGCGGGGCGGGCGATGGTCACAGGCGGGAGCCTCGGGCGCCAATTATTGCCAGACGATCACCAAGGACAGTGGCAAGGCCTGCACGAAATCGACCGAATGCCAAGGCTATTGCCTTGCAAAATCAAACACCTGCGCACCCGCCACGCCGCTTTTGGGCTGCCATGACATCTTGACCGAGGATGGGAAATTTCTGACCCAATGCATCAATTAAAGGCCCTGTCCCTTGCGCTTTTGCTGTCGGCATGCGCGGCAAACCCGGTGTTGGAGCCTGCGCGCTTTCGCTCTGCCGATGCGCCGATGTGGTCAAATGCCCAGTTCGACGTAAGCCGTCTGTCGGGGCAGTGGCGGCAGGTGGCAGGGTTCGCCACGACGCCAGATGGCTGCAAACCCGGCGGGATCGAGGTGACAGGCCCTGCGCCGAGGCAAAGCATCGCGGCCCGGCTGTGCCTGAACGGCCAGACGATTGGCCTTTCGGGGCCGATCACGACCGTCGGTCCGGGGCGGATACGGGTGGCCGATCAGGAATGGTGGGTGATCTGGGTCGATACCGACTATCGCACCTTGGCCATTGGCACGCCGTCGGGGGCCTTTGGCTTTGTCCTGAACCGTGGCGCGGGCCTGCCTGCGGACCGCATTCGCGCGGCTCGCGAAATCTTTGATTTCAACGGCTATGACACAGCAAAGCTGGATGTGTTCTAGGGGTATTTTTCGGTGGCGCTGGTCACGCCAGCCGATCCGCAGGGGCGCTTGCCCGTCACGCTGCCTTGCGACTTGCCAAGGCCACGCCCACAGCCGCCAGCGCCATGCCGACCCAGCCAAGGGGCGGCATATGTTCGCCCAGCATCGGCCATGCAAAGAGGGCAGCCAAAGGCGGCACGAGGTAGAACAGCGCCGAGACGCGCGAAACCTCGCCCGCCCGGATCATTGCCAGCAAAAGCGTGATCGCCAGCAGCGAATTACCCAGCACAAGATAGGCCATCACACCCACAAACTCCCAATCCCACGCGATCTGCATGCCTTCACTCAGCAGCGCGGCGGGCAGGGTGAACAGCGCCCCCACCGCATACTGGATCAGGTTTGCCGTCACCGGATGTTGGGTCGCGCCAAAGCGCTTTTCATAAAGTGTGCCGCCCGTGATACCAAGCAAGGCCACCACCGTCAGCGCCAAGCCCATTGGCGCATCGCCGCCAAAATTGCCGCGTGACAAGATCACGGTGACCGCCCCCGCAAGGCCAAGGAACAGGCCAAACCAACCCCTTGGGCTGATCGCCTCGCCCACCATGCGGGGGGCGGCGATGGCCACCAAAATGGGTTGCAGGCAAACGATGATGGCAACAGCCGCCGCCGAAACGCCGGATTTGAACGCCAGATAGCACAGCCCGAAGTAAACGACCTGAATAAGGAACCCCACAACCGCCACATCCCCGGCCGCGCGCCAAGTTTTGGGCAAGGGTGGGCGCATCACAATGGCAACCGGGATCAACACCGCCAGAACAATGACATAGCGCAGGGCCAGCAGGGTCAGCGGTTCGGCATGTTGCAAGCCAAGCTTGGCCACCGGAAACCCGGCCGACCAAAGGAGCAAGAACACAAACGGGGCGGCGATCAGCCAAAATGGACGGGTCATGGTTCCTTGTGGCCTCTATTTCCCTGACGGAACCGCCCGAAAACGACCCCAAACCCAGCCTTTGGTCGCAGCATCTGCAAAGATGGTGACCCAAATCAGGTGTCTGGGCGGAGTGAACCCCAGACCGCCCGTCTAGCGCAAACCAATTTCCGCCAATGCCTGTGCAAGGGCAGGGGGCAGGGCCTCTTCCGCGACGCGGCCCTTGGCCAGATCGCCCGGTGCATCTTTCGGGTCCAGATAACGCCAGCCCTGAAACGCGCGGCGGGGTGCGGCTTCGGTCCGGATCACGTCTTGGTCAAGCACAAAGGCGCAGCGGCTGATGCCATCGCTGCCGTCGACGCGTTCAAGCCCGACGATCCGTTGCCGGCACAAGATCACGCCCTTGATCACCCAATAGATCGAGCCCCCGTTCAGCACCTCGGCCTCGCGCTTTGGCCACATCCGGGTAACATGCACTGCGCAGCCCTTTGGCCAGCGGTGCTGTTGGGATTTTTGCCAATCCAGCAGATCCTCGACCGACTCTGTGCCGACCGACAGCTTCAGAATATGTGTATGTGTCATGGCGCGGATAATAGCGGCTTAAGTGGTCGCTTCAAGTTGACCCCCAGTGATTTGGGGCGTATCTTGTGTCCTCTTCCCGACTTATCCACAACTTGAAGGACATCATGCCCATGTCTCGCTTCTCCGCGCCCATTGCCGAACAGATCTGGGACATGAAATACCGCCTGAAGGCGCAAGATGGCGCGCCCGTAGATGGCACTGTCGAGGATACGTGGCGCCGAATCGCCCGTGCCTTGGCTGTGGTTGAGGCAGAGCCCGCCGTGTGGGAAGAAAAATTCTATCACGCGCTGGAAGATTTCAAATACCTGCCCGCAGGCCGCATCACGGCCGGGGCCGGAACGGGCCGCAGTGTCACGCTGTTCAACTGCTTTGTCATGGGCACGATCCCCGACAATATGGGCGGCATCTTTGACGGGCTGAAAGAGGCCGCGTTGACCATGCAGCAAGGCGGCGGAATCGGCTATGATTTCAGCACCATCCGCCCCCGCGGGGCCGAGGTGAAGGGCGTGGCTGCCGATGCCTCGGGCCCGTTGTCGTTCATGGATGTCTGGGATGCGATGTGCCGCACCATCATGTCGGCTGGCAGCCGCAGGGGGGCGATGATGGCCACCTTGCGCTGTGATCACCCGGATGTGGAGGCCTTTATCGAGGCCAAGAAAGACCCCGCACGTTTGCGGATGTTCAACCTTTCCGTGCTGGTGACAGACCCGTTCATGGCGGCGGTCAAGGCTGATGGTCCGTGGGAACTGGTGTTTGATGGTCGCGTCTACAAAACCCTGCCCGCGCGCGATCTTTGGAACAAGATCATGCGCAACACCTTTGATTTCGCAGAACCCGGTGTGATTTTCATCGACCGTATCAATGCGATGAACAACCTGAGCTATTGCGAAACTATTGCCGCCACCAACCCCTGTGGTGAGCAGCCCCTGCCGCCATATGGGGCCTGCCTTTTGGGCAGCATCAACATGGCGACGCTGGTCAAGAACGCGTTTGAGGCTGGTGCCTTCCTTGATCTTGAGGCGCTGGACGATCTTGTGCGCACCGCCATCCGCATGATGGACAACGTGGTTGACGCCAGCCGCTTTCCTCTGGAAGAGCAAGCACGTGAGGCGCAGGCCAAGCGCCGGATCGGCCTTGGCGTCACCGGCCTTGCCGATGCGCTTTTGATGGTGGGCCAGCGCTATGGCTCGGTGCAGGCTGCCGAAATCACGGAAAAATGGATGCATGCCATTGCGCGGGCTTCATACCTTGCGTCGGTTGATCTCGCCCGCGAAAAGGGGGCCTTCCCGCTGTTTGATGCGGACAAATACCTTGCCTCTGGTTCGCTCAAGCATATGGACGCGGATGTTAAGGATGCGATCCGCAAGCACGGCATCCGCAATGCCCTGCTCACCTCCATCGCGCCAACGGGCACGATCAGCCTTTATGCAGGCAACGTGTCGTCAGGCATCGAGCCGGTCTTTGCCTATGCCTATACCCGCAAGGTGCTGCAAAAAGATGGCTCGCGGACTGAAGAAGAGGTGGTCGATTACGCGGTGCGCCTGTGGCGCGAGAAGATGGGCGATGCCCCGCTGCCGGACTACTTTGTGAACGCCCAGACCCTGCCGCCACTGGATCACGTCCGCATGCAGGCGGCCGCGCAAAAATGGATCGACAGCAGCATTTCCAAAACCATCAACTGCCCCGAAGACATCAGCTTTGAAGACTTCAAAGAGGTTTACATGGCGGCGTGGGATACAGGCTGCAAAGGCTGCACGACCTATCGCCCCAATGATGTGACAGGGTCGGTTCTGACCGTCTCGGAATCCTCTGACGCCATCCCGGCCGCAGCGATGGCCACCCATGATCACGATGGGGCAGAGGTGGTGTATCTGTCGGAACCGCTGGACCGCCCTGCCGCGCTGGAAGGGGCCACCTACAAGCTGAAATGGCCGGGGTCCGAACACGCGCTTTACATCACCATCAACGATATCCTGATCGCAGGCCACCGCCGCCCGTTCGAAGTGTTCATCAACTCCAAGAACATGGAGCATTTCGCCTGGACCGTTGCCCTGACCCGTATGATCAGCGCGGTGTTCCGGCGCGGGGGCGATATCTCCTTTGTGGTGGAGGAGCTCAAGGCCGTGTTTGACCCGCGCGGCGGCGCTTGGATCGAAGGGCGTTATATCCCATCAATCCTCGCCGCGATTGGCGGCGTGATCGAACGCCACCTGATCGCCATCGGCTTTATCGAGGGCGAGGGCATGGGCCTGAAATCCGACCCACAGGCCGCCGTCGTGGCCATTGGCGCACCTAAGGGCAAAAGCTGTTCCAGCTGCGGCAGCTTTGAGATGCGGATGGTTGAAGGCTGCATGACCTGCGCCAGCTGCGGCTACTCAAAGTGCGGCTAGGATCGGGACGGGTGGAAGTGTCCCGCCAGCCAAAATTATTCCTTTCGCAAGCCAGATTTGTCCTCTTGCAAGCGAAAAAATGTACTCTGTTCCGCCAGCCAAAATTATTCCTTTCGCAAGCCAGATTTGTCCTCTTGCAAGCGAAAAAATGTACTCTTGGGCGGAATTCCTGGATTTACACTGAAAATTCGTGATTGATGCGGGGGGCGGGGCTGAAAGGCGCCGCCCCTGCGTTTTTTCGCCGGGGGATTGACGTATCAGCCTCCAGCGCCCATTCAATTGGGCATGAAAAAGCCGCTGGACACTCGACGCATATGACCGCCACCGCCGCCTCATCGAGGCGGCTGCTATCTTATGCGTCGACGTACCCCGGCACCCTCCGTCGACGTCGCATCTCACCTCGTGACCGGAGACATTGACCATGACCCGCATTCCATTCATCCATGCCCGCTTCTTCGACAATGACACCACCTTCGACATCGAGGAGCGCCTGAAGGCATTCCTGCGGACCTGGCGCCAGCGCAGCCTCGCGGAAGGCATCGGGGTCGAGCACAGTGGAGGCCTCACGCTCGACGCCTTCGGTGAGGAACTGATGCGCGGAGTTGACCTATCCTCCATCGACCGCGCCACCATCAAGCGCAGGGCCGAGCGGATTATTGCGGCGCGAGCCGCTGTTTCAGGGCTCGCCCACCTGAAGAAGGAAGAGATCAAGGCGCTGTCGTGGTTGCGCAGCGGCGTCGATCTCGTCACCGCTGACGGCCTCGACTGGGCGGATCTGGTGGCGGCCACGCTGCACGACGAATTCCCTTGGATGGGGCCCGCGACGACCGAGGTCTGGCTGGCCCTGAGGCGCGCCGCAGTTGGCGGCCAGGTGATCACCATCCCGAACCTGCTGCTCTGCGGCCCTCCCGGCATCGGAAAAAGCGCCTGGGCGCGGCGCATGGCCGCGCTGCTGACCCTGCCGTCCTGCGTAATCGAGATCGGGTCGGGATCGACGTCCTTTCGCATCGCGGGGCTGGAACGTGGCTGGGCGGGCGGCATGCCGGGGCGGCCGCTGGAGGCGATCATCGCAAGCCGGATCGGAAATCCAGTCGTGATCGTCGACGAAATCTGCAAGGATCAGGGCGTGCGGAGTACAAAGGGCGGCGTGAATTCAGCGTCCGACAGCTTGCTGTCGCTGATGGAGCCCATGACCGCGGAGGCCTGGGAATGCCCGTTCTACCGTATCCGCTTCGACATGAGGCATGTGAACTGGGTGCTGACTGCGAACGTGCTGGAAAGCGTCTCGGAACCTTTGCGAAGCCGCTCGACCATCGTGGTGCTGACCGAGGTTCCCAAGGGTGACCTCTGCCGTTTCGCACGCCGCTACGGCGCCGCAAAAGGCCTTACAGAGGAGTCAATCGAGGCCATCGTCATGGCTCTCGATCACCCCGCCAACAGTCGGCGCGATTTCAGCGTTCGGGATGTCGTCCGAATGGTTGAGAGGGCCGTCGGTCTGGAAAGCCGAGGCTATGGGCTTCACTGAAGCCTCGACAAGGCGATTTCAGGGCCCACGGGCCCTGAATTCCCGGATGGCTCTCCGGAAGCACTGGGGAGTGCGTTCGTGCATCGCTTTTCCCCGGATCATTCAGAGCAAAGCCCGCTTTTTTATCGTCCTGCAGGGTCTCCCGCCGCGCGCACGGCGCGCTGGAACATGAGGGCCATGAGCATCTCGCGCGCCTCCTGATCCTGCATGAAGGCGTTGCGCATCGCATTGTCACGCTGGAAAGCCTGAATGGAACGCCGCATGAATTCCGCATCGAAGCGCGGCCGCACGTCGTGGGGAGGATTGTTGCGCAGCATTTCAGACCATGCATCGTCATCTACGATCGCCGTGTTCACCGCCTCGAACCGGATGTAATCCTCATCAGTGAAATTGGTGCCATGACGCTGGTTGAAGGAGCTGATGATCTCCGACAAGGTCGCCTGCTCTTCTTCGGTGTAAGGATTGGCGCCGAACCGGTCGATGGGGCTGAGAGCCTCTTTCGCATCCGTCGGCAGGGACGCGTCCGTCGTCTCCCCCTGCGGAACAAGCTTGAATGCGGCCAGTTCCAGCATGTCATCTGTGACATCGTCGCCCTGTGGTGCCTGCCGGCTGGGCAGGATCCGCTTCAGCCAGGCGCCGTAGATGTGCAACTTTTCAAGTTCCGTGTCGCGCAAGTTCACCACTTGCGAGATGAACGAGTAGAAGCGCAGGAACGATGACAGTGTCTGACGGAATTCCTCCTGCCGATTTTCGTCCAGATCCGCATTGAACCGGGCGACCGCCTGCCGGACGATCCCTTCAAGCACAGGGCGCTCGTCCGCGCGCTGGCGGGCGGCGATGAACCGATCGATGAACCGGTCAACTTCTTCCGCCTGAAGGACGCCGAAAGTCATCAGGCGCGCATGCAGGTTGTAGACCTGGTTCGGGTCGGACACGTCCTCGAGCTCCGTGACGTTGTAGTAGGGCTTGAACGCCTTCTGGATGTCTTCGATCTCGTTGCGGAAATCGAGGATGAACGTGCGGTCCTTTCCCGGATAGGTCCGGTTGAGGCGCGACAGGGTCTGCACGGCCTGAACGCCGTTCAGCTTGCGATCGACATACATCGCCACGAGCTTGGGCTGGTCAAAGCCCGTCTGGTATTTCTCGGCGACGACTAGGACATTGTACATGTCCCCGTCGAAATGGCGCGGCAGTTCCTTCTCGCCGATGCCGTTGATCCCGACCTCGGTGTATTCCTGCCCGTCCACTTCGACTTCGCCGGAAAACGCCACCAGCGCACGCAATCCGGCATACGCGTTTTGATCGATGTAGCGCGTGATGGCACGATGCGTCCGGATTGCATGTTCGCGGCTGGCGGTGACGACCATCGCCTTGGCATTGCCGTTCAATTCGTCCAGGGCATGACGCCGGAAGTGCTCGACGATGACCGCTGCCTTCTGATCCATGGCGGTCTCGTGAAATTCGATGAAACGCGCCACCTGCTTGGCCGATTTGCGTTCGAGAAGGCGCGGATCGTCTTCGATCGCCTTTTCCAGCCGGGCATATGACTTGTAAGTCTGGTAGTTCCGAAGCACGTCGAGAATGAAGCCCTCTTCGATCGCCTGACGCATCGAATAGAGGTGGAATGGCCGAGGCCCGCTTTCGGTGGCGCGCCCGAACCGCTCCATCGTCACATTCTTCGGCGTTGCGGTGAAGGCGAGATACGAGAGGTTCGCCTTGGGGCCCCGAAGGCGCTGCAGGTCGAGCAGCGCCTGTTCCGTGGCGTCCAGCTCGGCCTCATCGTCGTTCAGTTCGCCCTCGGCAAGCACCCGGGCCATGCTGTCGGCATGTTTTCCGGACTGGGAACTATGGGCCTCGTCGATGATGATGGCGAAACGCTTGCCCGCCTCGTTCTTCAGCACGGAAAGCTGGTCGGTCGAGAACTTGTGGATCGTCGAAATGATGATCTTGGCGCCCTGTTCGATGGCGGCCCGGAGCTGTCGGGACGTTCCGTCGATCGCCTTCACATAGCCTGGGGTCTGGCTGAAGCTCTTGACCGTCGCCTGCAACTGGCGGTCGAGGACGACACGGTCGGTGACGATGATAATCGTGTCGAACACCGGCTGATCCTGATCGTCATGCAGGGTCGCCAGGTGGTGCGCGGCCCAGGCGATCGTGTTCGACTTGCCGGATCCCGCAGAGTGCTGGAACAGGTAGTTCTGGCCAGCGCCGCGCTCCTTGGCGTCCTGGACCAGCGCATGCACGGCATCCATCTGCTGATAGCGCGGCCAGATCGTGTTGCGCTTTTTGCGACCGTCGGGCTGCTCGACCTCGTCGACGAGAACGAAGCGCTGGATGATGCCGAGAAGCACCTCCCGCGAGAGGACCGCTTTGCGGGAAGGCAGGTCGCGGTAGAGATAGGCGATCCGGAATTCGTCCTCGATATCCGGATTGCCGGCCCCGCCATCACGGCCGCGATTGAAAGGCAGGAACCGCGTGCTGCCGTTGTTCAGGTGTGTGGTCATCGACACGTTGTCCTGATCCAGCGCAAAATGGACCAAGGCCCCGCGCTTGAAGGTCAGCAGAGGTTCCCCATTCGGGTGACGATCGCGACGATACTGCTTTTCGGCGGTCTGATACGTCGACCCCGTCAGGGTGTTCTTCAGCTCCATCGTCGAAATCGGCACGCCATTGATGAACAGGACGATGTCGATCGCGTTTTCGCTGCGCAGGGAATAACGCACCTGGCGCATGACCGTGAGGCGGTTGCCTTCATAGGCTTGGGTCAGGGTCGCATTCAGAGTCGAGGAAGGCTTGAAGCTGCACAGGGTGATCTTGATGCCGGGGACGATGGTGATCCCTTTGCGCAGTACCTCCAGCGTGCCGACGGCTTTCAGGCGGGCTTCCATCTGCCGAGCCAGCGTCTCGCGTTCCTTTCCGGGATACTGGTCGGCGAGCTTTTTCCAAGCTTCCGGCTGTGTCGCGCGGATGAAGGCCTCGGTCATTTCGGGATCGAGGGCGAGCTTGCGGTCGAAGGCGGTGTAGGGCCGTTCTGTCCAGCCCTGGCGGCGGACCAGCTGGTCGACGAGATGGATCTCGACGGCTTCTTCGGTGTGAAGCTTTTCGCGGGCAAGGGCTGGGCTGGGCATAGGATATATTCCGGACAATCAGTTAAGCAGGAGAGGGAAACGGCGAATTCTTCAGGAAACCTCTGACCAGATGCGGCCTCGCCAGGAGGGCAGGGCGCCAAGACCATCAAAGGCAGAATTTCTTGAAATCAGGGGGCAGCAAAGCTCAAGCGCCGTTGCCCCGATCATCCGGTCAAAAGGATCACGGTGGGACCACTCAAGAGAGCCTGCAACAATCGACATGCGCGCTGTATATGGGGCGAATTCGAAGCCTTGGCTCAGGCATAGACGCTCCAACTGGTCGACATGGGGCACCATTGCGTCCCATCCTCCATTCCGAATTTTCTGGGAAATCTCGTGGAGGGCGCAGGGTGGAACGATAACACTCGAGGCTGCCTCCATCGCAGATAGGGCAGTTCCGGAGAGGCTTTCGGGGTCGATCAAAGACCAGGCCAGCACATGGGTGTCGATCATGACCCGGGTCATGCGCCCCACTCGGCGAGTTCTGCCTCGCTCATCGGTTCCAAGAAATTTGGGAGACTTTCCTTGGGTACTTGGCCTTCAAGGAGACCAAGGCGGATACCGCGCTGTTTCACCGGGATCAAACGAACCACGGGCACACCGCCACGGGCGATGATGACCTCTTCGCCCCGCTCAGCAGCGGCAATCAGCTCGGAGAGCCGGGCCTTTGCTTCTGCCACATTCATTTTCATGGCTTTCTCCTAGCGGACTTGGACCAGAACTTAGACCATACTATATAGAAAATCAATTCGCATAGTGCTCTGCCGCCCAAATTCCGCTTTTTTTCCGCCTCAGGTGTAGGGAAATGGCTTTGCTGACGACTCAAGAACTGGGCTTGACTCGAATGTGGGCGCACAGCGATACGCTGTGGATTTACATGCCATTGTCGTCATGGGACCTGTGATGGCGCAGGTATTTCGGTATGATCCAAGCAATGTCTTGGAAAATGCGGCCCGCCCAAGCATGATCAAAATGTGAGGCTTTGGGCAAAAATAGCCATGAATCAAGAAGATTTCAAAACGCGAGACTTGGAAACACTGTCTCGACAGGAGCTTTTGACAGCGACTCGCGAGGAACAGGAGGCTTGGCTTATGACTGTCGAGCCCGAATACGAAGAGCGCGCCTACGAGGAAAAGTGCTGGATCGACACCGTATTTCGACATGGGAAGGACTGGCTTGAAGATCTCCGCCAGAAGCATGGAAGTGATTTTCCTGAATACCTTGAGATGGTTCAACCGCCGCTCGAAGCGGACTGTATAAATCGAATATTGCATGGAGGAGTGCTCGAGGCCTCAGAGGCACAAATGATCCTCGACTTCGTCGTTGAAGATGATCCAGACAGGTGGTGCAGCCTCATCGTTTGGGAAGCACCCTGCATGGACGGGACGGTGTTCATTGCCTGCCTCGGTTTGTCGGCGGGCCAAGGCGGAATTGAGCTTCAATTGGCCGGGATGTATCCGACGCGGGCAGAAGCAGCTGCGGCCTGCGCATATGAGCTTGTCGCCGAACGGATTATTATCCCCCCGCCCGTAGCGCTGCGCGCATCCTGGGGCAATGAAGACTCATATGCTACCCTTGAGGTTTCCGGCGCGCTCTGGTCGTGCATACAGGGAGGGGAAACCCATTTTGAGACCGGCTTGGGCTTTCACAACGAGTCGCAGTTCCGTGCTTTCTGGTACTTCAAGGATGGGAAGGTGAAGATCGAGGATGTGGAAGACATCAGCTATGTCACCGACCTTCCTGTCGCGGATCTGCACGTGACCAGTGCTTCAGCAATCGAAGCGAATGCCTGAAGACGTCTGAGCTGTCACAGGAGCGGAGGCTTGAAGCGTTTTCGTAGGTTGCGACCTCCTGAAAGAGTATGGATCACCTCAGAAGTATCAGGCGCGGAATGGCATCTTTCCCGGCCCAGACCACAGCATTCTGGTGGAATTCTTTGCCGAGGCTGATTGCCTCATCGCGCAAGATCCCCGGGATGAACCAGCTTTCCTCCCCCAGCCAGCGGCCGTCGGGATCTGCGCCAATCCCTTGCCGAGGATCATAACCGGCCTCCTTCAGGCAAAGACGCAGCGCCTCCTGCTTCTGCTCATTGATCGCGTGGTCAGTTTCCTCGCTCCAGGGGTTCCATGCGGTGATAAACCCCGCAGATGCAACTGAGCGCTCGTCATAGATCGCCATGAGATCGACAGATGGAACCCCGATGCGCAGAGTGAAAACCTCGGGCGCAAGCACCCGGAAGTCAGTTGCCGCATAAGCGGCAATCAGCCCGGGCGCCAATTCTGTTTTACCAAAGCCGTCGTCCTCGTTCGTCTGGGTCGAGTCTCTATTTTCCACTGGCTGAACCACCTTGAACGAATTTGACACGCAAAGAATTGAACTTGGATGCCTTGTGGGCTTTCTTGATCTTCTCTTGTACCTCGTCTCGATAACTCTTTGGGACGGGTGCTTTGAGGTTTTTTTTATGCTGGCCCTGAGGATGGGTGATCGCCGCAAGATCCGCCTCGAGCTGGCGGATCCTCGTCTGGAGCTCCCCGGATTTCACTGTGTCGCGGCAGGTGGCATTCTCGGCGCGCAGGTGCTCGAGATGTTTGCGCAGGGGTTTACCCAAACTTGCCATCAGGCAGCCTCCTCGGATCCAAGCTGCTTCTCAAGGGCCTGACGAACCAGGCCGATCACATAGGGCAAATCCTGGGGATCTGACAATTTAACCTCGCAATCCCCATTCCCCCAACGTCCCAGGCCGTGCACATCAATTGCCATGCGCTTGGGATCCGTCAATTCTGCGAAAGGGATGCAGAGGGAAACTCGCAGCGCCTTGGCTTGGGGCACAACATCGGTGAAATTCGTCTCAGCCTTGTAGGCCACATAGAGCTTCAGGAACTGTTCCGTCACACAGGGATCGAGGGCCTTCACCTCACGGCGGAAATCTTCAAAAAGATCTCGGATCTTTCCCCCGGAAAGATGGGGATGATCCTCGATCCTATAATCCGCCACAGGCTGGGGCACATTCTGATATCCGGCGAGGATCTCCGGCTGCAGGCTGGGTGCTGGCCATACCCCGACCGCCTGCCGGGCAAGCTTTTCGGCCCGCGCTTTGATTGCGGCCTCGTCCCAGGTTTCGAGCGCGCCGAGACCCTCATTGACCCGTAGAGGGCTCTGCTTGAACCCGCCCGCCATATCGCGCTTCTCGATGAAGCTCTTGTCGCTGTATTCGGAGTTGTACCCAGTCAGCGTGAGGTTTCCGAGTGTGTGCAGCCAGCGTTCGCGAATGGCGGCCCAATCGCTGCCGAGAGCCTTGCGCCAAGCGGCGGGCATGTCCTCGTTTTGCGGGAGGATGTGCTCGATCGTATAGGTATCGACGTGCACGCGCTCCTTGCGGCCGTGGTTCTCGAACTTCCGCAGCCAGTAGGACCGGCTGCGGAAGTTGTAGAGGTCCCGGTCCTGGATGCGTGCCAGAAATTCCTCGTCGCGCGGGAAGCGGCGATAGGACTTCATGATGAGGAACTGCGCCTTGATGCTTTCCAGGTAGCGATCTGGCTTCACATCGCGCTTCAGGGTGGCGAACGTTTTGTTGAGAGAGTTTGTCGGGATCATGCAGATGGCCCGGCGAAACACATAGGCCTCGACCAGCCGCACGATCTCGAGGACTTCGTCACGCGTGATGATCTTGGCAGCGTAGTCGCGGTAAACTTCCATCAAGAAGGGATAGGCCACATCCACCTTGATCTCGCGCAGGTCATGGAAGGCGAGGGCCAGCTGCGGGTCCTTTTCCTGACCGAGTACAATGGCGCCGTAGTGACAAGAAAACTCCCAGACCTCGCGTACCAGATCCTCGACGGATCTGCCTTTGGCGTTTTCTGCTTGGGTATATCCCTTGTAGGCCTCGTAGACGTCGTCGATCCGTGGGATCGAGCCGGTCACGACCGTCAGGTAATGGCGCATGAAGCCATCGAAGTCAGAGGCGTAGGCGACCTGGCCGAAGCCTTCTTCCATGCGACGCCAATACTGCTCGTAGAGCTTGGTCTGGAGCGTGGGCTCCAATCCCATCAGCACGAAGTTGCGGATAAGATCTGCCTGGGACAGCTCCTTGCCTGTCGAGTTCATGCTCTCGAAGATCAGCTGCGGATTGTCATGGCTCCGGTTCAGGATGACGTCGACAATCATCAACTTGGCCAGGCCCGCGCAAATCTCTGGGGCTGCGGTGGGGTCTTGGGTTAGCCACAGCTCGAAGAGGGTAAAGTTCTCGCTGACCCTCTTGGACGCTGGGTCTGGGAGGGCGTGCTGAGCCACGATTGCGTTGAGCGTGGTTTGGTCGGTTTTGGACAGTATCAGCTTGAACTGACGCTCGCCGGTTTCCTCTGGGTCCATCAGGTAGCGGTTGCGGATCTTCTTTGCCGAGAACCCGTCGACCGGCTCTGTGTCGCCGATGGTGCGCGCGAGGGCTGCGAGAAGAAGCGTGACCGAGGTCAGGCGCTGCTGGCCGTCGATCACCAAGAGCGGTGCCCGGCTTGAGGCATTCGACAAGCCGTCCTCGACATAGACCACCGAGCCAAGGAAGTGGACCGGGATATGAGGCGAGCGGCCGGCGCGGCGGATATCGTCCCACAGCTGCCGGCACTCTCGTTCCGTCCAGGAATAGGTTCGCTGGTAGATCGGGATGATGAACTGGGGTGCCTTGTTCAGCAAGGTGAGAAGGTAGGCGTCGCTGGCCTTCATTCTGCGAGCTCCTCAATGCGATCGAGGCCGGCCGAGGTGTTGCCAGCTTTGCCGTAGGTGTCGACGTCGATTTGGCCGGTGACGGCGGCGGTGATCAGGGCGGCGCGGTATTCGCGGAGGCGGTCGATGGATGCTCTGGTGCGACCCTTGATAACCTCGAAAATCCCCATTTCACGATCAAGAAAATCGGCAACTTTTCGCTGCAGGTCGATGTCGACGATGTGGGGGCGGTAATTCAGGATTGCGGAATCGCTGACCCGTTTCAGGCCGCCGGCCCCGGTCATGCTTTTCATGCCATCAGACCGAAAATCCTCGGATGAAAACAGATACATCAGGAAACGGGCATCCAACTTTCCGGGGGTGGGGCGGAACACATGCACTTCGGATGTGGCGAAGCCCACGCCGTTGATCAGACCGCGGGCAAGCGCCTTTTTCCCGTTTTCGAAGCACGGGGTCACCTTGGCCAAAAGAACGTCGCCCTCCCGAAAGTAATTGTAACTGCCGGCGGCTACCTCACCCAAAGGACGGGACATTGAGGCATCCAGCCCACCAAGACCATCGTCAAGGGCATCCATCGGAGCAAAGGTCACTTCATCTTCGGCGGTCAGGTTTTCGATTTCCCGAGCGGACGGGGCAACCTGAAGCATAAAGCGCAGCCTGATTTCGCGTTTTGTCACGCTCTGTGCTGCCGTTGTCTCGGCGGCGGGCCCGATTTTTCCTGCCACAGCCGCCGTGATCACGGCAAGGCGCCGCTGGTCGATCACGCCACCCAACCGTTCCTTCTTGGCGATCAGCTCATCAATCCGGGCTGTCTCGCGGTCGAGGAAGGCGGCGATCCGTTTTTGTGTGGGGAAGTCGGGCAACAGGACAGGAATTGTTCTGAGGGCCTCATGCTCCAAATCCCACTGATTGACGCGGACGCCCTTCGAGATACGCTGATAAAGAGCGATGTAAGGTTCAGATCTGAGCAGATAATGCAGGAACTGATCGTGTTCCCCACTCAAGGGCTGGTAAACGTAATAGGCGGGGCTCACGATTCCCCGATGGCGAGAAATCGAGATGGAGCCCTGCCACGCCTTCATTTTGTTGGTGACCAACGCCCCTTCTGTCACCAACTGATACCCCGATAAATCCTCAGAAGGCTTGTTATTGTTGTCATCTCGAGAGGCCGTGGGAACGACTCCATGATCCCGATATACTGAGAGAAGCTCCTCATCAGGAAAGCCAGTTTGTTTTTCCCGCCGAAAAAGCGACCAAAACGGCTGAACCCGCCATGTTTTCGGGGGTTCAAGCGTCAACGCATCAATAGGGGTGATCATGCCACCACCTCTTTCAACAGCCCCGCAATCTCGGCCTCCAGGGCCTTCAGTTCCGCATCGATCTCGGTCAGCGGCCGGGGCGGGACGTACTGATAGAAATACCGGTTGAAGTTGATCTCATACCCCACGCGGCCCACCTCGCCATCGGCGGGGTCGGTATGGCTTTCATCCACCCAGGCATCTGCCACAAAGGGGCGGACTTCGCGTTTGAAATAGGTCCGCCAGTCTTCGCCCAAGGGCACAAGTTCATGATCCCGCAATTTCGGGTCGGGTTCCGGGCGGCCCTTGGCATCACAGCAGATCTCTGCCTCCGGGTCAGTTTCTCCGAAATGTGTAAGCAGGCCTTTGATCGTTGGCACCGGAAGCTTCACGCCAGAAGCCTTTGCATCCCGCTGAATATCCAAAAGGAATTCATCTCTGCTCATCCAGGATTTCCCGGTTCCATTCGTGAGCCAAACGAGAAGGAAATCGATCAAAGAGTCGTCCTTCACCTTCAAGACGTTCAGAAATCCCTTGAGAAGCAGGTTCGGAGAACCGTGAAACGTCGGCATTGCTACCATCAGCGCCGACACTTTCTTCATGTCGATTTCGATCTTCAACCGCAGCGGCCGCTCCACCCGAATTTCCCGGTAGCCGAAGGCCGTCGTCGGGAAGACCTTCGACACATCGCCATACCCTGCGTTCCCGTTCAGGTATTCGCCATAGATCCGGACGATCTCGGCCCGCGCATCGTCACCGATCGCGCGCCGCTTCGATCCCAAGGATTTGCGCATCGACTGCCAGAACCGCTCGCCGCTCGCATCGATCAGCTGCACCTTGCCGGCGCGGTCGGCAGGCTTCCGGTTCGAGAGGATCCAAATGTAGGTCTGAATTCCGGTATTGTAGAAAATGTCGGTGGGCAGGGCGATGATCGCCTCGACCCAGTCGTTCTCCAGCATCCAGCGCCTGATCTCGCTTTCACCTGACGCCGCACCGCCGGTGAACAAGGGCGAGCCGTTCATGACGATGCCGATCCGCGATCCTTTTTCGTCGTCGCGCATCTTGGAAATCATGTGCTGCACGAACAGCAGCTGGCCATCGGAAATCCTCGGAAGTCCGGCGCCGAAGCGGCCATCATGGCCGAGATTGTCCGCCTCGTCCTTGATGGTGTCGGCGTATTTCTTCCAGTCCACCCCGTAAGGCGGATTCGACAGCATGTAATGGAATGTCGCCCCCCGGTGGGCGTCTTCTGTCAGGGTGTTGCCGTAGGCGATGCGCGACGCATCATGCCCTTTCACCATCATGTCCGATTTGCAGATCGCAAAGGACTCGCCATTCAATTCCTGTCCGAACAGATCGACGTTCAGGCCGGGGTTGAGGGCCTTCATGGCCTCTTCGGTCACCGACAGCATGCCGCCGGTGCCGCAGGCCGGATCATAGACGCGGCGAATGATGCCCTTGCCGGAGAGGGCTTCCTCGTCATTGGCCAGAAGCAGATCGACCAGGAGCCGGACGACCTCGCGCGGCGTGAAATGCTCACCTGCCGTCTCGTTCGAAATTTCCGAGAACCGGCGGATCAGCTCCTCGAAGAGATAGCCCATCTCGAGGTTCGAGACGCGGTCGGGGTGAATGTCGATCTGGCAGAACCTGTCGAACACCATCCAGAGCGAGGATTTCTCATCCAGATCCTTCAGGATTTCTGTGAACTTGAATTTCTCGATGAAAATGTCGCGCACATTCGGGCTGAAACCGGTCAGGTAGTCGATCAGATTCGTGCGCAGCTGACTTGCGTCCTGCTGGCGCAACGTCTGGAACGTGAAGCGGCTCTGGTTGTAGATCTGGCCACCGGCATTCGCGATGCCCGAGAGGATGGCCATGCGCATCTTCTCGTCCATTTCGTCCGGCAGCCCGGCGACTTCATCAAGAACGGCCTGCTTCGTTTCATCGAGAATGCAGTCCAGGCGGCGAAGGATCGTGAAGGGAAGGACGATTTTCCCATACTCGGATTGCTTGAAATCACCCCGCAACAGTTCCGCGATGGACCAGATGAAAGACGCGTTGTTCTTGATCGTTTCCTGGCTCAAAGCCTGCTCTCCTCGTAATTTCTTCAGATTCTGAAACTGCGTCACCTGAGTGCGCAGGTCGCTTCATCTCTGTATTGGGTCGACCCACTATTTCGGCGTTTCATGATCCTTCAAAAGCTCGAAGGCCTTACGGAAAGCATCCACTTGCGTCATGCGGTGCTGGGCGCACCATGCTTTGAAAGCCCACCGCTCTTCTTCGGTGACCTTCAAGTTTATGCTCGCCGCGGAACCGGATAGTTGATCCGGACTGTCATTCTTGACCGGCATTGTGAATAACCTTCTGTCTTTCTGGCTTTTTACCAGAACAGGAGAATCTTGGATACTCTCATTTGACAGGGCGAGGCCGGTTCTCCACAGTTTCGACTGTGAAATGATGTGCAAACATGGGCATGGCTCTGATCGGAACCGCATGAACCTCGTCCGCGACGCGCGAACTCTCAAGCAAAAGGCCATTCACTCCCTGAAGGCCAGCATGTCAGCCTTCAACGGCTACGAGGAGGACGGCCGCGTCACGACCGTCCTTCTGCATGCGCAACACGCCTGCGAGATGCTGCTGAAGGCGGTCCTCGTGCAAAAGAGGGAGGCCGTGTTCGACAAGGGGACGGGGAAGTCGATCAGCTTCGAACGCTGCCTCCGGCTCTGCAGCGCGAAGCATGGCCTTTCCGAAAGGGAAGCGGGCATCATGCGCGCAATCGACAGCCTCAGGGATGCCGCCCAGCACTGGTTCGTCGTGGTCGCCGAGGACATCCTATACCTCAACGTCCGGGCCTTGATCACCGCCTTCGACGACTACTTGAAGCGGACACTGGAGGATGACCTCGCCCACCACATCCCGCCGCGGGTCCTGCCGGTGTCGACGATTCCACCCGGCGACTTCGAGTTTCTGATCGACCGTGAGTACACCCTGATCGCCGACCTCCTGAAGCCCGGCCGCCGTGCCCGCGATGAGGCCAGGGCACGTGTTCGATCGCTGTTGGCGATGGAGGCGGTGGCAGTCGAAGGTGTCGAAGTGTCGGAGGCCGACATTGACAGGATCGAGAAGGCTGTCCGGTCCGGGGCCCCGGTGACGGCGGTGTTTCCACGCCTCGCGACCGTCGGGACCGAGACCACGGGCGAAGGCATCACATTGAAGGTTCATTTCTCCAAGAAGGAAGGCCCCCCGGTCCACTTCGTCGCCGGCGACGACCCGGCCGGCGCCGCGGCCGTGCGCGAAGTTGACCTTCGACGGAAGTTCCACCTCTCACGGGCCGAGCTCGCCAGATCGGTCAACCTGAACACGAACAAGGCCAAGCTCTTGCGCGATCATCTCGGCATCGATGCAGACCAGACCTGCCATCATCTCTTCGAGTTCGGCAAGCAAAAGCACCCCTCGTTTTCCGACAACGCCGTCCGGGCCATGAAGGACTGGCTTGCCTCGAATGACATCGAAACTCTGTGGCGTGCGCGAGCACGATAGTCAAAATGGGCGGTCACAGTCGGAAATACACGGGCAGTTCGAGGTCACGTGCTCGCTTTTGTTCACGTTTTTCAAGACGATAAATTATTGCGGTAATAATTTGTCCATTCATTATTGACTCATTGTCTTTGAATGGCCAATTATCGCCTTGTCACGAGGCCGCACGACCTCAGGAACCTTTGGCAAGAATGCCTCTGGCGGTAGGACATCTAGAGCAAAATTCGGGAGCTGCCCTCGGGCGAAGGGCTTCCAAACCTGCGGTCCGGTATCGTGCTCCATCTAGTCCGCAGTTCATCACCACCGACGGCTTGGGCCGTCCCGAATTGATGGGCTGCGATCATGGAACAGACAACTTTTTCCCAACAGATCATGGGCTCTCTTCAGGGGGCGCCCGGGCATGACACTGCAGCCTTCGCGGGCCTGCAGGTTTCAGATGGGCTATCCCAAGCCGCTCTGAATCAAGCCTTCTTCGCGATCCTCACGCATGGCGATGCGGCGCAGATAACCGGCTGACGCTCGGTTTCGGTCTTTCGGCTGATCCCGGCGTCACCTGTCTCGCCGCTGACATCTGAACAATCGCCATCGTCGCACCGTTGGCCGCGCTCGTCGCGGCACGGCCTGCGCATGTCGTGAGGAACACATCATGATTTCCAATCATACCAGTGGGGCATATGCCCCGCCGGCGCCTTCGTGCGCCGCCCGTTCCGTCGCCGTCGCCTCGACGGCCCATTTTTCAGGCCAGATCGTCATTCCCGACGGGGAGACGGGCCGCATCGTGCTGGCCGAAAGCCACCTCGAATTCTCGTGGATCATGTCGCTGCTGGCGAATCCCCATGTGGAGACGATCGTCGAGCAGGTGCCGTTCGAATACCTGAACCCGTTCGACAAGGCCGCGACGAAGTATTTCGACCTCGTCGTCTCCATGGATGACGGGCGCAAGCTCGCCTGCGAAGTGAAGCCGACGGTGAGACTGAAGAGCGGCCGCGTGATTGCGGAACTCCGGCATATCGCACGTCAGACTGAGGGCCACTTCGACGAGGTGCGCTTGCTGACGGAGAAGGGCCTCGACCGGATCGCCCTGTTCAACGCCGAGATGTTCTTCGGCATGTCCGAGGTGGACCACGATGCAGATGTGCTCGCCGCCGCCAGCGTGGATGCGCTCGTGGGCAGCGCCACGCTCGGGGAGATGACGCGCGCCCTCGAATTCGGCGCCCGCGGCTTCCGCGCCCTCGTTCGCCAGATTTCCAGCCGCAGGCTTCGGTTCTGCCGCCATGAACGCCTGTCCCATACCGCCCTCGTCCGCAAAGGAGCCTGAGCCATGAACCCCCTTCACACCCCGAAGAACCGTTTCAAGCCGCAGTATTGCTTCTCCGAGCACGATCTGGTCGTCATCGACGGTCGGGAGATGCAGCCTGTGTTCCGCAACAGCGAAGGCGTCGCGCTGAAGCCCGTCGACAATGGTCCGGCGCAGCAGATCAGCCACGATGAGATCCATGAACTGATCCAGCACAACCGGTTGAAGGTTCGGGCCCGTCGCCCCGTGGCTGGTCAGAACCTCAACCGCCTGGCCGACGGGGCTGCCATGTCGACCCGCATCGACGGACCGCTCGAGGAGCGTCTGCGCTTTCGGGAAGCTCTCGTGCTGGGCTTTCTCGAGCTCCAGCGCCGACAGCGCCGTGACAACGGCCGCCCGATGCCGCGCACCGATGCGGCGATCGAGGCCCACGCCAACCAGATCCGCATGATCGCGATGGAATTCTACGCCAAGGCGTCTGAGCCTGGGGGGCGCAAGACATCGTCGCTTCCGGTGAAGTTCTCCGCGCGCAGCCTGCGACGCTGGCTGACGGATTACGAGGCCCACGGCCGAACCGGCCTCGTCGACGGATACGGGCGTTCCGGGAACCGGGACAACCGGTTCCCGGCGGAAGTCCGCTCGATCATCGCCGATGGGGTGAATTCGTATCTGCACAGGAACAAGCCGACCCGGAAGCAGGTCACCGACAGGATCCGGGGCGCCGTCGAGGCGCTCAACGACACCCGCATCGCCGAGGGGCTCGAGCCCCTGCAGGTGCCGTCGCGCAACGCGGTCTCCGTCGCAATCGATGCCCTCGATCCGTTCCTGGTGTCGGTGGCGCGTGACGGCCGCGATGCCGCGCTGCGCCGGATGCGGCAGACGGGCCGGGGCCTGTCGGAGAATCTGGTCGCGCCGCTGACCCGCGTCGAGATGGACGAATGGAAGATCGACCTGTTCACCCTCTTCGAGGAAAATGGGATGATCGACTTCTTCTCGGACGAGGACCGCAAGCGGCTCGGGCTGACCGGGAAGAACGTCCGTTGGTGGGTCACGGTCGCGATCTGCGCGACGACGCGCATGATCGTCGGCATGTGCCTGTCGCGCACCCCAAGCCAGTACAGCGCGATGGACTGCCTGCAGTTGGTGCTGAACGACAAGGGCCAGTTCGCCGATGCCGTTGGCGCTCTGTCGCCATGGAATGCCGGCGGACGCCCGCTGCTGCTGGTGACGGACGGCGGCTCCGCGTTCAAGGCGGCCGATTTTCGGGCGGTCTGCGCCGACCTGAACATTCCGTTCGAGATCGCGGTCAACGGCCTGCCGCAGATGCGGGCCCGGATCGAAAGGGTGTTCCGGACCATGGGTCTCAGCCTGATGCCGCGCCTCAGCGGACGATCCTTCGAGAGCGCCGTCGCGCGCGGCGATCACGACGGTCAGGGTGATGCGGCCTTGACGTCGGATGAGCTGGCGTTGGCCTTGGTGCGCTGGGTGGTCGACATCTACCACAACACCCCCCACGACGGCCTGGGCGGCGACACTCCGCTGGAGACCTGGAACCGTCTCGTGGAGGACTGGGGTGTGCGCCCGGCGCCTAGCCTGGAAGAGCAAGCGGCGATCTTCGCCCGCCCCATGGTCCGCAACCTCGAAGGGGACGGCATCACCGTGCTGGGCGTGCGCTATCACAGCGACGAACTGGCCCGTTACGGGATGCACCGCCGCGGCAAGAAGATGGACATCCGCTGGTCGTCCTCCGATCTCGGCGCGATCTGGGTGCGGTGCGACGACTGGCTCAAGGTGCCCGCGGTTTTCGACCGGTTCAAGGGCGTGTCAGCGTTCGACTGGATCAGCGCGGCCCGGCGCCTGCGCCTGCGGCAGCGCGACCGCCAGAAGGTGTCACGCGGCATCATCCGGCAGGCGATCCACGAGATCGAGGCGTTGGACGCCGCGGCACGGACCCGGGCCGGCCTCGTCACCGAAGCCATCGATGAAAAGATGCTGGGCCGCATCGAGGAGGAGGTCTTCATCGGCTTCCGGGTGGCGGACCAGGAGGACGCGCCCGACACCACCGACGCCGGCGATGGGGTGGGGCTGGTGATCACGCCGGCGGCCGCGCCGGAGCCCTCGCCTCTGGACGCCAACGAGGAGGCGCCCGTCAGCCTGCGGGCGCGCCGCGCCGGAAAAGAAGACTGGGACCTCGGCGACTGACGAAGCCCCCTGCGCGGCCGTCCCGGCGGCCGCGCCCTGCTTGACTATTTTCACCAAAGGAGGCGGCCATGCCGAAGACCCCATACGAAATCGACCAGATTCTCGACGATCTGCGCAACAACTATATCCGGACCGATCGGGACCGGATGATCCGGGACGAGATCGACCGCCTGTTGCGCCGCAACGCGGATGGCGAACTGGTGCCCGTTCCGGCTATGTTCAGCGGTGGCAAGGAGGCGCGCGGGATCGTGCTGACGGGCTGGCCGGGAGAGGGCAAGTCCACCACCATGCAGCAGGTGCTGTCGACCCATCCGGCGCTGGGTCCGAGCCCTGACGGGCCGGCGCGGTACCTGTCGGTCAAAGTGCCGAGCCCGGCCATGAACCGCCCCGGGTTTGCCGGAGACCAATTAGTCCGTGTTACGCGACCATATCGAGTGTGTTCAAGTTTGCATAGAAGGCCTCCTCTGCTTCGGCGGGTGGGATGTTTCCAATGGGCTCAAGCAGGCGGCGGTTGT
>JAIOYF010000027.1 GCA_021741245.1 Paracoccaceae bacterium
CTCTTCAAGATCGACAAAGCTGAACAGCGACCCACTTGCCTCATCCGTCCCACGCATCTTCACCCTCGCCATTGATGTGCAGAGAGTGAATCATGTTCCGCAAAACAGGTCGAGAGCCAACTATTTCAGCACCCTGCTAAAGCCCGGAGGCGGGGAGGCCAGCAAACGGATTGCCACGTCCGATCAAGACGCATTTACCTCTAAGGGCCATCCGGAAAGGATGAAGACGCTGTCAGACGCCGCAATTAACGGTGACTCTTTATCTGATTTCCTGTGGACGGCCCGATCAGGAGCGGACCCTAGGGGTATCCACGGCAATGCCCGCGCGCTGGTCGAACTTGCAGATGACTTCGAAGAACGGTTTCTCGCGTTGCCAGTAGAACGGCACTATGTCTACGGAGAACAAGGGTATCCCGGGCATACGGGACAGATCACGGCCGAGCCGCCAGACCCGGGCTTGTTGCGAGCCAACGGCATTGGGAGTCACATCGTGCCGGGTGTCGGGCATCCAATGATGATTGAAGATCCAGTCGCGACAGCAAAAGTGTTGGGAAGCGTCTTGACTTAAATGTTTCAATTTTGCGCCCAAATCTCAAAACCCAAGCTAGATACATGATCAAACGGCGAATTTGTCCTCGTAGCAGTCACCTTAGTATCACGCAGCATCAGTCATATTGGGCTCGTCGTGATCCCCTTATGATTTGAAGCGGCCCCTTCGTTTTAAGGGTCCCTGATTGGCAAACGGAAGACAGCGAAGTGATGTTTGACAGGCCCATAGTCGCTCAGCGCTCCATCAACATTTGCCAGTTTCGTTCGGGGATGTCGGGGGGCGACCCTGCGTTAACATGGCACCGGCGAGGGGTTAGCGGATTGCTGCCGTCCGCAGGGCCTGCATCAAGTCGGTCAGGATCTTGATGGCCATGGGGTCTTTCAAATGGCCGCTTTCATCAAACGCCTCCGACGAATTGGCGATCAGCATCTCGGGTCCCGGCAGGACATCGGGGCGCAGGGGTGTAAGGCAATGGCGCAAGGAATATTGCGAGCGTTCGCCCCCCGCGCGGCCCGCCGCCGCCGACAGGATCGCCACTGGCTTGCCCGCCCAGACCGCACCCTTGACCCGGCTGCTCCAGTCGAGGGCATTCTTAAGAACGCCGGGCAGGTTCTTGTTATACTCGGGGGTGGCAATCACGATGGCATCGGCGCGGCCGATCTGATCGGCAAGAGTTTGCACGGGCGCGGGAATGCCATCTGCCTCCAAATCCCCGTCGTAAAGGGGCAAGCGCAGGTCGGCCTCGGCCCAACTGGCCGGACCAAAGAGCCGCCGCGCCTCCTGCAGGGCAAGCCGGTTGGTCGAGGCCACGCGCAAGGCCCCGCAGATGCCCAGTAGATTGATTTCGGCCATGTCATATCCCCAAGTTTCATTGGGGCAAAAGATAGGCCCAGTGGGCCGGGATGCAACCTATTGAAACAGCGAAAGCGCCAGTGGGGCGATCACGGCAGTGGCGATGGCGTTGAGCGCCATGCCCATCCCCGCAAAGGCCCCGGCGGTTGGGTTCACCTGAAACGCCCGCGCGGTGCCGATCCCGTGACTGGTGACCCCCACGGCAAAGCCGCGCGCGCGCCAGTCGCGCAAGCCCATCAGGTTCAAAAGCGGCGTGGCAATAATGGCCCCGGTGATCCCTGTCAGGATCACCAAGACTGCTGTCAGTGTGGGCGACCCGCCGATCCCTTGTGAGATGCCGATGGCCACCGGGGCCGTGGCCGATTTTGGCGCGAGCGAGGCCAGAACCTCGCCCCGGACGCCCAAGGCATAGGCGATGGCAAGGGCTGAAACCGCCGCCGTGGCCGACCCCACGATCAGCGCGGCAAGCGCGGGCAGCAACGACCGGCGCAGGCGTGGCAGCACGTCAAACAGCGGCAGGGCCAGCGCAATCGTCGCCGGTCCAAGCAGGAAGTGGACGAATTGCGCGCCCTCAAAATACACCGCATAGGGCGTGGCGGTCAGGTGCAAGAGCCCCGCCAGCAAGACCACCGCGATCAGCACAGGGTTGGCAAGCGGGCTTTTCCCGGCGGCCCGAAAGCAGGCATCGCCGATGGCATAGGCCGCAAGCGTGGCGGTCAACCACATCAGCGGGCCTTGGGACAGGTAGCTCCAGATTTCGGCGAAATCAGTCATCGCTGGACCCCGTGATGCGGGCCACGACAGCAAAGGTTACGGCCCCCGCAGCAATGGCAAGGATGGTGGACCCGACAACCGCCAGAAGAATTGCTACGGTCTGACTGCCAAGGGTGCCAAGATGACCCACCACCCCCACGCCTGCGGGCACGAACAACAGCGACAGGTTGGCAAGAATGCCTTGCGCCACTGGCCGGATCAGGGCGGTGAAGCGGGCAGAGGCCCGCATAAGGCCCAGCATCAAGATCATGCCCAGAACCGGGCCGGGCAGGCCAAGACCAAGCCCCGCTTGCAGCACCCTTGCAAGGGTTTCGCCAATAAGCTGGCATGCCAAAATGGCCAAAAGCGCGTGCAGCATGGTTGGCTCCGGTCCTGATTTGGTCCGTAGGGTAACGCTTTGACACAAGAAGAAAAGCGGTGAAATGCCCGTGGCTTTTCCGGTTTGTCAAAGCACTTTGGCAAAGGTGATTGAAGTTGCCTTGCTGTATCCGGGATGAGCGGTGCGTCCCGTTTCGACAAACCCCAGCGCGCCGAATGTGGCGTGATTTTCCAGCAGTTCGACTCGGGTTTGCAACTCCAGCCTTGGCAATCCCATGGCAATTGCACGGCTTTGGGCAAGATTGACAAGTTGACGTGCCAAACCTTGACCCCGCTTTGCCGTGGCGACGGCCAGTTTGCCAAGATAGAGCGCATCGGGCTTTGGCGACAGGAAAATGCAGGCCAAGGGCGGGGTGCCGATCACCCATACCTCGCCCAACCTCGACTGTGCGGCGATGCCGGAGGCCGTCAGATCGCGCAGCGATGAGGGTGGATCAATCCGCCCCTCCATCCCGGCGAATTCTTGGCTCAGCAGGGTATGGATCGCGTCCCAGTCATAGGGATCAAGCGCCTGATGGGGTGTCATGGCCGCCTCTCTTTCGCGCGGAGTGAAACATTTTGCCAAGGCAGACCGCAAGGGGGGGCGGCGATTTGTGCGCTGGTGTGGCAGTCGCGTTGAGGGATGGCATTTTGCCATCAAAAGGGCTGGATTTTCCGTGACCCGCTGAGCAAGATCGCAGATCTTGGTGCAAGATGTTGGGGATAAGCCGCCCAATGCCGCCAGATGATGGGGCACACAGCTTGACTTGCGGGCGGTGCGGGCCAACCATAGCCACCTTTCGACTCGCGGGGGACCGGTGCGTTTCAATCGCCTCAGGCTGAATGGCTTCAAAAGTTTTGTCGACCCCACGGATCTGGTGATTCATGAGGGTCTGACAGGCGTTGTGGGGCCCAATGGCTGTGGCAAATCCAACCTGCTGGAGGCGCTGCGTTGGGTGATGGGGGAAAACCGCCCCACAGCCATGCGTGGCGGCGGGATGGAAGATGTGATCTTTGCCGGGGCCGCCACGCGGGGCGCGCGGCATTTCGCCGAAGTCAGCATCGTGATCGACAATCAGGACCGTCTGGCCCCCAGCGGCTTTAACGATGCCGACACGATCGAGATTGTCCGCCGCATCACCCGCGACGCGGGCAGCGCCTATAAGGTCAACACCAAGGATGTGCGCGCCCGCGATGTGCAGATGCTGTTTGCGGATGCCTCGACCGGCAGCCACAGCCCGGCGCTGGTGCGGCAGGGGCAAATCTCGGAACTGATCAACGCCAAACCGAAATCGCGGCGGCGCATCTTGGAAGAGGCCGCCGGGATCAGCGGGCTTTATGCCCGCAGGCATGAGGCGGAGCTGAAACTCAGCGGGGCGGAGCAGAACCTCTTGCGCGTGGATGATGTGCTGGAGGGTTTGGCGAGCCAAGTGGCAACACTCACGCGGCAGGCCCGGCAGGCGGCCCGCTACCGTGAGATCGGCGAAGAGCTGCGGCGCAGCGAGGGCATGTTGCTGTATCGTCGCTGGCGCGAGGCCGAAATGGCACGGGCCGAGGCCGAAGGGATCTTGCGCGAACGGCTTGTTGCGGCGGGGCGGGCCGATGGGCTGGCCCGCGCAGCGGCCAAGGCGCGAGAGGGGCGCGAGGATGCGCTACCGCCCAAACGCGAGGAAGAGGCGATTGCGGCGGCAGTTCTGCAACGTCTTGTCTTGCAGCGCGATGCCTTGTCGGAACAAGAAACCCGCGCGATGGCCCTGATTGAAACCTTGCAGGGGCGTATCGCGCAGCTTGGCCGCGACATGGAGCGTGAGGCAGGGCTGAACCGCGATGCTGGCGAAACCATTGCCCGGCTGGAGTGGGAGGTCGAGCAACTTGCCCGTGCCCACGAGGGGCATGAGGCGCGGCTGGCCGAGGCCGGAGAGTTGGCCCGCGAGGCGGGGTCGATCTTGTCAGACCGCGAAACCCTGCTGTCGGAGTCCACCGAAGACTCCGCCCGCTTGGCCGCCCGGCACCAATCTGCGCACCGCCTTTTGGGCGATACCCGCGCCACGATGGACCGCGCCGAGGCCGAGGCTGCCCGCGCAAGGGACACCGTTGAGGCCGCTGACGCAGCCCTTGCAACGGCCTCTGACGCCTATGAAGCCGCTGTTGAAGGGCAGGAGGCCGCAGCCGCCCTTGCCGAAGCGGCGGAAGAGACGTTGGAAGCCACCGAGGCTGCGCGGGGTGAGGCGCAGGGACGCGAGGCCGAGGCCCGCGCCGCCCGGGGCGAGGCCGAGGGCGAGGCGAATGCCTTGCGCGCCGAAGTTGCCGCTCTTGCCCGTCTGGTGGAGCGTGAAGCGCAGGCGGGCCATCAACTTTTGGATCGTCTGACGGTGGAACCCGGCTTTGAAAAGGCGCTTGGTGCGGCCTTGTCAGATGATCTGCGCGCGCCCGAGGTGGCGGATGATGCGCCATCAGGCTGGGCGCTGTTGCCAGAGTATGATGAGAGCGCGCCTTTGCCCGCTGGGGTGGCACCGCTTGCCACGCATGTCGGGGCGCCGTCAGTGCTGGCACGGCGCATGGGCCAGATCGGTCTGGTGGGGCGGCAGGAGGGTGCAGCGCTGCAAGCCGCCCTTGCGCCGGGGCAGCGGCTGGTCAGCCTTGAGGGCGATCTGTGGCGGTGGGATGGCCTGCGCGCCAGTGCCGAGGATGCGCCCAGTGCCGCCGCCGCGCGGTTGCAGCAGTTGAACCGCCTCGTGCACCTGAAGCGCGATCTGGAAGAGGTCGCCGCCACGGCAGAGGGAGCAAAGCGGGCGCATGAGGCGCTGCAAAACCGTCTGGCCGATCTGGCGCGGGCCGATCAGATGGCCCGCGATGCCCGCCGCGCCGCGGATCAGCGGGTGACAGAGGCCAACCGCGCCGCCGCCCGCGCCGAAGCCGATCTTTCGATCGCCGGGGGCAAGCTGGAATCGGCAAAGCTTGCTGTTGTGCGGTTCGAGGATGAGGCGATGGCCGCGCGGGTGCGGCTGAAGGAGGCCGAAGCCGGGATTGCCGACCTGCCCGATCTGGAGGGGGCGCGGGCCAAGGTTGAGGCCGCCAAGGTCGCGGTAGAGGCCGCGCGCCTTGCCATGCTGACCCGCCGCTCGGCCCATGATGAACTCCGCCGTGAGGGCGAGGCCCGCGTGCGTCGCCGGCAAGAGGCGACCAAGGAATTGTCAGGATGGCGGCACCGGCTTGAGACCGCCGAAAAGCGCAGCGCCGAATTGGCCGAGCGCCGCGCCGCAACCGAGGAAGACTTGGCTGATGCCAGTGCTGCCCCCGAAGAGATTGCTGCCAAGCGCGAAGAATTGTCCGATGCGATTGACGAGGCCGAGACCCGCCGCATGCGTTCCGCCGATGCCTTGGCCGAAGCTGAAACCGCCCTGCGGGAGGCCCAACTGGCTGAACGTGAGGCGGATCGCCTGAACGGCGAGGCCCGCGAGGCGCGCGCGCGCGCCGAGGCGCGCAATGAAGCTGCGCGCGAAACCGTGGCCTATGCCGCCGCGCGTATCCTTGACGAGGCCGAATGTGAGCCTGCCCAATTGCTGGAACGGCTGGCCGTTGACCCCGACCTGATGCCCGATGCCGAGAGTTTGGATGTGGAGGTCCAGCGCCTGAAACGCCAGCGCGAGGCTTTGGGGGCGGTGAACCTGCGGGCCGAAGAAGATATGGCGACGGTGGCGGGCGAACATGCGACGCTGCTAAAGGAAAAGACCGATCTGGAAGAGGCGATCAGAATGCTGCGCGCCGGGATTGCCGGTCTGAACCGCGAAGGACGTGAACGGCTGCTGACGGCCTTTGAACAGGTGAACCAGAATTTCGGAACGCTCTTCACCCACCTTTTTGGCGGGGGCGAGGCGCGTCTTGTGCTGGTGGAAAGTGACGATCCATTGGAGGCCGGGCTGGAGATCATGTGCCAACCGCCGGGCAAAAAGCTGGCCGTGCTGTCGCTTTTGTCGGGCGGCGAGCAGACGCTGACGGCGCTGGCGCTGATCTTTGGGGTGTTTCTTGCCAATCCGGCCCCGATCTGTGTGCTGGACGAGGTGGACGCGCCGCTTGACGATGCCAACGTCACGCGGTTTTGCGATTTGTTGGACGAGATGACGCGCCGGACCGAGACGCGCTTTTTGATCATCACCCACCACGCGGTGACCATGGCCCGCATGGACCGCCTGTTTGGCGTGACCATGGCCGAGCAGGGCGTCAGCCAATTGGTCAGCGTTGATCTGAAAAAGGCCGAGGCGCTGGTGGCTTGATGGCTGGGCTATTGGCAGGGACCACTGGGATGCAAGATCTGCTGCGGCAGGCAGGTTTTCCCGGCGTCGAGGCGGTAGATGGCGTGATTTATGCGCGGCTCTGGTCGTCATCGGTGGAGTTTACGTTGCGCACCGAAGGGATGGGCTGGTGCCTTGCCGTGCAATGGCCCGTGCGGGCGACGCAGGCGCAGATGGCGCAATGGAACGCCCGCCAACCGCATGCGCCCATGGACATTTTCCTTGGCGAAACGCGGGTGACGATGCGCCTGATCGAAGGCGACGCGCAGGCGCTTCACCTTTGGGCGGCTGTTGCCGAAGAAATGGTGGCCCAGTGCATCCGCTGGCGTCGGTCGCAACGCGCGCCCGGCGAAGGGATGTAGGCGGGACTTGGTCCCTAGGTCAGGTCGGGCACGCGTTCGCGGATAAAGGCGATGTAGTCACGCAAAAGCGGCACGCGACGAGGGCGAAAGCTGCTGCCGGTGCGCGCGACATCCCTGATCCGGGCAAGGTCAAAGCGGCGAAACCCATCGCGCAGACAGCACCACGCAAGGCAGACCAGCGCCGAGTCGAAATAGACGATTGCCAGGGGTCTGATGGTGCGCCGTGTCACCTCGCCCCGCACATCGGTAAAGGTCAGGGTCAGTTCCTCTTCGTCCCAGCAGGCTTGCCGGATCAGCGCGGTATGCGATGGCACCTTTGCCCGCGCACCAAAGCTGTAGCTGCGGCTGACCGCATGGACGGCGTGTCGCTGCACCCGTTCGGGCAGGGTGGCGGTGATCTTGGCAAGTGCGGCTTCTGCCGCCTCGGCCATTGCGGGATCGCCCATGGCGCGCACCTGTGCCAGCCCCAGCACAAGTGCCTCAACCTCCAGCCGCGAGAACATCTGCGGCGGCAATGCGGGGTCTTCGGTCAGGGTATAGCCAACCCCCGCCGCGCCATCAATCAGCGCCCCCCCAAGGCGCAGACTGTCGATATCGCGGTACAGCGTGCGGGCCGAGACACCGGTTTCTTCGGCCAGACGCGCGGCTGTGACCGGCTGGGGCAGGCGGCGAAAGGCGGTCAAAAGGCGAAGCAGGCGATCGGCGCGGGGCATGAACATACTGCCGGAAACTGTCAGGAGTGCTGGAGCATAAATTGGGTAGTCAAAACCGCAAAGGAGAAAATCATGCTCACCCTGTTTCACGCCCCGAAGTCCCGGTCGACCCGGATCGTCACCCTGATCGAAGAGATGGGGATTGCCGATCAAGTTGATGTTCGGATCACGGATATTCCGCGCATGGATGGCACTGGCGCTGCCGATCCCGCCAATCCGCATCCCGAACACAAGGTGCCAGCCCTGCTGCATGACGGGACGCTGATCACGGAAACCGCCGCCGTGATGTTGTACCTGACCGCACTTTTCCCCGACAGCGGCCTTGCACCAAAGCCGGGCGATCCACGGCGTGGGGACTATCTGACATGGCTGTTTTGGTATGGCAGCGTGATGGAACCCGTGCTGATCCTTGAGGCGGCAGGTCTGTCGCACCCCTATTTGACACAGGCGATCCGCGACTCGTCCGCTGTCGAGGCGCGGCTAAAGGCGGCTTTGTCCAAGGGGCCATGGCTTTTGGGCGACAGGTTTTCGGCGGCGGATATTCTGGTGCATTCGCCCTATGCATGGTTTGGCAATACGCCTGATGATCCGCTGATTGCCGATTGGGTGGCGCGGTGCATGGCGCGTCCGGCGCGGCTAAAGGTGATGGCGGCGGAAAACGCGGCCTTGGCCGCCTGACCCGCCACATCCGCTTCGGCATTTCAGATCAGGTCAAAGACGGTGAAGGCGGTCAGACAAGGACACGTCGCCGTCTTTTTCCACTGCGCACAAGATCCCGCGCAGGCGCAGGGGCGGGTGGCCGGGGGCTGTGACCCAGTCTTTGGCTGCCTGCCCGTAGCGCACCTTCCATTTCACGCAAGCCTCGTTGAACGTTGCCGAGACGCGCAAGACGGCGCTGCCTGCTTGCAGCAGGGTGCCTGCGGGCAGATTGGACTCGCTCGTGTCCAGATCGGCCACGATTGTGTCGCCGGGGTGGGGTTGGCCCTCTTTGTCCCACCAGACAAGCTCCATCACGCGGGTGGGCAGGATCGAGACCTGAATGCTGGGGTCTGGCCGCCCATCGGACAGCGTCAGCCATGGGGCTGTCAACCAGCGCTCGCCCGGAACACCCTGATCACGGGTCAGGCGCAGGCTTTGCGGAAATTCCCGCAAATTGTAACCGGGGCGAAAGCATAGGCTGTGAATTGGCGCATCGGTTTTTGGTGCGGCCTGTATATGGGGCAAAGCCGCCATCAAGCTGGCCATCATTGGGTTCTGGGTCATGCTGGCCCCTTGGGGATGTTTTCAAAGTGCGTTGAGCAAGTCAGGTGTGGGCCAGCCATCAGCGGGCAGGCCAAGGCGCTTTTGTTCGGCCTGCACAGCGGCGCGGGTGCCTGCGCCAAGGATGCCGTCGATCTTGCCCACATCATGCCCCCGCGCCGCCAGCTTTTCTTGCAGGGCGATCATCTGTGCGGCCTCCAGTCCCGGATCGGCATTGCCCGCATCATAGGTTTTCGCCCCCTCAAGACGGGTCGCAAAATAGGCCGCCGTCAGCACATAGGTAAAGCTTTGGTTCCAGTCGAACAAAGTCTGGAAATTGCGATAGGCCAGAAAGGCAGGCCCATTCCGGCCCTGTGGCAAAACCAGCGAAGCCTCGCCCCCCGGCAGGCTGTCGCTGCGCGGCGCCACGCCCATGGCCTGCCAGTCGTCGACCGAAAGCCACGTCTCAAGGTTGCTGAGCGACCAATCCATCTGGCGCGGCACCGTCACCTCCACCAGCCAAGGCGCGTTGGCCTGCCAGCCATGATGCTGCAGCAATTGCGCCCCTGACATCAGCGCATCTGCGACCGAGGTTTTCAAGGTGACATGGCCATCGCCATCCCCGTCGACCCCGCGCGCCAGAATATCGGCGGGCAACATCTGGACCATGCCAATCTCGCCCGCCCATGCCCCGGTAGTGTTGGTGGGCAAGTCACCCTTGGCGTGCAGCGCGATGCCTGCAAGGATCTGGGGTTGGAAAAGCTCGGGCCGGCGGCAATCATGGCCAAGGGTGACAAGGGCATTGCGGGTGTTGAAATCGCCCTGCACCTGACCAAAATCCGTCTCGAACGCCCAAAACGCCAACAGGATTCCGCGTGGCACCCCGTATTGGGCTGCGGCGCGATCAAAGATGGCGACGTGCTTTTGGGCCAGCGCCCGGCCCGTGTCTAGCCGGTTTTGCGAGATGAGCCTGCGCGAAAAGTCGATGAAATTCATCCGAAACACGCCTTGGCTGCGGTCGGCCTTCAGAACTTTTTCGTCGATCCCAGCGCCGCGCAGAAAACTGGCTGTGGCCTTTGGATCAAGGCCTGCGGCGGCAGCATCGTCGGCTATCGCCTCAAGAAAGGCGGGCAGGGGGCCGCCGCAGGGGGCGGCCTGTGCGGCGAGGGGGGCAAGGGCAAGGCCCAAAAGGGGCAGGATCAAATGTTTCATGCAGCAAACCCTAGATCAGAGATATCAGCGCGACAATGCCCAGCATAAGCGCCCATGCCCGCCAAAGCGCGCGGCAGGCGGCGTCAATCTCATCCGGGCCGGGATCGCGCCGCCCCTCGGCCCAGACCCATGGAAAATCGGTTGAGACCCCGTGATAGGATCGCGGGCCAGACAGGGATATATCAAGAACCACCGCCATCGCAGCCTCGGGCCAACCGGCATTGGGGCTGCGGTGCAAGGGCGCGTCGCGCAAAATTGCGGTGGGATCGGTCCAGCCATGCGAAAGCGCGATCAAAAGGGCGGTCATGCGCGCCGGGATCAGGTTCAACAGATCGTCAAAACGCGCAGCGGCCCAACCGAAGTCCTCGTGCCGGGGCGTGCGGTGGCCGATCATGCTGTCGGCGGTATTTGCGACTTTGTAGACCAGCATCAGGGGAAGGCCGCCGACCAAGAACCAAAAGATCGGCGCGATGACACCGTCTGACAGATTCTCGGCGGCACTTTCTATTGCGGCGCGGGCTGCGGCGGGTTCGGTCATGTTGGCCGTGTCGCGCCCCACGATCATCGACACCGCCCGCCGACCCTCGGGCAAGGAAAGGCGCAGGGCATCGGCCACGGCGCGGACGTGATCGACCAAGGATTTCTGGGCCAGCAAAATTGCCGCCGCGACGATTTCCAAAATGCCATGGTCTGGCACCATCGTGATGGCATAGCCAAGCCCATAGGCCCCCAACACAAGGACCCCAAGGCATGCAGCGCCGCGTGCTTTCCGAAACGTCCCCGTGTTAAACCTTTTGTCCAAAGACCCCACAGCCCGGCCCATCAACACCGCCGGATGTGGCCAGCGGTCCCACAGCAGGCGCGGCTCGCCCAGCAATGCATCCAGCACCATGGCGATCAGCAATGCCATGCGGCCCCCAATGATGCCCAAAGGTGGCCGCCCTGCGCGCCGCATCTGGGCAAGTCAATATCCACGTTCATCATGATTCTGTCGCAGGCGCATTCATCCGACTCACTCCCTAACCCTCGGGGGGATGCGAGGTGTTGAGAGCGGATTTCAAGGCCAAGGGCAATCACCCTTTTGCGCAGCACAGGGGGCAGAATACCCCGTTCAGACACTGCAAAACCGACACAGAGGTGAGGATTCGTGGTGACTGTTGCGCCTTGTGCGGGACAGTCACAGAGTTGACTTGATTTTAAGTTATTGTGGAACATAGTATTCTTCAGAAATGCAGAGAGGCTGCCATGCTTGAGTTTCTGCCACAGGACGTGCGCGATGGATTGGATCTTGCCCGCAAGCGCGCCGCAAAACGGCGCTCGCGTATGCGCGTGCAGGTGGGAGAGGCGGTTTTCCCGGTTCTTCGGTTCTGGGACGGTGGCTTTGCCCTCGACGCCGATCTGACCCCGCATTTGCGTGGCTTGGTGGATGTCTACGATGGCGGTCGGCATGTGTTTCAATGCCTGATCATCGCCTCCAATGTCGAAAACGGCGAGATTATTTGCGAATTCAAGCGATCCACTGCTGTTCTTGACAAGGCGCCGCTTGATTTTTGGCAAGACGAGAACGCGCCCGTGGCACTGCTTCCACGCAAATAGTCGGCGTTGAGCATCTAAGTTAATAAACCGATAGACGCATGATTTGCGCGGATGCAAAAGCTGCACCCGCGCATCGCGTTATTGCAGATCGGCAAAGGCAGCTTGCAGGCGGGCCACTGCCTCCACCACCCGTGCGCGTGGGGTGGCAAGATTGAACCGCAAGAACGTCTCGCCCCCGGCGCCAAATGTCTCGCCGTGGTTGACGCAGATTTGGGCGGATTTTTCCACACGGGCCTTGAACTCGGCCGGGGCCATGCCCGTGCCATCCAGATTGACCCATGAAAGGTAAGTCGCCTCGAGTTGCATGGCGCGCACACCCGGAATCGCGTTGACCCCATCTTCGAACAGACGGCGGTTGCCATCAAGATAGGTGTTCAGCGCATCGACCCACGCCGCGCCCTCAGGCGAATATGCCGCCTCGACCATGTGCAGGCCAAAGGAATTGGGCGAAATGCCAAGCGCCATCATGCGGTCGCCAAAGCGTTTGCGCAAAACCTCATCGGCGATGATGACATTGCCGGTGTGGCAGCCCGCGATGTTGAACGTCTTTGTTGCCGCCGTCATCATGACAAGACGGTCCGCCATATCTGGGGCCACATTGGCCATGACGTGGTGCTGGTGACCGGGCATGACAAGGTCATGGTGGATTTCGTCGGACACCAGAATAAGGTCGTGGCGTTTGCAGAAATCAACCGTGGCACGGAGCTCCTCCACCGTCCAGACGCGTCCGCCGGGGTTGTGCGGTGAGCAAAGGATGAGCATCTTTTCGCGGCCCGTCATCTGGGCATCCCACGCGGCGAAGTCCATCTCATAGCGGCCCTTGTGCAGGGCCAACTTGCATTCCACGACGTCGCGTCCAGCAGCCTTAATGACGCGGGCAAAGGCGTGGTAAACCGGGGTCATCAAGACCACGCTGTCACCGGGCTTGGTAAAGGCATCGACAACCATGCCCGTGCCATGCACCAGACCATGCGTGGTGAAGATGTGCTTTGGGTCCACCGTCCAGCCATGCCGGGTTTTCATCCACCAGCAGATTGCCGACAAATAGCCGGCGTCATCGCCATAGTAGCCATAGATGCCATGGGACGCCATTTTCTCGATGGCGGCCTGCACCCCCGCTGGCGGGCGAAAGTCCATATCGGCCACCCACATCGCGATGCCCTTGTCGGCGGGCACGCCGTAAACCTTTTCCATCATGTCCCATTTTACGGAATGGGTGCCAAGGCGGTCGATCTGTTCGTCAAAGCTCATGTTCGGCCCGTTTCTTCTGGTGGCGTGCTTTTGGGTGGAATGTTCCGGCATATATGATCATGTCGGACGGCTGTTCCAAATCATTAATTGTATTCGGAACAAAGTTCCAAGTAATCCCCTGTGGTCGGGAATGTGTTGTTTTGGGTCCTTCCTCTTGCACCGCAATCAACTGCGCCGTAAATCATGGCTTATGATCCGCACCATCCTTATCCATCCTGACCCGCGCCTCAAGAAGTCTTGTGACCCTGTGTCCGAGATAACCCAAGAGGTACATCTTCTGGCCGCCGATATGCTGGAGACGATGTATGACGCCCCCGGCATCGGCCTTGCCGCGCCACAGGTGGGTGTCATGCGCCGTGTTCTGGTGATGGATTGCATCAAGGACGGCCCGCCCCGCCCCATGGTTTTGATCAATCCAACGGTCGTTTGGTCGTCAGAGGATCTGACGACCTATGAAGAGGGCTGCCTGTCGATCCCCGAGCAATATGCCGAGGTCAAGCGCCCCGCCGAAGTAAAGGTGCAATGGACGTCCCTTGATGGCAGCACGCAAGAGGAGCAGTTCTCGGGCCTTTGGGCCACGTGTGTGCAGCATGAAATCGACCATTTGGACGGCAAGCTGTTCATTGATTATCTTGGGCCGCTGAAGCGCCAGATGATCACCCGCAAGATGGAAAAGCTGAAGCGTGAGCGGGCGCGGGGCGTCTGATGGCCATTTTGCCAATATTGCGCTGGCCCGACGCCCGGCTTTCCACGCGTGCAAGCGCGGTTGAGGGCATCACGCCGGGCATCCACCGTTTGGCCCAAGAGATGCTGGAAACCATGTATGCCGCCCCCGGACGCGGCCTTGCCGCGCCACAAGTCGGGGTGTTGCAACGGCTGTTTGTGATGGATGTGACGTGGAAGACGGGCACGCCCGACCCGATGGTCTGTATCAACCCCGAGATCCTCTGGCGCTCTGCCGTTGTGGCCACGGGGGATGAGGGCTGTCTGTCCATTCCCGGCCCGATCACCCGGATCGCGCGGGCACAGGCCATTCAGATGGCTTGGACCGGGCTGGATGGCCTGCGGGTGGAGCGGCGGCTGTCTGGCTTTGCCGCGATTTGTGCGCAGCACGAGTATGATCATCTGGATGGCATCGTGACCCTTGACCGGCTTGCCCCGGCAGAGCGGGCCCAAGCCCTGTCACAGTTTGACGCGGTTGCCGCATGACAGTCCGGTTGTGCATCCCCTATCCCGCGGCCATCTTGCGGAGCAAAGCCGCAGATGTGACGGAAATCACCGATGAGGTGCGGGCCATCTGGGCCGATATGATCGAGACGATGGATGCCATGCCCGGATATGGCCTTGCTGCCGTGCAGATCGGGATTCCCCTGCGCCTTGCCGTTGTCGATTGTTCCGATGCGCGCGGCCAAGCCGTGCGTATGGCCAACCCCGAGGTCCTGCATGCCTCGGGCCAATTGCGCGAGCATGACGAAGCCAGCCCCAATCTGCCCGGTGTCTCGGCGGTGATCAAACGGCCGCGTGCGGTGACGGTGCGCTTTCTGAATGCGGACGGTCAGATCGAAGATCGTGATTTCGTGAACCTGTGGGCAACCTCGGCGCAGCATCAGATCGACCATTTGGCCGGCAAGATGTATTTCGATCATCTGTCCCTGTTGAAACGCAAGATGCTGATCGCAAAATCCGACAAGTGGCGGAAACGCTGATGCGGGTGGTGTTCATGGGCACGCCCGATTTTTCGGTTCCCGTGCTTGAGGCCTTGGCGGCGGCGCATGAGGTTGTTGCCGTCTATAGCCAGCCCCCGCGTCCGGCGGGGCGCGGCAAGGCTGATCGACCGTCGCCCGTGCATCAACGCGCTTTGGCCCTTGGGCTGAACGTGCGACATCCGACAAGCCTGCGTGATGCGCAAGCGCAGGCCGAGTTTGCCGCACTGAACGCCGATATTGCTGTCGTGGTCGCCTATGGGCTTATCTTGCCACAGGCCGTGCTTGATATGCCACGTCACGGCTGCCTGAACATCCATGCCTCGCTTTTGCCGCGTTGGCGCGGGGCGGCGCCCATTCATCGGGCCATCATGGCGGGGGATGCAGAAACCGGCATTTGCATCATGCAGATGGAGGCGGGTCTTGATACCGGGCCGGTCTTGCTGCGTGCCGCGACCCCGATCGCCACAAATGAAACGACATCCGATCTGCATGACCGACTGTCCATGATGGGCGCTGATCTGATCGTCGAGGCCTTGGCCCGTTTGCCCGACCTGATCGCGACGGCGCAACCTGATGTGGGCGTGACCTATGCGGCCAAGATCGACAAGGCCGAGGCGCGGGTGCAGTTTGATCGCCCCGCCGCGCAGGTGGATCGCCAAATCCGGGGCCTGTCGCCCTTTCCGGGGGCATGGGTGATGGTTGGGGCAGAGCGGGTCAAACTGCTGCGCTCACGCGCGGTTGATGGTGTGCCGGGGCAGGTTCCGGGGCAAGTGCTGGGCGGCTTTACCATTGCCTGTAGCGATGGCGCGATTGAGGTGCTGGAGGCGCAGCGCGAAGGCAAGCGCCCGATGCCCGCATCTGAGGTTCTGCGTGGCCTGAGCCTGCCCCCGATCCTTGCCTGACCAACCTTTGTCGATGACAAAGACCGTCACCACAGCCCGATGGCTGCGGCTTTGACAGGGACCCCATTCACATTCGCGCGCCCCTTCCCATATTGAGGGTCTGGTAAGGGAGGCTGTCATGCCTATTGTCGTACTTGTGATCATTGGAATTGCCGCCGGTTTTCTGGCGACGCGGTTGATGAGGCTGCAAACGGATGTGCCCACCACCATTGCGATTGGTGTCTTTGGGGCGCTGATCGGCGGGTTTGTGTTGCGCATGCTGATCATGGCGACAAGCTGGATGGCCGGATTTGTCGGGGCCGTTCTTGGTGCGATGGCCTTGATCTGGGTCTGGAAAGTGTATTTCGCTAAGTAAGGCGCTTGATCACGTCTTTAAGCCGAAAGCTTTTGCCGCCCACCATCGTCCACAAAAGTTGCCCCTGCCACGCCGAAAACACAATGGCAGCAACCTCTTGTCCCTTGGAGCCGCCACCAAAGCGCAGAGCCAGAGCCAATTCGACACGCTCGCGCCATTGGCCCGCTCGCGCCCGCAAGGCCGGATCCCGAAAATCCGCTGCAAGCAAGGATGTCTCGCCGCCAGCGTCGGTCGTTGGGGTCAGGGATTTCAGCAAGGCCTGCGCCCCCTTTGGCGTCAGATCGGCCGTGGCCTCGGCCAGTGCCGTCTGTGCGTCCAAATCATCCCACGCAGACAGAAGCGCCGCGCGAACCATCCCATCTTGAGTGCCAAAGCGCTGCACCAATGTGGCCCCCGCCAAACCGGTTGCCCGCGACACGGCACCAAAGGTGGCGGCCTTGTCCCCCGAGGTGGCGATCAGCCTTCGGATGATGACAAAAACCTCTTGATCGGAAATCAGTTTTACGCGGGGCATGCGACAGGAATAGGCGGGCGATGGCTTGTAATCAAGACATTCTGACTTCAGGCGGGGCGGCTGGGCTTGAACGGGGCCATTCCGGCGCGGGCAAGCGCATCGGCGCGTTCATTTTCCGCGTGGCCGGCATGGCCCTTGATCCAGCGCCACTCCACCTTGTGACGCGCCTGCGCCAGTTCCAACCGCTGCCAGAGTTCCACATTCTTTACGGGCTTGTTGTCAGCGGTTTTCCAGCCCTTGCGTTTCCAGCCGTGAATCCAAGTGGTTACGCCGTTTTTCACATAGGCGCTGTCGGTGACGATCACCAATTCGCTGGCGCGGCTAAGCGATTCCAGCGCCGAGATGGCGGCCATAAGCTCCATCCGGTTGTTGGTGGTATCGGCCTCGCCGCCGCAAAGCTCGCGCTCTTTCAGGACCGTCGCGCCATCGCGAGCGATCAGCAACACGCCCCAGCCTCCGGGGCCGGGATTGCCCGAACAGGCCCCGTCGGTATAGGCGAAAAGTTCCGGCATCTGACCCCCAAGCGGATTGCTTGCCCCACGCCTAGACAATGCCGGGGCGGGGGTCAACCGGGCCGAAAGCGGCGAGTCAGCGGCGTGGTTTAAACGCGCCACATCTGAGGGACAGGGTGGTTGGGGTCGCAAGCACCCCACCCGTCGCGTGCCTAGAAGAAATCGAAAAAGTAAAGCGCAATGATGACGATAAGCGGAACGCCCATGGCCCAAGCAATGATGCCCTTCATCTGAAACTCCTTGTGTTTGCCCTGCGGCGGGGAATCGAAGGGGTCAGTGTAAGGCAGAGGTCGGGGGCCGATGTTATCAGGGATCAGGATTGCTGGGGGCAGATGGTGGGGTGTAACCAGACCATCTGGGGTGTGGTTTCGTGGTGCGACATGAATGCGCCTGCTGCAGCTTGGACGCCGCCCGCCAAGCGCATCCAAGATGCCCGGAAGCGAGGGGAAATCCCCCCGCGGCGCTGCCTTCAAACTTACGCAACCCTGTCCAATGTCAAAGGGGCCCAAGAGAGGCGATCAATACCGCCTGTCTTGGGCCCCACTTGTCAGAAGCGATCAGAAGCCACCCCTAGCGCGAAAAGCGCTTGTACTTCGCCCGCTTCGGCTCCAGTGCGTCCGGTCCCAGACGGCGGACTTTGTCTTCTTCATAGGCCTCGAAGTTGCCTTCGAACCATTCGACATGGGCTTCGCCCTCAAACGCCAGCATATGGGTGCAGAGGCGGTCGAGGAAGAAGCGGTCGTGGCTGATGATGATGGCGCAGCCGGCGAAGTCTTCGATGGCGGATTCGAGGGCTTGCAGGGTTTCCACGTCCAGATCGTTGGTCGGCTCGTCAAGCAGCAGGACGTTGCCGCCCGAGCGCAGGAGTTTTGCCATGTGGACGCGGTTGCGTTCCCCGCCCGACAAAAGGCCAACCTTTTTCTGCTGATCCGTGCCTTTGAAGTTGAAGGCCCCGGTATAGACGCGAGAGTTCATCGTCATATCGCCAAGCTGGATCACCTCGGACCCGCCCGAAATCTCTTCCCAGACGTTCTTGTTGGGGTCAAGCGCATCGCGGGACTGGTCGACGTAAGACAGATGCACGGTATCGCCTAGGCTGATCGTGCCCTCATCGGGCTGCTCGCCCCCGGTGATCATGCGAAAGAGGGTGGATTTGCCCGCGCCATTGGGGCCGATAACGCCGACGATGGCACCGGGCGGAATGGTGAAGGTCAGATCCTCGATCAACAGCTTGTCGCCCATGTGCTTTTTCAGGCCGACGACTTCGATCACCTTGTTGCCAAGACGCTCGCCGTTGGGAATGACGATCTGCGCAGTGGAGGCGCGTTCCAGCACGGTTTGCCCGGCCATCTCGTTGTAGCGGGCGATACGGGCCTTGCCCTTGGACTGTCGCGCCTTGGCGCCCGAGCGGATCCACTCCAGTTCCTTTTCCAGCGCCTTTTGCTTGGACTTGTCCTCACGCGCCTCTTGGCTCATCCGTTTGGCCTTTTGGTCCAGCCATGCGGAATAGTTGCCCTCGTAGGGAATGCCGCGGCCACGGTCCAACTCAAGGATCCACGAGGTGATGTCGTCAAGGAAATAGCGGTCGTGGGTGACGATCAGGATCGTGCCCTTGTACGCAATCAGGTGCTTTTGCAGCCAAGCGATGGATTCGGCGTCCAAATGGTTTGTGGGTTCGTCAAGCAGCAGCATGTCGGGCTTTTCAAGGAGCAGCTTGCACAGGGCGACGCGGCGACGCTCGCCTCCCGACAGGGTTTCGACATCGGCATCATCGGCCGGGCAGCGCAGCGCATCCATTGCCACGCCGACGCTGGCTTCCAGTTCCCACAGGTTGCCCGCATCGATCTGGTCTTGCAGGGCGGCCATCTCATCCGCCGTCTCGTCCGAGTAGTTCATCGCCAGTTCGTTATAGCGCTCAAGGATACCGGTTTCCTTGGCCACGCCGAGCATGACGTTTTCTTTCACCGTCAGCTTGGGGTCGAGGTAGGGTTCTTGCGCAAGGTAGCCCACCTTGGCCCCCTTGGCGGCCCAAGCCTCGCCTTTGAAATCGGTGTCCATGCCGGCCATGATTTTCAAGAGCGTGGATTTCCCCGAGCCATTGACGCCAACGACGCCGATCTTGACGCCGGGCAGGAAGTTCAGGTGGATATTCTCAAAGCATTTCTTGCCGCCGGGATAGGTCTTGGAGACGCCTTCCATGTGATAGACGTACTGATAGCTGGCCATGGGGATTCTCCTGCGAAACTTGGGTTGCGATGCAGATAGGGCAAAGCGGGGCCGGGGGCAATCGGGTGGTTGGGGCGGGGGGTGAAAAGCGCCCGGCGCGCCCCCACCCACCCACCCGTCGCGCCGTGCGCTTTTCAGGCGGCTGTTGGTGCGGTCACGCGTTTTTCAAAGAAATGATGCGCATAAGGGTTGTCGTTGTAGCGCGGGATCTCGGTCCAGCCGTGGCGGCGATAGAAGGCAATGGCCGCTGGCAGATGGCGTGAGGTATCGAGCACAAGGCGGGTGATGGCCATTTGGCGGGCGCGGTCCTCGACCTCGGCCATCAGGGATGCGGCGAGGCCGGTGCCGCGGGCTGCAGGGGCGACCCAAAGGCGTTTGACCTCGGCCGTGGAGGTGCCATCGCCGCGCAGGACGACACAGCCAATAGGGCTGTCGCCCGCCCAAGCCAGAAGAAACAGGCCAAGCGGCGGGCGCATCTGTTCCAGCCCGTCGCCGGGCAAGGGGCCGGGATCAAAGCCACCGGGAAAGGTGACTGCAAGTTCGCTGTAATAAGCGCGCAAGGCGTGCAGCGCTTGGGGTGACGTCGGATCTGCGAGGGAAATGTGGGGTGTCATGTGCTTTATCCAACGCAAAGCCCCGCGATTTGCAAGGCTGCGATTGACAGTCTGAGAAAACACCCGTGAAACAGGGGCTTGGCCATAAAGGGGCGGACAAGGATGCGGCAGGGGTTTCCCCATGCGGAAAAGGGGCAGGTGATTGGCCTGTTGGGCGGGTCTTTCGACCCCGCGCATGAGGGCCACGCCCATATCACGCGAGAGGCGATCAAGCGGCTGCATCTGGATCAGGTCTGGTGGCTGGTATCGCCCGGCAATCCGCTCAAGGTCCGTCAACCCGCGCCGATGGCCGACCGTCTTGCGCAGGCGCTTAGTGTGATGGCGCACCCAAGGGTCCGGATCACCGATCTGGAGGCACGGCTGGGCACAAGGTTCACCTATGAGACGATCACGCGGCTACAGGCGATCTATCCGAGGGTAAGGTTTGTCTGGCTGATGGGGGCGGATAATCTGGTGCAGTTCCACCGATGGGACCGTTGGCAAGATATCTTGCGCGCCGTGCCCGTGGCGGTTTTGGCGCGGCCGGGGGCGGGGGTGGCCGCGCGGATGAGTCGGGCCGCGCAGGCCTTTCGCAGCGCCCAATTGGGCCGGGGTGAGGCGATCGGGGGGCGTGTGCCCCCGGTCTGGGCCTTTCTCAACCTGCCGATGAACGGGGCGTCCTCAAGTGCCATTCGGGCCAAGGGGGGCTGGCGAGGGCGCTGATGTTTGCGTTCTGACGACAGGCTCTGGGACTGCCTCTGGTGCCGCTAGGTTGTTTAGAGGATGTTCTGGAGGGGCAGCTATGCGGGCAAAGCTGACCTCTTCCTACCGTCTTTTCATGTCGGCTTGGGCGATCAAACGCTCGTTTTCAGATTCCGCTTTCCCCTTCGAACTCCTGCCGATAGCGAGCCAGGAATGGGCTAAAGTAGTCCGAATAAGCTGCGTCAGCATTGCATTTATTTGCGCGCCCCTCTTCATAGGCTCTTGCCTTAGCGACTAACCCACTGAGCCGATATGCGAGAAGCAACGCCTGGTCCCAGCCTCCCCATCCATCGGCGTGACTTTCCAAGCATGGAATAATCGCACGATAGCTCGCATGCTCTTCAAAGACGGGGACAATTTCATGCGCATAAAAATTTGCAACTGCGTCGGCGACATCGTCAAGACGGGTGTTAGCTCTGAAGGCGAATTGCGGCGACCCTGTTTCACTTTCCCAGTTTAACGGAGCTGTACAGATATAGCCTCGCTTGTATCGCTCACCTCGCCACTCCGCAGTCATTTTTGCAATTGATCTGCAGTGAATTCCCCAGTTTGCGTGCAATACTATTACACCGAAGGATGAACCGCGCCGGGTTTGCCGGAGGCTCCAACTCGTGAGTAGGATGGAGCATTATGAGCAAGACAACGAACAAGTTTTCCCCTGAAGTGCGCGAACGCGCCGTGCGTCTGGTCCTCGACAATGAGGGGCAGCATGGATC